>JNLK01000001.1:0-1815000 GCA_000703065.1 Lachnospiraceae bacterium AC2029 | reverse complement strand
AAAGCCTTCAGTGCATGTGCCACCACGGGCATTCCACATAAGTCCATATACTGTTTTGCCGTACTGCTGTTCATCCGGCTGCCGCTGCCGCCTGCCAGCACGATTGCTGATACCATATACCTGTCTCCTCGTATTCATTACTACATGTGGACGTCTTTATATTTACCACATGACACCCTTTATCTTCCTATCTCGTGTTTCTACCGCCACACCAACATTTCCATTCAATAACTCAACCGAATGAGACGTGGTCTCAGGCTGGCATTCGACGAAGCCGTCGAATGATTACGCAACAGTTTTATTATTCTGCTGTGAGCTCCGCCGTCTCTATCTTCGCCTCCCGGATCAGATCCGCCGGTGCCAGCTCGATCTGGCAGCCCACACGGCCCGCACTGACGAATACCGTATCATAGTATTCTGCAGTCCAATCAATATAGGTAGGAAATGGTTTCTTCATTCCTATAGGAGAGCATCCACCGTGGACGTAGCCTGTAAGGGGAAGCAGCTCCTTCTGTTTGATCATGCTGATGGCCTTCTCTCCGCAGGCCTTCGCCGCCTTCTTCAGGTCCAGCTCCGTTGCCACCGGGATCACAAAGACATAATACTGTCCGGATTTTGCCCGGGTCACCAGAGTTTTAAAGACCTTCTCCACCTCTTCTCCCAGGATCCGTGCGATCTGCTCTCCTGAGAGGGTCGGGTCAGCCTCATAGGTGTGACTCTGATATTCTACCCCGGCGGCATCCAGAAGCCGCATCACATTTGTCTTTTCAGTCGTCTTATCGTTATTCTTCATATATGCTCAATCTCTTTCACAGATCATGTGAAACCGGCGTCACTGTCTATGATCTACCACACAGTCTTCCCGGTTCATCAGGTACACGTGTCCCCGCCCGCTTTAGAGGACACCTCCCTCTCTTCGTTCGGGCTGTCCCCTGGCTATTGTACCATGTCTTTGCTTCGCAAAACCATGCATCTGCTTCGCAGATGTACGCTGCTCACTTTGTTCGCATCGTGTATCCCTCGCTTTGCTCGGGACCAGGGGGCCCCTCCCTCTCTTCGTTCGGGCTATCCCCTGGCTATTATATCACAGAACGAGGAAAGACGGTCCCGATATTTTCATCGAAACCGTCCCCGTTTATGTGAAGAAATTCATAATATATCCGTTTGGGCTATTCGTAGCGATCCGTTACTTACGCCCGGATATCTTTACGGGTGTATTTCACGTATGCCAGCACGATGCCGATCACCATGAAGCACATGCCCGGCAGCATGTATTTGCCTTCCAGATGATGGCTGTTGGCGATGGTCGCACCATCCGTATAACCATAGGGGGTTATGTACTTCAGGGCCTTTGCACTTGAGGAAATGTTGCTGATCAGATTCATGAAATAGAACACAGCCGCAACACCGATGCCAATACCTGCACCGAATCTGCCGATAAATGCCGAGATACCGAAGCAGATGCCTGCGATCTCAAACTGCAGCAGCAGGAATGCAAAATGAAACAGAAGGATGACTCCCCATTCCACCTCACCCTCGATCATAAGGAGGGGGAGAACCGCACATACCAGCACGATCAGGTTCATAAGTACGATATTGACAAAAACGCTGATCAGCTTCTCGGTGATCACGCGAACTCTGGAAACCGGGTGGGTCAGCAGGAATTCCGCCGTGCGGTCCCGCTCTTCCTTCATCAATGCGGTCACTGCCATGATGGCTGCGAAGAAGGCGCCGCCAATGCCAAGCATATTTCCGCACTCAATGGCGTAGAAACCGGTGAGGGTGCCAAAGTTCAGCTGGTCCATGCCAAAGGCCTTGGTAAAGCCTCCCAGGGAGGACATCATTTCCCCGATGTTATCCATCTGGGACTGCATTTCCGGATAGATCAGGACACAGGCTCCCACCATAATTCCGATGGCCAGTCCCCAGATCAGGATCGTTAGTTTCTGTGATAGAATCTCTCTTTTTAAAATTACCATAATTACTGCCCTCGCTCATCCCACTGCCGTTATATAATCTCTGCTTCCGATGTCATGGCAAAGCATTACTCGTAATAATTCATGAAGATCTCTTCCATGGTGGGCTCGGTGATGCTGACATCCCAGAGCTTCTCTTCCGCCAGCAGCTTCAAGAGACGTGAGATATTTCCGCTGTACAGGAAGCTTGCATATTTTCCGTCCAGCACAAGATCCGTCACCACGTGCTCCGACTGCTTTGTATAGCTGCCGGGGGCCTTCGCGCTTGTATTTTCCGGCTCCCGTTCACTGCTTTCCAGGCGGCGGAGTTCCGCTGCCAGCTCCTCGCTGATCTTACCCCGGACTGAAACCTTCTTTGCTCCGGTAGCCTCCATCTTCTCAACCCGGTCGGAAATGATGATCCGCCCGTCCTTGATAAATGCTGCCGTGCAGCAATGTGCCTGCACCTCGGATAAAATATGGGAGGACAGGAAGACGGTCGCTCCTTTCTCATGCTGTTCCGTAAGGATCTGGAAGAATTCTCTCTGCATCAGTGGATCCAGGCCCGATGTAGGCTCATCCAGGATCAGCAGCTCCGGCTGATGCTGTAGGGCACAGACGATGCCGGCCTTCTTCCGGTTACCCAGGGACAGATCGTCCACCTTCTTCTCCGTGTCCAGATCCAGCCGTTCCACCAGCTCCGCTGCCGCCGCACTGCAGTCCTGCTTTCTCAGATTCGCGGAATACCGGATTGCATCCTTCACCTTCATACCACTGTAGAAGTTGATCTCGGAAGGGAGATATCCCACCCTCTTCAGGATCTCATCATGTCCGGTCACGATATCCTTCCCCAGCACCGTAGCACTGCCTCCGGTGGGGCGGATGAGACCAAGCAGGGTGCGGATACAGGTGGATTTTCCCGCGCCGTTGGGACCGATAAATCCGAAGAAATCTCCCTGCTCCACGGCCAGATCCAGGCCTTCAATACCCTTGCTCTTTCCGTAATACTTCGTGAGTTTTTTTGCTTCGATGACATTCATTTTGGGATTTGTATTTGCATTCATATCCGATGCCTTCCTTTGATGGATTCCGTTAATAGATTCCTTTGATGGATTCCTTGCTGAAATCGCTTCCGAGCCGAAGCACGAGTGTTAGAACTGTCTTTATCCTAACACCCCCACACAGCTTCTATCAAACCAAATGTGATACGATACACGCCGAATAACGTACAAAATTCCCACGATAAAAAGGAGCCCCCTACAGAAATGAAGAAGCTCCTTTTATTGTTGGTATACACAGATCAGCGCGCTCCGATGGGAAGCCCCGGGATCGCATTCAGCGTCAGGTCGTCCCGGATCCCGCGCATGTAGTCAATATAGCCCGCCGCTCCGATCATGGCGCCGTTGTCCGTACAATAGATAAAGGAAGGACAGACAAATGTGATGCCTTCCGCTGCAGCCTTCTGCTCCATGGCTTCGCGAAGTCCGGTATTTGCCGCAACACCTCCGGCCAGAGCCAGAGTTCGTACACCATGGTCCTTCGCCGCTTTTACAGAACGGTCGGACAGTACGTCGATCACCGCCTGCTGGAAGGACGCCGCGACGTCCGCCTTGTTGTACGGGATGTGCTTCATTTCACAGCCGTTCAGGTAATTCAGGACCGCAGACTTAAGACCACTGAAGGAGAAGTCGTAGGGCGCACCCTCGATCACCGCCCGGGGGAATTCGATGGCGTGGGGGTCTCCCTCTCGTGCCAGCTTGTCCACCTTCGGTCCACCGGGATAGCCCAGCCCGATGGCCCGGGCAACCTTGTCAAATGCCTCGCCCGCCGCGTCATCATGGGTCTGCCCGATGATCTCATACACGCCGTAGTCCTTCACCAGTACGATATGGGAATGTCCGCCGGATGCCACCAGGCACATGAAGGGCGGTTCAAGATCCGGATGCTCGATGAAGTTGGCGGAAATGTGTCCCTCGATATGATGCACGCCCACCAGCGGGATCTTCTTTGCATAGGCGATGGCCTTCGCCGCGCCGACACCCACCAGAAGCGGGCCCACCAGCCCCGGGCCGTAGGTCACTGCGATGGCGTCCAGGTCCTCCCATTTGCAATCCGCATCCGACATGGCCTTCCGGATCACCTGATTCACCTTCTCGATATGCTTCCTCGATGCGATCTCCGGCACCACGCCACCGTAAAGCGTGTGGAGCGGAACCTGGGAGAAGATCACATTTGAACGCACCTCCCGTCCGTTCACCACCACCGCTGCCGCGGTCTCGTCGCAGGAGGACTCGATGCCGAGGATGGTGATTCTTTTTCCGCTTTGTTCTTGAATTTTATCCGTCATGATTCTTATCCGTCGTCTCCTAATTAATTCTTCTTTCACGATCTTCTTTTACGATCTTCTTTCACGATCAGAACGCCGTTTAGGACTGCTCGGCAGCACGCAGGACTTCCAGCCTTTGGCAGAACATTTCCCATGTCTTCTCATCCCTGAACCATTCCCTCTTCACTTCAGCGATCTGGTTCAATCCGACCGTTCGCACCCCTTTCAGTGCCGCTGCCCTCTGTGACATCACACCGGATACAGTCTGGCACTGCGTCCCATCCAGTATATCATACGCCTGAAATGCCTTGTTGAAATCCATCAGGGGATGCAGATGAGTCAGTCGGTTCGTCGCATGGTCTACCAGGAAGCCCCAGTTGCCCCAGTGGCGGTCCGTATTTCCCACCAGATAATCGATGATGTTCATCATGTAATATGCATAAGCATCTTTCTTCTTCACAAATGTATCTCTGTCCAGGTCATGGTTCACACAGTATATCTCCACGTACTCCATAGGCACGATACCAAAATCTTCACTTGTAAGAAGTCTGCTGCGCGACACCTTCTGCCCATCAAAAAAGTCCTCGTCATATATCACATGCTCTGCCTTGAAGCAATCCGCAATCTTTGACGCCACAAGCTCGGCCTCCACATCCCGAAGCTCGCCATCCTTCAACAGATAAAATGTGCCGTCACGTTTCACCCACGCCTTCGGTGCCACACCGGAGGTCGCGGCATCTCCTGCGATCTCAGATTCCGTGATCAGCTCAGAATTTTCCGCAGTAAGAGACCGCCCTCTGAGGCTCACATCCACAAAAGCCCCGGCCAACGAATTCCGATACAGACTGATCTCCTCGAACTGAAGCTGTTCCTGCTCAGAGCGCACCCAAAAAACATCCGTAAGACTAAGGCAATGATAGGAGATTGCTATCTCCGCCCGCTCCCGGTCTGTGGTGGCCTGGGTTGCGCCGATACTGTTCAGGATCTCCTTTGCGTATTTCCGATCCAAGGTCAGAACCCGTGACGCACACCAGAAATAGAAATTATTCAAATTGTTCAAACGGGCATCCAGATCATCCGACTTTTCCAAATAAAGGCTGTATGGCATAAAGCTCGGATAATACACGGTGCAGGACCCATCCTCACGAATGGTCGCCACATGCCGGTCCTTGTGCATGATCAGGTATTTCCCCCAGCCCCGTGCAGTGACGGATCTGTTGACACGAAAGCCCATAGGCAGCTCCTTCTTTCATGGTCATGTTCAAGTGATATTATAAGTGTTGAGGGTTGGGAAGGCAAGCCAATCTATGTTTCAGGTTATGATAGGATATCTGTGAAGATTTAATGAACAGATATGAAGGATACACCCGTATGAGATACACCCGATTAAGAAATCTGCGTGAAGATGCCGATTTGAACCAAACTGAGTTTGCTAAGATTCTTAGCATGTCACAAACCGGCTATTCAAAATACGAAACCGGGGAAAATGACATTCCCACCGCAGTGCTGATCAAGGCTGCTGACTACTACCATACCAGCATCGATTACATCCTCGGAAGGACGGATGAGAAGAAGCCTTATCCGGCACCCACAAAGAAAGAGTAGCTGCTCCGATTAATCCTCGGAACCAGCTACTCTTTTCTTTATCCATTTCAACGTCTTCGTATCATCTCCTTGCCAGGAGAGATACTCTTCCCACGCCCGTTCATCCCAAAGTATTCTCATAGGCCTAATCCTCAATCAGTTCATGTTCGGACAGAACAGCCTTGCCAGATTCAATATCTGCTATTACGTTTTTCAGATGCGCCATATTCTCTTCAGAATAAAAGGGATCGATTGACACTTCAAACGGAATTCTTTTTTCACGACGCACTTTTTTTGCAAAAATGGTAAAAGCAGTAGACATACTCATGCCCAAAGCATGGCACACTTCTTCCATACCTTTCTTATCTTCTTCTTCAAGACGAAAATTCACTAATACCTGAGCCATCGTAAGCACCTCCCTTCTTTAGTATAAGATATCACAGTTAAGTCTATTTGTAAAGCGTATATAAAGCTTTTGTCTTTATTTTTGTTAATCCTCAGGACAACGTTTCCGTTTATTCTTTTTTATTCTTTTTATTTTCTTTTATTCTTTTTTATATTTTGTGCTGAACCATGAAACCGATCATAGGATCTCCTTTCCAACCGGCTCACCATAATCATAATCAGCAACCGCTATATTTCCATCATATTCTGCCAGGCGTTCTTCAAATTTTTTATGATGAAAACTCTTCTTCGTGATCACCGCTACTGCGCAGGGCATGCGGCCATCCACCACATGGTATTCTACATTCTCGTATCCCATGTCCCTGAAGAACTGTTTGTAGGATTCCAGATCGAAGTCCCGCTCGAAATGCAGGCCGCATACCTCCAGTGCCTTCACCATCAGGCCCGCGCTCTTCTTCGCCATGTTGATATACGTGGGAATGATGATCTTTCCGCCCGGGCGGACCAGCCGCTCCAGCTCATGCAGCGCACCGGCAGGATCCGGAAGGAGGTGGATCACATTTCCGGCTACCGCCTTGTCGAACCGGGCGTCGCGACATTTGATATGCATGATATCCGCCTTGCGGATACGGACATTGTCGAAGCGTCTCAGCTTCTTCGCCGCCTGCTTCATCATTCCCTCGGAGAAGTCCGTGGCCATGAGTCTTCTGCAGTTCGGTGCGATGTCCACGCTGATGGCCCCTGTGCCGCAGGCACATTCCAGAACCGTGTCCGTCGGCTTCATCAGACTGCCAACATAGGCCCCTGTCCCGCGGTATACCTTGCCGTTATAGGCTGTTTCAAATAAGTCATACATTGACGAAATCCGATTCCAATACATAATTCTTTCCTCCTGATCTTTGCTGATATTGTTGGCGCTGCCGTCCCGGCGTAAACGTTCTAAGTTGATCCGAAGAAAACACTGAGTTTATTTGCGACGTTCATACCGGTCTCGTATCTTTTAATGTTATCGTAGTAACTAATTACATCATATGAGCGTTCATTCATATGATTGATTGTTCATATGTTATCAGGAGAATCTGATTTTGTCAATATCTATCTTACTGTTTTTTCTTACTTTTTTCTTCTGACCCTCCGGTCTGCTTCTCGGCCTGCTTCCCGCTCTTCTTCCCGGTCTGCTTCTCTCCCGTACCGCCATCATCCTCCTTCGCGATCAGGTCCACCAGTCCGAGGATCGCCTTATTTACATGCTTATCCTTATGGATGAACACCTGTGAGTAGATGGGGAAGCTTCCTCCCTTCCAGTTCAGTCGCACCAGCTTCCCGCTGCGCAGCTCCTCCACCGTCGACATGTCTGGGATAAATGCCACTCCCAGCTGATTGATGGCGAACTGCTTCAGTATTTCCTTGCTGCTGGTCTCCAGTGCCAGACGCGGCGTGATGCCCGCCCCCTCCAGATCCTTCAGCAGCAGCTTCCGGAAATTACAGCTGTGGGACGTAACAAGAAGCGGCGTGTCCGCCAGGTCCTCCTCCGTCACACGCTTCTTTCCAGCCAGGGGATGCTCCGGACTCACATAGAAGCCCAGGGTCTCCTCCTTCTTATACAGCAGCACCAGGTCCTCCCTCTCGATCAGAGGATTCAGCGTGTAGACCAGATCCAGCCCGCCCTTCTTCAGCAGCTCCGGAAATGTATCGTGATCCACAAACTGAAGCCGAAGGTCCACCCTGGGATATGCCTCACGATAGCTGAGCAGCTTCTGAGGGAACCGGTCATAACAGAGAGACTCGGATACTCCCAGCTTCAGCATGCCTGTGGGCTCATCTGCCGCCGGCACATCTGCCAGGATCTCACGCTCCAGCTGCTGCATTTTCTCGGCGTAGATCCTGAGGCGCTCGCCTGCCGAGGTGAGACACACGGTCTTCCCCAGCCGGTCAAAAAGGACCACTCCAAGCTCCTCCTCCAACTGCTTGATCTGCATGGTGACCGTAGACTGTGCGTAACCAAGGGAATTTGCAGCAGATGTAAAATTGCCCTCCTCTGCGATTCTTAAAAATGTGGTAAGCTGCGTGATGGTCATATGTTTTCCCTCCTTTCCGTTCCGGAATCTCTTCCGTCCTGAACGGCATCGTTATCCTTAATATCGGGAGTTTGAATCAGTTATATTGAACGTTTCGTTCGTTTATTTCAATTTTACTGATATGATATCTGATGCTATTATACTAAGTGAACCGGGAAAAATCAACCCCATAAATAAGCAACGAAATACTGAGCCACATAGTTGCGCCGGATACAGCAACACGCTTCAGCATTCGTTAGGCGGACATACGATCATGTCCGGCCGGCTCATCATCCGTACAGTATAAGGAGGATACAATTATGAACGAACTCTGCATGATCATTAAAGACACGGTAGTACCGAACTTTCTGAACATCCGCACCTCGATCCAGACCTACGACCGGGACGCCCTCTGCTGCGGAGCCCCCTGCTGGCGGTGGGCCTACCACGCCCTTCATTCCGCCGACAAATGGTTCATTAACCCCAACGCATATGAGGAACCTGCATTTCACGAAGAAGGCATGGACAATCCGGACAACCCCACAAGTGTGGTGCTGTCGGACCGGCAGCTGTTGGACTATCTGGATGCCGTTGAGAAGAAGACTCTGGACTACCTGGATTCCCTGACGGACGACATGCTGTACGAGAAACCGAAAAACTGCCGGCTTACCCGTATGGAACTGGTACTCCGGCAGTATCGGCATCTGTCCTTCCACACCGGTATGTTGAACGGCCAGACCGCTCTCGCTACCGGCAAATTCCCCATGTGGGTGTCCGAGACAGAGAAATATGTAGATGACGGCATATTCTTCGGCCGCTACCGCAAGGGCCCGACGAAGGGCTAGACGCACAGACACCGGATGACCTTGGTCACCCGGTGCCTGCTTATATCTGTGCCCGCGATATTGTTTTATGATATTGTCTCTATATTATTGTCTCTTTATTACTGTTCCTGTATTACAGATTGAGGCATACACCCTCGCTGCTGAAGCGGTAGGTCTTGCTGCCGATCTTCTTGCTGCCTGTTACCATGCAGCCATCGGTTGTGAAATAATACCACTTGCCACTGAGCTTCTGCCAGCCGGTCTTCATAGCGCCGTCCTTGAAGTAATACCATTTGCTGCTGATCTTCTGCCAGCCGTTTCTCATGACGCCGTCATTTCCGAAGTAATACCACTTACCGCTGAGCTTCTTCCAGCCGGTTACCATGTAGCCGCTGCCGTCGAAGTAATACCATTTGCCGCTAAGCTGCTTCCATGTGGACTTCAGATATCCGCCGTTGGCTGTGCGATACCACCACTTGCCGCCGGTCTTCTGCCAGCCGGCCTTAGTTGTGGAACCGGTAGCGCTCCAGGTGATATCTGAGTAGTAGCCGTTGGTGAAATTCTCCTTCAGCGAGTTAAAGTCGCCGCCTGCAGGATAGTATCCCTTTGCACCTCTGACATTTGTAAAAGCGTCATAACGAATATTTGTCACGGGAGTCTTTCCCAAAAATGTGATCTTGCTGAGAGATGTATCCCTGAAGGCTTCCTCGCCGATGGTATTCAGCTTGGCCGGGAAGGTGATCTCCTTGATCGGACATTTCCGGAAGGAGTCCTCGCCGATGTAGGTAAGTCCGCTCGGGAAGCTTACCGAGCTGAGGGACAGGCAATATCCGAATGCTTCGTACGGAATCTCCGATACCTTGGCCGGGATCGTAACACTCTTTAACCCGGACTCCTTAAATGCACCATTCTGCAGAGAACTCAGGGTCGACGGAAATGTAATGCTTTGCAGACTTTCTGTTTCGCAGAAGGCGTATGCACCGATCGTATTAACCTTTGTCTTCTCAATATTCACCGAATCCAGAGCGGGGCATTCATAGAAAGCATCATCACCGATGGATTCCGTTTCAGATGAAAGTGTAACCTTCTTAAGAGAATCGGATTCCGCAAAGCAATAATCCTGGATCAGGGTCACCTTCTCGGGAACCGAAATGCTTGTGATATTATCACAGTCGTAGAACGCACACGCTCCGATGGAATCCACCGTCGACGGAAGCTTTACGTCAGTGACATTAAGGCTTCGAAATGCGCTGTTACCGATGGTGGTAACTCCGGATTCAACGACGATCGTCTTCAGATTCGGATACTGCCTACTTATCGTTTGGTCATTATACCGATCCGCGGTCATATCCGAACGAACCGTATTGATATTCTTTGAGAATACCATTTTGTACACGAGCTTCCGGTTATCCTGGGAAACATCCTCCCATGTGAACGCATTTCCGGTAACCGTCAGAACTCCGTCGTCAGACAGCGTGTAATTCTTTCCGGTCTCAGCAAAGCTCGCCGCTTCCGCCCTGCCTGCTCCGAAGCCCAGCGTAAGTGCCAGCCCCATCGCCGGGACCATCCATTTGATACCTCTCCTCATTTTTCTCATAATTGTTCTCCTCTCTTTTGATTTGATTGGTTGTTTCTTCTGATGTACACATTCTACCGCCACGTCGGAAAACTTTTTTTGCACTGAAATCCACTGAAAGAGAGGACGTTCCCCGCCTGGTACCCTTATCTCGTATAAAAAAGCACCGGATGACTTTCGCCACCCGATGCCTGTGTGCATTCCGTTCGGATCTATGTTATCTGCAGGGGCTTTGCCCGCAGTTCTCAGCCGGTTCTCCTCTATATCTACTTTAGCTCTCTTCGTCTTCGAAATTCAGGACCTTCGTCATCCGGTCCTTGCCCATCTCCGTCCGTGGAAAGATCTCCCGCACCGCATCCAGGTACTGCTTCGGTTTGACAAGGGACGGTGAAAAATGTGTCAGCCACATTTCTTCCACGTCTGCTTCCTTTGCGATCTCCGCCGCCTCATACATGGTCATGTGCTTCTTCTCATGAGCCTTCTTTTCATCCTCCGGATCGCCGTACATTCCCTCAAGGATCAGGAGATCCGAACCCACCGCGTGTTCCAAAATGGACCGGGTCGGCCGCGTGTCCGTGCAGTAGGTCACCTTCAGCCCCTTCCGGTCTGCGCCCATCACCATGTCACTGGTATATTCCTTCCCCTCGTAGGTTACGGTGTTCCCCTTCTGAAGCGGGTTCCACAGCTGCACCGGAAGTCCGAGAGCCTTTGCCGCTTCCACATCAAACTTCCCGCTCCGCGCCAGATCTATACTGTAGCCGTAGCAGGTGATGTTGTGGTTTACTCGAAATGCCGTGATCTTAAGTCCCACAAGATCCAGTATCTCTTCCTTGTCATGTAGTTCGATGAACCGTATCTCAAAGGGCAGCTCCGGTGCGATCACGCGAAGAGAATTCACCACCCGCCCCACTCCCGGCGGCCCTACGATGGTGAGCGGCTCGCTCCGGTCCGCATTTCCCATGGTAAGAAGCAGCCCCGGAAGACCGCTGATATGATCCGCATGAAAATGTGTCACCAGAAGCACATCGATGGCCTTGAAGCTCCAGCCCTGCCGGCGCACTGTCAGCTGGGTCGCTTCTCCGCAGTCGATCATCACCGTACTTCCGTTATATCGCACCATAAGGGAGGTGAGGGCCCTGTTGGGAAGCGGCATCATTCCGCCGCAGCCAAGCAAACATATATCCAACATCTAATTCTTACCTCCCTGTCCTGTCACTTCTTTCGCGAATCCCGGATTTACATGCCGGAGCATGGCGCTCACATCCGGATTCATAACATCTCAAACACCGATGCAGGTCGGACCTCAGTCCTTTGGAATCCTCCTGAGATTCCTATTTCTTCATGATCACCGCATCCTCGTCGGGATCATGATAATAATTCTTTCTTCTGTCGATCTCCTGAAAATCGCAGGTGGAATACAGCGCGATCGCAGCCTCATTTCCGGCACGGACCTCCAGGAAAATACTCTTCGTCACCGACGTCAGCTCAGCTCCCTCCGCAGCTACAGATAAACGGGCAGACCCGGACTGCTCCTGCGTCAGATGCCCTGTGCGTCTCAGCAGCTCCGCCATCAGCTTCCTGGCGAGACCACGTCTCTGATACTCGGGGCGAACGGCGATGCGGTGCAGCTCCGCCTCCTCCGAGGGATCTGCATAGATCAGATATCCTGCAGTCTTCTGCTCTTCCTCGCCTACCACAAAGGAATCAGCCACATCCTCCTCGGATACCAGCGGGCGGATCTCACCCTCCGTGGAAATGAGCAGGATATGGTTATAGGGATAACGGATACTGTCAGTCAATGCTTCGACGGACCAGGCATCGGAGAACATTTCCTTCTCCATGGCAGCCACATCGGTCAGATCCTGTGCCTGACGTGCCTTGGCCGCTGCCTCATGCTCCCGTTCCGCCTGGGATTTCCGAAGGTAAATGGGCTTGAATTCATCCACCGGAAGAAGACACCGCACTCGTCCGGAGGTTTCTCCGGAAGCAACGGTAACGGTTTCTGCATTCACATAGGCCTCGGCAAGTGCGCCGACGGATGACGCCCGCTGGAGCGCATTCTGCGGTGCTGCAAATGTGAAGGGAACCTTACAGTTCTCCCTGATCACCTGCCGGAATACAGGCACTCCGTCTCCGAGGAAGGTTACGGGTTCTCCGAATTCCGCCAGCTTATCGAGCAGTTCTTCGATGGCGCAGGCGGTCTGATCAAGAAGCACCTCCGGCACACAAAGGTCCTTTACTTCCTCCTGAGAGACATTTTCATTCTGTCCCGCACATCCGCTCACACGATACACACCTGTATACACCTGTCCACGGCGCGCATCCATGATGGGAACCACAAGTCCGGGAGCATATCCGGTCTTACTCTTCGGATTCTCCCCGGGCATAGCGGAATATCCGGTGCTGAGATTGTATGCCAGTCCTTCGCAGGTGGGAACGGGGATCACCGGTTTCTCCAGCGCAAGCCCCAGTCCCTTCACTGTAGCCGCTCCGATCCGGAGTCCCGTGAAGGAGCCCGGTCCCGCTGCCACTGCGATGGCATCGATCCCGTCCAGGTCGATCTCCGCATCCTGCACGATCCTGTCCAGCATGGGAAGCAGTGTCTGTGAATGGGTCTTCTTATGATTCATTGTATATTCTGCAACCGGCACGCCGTCCACCACGTAGGCTACAGACGCAACCATGCCGGAGCTGTCAAATGCTATGATCTTCATTACAAAGCCTTCCTCCTGAATTCCAAGTAACTTATATCCATATAATGCCGGACCGAATGCTGCTACGCTTCATCCCGAACATTTTCAAGCTCCATCCCCGGTCATTCTCCACAGGATCAGATCCCTTCGAGATTTCATGCTGCGTCTCTCTGCCTCTCTGCGCTTCCTACGGGATCAGCTCCCTCAGGATGAAATCTGCGGTCTGCTTCTGCTGTTCCTCGGCAGAGATCGTTGCTTCTCCGTCTCCCCGCTGAGTTCCGTAGTCACCGAACTGCGCATGATTTCCGCCCTCGATCACGAGCTCCTGCGCATTTCCGGGGATCAGCTTCCGTCCCTCATCATATTTCTTCATGTTCAGTACAGTATCATTCGATCCGCGGATCAGAAGCACCTTCTGGCTGTCTCCGATCTCATCCACCGTGTAGGCCGCGAGGAGAACCAGACCCTTCAGAGTGTCCCCGTGACCGGAGGCATAGCGCGCTGCCATGGCCCCGCCCAGGGAATGACCTCCGATATACCAGGTGTCATAGTCGTACATTTCCATCACCTGATCCGCCTTATCTATGCCAAAGAATGCAAAATGTAACGGCATTTTCACAAGGCACACATCCAGGCCGCCCTCTGCCAGTTTATGAAGAAGCGGCGCGTAAGCGGTCTCATCCACCCGGCCTCCGGGATAGAAGATCAGCGCCTGTCCGTCGGACGGTCCGTCAAAGAAGTATCCGTAATCCGTCCTGGAAATAACGACCACACCATCGGATACCATAACATGGGATGCAGTATCACCCGAATGCTGATAGGTCAGAAGGAAGATTCCTCCGCCGATAAGGATCGCCGCAAATACCGCTGCCAAGGTCAGAAGAATGATCCTCTTCACCTTACTTTTCCCGCGGTGTCTTTTCCGATCCGGCCCCGAAGAAGCCTGTGCTTCTTCCGACTTTTCGCTTTTCAAATTGTCATCCGACTCTTTATCTTTCATTATGTAAACCGTTTCTATGAATTCATAGTGATCCGCCGATAGTCGAAGCCCTTCTCCGGCTCCTTCTCGATCGTCACACGGATCGCGTCCTTCGGAAGGATCCCTTCGATCAGGCGGGACCACTCGATCAGTGACACGCCCTCCGGCTGACCCACCAGATCATAGAAGCCGACCTCCTCCATCTCGTCCTCGGAACCGATCCGATACACATCGAAATGATAGAGCGCCAGTCTTCCCGCATGATATTCCTTCAGTATGGTAAATGTAGGGCTGGCCATGGGTTCCGTGATCCCAAGTCCCGCGCCGAAGCCCTGGGCAAAGACCGTCTTTCCGACTCCCAGGTCTCCGTCCAGACAGAATACCTCACCGCCCTTTGCCTGTTCTGCAAGGGAGCGGGCAAAGACGAAGGTTTCCTCCGGGCTGTATGTTTCCACTACTGTCTGTTCCATTTTACACCTGTATCTTTCTGAATGAGGGGAAGCATCTCTACTCGGACATATCCCTCGAACGGAATTTCTTCAGATTCTTTGAAAGGATCGGATTGTACGGCTGGGTATACTGTACCACCCGGGACATGATCGCCTGCTGGTCCGTTCCCAGCTCCGACAGGGGCCAGACATAGGCGTTGATCTTGCTTGTATAGATCGCAGCCATGGTCTTCGTCATCTTGATCTTGTAGACCAGATCCCAGGCCAGATCCAGATGCTCATCTCCCATGGTAACATGCAGACATTCGGGTACAAGCACATACTCAAGCTCCTGCTGATACACCGGATTGGTCTTCATGGCCTTCTTCGCCTGGCTGCAGAGCATCAGGGGATTGACCACGAGGCAGAGCAGCGCAATAAAGGCGGATGCCACAAGGCTCGGCACATTCAGCTTCTCCTTGAAGAACAGCTCCCTTACCACCATCACGATCCCGCCGGTTCCCAGAAGGATGCTGAACCACCCACCGAACCTGCTGTAATAGGAGGTTAACATAAAGTTGGTGAGTGCTTCCTTCGTCATATTCACTTTAAATCGTTTTTCCTGTACCATGTCTTCTCACTCTCATAATACATATGATGATAGTATCATCGACCGGGGCAGAATACCTTTGTCCCCGGCATCATGCACACGGGCATCTGTCCCACCTGCCTGTCAGGATGTCCGGTCACGTCACGTCAGATGCTCAGCGTGATCTGCTTTCCGGCCGGTACGAGCTGACGATACTTTACGCCCGTACGGTCGAACATTTGCTTCGAGGCAATCGTTGACTCGGAGTCGCTGTACTTATCCTCGCGGTAGACCACCTCGGTGATGCCGCTCTGAATGATGGCTTTTGCACATTCGTTGCAGGGGAACAGGGTGACATACACCCGCGCACCCTTCATGGAGCCGGTTCCCCGGTAATTGAGGATCGCATTCAGCTCTGCGTGGCAGACGAACATGTACTTGGAATCCAGGGCCGAACCGTCACGCCCCCAGGGCATATCGTCATCCTCGCAGCCCTGCGGCATTCCGTTATAGCCTACGGAAAGGATACGGTTATCCTCACCCACGATGCAGGCTCCGACCTGTGTGTTGGGATCCTTGGACCGTTCTGCGGAAAGCAGGGCGATCCCCATGAAGTACTGATCCCAGGAGATGTAATCTGTACGCTTCGAATCATTCATTTCCACGACCTCCTTCTCCTACTCGATTGTCGCGTTGGGTGGCATCTCTCTTCGCTCGATGTCACAGCATTCGCCGTATGGGCAAACGCACTTGTCCGCATGGCCCATTGCCTTCTCAAATGAGCATTCGTGCAGGCACGATGCCCGCCCGGCATCTTTTATCACGCACATAGTAAACGGGACGGTTCCGAAAGAACCGTCCCATGAAAGACTAATTATTGCCCAGATCGAACTTATCATGAATCGCGTTCATGGCGCGCTCGGTATTCTTCTCATTGATGAGGACGGTTACTCGGATCTCGGAAGTGGAGATCATGCGGATGTTGATGTTGGCATCATACAGTGCCTCGAACATCTTCGCAGCCACACCTGCATTTGTCTGCATGCCGGCACCGACGATGGAAACCTTGGCAACCTCCTTGTTCACATCGATGGACTGGCATTCCATGTTCTCACCGATGATCTTAGCTGCCTCATCCGCATCTGCAACGCTGCAGGTGAAGGTGATATCCTTTGTTCCCTCACGTCCTACGGACTGGAGGATCATGTCGATGTTGATATTGGCCTTGGCCAGTGCGTTGAACAGTTTAAATGCGATACCCGGCTCATCCTTAACCCCGATCACTGCTACTCTTGCGGCGTCGGTATCACATGCAACTCCGCTTACGATCATCTTCTCCATCTTGTGTCCCTCCTTAACAATGGTTCCTTCATTTGTATTCAGACTTGAACGTACAACCAGCTGTACGCCGTATTTCTTTGCCAGCTCTACAGAACGGTTATGCAGAACGCCTGCACCCAGTGTTGCCAGCTCCAGCATCTCGTCGTAGGTTACCTTATCCAGCTTGCGCGCGTTCTTTACGATCCGCGGATCTGCGGTGTAAACACCGTCAACGTCGGTGAAGATCTCACATTTATCTGCATGAAGCGCAGCTGCCAGAGCTACTGCGGTAGTATCGGAGCCGCCGCGTCCCAGAGTGGTATAGTCATCATACTTGTTCACGCCCTGGAAGCCCGTGATGATCACGATCTTGTGCTGCTCCAGCTCGTTCCGGATACGCTCGCAGTCGATCCGCTTGATCCTTGCGTTGCTGTAAACCGAGGTCGTGTGCATTGCCACCTGAAATCCGTTCAGGGAAACGGACGGAACGCCCAGGTTTGCCATCGCCATGGACATCAGCGCTACCGACATCTGCTCACCGATGGTGAGAAGCATATCCATCTCACGCTTCGGCGGATTCGGGTTGATATCCTGTGCCATGGAAATGAGTTCATCCGTGTACTTACCCATAGCGGAAAGTACCACTACCACATCATTTCCCTTCTTGTACTCCTCGATACAGCGGTTTGCTACGTTGTAAATGCGCTCCTTGTTCGCAACCGACGTACCGCCGAACTTCTTTACTACCAGCATGGTTCTCTTGTCTCCTTATCATTTAAAATGAACACCGATTCCCGCCTGCTTCATGAACGAACCCGCGATGAATCGTGATTTTCTCTAGTTCAGCCGGATCCTCTTGATCATGGCTGCGCCGCTCTTCTCAACGGCTGCGGAAAGCTCTGCCTCCGTCATCTCTCCTGTGACAAATGCAGTCTCGCCGTTCACGCCCTCGGCCTTCACGGTCTCTACCGTACCGAATGCTGCCAGAGCCGCTCCATCCACGGTTCCCGACAGACGAACGAAGTAACGGAAGGGGTACTCTGCCACATTTCCCAGTTCCAGACTGTCAGCGTCCCAGAGGATCTCCACATGACGTCCCTGCTCACGCACGCACTCAACAATATCGGATACAACTGCGCTTGCGGTAGCCTCCTTGCCGGCGCCCTTGCCGTAGAACATTACATTTCCAAGCATATCGCCATGCAGCTTGACTGCATTGAACACGCCGCTCACCGCATAAAGCGGGTCATCCGCTCCCACCATAAAGGGTGCAACCAGTGCATAGGTCGAGCCGTCCTTCTTGCGGGCAGCGCCCAAAAGCTTGATGGCCATTCCCAGCGCCTTCGCATATGCAAAGTCCGCACTGTCAATATCGGTAATACCCTCCATGGAAACATCCTGGAAGTTTACCTGCTTCTCATAGGCAAGGGATGCAAGGATCGCGATCTTCCGTCCGGCGTCGTGGCCCTCCACGTCTGCCTCGGGGTCCCGCTCTGCATAGCCCTTCTCCTGAGCGTCCTTCAGGACATCCTCAAAAGACAGGCCCTCCTTGTCCATTTTCGTCAGCATATAATTTGTGGTACCGTTCAGGATACCGGAGATTTCATTAAAATGATCCGCTGTCAGGCTCTGGATCATGGGACGGATCACCGGGATCCCGCCGCCAACGGATGCCTCAAAGAAGAAGTTCGCCTGATTTTCCTTTGCCAGGGCGATCAGCTCGGCGCCCTTTGCCTCTACCAGTTCCTTATTCGATGTGCAGAAGCTGATGCCCTTCTCCAGGGCTTTCTTTGCAAATGTAAATGCAGGCTCGATCCTTCCCATGGCCTCGGCGATCACGCGGATCTCCGGATCATTTACGATCGTGTCGAAATCATGCACCAGCACTTTCTCTACCGGATCCCCGGGGAAGTCCCGAAGGTCCAGAACGTACTTCAGGTCGATCTCCTCACCGGCTCTGCGGCTGACATGGGTCTTGTTCTCCGTGAGAATCTTCGCCACGCCGCTTCCGACGGTACCATATCCGAGTACTGCTACTGCTGCCATACTATCACCTCTGCTTTCCTGAAATCTGTCTTCTTAAAAACCGTTATTAACGGGTTTCGTTATTATTGATCGCCATATCCCTCAAGTATGCATTAATGAAGGGATCGATGCCTCCGTCCAGTACACGCTGTGCATCACCCACCTCGCAGTTTGTGCGGTGATCCTTCACCAGAGTGTAGGGCTGGAGTACGTAGGACCGGATCTGGCTTCCGAAGGCGTTGTCTGTGACCTCGCCACGAATGCCCGAAAGCTTCTCCATATTCTTCTGCTGTTCCAGAAGATACAGCTTTGCCTTCAGCATTTTCATGGCCTTATCCCGGTTCTGGAACTGGGAACGCTCATTCTGGCACGCCACCACGATTCCCGTGGGAAGGTGCGTGAGTCGTACGGCCGAAGAGGTCTTGTTGATATGCTGCCCGCCGGCACCACTGGACCGGTAGGTATCCATTTTCAGATCCGCCTCGTTGATCTCAATCTCGATGTTATCATCCAGTTCCGGCATGACATCCAGCGAAACGAAGGAGGTCTGCCGCTTGCCTACTGCATTGAAGGGAGAGATCCGCACCAGACGGTGCACGCCCTTCTCCGACTTGAGGTAACCGTAGGCATGATATCCGTTCACCTGAAATGTTACGGACTTCAGGCCTGCTTCATCACCGTCCTGGTAATCCAGGACCTCCACGCTGAACTTATGCTTGTCCGCCCAGCGGGTATACATACGGTACAGCATGCTTGCCCAGTCACAGGACTCGGTTCCGCCGGAACCGGCGTGAATGGTAAGTACCGCATTGTTCGTGTCAAATTCACCGGAAAGCAGGGTTGCGATCCGGAAATCCTCGAAGGTCTCGCTGAATTCGGCCAGCATCTGTCCGGCTTCCTCCACCAGCTCGTCCTCCCCGGACTCTTCTGCCATTTCCAGCATGGCTCCGATGTCCTCGTACGCACTGTAGAGCTTGTCGTAATCCGCAATGGTGTCCTTCAGGTTCTTGACTTCCTTCATAACCTTGCCGCTCTCCTGGACATTATCCCAGAAGCCCGGCTCCTCGGTCCGCTTCTCCAGCTCGGCGATGCGGGCCTCCTTCCCGGAAATGTCCAACGACTGACGGACCTCCTCCAGAGGGGCGGTATATTCAGATAGTTTGAATTTGTATTCGTCGATCGCGAGCATGGTTTGTTCTCCTACACGAATTCACTATTGCTGATGTGATGCAAGGTTTATACGAATCCGCCGGGGCGGATTCGAGATGCGCTGGTCAGGGTTCGACCGTTGCACTGCGCCGCCCTTGGCGGCTGTACATGTCGGCATTCCTAGACGAATCCGCCGGGGCGGATTCGAGATGCGCCGGTCAGGGTTCGCGTGCCAAGCTCCGTCACCCTTGGCGACTGCGCATGTCGGCATTCCTAGACGAATCCGCCGGGGCGGATTCGAGATGCGCTGGTCAGGGTTCGACCGTTGCACTGCACCGCCCTTGGCGGCTGCGCATGTCGGCATTCCTAGACGAATCCGCCGGGGCGGATTCGAGATGCGCTGGTCAGGGTTCGCGTGCCAAGCTCCGTCACCCTTGGCGACTGCGCATGTCACGCTCTCCTACACGAATCTGCTGTCACAGATTCGTGGGCGCATCTGTGTATCGCGTGATTTTGCTTCGCAAAATAACGCTATTTTCCGCAGCACTTCTTATACTTCAATCCGGAGCCGCACGGACACGGATCATTCGGCATGATCTTCTTGTCCTTACGCTTTACGGGGCCCTTCTTCAGGGTTTCATCCTTATTGGTTCCGGTAACCTTGGCTACGGCTTCACGACGTACCAGACGCTGGATCGCTGCGTTGTTCTTACGTACGTCCTCAGCGGTCATGCCGCCCGGACCTGCGGGGCCTCCCGGACCTGCAGAGCCTGCCGGGCCATCCGGTCCGTCCTCAGCTCCCGGGCCGCCGGGGCCGTCACTTCTGTCACCACCCGGTCCGTAATCCACTTCTTCCGCCTCCGGTCCTTCTGAAGGTCCGGACGGTCCTCCTGGGCCGCCGTGGCCTACAGGTCCACCCGGTCTGCCCGGCCGCGGTCCACGTGACGGACCGGCATCCTCTTCCCGACGGATAGCGATGTGCAGGATGAATCTTGCCGTATCTTCCTTAATGGATTCCATCATGGCGTTGAACATGTCATAACCGGCCAGCTTGTACTCAACTACCGGATCACGACCGCCCATGGACTGCAGACCGATACCGGTACGCAGCTGTGCCATGTCATCGATGTTATCCATCCACTTCATATCAACGACCTTCAGCAGGGCTACACGCTCGATCTCACGCATGTCGCCGCCTGCCTCGGTGATTTCCTTTTCCTTCTCTTCGTAGATCTTGCGGGTCTCTTCCAGAAGACGGTTCTTGAAGTCCTCTGCCTTGCCGTTCTCCTTCTCCTCCTCTGTCAGCTCGATAGGAGCCAGCGGAACGATAGGACGCAGCGTATCATTTAACTCACGGATATCCCACTCGGCAGGTGCCACATCATCGGATGCCACCTTATCTACATAGAGGGATACGGTATCCTCAACCATCTTGTAAACGGTATCGTGCATATCCTCGCCGTCCAGCACCTTCCGACGCTCTGCGTAAATAACTTCGCGCTGCTCGTTATTTACCTGATCGTACTCCAGAAGGTTCTTACGGATCGCAAAGTTGTTGGACTCGATCTTCTTCTGAGCCTTCTCTACGAATCTGGTGATGGTCTTATGCTGGATCTCCTGTCCCTCGGGGATCCGGAGAGCGTCATAGACACGCATGACACGCTCGGAACCGAAGAGACGCATCAGATCGTCCTCCAGTGACAGATAGAACTTGGAATGTCCCGGGTCTCCCTGACGTCCGGAACGTCCACGCAGCTGGTTATCAATACGGCGGGACTCATGACGCTCGGTACCGATGACCTTCAGACCACCCAGTTCCTTAACGCCCTCGCCCAGTTTGATATCGGTACCACGACCGGCCATGTTGGTCGCGATGGTAACATGACCCATCTGACCTGCATCCGCGATGATCTCTGCCTCGAGCTCATGATACTTCGCATTCAGGACCTTATGCTCAACGCCCCGCTTCTGGAGCATCTTGGAAAGCTCCTCGGAGGAGTCGATATTTACGGTACCGACCAGGACAGGCTGACCTGTCTCATGGGTCTTAACAACCTCTTCGATGATCGCGTTCAGCTTCTCCTTCTTGGTCTTGAAGATAGCGTCATCCTCATCGACACGGGCGATAGGAAGGTTCGTGGGTACTACAACAACGTCCATGCTGTAGATCTCACGGAACTCATTTTCCTCTGTCTGTGCGGTACCGGTCATGCCGGCCTTCTTCTCATATTTATTGAAGAAATTCTGGAAGGTAATGGTCGCAAGAGTCTTGGACTCACGCTTTACCTTAACATTTTCCTTTGCCTCAATACACTGGTGCAGACCGTCATTGAAACGACGTCCCGGCATGATACGTCCGGTAAATTCGTCGACGATCAGGACCTCATCGTCCTTCACTACATAATCCTGATCCCTGTGCATCAGCGCATGTGCCTTCAGAGCCTGCAGCATGGTATGCTGGATCTCGATATTTTCGGAATCAGCCAGGTTGTCGATGTGGAAGAACTTCTCGATCTCGGACACACCCTGTTCTGTCAGGACAACGTACTTATCCTTCTCATTTACAAGGAAGTCTCCGTCCTCCTTCACGGCGTTACCCATGATGGCATCCATCTTGCTGATCTCGGTGGAAGCTGTACCGCGCTTCATGCGGCGTGCGATATAGTCGCACATTTTATAAATGTCGGTGGACTTTCCGCTCTGTCCGGAAATGATCAGCGGCGTACGCGCCTCATCGATCAGGACAGAGTCGACCTCGTCGATGATACAGTAACGCAGGCTGCGCTGAACAAGTTTTTCCTTATATATAACCATGTTATCACGAAGGTAATCGAAACCGAGCTCGTTGTTCGTGATATAGGTGATGTCGCAGTTGTATGCCTCACGACGCTTGTCATTGTCATCGGAGTTCAGGATAACGCCGACGGTCAGTCCCAGCCAGCGGTGTACTGCACCCATCCACTCCGCGTCACGGTTTGCCAGATAGTCGTTGACGGTGACGATGTGAACGCCTTCACCGGTCAGCGCATTCAGGTATGCCGGCAGGGTGGAAACCAGGGTCTTACCTTCACCGGTACGCATCTCTGCGATACGTCCCTGGTGCAGGATCACACCACCGATCAGCTGTACACGGAAGGGCTTCAGACCCAGCACACGGAAATCCGCCTCACGGACAACCGCAAAAGCCTCCGGCAGGATATCATCCAGTGTCTCACCATCTGAAAGACGCTTCTTGAATTCTTCCGTCTTGGCTTTCAGCTCATCATCCGACAGAGCCTGCATTTCCTCATCCATTGACTCAATCTTCTTAATGATCGGTTCAATTCTCTTCAATTCCCGTTCACTATGTGAACCGAATATCTTTGTCCCAAGGCCCATAATTGTCCTCCATTTATGTATAAAATCGCATAGTACCCTAACTTAACCTAAATACTATACCATTTCTTCCTGTGCAAGGCAAGGTATTTTTCCGCGGAAAGTGGCTATTTACGCGGGATACAGCATTTCCGACAAAAAGAGCAGGTCGGCTTTGTACAAAACCAACCTGCTGCTTGAACTGTCGTAACAGTATATTTATATGGAACTGACGGATTAGAATTCCGGCTCGATCAGACCGTAGGTATTTCCCTTTCTCTTGTATACTACATTTACCTCGTCGGTCTCTGCGTTGCGGAATACATAGAAGCTGTGTCCCAGAAGCTCCATCTGTACGCATGCATCTTCCGGATACATGGGCTTTACAGCGAAGCGCTTGCTGCGGATAATGCTGATATCATCATCGGACTCATCCTCTTCCTCCAGGAACTGATTCTGGAAGAATGCCGCATCCTGCTCCTGATCTATGATCCTCTTCTTATATCTGGTTACCTGGCGCTCGATGATCTCAACAACCATGTCGATGGATACATACATATCATCACTAACCTGCTCGGCACGGATGATGTGACCCTTCATGGGGATCGTAACCTCGATCTTCTGGCGTTCCTTCTCAACAGAGAAAGTAACCTGTGCATTTGTATCTTCATTAAAGAACTTCTCAAGTCTGCCTAATTTATCGTAGACTGCCTGTTTTAATCCCTCTGTAACGTCGATATTTTTGCCACTGATCATGTAATTCATAGCATCAACTCCTTCTCATCTAGAAATTCACCGGGCTGGCACACAGTTTCCCCTATATCATGCGCCCGTTGATAAGAAGATTATATCATAGAATAAAGGCGCTATCAACAAAAACGGCGCTTTTTCTGTCTGACAATTTGGGCAGTTTTTTAGATTCCCGTATGAAAATGGGACGTCTTTTTTTCCTGTCCGGATGAAAATCTCTACTTCCGACAAACTTTTCGAAGGTGTTATTTTATCCCCACAATGTGTTATGTAAATCCATAATTTCTGTTGACAATGTGGATAACTTTGTGAATAACGTAAATCTGTCATTTTTGAAAGGTGAGTTATCCACATTTTAGTTTACGTTCGTTGTCTATTATAGTTAACCGAACATAAATTTGTTTGTGCAGATTGCACAGAGACATAATGTGGGAACTGTCTGACAGTTCCCACATTAAGATGATGCGGTCCCCCTTTGGTCTGGGAACGGACATGCCACGGCGTGGTCCCCCTTTGGTCTGGGACGCCCGGCCGTCTCGCTCCGCTCGACAGCCGGTCAATCGCTTCCGCGATTGCGTCGCTTCGCGACGGCATCCTCGCTTCGCTCGGATCAAAGGTATCCACCAACGCATGCCGGGGGCATGCGGTGGTGGATACCTTTGGTCTATCGCAAGGAAGCCGCTTACCTGTTCAGGTAAACGGCTTCCGGGAGGTGATTATGAGAAATTCAAATTTTAGTATGCATCAATAATGTTTCTAGCGAAGAGCGGTGTTCCACTGTAGGACAGGGAAGAAATGATGATACCAACTCGCTCGCAGCTTGCGTGGATAACCTTACCATCGCCGATGTACATTACTACGTGTCCATCGTAGAATACCAGGTCACCGGGCTGTGCCTCAGATACGCTGATCAGCTTACCGAAGGTTCTCTGTCCGCCGGCACGCGGGATCTTGTAACCGAAGTGCTCGTAGATTCTCATTGTGAATCCGGAGCAGTCGCAGCCATTTGTCAGGGATGTTCCACCCCATACATACGGGTTACCAAGGAACTGCTTAGCATATGCTACCATGCTTGCACGGAGATCGCTGTTTGTTGCAACAACTTCGTCGCTCGACTCACTCTCGCTTGCTTCGATGGCCTTTTCATTTTCCTTCTTGATCTCTTCTGTACGCTCGATCCGCTCTGCAGAACGCTCTGCTGCGGAAGAACCACTCTCAGACTCAGAGGAACTGGAGTTATTGTTCTCTTCTTCAGCTGCCTTTCTTGCTGCCTCTTCCTGTCTCTCTCTCTCTTCCTCTTCCTGACGTTCCTTCTCACGACGGGCATCCTCTTCCTCAGCCCGGCGCATCTCTTCGATCTCCTCAACTGTCTTTGCTCTCGGAGTCTCGAAACGAACCTCAACGTAGTCGGAGTTTACGAAACCAACGGTTCCGTCATACATCTCGATCTCAACCCAGTCATCCTCTTCGCTCAGTACGGAGTAGGTCTCATTTACATAAACCGCATCCAGGATGTCACTGTCTGTGCTTGCACCCTTACGAACACGAAGTCCGGATTCCTGAACCTTGATGTACTTGGGAATGTTATTATCTTCGGCCCACTTGCCTGCGTCATCGCCAAATGCAATGTACTCGTTCTTTACATAGCCTTCGCAGTTACCGGAACCGACCTTTGTCCACTCAGAACCCTTTTCCTCAACCAGGGCGATACCTGCACGGTCGATGGTACCAACGATCTCAGCCTCCGGATCAGCGGATTCACGGATGTTCAGAACACCGCTCTCAACCGTTACGATCGCACGATCCTTGAACTGCGGATACTTAACGGAAGCCTCTTTCTTCGGTGCTTCCTCTTCCTTCGTCTCCTCTGCAGCTTCCTTTTTCTCTTCCTCAGCCTTCTCAGGAGCCGGAGTCTCTTCCTTCTCTTTGTTCAGAGTCTCTGTGGAAGCTGCTTCCGGTTCTTCCGGAACGGAAAAATCGCCAACCAGTTCATTTACCGGATCTTCGGATGTAGACTCTGCGATATACTCTTCAACTCTTGCGGAAATACAGATTCCGCTGAAATCCCCTGCAGCTGTTGCGGGGATAGCCATGGATGTAAGTAAAAGTGCTGTCGTAAGTCCTGTTGCAAGGATTTTCTTTGAGCGCTTATACATGATTTGCCTCCTAAAGATTTACATAATACTATATTTCGTGGTATTTATTAAGCAATCGTTAAATGATTCGGTTTATTTGTTACAAATTTGTTACAGGTTGATTATAGCAACTCGTAACAAATATGTCAACCACTTTCTTGACTTTTTCTCAAAAAGAATGCGGAGAACCCGCGATTTTATTGAACTTCTCAGAGGTCACCCTCCGTTTTTTATAGTAAGAAACTTCAGCTGAAAAGTCAATCACTTCATACATATTACACATTATTTTTTTTTCTGCCCTTGTCAGCGCCCCTTGAAAATGATATATCTTTATTGTGACATTGTGACTATTCGCATACTTCATCAAATGCTGCATCCGCGTTCCCATACGAAAGGCTGCATGAACAGTCACATTTCACTTATTATTATAGAAAGAATCTGACTGATCCATGGATACCAGAATAGAAAAATGTAACAGTTCAGGTGCGATCGAAGCCGCCGCCGAAATACTGCAAAAGGGAGGCTTGGTCGCATTTCCCACGGAAACCGTCTATGGTCTGGGCGGGGATGCACTGGATCCTTCTGCCTCCGCACGGATCTACGCCGCGAAGGGCAGACCCTCGGACAATCCTCTCATCGTCCATATTGCCGACACAAGGGACGTATGGGAACTGGCGGAAACCGTACCCGAAACAGCGGTCCTTCTGATGGAGGCCTTCTGGCCCGGTCCGCTGACTATTATATTAAAGAAGAAACCCGTCGTTCCGGATGCTACCACCGGAGGTCTCTCCACCGTGGCGATCCGCATGCCGTCCCACCCCGCTGCCATGGAAATGATCCGGCAGTCGGGCGTCTACGTGGCCGCCCCCAGCGCCAACCGCTCGGGCCGCCCCTCTCCCACCACCGCCGAACATGTGGCGGAGGACCTGTCGGGAAAGATCGATATGATCCTGGACGGCGGACCGGTGGGGATCGGAATCGAATCCACCATCGTGGATCTGACGGGAGATACCCCCATGATCCTCCGGCCGGGCTTCATCACAAGGGAAATGCTCAGTGCCATCGTCGGTGATGTGGAACTGGATCCCTCCCTGGTGGAGCTGGAGAAGGAAGTTGACGGTACCGGACATACTGCAGATGCGCAGAACGTCGGGGATGCTACCCACGGACAAGATGAAGATTGCCACGCAACGGCAGATACGCATACACGCGGGGCTGCAACAGCTTCGACGGTTCCGACAGAACAAACGGCTGTCGCTTCCGGTCAGGAAACCCCGGCCGTAGATACTGCCATGCAGCATCCGAAGGCCCCGGGCATGCGATATACCCATTACGCACCGCACGGGACTCTGTCCATCGTTACCGACAGGGAGCATCCGGAGCAGATCACGGAAGCCGTAACCGCCAGGATCCTGGAGCTTACTCGGGAAGCGCTGGAAAATGGGAAGGAAACCGCAGTGCTTACGACGGGAGGAACCGCCTCGGCATACGCCGCATTTGACACGAACCCGCATTTTCATCGGATCGAGCTGGGAGACACCGGGGACGGTCAGACCGTCGCGGCTCATCTCTACGGAGCGCTCCGCACCTGCGACGCTCTGGGCTGCGAAGTGATCTACAGCGAGAACTTCCGACGGGATGCTCTCGGATCCGCCATCATGAACCGGCTGATCAAGGCCGCCGGGCACCGGGTGATCACGGTGTGACCAAAAAGTCAAATGATCCGGGCAGCATGACTGCAGAATTGCTTATTGGATCATCCCGACACTATAAATCGGGCAAAAATCGCCTGAGCACCATACATTTTCATAGCACCGACAAAATAAGGAATACCTACGGAATCAATCATAACGTAGACGAAAAGACAGGGAGGAACAGGATATGAAGCTGGCAATCGGCTGTGACCACGGAGGATTTGAATTAAAGAAGGAAGTGCTTCAGCATCTGGCGGCACGCGGCATCGAGGTAACCGACGTGGGCTGCAATGACGGCGCATCCTGCGATTACCCCGTATACTCAAAGAAGGTGACCGACCTGGTCAACGCAGGAACCGTGGATCTCGGGATCCTCATCTGCGGAACCGGCATCGGAATGTCCATGGCAGCAAATAAGGAGCCCGGCATCCGCGCCGCTCTCTGCCATGATGTCTTCTCCGCGAAGGCAACCCGGGAGCACAACAACGCAAATGTGCTCTGCATGGGCGCCCGCGTAGTCGGAGCAGGCCTTGCCCTGATGATCATCGACACATTTTTGGATACACCCTTCTCCGAGGATGAACGCCACATCCGACGGATCTCGTATTTC
This sequence comes from Lachnospiraceae bacterium AC2029, assembly GCA_000703065.1. Taxonomy (GTDB): domain Bacteria; phylum Bacillota; class Clostridia; order Lachnospirales; family Lachnospiraceae; genus Eubacterium_Q. The sequence continues at coordinate 1,786,547 of JNLK01000001.1, read as the reverse complement.
TCATAAGAAATGGCAACGCCGGCTCCCGCATCAATGGGAACCGGCGTATCATTTTTCATCGTCGATCAGAACCCGCGTCTTTGTCCGTCATCCGGATTTCCCTGTCCGGGATCCTGATTCGCTCCGGTCTTCTCGTCATATTCTCTCATCAGTCTTTCAGCCTCTGTCTCCATATGATGCAAGCTGTTGGGGAATTCAAGCTTCATCCCCTTGTTCTGCATGTAACGGAAGGCGATCATATAGGTTGCTTCATCAAATAAGGTAAAGAAACGTTTATTTGTCTCTTCGATGGCTGCATCGATCGTCATGAAATCTCCGGGAGGAAGCTCGCGAAAGATCTGGCGAAATGCATCCTCAACCACACGGCGCTGCATTTCAAAATCCGAGGTAATGTTCATCATCGGAAATGCCTTCAGGTACGCCCGAAGCCACATGGCATCCGAGCGATACCATTCCACGGGATGGTTGTATTTCTTGGACATATCATAGATCTCCCGCTCCCAGTAGTAGGAGAAGTAGGAGGCATCCACGATCCGCTCGATCTGCTCGTCCGTCAGGTTCAGCTCATACTCCTTGTTGAAATTCTTCACTATCTTGCGTCGTTTTGAAACCGTCTCGGTCAGCTTGAAGTTTTCGGGAATACTCTTATACTCCGGACTTGCCTCACGATTTGAATTGTTCGTGACCGCAGAAACGATCTTTCCGATGATCAGGACAGGAATTCCGATCACCAGAAGGATCCCTGCTATCGTCCTGCTCGCAAAGCCCAAAATGGAGAGCAGGATCAGAAATCCGATAATGCCGCCAATATTTGATTTTTTCTTCGGAGTGTTCACGGTACGTGACACGTTTGGATTGTTCTTCCCCCAAAGCGCGTACCATATACCCACCAAAACTATAAACGAGAACATAATTCGCCTCTTCTTTCTGCCTTACTATGATGCATCAGGCTGAATTCCCGGACGATCTTCGGTCATACAGCCCGACTACTCGATTCCCAGGATTTCCTTTGCCCGGGCGATCTGCTCATCCGACGGTGCGGTCACACCGTCAAGAGTGTATTTGATTCCCATTTTCTCATATTTCGGGACGCCCAGACTGTGATACGGAAGGATCTCCACCCGTTCCACCGTCTTCAGGGTCTTGATGAAATCGGCCAGCCGCTGCAGGTCGCCTTCATCGGTCGTGATTCCGGGAACCAGTACGTGGCGGATCCACATTTTCTTGTCATGATCCGACAGGTACTGCGCCATTTCCAGGACATTCTTGTTGGTGAAGCCCGTCAGGCTCTTGTGCTTCTCTTCATCGATCTGCTTCAGGTCCAGCAGGAACAGATCCGTTACCGCTGCAAGCTTCTCAAACTTGGAGAAGAAGGGCTCCTCTGTCGTAAAAGGTCCGCCGGAGGTGTCCAGGCAGGTGTTCACGCCCTTTTCCTTCGCCAGCTCGAAGAGCCTTGTCACGAAATCGATCTGCAGCAGCCCTTCACCACCGCTCACGGTGATGCCGCCGTTCTTTCTCCAGTAGGACTTATAACGAAGCGCCTGCTCCAACATTTCCTCCGGAGTCTTCTCCTCACCGCCGGTCAGCGCCCAGGTCTCCGGGTTGTGACAATATCTGCAACGATAATTGCAGCCCTGCATGAATACGATAAAGCGGATTCCCGGTCCGTCGACCGCGCCGAAGCTCTCCGTCTGATGAATGATTCCTGTGATCTTATCTGCCATATTTGTACTCCCTCGTATTACGAACTTATTGGGTACGTGATCTACCCTGACTTTTCACGTTTGCTTTCTTAAATGTACCACACTTCTCATAGGGCACACAAGAGGTAACTGGTTCGGATACTCGGTTTATAGTTCATTTTCCGCACGCTGATCAGGTCGGTTCCGTCAATCCGGGGACACTTGCCCTATTTGCGAAGCAAATCGGGCGCCAGCACAAACGCTTTAGCGTTTGTGCCATAAGCATATCGGCCCGGAAAAGCACCGTAAGGTGCTTAACCGAGCCGATTGCGTCTATGATGATCACCTCTATTGACCATCCCATTTTTGACAAGAAAAGAACACCCCGCCTGAGTGGCGGGGTGAAACAGGCTTTAGTCGCCCATATCCGTTCCGTAGATCGACCAGTAGCCCTTGCCGTTATAATATTTGTATTTTACAAAACCATATGCACCACTCTCTCTTCCCCGTCCGTCAGATCCGTAAATGGTATAACGAAAAGCAACATCAAGCTTGTCATTCCATGTATCATATCTGGTGACATTAGCTGTTGCTCCGCCACCGCCGTCCCAATGCACACCGTAATAATACCCGTTGTAGTAATATGCGGTGGAACCGCTGCCGCTCTTCAGATTCCTTACCTGTGCATCCGTAAGATTAAATACGTTCTTGAGGATGATGTCCATCTTTGCAGCATCAACCTGATATGCAGGATATGCAAACCGTCCCTTGGGATCACTGCTGTAGTCATCGATCACAAGACCGCTGACCGGGAAGATGCCCTTTTCAAAAGCCCGCATCTGGAAAACACAGCTCAAAACTTCGTACTCATCATCCAGGTAACAGTCCATTTCTCTGTATTTACTGCTGTCATGGAACCCGGCGACAAAATAACCCATGAATTTGTCCAGTTCCTTCTTCTGTGCCGCTGTGGGCATAGACGACGAGCTTTCCTGCCATACACCATCGGAATTAAAGGTGTAGGTCTTACCGCCGATAGTCTGCTTTCCGGTAGCCATGATGCCATCTGCCTTGAAGTAATACCACTTTCCGGAGAAACTCTTCCAGCCCGTCTGCATCACGCCCTCGCTGTTGAAGAAGTACCATTTTCCGCCGATCTGCTTCCAGCCCGTCTGCATCACGCCCTCGGTACCGAAGTAATACCAGTTCTTGCCGAAGGACTTCCAACCCGTCTGCATTACGCCCTCTGCGGTGAAGAAATACCACTTGGATCCGAAGGACTTCCAACCTGTCTGCATCGCGCCCGAAGCAGTGAAGAAATACCATGTCTTGCCGAAGGACTTCCAGCCAGTCTGCATTGCTCCTGTAGCATTGAAGAAGTACCACTTCTTTCCGATCTCCGCCCAGCCGGTCTGCATGTAGCCGTTCTTCTTGAGATAGTACCACTTGTTACCGGTCTTCACCCATTTGTTTTTTGCGTAGGATCCGTCAGAATATTTGTAATAATATCCATTCGAGTCCTTCTTCCAGGTTCCCGTTGCCGCCTCCGCACTTCCGGTTGCTCCGAACTGGAAGCTGAGAAGCAGGAATGCAGCGATCAGGATGTAACTAAGTCTGCGCTTCATTTTCTTCATTCTACAACACCCCCTTGTAAAAAAACTATACAATAATTATAAACCAAGGAAAATGTAATGACAATCACAATCGAGCAGCCATCCTACTCGATGTCGCAGCATTCGCCATATGGATTGGCACGTTTGTCCGCACGGCTCATTACCTACGTAAATGTGCCGTCGTATATGTACGATACCCAACAGGCACCCTTATCGTGCAAATACAAATGCAGTCCCCACAAACTGCAAAAGACGGTTCTGGTTGAACCAGAACCGTCCCTGTATTTACTCATATTGACTCACTTTGATCAGTATTGTCCGGCTACATTACCGTATCCGGTATCCCCGCCATTTCCGTCGAGCAGCTCACAATAGCTGCCACCCCCGCTAAATGAATAGTAGAAAATATATGAATTCCCTTTCTTAAGGATCGGGTGATATCCGGATAATTCAGAGATCACCATCGAATAGGAGCTTCCCCAGTCAAATACGCGTACGCTGGATGGCTTTGAGGCTGCAAACTTTCCGCTGTAACTGTAGGTAGAGCCACCGGTTTTGAAACTTCCGGAAAATGAACCGTCACTGTTGATAATTAAGTAATCACTACCACTGATCGGGCCTTTGAAGTACGAACTGTATGGCTCATTTTTTGAATGATACTCCAGTCCATATTCATGCTTGGTAAATTCTCTGAACGGAGTCAGATCTCCCGGCTCCAGCACGACCTTCTTCACCATTGCGCCGGAAGAATTAAACACATATGTATCTCCGTTGATCGTTCTCTGGCCGGTCACCATGATACCATCTGTGGTGAAATAGTACCACTTGCCGCCAATCTGCTTCCAACCCTTCTGCATCACGCCCTCGGTACCGAAGTAATACCAGTTCTTGCCGAAGGACTTCCAACCTGTCTGCATTACGCCCTCTGCAGTGAAGAAATACCACTTGGATCCGAAGGACTTCCAACCTGTCTGCATCGCACCCGAAGTATTGAAGAAGTACCATTTCTTTCCGAAGGACTTCCAGCCCGTCTGCATCACACCCGAAGCATTGAAGAAGTACCACTTCTTTCCGATCTCCGCCCAGCCGGTCTGCATGTAGCCGTTCTTCTTGAGATAGTACCACTTGTTACCGGTCTTCACCCATTGGTTTTTTGCGTAGGATCCGTCAGAGTATTTGTAATAATATCCCTTCGAGTCCTTCTTCCAGGTTCCTGTTGCTGCCTCCGCAGTTCCTGTTGATCCGAACTGGAAGCTGAGGAGCAAAAATGCAGCGACTAAAATGTAACCTAGTCTACGCCTCATTTTCGCCATTTTGTAATACCCCCTTATTGATTAAAGATAGCATAATTATAACTCCGGTAGATCATAAAAACAACCACGTGTAACGATTGGGGACGGTTCTGGTGTGCTACCCGTCAAGAGGACAGTGAATAATTTAAAAGTGTTACCGCCAGTCGCGTTTGCAGCTGGCGGTATTCTTATGCCGCCATATAGTAGGCTTCATGATATTCTGCAGGAGTCATTAGGTGTAGATTCCGTTGGATTCGCTCAGTGTTGTAGTACTTGATATACGATTCTATCGCAATCAGGAGATCTGCCTTTGATGTAAACCGATTTCCATAGTACATTTCACGTTTCAGAATACCCCAAAAACCTTCCATGGGACCATTGTCAATACAATGAGCTACTCTGGACATACTTTGTTTCATGTGATGTTTCTTTAGTCGTACCATAAACGCTTTGCTTGTATACTGGAATCCACGGTCTGAATGGAACAATGGATGTGCATCCGGCTCAATAGTTACTGCCTCATCAAAAGTATCCATTACAAGCGGATTGTCATTTCGATCTCCAATCTTATACGATACGATTCTTCGGTCAAAAAGATCCAAAATGGCGCTCAAATATATCTTGTGGACTTCTACGCCGATGTAATACTTGAACTCAGTCACATCTGTCAGCCACTTCTCATTCGGGGCGTCCACATGAAATTCCCGGTTCAGGTGATTCCTGGCAATGTGCGCCGGATCATTACTGTTTCTCGTACAGCTCTTTGGTTTCCACTTGATTGTGGACTGGATATGCTCTTTACGACAGATACGAAGAATCCGCTTATCATTCACATCAATCTTATGGTGCCTTTCCAACTCATCTCGTATCCTTCTGTACCCCATATCCGGATGCTTTTCGTGGATTTCTTTGACCTTTTCTGCGATTTTCTGATTTCGTTGTTCACTACGGCTGACCGGGTTGTTCAGCCAACGATAATACGAACCACGTGAAATGTGCAGGCACGCACAGATTCTTTGAACGGGATAATTCTTCTCTTCTGATAATTCTTTGATCGCCTGATACTTATAAATGTGCCGAGTCAGAGATAGCGATCTTTCATCTCTAACTCTCTGACTTTTTTTAATATGTCATTCTCCATTTGAAGGTCACGGTTCTTCCGCTCTAGTTCAGCGATCTTATCACGCAGTTCTTCTTCTGGCGTTCTGGCAGGCTGTGTACCGGCTCGCCGGCCACGGCGGTCCTCCAGCCCAGCTGCCCCCATCTTCTCATAGCGCTGTACCCAGTTTCGTACTTGTTGATAAGAACAGTTATATTTTAGTGCCATTGCTCCATAGTTTTTATCATTAGCAAGACAATCCAGTACAATCGTAAGTCGTTCTTCTGGTGTCGTTTGTCTGGCTTTTCTCATGTAGCTACCTCCTCCACTTGTACGGGATTTGATTTCTCCATGAGTATTATACACCTTAATCCAATTTGATAGCAGAGATTCTGAACGAACTCCAAATCTCTTGGCTACCTCTATTTTTGAGCCCTCTCCGTTCAAATATGCGTTGACGGCAGCGAGTTTTAGTTCTTTTGAGTAATGGCGCACCATCCCTTTATTCAAGAATCCAGGAGGACCTTCATTCTTGTAAATGTTAATCCATCTGTAAAAACAACCATGAGTATCATTTGATAATCCTGCTTGCCTGCAGGCTTCCATGACTCCAATCTCACCCTTGAGATATTTTTCCACCAATCTCACTTTTAATAATGGATCAATCATATTCTTTTTGGACATAGAAATACCTCCAAGTAGGTTTTATATTTTAGTGTCCTACTTGGAGGTAGCATATCATTCTGGTCGTCCCAGAACCGTCCCCAATCGTTACATCATTACACAAAGGCAGTCCCCATTTTCATGGGGACTGCCCTGTATCTAACAGAATGGGACCAGACTCCCTTCGGGGAATCTGATCCCATCCTGCTTTTATATTCGCTACTTGCCTGGCGCCATGCCCGCTACGCGACCATGCATGCCTTGCTTCGCAAGCCATGGTTCTGCTTCGCAGAACGCGTCCTCGCTTCGCTCGGATTCAGGGCAACTCTCCCGTGCTCCGCACGGGGCCCTGCCTGTACCTGTCTTACAGCATTTCTCACACGTTAAATCTCTTCCGCAGTTCTCCTGCCACGGCCCGGCCCTTGAATACTGCCGCGCCCACGAGAAGGATCACGGCGATGATGGCGCAGATCGTCCAAAGGATGGGCATCCGGTCATCCATGAAAAACCGCAGGATGCAGGGAATAACGCCGGAGATCAGACCGGACAGAAGGTAGGCCATGGCATTTCCCTGCCGGTCCAGAATCATCAGGACAAAATCCGCAAGCATCATGCCCCCGAGGGCTATAGGCAGGATCCAGTCCCAGGCAAGCCACATAAAATTGAAGAAATGTGCCGTGATAAGCAGCATTCCCAGAATAACCCAGGCCATCAGCGTGACCTTCCGGGCGGATCCGGTCCCCGGACGGAATTTCCTCACAATGAGAAATTCGGATACCAGCAACCACATGGCAAGGATCAGACTCCAGTGCAACCCCGGAAATGCAGGGATTTCCAAATGAAAGAGAAAGTCCAGACCCAGTCCTACGATCACGGCACAGAGCACGATAAACATCTGCAGCCTGTAGAGAAAGGAACGGATCTTCAGGTTCTCCACAGTCGGGAAATGCGGTTCTTCCCCGTCTCCGAACAGCCGGCTCTGACATAGAGGGCATTTCTCCGAAGCTCCGCCAACCCGGATTTTACAATATGGACAGGTGTACATTATCGGATCACCTCCGTCGCGTATACACAGATATCAATTCCCGTTTCCGTAAGCTTCCGAACCAGAGTCTTTACCACCCCGGTATTTGCATAAGGGGAAGCCACCCCCAGGGACAGATCATTTTTATAACTGAAAATGGTGGAAAAAATATGATTTGAGCTGCAGAATCCGGTATAGGTTTCGATGTATTCCTCCATTTCCGCAGGCGGACGCTGCACACCCATATTGGAAAGCACGAGGGACACCCTCTGATTTGATTTCTTCGTAAAATGCTTCACAACCGGCTGCTTTATGAACAGTGGAACCGCACGTACCGGTGCCACATATTCCATGGTCTCAAAGCTGTCCATCTGTTTCTTGATATTTTCCTCCGAAAGCAATCCCTTGAAGGACTGATCGAACTCAACTGCCAGCTCCTCCAACCCGATCTCCCGGTCAAAGACGTGGGATACACTAACACTGTTGAAGAAATTTCTGGCGGTATAGGAGGGATAATAATTCCGTAGGTTTACCGGCAGAGACAGGGTGATGGGGAGCGCTCTCTTCCGCGGAGGCATGTCCTCATAGAGCGCCAGCATCCATGCAGCTCCCAGATAACTGGTGAGGGATACCTTCAGCGCCTTTGCCTTTGAAAGGAGCTGGTCTACCGGCATATGGATCTCATAGAACTGCAGCTGGTCATAAGGCAGTTTCAGCCCTCCGGGATGATAGGCTTTACCGTAAGAAGAAGCTTTGCCGAATTCCTTTTTCCCGAAGAACTGCTTATAGCTGTCCTGGCTCAGATCTCCCGCGGACGCACCGGAATGAATGATGGTATCCGCAAGCTGCCCGGGATGCGTTAGTTTCAGGTAATGAAGGACGATGATGTTCAGGAATTCCATGGCCCCCGTTCCATCGGACAGGGCATGAAAAATCTCCAGATTGATCCTTTTCCGAAAATAGCTTACCTTATAGTGCAGCATCGCCTTCGCCGGGATGTAAAGCAACGGGCAGATCCGCTCATCCTCCTCCCGCACCTCCGGCAGGATATCTGTGTCCTCCAGATAGTGCCAGAATACTCCCCGGCGGATACGTACCTGCATCTGCGGACGATCCTGAATGGCCAGAAGTACAGCCTGCTGAAGCTTCTCCGGAACGATTTCTTCCTTCAGCATACAGCTGAGGCGAAGGGTTCGGGTATCCCTCTCCGAAAGGGTTGCCAGGAAAACCTTAGCTACATTATCCAGTTTATACCAGTTATCGTTTCCCATAACTCTCCCATCTGCTTTTCGTTTCATTGCAACTCAGAGGAACTCACGGGGATAGCTATGCTCTGCAGAAGTCTCCTCATCGCCCGTCTTGCAATGGGAAGGGGCATCTGCTGATAGACATGCCAGCCCCTCTCTTCCAGATCCAGTTCCGCTCTTCCTCCCGCCCGGAGGATTGCTTCATACAGACGGACACTATCGTCCAGAAGGATCTCATTTCTACCCACCATGATATAAGTGGGCGGGAGCACGGATAGATCACCAAATAGCGGACTATACCTCGGATCTGACGGATCTCCGCCTTCTCCCATGTAGGCCCTGGCAGCAGCCCTGATATACTTCGAGGTAAGGATCGGATCCACCCCTTCATTCTCACGGTAGCTTCCGGACTTTCCGGTCATATCCGTCCACGGGCTGAAGAGCAGCAGTCCCCCGGGCACTTCCCCCCTCTTCGCGGCGATCCACTGTGCCATACGCAGCACCAGATTTCCACCTGCAGAATCCCCCGCCAGCAGGATCTGCTCCGGAGCATACCCCTTACGGAGGAGACAATTCCACATCTTTATTCCGTCAGCAAGCGCTGCGGGATAGGGATGCTCCGGCGCCAGGCGATAAGCGAAGGTATAGGTGGGAAAGCCTGTAGTGACAGCCATTTTCGCCGCCAGGACCCTGGCGTAGTCCAAACCTCCATTTACATATCCGCCTCCATGGGCATAGAGGATCACGGAGTTTCCGGATATCGTTTTAAAATGACTGCCACGGCCGATTCCCGGAAGAATTACCTCACACCTCATCCTCTCCACCCGAAAGCCATGGACAGCAATATTCCTTCTTGGGGCTGTGATCCGTCCCGCTCGCTCCGTAGCCATCCGGTAATGCCTGAGCCACTCCGGATCCAGAGGATTTTTCGGCCGGTGATTGATCCATTTTACCACCTTCAAGAGGGACCCGGTTCTCCCACAGGCGTGTTTCTTCTTTCTCCTGTATATCCTGTTCAGACATTCCTTAAGCTTTGCCATTCCTGCTTCCCCGTACTATCTCCGCAAATACATTTCTCCCTCGAAAGGTCTCGACTTATCCGAGTGCTGAATCACTGCCGAATCATAATAACTTCAAAAATGACTGCGACGAGCGTGGCCCACCGCAGTCATTCTCTTAAATCTTATGTTGTTTCAGGGCAACCTCCCATGCTTCGCACGGGGCCCTGCTGAACCTGTCTTACAGCTTGTCGTGGAATGTTCTGGAGATTACATCCTTCTGCTGCTCCGGTGTCAGGGAGATGAACTTAACTGCATAACCCGATACACGGATCGTGAAGTTAGCGTACTCCGGCTTCTCCGGATGAGCCATAGCATCTTCCAGCTTCTCACGGCCGAATACGTTTACGTTGAGGTGATGAGCACCACGATCGAAGTATCCGTCCATAGCGCCTACCAGGTTGTCAACCTTCTCCTCGTCTGTATGACCAAGAGCACTCGGGTTCATGGACTGGGTATTGGAAATACCATCCAGAGACCACTTGTACGGAATCTTGGATACGGAGTTCAGGGAAGCGAGAAGTCCGCTTGTCTCTGCGCCGTAGCTCGGGTTTGCACCAGGTGCGAACGGTGTCCATGCACGACGTCCATCCGGAAGGTTACCTGTGAACTTACCATATACTACGTTGGAAGTAATGGTCAGGATAGAGGTTGTCGGCTCAGCTCCACGATAGGTGTGGTTCTTCTTAACGTCTGTGATGAACTCCTTCAGAAGCCATACACCGATCTCGTCAGCACGGTCATCATCATTACCATACTTCGGGAAGTCGCCTTCTGTCTCGAAATCAACTGCCAGGCCTGTCTCAGGATCACGAACAACCTTAACCTTTGCATACTTGATAGCGGACAGAGAGTCGATAACGTGTGAGAAGCCTGCGATACCTGTTGCAAATGTACGTCTTGCATCGGAATCGATCAGAGCCATCAGAGCGCTCTCATAGTAGTACTTGTCATGCATATAGTGGATCAGGTTCAGGATGTTTACATAGATAGATGCCAGCCAATCCAGCATTACCTTGTACTTAGCCATAACCTCATCGTAATCAAGATACTCGGAAGTGATCGGAGCGTAAGCCGGAGCTACCTGCATCGGCTTGCCTGTCTCCTTGTCGTTGAACTTCGGATTCTCGTCCTTACCACCGTTGATAGCATACAGGAGAGCCTTAGCCAGGTTAGCACGTGCTCCGAAGAACTGAAGCTCCTTACCTGTCTGTGTAGCGGATACGCAGCAGCAGATGGAGTAATCATCGCCCCAGATCGGCTTCATAACATCATCGTTCTCGTACTGGATGGAGGATGTCAGGATGGAGATCTTAGCAGCGTAACGACGGAATGCTTCCGGAAGTGCGGAGCTGTAAAGAACTGTAAGGTTCGGCTCCGGAGACGGTCCCATGTTCTCAAGAGTATGCAGGAATCTGTAGTCTGTCTTGGTTACCATGTGACGTCCGTCTACACCGATACCACCAACCTCAAGTGTTGCCCAAACCGGATCACCGGAGAACAGCTGGTTGTAGGACTCGATACGAGCGAACTTAACCATACGGAACTTCATAACTACATGATCGATGAGCTCCTGAGCCTGCTCCTCTGTAAGGATACCGGCCTTCATATCTCTCTCCATGTAGATATCAAGGAATGTAGATACACGACCTACGGACATTGCAGCACCGTTCTGTGTCTTGATAGCTGCCAGATATCCGAAGTACAGCCACTGAACAGCTTCCTTTGCATTCTTAGCCGGCTGGGAGATATCGTAACCATAGCTTGCTGCCATAGCCTTCATTCCCTTAAGAGCCTTAATCTGCTCAGCGATCTCTTCACGAAGACGGATAACGTCATCTGTCATAACGCCGTTACCGGTGTTCTTCTTGTCCTCTTCCTTCCATGCGATCAGCTGATCGATACCGTAAAGAGCAACTCTTCTGTAGTCGCCGACGATACGTCCACGTCCGTATGTATCCGGAAGACCGGTTACGATGTGGGTCTTACGTGCTGCACGCATTTCCTCTGTATAGGCATCAAATACTGCCTGGTTATGTGTCTTATGATACTCTGTGAAGATCTTGTGGAACTCCGGATTCGGTGTGTAACCATACATGGAGAGTGCTTCCTCTGCCATCTTGATACCACCGTAGGGCATAAATGCACGCTTCAGCGGCTTGTCTGTCTGAAGACCAACTACCTGCTCCAGGTCCTTCAGGCTCTCATCGATATATCCGGGGCCATAAGCGGTAAGGCCGGATACAACGTCTGCATCCTCCTCAAGAACGCCACCGTTCTCGCGCTCTGCCTTCTGCAGCTCCTGCAGTCTTCCCCACAGCTTGTTTGTAGCCTCTGTCGGGCCAGCCAGGAAACTCTCGTCTCCATCATACTGGGTGTAGTTCTTCTGGATGAAGTCACGTACATCGCACTCTTCTCTCCAGATACGGCCTTCAAATGTGTTCCAAGCTTCGTTCTGTAACATATCCTATCTCCTTTTCTTATAATTTTCGGCTTTCGCCGTATTTAGGTACATTGGTTGCTTTGTGAGGTCATTATAGGGCAGAAAATAAGGAATTTCAACCGATTTGCCTCATGTTTTTATTTTAGTACAATCCACTATGGTTTATTGCTATTTATCTCCGTTTTTTGACATACTTTACAAATACCGGAACGGACCTTCATGTAAAACCCCCTGCATCACACTCGTAAGATGCTTGTATTTCACTATTGGGCTATGATATAGTCTGCATAGAGGCATGTTTGAAACGCAACAGATAACGTAGTGTTCATAATCGGATGCCGAATTATTAGATGGGGAGGCGATGTGAAAAATGAAGAGCAGCTGGAAAATCGGGGTTGCTGCAGCAATTCTGGCAGGTGGATTAACATTTGCCATACCAATGAATGTTGATGCAGCAGAAGAAGAGGAAATTGCCATCTCGGAAGAAAACTTCCCAGATGATATTTTTCGAAGCTATGTTGCGAACAACTTTGATACGGATGGGAATGGAAGCTTGTCCCAGACAGAGAGAGGTGCAGTAACCAAGCTTAATATAAGCTATGAAAAGATGGAGTCATTGGAAGGCATAGAGTTTTTTTCGAAGCTGAAAAGGCTGGAATGCATAGAAGACGGATTAACGGAATTGGATGTGAGCAAAAATACAGAGCTTGTATATTTAAATTGTTGCGTCAACCAATTGACGAAATTAGATGTGAGCGGTTGCACATCACTTTTATCATTGAGTTGTTATGAAAACCAATTGACGGAATTGGATATAAGCTCATGCACATCGCTTGATTGGCTGGAATGTTATGACAACCAATTGACAAAATTGGATGCGAGCAAGAATAAACAACTTGTATCTTTTTTTTGTGGCAGCAACCAATTGACAGAATTGGATGTGAGCGGTTGCGCAATGCTTGAAAAATTGGTGTGTTCTGATAACCTTTTGACGGAATTGGATGTGAGCACATGCATATCATTATCAGTTTTGAGGTGCTCTTTCAACTGCTTGACGAAATTGGTTGTGAGCAAGATTGCACCGCTTGAAGATCTGAGCTGCTTTAACAACAATTTGAAGGAATTGGATGTGAGTGGATGTACCTCGCTTATGGATTTGGAATGCGACACTACTCAATTGACGAAATTGAATGTGACCGGTTGCGCATCACTTGAGAGATTAAAATGCAATCAAAACTATTTAACGAAATTAGATGTGAGCACATGCACATCATTAAGATCCTTGAGTTGCTTTGATAACCAATTAACAGAATTGGATGTGAGCGAATGCGCATCGCTCGAATCCTTATGTTGCCAAGAAAACGAATTGACGGAATTGGATGTGAGCAGTAATCTATCTCTTTCACTTTTTCGTTGCCATTTCAACCTACTTACAGAATTGGATGTGAGCAATAATCCGCAAATATTGAAGATGGTTGATCATTGGCAAAAAGAAACAGATACGGAACCAGCTACTGGAAGGTCATTCTTCTTTTACTACTATGATGACCCGATATTCGATTTTTTTACCCATGACACGAATGTTAAACTCATTACAGAAAAAACTCAATCTGGCTGGCAGGAAATTGATGGCAAGAAATACTATGTCGGTGAAGACGGGAATTATCTTACCGGTCTGCAGACGATCGATGACGAGAAATATTACTTCAATAAGTCTGGCGTACTACAGACTGGCGTGTTCAAAACCTCCAAAGGCACGTACTATTTCAACCCGAAGAAGAATGGAGCGATGCAGACGGGATGGTTGTCCTCTGGTGGAAAAAAACTCTACTTTGGAACGAACGGTATCATGGTGACCGGAGTTAAGAAGATCGGCAAAAAGTACTACTACTTCAATAAGAAAGGCGTGATGCAGACAGGCATTGTGAAATCCGGCACCAAAACCTACTATTTCAACAAGGACGGAGCGATGAATACCGGCTGGATGAAGGCGGGCGGAAACCATTATTATTTTCAGTCGAACGGCGTTATGGCAGTGAACTGCACGCTAACCATAAACGGAGTAAAGTATAAATTCGCAGCAAATGGAATTGCATCTGTAGTAAATCAATAGGATGCTTTGGCGGTTTATCGCATTCAGCTCTATAGAAAAAAGACGGTGTTTCCACCGTCTTTTTTTCTATGCTGCTGCAAACTGTACCGAGTCATATGCTTCATATGCTTTGATTACTGCTACCATATCTTTCTTTGTCATATACTGCTCCTCCTTGTTATATAGTAGCTTCATCATATCACAGACACGAGACAATACTGTTATTATATTTCATAGAATACCACATCGAAATCCATACCAAATACAGGATAAATCGTGCAAAATATGGGGCAAAACAAGGGGCAGCGGGAAAGGAAAACCTCTACAAAGCCTTATTCTACAAGGGTTTTCCCGTTTTCTTATGTTGTATATTTAGTACAATCGGCTATGGTTTATTGATATTTTTCTTATTTTTTTGTCACCCTTCACAAATGCCGGTTTCCCGTCCCTGCGCTATCACAGTTCCGGAAGCCTCTCACCTTCTGCCGGAGGGCTTTTGATTCTGCCTTCCGGTGCGCTTCCCGGAGGTATTCCCCTTCCTTCTGTCCTTCGCCTTTTGAGCTTTCCCTTTTTCCTTTGCTTTTTGGGCGTCCCTTCTTTCCCTCTCCCGGATGATACCCGCGCGGTCATCTATTTTTACTATCTTGATGTTCTTCTCCGGTTGGAGCTGCTGACATTTCTCCCGGACGATATCTATCTCCATCCGGACCAGCTCCGGATCCTCGAAGGTCTCCGACAGAACGAGCTCATTGACTCCCTTACCGGAGGGATGCAGCCGGATGGAATCCCTGTCCACCCATTTGAAAAAGGATAACTGCACCCTTCCGATGGTGCTTCTGACCTTCAGACATTCGATATCTTCATATCTCGCTACCATGACCCCGTTGTTATATCCGATGATGATCTCCGGAGCAAGGATAATCCGAAGGTTCGGCAGCCATTCCGATTCCGGCGCATTTGCCTGGGCGTCCACCTCCTCCGGAGTGTATACTCTGGTCCGTCCCGCGACATATACTTTGCCCCAGCGTTTTATATCATGACGATCGACGGAGAAGAAACCTATATCGAAAGCGATGAGAAAGGTTATGCCAAATAACAGGGATGGTAAATGGTACTCTTTCATATCCTCCCAGAAACCATTCCCGGTGGTGAAACCCTTCATCCGGTCAATCCAGGTTGCAATGGGACTGTACAGCGTCATCCCCAGGGGAATGATGATCAGGGAGAAATACCGCCAGAAGACTCTTGCCTGCTCCTTGATCCATTCCTTTAAATGTGGATTTTTGTAATTGTAATATCCGCGAAACATGGTGTTCCCTTCCTCCGGAGGTGTCCGTAGTCTCCACAAATGTAACGCTCTTCTCCCAGCCCGGATCTACCCGGTGCTCCTTGTTCACAAGCGTAAGGTAGTTCACATTGAAAGCTTCTGCAGACCATGGCGTTTATTTTCTTTTTTCAGCGCTTACCGAAACACATCAGCCCCCGAACAGTTCCTTCAGAACCGCCACCTCTTCCGGGCTGAGGGCATCCTGCATCCGGGTATCCTCATCCAGTTCATCAAACCGGACCAGACTTGGATGCATCATGGCAATGGTCCGGAGCTTTGACTTCGCCCGGCGCTTCTCGCCGGCATCCTCGATCCCTTCCAGGAGCCCGTCGATCACGCCCTCCGGATCTCCCTGATACCCATTTGTCCGGGTATACATATTCCAGCGCATGTGCTCATAGACCAGCCACAGCATCCCGCTGTCTCCACCTGCAAGAACCTCGGGAGCCTCCTTCCGCTCCGTAAGGATCCGGTATTTATACTTCAGGCTCAATGTCCGCGCATAAACCGCACGGCGATTGTATTCCTGATTACAGTACTCCTTCCAGGGCACGATCCGATGATCCGGCTTCTCCTTTTTCTTTACCGCCTGCCGGACATCGTGGATCCGAATGGACGCCTCCTCCAGCGAGGACATGGTGATAAAACCGTAATCGTAGGTTTCCTTCACGGAACCGACCGCGCGGATCATATCATCTGAACGACTGTCCCAGCCGTCCTGTCCACCCTCCCGGAATACACGGCAGAGCGTATTGTCCCGGATACTGACCTGTATGGTATAATCCTGCTTCCTTCCCATACGGCAGGCAAGCGCGTTCAGCCGGACGGCGATATCCATATTTCTGCGATCCTTCTCCACATTGATAAAGGCAAATGTAAAGTCGGGGATCTCCTTCCGGATCGTATCCTCCAGAACCGCCGAACGGTACTTCATTCCGGAAATGTACTTAAAGCTGTATATAGCATCCCCTTCGATATCGGCATGCTCCTGAAGCTCCGGAATCAGCAGACGGAACCTGTCCCGACGGTCCTTCTTGTCCAGCATCACGACAGACAGCCGGTATCCGGGCATCTGCCCCAGCTGGAGCACCGCCTTCAGCATCTCCAGATTTCTCTCATTCATTCCGACCAGGAGCACCCTGATATCCTTTATTACGGTCTCCTGTTCCGAACCGTTCTTTCCCGTCAGATCCTTCGACGGGATCGCATGCTCGTAGATCGAGGTATGATAGAGATCATTGTATACAAAGTTTGCTTCGGTCCTGACGTAGTTGATCACCACATTTTCTCTCCTGTCCCTCTCCCGGAGCTTCGCCGAAAGACTGTCGCAGAGGATCCAGGAAGTCCTGTGTATCTCCACATAGAAACGGATGTCAATATCCCGCACGACCTCGGAAGACATCCCGTCCAGCAGAGACAGACTGTACCTCTCCTCCGAACAGAACAGGAACACCTCCATCGAACCCGCGTGCTTCTGAAGCTCTCTGAACACAGCCATCGACTCCTTGTTGAGCACAAAGCCGCCGACCTTCTCGACCACATTTACGGCTTCCCCATCCAGCTCGCTCTGCTCAGCGAGAAATACAATATTCGGACTCTTTTCGCCATTCGTCCGGGGAATGCTTTCCGCGATCGCCAGCGTCCGTTCATTCACCTCCGGGAAGAAATACACCCGTCTTCCTCTCCGGAAGGAAAGGATCAGACTCTGCAGCGGTCCGTGGAAGAATACCAGGATCAGTCCCGCTGCGAAGAGCAGCATGATGATATTCGTCACCACCATAAGAATGGAATAGACATTCACAAAAAGCTCCGGCAGATCTGTGGTCACTCTCTCGTAGCTCTCCCCCATCGCCTTCGTCAGCGTCTTCAGGAATGCCGAGAAGATCCCCTCCAGATATCCGGCAAAGGACCGGGGCGACGACAGCGCCGCATGGATCTCTGCCGGCATATTCAGTACCCAGCAGGCCAGGAATTCAAAAAGCAGTGCCTTCGTGAACCGGTTCCCCTTTCCGTTCCTGTTCAGGAAGGAAATGATTCCGAGCACAGCAAAAATAAGTCCGACCGCAAAGGCCACACCCCAAAGAATCAGTTTGGTACTGATCCCGTCAGCTGAACTATCGTAAACCATAGATTCCCTCCCATACGATCCGGATGATCTCCTTCACAACTTCTTCCATATCTCCGGCATCCTTGTCACCGAGTTCGTCAAAAGGAACCAACTCCGGAGTCTTCTTCCTCTCATAGGAAAAACTCTTCCCGTACCGCCAGCCTCTGTCATACAGCAGTCGGTTGGTGTATTCCTTGAGCTGTGATGTGATCTCCGTCAGCTGCTTCGGAGTGACATCGATCTCTCCGGGCTCCGAACCGGTAGCCGGAATATAATCATAGTTCCCCACCACGTGTCGGTCGAAAAGGATATGAACCATGCTGCGGATGATCGCCCGGTCATATTCCTTATAGTCCACACGACTGACAAGGCCTTCCGCATCCTCGATCCCCTGAAGCTTCAGATATTTCACAGCCTCCTGATAGAGCTCCTCAGTTACCCTGTCCAGTTCATCCGGCTCCGGATCCCGTCCGATCACCATGCAGGCATGTTGCTTTTCCGACTCGATCTTCGCCTGATAACGATATCCGTTCTTCTCACAGGGCGGAGCCTCGGCGATACATTTTTTATAATTGAGAGACCCGTCGATGCAGAGCGGCGCATCCCAGCCATCCGACATAAATGCATAGACCCACCGCAAATGCTCCACATACGCCAGCTCCTCAAGGAGCTCCCTGTCACCGGATTCCGCACCGGACAGAAATCCGATCTTTTCACGAAGCGACGGATCCCCCAGTCCCATGCCGATACTGTACAGCTTATATTTCATGGAGAGCGCCAGCTTCAGGGAAGAACGGTAATTATACCGGTTCTCCTTGAACTGCCGGTACTCCTTCACATGGTCCACATCTCCGTGCCGCCAGATCACATGGGCGTTATAGGCCATCCGTTCCATCAGGAAATACTCCTGATCGTCCGACAGGTCATCGATCCTCTGACGAATGCAGATCGGGGAGATCCCTTCCTGATCCGGAGAAGGTTCCGACTGAAACAGAACGGGCCGCACCGAACCCGAGATCAGCCCTGTCTCCTTCAGACGCTTCGCCACAAAGGTATTGATCTCATCCTTTCGGAGGGCCACAAAGCCGTAGATAAACTGTCTGCCCGAACGCTCCAGTCCTTCGGAAATGGCTTCAAATACACTGTAGTTATTATAGTTCCTGATGATATCCGCTTCTCTGAAATCAAGACAGGAGCCTTCCTCCGGTCCCACGCCGTTGATCCTGAGAAGACGTCCCGCTGCCGGCCGGAAATCCGTATATTTCCGCAATGCACCCTCCGGATCTCCGGTCAGGACCGTGATGACAAGACGATGCCCGACCATCTGACACTGCAGCAGGGTATCAATGATCGTGAAGACGATATCCCCGTCTCCGATCACCGCGATATTTGCATCCCGCATCTTCGGATCCAGCCCTTCATAGATCGGACTGTGCCACATGGCAAGCTGCATGATGGCATCCAGATTGATCTCCCGGAGACGGCTTTCCATATCCGTCAGGGAGACATCCACATCCATGCCCAGACGCTCCATCATTTCCGTAGGAGAAAGGATCGCGATCAGGGCTTCCAGATCCGTGATCATCTCATCACAGCTCCGGTATCTTAAATTGTAATTGAAATGAAGGCTCTTCTTCAGGATCTCCACCAGGCGGGACATGACATCCTCTCCGGAATTGATCACGGAATCCCGGATCAGAAGGGAGTCACGCACCGCATTCCGGATTTCCGAATACTGGCGGTTGGACAGATATTTCCGGTTCTTGTATACACCACCGCCCTCATCCACGACCACGACCGCATAGTAGAGCATGGCTCCGATGGAGTAGATATCCGCCGCCGGTGTGGCAAAGCCCTTCCGGATCTCCGGGGCACTGAAGCCGGGAGAGCCCATGGGCTTCTCGGCCCGCGCCTTCTGATACTGGATCGAATCGATATCGAAATAGGAGATCTTATTCGTATTGATCTCGTACCTGGATTCACCGATGGAATCATACTCCACAGACAGATTCTCGGGCTTGATATCCATGACAAGAAGATCCGTTGCGTGGATCGCCCTGGCAAATTTGGCGACCACCAGGATCACGTTCAGGATATTCAGCAGCTTCTTCTCACAACAGTCCACCGGCTTCAGGGCGATATCACAGAGATACTCATCAAAATTGATCGCCTCCACAGGCTGGGGATTCCATATGTAGACCATTCCGTCCGTGGTTTCGTAGATGGTTGTGAGAGGAATAAAGTTATTCAGAAATCTGTTTCGGGAATTCTTGATCCGGTTGACCTCCCGGAGGGAACGAACATACTCCTGCTTATCCTCTTCAAATGCGGGGATCTGCTTCGTACAGAAGATGCTGTTGGTTTCCCCGTTCCGCTGCAGCACCCCATTTTCCACATAGGGTACCGGAATATACTCCCTCAGGTATCCGATCTCCTCCGTATCCAGATCCACCGCCTCGTAGCAGACGGCGGTCCCTCCCTGACCCTTCAGGCGGTTCAGCCGGAACCGGCAGGTTCGGGACGGGGATACTTGGAACGTAAGCTCTGTTCCATCCTCAAGAATACGATGATTGTTCATAGACACACCTGTCCTCTTGTATTTGAATTGATGTAGATCGCTATGGCAACCAGCACGTCAAACATGTTCTTCGCATTGATGCCCTGGTATCTGGTATACATCAGACTTTCCTCCACGTATGCCGCAAACATATGGAAGGTCTCCGGGAAATCCAGTCCGACTCCGTTGTTCTCCATCACGAATTTGTAGTAAAGGAGACGGATCATTTCATACCTGGAAATGTCAACTTCCTGCAGCCGCTCCTGCAGCTTCTCCTCCGGAACATCCTCCGTCTTTCCGAAGCCGCTGAGTGCGATATCCACCAGCGTCATTTCCAGATCCATCGGAACCGACAGCATCCGGTCGCGGAATTCATCCAGGAAGGAAAGGAACTGTGTATCTCCCTCCACCAGCCGTTCCATGGTTTTCCGGCTGAGGCCCGTCCCCTGCCCGGAAAGCTTCCGCATTTCCTCCGAAAGACGGTTTCTGTGCTCCACCTCACTGATCAGCTCGTCATAAAGCTGCTCATAGCACTGTCTCCCGCTCAGGATCTCGGCGTTCCGGTTGTAGCTTCCGCTGAGAGAGGTATAGAGCCGGAAGTTCGAAATGTAGCTTTGCAGGAGATCCTCATCATTCCCAAGGGCACGCAGCTCATCCTTATAAAAGAGCGTATCCTCCCGGTCATCGGCCGAAGCCTCCCGAACCTCCTGATTCACCTTCTTCTTCATGTGCCGGATGCGGTCCCATTTCCGTGAGACCTCCATCTCCTCATTATTCATATAGAAGGAGTAGATCACATCCACCGGGTTCTTATAGTTGATCCCGCTGGCAACGGAGGAATAGTCGATGGCCTTCTCGTCCTGTGCGATACCGGTATCCCCCGAGTGGTCGATGGCGTCCCGGATCGCCAGATAGGAATAGTAGTCTCCGAACAGACTGTTATTGATGTCCCGCACACCGTACCGCTCCGCTTCCTCCGTCTCGTAGGAGCACTTCATGTGAAATGCGATGCCGAACATCAGCAGTTTCTCCCGGGTGGCATTGTTCGCCTTTATGATCCCTTCCGTCAGATCCTTCGCCAGCGAAAGGATGCTGTTGTTCCGGTACTCCTTCAGTGCATCCTTTCTCGGACCCTTGTTCCATTTGTCATACAGGGCCTTTTCCTCTTTGGAGAAGCTCTTTCTGTCTTCCCTGTCTCCCGTGAACCTCCGGAAGAGATCCTCCGGGTCCGCGATCTCCTTTCCGGAAATGAGGCGGTCAAAGGTCTTCCTGTCGATCAGCGCGGTGGCATTTTCAAAGATATCATCCTTCAGCTCCCGGTAATCCTCACAGGGAATATACTTGTCCTTATAACCGGACTTCAGGAACTGTTTTACGATCAGCAGGCGCACCGGATCCTCCGGATCCAGGTCGGGATCCATGCATTCATACACGACTCTCCTGATAAAATCCGCAGAGGAAGGGTAGCTGTTCTTCCTGTCGTAAAGCCCACGGAGCACCTGCTTTCCCATATCCAGGCACGCATCCCCGGAACAGATGATCTTCTCGATCCCGCTCCGGTCCACCGGCTGCTTCGACAGGAGCGCACGAACCTCCCGCTCGTCCCTGATCTTCTCAAACAGGATCAGCTCCTTCACCAGGCGTTCGGTATTCTCCTCTGTCTCTCTCCCGGCAACGATCTCATCCAGCAGAAAGGTCATATACTCTCTGCCGTGCTTTGAATCCATCGTTGAAAAACGGTCCAGATAATGTCCCATCATTCTGGTATAATCCAATGCCATTGAATTCTCCCCCTTTATGTTACGATCACTCACCCAGCTGCTCGTACCCCATCTCGATCAGTTCATCGAGGGTGTGACGTTTGAAAATTCCGGGGCCATTTGCGCTTGCTCCGACAAAGATACTGTCTGTTTCCGGGATATAAAGAAAAATCCTTTCATCAATACGTTCCTGCCTCTCCATCGTAGCATCGTCAACAAAATATGCCTGTTCGTTTCCTTCAATGTCGCGAAAAGCCAGAACCACCAAACCATCGTCATATTGCCATTGTTCCTGAGCGTACGTATCCGTATAATCCGTGATTTTTGAACCTGCCAGCTCATTTCCGGTTGCCAACTCGTATTTCTTCCAGTTTCCATCCGACCATGCCACATACAAAAAATCGCCATGGGCATCCAGTGTCCGAATCATAGATCCCCCACCTTCAAGCTTATGTAATATTTCACCCGTTTCATTGTTGATGATATATGCTACATTTTCATTCGGAGAAAAGAGGACCAACCGATCATCCGTCATGCTCACCTTTACACCGATATGATCCTCAGCAATGGTTTCCGTCCCGTCAACCTTCATTAATCGGTTGTTTTTGATATCATAAATCGCAAATGACTCCTGATTGGCCTCTATATCCCGCATAAAAAAGGACATATATGTGGCAGACTCATTCACCGATACCTTTTCAATCCCCACATAATTGCCAAGCTCTAACGAAAGTTTCTCCGGCTTTCCACCTTTCATCACATATATTTCCATAATACTTTTCGAATCATAATGACTTCCGTCTGCATCTGTATAGTTTATATCCTCCTTCGTTTTTTTTAGGAATCCAACACTGTCACCAAATGCAAATACTTCTTTAAATTGAGTCGTTCTCTTTATTTGCTGATTCTCATCGCTATGATCATATTTCTCACATTCGTATTTGATCCATTCTTCGTCTCCGGTTTCCACAGAATAAACACCAAAAGCAATATCTTCAAAAAGATCCCCTTCACGAAAAAGAAAAATCTGTGATCCATCCTCCGAGAATCTGACCGTCGGGAATAACAGGTTCTCTTTTGTATCTTTTTTCCATAATACCTTATTTTCCCGGGTATCTATCAACACCAGCTGATGAAAATCCTCAGTTGAATCTATAAGATATATTGCTGATAAATGCTTCCAGACTCCGCCGGAAACACCCACGCTGTCCTCACCTAATCCGAACTCCACAAAAGACGAATCTCCCCAACCTCTTTGGAATACAACAATTTCTCCCTCTGTATTCTGCATCAACGAAAGTTTTCCGCCCGTATAGCTTTCCAATATTACCTTCCCGGAGGCTACATTCATATCATAACCACCGTATACATAATAATAATCACCTTCCGTAGATATTACAGAAAAATTACCATTTTGTAATTGGATGTTCAAATGCACGCCGACCCATGCATCCACAGTTTTCTGTTCATAATCACAACTAAAGATAACCTTCCCGCTTGCCGGTTCATATATCCTTACTTTGTTACCCCCACGATAAACCAAATATTCACTGTTATCCTCGCGATATTTGAGCAGCTGTGAATTCGGATGACCCTGTCCGCCTTTCTCCTCAACCCGCCAGAGTTCTTTTCCGCTTTTTTGATCAAGGCATACATTGGTTATGGTGATTTGATCATATGCTGTTGTCTTATTGGTCAATACCACTGCTTTTGTCGGACATACCGTATAATATATACGATCTCTGTCTACGAGATATTCAAAAGAATAATGATCTTCATTTATTGTCTGATAATCCACCTTCAGGGTGTCCAGATGAATGATCCCTATTTCGCTTTGTTCGTCTGTCTCTCCCCTAATGACAAATGAAACGATTCCGATCTCCGGATCTATTTTCATATCTGTGACTGATGAATCCTTTAGGGCTATCGTTTCGCTATGCATCTCTTCCGTCTTGGGCTCATAGGTGATCAATTCCAGTTTCGGTGTATCATCATCCACACGTTTGGTCAGGTACAGTTTCTCACCTGCTGGTATCATTTCATAAATACTGTCATTGAAATCCGCGATCTCCTTAATGGTCCCGTCATTTCGGAGCCGAAGAAGAACATTCCCGTTATTATTCACTAAAATAAAGAATTCATCGTTGCAGACCGCTATCTTCTTATACTCGCCATATTCCAGGACGGAGTCTTCAAAAATCGTTTTGTTCTCTTTAACATCAAACAGTTTTATATGCTCATCGTCATCAGCGCATAGAACATATCTTCCGACAGAATCCACTGCATACTCATGGATTCCGTTCGTCATAACGATTTTTCTGATGGGAATCTCATTTTCGATATCATCCGGTACCATATATGCTCCGACCGCTCTGGAAAGAGCAAACCTTGCTTCATTTGTAACCGGCATGTCCGGATTTCCGTATTTTGTCGGAAGTGCCTTCATCGCGCATTCGATCGCATACAGACGATCATTCTCATTAAGCGCTTCCTTCGCATCCGCGATCAGAATATCTCTCTGTTTCTCCAGAGTCTCCTGGTAATTCTTCTTAATCTGGATCCTGCTCCAGATGACATACGCCAGAACGATACTCATGGCTGCAAAGGCGATACCGCCGATGGTCAGTATTCGCCTTCTCTTATACCGTTCTCTTCTTCTATATAGATCATCATAGGAAATTCCCAGAAGGGGCGCGATGATACGGGGAAATTCCGAGGTGTATACGGATCTGTTCCCGTGGGCCCGGTGTCCGCGCTTCGGATTATACTTCCTGTAATCCACCGCCAGGGGATCCACCTTCTCGATCCTTCCGTCCGGCATTTCCACATTGATCAGAGCCTCCGGATAATTCTTCGATGGCGTGCTGCCGGAAGAGATCACAGTCAGAATGTGGTCCCTCTCATGATCCTTAAGGAAGAATTCGATCTCCTGTGCGACCCAGGGAGAATTCTTCGTTTCCTCAGATACGATCACGATCAGAAACGCCGCCTTCGAAAGCGCTGTCTGTATCGCCTCCGCCAGGTTATGACTTCCCGAAAATTCGGTGCTGTCCCGGAAGACCTTCTTCATCCGGTTCCCTTCCACAAGCGGAGAGTTTCGATATTCCTTCGGAACTACATATCGCTCGATCTGATTCTGGATCGTCGCCGCAAAATCCCCGTCCGGATTGTGCTTATATGAAATAAATGCGGAATATGTGTACTCTCTGTCCGGCATAAACCACCTCTTCTAACTTATTCTCCCGGTATTTATCTCCAGCGTTTGGTTGTTTATGGCATTTCCTCACCCAGCTGCTCGTATCCCATCTCGATCAGTTCGTCGAGGGTGTGACGTTTGAATAGTCCTGGAGGCAAATCTCTCCATTTCACTATCATACTGTCTGTTTCCGCTACATAGCCTAACAGTTTTTCGTTCATATAATCCAGTCTTTCCATGGTCTCACTCTCAACAATGTAAGTACAAACTTCAGAATCCTCATTATAGTAGGTCAGAATCACTACGTCCTCATCATAATACCACTTGGCAAGATTATACTTACCTGTATAATCCGTGACCTTGGAGCCTGCCACCTCATTTCCGGTTGCCAACTCATACTTCTTCCAGGTTCCATCCGACCATGCCACATACAGAAAATCTCCATGGGCATCCAATGTCCGGATCGTAGATTCCCCACTTTCAATTTTATTTACAATATCACCCGTTTCATTGCTGATGATATATACTACATTTTCATCCGGTGAATAAAGGGCCGAATGATCATCCGCCATATACACCTGTACATCGGAATGCTCCTCAGCAATGGTCTCCATCTCCTCAATCGTCATCAATCGGTCATTTTTGATATCATAAATTACAAAAGAGTCCTGAAGGGTTTCTACATCCCACTGGAAAAAGGACATATAAGTGGCAGACTCATTCACCGATACTTTGTCAATCCTCACAAAATTACCTAAATTCAAAGGAAGCTTCATCGGTCTTCCGTCACTCATCTTGTATATTTCCGAAACACATTTCGAATCATAATGGTTTCCGTCTGCAGCTGTATAGTTTTTTTGCTCTTCCGTTTCTTTTATAAACCCAACACTGTCGCCAAATGCAAATAATTCTTCATAACTGATCTTTCCTGTTATTTGCTGTTTCTCATCACTATGATCATACTCCTCACATTCAATTTTGATCCATTCTTCATCTCCGGTGTCTACAGAATAAACACCATAAGTAATGTCAGTTACAGCATTACTTGCCCAAAATAAACTGATATGTGATCCATCCTCCGAGAATCTGATCGTCGGAGATAACACTTCCTCCTTTGTATCCTTTTTCCATAATACCTTATTGTCTCTGGTATCGATCAAAACCAGTTGATGAAAATCCTCATTCGAATCTGTAAGATATACAGCCGCCAGATGCTTCCAGGCTCCAACGGCAAGTACCCCTTTGTCTCCATCTAACCCAAGCTCCACAAAAGACGAATCTCCCCAGCCTCTCTCAAATACTACCAGTTCCCCTTTCATGTTAAGGACCACCGACAGTCGCCCGCCCGTATAGCCGGTTGTTGTGACTGTCGCAGATTTAATATCCATATTATAGCCGCGATAAATGAAATAACGGTTATCCTCCGGCAATATGGCCGAATAAGCTCCGTTCTTCAACTGGATCCTAGGTGTTTTTTCAAGCCATGCATCCACTGTCTGTTGCTCATAATCACAGCTCCATACTTCGGTCCCGGTTGCCGGGTCGCATATCCTTACCCGATTTCCGCTTCGGAACAGCAAACATTCCTTTCCCTCCAAACTGTACCGAAGCAGTTGCGGAGAGGCATAGCTCTGTCTCCCCTTCTCCTCAACCCGCCATACTTCTTTCCCGGTCTTCCGATCCATACACACGTGAACAGCAGTGTTCTGTTCATATGAAACTGTATTGCTTGATAAGTTCACGCCTCCGGAGTGGCAGATCACATAGTATATGTGATCCTTGTCTATCTGGTATTCACAGCTATTTGTCTCATCTATCAAATCCTGATAATCAACCTTCCAGGTATCCAAATGGATCATTCCGATTTGAAGCTGTTCAACTGTATCCCTACTGCAAAGAAAAGAAATAATACCAATTTCCGGATAAAGCTTTATGTCATAAACATATGATTGGCGTACTACAACATTTACAACTTCTTTCTTTGAATTCTTCGGGGTATAGGATATCACTGCCAGCATAGGCGAATCCGCTGAAGAGGGTGCAGTGCCAATTAAGTACAGTTTATCTTTTATCGGTTTCACATCATATATTGATTCATCATGTTTAAGTACTTCTTCTATACTTCCCGTCTTTCGAACCTGAAGAAGTAACGAATGGGGATTATTCCATGTTTGAATAAAGAATTCATCTTCACAAACTGCCATTCTCTCAAACTCACCATATTCTCGGATAGACCCCTCATATATGGTTTTATTCTCTTTAATATCAACGAATTTTATGTGATTATCATTATCTGCACATAGAACAAACCTTCCGGTTGAGTCCGTAACATATTCATGTACTCCATTTGTCATTTCAATCTTTCTGATTGGAATTTCCTTTTCGTAGTTTCCCGGTACATCATAGGCACCTACCGCCTCTGAAAGAACAGATCTGGCTTCATTTGTAACCGGCATGTCCGGATTTCCGTATTTTGTCGGAAGTGCCTTCATCGCGCATTCGATCGCATACAGACGATCATTCTCATTAAGCGCTTCCTTCGCATCCGCGATCAGAATATCTCTCTGTTTCTCCAGAGTCTCCTGGTAATTCTTCTTAATCTGTATCCTGCTCCAGATCACATACGCCAGAACGATACTCATGGCTGCAAAGGCGATACCGCCGATGGTCAGTATTCGCCTTCTCTTATACCGTTCTCTTCTTCTATAAAGATCGTCATAGGAAATCCCCAGAAGGGGTGCGATGATGCGCGGGAATTCCGAGGAGTATACGGATCTGTTTCCGTGGGCCCGGCGTCCGCGCTTCGGATTATACTTTCTGTAATCCACCGCCAGAGGATCCACCTTCTCGATCCTTCCGTCCGGCATTTCCACATTGATCAGGGCTTCCGGATAATTCTTCGAGGGCGTGCTGCCGGAAGAGATCACAGTAAGAATGTGGTCCCTCTCATGATCCTTAAGGAAGAATTCGATCTCCTGTGCGACCCAGGGAGAGTTCTTCGTTTCTTCGGACACGATCACGATCAGAAAAGCAGCCTTCGAAAGCGCCGTCTGTATCGCCTCCGCCAGGTTGTGACTTCCCGAGAATTCGGTACTGTCCCGGAAGACCTTCTTCATCCGGTTTCCTTCCACAAGCGGAGAGTTCCGATATTCCTTCGGAACGACATAGCGCTCGATCTGGTTCTGGATCGTCGCCGCGAAATCCCCGTCCGGATTGTGTTTATATGAAATAAAAGCGGAATATGTGTACTCTCTGTCAGCCATCTGCATCCCCTTTTCCCATCATTCCGGAAAGCATTCATTGATCGCGTCTACAGTAAAATGATAGACCTTTACATCCAGTTCCCTTGATCCCATTAACGCCAATCGGTCATTCGCCAGTTCCGAAGATGACTTTGCCGTCTTGTAAATCTCTACGCCACCAACCTCCTGTCCGACGATTTCGTGCGCGTCCTCACTATCCTGAAAAGACAGAAGAATATGCGGTTCATCTCCGAAGGAACTATCCGATATTACGCCCGCAGCCGCATATGCTCCGGGTACCGACTGAAAGAACTTCTCGTAATCACTGTTGATACATCCTATACCCGTATCGTAAAAATGGATCTGCGAGAAATCCTCTCCGTCCCATGCATCACGGGTCTGGGGATCGTTCTGCTTTTTCAGTTCCTTCGTTGCCTCATCATACTCATAGAAGATCAGCCTATCATCCGAAATTCCGATCACCCGCGAACTGGTATAAACAAAAAGCTCATTTTTACCGTCCAGATCAAAATCCGCATAAGCAAAGCAGCAGTATTTTGTATATTCCGGGTCGTTGACACCTCCCCATTCCTCCTCCGGAACGTTATATATCCTGACATTCTTATTATATTCCTGAGTAGAATTTACTATATCCATCAGATATTTCCGACATGCAGCTTTTGCTTCTTTATCCTTATCCTCAGACTTGCTCTCCGTCTTGTCCTCCGTTTTATCCTCCGTCCTGCTCTCAGTATTCTCTCCTGTATTTCCCGTATTCTCCGAATCATCTTTTTTATCAGCCAGTGTTATCCTGTCCAGCTTCGATTCCACTTCTACATCTTCACTTGGCCCTCTTGAACTCACGACCACATTTTGCAGACTGATCTTTTCTCCTTCCAACACCAGCGTACAATCCAGCATGTATGCGGCATATCCGTTGTTATCGCCCTTGATCCCGATCCTTCCGTCGTCCTTCCATTCACCCGAACCACTCCAGATCATCATCGCATCCGGATATCCATCCTCATGAACGACCCTTCCGACAGAAACATAGACCATCCCTTTAAAGTAGGTGATCTTCACCTGATCATATCCGGTATCCGGTTCAGCGATCCCATAGGTTCCGATCAGATCTATCCTCTCCTTCTCATTCACTTCTGATTGCTCAACCTCAGATTCAAAAATGTACCTTTTTATTTCATCTTCATTTGTCGAGTGATAGATCTTACTGTCCAATGCCCATACATCATCTATCTGATCCCAGATGTCGGTTTCCATCCCCTCCTTAAGAAGGTTGTCTTTCTTTTCAATTCCGACCTCCGGCGCGTAAAGCGATGTTTCTGTGACCTTACCATCCCTGTAATACAGAGCAGTCACGTCAACTCCGGCGCTTTCCATGTATAAGCCCCACCTGCTTCCTATATACAGCTCCGGTATCCCGTCCCAATCATAATCTCTGAGCAGAATATAATCCGGACAGTAGAATCCGCCCCATTCATCGCTGAGCGAATGAGCCACCAGCATCTGCTTCTCCATCAGGTAATCCCAATATGCCTGCCTCCAGCCGTCATCCACAGGTTGCTCCGTTTCGGGTTCCGTTGTGGCTTCCGTCTCAGGCTCTGTTGATTTCTCCGTCTCAGGCTCTGTGGCAGACTCGGTTTTGCTCTCCGTCTTCTCATCCTTTTGGACTCTCGGAATCGTCCCGACCATCACGATCGCCCCGACCACAAGAAGAACAAGGACCACCGAAAGTACGGCTATGAAAACCTTCATTATTCGGTTCTGTGAGTTCTGATCCTTCATACTGCCACACCTTTCTGTTCCGGTTTTTCCTCCTTCTCCCGGCACTTCCTCTTTGAGATTTAGTATTCATTCATGTCACAGAGTGTGACCCACGGACCATCTGTACGAGTATCCGCCATCTTCTCATCGACCTCGGCCTTTGAAAGCCGGTCCTCCTCTCTGCAATCCGAACGGAAATCCCCTCTGGTCCTATAGTACACTCCATCTTCATCAACATACCCGAATTCCTCGGTCAGCACTCCGTCCTTCAACCGACAGATCGATTCTCCTCCGCTTCCGATCGCCGTATCGAAAAATGTGGTAACGATGTGTCCATCCCACAGAAGACAAACCTCCGAGAAGATCGAATGCCAGCCGACTCCCGCATCAAGGATATGTTCGATCTTTCCGTTCCTGCAGGTATAGATCGCAGAAACAGCATAGTGTCCGTTTTCATCAGTAAACAGCACCAGTTCCCTTGCACCGTCCCCGTCCAGGTCGAGAAAGGCATACCATCGGGTGTACTTTCCGCCGCCCCATTTCTTTTCCAGCTCCATCGAGTAATTCGGAACTTCCTCATCTTCTCCGGATCCGCTTTCCAGCTCCGCCTTCATATCATCCAGGAGCGCTTTGTATCTCTTTCGGTCATCATCAAATGTGACCTTTGTTTTCCCAACAAGTTCTTCCAGTTCCGCAGGCACCTGGATGGAACGGTCCTGACAGTATTTCTTCAACTCCCCGTCCTGGCATTTGTAGAAATTCGGGGTATCCTTTTTTGAAAATGCAGTGTCCTTTGAAGCCCCGTCCAGAGTCTCCTTCTCTTCTACCGTACCGCCGCTATACTCATAGATCGTGACCCAACTCGAAGCCAGTTCTGTACGGAAGAATTCCCCATGATATACTTCCTCCCATACAGCCAGCTCCTGCTTTCCGTCCGCATCAAAATCTCCGATCGCAAACTCCCGCAGACATTTGAAGACGCCCTCGTCATATACGACACCCCAGTAATCCGAGCCGATCATCTGGATATTGTCCATACTGTCCCTGGCCCAGGTAAGTAACTGGTTCACAAACGCAGTCTCCTCTGCGGAGATCGCTTCTTTCTC
This sequence comes from Lachnospiraceae bacterium AC2029, assembly GCA_000703065.1. Taxonomy (GTDB): domain Bacteria; phylum Bacillota; class Clostridia; order Lachnospirales; family Lachnospiraceae; genus Eubacterium_Q. The sequence goes on along the minus strand of JNLK01000001.1, from coordinate 1,755,257 downwards.
TTCCTCGGTCTCTTTCTCGGTTTTCTCTTCGGTTTGTTCCTCGGTCTTTTCTGCGGTCTTCTCCCCGGTCTTCGTCTCCGTTTCCTCTGTCGCAACGGTTGCCTGTGTCGAGACCTCCTCCGTCTCCCCGGTTGTAGTCTCCACAGTTTTCCGTTTTAGGAGCTCCGGGAAAAAGTCCCCTCTCCAGATAAAGAAGAAAAGGACAAGTCCCAGAAGAAATGTACCAAGAAGGGTAATGATCACTATCGATACCTTACCCTTGGAATCCGATCTTTTATTCTTCATAAGCCATTACTCTTCCTTCGTCATCAATCCGGTTTCATCAAAGGTGTACTTCACCCCTTTGATCGTCTTGGTCGTGTTCTTGATCATCACGCCGGATTCATCATAGGCGTACCATTTTTCCTTATCTCCGTCCTTGATAAGGATCCAGCCTCCCTTTACATAACCCTTCTCGTCAAAGGTAACCTTCAGGTCATTCCCAAAATCGACCGTCTTTCCCTTGATCATGGTACCGTTATGGTCAAAATAGTAGGCCCTGTCCACGCCTTCCTCTTCGATCTGAAGCCAGCCTACTACCGCAGCTCCATCCGCACCCAGATAGCACTTCTCCTTATCCTTGTCCTTCCACGTGTTCCGATACATATAATCCGAACCGTCAATAAAATACCAGCGACCCTCGATCCTGTTCCATCCGCCGTGTCCGATCTCCACTTCAAAGGAAACCGTTGTCTTTCCGTCCTTGGAGGTTCCCGTCACTTTTACGGTTTCACCCTCGGCCGTTTCAGCTTCTGCCTTAAGCTTACTTCCATCCACGGACATCTTCTCCGGATCACTTACACTCCACTCAAATTCGGGAACCGCTGCATCTGCCGGTTCCGGACGGACTTCCATTTGAAATACTCCTGTCTTACGAATGAAAGCCTTCTTTCCGTCCGTAACGTCATACTCCGTAGTATAGTCTGCCTCCTTCGATTTGGTCCGTGCCACAAAGGTCAGCTTCTTTGCCTCCTTCTTAGCCTCCTGCTTTCCTTCCTGTGTTGACGTGGTTTCCTGACCCACCTTGGCATTATACTCTTCTACTTCCTTATTGTATTCGCGGATCCGACTTGAGGCAAAAATGAAGTAAACCACTCCCATAATGGCGATGGCAACAGAAAGCCCGATCACCACGCCCAGGAAGATCTTGGTATTCTTCCCGATCCCACCTGTCTTCTGCACGGCTGCCTTACCGAATCCCGTCGGCTGACCGGAATTGGTCTCGGCTCTCTGACCGACATATCCGCCTGCCTGTCCTGACGCTCCGCCATATCCGCCTGCCTGTCCTGACGCTCCGCCATTTCCTGATGCCTGACCCTGCTGTCCGCCGGAGCCCCCTGCCTTATTTACAAACTGTCCCTGCGGAGAACCTTTATCGACATTAGATTCATCAAGCTTGTAGGGATAGATCTTCGTTGAATTACAGTTCGGACATGGCTTATTATGTGTGGTGGCAAATATATGACCGTTCTCGCAGATAAAATAAAACATAGGCATTTTCGATCCTGCTTTCCGACAGGAAAGCGGATCCTTCCTTTCTCCGAGGTTCCCCCGGGTGATAAAAGTATGATCGTTCCATGCATATTGCTTCGCAGATATACGATGCTTTGCGCAGACAATCCCATGGTTATTTTACCACAGAAATACTGAAAAAACGATAGCCGCAGTCAAATGGCGGCGCAAAAAGTCGCATGGCATGCGACCACAGCCACGGCGTAATTATATACACTTTCCTCAACAGAAACAGAACAGGATCCCCCCTAAATTATCCTGTCACGAAATATGGTTTAATAAGAGCATCACAACAAACCAAACCTTTTTTATCAAGCAAAGGAGGAAAGCATATGAAGAGATTAAGTAAGAAAATCGTCCCCATTATTCTCACACTCATTATCCTGCTCAGCCCGTTCGGCAGCCTGGGAAATTCCGAAGCAGCGGCAGCTGTACCGAAGATCAGTTATCAGGCACATGTTCAGGGTGACGGCTGGCTCAGCACCGTCAAGAACGGCGCCACTGCCGGAACCACCGGTCAGTCCAAGCGCCTGGAAGGAATTAAGATCTCTCTGAAATCCGGAAGCACAAATATGATCCAGTACCGGGCTCACATCCAGGATGAGGGCTGGCAGAGCTGGAAAACCTCCGGAAAGCTTGCCGGTTCCACAGGCAAGAGCAGAAGAATGGAAGCGATCCAGATCAAGCTGGTCGGAACCTACGCTAAAAAATATGATGTTTACTACAGAGTTCATGTTGCCGGATTCGGCTGGCTGGGTTGGGCAAAGAACGGCGAAACTGCCGGCTCCACAGGCGCAGGCCTCCGAATGGAAGCCATTCAGATCAAGCTCGTAACAAAGGGAACCAAGATCTCCAATTCCGTAAGGGCGGACATCACAAAGACAGATCTTACCTACAAGGCTCACGTGGCAGATAAAGGATGGCTCGGACAGGTAGCTGAAGGCAAGACCGCAGGTACTACAGGCGAGTCAAAGAGAATGGAAGCTCTGATCATCAACCTGAAGGATTACAACGGATCAAGCGGCATCTCCTATCGTGCACATGTAGCTCAGATCGGCTGGCAGAGCTGGGTGACCTCCGGACAGACTGCAGGAACCACAGGCCAGAGCAAACAGATGGAAGCCATTCAGATCAAGCTCACAGGAACCATCGCAAATTACTACAATGTATATTACAGAGCACACGTAGCCGGCTACGGTTGGCTGGGCTGGGCCTGCAACGGAGCAACAGCCGGTACCACCGGCGGCGGGATCCGGGCAGAAGCCATCGAGATCAAGCTGGTATCCAAGGCCGTTTCCTTCTCCACAGGCGGAGCAGCCTATATCGACGGAACCAAAGTCTCAACAGGTATCCATCTGACACACCACATGTCCGGTTCTCTGGATCAGAACGCTTATAACCTCTACAACTACAGCGGAACCGCAAACTGGGGATGCTGCGCAACAGCTTACGCAACCGGTCTCAGCATCATCACCGGACAGAGCTACAACCCCGAATCCTTCTGGTACGGCCAGACCACCCATTACACACAGGGACACGTTGGCAACACCACAGCATTCGATGCAAATGCGATCTACAACAACCTGCTGGCAGGAAAGCCGACGATGGTACACTACGAGTACTACAAGGGCGACTACACATCCGAGCACTGGGTCCTGATCATCGGTGTCAGAGACGGTGCACAGCAGAACAGCCTTCAGTACAGTGACTTCACAGTCATCGATCCCTGGGGCGGTGCAGAGAAGAACCTTACAAGCATCGGATATTGGGGTTCCACCTACAATATCGAAATGAGACTGATGAACTGATCAGACGAACCTTATACAGAATCGTGAACTGAAAGTCAATAAAGTACAAAGAAGTCCGGCCGGGATCTCTCCCGACCGGGCTTCTTCTGATATTCAGATATCTGAGCATCGCATCACGACAAAGAAGCGTTCAATATCGCAGTCTGTCTCTTGCTTCTTTTTCCGCCTTGGCCAGTTGCTCTTCCTCCATTTCTTCCGCCGCTCGCAAAACCTTCTCGAACTCCCGGAATGCACTGATCAGATCTTCATTGTCTCCGGTTAAAAAAAGATCTTTCGCCCATTCAGCCATTTCCGATACCTTATTGAAAGTCTTCCGTTTCGTTTTATACGTCATTGTTACACTTCTGTTTCCCTTGTGAAAGGTTTTTACCTTGGTCTCTGCAGGGGCATTGTCAATGAACTGTATAAGATAATCTCTTATGGCGATTCCGGTTTTTAGCGCTTCTTTTCGAGCAGGTCCGGGAACAAACTGGAGCGGAAGAGTCAGGTTAAACCATGCTGTAGTTGCCTTTCTGAGCTTTTCAAGATGAGCGTTTTCAGTAAAAATACGCGGACCTTTCGGCATTTTATCAAACAACGCTGTAATCTCATTTCTAAGTCGCTCCTCCTCTTCATGATTACGGATTTCATAAACCTGTCTTAATTCCTGTAATACATCTCCCTGAAGATCAACTGAACGATCGCGGGACAGATTACATATCACACGCGAAAGAGATTCCTGGTCCATCTTATCCGCCGCCTTTACGATTGGCGCGCATAACTCCCTTAAATGTAAATTCAGTGGTTCTGTTATTTCCTGAACGTCCCGTATGATCTCCCATTTGCCGGCTTCCCGGTCAGCATTGATGGCCTGGCAGGTTTCCTCAACCGTAATACCGGAGAGGATCATGTCGACCGATCGGCATAAACCGATCAGAAGCTCGGGATCATCCGCCGGCCAGTGTTCAAAGAACGTTTGCAGTGCGTTTGCCTGTGCCAGCGGAGTTCCCAGTCCTTCCATATCCGGAACCTCCGCCGTCTCTCCGGCCGAGATCTTACGCGAATACTCAAGAAATGTATCGGCAACCATCGATGGTGTTCCCGGAAACCAGGATATCTCGTCAATAATACGCCGTTTCATCTGCGTCAGGTTGTTGAACGCTTCTTCACCGTTTTTCCCAAGCAGCAACGCCGCGTCGTCCGCCTTTGTTGTCAGCATTTCCCGATCATCCGCGGGTGATACTCCAAGTATGGCAAATCCGTTTTCACTAAGGTTCATCCGTAGCCTCCTCCTCTGTCCCCCCATAAAGAATACGATACATTTCAATGTCACTTATCACTTTCCCATAAGTATCCTTCAATGTACTCTCATCGGATTCTCCGATCATATCCTGTGTTGTAATTTTGTACTCCGATAAAACGGATGAATGGCTTGAATCACCATAACCCAACGTTTTATGCTGCTTGAACCACTCCTCGTCACTCGCCTGAGGAGAATGGTACTTTACATCAAATATTTCCATTGCATCCTTTTTTAAATCATAGGCGATCACCACATCCAACTCGGTAAATGCCGGTCTATATGATTTTTCAACGAGGCTTGTCGAGGGATCGACCCTGGATTTATACGTCGGGGTTGACATTGCTTCCGAAGTGATCGTACTTGAATGAACATAGCAAACCTGCATGCAGAACAGGGAACTGCATTCAGAAAATGACGCAGGTCTTTCTCCCTCCGGCATCGCAAACAGACGGTCTGTCAATATCCGAACCTCATAGTGACCATCATCCTGCTGCATTCCCGTGATCTGATTCGCAAGCTCTTCCTCAGATGTACAATCTGTCTCGCATTTTACGACCAGGTCAGACCTTTTTTCTACTACAGACACCGGTAGGATCTTGTTCAGATTCGGGTTGCCTTTTTTCGTCAGATTCCAAAATCCATCCAGAAAACTACTGCATCGGCCCGCCATCGGAACATCTATCAAAAGCCCGTCAGAGAACAGCGTATTCACATCACATCCATCTTGTTCGAGAGCATACAGGAACCGCAGTGCCAGGTCGGGATTCATGGCCTGCGTATTCTCTACTATTGTCGGACACTGATCCTTCGCCCATTCCTTAAGGTCTGTCCTTGATTCGCTTTCTCTTTCAGAAAGGATCTGTTCTATATAAGCTTCTATAATCCCCTGTCTTTTGTTAACGCCAAGAATTTCCAGATCGACACCGGTGCCCTGCGTTGTCAGTACCTCCCACTTGTCAGATGCCGAATAATCATCTTTACCCATCTGAGCAATCATGTAGTCTCTGAACTGATCCTTATCTACAGAAGGACCGGGGGCTTTATCAAGCTCTTCAAAAAGCTTACATGCTGCAGAAAGTCCATCCTTCTCCGCCTTTTTCTCCACGATTTTTTCCACGATCGGTTTCAACTGCTCATAATGATCGTTCTTCAGCCCATCCTGGTTCGAAACACTGTAAAACGCTTCAATGGCCTCATCGTATTTCCCATCATCCGTTAATTGCCGGATCCGGGCGATCTCATCATTTAATTCAGAATTCTTTCTTGCCGAACTGATGAATCCCCATGCGATCAGAACTGCCACTGCAGCAATTCCGGCTGCCAGAAATATCCAACGGTTTCTTTTCATGCGCCGACGTCTGTTCTCTGCCTCTTCCAGTTTTTTCTCAGTTTCTTTATAGCCCTTCAGCGGTTTCAGTTCCTCTATTCCGCTTTCTACAGTTGATACTGTCCTTCCTTTTTCCGTTTTTTTCAGGGCTTCTTCGTATCTGTCATCCAATTGCGCAAATCTTTCTTCCAGTTTTTCTCCAACTGCATCAGATACGGCTGTACCCTCAAGCATATGAGAGGCTTTCTTCAGAGTCAGAAGATCTTCCATACTGATGCCTGCCTCTCTGGCCTTCTTCGCCACCGCTTCCCCAAGGGGGTATTCCCAGTCCTTCACGATCGACATATCGTTTATCCGCTCCTCCCTTCAGCATTTCAACTCATATCAAATCCCATGATTCTCTTTTTCCCTTCAGGCGGCGGTAAGGCCTCGAAGGCTGCCATTAATACATCCTCATCAATCGCTTCCTTTCCCTCCCGTACGGTACGCCGTGCCGCATCCCGCACCAGAAAAGCCACGTCTGATATAGGGTATCCTGAAAGTTTTCGGCTTATCCGTGAAAGCGGAAGCTTCGGTACAGTCGGCCTGTCCTTAAGAAGCGATTCAAGAAGGGATATGATCTCTTCTTCCGACGGCATACCCGCCTCTATCATATAATCAAATCTTCCTCGCCTTAGGATCGCCTTGTCGATACTGTCCAAAAGATTGGTCATTCCAAACACAAGGACCTTTCTTTCGGGAGCTTCCGGAATCTTTCTCAGGAATTCCGCCACCTCCTCCATATGGACTTCCCGGGATCCCATACCATATTCTCTGCCGGAAAGAAACGCCTCCATTTCATCGATCACAATGATCGCCGGTGCGTTCTGAGCTGCCTCATCAAAAATCTCCGCCACCTTCCGTGCCGTCTCATGAACATATTTACTGCCGATATTCCCCGAGTCGATCGTATATACCGGCCATCCCAGATACTCTGTCAACTGTTCTACCGCATAGGTCTTCCCACATCCCGGCGGACCGTATAGAACCGTGCCTCCGGGAAATCCCACACCCATTTTTCTATACGCCTCTTCGTGATCCACTACATCGATGATCTCCTCCCGGAAAAACCTTTCCAGCTCAGGTCTTCCGGGAAGGGAAAACGGTTCATTTTTCCTTTCCGTTCGGGCTTTCGGTCGTTTTCCGATCGCCTTCTCCGATACTCCCTCATGCAGTACACCGACTCCGCCTTCATCTCTTGACAGCTGAAGGATATCCAGCATCCTATTAAGATCACTCTCCGTAAGATAGGGAGCATATTGTAAAACAAGCTCAACATTCCCCAAAGGAACATCAACACCGCCTGTCAGAAATCGTCCCGCGACCCTGCCGACATTTATCTGTTCCTCATCAGAATCTACCGGAAGGATCAGCGAGAAATTCGCAACATAAATACCATGATTGATCCGGGTCTCTCCTATCCTGTCCAGCGTCCTGTGAAGTGACCGGATATAATCCAGCGCCTGTTGACGATTACGCGGATAAGGTCCGTAATCCAGACTCGACAGCATATTCCCGGCACGACTGCAAAGAACAAACACCGTATCTTCCGTTGCTTTTACTTCCTCTAACAGACCTTCTTCAATCCAGCCCTGAGTGATCCACCAGTCATATAAGGATTTATTCACCGCAATGGCAAGTCCATCCTCAGCAGTCGTATAAAGTTGCCATTTTGCACCTCGCACATACAGACTGCGAATATGATTTCCGTCAGTCAGAGTATAATCCAATGGAATCCATCTCTCATCTGTCATCGGTGATCTCCTCATTTCCGCACAACATTTACCTGTTCCATCATCATTTCGGCATCATTCATGCCTTCGGATTTCTGTATGGATACCAATCTGGCCAGAACACGCCTCATTTCATCCACATTTCCGGAGGAAAGTGCTGTCAGTCCTGCCGCTCTCAGCTGGTCGAATTTGGCTCTGTCCGTATAGTTCTCCGGATGTCTGATCCGGTATTCAACATTAAACCGGATCACTTCATCATCCTGCCATAACAATACAGCCACCCTTTTGCGTAATTCTTCCAGATTAACTTCAAATGCCCCGTTATCCTTGTCTACAGCACGAAGTGCCGCCTCTCTCGCCTTGTTGAAAGCGGCGCGTTCACTTTCAGAGGCAGAAGACTGAATCCGTTGGAAGTCTTCCGTAACCATATCTAAATCCAACAGACGAATCTCACGTCGATTGGTCCGCCGGATGATAGAAAGCTTTTTCAGACACTCAAGTAAATCATTATTCGCCTTCAACAGGCTTTCCGGATCATCCGATTGCTCGATCGTATAACGCAGATCTGCCACCTTTTCGGACAGCTCGGCCAGTTCCCCGGAAGCCGGAAGACGTCCCCGAATCTGTGCAATACGCTCTTCCAGATCACTGATCTGTGCCAGCAGGCGCGGACAGTCATCCAGGGAAGTCTGTCCTTCCTGTCTCGAATAGTAATTCATCTTCTGAAGATTTGCTCCGATCGAAGGAATGCTGACTCCCAGTCGGAGAGCCCCCGCATCGGACATTTCATATTCGCAAATGATTTCCGCTCCGGCCCTGATCGTCCCTTCAGGCAATGTTTTCCCATTGATACGATAGGTACCAATGTACCGGTTGTCTTCGATCGGATCCGGAATATCTCCCTCCCAGAGCGTAAAGATCAGCGCATCTTCACTACCCGCATGAAGTGTCTGTCCGGCAACAAGAGTAACCTGTCCCTTTTTAGGCAACGGATCATTTTCCTTTATCAGATACAGGGGAACGGCTTTTCCGCCGATCCTGTCAAGTACCTTTACGGCAATCGAACTGGAAGCAGGAACCGTCCCGATCACAGCCATGGTTCTTGTGATTACTATATTTGATGTTTCTATTTCCATCTGCCGGCCCGCACTATCCCAAACCCGGATCTGAAAATGATTATCACCGGATGATGTAAGCGGCACGGAAACAAGCGTATTCTGTGTCATGGATACACGTCCACTCGTCCAACCGGTTTCACTGCTCGTCACCTCAAGAGAATAGTTCACCGCTTCTTCCGTAACAAATGCTATTTTGGCAGAATCTGCGGAGGTTCTTTTTTCATAACGAATGATCAGATCCTTCAATGCAGAGATTTCATCCCTCGCCTGCTTCCTGTGGTGCTGAACATCACCCCAGTCCACCGATTCAGCATAGATACTGGCCCCCTGCGCCACAGCAGTCATCTGATCCACCATTAAGCCTGCCGGAATCCCAAGCTCATCTATGATCCTTTGTCTCAGCGGCGCGTACTTGGTGGGGCCTCCGACAAAGATGATCTGGTCAATATCCGTTTCTGCGAGTCCGATTTTTTTCAATGTCTGACGAGTTACATCTACCGTTTCCTGAACCGTTTCCTCTAAAAGACGATTGATATCCTCCTGAGAGATCGGAATATCCAGATATATTTCCTCATCATCAAGATCCTTGCGGTTGATACGCATTTCATCCAGACGTATCTCGGTTTTGGAAATCGATGCCAGTTCAATCTTGGCCTGTTCACAGGCATACAGAGCCAGTCTTGATAACACCTTCCAATCGGGATTCTGTGCCCAATCAGCAGGAAGCTTGAAATGCTCCTCGATCCACGGTTTGGCGATCTGCCTGAATATCTGACGGTCCAGATCCCGTCCGCCGCACATTTCCCGGCCACCCTGTGCAAGAAGGTTGACACGTTTTCCGATGCTTTCCGTCACCGATATATCAAATGTACCGCCACCCAGATCATAAATTATAAACTTTTTATTCCCCGGTGAAGCCTTCATAACACTCATTACCGCTGCCACCGGTTCCTGGATCAGAGTGACCCGGTTTATTCCCGCCAGATGAGCCGCTTCCAGCGTAGCATCCTTTTTCATCTGATTAAATGCGGCAGGAACCGTAATGACCGTGGCCGTTTCCGGATCTGCAGCTATCTCCGGAGGAAGATAACCATATAGAACCTTGAGGATCTCCGCACTGCATTCTTCAGGTGTCATTTCCTGTCCCTGCAATGTAAATTTCATGTTCGTTCCAAGGTATCTTTTAAAAAGTGATGCTGCGTTTTTCTCATTCATAGGAGCAAGATCATATGCACGATGCCCGTAAAAACGATTTCCCCGCTTGTCTATATAGATTACCGACGGTGTCACATCACTCATTTCAGGACTCTTCCACACCGTTACTTCTCTTCCGTCAAAGGTGCATATGGCGCTGTTTGTCGTACCCAGATCAATACCTACATATCGTTTCATACTAACGTCCCCCTAAACTCCATGATAGCCGGCTGCCGGAAAAATTCCATCTCCCGATCATTCCGATTTCACTCTGTCAACCATGACCACTCCGGTTTTAACCACGTTTTTATCCAATAGAATAACCGGTTCGATCACCTTTGTTATAATAAGTTCATCCTCTTCATCAAACTCCTCCAGATTCATCACCTGTATCGGGAGGCCTGCATCATACATCTGTCCGGACAAGTCCAACACCTTCAGGCCCGCCATTGCGACAGCACGATTCACCTTGGTGGTAAAATACTCATATTGCCGTAAGAAACGCTCTGCCTCCATAATATCCAAGTGTTTCAATACTTTGTGCAGTGCGCATTCGTACCTCCATGACTCCGCCGCTATTTCCACGATGGCCATCTGTAGCGTTTCAGGATCGATCTGCTGGGTGCTGTTCATTTTTTCTTTTTTCGTATTCCTGTTCTTTATCATTCTCCCACCCTCCGGAGGTTATGTAATATCAGGGACCGCATCCCGTCTGCGTCCGGTATGTACTCAGAAGCTGTTATAGGATAGAGGCCATCCCTTACGGTCTCATCCTTCTTTCCATATTGTATTACTCCTATATTATATCAGAACGTATTAATTCCAGTCATCTAAATCTTTTCCTGTTGCTTATGATTTTTCTCAAAACGAAACCCGTTTGATTCTTCTTTTCTTCCCAATACATAACACAAAACGTTGGGTGTAATTGCACAAAGAAGCCCGGCCGGGATCTCTCCCGACCGGGCTTCTTCTGATATTCTGATGTTCAGGTATCTGATCATCGCAGGAAATTAAAAAGAGCCAAAGGCCTAGCATGAAGCTAAGTCCTCAGCCCTCCTGTAGTGGGCCGCCGGGGGCTCGAACCCCGCACACCCTGATTAAGAGTCAGGTGCTCTACCAAATGAGCTAGCGGCCCGTGTTTATGGTGCTTTCCCGAAAACACTTGTTGATTATATTACAGTTTCCTGCGTTTTGCAACCCATTTTTAATAGGATTTCCCTTTTTGGAGGTTTGCACAAAATTCACAAAGCATTTATTGCAACATTCACAATTATGCCCTGGGCGGAACGATCTTCAGCATGCAAATCTTATTCCCCAGACCGGAGAATTTCGTCTCATATTCCGTCATCACGTTCCCTTCCGCATAAGGACTGTTATGAAGATCCCGGCTGATCGCCAGCTGCTCCCATCCACATTCCTTTGCGGATTCCACGGAAAAGTCAAACAGATCCACGTTATCCGTCTTGAAGGTCACTCCTCCGCCGGGGGCCAGCAGCCTCTGATAGCGGTTCAGAAAACGGTCCGAGGTGAGTCTGCGTTTCGCATGACGGTCCTTCGGCCAGGGATCGGAGAAATTCAGATAGATATAGTCGATCTCACCGGGGGCAAAAACCTCCTCGATCTCCTCCGCATCCATACGGATAAACTTCAGATTCGTCAACTCCGGCGCCTCCTCGTGCTTCTCGATGGCGCGCAGCAGGACACTGGAGTACTTTTCGATCCCCAGGTAGTTGATCTCCGGATTGCGACGGGCCATTTCCATAAGGAAGCTGCCCTTTCCCATACCGATCTCCACATGGATCGGCCGGTCATTTCCGAACACGGAGGCCCACTGCCCCTTCATGCTCTGCTCATCATGAACCACATATTCATTTTCGGCGATCACCTCACGCGACCCCGGTACATTTCTAAGACGCATCTTCCGACTCCTCTCCTAAGCGGTCCGACCTATGCGGACAGTCGGTTCATTATACGACAGCAGACCGGAAAAAGCAAGCCGCTGAGCACACCGCCGCATCGCAGAAACCCTTGTCATTTCCCCTTATTTGTGGCAAAATAAGATGGTATTCTATCTGGAGATATATAATTATGAAGAAACGCATCTTCTTATTCATTATATGTGCGATGTTCCTTCTCTCCACTCCGGTCTATGCGGCAGAGCCGGGACAGATCCCCGGAAATGGGTCCGACAGCGGAACCGACGCATCGGGAACCGCCTTTGTACCCGCGGATGCCCCCGAGATCACAGCCAAGTCCGCCATCCTGATGGACCTGGACACCGGAGACATCCTGTATGAGAAGGACCCACACAGAAAATCCGAACCCGCGAGCACCACAAAGCTCATGACCGCCCTGCTGGCGGTGGACCATCTGAAATTCTCCGATCAGGTCGTTGTAAAGGACGGCGCCCTGGACGGCATTGACTATGACGCCGTGACCATCGGTCTCTCCCCGGGCGAGGCCATTTCCGTGGAGGACCTCTTCTACGCCATGCTGCTCCCGTCTGCAAATGACGCGGCAAATGTACTGGCCATGGCTTCCTCCAAGACCGTCGGAAGTTTCGTCAAGGAAATGAACGCCACCGCGGAGTCCCTTGGCTGCAAGAACACACATTTTGCAAACGCAAACGGACTCCCGGATTCGAATCACTATACGACAGCATACGATATGGCTCTGATCGCACAGGCAGCCTACGGTCGCTCCCGGATCAGGGACATCATCCGCGAGCAGGTTCACTGGATCCCACCTACGAACATGGTGGGGCAGCGCGAGCTGTGGACCACAAACCAGCTGCTGTATGACGTTACGGATTACTACTATGAGCCCTGTACCGGCGGAAAGACCGGATACACGGAATCAGCGGGAAATACAATGGTAGCCTTTGCCGAAAAGGATGGCCGACGTCTGGTATCGGTCTGCTTCGGCTGTCCGGAGAAATCCGACCGCTATACCGACTCCTCCACCCTGCTGGAGTTTGGCTTCACCGCCTACCATAAGATCTCTCCGCTCCTGGACTATAAGCTTTCGGAAGCAAATGAGACCGACAACCCCATTCTGGAGAATTACTACGCAAGACTGGGACATTCCCTTCCGGAATTCACGCTGGACACTTCCATCATATTATATACAAGGACCTCCGTAACGGCAGAGGACATCGGGAAGGAGCTTACCTACAAGCCGGACCGTTCCGGTCAGGAGGTCGGATCCGTGGCACTTACCTACAAAGGCGAGACCCTGGCGACCGTTCCGATCGTCTCCGACCGGACCCACATGACAGAGGACCTTTCGGCTCTGTCTCTCAGCCAGCGGCGTTACGCCCAGATCACCACCACACCTGCTCCGACACGCTCGGAGATCTTCCGGGATGTGGTGAAGGAATCCCTGCCCCGCATGATCCTGTGTCTGGTTGCCGCCATCAGCCTTTGCCTGATCACCATCCTGGTAGCTCAGCACCGGAAGAAGAACCGGACCGCTGTCCGCAGATATTTCGGTGACGGACCCGTCCCTGCAAGAGACGGCCCGGAGGTCATGGCCGAGATCGAGCGCAGGAAGGCCGAGAACCGATATCTCTCCACCGTGGAGGATGAGACTGAACTTCCGAAGATCAATCTTCCCGACATCAAGATGCCTTCCATTAAAACAGCGGATGGCGCCACAGGCGCGGATGACGAAAATGTGAGCATCGACGATATACAGGACGAGCTTCCCACCCGTACCGCAAAGCAGAAGGATGAAGTTTCACAGAAAGAAGAACCTGTGAAGAAAGAAACTGCGAAGAAAGAAACTGCGAAGAAAGAAACTGCGAAGAAAGAAACTGCGAGGAAGAAAGCCGAAACCCGCAGAAAGAAGAAAGAGGATCTCGAGGACATCACCGACGAGGGCTGACCCCTCCGAAGACTTTGAAGGCTCCGACAGATCCGACAGAAAGGAAGAACCATGGACAAAAAGGAACAGCTGGCTCCCATCATCAAGGCCAACGGCGAAATGCTGAAGCATTTCAGCCGTGTGCATGCTGATGCCATGTCCCGTCTTCAGGAAGTGAAAACCGAGCTCTTCGAGCTGAACATCCGTCTTGACGAGCAGAACCGGACGAAGAACCTCTATTCCGTAAATGCCAATCATCGGAAGAATGTCTTCCGACCCATCCACGCGGACGATGCAACCACCCAGCGGGAAAATGAGCTGGAGGAGATCATCCGTACCCTGACCGAGCGGAAGCAGACCCTGATCGCCGAGCAGGAAGATGCACAGGAACGGATCCGGGAAACCGAGGACAAGATCCGTATGCTCCGCGCCGCACAGCAGGCTACCCTCCGTCTCAGCAAGGATATGATCTTTGAAGAGGAAGAATCGGAGGATTTTGAATTCATAGAAGAAGAGGAAGAGCTTCCTGATATCAGCGAGCACGGAGAGCAGATCCTTCTCCTTGACGCATTTGACAAAGCCTATCTTGCGACCATCCTGGAACGGAAGGCGCTGACACCGCTTTCCAGCCAGACCCACCGGCTGGATACCCTGCGCCGGCTGATCTCCACAGACCCCCAGCAGGCCCGTCTGATCCTGGACGAATTCCAGACCCAGAATGAAGGCATCACCGCAACCATGAAAGCACAGCTGGATCGGCTGCACCATACATTTGACGAGAAACGTCCCGTAGGAACGATCCTGGACGAATGGATCATGGGCTTCCGCGACCGACACCCGGAGTTTGTCCTTGAGTCTACGGTACAGCAGAAGGATGAGACCCTTGTGATCCCTTACATCCGGTCCCTGACGCTGATCCGGCTTCTCGAGATCTTCTTTGACAATATCGTACGACATTCCGGAGCCAATCAGATCCGCTTCCGGGTTCAGATCAGCGCTGCTGACGTCGACGTCTTTCTGAGCGACAACGGAACCGGAATCTCCGAGACCGTCATGAAGGACTCACCCTGGTACAGCAGCCTTCACAAGGCAGAGGAAATGCTGTTCCTTCTGGACGGACGCATGAACCTGTCCGGATCCAAGGATCACGGAACCACCGTACGTTTCTCATTGCCTGTAGAATAATCATCGGAGGATATTTATATATGAAAGAACAGATCATTCAACTTCTGGCAGGACAGCTCCCCTCTCTCACCGAGGCGGAGATCAGCGAGCTGATCGAGATCCCGCCGAATCCCGAAATGGGAGACTATGCATTTCCCTGCTTCCGTCTGGCGAAGACACTCCGTAAGGCTCCGCCGATGATCGCTCAGGAGCTGCATGACTCCATCACGGTCCCTGACTTCGTGGAAGAGATCCGCGTTGTCGGTGCATACCTGAATTTCTTCATCAAGAAGGATGTATTCGCAAAGACCATGCTCTCCGCAGTCCGGGAAGAAGGCTTCGGCAGCTCGAAGGAAGGCGACGGCCACACCATCTGCATCGACTACTCTTCACCGAACGTTGCGAAGAACTTCCACGTAGGACATCTTCGTACTACCATTATCGGCAACTCCCTGTACAAGATCTACAGCAAACTGGGCTACCATGTTGAGCGGATCAACCACCTGGGCGACTGGGGTACACAGTTCGGAAAGCTGATCGTGGCTTATAAGAAATGGGGCTCCGAAGAATCCGTAAAGGAGAAGGGCATCGAGGAACTGATGCGTCTGTATGTCCTCTTCCATCAGGAAGCCGACAAGGATCCCGCACTGGAGGATGAAGCACGCTTCTGGTTTGCGGAAATGGAGCGCGGAAATGAAGAGGCCCTGAAGATCTGGCAGTGGTTCGTGGAGATCAGTCTCGAAGAGTTCAAGAGGACCTATCGTCTTCTGGGTATGGAGTTCGACCACTACATGGGTGAAAGCTTCTACCGCGACAAGACCGAGGATGTGGTCAGCCGCCTTTCCGCAGCAGGCCTTCTGACCGAGAGCGAAGGCGCAAAGATCGTAGATCTGGAAGCCTATGACATGGCACCCTGTCTCATCCTGAAGAACGACGGAAGCTCTATCTACGCAACCAGAGATCTGGCCGCCATCTTCTATCGTAAGGAAAACTACAATTTCGATAAATGTCTCTATGTCACCGGCCAGGAACAGCGTCTGCATTTCCAGCAGGTATTCAAGGTTGTGGAGCTTCTCGGAAATGAGTGGGCGAAGGACGGTCTGGTTCATATCCCCTACGGCCTTGTCAGCCTGGGTGGCGAAAAGCTCTCCTCCCGTGACGGAAATGTCATCTATGCCGAGGATATTCTTCTGGAGGCGATCTCCAAGATCCGCACCATCATCGAGGAGAAGAACCCAGAGCTGGAGGACAAGGATACGGTTGCGCGTCATATCGGTGTCGGAGCCGTGATCTTCAACGACCTTTACAACCAGCGGATCAAGGACGTATCCTTCCGTTGGGAACACCTTCTCAACTTCGACGGTGAGACAGGTCCGTATGTTCAGTACACCTATGCACGCTGCTCCAGCATCCTTCGCAAGGTGGAGGGCTATGACAGCAAGGCAGATGTGGATATCAGCTTCCTGACCGATGAAGCATCCCTCGGACTTCTGAAGGAGCTCAGCCGCTTCCCCGCTGTTGTCAAGGAAGCAGCAAACCGTTATGAGCCGTCAGTGGTTGCACGTTTCTCCATTGCAGTCGCTCAGGCATTTAACCACTACTATACCGTAAACCGGATCAATGTAGAGGATCCTGCAGAGCGCAACGCCCGTGTGCTTCTGGTTGACATCACACGTCGTGTACTCCGCGATGCAGTCGAGCTTCTCGGAATCACCTGCGTTGAGCAGATGTAAGATAGAAAACCCCCGTGTACAAGCGGGGGTTTCTTTACATTGACGAAAATGAAGGTATTCCTGATCCTTCAGTTTACGATACTTGGGATCATGATCATTACGGCGGTTGCTTCGGCTGTCATTATCGAAAAGAAGGAGAAACGAAATGACGGGATTCATGGATGATTTTAGTACATATCTGGGCGCCTGTAATATTTTCAGAAGAGTCAACTGTACAGGGAATAAAGAAAACTGTATCGTCGGAGCCATTGTTGATTATTCAAAGAGTTCTTCCTCTACCGGCTCAATGATAGGAAATGGTGCATTCGGTCCGGCCGGATATGTAATCGGCGGACTGCTCGGAGAAGAACGAGACCGAAGGGTCAGCAATATCTACGACTATGTTTTCGCGTTGCTCAATTTTACAGAACTGGGGGTTGGGATCATCCCCCTATCCGGCGGCGGAATGAAGATCAATCCGGAGAAGCAAAGCCCCGATTACGGAGCGTTCGTATTCTTTCATTATCAGGAGCTTTCAGAGATTACTGCCAAAAACTATTTAGGAATCCGG
This sequence comes from Lachnospiraceae bacterium AC2029, assembly GCA_000703065.1. Taxonomy (GTDB): domain Bacteria; phylum Bacillota; class Clostridia; order Lachnospirales; family Lachnospiraceae; genus Eubacterium_Q. The sequence continues at coordinate 1,737,894 of JNLK01000001.1, read as the reverse complement.
AAAAGCGTAAAAGCGATCACGATCCGGCTGAGCAATGGCTACAAACTTCACTTCAATGCAAATATGGTTGAGAACACCCTGCCCTATCAGGAAAATGCGATGAAGATCATTGTGTCAAAATATGGAAAATGAGGTTGATGAACCCGGAAGCTACAGCAAGGAATTCGCAGCCAGGAAGACGTAACTGGGAAGCCACTTATCAGAAACGAGGTAAACCGCGATGAACATCTATATTGATTTTGATGACTGCCTTTGTGAAACAGCCCGGTACTTCTCCGATCTTGTTTACGAACTCTTCAGAAAGTACGTCCCCTATGAGAATATCAAATTCTTTAATCTTCAAAAATCATTCTCTCTTACGGACGAACAATATGAGTACCTGATGCTGGAGGGGCACCGGCCTGAGCGTCTCCTGGCCTACGAGGAGACCCCGGGTTCATCAGAGATCGTGAACCAGTGGCTGGACAAAGGTTATCACGTATCCATCATTACCGGCCGTCCCTACAGCTCCTATACCACATCCAGAACCTGGCTGGATCAGCACGGATTCGAACGTGTGGAGATGTACTGTCTGAACAAATATGGGCGTGACACCTTCATTAAAAACAGTGACTTTAATCTCGAGCTGGATGATTATTATAAAATGCACTTTGATTACGCCATAGAAGACTCACCCTCCGCCTTCAAATTCTTCAATCACCTACCGGAACTGAAGGTATTGGTTTTCAACCGGCCATGGAATCGGGACTGTGAATTTCCGAATGACGGTTACCGTCACTGCACTGATTGGGAAATGATAAATGAATTAGTGACCTTCGGGCATTGACCTTCATCACTGTGGGACATATCGATTAACTCAACAACAAAATTATGTCAACCGCATTATGTAAACTATTCATATCGTTAAACCGGTGCGTTCTATATTTATAGAGAATAGTTCTTATCCACTTTTAATTTCTGTATTTCTCTCAGGAGTGTTGATAATGTCGACAAACCTGTTGATAAGTTATAGTTATCAACAGGTTGATCTCGGTTTTCCATTTTTCAAACCTACAATTCAGCTACGTTCTTATCGTTCACTATCATTTTGTATTATTTATAGTATTGATATTTGCTTACAAAACATGTTTCACGTGAAACATGTTTTGTATCAAATATCAAACAACTAAAGCAATTACAAACCGTGCCATCCAGAAAATTAACGTCGTTACAATAAAGTATCAACAAAATAATCAACCTCACAAATATTAGATAGTAGATTGTCTTATAAGACAATCATATTCATTATTAATGTTTTTTTGCTTCTTCCTTTAAGTTTTAGTGATAGAGATATTATATTAAACTTAGTTACTCATTTTTACTTCACTTCTGATAAATTTAGTAATTATTTTATCTTCTACATAATAGCTATGTTTCACGTGAACCATTGTTCAATAGAACACGAATGAATTTGATTAACCTATGATGCAATAATGATCATCTTCATCTAACAATTTGATCCAGGACATAATACTATCCCGGACTATAATCATGATTTTGATGTTATATATATTGAATCAATTCCATATTATTATCTTATAATTCCGTTCCTATGATTCCAGAATTGATTCCGAATTAATTCAGCTCTAGTATACTAATTATCTATGATAATAGGTATAATACAGATATATATGATTGAATACTAAATATACCAACTATCTATAACAAATTTCAACAACTTAATAATCATCTAGGATTATTGAACAATGTTTCACGTGAAACATTTCACTTCAATGAGTTCAAATATGATCTCATTGAACAAAAGCGATATTATATTCAGGCCGATATTGTTCTACCATCAAAAGGAATAGAAATTACATCATAATGTTTCACGTGAAACATTAAAATATCTGAAACAGAATATAGGGAAATTAAAAGGTTAGCAATGAATGCTATCATAGAGCAAAGCAGATTTACTGTACATCATCCAGAAATAGTTATATCGTCATAAAAGCAATTGTACTCAAAACTCCAGAACGAATAATAAAAATATGATGTTTCACGTGAAACATCTAATATCGATTGAATTATCATATTAAGACTGTTATAGTATACATGAACCAAAAGACAATATACTTATGAATAAACAATAATTAATAAATGATCAAGTATAAATAACCAGCTCACGATAATGATATTGGGAAACAGTCATAGCATTACTAATGTTTCACGTGAAACATTATCAAATCATAAAACCGAATATTCTAGCTTAATAAACAGATCATGAGAATATACCATAAGGCGGATGAAAAACCAATAAAATCAGCTATAATCACTCAGAAATATAGTAAATCAGGTTATGAAAACAATCAAATCCTGAAAAAGCAAAATATCTTGCGGTCGTTTTTGAAAAAACAACTATATCTAGTTATGGTAGAGAAGGTTAAAAAGTGTTATAATGTAAAATGTATGTGCGAAAAAGAGCCCGAAAATGGCTGAATTTTACACGAAATTGCAATGATTGGAGTAGAAAATGGGAAGAATTATTGCAGTAGCAAACCAAAAAGGTGGCGTTGGTAAGACGACAACTTCGATCAATCTTGCTGCATGTCTCGCCGAAAAAGGTAAAAAAGTACTGGCAATCGACATGGATCCGCAGGGGAATATGACCAGCGGTCTCGGTGTAGACAAGAATCAGCTGACCTATTCTGTCTATGACGCCATGTGTGGAAACTGCAATCTCGGAGAATGTTTGCAGCTGAATCTCTTTGAAAATCCGAATATGAATATAAGTCTGATACCTTCCAGCCGGGAACTGGCAGGAGCAGAGGTAGATTTTCTGGATATGAAGGACAAACAGTTTATCCTGAAAAAACTGATCCGTCCACTCCGGAAAAAATATGATTTCATAATCATTGACTGTCCTCCGGCACTTGGAATCCTGACGATCAATTCCATGACTGCCGCAGACACCGTGATCGTGCCGATTCAGTGTGAATTCTATGCGCTGGACGGTCTGACACAGCTCATGTATACCATAAACCTGATCAAAAAGAAACTGAATAAGCTTCTGGAGATCGAGGGTGTAGTATTTACAATGTATGATTCTCGTACGAATTTATCACAGCAGGTTGTAGATAATGTGAAAGCAAACCTGGATGAACTGATCTATCAGACGCTTGTACCCAGAAATGTCAGACTGGCAGAGGCTCCGAGCTTCGGATTACCGATCAATCTATATGACAGCAGATCGGCAGGAGCAGAAGCATATCGGGCGCTTGCAGACGAAGTTATCAACAACAAACTGTTTTTAGACTGACTTTTTGTTGATAACAATAAGTTTGTAAATTATAAATATAGGAGAAACTAGTTCTGTATGATATTATGTAAACCAATTCATATGGATTTTATCATAAGACACAAGTGAGACGAAGCAAGGAGGTTACCATGGCACAGAAGAGAGGTCTTGGACGCGGCATCAATGAACTGATTCCAACTGACGAGCCTGCTGCAAAGGGGAAAGCAGCATCGAAAACCGTCACAAAGACCGTTACCAAAACCGTAACGAAGGAGGTTGAGAAGAAACTCAAGATCTCCGAGATCGAACCGAATAAGGATCAGCCACGTAAGCATTTTGATGAGGATTCTCTGCAGGAGCTTGCGGATTCCATCAAGCAGTTCGGTGTGATCGAACCCATAGTCGTAGTAAAGAGAAGTAAATACTACGAGATCATTGCAGGTGAACGTCGCTGGCGTGCAGCACGACTTGCGGGTCTGAAGGAAGTACCTGTCATCGTTCGTGATTACACGAAACAGCAGCAGGTTGAGATTGCACTGATCGAGAACATTCAGCGTGAGGACCTGAATCCGATAGAAGAGGCTTATGCCTATCAGCGCCTGATCGAAGAATTCCATTTAAAGCAGGACGAGGTTGCAGATCGTGTATCCAAAGGACGTACCACCATCACAAATTCGCTTCGACTTCTGAAGCTCTGTGATAATGTTCAGAAAATGGTGATCGATGAAAAGCTGACTCCGGGCCATGTAAGATCTCTCATCATGATCGAGGATCCTGACGTTCAGTATGAAACTGCCCAGACCATCTTCGATCGTGAAATGACCGTCCGCGAGACAGAAGCATTTGTAAAGGAAGTTCTTCAGATTCTTTCCGGAGAACAGAAGCAGAAACCGGCTGAAACAGAAGAGAAGGATCTGACTCCCATTTACAAGGAGATCGAAGAAAACCTGAAAAATGTACTCGGTACCAAGGCGACCATCAAGGCACGTTCCAAGGACCGTGGCAAAATCGAGATTGAATATTACTCTACTGATGATATGGAACGGATCCTCCATCTCATCTACAGTATCCGTAATTAGGAGGAACCCATGCTATTATCGGCAACCGCATTCGGAATTCAGATTGAGATCATTCTGATCATCATGATCGTGATCATTCTGGCATTGATCGTTGCTCTGGTACTGGTGGTCCGCCGGCTGGAATTTGTAAACAGAAAATACTACGTCATCATGAGCGGCAAAAAAGGAAAGGACCTGGAGAAGGTCATCCTGACCCGCTTCAAGGAAATGGACAAGGTAAAGGCAAATGCCCGGCGCGTAACCTCGGAGCACAAAAAATTCAAAGGACAGCTGGATTCCTGTATCGACAAGATCGGCCTCGTAAAATATGATGCCTTCGATAATCAGGCAGGAAACCTGAGCTTCTCCCTTGCACTCCTGAATCAGGACAATTCCGGAGTTGTGCTGAACACCATGCACTCCCGGGAAGGCTGTTTCACCTATGCGAAGGAGATCATCAAAGGGGAATCCTACATTTCCCTGTCCGAGGAAGAAAAAGAAGCGATCAAAAAGGCCATGACGGTGGAAGAGGAGATTGAAGCTCTCACCACACCGGACGAGACCTTTGATATAGAATAAACCTGTTGGAGGAAAGAGGAAAGACATGTTAGACATTCGTTTTCTACGCGAGAACCCGGAGATCGTAAAAGAGAATATCCGGAAGAAATTCCAGGACCGTAAGCTTCCCATGGTAGACGAAGCCATCGAACTGGATCAGAAGAGAAGAGACAATCAGGTCGAAGCCGATCAGCTTCGTGCCGAGAAGAATAAGATCTCCAAGGAGATCGGTAAATTCATGGCGCAGGGCGACAAGGAAGCTGCCGAAGAAGCCAAGAAGAAGGTTGCCGAATTCTCCAAGCGTCTGGCCGATCTGGAAGCAGAAGCACCGAAGATTGAAGAAGACCTGCGAAAGATCATGCTGGTCATTCCAAATATCATCGATCCTTCCGTACCCATCGGTAAGGATGACAGCGAAAATGTTGAGGTTCAGAAGTTCGGTGATCCGGTGGTTCCCGATTTTGAAATTCCGTATCACACGGACATCATGGAGCGTCTGGCAGGCATCGACCTGGATGCCGCACGTAAGGTTGCGGGAAATGGGTTCTATTATCTGATCGGTGATGTGGCTCGTCTGCATTCCGCAGTCCTTTCCTACGCAAGAGATTTCATGATCGGTAAGGGCTTCACCTACTGCATCCCGCCCTTCATGATCCGCAGTGATGTGGTAACCGGAGTTATGAGTTTCGATGAAATGGAATCCATGATGTACAAGATCGAAGGTGAGGATCTGTATCTGATCGGAACCAGCGAGCATTCCATGATCGGTCGTTTCATCGATTCCATGATTGAGGAGCCCACACTTCCTCTGACCCTCACCAGTTATTCTCCCTGCTTCCGTAAGGAGAAGGGTGCGCATGGTCTCGAGGAGCGCGGCGTATATCGTATCCATCAGTTTGAAAAGCAGGAAATGATCGTCATCTGCAAGCCCGAGGACTCCATGGACTGGTTCCACAAGCTTTACAGCTACACCGTAGAACTGTTCCGCACTTTGGATATTCCGGTTCGTACTCTTGAGTGCTGCTCCGGAGATCTTGCAGATCTGAAGGTTAAGTCCATTGACGTGGAAGCATGGTCTCCCCGTCAGAAGAAATATTTTGAAGTAGGAAGCTGCTCCAACCTGGGCGATGCACAGGCACGGAGACTGAAGATCCGCGTGAAGGGAGAGGGCGGTCAGAAGTATCTGGCACACACCCTGAACAATACCGTAGTTGCTCCCCCGCGTATGCTGATCGCATTCCTTGAGAACAACCTGAACGAAGACGGCTCCATCCGGATTCCGGAAGCCCTTCGTCCCTACATGGGCGGTATCGAACTGATCACACCCAGGAACAAAGCGGAGAAATAAATGAACCAGTACTATCGGGCCATCGGCTTCAGCAAAATTAAATCTCTTCAACAGCTGGACCGGGTTCAGAAGGATGTTCTCCGGAACCCTGACCGCAGAAGCGTGGTCAGCCGTTCCCTCAGCCATTCTCTGGTTCAGATGGATCGTAATTATTCCGATGAAGGGATCGGCATCTCCGTCATCGGTGAATCGGATGCGGAAGGCAGCTTTCTTTTCGAGCATGCCTTCCCCTACGTGCATCCGGGCGTCTATGCCTATATGGACGAACTGCAGGTAGAGCGGATCAGTGATCGTTCCGGATTCTACGGAGTGATCGACAATATCAATCTGTCCGTCATTTTCTTCCTGCAAAATGTGGCAGAGCTCACAGGCGCGCTTTGGCGGGGCCCGCTTCCCGTCACTCTTTCCGTGCGTATGTCCGGACTGTCCCTGTCGGCAACCATCCTTCTTCCTCTTCAGAAATCCGAACAGGATCTTCAGTATGAGGCTGATAAGAGAATGGAAGAGCTGACAAATATCCGCCTGGTCCGCCGCGGCGACAATGATATTCTGGAACGGATGATGATGCAGGAGATGGAGGTAAAGGATACTCTGGATCACCGTCTGGTATCCGAGGATGTACTTTCCATCGTTGACAGCAGCATGATTCCTTACGGACTTGAGTCCGATATCTATGATATCATCGGTACGATCCTCGGTGTGACGGAAACCGAAAATACCCATACCGGAGAAAAGATCGTGATCCTGGATGTTGCCTGCCTCTACTATGTGATCCGGATTGCCATCAACCGTGAGGATCTGATTGGTGAACCGAAGGTCGGTCGCAGATTCCGTGGAGTAACATGGCTTCAGGGTGTAGTTTCCCTTGACAGGTCCATGTGATTTCGGTAATATTATTATGTTTTCTTTTTGTTCTCGTAGTTTAACGGATAAAACAAGCGCCTCCTAAGCGCTAGCTCCGGGTTCGATTCCCGGCGGGAGCATTTTACAGAGTACTGACTCAGTTTTTTTTTCGAGGAGGTTTGATATGAAATCGGATGTAATTCATGTAACAAGTACGGGTACCGGAACACAGGAAGCCCTGGCACAGGCAGATGCCTCTGCCTCATTTAAAGGACTTGATAAAAAACAGACCATGCATCTTCGTCTCCTGACAGAGGAAATGATGAGTCTCGTAACCGAGCTGACAGGTGAGAAGGAAGCTGACTTTTGGATTGAAACCGATAAGAAGGGTTTCCAGCTTCATCTTCATACCATCACAGTCATGAATTCAGAGAAAAGAACTCAGCTGCTTGCAACCTCCACCTCCGGAAAGAATGCGGCAGCAAAAGGAGTACTTGGTAAGCTCCGTGATCTTCTGGAGCGTTCCCTGGAACCGGCAGACGGAACTCTGATGGATTATTATCCGGCCGGATGGACTTACAACAGTCTTGAAACTTCCACCATGATGACACCTGCCACTGTATGGTCCTTCAACCAGTACCGTGAATCCATTTCAAAGGAGCAAAGTGAGGAAGCATGGGATGAGCTGGAGAAGTCCATCATTGCAAATCTTGCAGACGAAGTAACTATCAGCATTTCCGGTGACATGGTGGAAATGACTGTATTCCAGGCTTATAAATAAAACTGATCAACAGATAATATTTAAAAAAAAGTCAGGTCACACGTGACCTGGCTTTTTTGTTGCCGCAAGATCAGTTTAATCTTAATCTGCGGTGAGGATCTTCGATATAGTTTCCAGAAAAAAACGGGAAGATATTGTGCCTCATAATGATATGACTACAAAATATTCTCGTATGGCTATTTACCAACTCATGGTTGATATTTATAAATTCCCGAAATAATTTACATCATCCCGGTCTTTTAACACTCATATTTCATACCTGCGGACTTCATCGATCCACAGTTACTTCATGACACCGAAATGAGGTGTCCACTCCATGCAGAAATGCCCACAATGTCTCAACTGTACATGATTAGTTTTACACACAGAGAAACACCGGAGTGATCATCGTCATATCACTCCGGTGTTTCTTCCGTTATATGTTATATAACTGTATTGTGTTTGAAAGTCTTACTCAGCGCTTTCGTAATTGTTGGATCCCTGTCCGTAGTTCTCACGCTTCTTCAGATATACGACAACCTTACGGTAGGGCTCTTCACCCTCGCTGCGGGTTGCTACAAACTTATCGTTCTGAAGAGTGGAGTGGATGATCCGTCTCTCATACGGATTCATAGGCTCCAATGTGAAGGAACGTCTGGAACGCTTTACCTTGAATGCGATGTTCTTGGCAAGATTCTCCAGTGTTTCCTTTCTTCTTGCACGGTAGTTTTCCGTATCAAGCTTTACACGAATGTACTTATCCTTGCTCTTCTTATTTACATACAGGCTGATAAGATACTGAAGTGCATCCAGAGTCTGTCCGCGCTTTCCGATCAGAACGCCCATATCCGGACCTTCCACATCGATAGCAAGTACATCCTCTTCCTCTTCCATCTGTACGGTTACGGTAGCCTCCAGCTCCATAGCTGCAAAAAGCTTGTCAAGATAAGCCTTGGTGTCAGCGATCAGATCACCGCTATCAACCGGTGTTGTATCAATGTTCTTTTCCTTTACAACCGGTGCAGCTTCCGTCTTCGGTGCTTCCTTTTCTTCAACCGGAGCAGCAGATGCTGTTGTATCGGCATCTTCCTTAACTCTTACACGGATCACTGCCTGCTTGGAACCAATACCGAGGAATCCGGCACTTCCTTTTTCTATAACCTCTACCTCGAGCTGCGAAGTTACCACACCAAATGCACGTGCAGCATCAATCTCCGCATCTTCGACGGTCTTAGCACGAAACTCTTTAAACTCCATTTCGAACTCCTATTCCTTCTCGTTCTTTGTTTCCCAGTCACGAAGCGCATTTGCCTTTGAGGCAAGGCTTCCTTCTCTGTATTTAACGTTTTTCTTTTCCTCACTGTCGGTCTTGTAGGACGTTGCGGAGGTATAACTCTTCAGACGCGCTGCGCCGAATTTCTGCATACCCTCTGCATCCTGTGACCGCTGTTCGGAATCATTCTGGCCTGTGGCAGCTTCCTGCATTTTTTCCAGGAATCCCTTCTTCTCCTTGCCGCCGTTTTTCGCCTTCTGCCGTTCCATCTTGGCTTCCGCTTTGATCCGGGCCTTCTCGGTGATTGCTTCCATATCTGCATGAGAGTAGTAGAAGTTCTGAGAAAGAGTGATCAGTACGCTCACTGCTGCACTGACTGCCCAGTAAAGTCCGAGACCTGCCGGAACGGTGATCGTTACGAAGAAGGACATGATCGGCATGATCATGAGGAATCTTCTCATGGACTTCATCTGTGCATCCTGCTGCGGATCTCCGGAAGACTGTACCGGAGCAACCTTCATGGAAAGGAACTGGAACAGGAAAGCGGCGATTGGAATGATCAATGCCCAGCTCCATGCCCAGCCCGGAGCTTCGGACAGGTTGATTCCAAGAATAAAGTCATTGGATGCAATGATATTATCCCTGTTCTGAGAGATCGCACTGATAGCATCCAAACTGCCCTTCATATCAAAGCCGGTGTTGGAAATATAATGTGCGGTCAGACTGTCCAGAGCGGTGTCGTTGAATTTTGCAAGAGCATCGATAACTGTATTGCTGCTGAGTTCCGACGGAACCGTTACTCTTGTGATGTTATTTGCTTCAACGATCTTTGACAGAAATGAGGAGGATCCCTTAACCTTCAGAACTGCTTCGGAAATCGGAAGATACAGTGCCTTGATCTTATCAACGTAAGCCGGAACATTCTGGATTACATTGTAAAGAGAAAGGAAGATAGGCAGCTGGATCAGAGCCGTAAGACAGCCGGTGCTGGTCTTAATTCCATATTTTCTCTGAAGTTCACGGGTTTCCTTCTGCTTTGCAAGAAGAGAATTGCTGTCCTTCTTTCCCTTGTACTTCTTGTTGATCTTCGCAAATTCAGGCTGAAGAAACTGCTGAATCTTGGAAGACCGCGTCGTACGGATGGAAAGCGGGAACATCAGTAAACGAACCACGACCGTAAATACTATAATACTGAGGGCAATAGAGACAACTCCCATATTGCTGAACAGATTATAGATCCCGTTCATGATCCATCCGAGAAATTTTGCCATATTTCCCAGAATGAAACCGCCTGATTGTGTTAGTATCATTTTTTTCTCCTTTAAGGAACCGGATCGTATCCTCCCTTACCAAAAGGATTACAACGAAGGATCCTCCAGACAGTCAGTCCGGTGGCCTTGAAGAACCCGTACTTTTCATATGCCTGAAGGGCATACTCCGAGCAGGTAGGGTAGAAGATACAGGTCCCATGCCCCTTCATGGGGGACAGGTGCTTTCTGTAGAATTTGATCAGACGAATACAGACTTTTTTCATATTAAAATATACCAAATTATAGAATTCTTTGCTTCACAGGAAATGATATGTTATGATTCGCTGCTCTGCTCAGAACGACTAGCAGTTAATAAATGGTGCAGTCTGCATAAATGCAGAAAGGCACCTTCCACTTCCTGAAAGGTCCTCCCCTTGGCGGTGTTTCTAGCAACAACTACGATGTCCACACCATTCTTGATTTCGTCCTTATGTAATCGATAGCTTTCTCTGATCAAACGGGTAATTCTGTGTCTCACGACACTGTTTCCAACCTTTTTACTTACAGAGATCCCGATTCTACTGCACGCTGTCAGGTTGTCGGCAACGTACATCACTAAATATTTGTTGGCAAACGATTCTCTTTGGTTATACACCCTGCCAAAATCTCTGTAGTTTTTCAGTGAATTGATGTTCTTCACTTTTCCTCCACTAAGCAGAAAGTACTTTTCTTCCCTTAGCACGTCTTGCAGCTAAGACCTTACGTCCGTTTGCGGTACTCATCCTCTTGCGGAAACCGTGTACCTTGGATCTGGATCTCTTCTTCGGCTGAAATGTCATCTTCATGGTCAGTTATCTCCTTTCGTATTATTTGTTCCCTTCCATATTAATAGGATAATTCTATAAATCCTTAAAACGAGGGAAAACCTACAATATTCTATTAAAAACCGTGGAAAATGTCAAGTTTTGTATTGCCTATGTTATCCACAAAAATTTTGTGGATAACTATTAGTTTACGTAATTATCCACATTTTGTTTATTATATGTTGATAACTGTTGAAAATCCTGTGGATTTCCTTTTTATTAAAATTGAAAATGACGCATTTATTTGCTTTTTCAGGCCCCTTAATTATCGACAAAGTAAAATTTCCTATTTACATAACATTCGTGGCTGAAATGGGCAGAAAACCTTGTTATTTGCCCATTTTTGTAGTATATTATTACTGTATGTTTTTATGTGCTTTTGGGGCTAAAGGATGGATTTTGTGGCATGAAAAATCAGATTGAAGCTAAGTGGGAAAATATTCTGAATCTTCTGGAGACTCAATATGATGTTTCCAGGATCATTATAGATACATGGATCCGGTCTTTGGAGATTTATGAAGTCAAGGACAACGTCGTATATTTCTATGTAGATGAGAAGCGAGGCTCTCATGGGGTGGAATATCTCCATAAAAAGGGCTATGACAGCTTCCTTCTTTCTTCAATTCGTGAAATCCTGAACGATTCCAATATCGAAATCGTGATTGACGAAAAATCTTCCTATATAAATAAGAAGAATTCCGACAGTGAAAATGCAGAGCATAAGGAAGACCTTCCTTACAGCTCTGATTATTATGATGCCATCAAGAAGGGAAATCTCAATCATAAATATACCTTTGAGAATTTCATCGTAGGTGACGGTAACAAGCATGCCTTTGCTACCTGTGTGGCTGTTGCGGACGAACCAAGCCAGGATAATTTCAATCCTCTGTTCCTTTACGGAGGCTCCGGACTGGGTAAGACTCATCTGATCCAGTCGATCGCACATTATATCCTGCAGCATAATCCAAGCACCAGCGTCCTCTACGTTACATCAGAGGTTTTCACGAATGACATCATTTCCGCCATTCAGAACAATAAAATGGATGAGTTCCGTGAGAAATACCGCCAGGTAGATGTTCTTATCATCGATGATATTCAGGAGATCATCGGAAGAGAGCGTACACAGCAGGAATTTTTCAATACATTTAACTTCCTGTATGAAGCAGGAAAGCAGATCATCATATCCTCAGACCGGCCTCCGAGAGAGATCACCTCTCTGGAAGAAAGACTGAGATCCCGTTTCGAGTGGGGCGTTCCTATCGATATCCACGCTCCGGATTACGAAACACGTATGGCCATTCTGAAGAATAAGGCAGAACTGGCGGGAATGTCCAATATTCCCGAGGAGGTTCTGAAATATATTGCGGAAAATATCGTATCCAACGTCCGTGAGCTGGAGGGAGCACTGAACAAGATCCTTGTTTATGCAAAGCTTTCCCACGAAGCCATCAACCTTGATATGGCAAAAGATATGCTGAAGGATCTGGTAACCAGGGACACGAATACGGCAGTTACTCCCGAAAGCATCCTGAATGTGGTTGCAGAGCATATGAATGTCTCCATTGACGACATCAAGTCAAAGAAGAGAAGTGCCGACATCGCTCTTGCAAGGCAGCTTGTCATGTATCTTTCCAGAAACCTGACGGACAAGAGTCTTCAGGCCATTGGAGATACCGTCGGCGGTAAGGATCATTCCACAGTATACGCCGGAATCGAACGCATTTCCAAAAAGATAGAAGAGGATCCACAGTTTGCAAACGTCGTAGAAGTGATCAAGAAGAAGATCAATCCACATGAATCCACGGGAAACCAATAGAGTTTTCGGAAATGTAACAACATCGAAAAGCCTTATTCCATAAGGGCCAAGCAGGGTTTTCAACATATCAACATCACCTATTATTATATACTACTGATTATTATTATTTATTATATCTATCGCCGGGAAGGCAGGGAGGAATCGAAAGCGAATGAGAATCAAGTGTAAGAAGAATCTGCTGACTGCAGGAATCAATATCGTAGCAAAGGCTGTTTCAACCAAGACCACAATGCCTATCTTGGAATGCATCCTTCTGATCGCAGAGGGAGGCAAGCTTCGTCTGGTAGCAAATAATCTGGAGCTCGGTATTGAGACACTGATCGATGCTACAGTTTTGGAGGAAGGACAGGTTGCCCTGGAAGCAAAGCTTTTCTCGGATATCATCCGGAAGCTGCCTGACAGTGAGATAAATCTGGAGACCAGCTCCGATATTCGAGTTGATATCCAGTGTGAGAAGTCCAAGTTCACCATTCCCTGCAGAAGCGGAGATGAGTTCTCCATGCTTCCCGATATCGAAAAGGAGAAGAGCATCCAGATATCCCAGATGGCACTTCGTGATATCATCCGTCAGACCATTTTCTCCATCTCCGACAATGAGAATACGAAAATGATGACCGGTGAATCCTTTGAGGTGATCAACAATCAGCTGATTGTTATCTCTCTGGACGGACATCGTATCTCCAGAAGAAAGATAGACCTTCGAGGTGATAATCCGGAGGTTCATGTGGTCGTTCCGGGAAAGACTCTTCAGGAGCTTTCCAAGATTATCAACGGCGATGCGGATGACCTTGTGGATATTTATTTTTCCGACAGACATATGCTGTTTGAATTTGAGGAGACCAGAGTGGTTACCCGTCTGATCGAGGGTGAGTATTTCAAGATAGCGAATATGATGTCCATGGGTCACAATGTATCCGTCAAGGCAAATAAGAGAGACCTGATGGGTATCATCGACCGTGCTACTCTTCTGATCCAGGAGACGGATAAGAAGCCGATCATCGTAAGCGTGAAGAATGACAACAATCTGTATGTCCGTCTGGACACCAATCTCGGTTCCATGAAGGAAGAGATGGAGATCGAGAAGGAAGGTGAGGAGATCATCATCGGCTTCAATCCGAAGTTCCTCATGGATGCACTTCGCGTCATCGATGACGATGAAGTGTGCATTTACATGACGGATTCCAAGAATCCCTGTATGATCAAGGACGAAAATGAGTCCTATGTATACATCGTACTTCCGATCAGTATCAATACAGACCTCTACGCATAACAGGAGTGAAAAGTGGAAACGATTCATTTGAGAGATGAGTATATTAAGCTTGGCCAGGCTCTGAAGCTGGCCGGGTTGGTGGACTCCGGCCTGGAGGCAAAGGAAGTGATCCAGGGTGGACGTGTTCTGGTGAACGGAGAAGTGGATACCAGACGCGGAAAGAAACTGTACCCCGGTGATACATTTTCCTACGGAGGAAAGACCGTTCAGGTAGAAGCATAGATGTATATCGAGTCCATAGACTTACAGAATTTCAGAAATTACGAAGAACTGTCACTGGATTTCAGTGAGAAGACGAATATCCTGTACGGAGACAATGCCCAGGGAAAGACAAATATCCTGGAGGCTGCGTACGTGGGTGCGACCACCAGATCTCACAGAATGGCCAGGGACAAGGATATGATCCGGTTCGGTGAAGAGGAGGCGCACATCCGTCTGCAGGTAAGAAAGAGGGATGTGGGGCATCGTATCGACATGCACCTTCGGAAAAGCAAGCCGAAGGCGGTGAATATCGACGGACTTCCCATCCGGCGCAGTTCGGAGCTCTTCGGTCTGATCAATATCATTTTCTTCTCTCCGGAGGATCTGTCGATCATCAAGGACGGACCGGCGGAACGAAGAAGATTTATGGATATGGAGCTTTGCCAGCTGAGCAGGATCTATTACAGCAATCTGGCAGGCTACAACAAGGTACTGAATCAGAGGAATAATCTGCTCCGCAGCATCAGCTTCAATAAGGGACTGATCGATACGCTGGAGGTTTGGGATGATCAGCTGGTGCAGTACGGAAAGCGTATCATTTCCGAACGGCAGAATTTCATTGAAATGCTGCGGGAGGTGATCCTCCGCGTACACGGGAAGATCACCGGCGGAAAGGAAACCATCGAGATACGTTATGAGCCGAATGTTACGGCAGAGGATTTCGCGGATACTCTTCGGAGAAAGAGGGATGTGGATCTGAAGTACAGTACAACGATGGTGGGTCCCCAGAGGGATGACATCGGAGTTTATATCGAAGGAAATGATGTCCGGGTCTACGGATCCCAGGGACAGCAGAGAACTGCGGCGTTAACGCTGAAGCTGGCGGAGATCGAACTGGTTCAGAGAATGATCAGCGATAAGCCCATCCTGCTTCTGGACGATGTAATGTCCGAGCTGGACGGCAAGAGGCGGAACGCACTTTTGGAAAGCATCAATGATATACAAACCATCATCACCTGCACCGGATATGACGATTTCATCCGGGAGAGGATCCGGATGGACCGGATCTTTCAGGTGGTAAAGGGAAGAATCATAGACGGAGACACAGAAGAAAAGGAGTAAATCATGGCAGAGAATCAGGACTATGGTGCTGAACAGATTCAGATCCTTGAAGGTCTGGAAGCGGTGAGGAAGCGTCCGGGTATGTACATCGGCAGTACATCCTCCCGTGGTCTGCATCATCTGGTGTATGAGATCGTGGACAATGCGGTAGATGAGGCATTGGCAGGTTTCTGCAGTGAGATTCAGGTTACGATCAATGAGGATAATTCCATCACGGTTGTGGATAACGGACGTGGTATTCCCGTTGATATCCAGAAGAAGGCCGGACGTCCCGCAGTTGAGGTCGTATTTACGGTGCTTCATGCCGGCGGTAAGTTCGGCGGTGGAGGATATAAGGTATCCGGTGGACTTCACGGCGTCGGATCTTCAGTTGTAAATGCGCTTTCCGACTGGCTGGAGGTTGAGGTCTCCAGAGACGGAAAGATCTATAAGCAGAGATACGAGCGCGGTACTGTCATGTATGATCTGAAGGTGGTAGGAGAAGCAGAGGGCACAGGTACCAAGGTTACCTTCAAGCCGGATGCAACCATTTTCGATGATGTGATCTATGATTATGACACACTTCGCATAAGACTTCGCGAGACGGCATTTCTTACCAAGAATCTGAAGATCAGTCTTCAGGATCTCCGGGGACCGGAGGAGGAGCGCCGCAGCGATACCTTCCACTATGAGGGTGGTATCAAGGAGTTTGTGGCTTATCTGAACCGCCACAAGAACGCTCTGTATGACAAAATCATTTACTGCGAGGGAACGAGAGACGACATTTACGTTGAGGTTGCCCTGCAGCATAACGATACCTATAACGAAAATGTATACAGCTTCGTCAATAACATTGTGACGCCTGAGGGTGGTATGCATCTGACGGGATTCCGTTCTGCCATCACCAAGGTATTCAATGACTATGCCCGGAATTTCAAGTTCCTGAAGGAGAAGGATGAGAATCTGACCGGCGAGGATATCAGAGAAGGTCTGACCGCCATCATTTCCATCAAGATCTCCGATCCTCAGTTTGAGGGTCAGACGAAGCAGAAGCTGGGAAATGCGCCTGCCCGTACTGCAGTTGAGTCCATAATGAACGAGCAGCTGGTATATTTCCTGGAGCAGAATCCGCAGGTAGCAAAGAATATCATCGATAAGGCGCTGAAGGCACAGAAGGCAAGGAATGCCGCAAGAAAGGCAAAGGAAATGATCCGGAAGACGGAGCTTTCCCAGAGCCTGGCACTTCCCGGCAAGCTGGCCGACTGCTCGGATAAGGATCCGAAGAACTGCGAGATCTATATCGTGGAGGGAGACTCCGCGGGCGGTTCCGCAAAGACAGCCCGCAACCGTGCCACCCAGGCCATCCTGCCGCTTCGCGGTAAGATCCTGAACGTGGAGAAGGCCCGTCTGGATCACATTCTGGAGAATGCCGAGATCAAGGCCATGATCACAGCCTTCGGAACCGGGATCCATGATAATTTCGATATCGAAAAGCTGAGATATGACAAGATCATCATCATGACCGATGCCGACGTGGACGGTGCGCATATCGCCACACTGCTGCTGACCTTCTTCTACCGGTTCATGCCGGAGCTGATCCGTCAGGGACATGTGTACCTGGCACAGCCGCCGCTTTACCGTCTGGAGAGAAACAAGAAATACTGGTATGCCTACAGTGATGAGGAGCTTTCAAATATCATCGAAGAGGTGGGACGGGATCAGAATAATAAGGTTCAGCGTTACAAGGGACTCGGCGAGATGGATGCGGATCAGCTGTGGGATACTACCATGGATCCCGAGAAGCGTATCCTTCTCCGTGTTGCCATCGATGATCAGGATGAGTCCGAGGTGGACGTTACATTTAACATCCTGATGGGTGACAAGGTTGAGCCTCGAAAGAAATTCATCGAGGAAAATGCGAAGTTTGTAAAGAATCTCGACATATAAGGGTTCTTCGGTTCAAGGCCCGGGATGACAGGTCGTTTCGGGAAATACGAAGGATCTTGAAAGGAGTTTACAAGAATGGAAGACGATAAGATCTTTGACGATGTGCGTGAAGTAGATCTGAAAAAGACCATGGAAACCTCCTATATCGATTATGCCATGAGTGTTATCGCTGCCCGTGCCCTTCCGGATGTAAGGGACGGTCTGAAGCCGGTACAGAGAAGAATCCTCTTCTCCATGATCGAGCTGAACAACGGTCCGGACAAGCCGCACCGTAAATGTGCCCGTATCGTCGGTGATACCATGGGTAAATATCATCCCCACGGTGACAGTTCCATTTATGATGCCCTTGTAAAGCTGGCACAGGAATGGAATACCCGGTATCCGCTGGTTGACGGTCACGGAAACTTCGGTTCCGTTGACGGTGACGGCGCTGCTGCGATGCGTTACACAGAGGCACGTCTGACGAAGATGTCCATCGAAATGCTGTCCGATATCAATAAGGACACGGTGGATTTTGTTCCGAACTTTGACGAGACAGAGAAGGAGCCTACAGTACTTCCCAGCCGGTATCCGAACCTTCTGGTAAACGGAACCACCGGTATCGCAGTCGGTATGGCCACAAATATCCCGCCGCACAACCTGCGGGAGATCATCGATGCAGTGGTGAAGATCATCAACAATCGGATCAACGAGGATCGGGAAACGGAGATCGAAGAGCTGCTGGAGATCGTAAAGGGACCGGACTTTCCCACAGGTGCGGAGATCCTGGGAACCGCCGGTATCGAAGAGGCTTACCGGACCGGCCGCGGCAAGATCAAGGTGCGCGCCATTTCCGATATCGAGCCCATGGCAGGCGGAAAGCAGAGGATCGTCATTACCGAGCTTCCCTACATGGTAAATAAGGCCATGCTGATCGCCAAGATCGCAGACCTGGTAAAGAACAAGCGTGTGGACGGGATCACGGATCTTCGTGACGAGTCCTCCCGTGAGGGAATGCGGATCGTGATCGAGCTTAGAAAGGACTGCAATCCGAATGTCCTTCTGAATAATCTTTACAAGCATACACAGCTGGAGGATACCTTCGGTGTCAACATGCTGGCACTGGTGGATAACCAGCCGAAGGTCCTGAGCCTTCCGGATATGCTGAAGTACTACATCCTTCACCAGGAGGATGTGGTAACACGTCGTACAAAATATGATCTGAACAAGGCAGAGGAGCGGGCTCACATTGTAGAGGGTCTGCTGATCGCCATCGACAATATCGACGAAGTAATAAGGATCATCCGCGGTTCCGAAAATGTGGCGGCTGCCAAGGTTGCCCTGATCGAGCGGTTCGGACTGACTGAAGTACAGGCGGGAGCCATCGTAGAGATGCGTCTCCGTCAGCTGACAGGTCTGGAACGTGAGAAGCTGGAAGCAGAGTATAAGGAACTGATGGAGAAGATCGCAGAGTACAAGGCCATCCTTGCAGATCCGAAGAAGCTGCTGGCAGTCATCCGTGAGGAGCTGCAGGTGATCGCAGTGAAGTTCGGGGATGACCGTCGGACCAGGATCGGTGCGGCAGTCGGTGAGATCCTGGACGAGGATCTGATCAAGAGAGAGAATACCGTGATCGCCATGACTCACCTTGGTTATATCAAGCGGATGAGCGTGGATAACTTCCGCGCACAAAACCGCGGAGGCAAGGGAATCAAGGGTATGCAGACCATCGAGGATGATTACATCGAGGATCTGCTGATGACGACAACGCTGCATTATATCCTGTTCTTTACGAACAAGGGTCGCGGTTACAGGCTCAGGGCCTACCAGATCCCCGAGGCGGGACGTACGGCCAGAGGCATGGCCATCGTAAACCTGTTGCAGCTGGACGGCGGCGAGAAGATCACGGCCATCATTCCCATCAAGGAATATGATCCGAAGAAGTATCTTCTGATGGTGACCAAGCATGGTATGATCAAGAAGACTCCGGAGACGGAGTATGAGAATATCCGAAAGAACGGTATCATCGCCATGACCCTGAAGGATGACGATGAACTGATCGAGGTAAAGACCACGGATAATACGCGGGATATCTTCATGGTATCCAGAAACGGTATGTGCATCCGCTTTAATGACAGAGATGTCCGCAGCACCGGACGGTCCTCCATGGGCGTCCGCGGTATGAATCTGGGTGCAGGTGACGAGGTCATCGGTATGCAGATGAATACCCAGGGCGAGGCACTCCTGATCGTATCCGAACGCGGTATGGGCAAACGGACCAAGACAGATGAGTTCGTAGTCCAGAAGCGTGGCGGTAAGGGCGTGAAGTGCTACAAGATCACGGAGAAGACCGGTTCCATCATCGGTGTGAAGGCCGTGAATATGGATCATGAGATCATGATGATCACCACACAGGGTATCGTGATCCGGCTGAAATGCGACGACATTTCCATCTACGGACGGGTAACCTCGGGCGTGAAGCTGATCAACCTGGACCATCGTGAGGATATCACGGTTGCAAGTATCGCAAAGGTACGGGATGATGTGGCACAGACAGAGGAAGCTCTCCGCAAGCTGGAGCAGGGAGAAGACGTAGAGGATAAGTAAGATTCTTAGAAGGAGGCACGCAGAATGGGCGGACTCAAAGAGGATATAGAGAACCTCACAAATACCAAGGGGCTTGAGGACCTTCTGATCGCACTGGCATACTGGATCGGTGTGGTCGTGGTTGTGCTGTTCATCTTCTATGTCTGCATTAAGATCAACAATTACCTACAGCAGAAGAAGTCCAAGAAACCGTTTAAGGGAAGGGATGACTTCCTGTCATAGCTTCGGAGGTTCGGTTATGGACCCGGAAGGATCGTCCGGGGACGAAGCCCTCCGTGAACGGCAGCTAACGGATATTGGTGACAAAGAGGAACGTGGTATGAGAGAAATATCGGCAGCGGAGGTAACGGCCGCTGTAAGAGACATGTGTATAGAGGCAAATCTTGCGCTCGCACCGGATATGGTGCGGGCGCTGGATCATGCCCGGGAGACTGAGGTGGCACCGCTGGGAAAGAAGATCCTGGGACAGCTGCAGGAGAATCTGGTTCTTGCAAGAGAGGAGCAGATCCCCATCTGTCAGGATACGGGAATGGCGGTATTTTTTGTGCGACTCGGACAGGAGGTTCATCTGGACGGCGGTCTGACCGAGGCCATCAATGAGGGTGTACGTCAGGGCTATACGGAGGGCTTCCTTCGGAAATCCGTAGTGGGAGATCCGCTGAAGCGCATCAACACAAAGGACAATACCCCTGCCATCATTCACTATGAGGTGGTGCCCGGTGAGGAACTGAGCATTACCATAGCCCCCAAGGGCTTCGGAAGCGAGAATATGAGCAAGCAGTATATGCTGAAGCCGGCGGACGGTGTCGAGGGTGTCCGGAATGCAGTCCTGAAGACCGTCAGTGAAGCAGGTCCGAATGCCTGCCCGCCCTTTGTGGTAGGTGTGGGAATCGGAGGCGACTTCGAGCTTTCGGCTATTCTGGCGAAGAAGGCGCTGACCCGTCCTGCGGACAGAAGAAGCGAGCTTCCGCATATCCGCCAGCTGGAGGAGGAACTCCTTACGGCGATCAATAAGCTGGGGATCGGACCGGCAGGTCTCGGAGGACGTAACACAGCACTTGCCGTAAATATCGAAACCTATGCGACACATATCGCAGGGCTTCCGGTGGCAGTGAATATGTGCTGCCATGTAAACCGGCATCTGACGGTAAATCTGTGACCCATGTCATGATTTTCGAAGAAAATCACGACGAAGACGATCCACGAAGTGGATTGTCACAGTGAAGATTGGCGGCCGGAGTTGCATGTCGTGATTTTCAGGGAAAATCACGGCGAAGACGATCCACGAAGTGGATCGTCACAGTGAAGATTGGCGGCCGGAGTTGTTGAAGACAACGCAGGGCGACAATCGTAACCTGAGTACACGATATTAACGGAGAAAACATATGGAAACAGCACTGCAGGTCCCGGCTTCGCGTGAAGAACTCCGCGAGCTTCGGGCGGGAGATTATGTATATATCAGCGGCACCATTTACACGGCGCGGGATGCAGCTCACAAGAGACTGTACGAAAGCCTGACTCAGGGGGAGGATATCCCCATTGATCTGAACGGTACATTTTTGTATTATCTCGGACCGACACCGGCCCGGGAGGGAATGGTGATCGGATCCGCAGGCCCCACGACCTCCAGCCGTATGGACAAGTATACGCCCCTGCTTCTCAGGAAGGGTCTTGCCGGCATGATCGGCAAGGGTAAGCGCTCCGAGGAGGTGCGCCAGGTCATCACCCAGCAGGATGCGGTATATTTCGCGGCGGTAGGCGGTGCAGGTGCGCTTCTTTCCAAATGTATCAAGGCCTCTGAGGTGGTAGCCTATGAGGATCTTGGAACCGAGGCAATCCGCAGACTTACGGTGGAACGGCTTCCGGTGATCGTGATCATCGACAGCCAGGGCAACAATCTTTACGAATCCGCGGTTCAGGATTATCTGCGGAAATATCAGGGAATCCAGGGATAAGAATGGCAAAGCAGGCAACGAAAAAGAAGAAAAAAAGAAATAAGAACCGGCAGATCCTTCTCTTTACCCTGCTGGGTCTTCTCCTTGTGGTTCTTCTTGTGGCGGGATGGTTGATCTTCCTTACACGGGGAAGTATCACCGTAAAGGGCGCCATTAAGGGGTATTTTAAGGCCATCGAGAAGCAGGACACCGATGCGTATATCAAAAACTGCTATCCTGCAGCCTGGTCCGACAACTATCACCCCCAGGGAAATGAAGTCGTTCTGGAGGGTCTGGTGGAGGATGTCTTCGCCCGCCAGTCCGGAACCGTGGTCAAGGATGTGGAGATCACCCATGAGGAGAAGCTGGAGGATGTCTTCGTAAAGAGGATTGAGGACAAGATCAAGGAGATCTATGATGTGGACCTTTCCCTGTCCGCAGTTTACCGTGTCTACTTCACCATGAAGATCAGTTATATCTCCGACGGGGATGAGGTGCAGTACGACAGCGAAGTAAAGACCCGCTATGTCTATAAATACAGGGGAAAATGGTACTATCTGGCAGATACGCTGCTCCTTGTGGACATGGCATTGGACGAGCAGTAGGATGCTGCTTAGTCTCCTCTGAAATACAGAAAGGAAACTGTACAGGAATATCTTGACAGTTGGGCCTGTATTTGCTATTATAGATAAGCGTTTTATGTAACGTAAACTGATGAAGTCACTGGTTTCGTGGCATACGAAACCTTGGTGAGGGATTCAGGCACTGGAGATGTACTCAAGTGGCTGAAGAGGCGCCCCTGCTAAGGGTGTAGGTCGGGGAACCGGCGCGAGGGTTCAAATCCCTCCATCTCCGCTTTCACAATAATCCTCGATAGCTCAATGGTAGAGCACGCGGCTGTTAACCGCGGGGTTGTAGGTTCGAGCCCTACTCGGGGAGTATGTCGTGATTTTTATAAAAATCACGACGAAGACGATTCACGAAGTGAATCGTCACAGTGAAGATCAGCGGCCGTAGTTGTCGAAGACAACGCAGGGCGGCGATCGGAACCTATGCGAGATTTTGCTTCGCAAAATAACGCTGAGAGACGCAGTGCTCCACCGATGCTTCCCGAAGGGAAGCAATCGCCGTAGCCCTGCTTCTGCACGAACCTGCGGTTCGTGCGTGATCGCATGATTTTGCTTCGCAAAATAACGCTGAGAGACGCAGTGCTCCACCGATGCTTCCCGAAGGGAAGCAATCGCCGTAGCCCTGCTTCTGCACGAACCTGCGGTTCGTGCGTGATCGCATGATTTTGCTTCGCAAAATAATGCTATGTGGTGCTGTAGCCAAGTGGTAAGGCGTGGGACTGCAACTCCCTGATCATCGGTTCAAATCCGTTCAGCACCTCTCATACCGGTTCTTCTGAAATTCATCAGAAGAACCGTTTTTTTTTGCATTAGGTGTGTTACAATAGTCAGGGGATTGCCCGAACGAAGAGAGGGAGAGGCCCCCTGGTCCCGAGCAAAGCGAGGGATACACGATGCGAGCAGCGCAAGCAGCGTACATCTGCGAAGCAGATGCATGATTTTGCGTAGCAAAAGCATGGTACAATAGTCAATGGTACAAAGAAGAAGACGCAAGTACATTTTCGGAAGGGGGACGTATCCGTGAATGACCTGACTGTGAAAAAAAACCGGAATCATCCGGCATTGCTTCTCGTTACTGCAATGGCGGGGGGAACGCTGTGGTTTGCATCCTCGGCGATGGTAAAGCAATATCAGATGGATCTTGTGATGGGCGACCTTTCCACCGGCGGAAAGATCGGATTGTTTATCTTTTGTTTTCTGCTCTATACGGGAATGATCTTCTTCTGCAGCTTTTCCGTAGGTCAACTGATGCGCTGGCTCATCGATCATGAGAGGTATGTCGTTATCCGCAAGAGTTCAATGGAAAATGTGCATGCAAAGCAGATCTACGAGAATTACCGGCGGAAGATACGCCGGATCTCGCTGGTGAACGCCCTGATCCTGGATACCCTTCTGGCGCTTCTGCTGATGATCTTTGTCGTGAACGGCGGAAGCCGCACGCAGTTTATGTGGGGGATCGTGATCCTGTGTTTTCTGTCCGCGATCAATCCGGTCAGCAGAAAAATGCTGAAGAAGGAGAATGCGAATCGCCAGAAGATCCTGCTGGAGGACTGCGATCCGGTACTGTATTTTGATGTTTATGAGCTGTTCCGGATGGAGCCGGAGTCAAATATCCAAAAGAATATGAATCTGCTCCAACAGGCAACGGCATGCTACTATATGTGCGATTATGATGAAATGGATCACCGCTTTTCCATGATCCGCGGAAAAATGATGGTCATGCAGGATGCGCAGCGGATCCTGCTGCAGGGGATCGCCTCGCTGGACCGGAACGATCCGGCGGCATTTCAGAAGTATTCGGATGAACTGAGTGCCTATGAACAGTCGCCCAGGCAGCTGCAGGTAACACAGAACTATTTCCGGGAGATCCGGAATGACTGGCAGGGTCGTATCGATCTTATGAGCCCCGAACCGGTAAGGGCGCTGGAGTATGTAAAGCGGGAGCTGGACAAGGGAAAGTACCCTGTACTCTGGATGGATTTCACCTTCCAGCTGGCATGGATCGAGATGTCCGTGGGGGAGAAGGATCGTGCCAGAGAGAATCTGAAACTGGTTGCAGAACGCGCGGGAACCATGGCAATTCGGGAGAAGGCACTAAAAATGTTAGATGTAGTGTGAAAAGAATTGCAAAACAACAAAATATAGTGTAAAATATAATGGTTATAGTGTATCTAAATGCAAACCGGCAACTTAGATTCAATAAGTGGAGATGAATAAATGGGAGCAGAATTAAGACAGTACGATGATTATCCGGAGGAGGATCTGGACTTCATCCGTGAGCTGGAGGAAGAGGAGGAAGAGATCCTCACCGGCAGCGGAGCACGTAGAAGCTATGTGACCAGAGAGACCGTTCCGGAGCTTCGGGCACTTCGGGAAATGGATTCCTATCAGAAGAGGGTCTACAGCAGACCCGAAAGAACCGGCCGCAGTACGGCATCCCGGGATGAAGGGATCACGGAACGAAGCGGACTTCGGATGCCGAATACCCGGACCCGGAGGACCGTTGTGGCAGAGGCCCGTCCCACACGACCGGCACGACAGACGAGACAGACAAGGCCGGCCCGGATGGAGGCGGAAGGCGGAGCACCTGAAGGCGGACAGAGAAGAAGTCCTTCCGGAAAGAAAAAGGGGAAAAGGACACTTTCCTCCAAATTTGAAACCGCATTCCAGAACAACAAGCCGTTATTCTTCTTCATATCAAGAGCGTTGATCCCTGTGATCTTCTTCTACTATGAAGCAATCTTCAACCTGACAACGGTACGTGACTTCTTTGGAATGCACGCCATCTTTATCCTGCTCTTCTCGATCTTCTTCGGACTGATCGGATCATTGCTTTCTTCGATCGCAAAGAGCCGGAAGGTGAATATGATCATCAAGGCAATCATTATCTTCCTGCCGGTGATCCCGTTCCTGATCGAGTATTTCGTATATTTGCAGTTCAAGGTCTTCTACGATCTGAACACCGTAGTACATGGTGCAGCGGATGCGGCCGGCGGATTCCAGGCGGATATCTTCCGACTGATCACATCCTTCCAGGGTATCACACACATTATCCTGTACCTGCTGCCTACAGCGGCGTTCCTGTTCTTTGAGCTGAAGATCGACAAGAAGCACCTGCTGTCTCTCAAGACCGGATCCAAGAGAAAGATCAAGATGGCCATCGTGACGGTAGCAAGCTACGTGGTAGCTCTGATCCTTATCTTCTGCATCAAGTCCTATCGTCAGGTTTATACAACAGAGTACTACTTTGAGAGTGCCGTTACCGATTTTGGTTTCATGACCGGTATCCGGAAGGAGATCTGGCGGAAGATGACCAACGCGGATACGAAGCGAAGCTTCGATGTAAATACCGCGGATGACAGTGATGTGACAGCCACCGGAGATCCCGGCAGCACGACAACGCCGTCCACCGAAACCGGAACCGGAACGTCCGAACAGGTAACCACGGAAGAGAAGAAGGTTTACACCATGAACCGGTATCCGATCTCATTCTCGGAGCTGGCCCAGACGGACAGCGGAACCTATGCGGAGATCGACCAGTATGTGGCATCGGTAAATGCCACGATGCAGAACGAATACACGGGAATCTTCAAGGGCAAGAACCTGATCTTCCTGACCTGTGAGGCCTTCAGCGGCGATATCATCGATCCGCAGCTGACACCGACCCTGTATCGTCTGGCAACCAAGGGTATCAACTTCAATGATTTCTACGTACAGGCAACTGCAGGTACCACCGGCGGTGAGTACGAGAATATCATCGGTATGCTGCCGACCATGGGCGGTCAGTCCCTGAAGCAGACAGCAACCTACAATAACTACTTCACCATCGGAAGTCAGCTCGACAGACTTGGCTACTATGGTAAGATGTATCACAACAATGACTACACCTACTACAGCCGCGATAAGACCCACATCAACCTGGGTTACTGCGATGGCTTCGAGGGCGTAGGAAACGGTGCCGAGGAGTATATCTCCGGCGGATGGCCCGAGAGTGACCTGGAGATGATCCAGGGAACCCTGCCGCAGTACATCAACAAGCAGCCGTTTAATATCTACTACATGACCGTCAGCGGTCATGGTATTTACGGTCAGAATGAGAACGGAATGTCCAGAAAGCACTGGGATCGTGTGGCAAATATGCCGTACTCCGACCCGGTCAAGGGATATATCGCAGCCAACCTGGAGCTTGAGGATGCCATGACCTATCTGGTGGATAATCTGGAGAAGGCAGGCATTGCGGATGATACCGTAATCGTTATGTCGGCGGATCATTTCCCGTACGGTCTGGATAATGACGCAGCCCTGGGCGAGATGCCGTATCTGTCCGAGTTGTATGGCTTCAACGTAACCAACTACATGCAGAGAGATCACAACCGTCTGATCATCTGGAGCGGATGTCTTGAGAAAATGGATCCGATCATCGTGGATGAACCGGCCAGCTCCCTTGATATCCTGCCGACCCTGTCGAACCTCTTCGGCACGGAGTGGGATTCCAGACTGCTTCCGGGACGTGATGTATTCTCGACAGCAACACCGATCGCATTTAACATGAGCTACAACTGGAAGACAGACAAGGGTCTCTACGTAGGCGGTGAGTTCACACCGAGCAATGCGGCCGAACAGCTTCCGGATAGTTATGTGGATGACATGTGTGCATTGGTACGAAACAAGATCAACTACTGTTACAGCGCGCTGGAGACCGATTACTTCGGACACCTGTATAATCTGGGAGTCTTCCCGGAGATCAAGAAGGAGTATGATTATACCAAGAACAAGGGTATGAAACCATACAAGACCACCGCGGAATCGGCGACCACGGAGCAGAGCTCCGGCACGGATCAGGGCGGCGGCAACGGTCAGGGCACCGGTACGGACCAAGGTACCGGAACCGACGGAAATGCAGGTACGCAGCCACAGGAGGGAGCCGGAGGTACGGAGCCTCAGGAAGGCGCCGGCGGTGACCAGCCGTAACAGCAAACAACAATATAAGGATATAAAAAGGACGCTGCAGCGGATTTGCTGCAGCGTCCTTAATCGTTACTGACGGTTATAATCGTCGATCGAGGTTTCCGGGAAGGAATCGGAGATCGACGGGTTTGCACTGTCCGGTGTTGTGAAATTCTGAGCAGTGCTGTCCATAGTTGTATAATCCGATTCTGCACTGTTTGCTGCCTCGGTTCCGGTAGAGGGAGATGTCATATACGGGTTCGTCGCTGCTGCGTCCGGAATGAAGGGGGCGGTGCCCGCCGCTGTCATACCGGCTGCGTCCGGACTCTGCTGAGCCACATCACCAGTGAAGGGACTCTGCTGAGCCGCATCACCTGCGAAGGGATCCTGCTGAGCTGTGCCTCCGGAGAGGAAGGGATTCAGTGTGGGATCTGCCGCATTCTGCCGTGCGATATCCTGCAGCTGCTCCAGCTTCTTCATCTGATTTCTGCTTGCAAAGGCAACGAGGAAGCAGACAGCGGCGATCGCAATGATACCGATAAGGAGCAGGAACTGGGAGAAGCGGGTCTCCGTAGCGTCCAGAGTCAGATGGTGGATCTTATTCACAACCGAGTCGGTGATGCCGGCGCCGCTGAGGGCCTGCTCATAAAATCCGTTGATCTGGCTTTCCATGGTGGAGATATGACCTGTCAGGGTCAGGGTCTGGGTCGGAGGAACTTGAGTCTCCTGATTGATGTAGTCCCAGGTGGGATTTACCATGGCCTCCAAAGCATCGATATCATCCTGCTTCTTCACCTTGACGGACATGATGCTACCGTCATCCAGAATGATCGCATAATGCTGATCCGTTCCGGTGGTGATGAAGTAGCGCTTGTGCTTGGTCTCTGCGTAATTCCCGAGAACGTAGCGGACGTTCAGCGTGACGTATTCCCCCTTCTCGGGTTCGCCGTGATTCTCAAGAACCTCATTCAGATTCGTGGTCTTTCCCATGATCATGTAGTTCCAGTTGATCGCGGAATAGATCCCGCCGAGAACCAGGAAGAAGATCCCGATGATGATACTCAGCTTCATGGAACGCCTGTATTCGTTCGATGTTTTTTTCCTTGTTACCTGTGCCATAATGCACCCCTTTCCGGTCCGGAACTCCCCATTGACTAATTCTGCGGCGAAGGATACTATGATTCTGGGGACAAACTGTCTTTTGGCCCCGGCGTCATAGGATTAAGGATAGGTTCGCGCACGAAAATGTGCGGAGTTCAGACAAAATTACACGCAAAGTCCATTATATAGAAAGAGATGGGAAAAGGCAAGGCATGAAATACCTGAATGAGATAAAAAGAATGCTGGAGGAATATACGGGACGGGAGCTGTCTGCCTGGCATATGCCGGGACATAAGAGGAAGCCGGTCTTTCCGGGATTCTGGGAGGAAATGTTCCGTTATGATGTAACGGAGGTCCCGGGAACGGATGATCTGCATCATGCATCGGGTGCGATACGGAGATCCCAGGAGGAGGCGGCCGGGGTGTACGGAGCAGACTTCAGTCATTATCTGGTGGGAGGTTCCACCGCGGGGATCCTCGCATCCATCGGGGCGGCGACGAAGCTTTGGAGAGAGAAGAGAAAAACCAGGAAAGCCCCGACATTTCTGGTTGCGTCCAACTGCCACAAGTCAGTATGGAACGGTCTCCGGCTGGTGGGAGCGAAGACCATTCCGGTGACGCCGGCGGAGGATCCGGTTTACGGGCCGGTGCTTTCCGATGAGCTGCTCAGGGTTCTTTCGGAGAAGATCGAGGATTCCGATCAGGTGGCAGGATGTATCCTGACATCTCCGACCTATGCTGGTGTGATCTCTCCTCTGGGGGAACTGCATGCCGTGCTGGAGGTGTACGGAATCCCAATGATCGTGGACGAGGCACACGGGGCGCATCTGCCCTTCTGCAAGGACCCTGCCCTGGAGAGCGGAGTCAGCTGCAGTGCGGAATATGTGGTACAGAGTCTTCATAAGACGCTTCCGGCGCTGACACAGACTGCGATCCTGCATGTTAACGGAGAGAAGGAAGCGGACGAGGCTGTTACGGAACAGCTGGCGGTCTTTGAGTCCAGCTCTCCCTCCTATATCCTGATGCTTTCCGCAGAGCAGGCAGTTGCCTGGGCGGACAGACACAGGGAAGAGCTGATGGCCTACCCGGACCGGATGCGGGAATTCAGGGAAGAACTGTCGAAGGAGCTGAAGCATCTGGAGCTGGTGAAGCATCCGGGAAGTCAGGATCCTTCACGCCTTATGCTGCAGGTCGGCAGAGGGACGGAGGTTTCGGAGGAGAGCCGGTTGCTTCTCACGGGTACCGGTATGGCTGCCTGGCTGGAACGGGAGACCGGAGTCGTAGCTGAGCTGGCAGGAAGCCGGGAGGTGATCCTGCTGTCCTCTGTATGCGATGAGGAAGAGGATCTTCGGCAGCTGAAGGACGCTCTGCTCCGGCTGGACGAAGAGATCGGAGGGGCGGAGGAGACAAAGGAGTCGGAGAAGTCAGAGGAATTTGAGGAAGCAGAGGACACCTCTGCCTCCGAGGACGATATCACGGAGGTGCTTACCGGTCCCGGACCTGCCGTGCAGGCGCCCCTGCTTCGGGTAGGAGATTTCGTGCAGCGGGACATTTACGTGTATCCGCCCGGGGTTCCCATCCTTCGGAGCGGGGAACGGGTAACGGAGTCCGCGCTGAAACGGCTGGAAGAGGAGCGTGCGGCAGGACGAAGGATCTACGGGCTTTGATCTGCTCCGGATCCTGTAAAGCTTGGGCCGTTTCGGTTTTTGTTCGGCTCGATTCGTTTCGATTTTACTTGTTTTCACGGAAGTACTGTGGTAGAATAGCGCTTGATGTTTCCGAAAAGGGACGAAAAAACGTGGATTTGGGGATATTCCCCATTATTATAAAGACAAAAAAGGAGAACAGAATGAAAAAGAAGATTCTTGCTATGGCAATGGTTCTGACACTGGCTGCAGCAGCAGTCGGATGTGGTTCCGAAAGCGGAAGTACCGAGAGCAGTTCAACCGAGGTGACATCAGGTGCAGCTGCAACAGAAGCAAAGTCGGAGGAGACAACAAAGGCTGCTACCGAAGCAGGATCTGAGGCAGGATCCGAAGCAGGATCTGAGGCTGCAAGCGAGTCAGGTTCTGCAGATGCAGAGAAGACCTTTAAGGGTACTTCGGAAGGAAAGACCTACAACAATTCGTTCTATGGTTTATCCTTTACCGCACCGGAAAAGGGAAGCTGGGAATTCTCAGGCCCCTCTGATCTGGCTGCAAGAGTAAATAAGACAAGTGACGAAGTGAATGCCATGACCTTTGCGGATATCAAGGGTGGAAAGATCTATCCGGCCATGATGTGTGCAGACATGACCTCCGGTGAGTCCACATCCCTTATCCTGTCCGGCATTACTGCAGGCAAGAGCGAGAAGGACATGATCGACGAAGCGGCTAAGGCTCTGGAGTCCACAGCTGCTACAGAGATAAAGGAAGGCAGCCCCATCGGATCCACCTACTATATCGACCTCAAATACGAGGAAGGCGACGTAACACTTTACATGCGCCAGTACTACATTTTCAAGGATGACACAGCAGCAACCATCACGGTAACCTCCATGTCCACGGAAGGCCGCGATGCACTGGTTGCAGGCTGGAAGGCAAACTGATCGTCCCTGAAAATTAATGAGACGTTCTGTCGGTGTGATCGGTCGAGGTATTTTTGAACGTTTATACCGGGGAAAAGCGGATAGAATGACAAAGGGCGGAAATGCAGGAATTCCTTGCATTTTCCGCCTTTTTTTCGTATCATGGAATCATGAATATTGTATACAAAGTACATGTATACATGCATACAAACCGGGTTGCAGGGAGAAGGAAAATGGAAATACGCATAGAGAAAACAGCATACGCGAAGGTAAATCTCGGCCTGGATATCGTGGGGCGAAGAGAGGACGGTTATCATCTGGTGCGGATGATCATGCAGAGTGTGGGGATTGCGGATCGGCTGACCTTCGAACGGAAGGAAGCACCGGGGGTGGAGCTGCTGGTTTCCGAGGCAAGCACCCTTCCGGATCTGCAGGACATGCCGACGGATGACAGAAACCTGATCGTCCGCGCGGCGCGTATGGTAATGGAGAAGTACGGTGTGACGGAGGGAATCCGGATCACACTGGAGAAGCATATCCCCATGGCGGCGGGCATGGCCGGTGGAAGCACGGACTGTGCCGCAGCTCTGAAGGGAACCGCGGAGCTCTTTCAGACGGGGGCGACTCCGGAGGAGCTGGCGGAGCTGGGAGTCCGGCTGGGAGCGGACGTGCCCTACTGTCTGATGGGGGGAACCGCCCTTTCCGAGGGGATTGGTGAGGTACTGACCCCGCTTCCCATGCTGCCGGACTGCAGATTTCTGGTGGTAAAGCCCTCCTTCGGGGTATCTACGAAGGAGGTTTATACAGCCTATGATTCCCTGGCGGAGCGGGAGGCTGCAGGTTCCGGAGAGGGCATTCCCCATCCGGACATCGACGGTATGGTCAGGGCATTGGAGGAACAGAGCCTGGAGGGCATCCTGTCCCGGCTTGGAAATGTTCTGGAATACGTGACCGTGGAGAACCATCCGGAGATCCGGCGGATCGAGGAGCTGGTGCGGGAAGCCGGTGCGGCGGAGGCCATTATGACGGGCAGCGGCCCCACGGTCTTCGGGATCCTGCCCGGTGCGGACGGACCGGAACCTGATTTGGAGGCAATGAAAACAAAGCTGGCAAAAGAGGGTATTACGGCAGAGGTCTATGTGGCCGGAAGAGGTGCCTGACGAAGAAGACGGCGCGGCTGTGCCGACGGAGGCGCATCGGAACAACCGGCATGTCTTGCCTGAGGGGAGTCATTCATTCCCGTGAGGAAGGAATGAAAAAAAGCTTTGGAAGGAGGAACACTCCATGAAACTGGAATTTGATCCGGCAGAATATCTGCCGTTACGGGAAGTCGTATTTAAAACCTTACGAAATGCCATCATTCGCGGCGAGCTGAAGCCCGGAGAACGGCTGATGGAGGAGAAGCTGGCGAAGAATCTGGAGGTCAGCCGGACCCCGGTCCGTGAGGCCATCCGGATGCTGGAGCTGGAAGGCCTGGTGGTCATGCTTCCCCGTAAAGGAGCCGAGGTGGCAAGGATCACGGTGAGTGACCTGCAGGAAGCGCTGGAGGTCCGCATGGCCATCGAGGATCTGTCCGTACGTCTTGCCAGTCTCCGGATCGATGAGGAAGGGAAGGAGAAGCTGCAGAAGGCGGCGGTGGATTTCGATGCCGCGCTGGAGAAGAAGGATGTGGTGAAGATCGTGGAGAAGGACGAGCGCTTCCACGATGTCATCTTTGAAGCCACCAAGAACCGGAGGCTGATCAATCTGGCCCACAGTCTGCGGGAGCAGGTCTATCGCTACCGGTATGAATACGTGAAGGATTTCAGTTCCCATGACAAGCTGTCCCGTGAGCACGCCCGAATCATGGAGGCGATCCTTGAGGGCGACGTCGTTAAGGCACAGCAGGCGATGCGCGGACACATTTACGATCAGCAGCAGAGAATCATTCAGATGATCATGGTTGAGACAGGAGGTCAGGAGGAATGAGAGGAATCTTTATTACGATGGAGGGTCCGGACGGAGCCGGCAAGACCACCCAGATCGAACGGCTGAAGGAATACCTGGCGGAACAGGGATTTGACGTGCTGATCACCAGAGAACCCGGAGGAACCCCCATCAGTGAGGCGGTACGGGGGATCCTGCTGGACCCGGCCTATAAGGAAATGAAGCCGGAGACGGAGCTTCTGCTCTATGCCTCCGCCCGTGCCCAGCTGGTAGGTGAGGTGATCGGGCCCGCCGTGGAAGCGGGGAAGGCCGTGATCAGTGACCGTTTCGTGGATTCCTCCGTGGTATATCAGGGGATCGCACGGGAGCTTGGCGTGGAAACGGTGTATGAGGTAAACCGTCCGGCCATCGGAAGGTATATGCCGGACGTTACATTTCTCCTGGATCTTCCGGCAGAGGTGGGGATCGCGCGGAAGAAGGATCAGGCAGAGCTTGACCGGATGGAGCAGGAATCCATGGAGTTTCACAGGAAGGTCGCGGAGGGCTACCGTATCCTGGCGGCAAGGGACCCGGAGAGGATAAAAACCATAGATGCCACTTTACCTGTTGATACGATCTGTGATATGATAAAAGATAAGGTTCGGGCCCTTTTATCGGGTTCGGACGTATAGTCGGGTTTTATCCGGGGGGGCAGATGTCCCCGGGATCATGATATGCATGGAAAGGAGGTCAACGTATGGATTTTCATCAGATCATCGGACACGAAGACATCATCCGGCATTTTAAGAGCAGCATAGAAACCAACAGAGTCGGTCACGCATATATCCTGTGCGGCGAGGACGAGAGCGGGCGCAGCTCTCTGGCATTTTCCTTTGCCAAGACCCTCCAGTGCGAGGGGAAGGAAGCCGACCCCTGTAACGAATGCCCTGCCTGTAAGAAGGCGGACAGCGGAAACCATCCGGACATCATTACGGTGACGCATGAGAAGCCGAACCTCATTTCCGTGGATGAGATCCGCGATCAGGTGGTTCAGACCATGGACATCCGTCCCTACAGCGGACCCTACAAGATCTACATCATAAATGATGCGCAGCTCATGCAGGCGCCGGCACAGAACGCCCTGCTGAAGACCATCGAGGAGCCGCCGGCCTACGGCATCGTGATCCTTATCACGAATTCCCTGGAGCGGCTGCTGCCCACCATCATTTCCCGGTGCATCACCCTTACCACCAAGCCGGTGAAGGAACGGGATGTGGAAGAGTACCTGAAGGAGCATTACGAGCTGGATGATAAGAAGGCACGGTTCTGCGTGGAGTACGCGCAGGGCAATCTGGGCAAGGCCATCCTGCTTGCCACAAATGAAGAGTATGATGCGCTGGTTCAGTCGGTGATCCGGCTGGAGAAGAACATTTACAACATGGATATGGAGGACGTTGCGGAAGCGATCGAGTCCTGTTCCAATTACAAGATGAACATAGGTGAGTACCTGGATCTGATGATGGTCTGGTACCGGGACATCCTGATGCTGAAGGTGACCGGTAAACCGGACAAGATCATTTTCGGGGAAGAGTATTCCACCATCCGCGAGCAGGCGAAGTATCTGTCCTACAATGAACTGGAGGACAAGGCGCGGGCGGTTGAGAACGCCAAAAAAAGAATTGCAGCAAATGCCAGAATGGAGGATGTAATGCGCCTGCTCATTCTGACACTGAAGGAGATATAGCATGAAAGAAGTCATCGGCGTTCGTTTTCGGACGAACGGACGAATCTACTATTTCGACCCGCTTGATAATGAGGTCGAGGTAGGAACAAAGGTCATCGTGGAAACCTCAAAGGGACTGGAGTACGGCTGGGTCGTACTTGGGCGCCGCCAGGTGGAGGAGGAGAAGGTCCAGGGAGGACTGAAGCCCATCCAGCGGATCGCAAATGAACAGGACAACAAGCGGTATGAAACGAATAAGGAGAAGTCCCGGAAGGCATACGAGATCTGTGTACAGAAGATCAAGGATCATGATCTGAAAATGAAGCTGATCGCGGCTGAGTACGCGTTTGATAACAATAAGGTGATGTTTTACTTCACCGCTGACGGACGAGTGGATTTCCGTGAGCTGGTAAAGGATCTGGCGTCCGTATTCCGGACCAGGATCGAGCTCCGGCAGATCGGTGTCCGTGATGAATCAAAAATGTGCGGCGGTATCGGGATCTGCGGCAGAGAGCTCTGCTGTCATTCCTATCTGTCGGACTTTATACCGGTATCCATCAAGATGGCGAAGGAGCAGAGTCTGTCCCTGAACCCCACGAAGATCTCCGGTGTGTGCGGACGTCTGATGTGCTGCCTGAAGCATGAGCAGGATACCTATGAATATCTGAATTCCAAGCTCCCCAATGTGGGGGATCGCGTTACCGCCTATGATGGCGTAACGGGAGATGTTGCATCCGTAAATGTGCTCCGTCAGCGAGTAAAGATCTATGTGACGGATGATGATGATAATAAGGAGATCGTGGAATACCGTGTGGCAGAGCTGGTCTCCGGACCCCGGGGACGGAAGTTCGACACGGATGAATCTCTGCTGGATCCCGAGCTGACCAAACTGATGGACAGTGATGAGACAGCGGAGGAGAGGCCGCAGCAGAAGCGTCGCAGAAGAGACGGCTCCGGCGAGGATGCCGAGGGGCGCGGAGAGCGCGGTGACCGCGGAAGAAGAGACAGAGGAAATCGCGGTGACAGACAGGACCGCGGCGACAGACAGGACCGCGGCGACAGACAGGACCGCGGTGACAGACAGGACCGCGGCGACAGACAGGACCGTGGTGACAGGGGTGACCGGAACCGCGGCAGAAGAGACGGCGGTAAGAAGCAGGGCGACGGTCAGAACCAGGAACGCGGACAGAGAAACCGGCAGAAGGGTGACGGACAGAATCAGGGCCAGCGTCAGAACCAGGGCCAGCGCCAGAATCAGTCCCAGAACCAGAATCAGCGCCAGGGCCAGAACCAGGAACAGGGCCAGAATTCTGAGGGAAGACAGAATCAGAGGAGACACCGGCCCCGCAGAAGACCGGATAATCACGGTCAGCAGGAGGGCCAGCAGGGCGGC
This sequence comes from Lachnospiraceae bacterium AC2029, assembly GCA_000703065.1. Taxonomy (GTDB): domain Bacteria; phylum Bacillota; class Clostridia; order Lachnospirales; family Lachnospiraceae; genus Eubacterium_Q. The sequence continues at coordinate 1,701,545 of JNLK01000001.1, read as the reverse complement.
CAGCAGTAAGAGCCGGCCCGGTGGCAATATCGTGGGTGACCGCCTCCTGTGGGAGCATTCACCGGTTACAGGAAATAAGAGGTTTCAATGGAAGAAGAGTACCTCCGTGAGGGGGAGCGAATTGACGATTTACAGGTAAATGGGTTCCGGATCATCCAGAACCCATCCTTTTTCTGTTTTGGAATGGATGCGGTGCTTCTGGCGAACTTTGCGGGGACCCGCAGAAAGGACCGGGTCCTGGATCTGGGGACAGGAACCGGGATCATTCCGCTCCTTCTCCTGGCAAAGGAGAAGGCAATGACCTGCGATGGACTGGAGCTGCAGGAGGCGGTTGCGGAAATGGCCGGCCGGAGCGTACGGCTGAATCAGGTGGAAGACCGGTGCCGGATCATTTCCGGAGATATCTGTCAGGTTCCGAAGACCATGGAGCGGGAAGGATATGATGCTGTCACCTGCAATCCCCCGTATATCAAGGCACCCAGCGGGCTGCATAATGACACGGACGCCTACAACATTGCCCGGCATGAGATCGCTGTGACCTGGGAGGATATCGCCCGGTCAGCGGCATATCTACTGAAGCCCGGCGGGAGATTCGCCTTTGTTCACAAGCCCTTCCGGATCCCGGAGCTGATGCAGACTCTTCAGAAGTATAAGCTGGAACCGAAGCGGATGCAGCTGGTCCAGCCTCATGCAGGACGGGAACCGAACATGGTCCTGATGGAGGCCGTTAAGGGCGGAGGACCGCAGCTGACGGTGCTTCCGACACTGGTGGTGTATGAGAAGGACGGAAGCTATACAAAGGAAGTGCTTGAAATGTACGGCAAGCCGTAAGCTGTACGGAGGAAGTGCCGGAGATGTACGGCATGCCTTAATTGCGTTACATCGGAAGCTTTGGATGTGATTTGAGGAGTGAAAATGAGCGGAATACTCTATCTGGTGGCAACTCCCATCGGAAATCTGGAAGACATGACCTTCCGCGCGGTCCGTATCCTGCAGGAAGCGGATGAGATCGCAGCGGAGGATACGCGGAACAGCAGGAAGCTGCTGACGCATTTTGATATCCATACGCCGATGACCAGTTACCATGAATTTAATAAATATGATAAGGCCCAGGTGCTGGTGGGACACCTGCTGGAGGGGAAGAACATCGCTCTCATCACGGATGCGGGAACGCCCGGCATTTCGGATCCGGGAGAGGTTCTGGTACAGAAATGCTACGAAGCCGGTATCTCCGTGGTTCCGGTTCCGGGGGCCTGTGCAGCGGTAAATGCACTGGTGGCATCCGGCCAGCTGACCGGGCGTTTTGCCTTCGAGGCATTTCTTCCCTCGGACAGGAAGGAGCGAAGAAACCGCCTGGAGGAGCTGGCGGAGGAGCGCCGGACCATCGTGCTCTACGAAGCGCCCCACCGGCTGGTGAAAACACTGGAGGAACTGGCAGAGGCCCTGGGAGACCGGCCGCTGACCGTCTGTAAGGAACTGACGAAGAAGCATGAAGCCTTCCGAAGGACCACGATCCATCAGGCCATCGGGCTGTACAGGGAGGAAGAGCCCCGCGGGGAGTATGTTCTTGTGATCGCGGGTCGGCCGAGAGCAGAGATCGAAGCGGAGCGTACCGCGCAGTTCGAGGGACTGTCGGTGCTGGAGCATTTGAAACAATATACGGATCGGGGCGTGCCGGAAAAGGAAGCCATGAAGGCAGTTGCTGCAGAGCGGGGAATCTCAAAACGTGAGGTTTATCAGGCAAAAATACAGGCAAAAGATTAACAAAATTTAATTGGAATTTCCTACGATAGTGTGTTACAATTACACAGATTATCCTTATTGTGCGCTTACTGGAGGTACAAGAAATGGGCAGAAAAGCATCCAAGGCAACCGGAAACATATATTACATCGCCCGTGTTCAGGCAGCAGAGAAGAATGGCGTATTTACCAGTCGTGAGAAGGCTGCCTTGCAGCTTGGAATTGAACGAAGCCGTCTGGCCCGTATCGAGCTGGATAAGATCGAGCCCTATGCAGAAGAGGTTCAGATCATGGCAAGGGAGTATAACGCTCCATACCTTTGCGAGGATTACTGTAACAATATCTGTCCGATCGGATTGGCCCGTATGCTCGGAAGCACAAAGAAGAAGGTACGGACCGACTCTCTGGAGCGGCTGTCTCTTCGCTTTCTCAGCAGTGTACAGTCGATTGATGATATCTCCCGGAAGCTGGTCAACATTTCCATGGACGGGCAGGTCACCGAGGAGGAATACGAGAGCTTCCATAAGGTACTCCGTGCACTGAATGAGGTCTCCGAGAACATAAAGAGCATCAAGGCATTTATCAACGAACATGAAGATCTTCGGAGCAGATTCGATGCGGATCTGCACTTATGATCAAATGGACATGAAGGCATGTCCGCCCGGCTTATTACCCGAGGCAATATAATTTTCACAATTCCTCCTTTGTAAATTGTTACAAATTTCCTTGTGAAAGATGCGGAGATGGTGTAAAATGATTTCACAATCGTAATATCATTTTTAAAAAGGAGGGATGACACTATGGCATATGTAATTGGTGATGCTTGCATCGGCTGCGGCGCTTGCGCAGGAACCTGCCCGGTAGGAGCGATCTCTGACAACGGCGGAACTTTCCAGATCGATGAGAATACATGCATCAGCTGTGGTGCCTGTGCAGGTGGTTGCCCTGTAGGAGCTATCTCCGAGGGTTAAGCCTTTGCAAACCGGAAACGCAAATGGGGCATACTCCTAGGAGCATGTCCCATTCTGTGTCTTATGCATATGATCCCAATTTACAAGAGATCAGTCGGAAACCTCCTTTCTTCCGCGGCAAAGAGAGGTAAGCGGTCTGTGATAGTTGACCTCTGTTCGCGGATGTGATATGTATCAAAGCGGATCGGGATTTTGCCGTAGAACGTGACCGGATGGAATGGGTGCGAAGAAAGCACGAACCGGACACACGGCAGACTTTGATATTGGATGTTCCTCTTAAATCATAAGGGGAGAGAACGGGAATTTCAAGAGAAAAAAGTTGCAGGTTTGTAGCGCTGGAAGGGCTTGCGCGAAGGACGCAGGAAAGGCGACAGTATGAGACTGGAACGCATAAATGAAAATAAGATCAGATTTATCCTGGATCAGGCAGATCTGGAGGAGCGGGACCTGGAGGTGTCCGAGCTGGCGTACGGCTCCGACAAGGCCAGGGAGCTCTTTGATGACCTGATGGAAATGGCCCGTCAGGAGATGGGCTTTGAGGAAGGGCCCCAGCCGCTCATGGTGGAAGCGATCCCCATGCCCGGAAATGGGCTCATGGTCAATATCAGCAAGGTGGAGAATCCGGATGAGCTGGATACCCGTTTTTCCAGATTCACCAACGGGATCGAGTATGACAATGAGTCCGGCGGACCGGGTCCCGGTGAGGACGGAGAAGACGGACCTCCGGGTCCGGGAAGAGGACCGGATTTTGAGATGGACGGTCCTGAGATGGACGGTCCTGATATGGAAGGCCCCGGTATGGAAGGTCCGGATATGGACGATTCCATGGGTCCGGACTTCGATCCGGAGCAGAAGGGACCGGACGGGATCCAGATCCAGCAGGGTCCGGAGATCCGTGCGGAGATCAACATTCCGAAATCCTCGGAGATCAATCCCCAGGACATCATGAGCATGATCGACAATATCGTATCCGGCCTGGCCGGAAGGATGGGAGCTCAGGTGGTCAAGGGAGGCGGCTCCGTTCAGGGCCCGGGATCACCCCGGGAGAAATCCCCAAAGAAGCCTCAGGGGCAGGAACCGGATGCCTTCGCACTATACGAATTCCGGGATCTGCAGAGTATCCTGCAGGCATCGAAGCTGATCAGCGATCACTATGACAGTGAAAATGTACTCTACAAGAATCCGGTCAACCAGCGGTATTATCTGTACCTGGGAAGAGAACGGAATTCGGTTGAGGAGTTCGCACAGGTCTGCACGGTTCTGAATGAATTCGGAAGCCGCTGCCGTACCTCCTATGCGACCAAGGAATATTTTGAAGAGCATATGACGGAGATTCTGAAGGATGCCCTGATCCAGCTGGAGGATCTGTAGGAAGCATAACATTGGGACGGGTTCGGTGTCACATTTTCATGTGACACCGAACCCGTCCCAATGTCATGATAAAGAGAGAGCAGACACATTTTCATGCGTCTGCTCTCTTTGTTATTCAATGATTCTTATAACTGTTCCTTTACTGCTGCAACCACAGCATCCGTTGTGATGCCGAAGTACTCGAACAGCTTTCCGCCGGGGCCGGATGCTCCGAAGCCGGTCATTCCAACGAACTTACCGGTGAGGCCGATGTATCTCTCCCAGCCGAAGGAGGTGAGCGCCTCTACGCCTACACGTACGGTAACTGCGGAAGGAAGTACCTGCTCCTTATACTCAGCCGGCTGGTCGTTGAAGAGGTCCATACAGGGCATGCTGACTACTCTTGCATCGATGCCGTCCGCAAGCAGCTTCTCTCTTGCTTCCACAGCAAGCTGTACCTCGGAACCGGTGGCAATGAGAAGTGCGTCCGGTGTGGCCTTGGTGCTGTCTGCCAGGATGTAGCCGCCCTTCAGAGCGCCCTTTCCGGAACCGTCCAGCTGCGGAAGGTTCTGACGGGACAGGATCAGAGCAGTGGGGATTCTCGTGCTGTTGGTAGCGAAGCACCATGCTGCAGCGGTCTCACGCGCATCTGCCGGACGGAATGCATAGAAGTTCGGCAGGGCACGAAGCATGGCCAGCTGCTCGATGGGCTCGTGAGTCGGTCCGTCCTCACCGACACCGATACTGTCGTGTGTCAGTACGTAGGTCAGCGGGATCTGCATCAGAGCAGAGAGACGGGCCATGGGCTTTACGTAGTCGCTGAATACGAAGAAGGTGGATACATACGGGCGAAGTCCGCCATGGAGACAGATACCGTTTCCGATGGCTGCCATGGACAGCTCGCGTACACCGAAATGCAGATTGCGGCCTTCCGGAGTCTCCTTGGAGAAGTCGCCTGCATCGTTCATATAGGTCTTGGTGGAAGGCGCCAGGTCCGCGGAACCGCCGAAGAGGTTCGGAATCTTGTCCTTCATGTAGTTGATCATCTTGCCGGATACATTCCGGGTAGCCTGCGGGCTGTCGAAGAGATTCCAGAACTCATCATCCTGCTCCAGGAATGCGGCGTTGCTTTCATCATGGTACTGATCCCAGAGAGCAGCCATTTCCGGATATTTCTCACGATATGCGGAGAAGAGAGCGTTCCATGCTTCTTCTACTTCTGCCTTCTTAGCTGCGATGGCAGCATAGTTATCATAGATATCTGCCGGAACCTCGAAGGGGGTCTCGGATTCCCAGCCCAGGTTCTGACGGAGCGCAGCCACATTTTCAACACCCAGCGGCTCTCCGTGTGCGCTTGCCTTGCCTTCCTTTGCAGGGCAGCCGGCACCGATCTTTGTCTTGATCTCGATCATGGACGGACGGGTGGTATCGGCCTTTGCTTCCTCGATGGCAGCCTGAATGGCCTCGAGATCGGTTCCGTCCTCAACCCGGAGGGTCTGGAAACCGAAGGCTTCGAACCGCTTCATTACGGACTCGCGGAAGGCGATGTTGGTACCGCCCTCGATGGAAATGTCATTGGAATCGTAGAGCACGATCAGCTTGGACAGTCCCAGGGTTCCGGCCAGAGAGAAGGCCTCGTAGGAGATACCCTCCATCATACAGCCGTCGCCGCCCAGTACATAGGTGTAGTGATCTACAACCGGGAAATCCTCTCTATTAAATGTGGCAGCCAGATGCTTCTCTGCCATAGCCATGCCGACAGCCATAGCCATACCTGCGCCCAGTGGTCCGGTGGTTGCTTCCACGCCGGTGGTGTGACGATATTCCGGATGGCCGGGAGTAAGGGAACCCAGCTGACGGAAGTTCGACAGATCTTCTATGGTAAGGCCGTAGCCGAACAGGTGCAGAAGAGAGTACAACAGCATGGAGCCGTGTCCGCCCGACAGGATGAACCGGTCGCGGTTCTCCCATTTCGGGTTCTTCGGGTTATGGTTCATGACCTTTGCCCACAGGGTGTATGCAGCGGGAGCTGCGCCCAGCGGAAGGCCCGGATGTCCTGAATTTGCTTTCTGAATTGCGTCTGCGGACAGGATGCGGATCGCATCGACAGATCTCTGATCGATAGACTTAGACATGGCAGAATCCTTTCTGTTACTAGGTTAGGGCCGTGAAGGCCGTTTACGCAACCTAGTATAACACAACTCCTGATATTATGAAAGTGGAAGAACACCTCTGAGTCGGGGATTTTCATCCGTAAGGAGGGGAGCGGAACGCAGGAAAATCCAGGGGAAATGTCGGGAGTTTCGGTTTGTGGGAATATGGCAATTATGATATTATGATGACATGGTCAAAAGATCCGGATGACGCCGCGAGAAGTACGGCTTATTCGAAATAGTCAGGTGTAAGGAAGACTGTAGATGGACGAACGGATTTACAAACGACATATGAGGTTCTGGCGGTTTCTGCATCGTTTTGCGCGGCCGTTCATAGAGCGTAAGTATCGTTTCTCGGCGGAGGAGATCCCGCTGGAGGGCGCATTTCTTCTGATCCCGAATCATGTCACTTCCATGGATCCCCTTTTTATCTGGATCGCCCGCGGCAGGAAGGAACCGATCTACCTTGTGGCCAGCGAGCATTTGTACAGGCTGGGATTCGTATCGAAGATCATCCAAAGGTATCTTCCGCCCATCGCGAAATCCAAGGGAAATACCGGTGTGGACACCGCGCAGCAGATCCTGAAGACCCTGAAGGACGGAAGAAGCGTCGCACTCTTCGCAGAGGGAGAGCAGAGCTGGATGGGGCGGAATATCCCCATCGTTCCGGGAACGGAGAAGATCGTGAAACTTGCCAGGGTACCCCTGGTCACTTACCGGCTGGAGGGTGGCTATCCGGCGCTTCCGCGCTGGAGCAGCAAGCGTCGTCGCGGCAGGATCACCGGTCATGTGGTGGGGATCTATCCGCCGGAAGAGCTGCGTAAATTATCAAGAGAAGAGATCGCCGGGATCATCAACCGGGATATCAGAGAAGATGCCTGGGAGCGTCAGCGTCAGGAGCCCGTTCCGTATAAGGGACGGCGTCTGGCTGAGGGGCTGGAGCGGGCGCTGTATCTCTGTCCTGAATGCAGACGGATCGGAACGCTTACCACTAAGAAGGATCAGATCCTGTGTCGCTGCGGACTGAAGATCATATATACGGAAACCGGATTTCTGAAGCCGGAAAAGCCCTTTGAAAATATCGCAGACTGGGATGACTGGCAGAGATCGTCGCTCCGGCTCCTTGATTTTGTGCATCAGGAGCAGGAGCCTTACTTCTCCGATGAAGAGGTTTCACTGACCCGGATCGAGGATGATCACCGGGAGGTAAAGCTGGGGAAGGGAAGGATCGTGCAGTACGGGGACCGTCTGGAATGCGTGGGGAACACATTTTCCCTTGATGACATTAAGGGGATGGCCATGGTCCAGGCTGATCGGCTGCTGATCTCCACAGCGGAGGAGTATTATGAGGTTCGGACCAAAGGACGGACGAATCTCCGTAAGTACCTGGAGTACCGGGAAGGCAGGATTTAACATGGATTACTCGGCAGGGAATCATGAATTATGGAATATTATCATTCAGTTGGGATTGATCGCGGGAGTGATCCTTTTGGCGAATTTTCTCCGTCAGAAGGTCGGATTTGTGCGAAAGAGTATGATCCCCATCGCAGTACTGGCAGGCTTCTTCCTTCTGATCATTAAGTATACCGGACTGGTGACGGTGGATGAAGAGCTCATGGAAATGCTGGTCTATCACGGGATCGCCCTTGGATTTATCGCCATGAGTCTTCGTGTACAGGAACCGGGCGCTTCGAAGGGAGATCTGACCGGGCTGAAGTCCGGAGCGGTGATCGTATCCACCTATCTGGTACAGGGTGTGCTGGGGCTTCTGATCACGCTGACTCTTTCCATGACAGTGATGCCGTCCCTTTTTGGGGCAGCGGGAATGCTGCTTCCCATGGGCTACGGACAGGGGCCGGGCCAGGCCAATAACGTGGGTTCCACCTATGAGGCCATGGGCTTTGAGGGCGGACGCAGCTTCGGACTGGCGGTGGCGGCGGTAGGATATCTGGTGGCCTGCGTTGTAGGAGTTGTGATCATAAATGTGCTCGCCCGGAAGGGAAAGCTCCGGCCGTCGGAGTATGCGGCGGAGGAGACCGCCGGTACGGATTATTTCCAGGGGAAGGATGAGATCCCCGTTTCCGATTCTGTGGATAAGCTGTCCGTGCAGCTGGCCATGGTGCTGCTGGTGTATCTGGCCACCTATCTTACGGCCTGGGGCGTGACCTCCGGGATCTCGGAGATCTCCGAGGGTGCTGCGAAGACCGTAAATCCGCTGATCTGGGGCTTCAACTTTATCATCGGTTCCACCCTGGCGATCCTGGTGCGGGTCCTTCTGGAAAAGGGGAAGAAGAAGGGGCTGATGAAGCGGCAGTATCAGAACAATTATCTGCTGAACCGGTTGTCCGGTTTCTTCTTTGACTGTATGATCGTGGCGGGAATTGCGTCCATCAATATAGAGGATATTCAGGGACTCTGGCTTCCGTTCATCCTGATCACGGTGCTTGGGGCCATCGCAACCTGGGTTCATCTCTGTATCGTATGTAAGGTGGTGTATAAGGATTACTACTACGAAGGTCTGCTCTCCATGTATGGTATGCTGACCGGAACCATCAGTTCGGGTGTTCTGCTCCTTCGGGAGATCGATCCGGACCTGAAAACACCGGCTGCCAACAACCTGGTGGCGGGTTCCGGCTTCGGGATCGTACTGGGAGCTCCGGTGCTGCTGCTGGTGGGCCTGGCACCGAAATCCACCATGCTTGCATGGATCGCCGTGGGATCCGGAGCGGTATATTGTGCGATGCTGTGCCTGATCATACGGAAGGCACACCGTAGGAAAGACCTTTCTTCCCGGTGATCGGGGGTCTGATCTGCTCCGGGGCGGGTTGCAATATGCCCGGGACAGGCGTTTCAGGAACGGTTGTTTAGGGATGAATAAGTATGGATGATTGAAAAGGCGGCATTGTCAACCGATAGATTATTTCTGGTTGACAATGCCGCCTTTTGTGTGTTACGATTCCTCCTGTCGCGGAAATACGTTCATAGGAAACGGCAGTTCCGCAGAAGGGAGCGGAGGTTGCAGGCAGTCCCGGTCACTGAGCCGGAGAATGCTGCGACTGACGGGGAAATACACATGGATTATACATTTCTGATCATAATGAGTCTCTATCTGGTCGCGATGATCGTGATCGGGATCCTGGATTACAGGAAGGTGGGAGAATTCTCGGAGTATGCGGTTGCGGGACGGAAGCAGAATACGCTGACGGTGTGCATGACGCTTCTGGCCACGATCCTTGGGGCATCCACCACCATCGGGATCACGGACACGGTCCGGAGTATCGGTTTTCCGGGCATCTGGTGGCTGATCTTCGGCGCACTGGGTCTCATCCTGCAGTCGGTCTTTCTGTCCGAGAAGGTACGGGGGATCGGTGCCGATACACTGCCGCATCTGGCGGAGATCACGGTGGGAAAGGGGGCTTCGGTGCTTCTTGCGGCATTGATCACCATTTCCTGGATCGGCGTGGTGGCCGGACAGCTGGTAGCGATGCACGGGCTGGTAACCCTGGCCACGGGAAGCAGCAGCAAGGTGCTGATGATCATCCTGTCGGCGGTGGTGATCCTGTATACCATGCTGGGGGGACAGAAGTCCGTGGTGAAGACCGACCGTCTGCAGCTGGTGGTGATCCTGTTGGGACTTGCCCTTTGCTGTGGATATCTCTACTTCACCAAGGACGGAGCTGTGGATAACGCCGTTGAACATATGGAGCTTTTCAATGAGTCTTACGGCGGAATGAATCTTCTGTCCCAGTTCTTCATCATCGGAGGCGTGTACTTCCTGGGACCGGATATCCTGTCGCGGAATTTCCTCTCGAAGAACGGGAAAACGGCAAGACGGGGTACCTGGACCGCAGGAGTTGTACTGGTGGCTGTCGCATTTGTCATTGCATTGATCGGTCTTTGGGCACGTGCCTATGTGACGCCGGAGCAGCTGGGAGAGCAGAAGACACTTCTGTACCTGGCCGGTACTCTGCCGAAATGGGTCGGGATCCTGCTCAGCCTGGGGCTTCTGTCGGCGATCCTTTCCTCCACGGATACATGTCTCATCAATGCTGCAAGTATTTTCTCCCGGGATATTCTGGGAAAGAAGGATGTGAAATACATTCGCCTGGCGGTGCTGGGCATCGGGCTTCTTGCCGCAGTGATCGCGGTGGCAGGCAGCGGGGATATCATCAGTATCCTGACGGGTGCGTATTCGATCTATACGCCGGGTGTCATTTTCCCGCTTCTCATTGCGATCCTCTGCTACAGGCGGAAGGGCATCCGGAAGGGAGTCTGGCTCACGGCCGTGGTGCTGGGCGGCCTCTTCGGGCTGGCTGCCACATTTGCGGAGGACTGGCTGATGGCCATCGGACTGCCTGACGGGATCATTTCGAACCTGTCCCTGATCGGAATGGGCGCGTCGCTGGTGGTTTCACTGGCAGCGGTACAGTGGCGCGGAAATGCTGCGCCGCAACAGCCTGAGGAAGCGGAGCACGAGGAATAACAGCACTTCCGGAATGCTGATCAGAGAACCGGCCGGATCATGGAATTCTCCGTGATCCGGCTGGTTTTTGTATGCATAATTTGGTACAATAGCCAGGGGATAGCCCGAACAAAGTGAGGGAGGGGCCCCCTGGTCCCGAAGGGATACACGATGCGAGCAAAGCGAGCAGCGTCCATCTGCGAAGCAGATGCATGATTTTGCGAAGCAAAAGCATGGTACAATAGCCAGGGGATAGCCCGAACGAAGTGAGGGAGGGGCCCCCTGGTCCCGAAGGGATACACGATGCGAGCAAAGCGAGCAGCGTCCATCTGCGAAGCAGATGCATGATTTTGCGAAGCAAAAGCATGGTACAATAGCCAGGGGATAGCCCGAACAAAGTGAGGGAGGGGCCCCCTGGTCCCGAAGGGATACACGATGCGAGCAAAGCGAGCAGCGTCCATCTGCGAAGCAGATGCATGATTTTGCGAAGCAAAAGCATGGTACAATAGCCAGGGGATAGCCCGAACAAAGTGAGGGAGGGGCCCCCTGGCAAAAATAAACTGGAGGTTTCATTATGCGATTTCCTAAATTTCTGAAAGTTGGCGGAAGTATAGGCTTTGTGGCACCATCCTTCGGATGTGCGATCGAACCCTATCAGACTTCCTTTAAAAACGCACTGGAGAAATACCGTGTGCGTGGTTACAGGACGATCCTCGGTCCCAACTGCTTTGCGGCCGAGGGCGTGGGTATCAGCAATACTCCCGAGCTCTGTGCAAAGGAGCTGAATGAGATGTATGCTTCGGACGAGGCGGACGTGATCCTCAGCTGCGGCGGAGGCGAGCTGATGTGTGAGGTGGTTCCCTTCATTGACTGGGACGCGATCCGTGCCGCAAAGCCCAAGTGGTACATGGGCTATTCGGACAATACCAATTTTACATTTCTCTCTACGATCCTTGCGGATACGGCGGCGGTTTACGGACCCTGTGCTCCTACCTTCGGCATGGAACCGACGGATCCTGCCGTGGAGGATGCAATGATGCTCCTGCACGGTAAGACTGACGTGCATAATTATCCACGGTGGGAGAAGGAAGGGCTGAGGGATGAGGAGCATCCTCTGCTTCCCTATAACCTGACGGAGCCTTACTGCCAGAAGATCTTTGTTTCGGCGGAGAGCCTTAAGACGGAGGAAGACGGTGCGGCTGCGGAGACGGCACGTGAGAAAGCAGTCGATTCCGGGACGGATGTCTCCGGATCGGTGGAAGCGGACGCTGCAGAGGCGGACGGTTCCGGATTGGTGGAAGCGGACAGCGCCGCATTTGACGGACGACTCATCGGTGGATGTGTGGATATCCTGGTGACGCTTTTGGGTACGCGGTTTGACAGGACTGCGGACTTCCTGGAGCGTTACAGGGAGGATGGATTTGTCTGGTTCCTGGAGTGCTGCGACCTGACACCCCTGTCTGTCCGGAGGGCCTTCTTCCAGATGAAGGAGGCAGGCTGGTTCAAATATGCAAAGGGCTTCCTGATCGGGCGTCCGTTGCATTTCGGAGAAGAGGAAATGGGCGTGGATATGTACAACGCCGTAACGGCAGTGATCGGAGAACTGGAACTTCCCATTGTGATGGATACGGATATCGGACATCTGCCGCCCATGATGCCGCTGATCAGCGGAGCCTACGGAAAGGTGCGGGCAGAGGGGAACACTCTGAAGATCGAGCAGCAGCTGAGGTAGCCCGGCAGAGGAAGGAGACGGCCAGTGGAGTTAAAGAAAGTTTCTGATGAAGATTATGAATACCTGCATTACCAGTATAATAAGGCGTTTCCGGTGGATGAACGCGCGCCCTTCCGGCGGGTCTGGAAGAAGGCGCTGGAAGGGAAGGCGGACTTCTGCTACGCTATGATGGGCACCGGCGGTGAGGTGAAGCCGGAGGAATATCAGGCGATGATGCGGTGGCATGCAGGGAGGATCATGAGCCGGATCCTGGGACTCCGGATGGAGAAAGGGGGAGACAGAAAATGAGCAGATTGAAGATGCTTCGGAAATACATCAACGAAAATGTGATCTCCGCCATGCCGGAGGAGGACCGGATCGGTGCGGTGAATCACCTGTACGGCGTGTCGCTTGCGGCAACGATCCTGGCAAAACGGCGGGGACTGGATCCCGAGATCGCTGCCATGGCCGGGATGCTGCATGACATTTCCGCATATAAGACAGGTTCCTATGACGAGCATGCGGAGAAGGGCGCAGAGATGGCCCGTGAGGTCCTGCAGGAACTGGAGCTGACTACCGATGAGGAGACGGAGATCATCTGCTCCGCCATCCGGCATCATGATGATAAATACGCCACAGACGGTCCGATGGATGAACTGCTGAAGGATGCGGACGTGATCCATCACACGATGAATGATACCTCGAAGGCCATCAAGGAGAAGGAGCAGGCGAGGTATGACAAAATCTGTGAGGAGCTGGGGCTGAAATAAGACGGGTCGGAGGTCGTAGGGCTGCCGACAGGAAACGAAAAAGGACGTTCTCTAGAAGAGGACGTCCTTAAAGCATATACGGGGTTCGTCGGTCTCGAAATTCCAGCTGTGGTAGGAACCGCCGCGGCAGAACCTTGCCTGCGGGCAGCTTCGGCAGTGTTCATTTCGTTCGGACAGTGGTGTACGGAAGAACCGAAAGCGTTCCTTCCAGATCCTTGTGAAGGAATCCTGCAGCACATTTCCCTGAATGGAGGTTGCGTTCCGCGGGATGTCCAGGCAGGCGCCAACATCCCCGTTTTCCATGATGGATGCGGTGTAGATCCCGGCGCTGCAGAGGAAATACCAGTCGCGGACCTCGGCCTCATAGTCGGTGCCCAGGAAATGGCAGCATCCGTATTCCACGGGGAGCTTCTGTTCCCGCTTCTCTTTGATGAAGTCCAGCATGTGCTTATGGTCCTCGGGTGTAAGGAGCATGTGCGGGAAGTTCAGCGCGCGGCCTATGGGCTCGATGCCGGTGAGCCGCCACTCATTAAAATCCATTTTATCGAAAAAGTCAAAAAGTGCCGGGAGCTGGGAAATGTTTTCATGGTTCACGACCGTGGTCACCATGAGGGCGGAGTCGCTGCAGTATTTGATCAGATTCTCCAGACCGGCCACGGCCTGGTCGTAGCCACCGGGATAATTGCGATATCGGTCGTGGGTTTCCCGCAGGCCGTCGATGCTGATGGAGATACCGGTCATTCCGGTCTCCGCGAGCTGCCTGGCCACATCGGCGGTGATCAGCGTGGCGTTGCTGGTCATGCCCCACTGCATTCCGAGACTGTGGATATATTCGGTTAATTCAAAGAAATCCTGATAGAGCAGGGGTTCTCCGCCGGTCAGTGCGATCTTCACGCCGGCTCCGAAATTCTCCCGTACCTCATCCAGGATTTCTTTATATTTTTCCAGAGGCAGACCGTCCGGCCGGTCATTTGCACAGCTGCTTCCGCAGTGGAAGCACGACTCATTGCAGCGCAGCGTCAGCTCGAAGAAAAGCCGTCGCAGCTCGGGTTCGCGGCACAGCTTGGCATGGTGGTCTGCCAGGATATTCAGATTTGTTTCCTTGATCTCCTGCTTCGTCATATGGGAATCCTTTAGAAATCCTCCGGAGGTCCGTAAACATCTATGGGATCATTTTCATCCACCGAGAATTCCTCGGACTTCTTCTCGGTCGTGATCTCCGTGTTCTCACCGGTTGATTTTTCATCGGTTGCTTTTTCATCGGTAAAGGCTTCCGGAGGTCCGTAAACGGTCTCGATGTAATTTGACTCCGTGGTCATTAGATCATTCGGAGGTCCGTAGACTTCCCCGTTCTGGTTCTCCTTTTTATTGCATCCGGTAACGGAAAATACCGTGGTTGCGGCAAGTCCGATCATCATTGCTTTCCTGGGGCGGATCTTCATAGGCGGTGTACCCCCTTTCCCTTTTGAATTTATTATAGATTTTATGAACGGGGGGTGCAAGGGGAAAATCACGGGGTTCCTGATTGCTGTCCGGGTGTATCGGAGAAGATGGCGGAACATCTGCGGTTTTGTATGCCGGGCAGTGTCGGAGATTATCCGGTTTTGCTCATGCCGGAGGATAACGCCGCAGTTCTTGATTTCCTGTGGTTGTATAATATAATGACGCTATGTTCTGATTCATAGTTGACAATCGAACGCGCGTTCTGTATAATAAACATGTATTCTATCGATGGTTATTTGTATGATTATACAGGAGTCGGAAATGTCAGAACTTAAAGAGATTATTAACGCATATAACAGACTTTCGTTTAGTGACAGGATTGTATTCTATTCGACAATATCGAATGATATCCCTGTTAATGATGGGAATCTTCAGTCTTTTCTGACAGAAGTTCGTTTGGAGAACGGAGACAGGTGCGTGTACTGTGAAGGTACACATGTGGTTAAAAACGGAGTTCGTAAAGACGGTGTCCAGAGATATCTCTGCCGAGATTGTCGTCGTTCATTTATCCCAAGCACACAGTCTGTCACTTCACGGACAAGAAAGCATCTTTCAGTCTGGATGCATTATGTACAATGCATGCTTGAGCATAAAACTCTAAGAGAGACTGCAGATGAGTGTGATATGTCTGTTTCCACCGCATTTTCTTGGCGTCATAAGATATTGGATGCTGTTTCTGAACTTGCGGAGAATGTATTCCTTACAGGGACGGTGGAAGCTGACGAGACATTTCTAAGTGTTTCTTATAAGGGGAACCACACTAGAAGTCATACCTTTTCAATGCCAAGGAAAGCACATAAGCGAGGCAATGATATCCATATCAGCGGGTTGTCCTCGGAAAAGGTGTGCATTCCATGTGCGTTAAATGACACTGGCGTAGCATATGCGAGACCTGCCAAGCTTGGCAAAGTCAGTTCGGCATGTATTATCCGTACATTTCATTCGATTATCGATCCGAATGCAACGCTTTGCACGGATCATGAGAAGGCGTATCTTGGTTTTGCAAAAGAGAATAACATTCATTTGATTCAGATGGATACTGATCATAGGATCATTCGAATTGAAGACAAAACCTATGGTATTCAGCGTGTGAACGCATATCATAATAAATTAAAAGGGTTCCTGCGCCAGTTTCACGGTGTTTCCACAAAGCATCTGGGAAATTACATAGTATGGAACAATCTTATGATGTGCAGCCACCGGAAACAGAAAGAATTAAAAGAACAGTTGATCGGACAGTTGCTGAAAGTCCGAATGACCTTATATTGTCGAGAGATCTCCGGGCGGCCCCCGCTACCCACTGCAGTTTAGCACAAAAAGAATGTGACTATTCGGGTCTGCAGAGGGGGGTGAAACCATGGTATTAACCGAGGAACATCGAATAAAGAAGTGCGGAAACAGGGCACTCTATCAGGAGATTGATACGTACTGTTATCTCGCAAAGAACCTCACTAATGCGGTTCAGTATCTGATCAGCCAGTGCTTTCGAATTCATCGGAAACTGAAAGAAGGCGAGATCCTGGACAGTTGGGAAAAGGGGTTGATTTATCCGATTAACTGTGCGATTTGGAAGTATAATAACGGGCGAAAGGGAAAGAAGCTTAAATACATTGACGAACAAAACGGCTTTATTGCGGATGCTTATTTTCTCAGCTGGTACATGAAGACTTTGGATGTGTATAAGAATATGCCTTATGCAACCTGCAGTCAGATCTGTATTCAGGAAAAATGTCGTGAATGGAAATCTTTCTATCAGGCACTTTCCGCTTACAGGAAGGACCGCCATCGATTTATGGGACGTCCACGTAAACCGAGGTATTTGGATCCGATGACCGGCAGGGGACGGCTTGTGATCACGAGCCAGAATTTTACCATTGATGAGGACGGATATATCAGAATGCCGAAGTTTCTTGAAGGAATCCGACTTCGTGCCCGGCACTCCGGAATACGCCAGATACGTATTCGGACTGAAAAAACAGAAATTCTGATACAGATTATGTATGAGCAAAAGGAACAATCGCTGATCAAAGACGGAAATGTTATGGGGATAGACCTGGGTGTTGGAAACCTGGCGACGATAAGCCTGGCTTCGGAGAATCATCCTGTTATCATCAATGGACGTCCGCTGAAATCGATCAATCGTTATTATAACAAAAAGAAGGCAATGCTCCAGAAGCAGGCAAAGAAGAGCAATCATAGATATACAACCAATCGGATGGAACGGCTGACACAAAAACGCAATCGGAAGATCAAGGATTATCTTCATAAAACCAGCCGAAAAGTCATTGAAATAGCACTTCAAACAAAGACTGGCCAGATTGTCATCGGCAACAACAGAGGATGTAAACAACATGTGGCTCTGGGAAACAGAACAAACCAGACCTTTGTATCCATTCCTTATAAAACGTTGATAGATATGATCTGTTATAAAGCCAGATTAGCCGGAATCGATGTCAGAGTGGTGAATGAAAGCTATACCAGCGGAACCAGTTATCTTGACGGAGAAAAACCCGATAAACAGTGCTATAATAATGCAAGAAGGATAAGCAGGGGCATGTTCCGGAGCAACAACGGGAAACTGATCAATGCTGATGTAAATGCAGCCTACCAAATAATAAAGGCTGCAGGGATCAACAACCTTGAGGTCAAGGAAAATGAAACTGTAACTAGAGTTAATGTAGCCTGAATTAGATCAGGTAGAGGCATCAGGCTAGTGCCATTAAAAGACCGGAATGATGAAAATCATTTCGGGAATTTATAAATATCAACTATGAGTCGATAAATAGCCATATAATGATATCGGGGGACAAAAGGTTGGGCTGACGTCAGGTGGGTGTCGTCCTTTAACCATTTGCTCCTGCCATCATTTTCACCTGGGTTACGGAATTCGAAGGAGGATTTAACATGGATATAAAGAAAATACTTGCGGCCTGCGACCATACGCTGCTCCGGCAGACTGCTACCTGGGAGGAGATCCGGACGCTCTGCGATGAGGCGGGGAAGTACGGAACGGCATCCGTATGCATCCCGCCCTGCTACGTGAAGCCGGCGAAGGAGTATGTGGGGGATGCGGTGCGGATCTGCACCGTGATCGGATTTCCGAACGGAAATATGACTACCGCGGCGAAGGTCTTCGAGACCCGGGACGCCATAGAGGACGGTGCGGATGAGATCGATATGGTGATCAACATCGGAATGCTCCGGGCCGGAAATACGGACTACGTTCTGTCGGAGATCCGTGCAGTCCGGGAGGCCTGCGGAGAGCATATCCTGAAGGTTATCATTGAAACCTGCCTGCTTTCGGAGGAGGAGAAGATCCGGATGTGTCAGATCGTTACGGAGTCCGGGGCCGACTATATCAAGACCTCTACAGGATTTTCCACCGGCGGCGCCACATTTGACGATGTGGCACTGATGAAGCAGCATGTGGGTCCGGGAGTTAAGATCAAGGCTGCTGGTGGCATCGCAACCCTCGAGGACGCGCAGCGCTTCCTGGACCTGGGAGCCGACCGCCTGGGAACCAGCCGGGTAGTCCGCCTGGTCAGGGAGGGATAGGTGATTCATCATAGACGCAATCGGCCCAGTTAAGCACCTTACGGTGCTTACTGAGCCGATATGCTTATGGCACAAACGCCAAAGCGTTTGTGCAGCGCCCGATTTGCTTCGCAAATCGGGCATGCAGCACCGTCCCTATATTGCACCGTTCCTGTATTGCAGGACGTCGGTCGGTATGTTATGATTCATTTAGGTGTATAGTCCTTGTTTTTTGAAGAAGGAGGTATTGGGTTATGAATTGTCCGAATTGTGGGGCGTTGATTCCGGATGGTTCCGGTTTCTGCGGTGCCTGCGGAGCAAATCTCGCGCAGCCGCAGAATATGCAGGGCGGGTTCCAGCAGCCGCAGAATATACAGGGCGGATTCCAGCCGCAGCAGAACATGCAGGGCGGATTCCAGCCGCAGCAGAACATGCAGGGCGGATTCCAGCCGCAGCAGAACATGCAGGGCGGGTTCCAGCCGCAGCAGAACATGCAGGGCGGATACCAGCAACAGAACATGCAGGGCGGGTTCCAGCCGCAGCAGAATATGCAGGGCGGATACCAGCAGATGAATGTTGCTCCGAAACCGAAAATGATCCACGTCCCGAAGTATGTAAAGCCTTCGGTATGCCGGATCGTGGGCGCGGTACTGATCCTTGTATTTTCCTTTGTGCCGGTATGGTTCGGAATGGGAGCCTACGGTATGTATCAGGGTGTCGGCTTCTTTGCTACCGGCGGCGGGATCCTGGCGCTTTGGGGAGTTCTGTTTATCCTGGCGGGTCTTGCGCTGCTATTTCTGGAGGTTGACCTTCCGGCGCTCCGTAACCTGCAGTCGAGGCTCAACGGGATTCCGTATTTCCGGTTCTTTATCCCGGGCTTCTGCGTACTGAACTTTATCCTTGGAACCTTTGCGCATTCCGGCGGAGGTTCAAGTGTCGGCTGGGGCTGGTGGATGATCATGCTGGGAATCCTGCTGACCTTTGTAGCCCCGGTTGCGGATATTATCAATGAGAAGAAGCAGTAAAATGTAACGCTGATCAGACCAGCATCGCCACAATATCCCGGTATTCCGCGAGGGTCCGGGCCTTCCACAGGGGTCTCATCTCCTTCGGAGTGTGGCCGGTGTAGATCATCAGGTAACTCCATAATTCTTTCAGCTTAGCAAGGGCCGGGGTCTCCCGGCCCATTTCGTTTTTATAGCCCTCATACAGAAGATTCAGAAATCTGCGGAGGCGTACCCGGTCAGGACCGGTCGGAGTTTCCTTCGGCGCATTTCCCTGAAGTACAGGCTGACATAGCTCGGCAAGCTCGGGGTTCCACAGCAGTCCCCGGCCCAGCATGACGGCATCGATCTCCGGAAATTCCCGAAGGATCTTCTGCAGGTCGTCGGTCGTCCGGATGTCTCCGTTATAGCAGAGACGCAGGGGACGGTCCTGCCGAAGGGTGAGGATCCGGTCATAGGCCATACGAAAGGCATCCAAATGTACCGTGCCGCTGTAGAATTCCTTCTGCAGTCGCGGATGGACGATCAGTTCCGTGATGGGAAATTTCAGGATTACCAGAAGCAGATCCTCCCATTCCACCTCTGAGGAAATACCGATCCGGCACTTCAGGGAGACGGGCAGGGGAGAGACCTGAAAGATCCCGTCCAGCAGTCGTTCCAGCTCCTTCGGCTCCCGGAGGGCACCGCAGCCGCGCCCCTTGGCCACCACGGTCCCCGAGGGACAGCCCAGGTTGAGGTTCACCTCCGGATAGCCGTATTCCTGAAGCTTTTCGGCGATCCTTCGGAAAATGTTCTCCTTATTTGTCAGTATCTGCGGGATCACCTGCAGACCTTGGTTGTTCTCCGGCAGGATGTCGTGACGCTCGATCTGATTCGGCACCGGGTTGGAGAGGAAGGGCGTATAATAAGCATCCACGCCGCCATAACAGGCAGCGTAGGCATTTCGAAATACATATCCTGTGATCCCCTCCATGGGGGCGAAATAGAGTTTCTTCTGTTGCATGCGGTTCCTCCGTCACTGTCAGTGCGCTGCCTCTGCCAGACGCTTCTCCCATTCGGTCTCCTCCGGCCAGCCAGTGGTGTCAAAGCCCTTTCGTATCAATTGGAAGAAGCAGCTGCATTTGGCCTGCATATGTATGCCGGAATAGTAACTCGACGGTTTCTCTCCGATCATCAGATTTGCGAAAAGATCAGCGATATCCTCCGTTTGGAAGGTCTTGCTGTATTCCCGGATGAAGTAAATGGAATCCAGGGAGGTATCCTCCGGTACGAAGGTGGTATAGCCGGTGTCCGGCAGATGATCCTCGTCATAGTCAAGGCTGTATTCAAAATCCGGTGGATTGAGGGCGGCCCATTCTTCTTCAAAGCCTTCCGTGAAACCGTCGTTTATCAGCTTGTCGTGGATCGCGTGGGCTGTCTCATGGTATATGGTTTCTTCATCCAGGGTGGATCCGTCTGTTGCAAAAACGATATAGGGCCCTTCAAAGTCGCCTGCCATGAGCCCGGCGGCCGTGGAGACAGTCCCCTCCTGAACTCCGGTCAGTGTATGTACGATATGGATGCGGAGAGGGATCCCTCCGGTGTTCAGCTGCTCGAAAAAGCCCTTGGGGAATTTGCCATAGACGCTTTGAATCTGCAGCAGGGCGTGGTAGATCACGGCCTTGTCGTTTTCGGTCACGGCCGTATAACCGTCGAAGTCCGTTTCGGCTTCCGTACCGGTATAGATGCGGATCCCCAGACTGTTCTCCAGCTCCTTCTCCAGCTTCGGAAGGTCGATCTCGGACAGCTTTATCGGCTGATATGGGGTATGCTCCGGTTCGGTGATCTTCGCGGGTTCCGTCTGATCATAGACCCACATCAGAAGTTTGGTGTTATTGTCATTGTAGAAATCTCCGTAGAGACATCCGTCGTTGATGCTGAAGAAGCGTGTGTATATGCCGCTTCCGTATCCCCAGAAGGAAAATCCGTAGGCGTTGGTGATACTTACGGCGGGAAGGCGGACTTTGTCGTCATCGATATCGGCGGGGGCAGGATCGGAGGCCGACGGATCCTTCAGCTCATATTGAAGTCCGTCCTTCGTCTTCAGCCGCAGCCGTTCGAGTCCTCCGGCTCCGAAATAGGATGTGGCCAGGTACCCGTTCTGGGTTCCCGTGGCGCTGTCGGACAGTTCATACTCTGCGGTATAGATTTCCCGGGTCTGTCCGGTGGAAAGCTTCACACGGTAGTAAACAACGGAAACGGACGGATCAAGCTCCGGGAGGGCGGAGAGGATCACCTCATCCTCGCCGAGCATATAGGGCTCATAGCAGATGCATCCTTCCTCCGGGCTCCAACGGGTCTCAATCTGCATATCATCCTCATGGATGCAGAGCTCCTGAATCTTCAGGGTCGAATCCGTGAAATAAATGTGGCCGTTATTTTGGGGAAGGAAGCGGTAGATATGATTAAATGTTCCCAGGTCCAGGTGGGTGACGCGGTCCCGCGTCTGATCATAGAAGACACCGCCCAGGGTCTCGCAGATGATAAGGGGGTCCAGGCTGACGAACCGCGGGTAGAACTGTGGCAGCTCGGAAGCCGTCAGACCGGAATCTCGGTGGTCGGTGAGAACCTCACTTTCTCCGGTGAGAAGATCGTAGGAGATGATGGACAGGTGACAGGCAGTCCTATTGGAATCATCAATGGTTTCCTTCCGGATCTTTGCGTCAGAATAGAGAAGCAGCAGTCTGCCCCGTTCCGGAGCAGCATAATCCCAGAGAACCATACCCTCCGGTCTGGGGAGTGCATCAGTCAGATCATAAAAATGATCCTCCGCGCTGATGGTTTTCACGGTATCCGGAAGGGCCAGGTCCGGAGGGGCCGCCTTTCGGATATTCTCTTCCGACTCAGCAAAGCTGTTCCGGATCGATACAGCGTCGGCATCTGACTCCTGACTTCCGCACCCGGACAGGAGCAGGAGAAGGAGACAGAGACAGAGCAGGAGCGACAGAAGCGCAGTCCCTTTGGCCCTCTTCGTGCATTCAGTTGTGTCGTTCATTTTCATCATACGCACATTTCCACTTCGTCATACGCACATTTCCACTTCGTCATACGCACATTTCCACTTCGTCATTCATTCCACTTCCTGAACGAATCCTCATTCCGGCAGTTTCCGCAGTCGGTAGCCCATCCCCCAGACGGTTTCGATATAGTCGAAATCATCCTTCTTCCGGAGCTTGCTCCGCAGGTTACTCATATGAACCTTCAGAGACTGATCCTCGGGGAAATATTCCTCATTCCAAATACTCTCAAAAAGGTTTGCCTTGGAGAAGAGCTTCTTCGGGTTTTCCAGAAGCAGTTCCAGGATCTGGTATTCCCTGGCGGTGAGAGACAGCTCCTGACCCTTTACGGTCACGAGGGAGTTACTTTGATCCAGGACGATATTTCCGTAGGTGAGATTTTTCACCTGACTTCCTTCGGCGGTGCTGCTCCCGGCATTTCCGATCCGGAGTCCGGAGGCTGAGCCGTCCTCCATCCGCAGCTGAAGCTGATAGCGTCTTGCCACAGCCTCGATCCTTACCAGTACATCAGGTAGTTCGAAGGGCTTTATGATGTAGTCATCCGCGCCGGCTCTCATCATGGCCATACGGCTGTCCAGGGCGGATACGGCCGAGATCACGATCACCGGAATATCCGTAACTGCACGGAATTTCGGCAGCAGCTCTTCACCGGAGAAGCCGGGAAGCATCATATCCAGAAGGATCATGCCGTAGTCCTTCGTGTGTGTCTTCAGTTCATTCAGACCTCCGACACCGTCGTAGCGGGCAGTGGTCTCATATCCGTTTTTGGTAAGATAGGTGGAGAGAAGGGTTGCGATCTCCCTGTCATCTTCGATAATGAGTATCTTCATAGGTCACCTCTCGGCATGGTGAGACGGATCTCAAACATTTCCCCCTCAGCCCTGCCTTCGATCTGAAAAGCCATGGCATCTGCCAGTTCCTTTACTACATACAGCCCGAGACCCGTGCCCGGTCCGGAACGGGCCTTCGCGCGGTAGAAGGGCTCAAAGATATGGTCCACGTCGATGGTGATGCTTTCGTCCATATCATTCCTGAGAATGAAGCAGATTTGTCCCTCTCCGGCAGGATCCGCGGCTGCATCCGTTCCATCGGTTCCGGTCCGGACTCTGTCGGATCTTTCCACGGAGAGCTCGATCCGGCTTTTGGCGTATTTTCGTACATTGGAGAAAAGATTTTCAAGGATGCGTTCCAGGTAGTGCCGGTCCGCCCGTACGGTCAGCTGCTCCTCCGGTACGGACAGTTTCGGCTCGATCCCGGAGGCCTCGATCCAGGCGTACTGTCCCATCATTACCTCGGAAAGGACGATGTCGAAGCGGACAGTCTCCAGCGGAAGAGACTTCTTCGCATCCAGGTATGTGACCTCGAAGAATTCATCTGACAGAGTCTTCAGATACCGCATG
Source organism: Lachnospiraceae bacterium AC2029 (assembly GCA_000703065.1). GTDB lineage: Bacteria > Bacillota > Clostridia > Lachnospirales > Lachnospiraceae > Eubacterium_Q. The sequence continues at coordinate 1,677,891 of JNLK01000001.1, read as the reverse complement.
CGTTCGGAAACGATGCAGAGGTAGTCCCGGATCTCTGTCAGCTCCTGCCTCCGCATAGAGACATCTCTGCAGGGATCCTCCGTCAGCATGCCGTCCACGGCCTCCTTCACCATCTGCAGATATCCGTCGGCAGCGGTAAGGGGCGTCCGGAAATCATGGGACACACCGGCCATGATGGTCCGCACCCGTCGTTCCTCCTCGGCAGACCGGTTCGCGGCGGTTCGAAGCTCCTCTACCAGCAGGTTGATCTCCTTCGCCAGCTCCACCGTAGGCGCACCAAAGGAAGCAACCTTGATCGGCTGCTCCCTGTCGGTGGTCCGTATTTCATTGATCTGTTCCCTGAAGGATTTCAGTTCCGATTTCGTTTTCAGGTACCTGACGGCAAATACCAGAGCCAGGAGCCCGCAAATACATACCGAAACCATCAGAGCAATGGTTAACCCATCCATATGATCACTCTCACATAATTCAAATGCAGTTCTGTTTCATTTTCATAAGGACTCGATGGAATGCCGGCCCGTCTCACCTGTAGCTGGGATCGACAGAGTTCCTTCCGGTTTCCGTCATTCATACGTCATTCAAAAACACTATATCATGATATACGATCCTGCGCCAACCGAAATTCGTCCGTGATATTATGCTGGTCTACACCCTTCGGACCGGGGCAGGAGACATCAATAATCCCTCTTTGAGTAAACGAGGTAGGTGATCCCGCCCCACAGCAGCAGTTCCAGGACGAAGCCTACTACGACCTGCAATACCACACTGCTGCTCATGGGAGAAGAGAGCAGTACGCCCTGCTGGGAGAGGAAGGCTGTGTTGAGGATGGTGCTTGTGGTATTGCCCACCACCAGATCCGCGTTAAGGGCATCCTCCATAAGGTCCGTTCCTGTGACGGCGGAAGCCACGATCATAGCGATGGACTCCAGCACCAGCCGAAAATATGTCAGTCCCGTTCCCAGAAGACTCTTCACACACATGGTGAGCAGAACGCCGAAGGTGGTATACCGAAGAAGTACAAGGAAGAACAGAGGCTCCCGTTCCAGAACATCCTCGATGCCCTTGGTACTCATCGTACATGCGATACCCAGGCCGATCAGGTGTGCCACGAAAACGAGGAGTGCGATGGGAAGCGCAATGGAGAGGAGCTTTGATAAAATGATCCGCAGGGGACTGTTCCCGGCCATCACCTCATACATACAGGTGCGGTGATGGTACCCGCGTCCCACGATATAGGATGCCATCAGTGCGATCAGCATGGATCCGACCGCGATATTTGACAGGCCCCCGGCGAAGAAGGTTTCCGCCGAATCAGCCTTTTCGCTGGATATATAAGGAACCGTCGCCATAAAAAGAACGATAAAGAATGAGAGCACCCAGAACCCGTTTACCTTACTGGTACGATACAGCTCTGCCTTGATCAGCTTTCCCATGATGCTATGCCCTCCTTCCAAACAGATTCTTAACCGGTGAATATTTCTCCTGCTCCGTCTTCCCGTGGGAGACCCGGGACAGATAGTACTCCTCCAGACTGTCGCTGGTCTGGGCGAACCGCAGGATGGTAAAGCCCGCTTCCGTGATGGTCCGGGACACCTTCGCCACGTCATCCAGATACTCGTACAGCCGAAGCTCATCATCCTCCATCACCCTATAATCATGGATGGAGAGTGACTGCTCCAGGGCCGCCACGGTCTCCGACGTCCGGTCCGTCCGGATGGAAATGTAGCTCCGGGAGTGCTGCATCAGCTCTTCCTTCGACAGGGATTCCACGATCTGCCCTTCGTTGATGATCACGTAATCCGTGCAGAGTTCCGCCAGCTCCGCCAGCAGATGGCTGGAAATGATAATGGTCTTCCCCTCCTGCTCGCAGAGCTCCTTCAGGATGTGCCGCACCTCCACGATGCCTTCGGGATCCAGACCGTTCACCGGCTCGTCCAGCACCAGCACCTCCGGATCCGGCAGCAGCGCCATGGCAATCCCCAGCCGCTGCTTCATTCCCAGAGAGAAATGCTTCGCTGCCTTCTTCCCGGTGTCCGCCAGTCCCACATATTTCAGCAGCTTCTCACAGCGGGACTCATCTGCCACGCCCCGCACTAGCCGGATATATTTCATATTTTCCATGGCGGTGAGGGAGCCGTCGATGATGGGGTTCTCGATCATGAAGCTGATGCGGTCCCGGTTTTTCTCCAGCCGCTCCTCCGATTCAAACAGCCGCACCTGGCCGCCGGTCGCATGGGCCAGACCGCCGATGATCTTCATGATGGTGGTCTTACCTGCCCCATTTGGCCCGATCAGACCTACGATGTGCCCCTTCTCCACCGAGAAGGTCACATGCTCCAGGGCCGGCTTGCCGCCGTATACCTTTTGGATCTCTTTCAGTTCGATGACTTTCATGTGCAATCCCCTTTTCTGTTTCGTGTTGTTCATAAGAACAGACTAAAACACAGAGGTAAAGAAACGGTTAAGATGGAAAAAAAATTACGGATTTCCGTATTTCCGGCGTTTTCCGCAGTTGAGGAAGCCGCTGTTTTATAGTACAATGAAACGTGGGGGAACGGTTGCATTATTACAGCCGGAAGGAGAAGGCTTATGGGAAGAAAGAAAGTGGCTGTCCTGGTGGGCCAGGCAGATGAGGATTACCAAAGCCGGTTTATTGAGGGATTTCTCTGCTGCAGCTTCAAAGAAGGATTTGATGTCTGCATTTTTTCCATGTACCGAAAATATCAGGATGCGGCAGAACGGGAGGCAGGTGAGAGTAATATCTACTCACTTCTGAACCCCCGTGATTTTGATGCCATCGTGATACTGAAGGACAGCATCCAGATCACCGGAAAGGCGGAAGCGATCGAAAAGAAGCTTCATGAGGAGTATAAGGGTCAGGTTCTGGTGATCGAGCAGGACAGCGAATACTATCCCACCGTCTGCACGGACGGATACGAAGGCATGCGGCAGGTGGTGGAGCACATGATCACCGTGCACGGCTACCGGGATATCGCATACCTTGGCGGAAAGAAGAAGCACAAGCATTCCATTGAACGGCATCGTGCCTACAAGGATGTGATGGAAGAGCATGGGCTGGATGTCAGCGAGGAAAATGTGGTTTACGGAGATTTCTGGTACACCAGCGGGGAGTTGTGTGTGAACCAGCTGCTTGCACGACGGGGTAAGCTGCCGGAGGCCATCGTTACGGCCAACGACTGCATGGCCATCGGTCTCTGTAACACGCTGATCAACCGAGGCTACCGGGTTCCTGAGGATGTGGCGGTTGCGGGCTATGACGGCACAGAGGAGGGACGGACCAGTCCGATACCTGTAACCTCTGCCCAGATTCCGGCTGAATCCTGTGGTGAATATGCGGCCGGTTATCTGGCCTGTCGTTTTCAGGAGAAGGCCATCGAGCCGTATCATTCCAAGGCGAAGCTTATCGTTGGTCAGAGCTGCGGCTGTAAGGAATGCTCCGGTTATATGCGTGACATGCGCCGGAAGGAGTGGGAGACCACCATTTCCGAGGAGGGCTTCTATTCGGTGAATACAACCATTGCAGAGGATCTGATGCTTCAGAATGATCTGCTGGGCTTTCTCAGCGTCGTTTATTCGTACGCATATCAGATCCCCGAGGCGGAGAGCTTCCATCTCTGTCTGAACGATACCTGGAAGGAGCTCAGCGAGGATCCGGGGATCCGTTTTCCGGAGAAGGGTTATTCGAAGGAAATGCTCCATGCCATCCGTTATTTCCGAAACGGGTCCGCCGGGAAGGTCAGTGTCTCGGACACATTTCCCGTGAGAGATCTGCTTCCGGAGCTGCAGGAGAACAGCGATGTGCCCAGGGCCTTCCTGTTCCTGCCGGTTGCCTTTGAAGCGGAGTGCTTCGGTTATGCGGTGGTGAGCTACGGAATGGCACCCAGAAGCTATGATGAGACCTTCCGGATGTGGATCCGGCTGATCGCCCGCGGTCTGGAAAGCCTTCGGCGGTCGGCGATGCTGCAGCTGTTCCGGGATCTGAAGGGAACGGACCGGCTCCGGGGTATCACCGGCGGAACGGATACCATCGATTCCAGTCTTACCATAGAAGAACAGAAGGATATGGAGCTGGTACGGCAGATCCTGGATGAGAACCTGCTGACCTACTACTTCCAGCCCATCGTCCGGGCAACCGACGGAGAGATCTACAGCTACGAGGCGCTGATGCGTTCCACAACGGAGCAGAAGATATCGCCGCTGAAGATCATAAAGTATGCAGATAAAATGAGCCGGCTGCAGGATGTGGAGAGTGCCACATTCCTGAATGTGCTCGATATCGTTGAGCATAAGGGAGAGGAATTTGGAGACAGGAAGGTCTTCATCAACAGTATTCCCGGCGTGAAGATGAAAAAGGCCGATGCTGCCAGATCGGAAGCCATGATGTCCGCACACAGCGGCATGGTGGTTGTGGAGCTGACGGAGGAGGCGGAGCTGGAGGAGGCTCAGCTGGAGTCCCTGAAGCAGAGACTTCGTGCTCTGGGGATCGAGATCGCCGTAGATGATTACGGGACGGGTTATTCCAATGTAAGCAACCTGCTCCGCTATATGCCGAACTATGTAAAGATCGACCGGTCGCTGCTCAGCGAGATCCAGTACAAGCAGCAGAAGCAGCATTTCGTACGGGAGATCATCGAGTTCTGCCATGAGAACAATATCCTGGCCCTTGCAGAGGGCGTGGAGACCTCGGAGGAGCTCAGGACCGTGATCCATCTGGGAGCGGACCTGATCCAGGGCTTCTATACGGCGAAGCCGGCAGCGGAGATCCTGCCCCAGATCGATGACCGGATCCGGAGTGAGATCCGTGACTATGCGGAGGAGCGTCAGGACGGTCTGGCGAAACGCATTTATGTGGCAGGAAAGACGAACCGTGTCCTGCTCAGCAATCTGATGAAATACGGAAATACCGATATCCTGGTTCCGGCGGAGGATGCGGTTTACAAGGATATCACCATCATCGGGACCCCGGGCATGGAGACGAAGATCCATATGCGGATCGAGCCCGGATATCAGGGCAGGATCGTTCTGGAAAATGTGTACTTCTCCAACGTGAAGAAGCGTCCCTGCATCGAGATCGGTGACGGGGCGGATGTGATCCTCAACCTGAGCGGGGAAAATGTACTGAAGAACGGCGGGATCCAGGTTCCGTCCGATGCATCGCTCACGGTGGAGGGTGCGGGAAATCTCCGGATCGAGATGGATTTCTCCGGTTATTACGGAATCGGAAATGCGCCGGATGCCGCTCACGGTCCTCTTCAGTTCCTGCAGGACGGTGAGATCCGGATCATTACCAAGGGCAAGACCGGCGTCTGCATCGGCGGAGGAAGCGGCGGAGAGATCTGGATACGGAAGGGCATGTACCGTCTGGAATCCAGAGGTGATAACTGCGTCGGGATCGGCGTCTTTGACGGGCCCGCGAAGGTGGCGCTTTCAGAGTGCGATATTGAGACGGAGCTTTCCATGACCAGAGGCGTCTGCATCGGATCCATGAACGGAGATGCGGATGTATCCATCAGTAAGTCCGCGTTCCGCTTCTACATCGGAGGCCAGGAAAGCGTGGTCATCGGAAGCCTGGAAGGCGGTTCCGCAAAGGTGGAGATCCGTGAGGCGAACGGTTCTCTGAACAACCGTGGCGCACAGTCCACCTGTATCGGAGCTCTTCAGGGGGCTACGGATTTCCGGCTGGATTTTGCAGGTCTTCAGCTGGAGAACGGCGGGGCGAAGGCCCTGGCCATCGGCGGCTATACGGAGGATACCGATATTTACATCGGAAATGCGGATGCAAAGGTCCGGATCCAGAACGAGCTGGGTGTCGATACCCATGCGAAGGAGGACCGGATCCGTATCGTGAACGGAAGGACCCGATTCCTCGTAAACGGAAAGGAGATCGTGCGGGAATCGGAGGATAATTATACGACGGAATAATGAAATGCGGCAGGGGTACGGAAACGTACCCCTGTTTTGGCGCGATACGCCCGGCAAGCGGGTGTGCCTGCACACGCATTTGCCGGGCAACGCGGACCATCGAGCAGGAGGGGCCCCTCCTACTCGATGGCGCGAAAAAAAGACTTGACTTTTGCGATTTAATGCGGTAAAGTGATAAAGCATTCGGGCAGATCGAAAACGTTAGATTCGTTTCCGTGCAGGGAATTTGCTTGACGTTCTACACAAAAAGGAATAGTCTATATCCATGTTTGCATTTTCCATCACATATAAATATGGAGGAACGTGATGAAAATTCTATTGGATATATTGCTCCTGCTGGTCGGCTTTGCGGCACTGGTCAAGGGAGCGGACTGGTTCGTGGAAGGCAGTGCGGCAGTTGCCAGAAAGTTCCGGATCCCGGGAGTGATCATCGGTCTTACGATCGTGGCCATGGGAACCTCGGCGCCGGAGCTGGCGGTAAGTACAGCCGCAGCCATCGGTGGATCAAATGAGATCGCCATCAGTAATGTGGCCGGATCAAACCTTTTTAATCTGCTGATGGTACTTGGTATCTGCGCGATCATTCACCCGGTTCCGGTGGGCAGATCGATCGTTAAAAGGGACTATCCCGTCAATCTCGGGATCACGGTTGTGCTTCTGCTCTTCATCGGGCTTCCCGGATTGCTGGGAGGAACCCTGGTGACGGACGGAACCCTCTCGGAGGCCATGCGAGCAGAGGTAGGAACGGTCAGCCGGACCTGCGGTATCGTGCTTCTGCTGATCTTCATCGTTTACATGATCTTTCTGGTGCGTTCTGCCAAAAAGAACAAGACGGAGGAAGACCTGGATGCGACGCCTATGCCTTCATGGAAATGTGTGGTATTCATCCTGGTGGGTATCGTCTGTATCGTAGGCGGTGGCGAAGCCGTGGTGTACGGGGCCAAGAATTTAGCACTGGCAGCAGGTATGACGGAGACGCTGGTGGGTCTTACCATCGTAGCTCTCGGAACAAGCCTTCCGGAGCTGGTGACCTCCATCGTGGCGGCTCACAAGGGTCAGGTGGATATGGCAGTCGGAAATGTCATCGGCTCGAACATTTTCAATATCCTGCTGATCCTGGGTTTATCGGCGACCATCCATCCCATCGGAGTAAATCTTGCAAGCATCTGTGACATCAGCTATCTGCTGGTTGTCAGCCTGGTGGTACTGTATTTCTGCCTGAGCAACCGGAAGATCACACGCGCAGAGGGCGTCTTCATGGTGATCCTTTATGCGGCGGATATGGCGTTTGCGATCGTACGATGACACAGGGTCTTAAGGAAGAGTTCCCCATTTCCGCAAAGATCGCGGCAGCGAAGGAGCAGGGATGAGGAGATCCGAGGATCTTCAGAATAATAAAAGATAGAAATGAGGTTACACAAATGGACATGAAATTCATTCGGAAATTACCGACACCGCAGGAGCTTAAGGAAGAGTTTCCCATTTCCGCGGAGATCGCGGCAGCGAAGGAGAAGAGAGATGAGGAGATCCGAAGGATCTTCACCGGAGAGAGCAACAAGTTCCTCCTGATCATCGGTCCCTGCTCCGCTGACAATGAGGAAGCGGTCCTGGATTACATGCATCGTCTGGCAAAGGTGGCTGAGAAGGTTCAGGACAAGATCTTCATCATCCCGCGTGTATATACGAACAAGCCCAGAACCACGGGTATCGGATACAAGGGTATGCTGCATCAGCCGGATCCGGAGGGCAAGGAGGATCTGCTGAACGGAATCATTTCCATCCGTGAGATGCATGCACGGGTCGTTCGCGAGACCGGCTTTACCTGTGCGGAGGAAATGCTCTATCCCGAGAATCACCGGTATCTGTCGGATCTGCTGTCCTACGTGGCCATCGGTGCGCGTTCCGTGGAGGATCAGCAGCATCGTCTGGTAGCCAGCGGTATCGGAATTCCGGTCGGTATGAAGAATCCCACCGGCGGTGACATGTCCGTTATGATGAATTCCATTATTGCGGCACAGAGCACACAGAAATTCCTGTATCGCGGCTGGGAGGTTGAGACTCCGGGCAATCCGCTGGCTCACGCCATCATGCGTGGTTCCGTGGATAAGTTCGGACGCAGTCATCCGAACTATCATTACGAGGATCTTCGCCTTCTGCTGGATGCATATGCAGAGAAGTCGGAGCTTGTAAATCCGGCCTGCATCGTGGATACAAACCACGCCAACTCGGGAAAGAAGTATCTGGAGCAGATCCGTATCGCAAAGGATGTTCTTCACAGCCGCAAGGTATCTGAGGATATCCGGAAGCTGGTAAAGGGTCTCATGATCGAGAGCTACATCGAGGACGGAGCTCAGAAGATCGGAGAGGGCATCTACGGAAAGTCCATCACCGACCCCTGCCTTGGCTGGGAGAAGACGGAAAGACTGATTCTCGATCTGGCCGAAGAGCTATAGTTATTCGCCGTCGGCATATGAAAAAAGCACCTGTCATGCTTGCATGAAACAGGTGCTTTTTTCATATGCCGAAACTCTGCGAAGCAGAGTCTGCGAACGACCGCCGCCATCAGAAGCGCCGAAGGCGCGACGGACGCGAAGCGGCCGGATGGCGGTCGGCGGACGCCGTCGGCGAATAACAATCTGCGAAGCAGAGTCTGCGAACGACCGCCGCCATCGAAAGCGCCGAAGGCGCGGCGGACGCAGGCGGCGAATGGTGCCGATGATTAGATCATCTCGTATCCGCGGTTCTTCAGGCATGCCTCCACCTCAGCATATCCTGATGCATGCAGGATCGCAACGGGAGTTGCATCCTCACGGCTGTAGGATACATACAGATAATCCAGGTTGATGTTGCTGTCCTCGATATCCGTCAGAAGCTTGTTCAGGCTTCCTACATCGTCCGGGATCTTTACGCCGATGACGCGGGATACCTTGCAGGTGAACCCATTTTCCTTCAGGAGCTTAAACGCGCGCTCCGTTTCATCCACCAGAAGACGTACGATACCATACTCCGCACTGTCGTTAGTGATGGCACAGTATATGTTCAGGCTGTTGTTCGTCAGGAGCTCTGTGATCTCCCTCATGGAACCCTTCCTGTTTTCGGCAAAGATTGAAATCTGTTCTACCATTTCCTTCCTCCAAATTGTATAATTATGATGACAGGGTCAAAATGTCCGGGCAGCGCGACTCACGTGCTTCGGATCATCTGAACCGAGTGCGGTTCATATTGTAATACATCCGGTGAGGAAAATCCAGCAAAGAATCCTATCGTTTCGGTTTTTCGCGGAATTCTCGAGCTGCATATGGCAGAACTCACCGGATTTTGGCAACGGACGACATTCCGCAGAATCTGCAGGATGCGGGAGGACATGCAAATGGCGGTAACGGATCAGAACAGAATACAGCTGCAGCGCTCCTATGTGACAGTGACGGAGGAACGAGGACGTGTGACCTACGGCGGAGACCAGTCCTGGCTGTCCTCCGAGGTGGCCCGGTCCTATGGCTGCGGACTGATCGCGGCTGCGGATATCCTGCGGTATCTGAGGAAGGATACGGGGGAAGCACTTACGAAGGAAGAATACCTTGCAAATATCGAGACCGTGCAGAAGGATTTTCCGGTGAAGAGTTCCCTTGGGATCACGGGGTTCGGGCTCTCCAGGCGGATGAACCGGATGTTCCGGCGGGAGGGTCTTCCCTTTCGTGCCAGATGGGGCATGTCCGGGCGGAAGCTGGAGCGAAGGATCCGGGAGATGCTGCAGACGGATATCCCGGTGCTGCTTTCGGTCGGTCCCTGCTTCCGGCATAAGAGTGAGCGTCTGCCGCTGTACCGGAGGAAGGATGGGAAGGACTATGAGAGAAGCTCCGGAATGAAGGATCACTATGTGACGGTGACCGGATGGGAGCCATCGGACGTGGCAGGCCGGGGTGTGTCGGATACGGCAGACGGGAGTGCGCCGGACGTAGCAGGCCGGGGTGTGTCGGATACGGCAGACGGGAGTGCGCCGGACGTAGCAGGCCGGGGTGCGCCGGATACGGCAGACGGGAGTGCGCCGGACACTGCAGGCCGGGATGTATCGAAGTCTTCCGGAGTCGGAATGATGGAGATCTCCTCCTGGGGCGAGAAATATTATGTAAACTTTAACGAGTACAGGGAATTCGTCCGGAAGAATGACAACTTCCTGTTCAGCAACATTCTATATATTCGGAGGAAGAGCGTATGAGAGCATGCAGACTTTTACTGATCCTGACCGGTGGGACCATCGGAACGGCAGTATCCGAAACAGGGAAAAGAACCCTCCTTCAGATGGGGGACGGACAGGAACCTCTGATCCTGAAGAGGTTGCGGGAGGCCCGGCCGGAGCTTTCGATCCGTGCGGAGATCCGAACGCCCTATCAGGTGCTGAGTGAGCATATGACTCTGTCCCATTGGGAGCAGCTCCTGGACTGTCTCAGGGAAGAGGACCTGCAGTCCTATGATGTGGTTGCCATCACCCATGGGTCGGATACGCTGGCTTACACTGCTGCATTTTTGGATGAGGCACTGTATCGCTGTCCTGTACCGGTCTTTCTGGTTGCAAGCCAGCGGCCGCCGGAGGATCCGGAGAGCAATGCCACGGAGAATTTCCTGGCGACGATGGATGTGGCTATGAGGAGGAGTCCGGAGACGGATGCTTCCGCAGCCGGCTCGGTTTACATAACGTACAAAAACTCGGATGGGGTCATGTACCTTCACCGGGGCAGGGAGCTTCGGCAGTGCGAGCCCGGGTCTGATGATTTCTTCAGTACGGGGATGATCGCGTTGGAGAAGGAAGGGAACCGGTACCGGTCGGACACCGGCGGGGTGCAGGTGAGGAATACATCCTGGAAGGTCCCTGAGATCCGGCTGCGCCCGAATGTCCTGAAGATCCATCCCTATGTGGGGATCCGCTATGAGAATTTCTCTCTGGAGGGCATCCGTGCGGTCCTCCATACGTTGTATCACTCCTCCACGGCACCGAAGGAACTGACTGCATTTGCAGAGCGATGCAAAAATGTGGGGGTGACCCTCTACATCCTCCCCTGTGATCCGGAGAACTATAACTATGAGACCACGCAGGAGCTGCTGGAGGCGGGGGCGCGCCCCGTTCACGGGATGACGGAGGAATCCGCGTATGCACGTCTGCTGCTTGGTATGGAAATATAGGAATGCAAAAAGTTAAGAAATATGACATTTTTTGGCAAAGGATTGATAGAACAGCAGAAGAAACTGCAGTAAAGTGGGGGAAAGGGTAGCAATAACAGTACAAGAGCGCGATCGGAGGTAATTGTATGGAGGTTGACGCAATCGTAAAGAAAATGACATTGGAAGAGAAAGCACATATTGTGGAAGGCGTCGGTTTCTGGTGGACCCAGGACTTTCCGGAGCTTTCGGTTCCGAAGATCCAGGTCAGTGACGGTCCTCACGGACTCAGAAAGATGGACATTGTTCCCGGGAAAGAAGAAATGTCTACCATTACCGCAGTCTGCTTCCCTGCAGCCTGTGCCACAGCCTGTAGCTTTGATACGGAGCTGATGGAGGAAATGGGACACGACCTGGGTAAAGAATGCCAGGCGGAGGATGTGGCCGTTCTCCTGGGACCTGCAGTTAACATCAAGCGTTCCCCCCTCTGCGGACGGAACTTTGAGTATATATCCGAGGATCCGTATGTGGCAGGGAAAATGTCAACTGCCATGATCCGCGGTGTACAGGCAGAAGGCATCGGAACATCCATCAAGCATTTTGCCGCAAACAATCAGGAATATGAGCGGATGTACAGCAGTGCCGAGGTGGATGAACGGACGCTTCGTGAGATCTATCTTCCGGCCTTTGAGATGGCAATAAAGGAGGCACAGCCCTGGACTGTAATGTGCTCCTATAATAAGATCAACGGAGTTTATTCCTCTGAGAATCCCTGGCTGCTGAAGCAGGTGCTCCGCGACGAATGGGGCTTCGACGGCCTAGTGATGTCGGATTGGGGTGCCGTGGGCGACCGGGTGAAGGGTGTCGCTGCCGGACTGGATCTGGAGATGCCGGGCAGTAACGGGACAAATGTGAAGCGTATCTGCAAGGCCGTACAGGACGGAACTCTTTCCGAAGAGGATCTGGATACGGCAGTAACAAATGTCCTCCGTTTGATCGACCGGTTCTATGCAGCAAAGCATGAGGAGACCTTTGTCCGTGAAGCGGATCATGCAAAGGCTGCGGATGTTGCCCGTGAATGCATCGTTCTTCTGAAGAATGATGGGAAGGTTCTTCCTCTCTCCGGTGAGGAGAAGGTGGCCCTGATCGGCGGATTTGCAGAGAACCCCAGATATCAGGGAGGCGGAAGCTCTCACATCGAAAGCTTCCGGGTGGTATCGGCGCTGTCTCTGGCAGAGCGTTACGGCAGCTTTACCTATAATCGCGGATTTTCCGATACGAAGGACGAGATCGAAGAGGAGCTTCAGACGGAAGCCCTTGCTGCTGCCGGGGAAGCAGACAAGATCGTGGTATTTGCGGGACTTCCGGAGAGCTTCGAATCCGAGAGCTACGACAGGGAGCATATGCAGCTTCCCGCGTGTCAGAATCATCTGATCGAGCAGCTGATCAAGACCGGAAAGCCGGTCGTCGTGGTGCTTCACAACGGTGCTCCCGTAGAGCTTCCGTGGGCAGACAGTGTTGCAGGCATCGTGGAGGCCTATCTCGGAGGAGAGGGTGTCGGTGAGGCGGTAATGGATGTGCTTTACGGGAAGGTGAACCCCTCCGGCAAGCTGGCGGAGAGCTTCCCCATAAAGCTTTCGGACAACCCCAGCTACCTGAATTTCCCGGGTGCGGCTCACAAGATCAACTATGCGGAGGGGCTCTTTGTGGGCTACCGCTACTATGATACAAAGCAGATGGCAGTGCGTTTCCCCTTCGGCTATGGACTGTCCTACACCGAATTCCGTTACAGCAATCTACGGGTCAGCCGTGAAAGCTTCACTGCGGAAGAAGGGGTGACGGTATCCGTGGATGTAACGAATATCGGAGACCGGGCCGGTAAGGAGATCGTGCAGCTTTACGTGGCTGACCGGACCGGAAGCACCATCCGCCCGGTACACGAGCTGAAGGGCTTCTGCAAGCTGGCTCTGGAACCGGGTGAAACCAAAACAGCCCAGTTTGTCCTGGATAAGAGGGCATTTGCCTGGTATGATGTGGAGCAGGGAGACTGGTATGCCGCAAATGGGGCATATACCATTGAGGTGGGCAGATCCTCCCGCGACATTGAGTACACGGTGGAGGTAAGGATCATCGGCAGCAAGGAGAAGCCGCCGCTCATCGATATGGATGTTCAGCTGGGCGAGCTTCTGGGCAGTCCGTACACCAGAGAATTCACTCTGGAGCTGATAAAGAAGTATTTAAGCCGTTTCGGCCCTGAAAACGGGGAAGTAGATGCGATGACGGAGGCTGTTATCCGCTTCATGCCGATCCATTCCATGCGAAGCTTCATGCCCATCACCAATGAGGAGATCGAGGAAATCTGCGAAGCTCTGAAGAAACATGTGGAGAGTCAACTGTAAATATGACAGAGGGACAGACCTATCCCTCCTGATCATCATAGACGCAATCGGCTCGGCTAAGCACCTTACGGTGCTTTACCGAGCCGATATGCTTATGGCACAAACGCAAAGGCGTTTGTGCAGGCGCCCGATTTGCTTCGCAAATAGGGCGTGCAGAACCGACCTTATCCTTTAGCTGACAGATACACATCCGCCGGATGTTCTGTCAGGAAATCTCCCAGGATCTTGAAAGCGCGTTCCGAAAGCCGGGAGGTGTTCTCCTCTGTTACGATGTCCGCCGGGATCGTCTCCAGCACGTCTACGTGGATATGGATCCTGCGGAAGAGGAGAGCTCTCCGGAAGATTTTATCGGAATTGCGGACTGCAACCGGAACGATGGCACATTTTGCATCCTTTGCGATCTTGAAGGCTCCGTTCCGGAACGGAAGGAGGGGGTCATGGGTCTTGTTCTCCCAGCCCTCCGGGTAGATCCCGTAGTTGGCGTAGCCGTTACGGATATTCTCGGCCGCCTTTTTGATGGACTTCACCGCGTTTTTCGCATTTTCCCGATCCAGAGGAAGGCTGCCGATGGCGTCGATATAACGACCGACGAAGGGGATCTTCAGATTCTCCTGCTTGGATATAAAAGCCAGATCCCAGGGTTCGAAATAGATCAGCTGCACCACAGGGTCGAAAATGCTCCGATGGTTGCTGACCATCAGGAAGGGAGTTCCTTTTTCGGGCATGCGTTCCAGGCCGTGCATATGAACATGGATGTGCAGGGTCTTCATGAAAAGCAGCGAAGATGCAAAACCGTACCAACGGTAGAAGCTATGGATGTCTTTGGGTGGTTCACCCTTCGGGATGGTCATGCCGGCGATGCCGAACACCAGAATATGGAGCAGGAAGAGCAGGAGATAGAGGAGCACGAAGTACAGCACAAAAAGCCAGACGATGGCAAGAGGATGTGTGGTCCCGTTCAGCCATACAAGGCACCCGCTTCCGCATATACTTAAGAAAAGATAAATGTAATAAAACGATTTCATATCCTACCCCCGGATCCATGTGATTCCACTACGACATTGTATCCCACTCCGCCCGTGAAGACAACCTTTTTTACATGCAGGAGCACCGGTTCCCGGCTGCCGAAATAGCGGGTAAAGATTCACCGAAACGGTAATTCTTCAGAAAATGGTGGATTTTTCTATTTTATGTGATATAATACACGTGTGTTTTTACGGAACACGTCAGTGAAAATGCAATTTAAGCGAATATGGTGTAATGGTAACACGTCTGCTTCCCAAGCAGGCACTGCGGGTTCGATTCCCGTTATTCGCTCGAAAGACACCGGGATGAAGCAGGGAAATGACTCATTCCGGTATTCTTATAAATTTGGATGACTGGGCTAAGAAAAAATAATCGGTGATATATGGAAACAGTAAAGGCAATTGAATTTATATTCGTCTTCGGTTGTGTCGGCGGCTGGCTGATAGAATTCTTCTATCGGCATTTCGTTCCGTCCATCGGCCAGACAAAGAAATGGGTGAATCCCGGATTCCTGTCGGGGCCATGGCTTCCTATTTATGGAGTCGGGCTGAGCTGCCTGTATCTGATGTCCTTCATCACATTTCCGGGAATGGATCCCGAGGGATGGGGAACGAAGACTCTGGTGCTGCTCATTATGATCGTAACCATGACGATCTTTGAGCTGATCACAGGATATATCTTCATTATAAGACTGAACATCCGGTTGTGGGATTATACCGATAACCGTTTCAATTACCGCGGCATTATCTGCCCGCTCTACACCTTCTTCTGGGGTCTTATCTGTGCGATCTACTATCTGATCGTGCATAAGCCGATGCTGAAGGTCCTGGATGTTGTGACGAACCTTCCCGGTTACCAGATTGTGATGATCACATTCTTCGTGGTATTCACTCTGGACTTCATGCATGCAGCCAAGATCCTGCGTCTGCTGAAGCATCTGGCGAAGGAGTACAATATCGTGGTTCTCTTCACTGCCTTCCGGGGCAAGCTGAATGAGGTACGCCGGGAATCGAAGGAGGAGAGTCATTTCTTCCGTCCGTTGGAGCTGAAGTCCCTCTCCATGAGAGCCTTCTTTATAAAATATAAGGATGCTTTCACATTCTCGAAGCTGCGGGGCAAGATCGCGCATATGAGAGAGAGAAGAAGTCTGACATCCGATGATAAGAGCGCGTAAGAATACGGGCTTGAAGAATCGGGAAAAATCTGATACACTATTGCATCGTCAGGAGAAAACCGACTGACACATGGAGACGTATCGAAGTGGTCATAACGGGGCTGACTCGAAATCAGTTTGCCGGGCAACCGGCACGAGGGTTCGAATCCCTCCGTCTCCGCGCCAAGAACGGCCGGATCCGACAGGGTCCGGCCTATATTTTTCGGTAAAATTCCGTGATTGAAACGTAAAATCCTGTGATTGAAAAAATGCACAATGAAGATTGTGTATTTTTTTTGTGCATTTTGCATTATTTTCTCTTGAAAAAATGAACATCGTGGAATATAATATGAACGAAATATGAACAAGAAATGAACATAACATTCAAAGTGAACAAAATAAAAACAAATTAGAAACAATTTGATAATTTTATGTGAAACATTTGTGTTTATTTTGCGCTAAGTGCTCAGGGGAGAATAAAAAATGAACGAAAGGGAACGAACGAACAAAGGTTACACATTGATCGAACTGGTGGTGATCATAGCAATCATCGCGATTCTTGCGGCTGCGATCGGAGTTGCTCTGATCCGGTATATTGAAAAAGGAAGACAGGCAAAGGATGTCTATCATGCCAGCCTGATCAAGGATGCGCTTGCAGCGCATGCCTTCCCCAGCGATTTCCAGGGACGGGATGTGTACTATACCGATCCGGAAACCGGCGCAACCGAAGTTTTTACAAGAGGCTGGGTATATGTGGATAAGGACGAGATCCGCTGCTCGGATCAGAGTACCGCCCTTGCCATGATCGATTTCGGTCTGGTAAATGTAAGCCCGGAATTTGCTGCAAATCTTGCAGCAAATGAGGGTAGTCCCGACAGATGGTTCCCGGATGGACCGGACGGTGATTATGTCCGCAGATCCGGTATTGATGAATACGTATTCCAGAATGAGCTGAAGGTGAAGGCGAGAAATACCTGGAACACCTATCAGCTGGACGTATATCAGGATGCCCGCGGTGAAATCTATATGGGAGCCAGTGCGTCCAATGCAATCAGAACCGACGGTCATGCAAAGGATGAAGAAACAGCTTCGCTCTTTGCCAAGAGACTGGGCTTCTATGATGCAAAGATCACACCGATCGGTGAGCAGTACACCGGGAACTGATGATAATACCAATATAAAGACGAAGGTGTCAGGACCTTCGCCTCCCCATTACATGGCCGGATCCTTATGGGTCCGGCCTTCTCTTATACCCACGGTTGAGAAACCATAGATAATATGATAGAATAAGACCTGTGTGGATGCTACATAGATTATGGGTTCAAAGACGAGGTGTGCGCATGAATCATGGCATTTTAAATCAATCCGCAAGGCAGAGCCTATGGAGAGTAGGTCTGTTCCTTGCGTTTTTTTTGATTATATCCGTTGCGGGCGGTTCAGGGACGGCATTGGCAGAGGGCCTTTCCGGCGGGGACTACGATGATGTGGCGGTGGATCCCACCGGCAGGGGCGAGGGCTATTCCGCCGTGCTCTACGACATTACCAACGGGCTTGTGACCTCCGAGGCAAATGCCATCGCCGAGACGGAGGAGGGCTTCATCTGGATCGGAAGCTACAGCGGTCTGATCCGGTATGACGGCAATACATTTGAAAGAATTGATTCCACCACGGGTATCACCAGCGTGGTGAGTCTCTATGTGGACTCTCAGAACCGGCTGTGGATCGGAACCAATGACAACGGTGTGGCCATGATGAACAAGGGCGACATCCGGCTTTACAATGAGGTGGAGGGGCTGAAGTCCGCATCCATCCGTTCCTTCGTGGAGGACAGCGACGGGCAGATCTACGTGGCAACGACCCATGGTATGGGCGTGATCGATACGAATCTGGAGCTTCATGCGGTGAACATCTCCCAGATCAATTCCGAGTACATCTGCGAGCTCCGGAAGAGCAAAAGCGGACGGATCTACGGCGTCACCATGAACGGTGCCGTATTTACCATGGAGAAGGGCCAGCTGACGGGCTTCTATGACGGAGAGAAAATGGGCACGGGCCCCATCATTTCCGTATATCCGGATCCGGAGAAGGACGGTTATGTCTATCTCAGCACAGAGGAGTCGGAGATCATTCACTGCGAGCTCAGCACGGGGATCGCAAATGAAACGAAGATCGATGTCTCACCCCTGACCCACGTGAACAGCATGGAGGAATTCAATAGTGTTCTCTGGGTGTGCGCCGATAACGGGGTCGGAATGGTCGTGGACGGAAAGTTCACCAGGATCCGGAATATCCCGATGAACAATTCCATCGACCGTATGCTGCTGGATTATGAGGGGAATCTCTGGTTCACCTCCACCCGTCAGGGCGTTATGAAGATCGTGCCGAACCAGTTCACGGATATTTATGAGTGGTACGATATGACGGAAGAGGTGGTCAACGCCACCTGCAGATATGATGACAAGCTTTTTGTCGGAACGGATACGGGACTTCGGATCATCGGAAAGAATTCCGAGGTGAAGCAGTACCCCATCGAAAAGGTGGAACGGGCTCCGGAGGATAAGGCGGAGTCCGAGGACCTGATCAAGTTCCTGCATGGCAGCAGGATCCGCTCCATCGTTCGGGATAAGGATGACAATCTGTGGTTTGCGACCTACAGCAGTCTCGGACTTGTACGTTATGACGGGAAGAAGGCAACCTGCTTTACTTCCGCAGACGGGATGCCTTCGGACCGGGCGCGGACCATTTACCAGCGTTCGGACGGGGTCATCATGGTTGCCTGCAGCGGCGGACTGGCACTGATCGAGGGGGATAAGGTCATTGAGGTTTTCGATGATAAGTCCGGACTCAGCAATACAGAGGTGCTGACCGTTATTGAAGGATCGAACGGTGAAATGATCCTCGGCTCCGACGGCGCAGGTCTTTATGTCATCAGCGATAAGAAGGTACAGAATATCGGTACCTCCGCCGGTCTTTCCTCCGGCGTTATCATGAGGATCAAAAAGGACCGGACCAGAGATCTCTACTGGCTGGTTACGAGCAACTCCATTTCCTATATGACTCCGGATCATAAGATCACCACGGTGCAGAAGTTCCCCTATTCCAACAATTTTGATCTGTACGAGAACAGTCAGGATGAAATGTGGGTGCTGAGCAGCAACGGAATCTATGTGTCTTCCGTGAATCAGATGATCGAAAACGGGGAGATCGATACGGTATTCTACAGCCAGGACAACGGCCTTCCCAGCGTGACAACGGCGAACTCCTACAGTGAACTGACGGAGGAAGGAGATCTGTACATCTCAGGTTCCATGGGGGTATCCAAGGTCAATATCGAGAAACCGTTCCACGATGTGGAAAATATCAAGGTGACGGTTCCCTTTGTGGATGCGGACGGTGAGATGATCTATGCGGATGAGAAGGGAAATATCACGGTTCCCGCCTCTACCCAGCGTCTTACCATTTACAGCTATGTCTATACCTATTCCCTGATCAATCCCCAGGTATCCTATCATCTGGAAGGGTTTGATTCCGAGACGGTAACCGTCAACCGGACGAATCTGGAGCCGGTGGCCTATACGAATCTGTCCGGCGGCGAATACCATTTCGTGATCCAGCTGAAGGATGCCATGGGCAAGGGCGGTAAGGAGATATCCGTTCTGATCAAGAAGACCAAGTCCGTCACGGAGGAGGTCTGGTTCATCGTGCTGATGGTATTCCTGGGACTGGTGCTTCTTACGCTGATCGTCCTTTTCTTCGTACGTCGCAAGACCAGGGCCCTGGTGAAGAAACAGCAGGAGAACAAAATGTTCATCCGTGAGATGATCGAAGCCTTCGCGAAGACCATCGATATGAAGGACAAATATACCAACGGTCATTCCACACGAGTGGCTGAATATACGGCCAGACTGACCCAGGAGCTGGGATATGATCAGGAGACCGTAGAGAAGTATTACAATATCGCACTGCTGCATGATATCGGCAAGATCGCGATCCCGCCGGAGGTTCTGAATAAGCCCGGCAAGCTGACCGATGAAGAGTTCAAGATCATCAAGTCCCATTCCTTCCAGGGCTACCGTGTACTGAAGGACATCAGCATCATGCCGGAGCTGGCGGTCGGTGCCGGAGCTCACCATGAGCGTCCGGACGGAAAAGGTTATCCGAAGGGGCTGAAGGGCGATGAGATCCCGCGTGTGGCACAGATCATCGCGGTGGCCGATACCTTCGACGCCATGTATTCTGACCGTCCGTATCGTAAGAGGATGAACTTCGAGAAGGCAGTCTCCATCATCAAGGAGGTTTCCGGTACCCAGCTGGAGTCGGATGTGGTAGACGCTTTCCTGCGGCTGGTGGAGAAGGGTGAGTTCCGTGCCCCGGATGATACCGGCGGAGGAACCACGGAGGACATTGATAATATCCACAAGAAGCAGAACGAAGCGGCAGCGGAGGCCGCAAAAAACAGTAAAAAAGAAGACTGATACAATCTGCGTATATGATCCGGAGACGGTTCCTGCCATGTGGGAACCGTTTCCGTTGTACAGAGAAAAAAAGTTCATCTGATACATTTTCGATGCATTTATATTATACTGTCTAAATCATAAGGGATTCCTAAGGTTCCGTAAGTGGGGTTTCAACGTACGGGGAACCCCATCCCGGAACCGCCAAAAACCAAATGAAAAGGGAAAGAGGGAAATCATTATGAAACGAAAAATGACAGCAGCACTCCTTGGAATGATGCTTCTTCTGACCGCCTGTGGTTCAAAGGATGCGTCAACCGTGGAGGATTACGGTTCGGAAGGAACCGGAACGAGTCAGACAAAGACAGAGGATACAACGACAGATGCTTCCGCCGGTAAGGGTACGGAAGCAGGATCAACAGAGGAAGTAAAGCCCAGAAACGGCAGTTCGCTGATCGATCAGCTGGGCGGAGAAAATCTGACCTGGCAGTCGGATTTCAAGATCGGAAATACCAACGCAAAGCTGGAGGTCGAGTATGGAGTCACAGACTCTACGACACTGGAGACCTATCGTCTGCATTCCATAACGAAGGACAGGGTCTATGAGAAGGAAGTCGTGGACGCCCTCTTTGGGGATACGGCAACGGAAGTCAAAAGAGAAGTGAGTCTGGGACAGGGTGATTCCGACAATGTGGTAGAGGTATGTACGAATTATTACGCTGTCAGCAACCCGGAGAATCTCCCGGATTCGGTACCGGCCTGGGTAGAGGAAGATAACTTTACGCTTCATACCTATGAGGGTACCTACAATGGTGTCACCTGCCAGCTCAGTATCGCCTATGACGGGGTGGAAGGCACGAAGACCCTTGTGCTCGGACCGAAGTCCTGGGGTGATGTGATCGGTAATCCGGATCTTTCGGAGGCGGCAGCCATTGATGAAGGTGAATTCTTCCTGGAGGACCCGACCACCGGTGAGCACGCGGAGAAGAACACTAAGGATCTGCAGGATCAGGAAAATCACTGTACGGTCAGTGAAGAGGATGCCATCAGCAGAAGCAGGAAGTTCGCGGAAGAGCAGCTTCACCTGAAGCTGCCGACGGACGGGGTGTCTGCAAGTTCCTACGGTGCGGGTTCGGAGGATGCCGGCAGCAGGATCATTTATTATTCGAAGGGGTCCGTTGCGGGCAGCGGTCTGCAGGGTTCCGTGATCAACGGCTACGCATTAAAGATCAATGAGCAGATCAGTAATCAGAACTGCTATATCGGCGAGTTCCTTCCCGCGAACAGCTCCCTGGCGAAGCGAAACAGCGGAAATATCTGGTTCTCGGGTGAAAATGTGGTCGGTTTCTTCATTTTCATCCAGCTGGACTTCGAGGAATGTCTGACCGAGCAGGCGGCGATCCTTCCCTTTGACAGGGCCATGGAGGTCTTCCAGCAGGCGGTGGAGAAGGACTTTGATACCACCAAGCTGAAGGGCAGGGACGGAGTATTCCGGGATGCGCATATGGAGTATTATCCGCTCCAGTCACCGGACAGTTCGGAGGAATTAACCTACATCCCCGTCTGGGTGGTCTATGTCTATTCAGGTGAGAGCGACATCGTCGGAGATGTGGTCATGAACGCCATGGACGGCAGTATCGTAACCATTAATTATGCGGAATGATTATGTGGAATGATCACGCGGAAGAATGATCCGGTGAATAAATCGATGAAAAAGTAAAAGGAGACGGCAGATGAAACGAACATTTACACATAGGGCGGTCGCAGTCATATTGGGAATGGCGTTTCTTCTTGCCGGCTGCGGCAAGGGAACGGAGAAGACCTCCGGGAGCGAATCCGGAGATACGGAAGCCGGGCAGGGCAACCTGTTGTCGGAGATGCTGGGCGGAACCGAGCTGACCTATCACTCTGAGCTGGATATCGGATCGAAGCATGCAACCATGGACCTGAAAACTCTGGTGGTGGGAAGCAGGAAGGATGCGGATTCCCTGACGGCAGAACAGATGGCGGAGTACGGGACGGTGATCGTTGATACGGACACGCTGCCTTCCTACCGGGTCCGTGAGGTCAAGGAGGATACGGACAAAGAAGCGGAGATCGTAAAGACGCTTCTCGGAGACGATGTGAAGGAGGTCCGCCGCACGGTGAGCGTGGACAACGGGGATGCTCGGGGAGCTGTGGAATGCTGTTCGGATGCGTACAGTCTGTATGTCCTTTCCGGCAGGGCCAATGATATGTTGATGTATCCGAAGGATTATCCGGCCTGGGTGGATGACCGGAACTACACGCTTCACACCTATGAGGGGAAGCATAACGATATCGACAGCCAGCTGGTGGTCAGCTACCGTAAGGATACGAAAATGCTGGTGATCAACCTTTCTCCGAAGAAGTGGTCGGATGTGAGCGGGAATCCGCAATACACGGAAATGAACCAGGCGGACGGCGGGCAGCTGATGCTTCCGGATGAGAATGATGCTCAGTCCTACAGTATGAAGGATCTCAGTGAGTGCTTTCCTGATCTTACCAATCAGGCCGGAAGTGACACGGATCAGATCCGTTCCGAGGTATGGGATTTTGTTTCGGAGACACTGAAGCTTAAAATGCCCAGGGAGACGGTTGTCGATTCGGGCGACATGGGACGGGCTCTGTCCCAGCTGGTATTCTGTCCGGAGGGTGAGCTCACGAAGAAGGATCCGAAAAATGTTCTGATCGACGGATATCTGGTTCAGTTACAGACGGGTCTCGGACAGCAGTCCTTCTACGTGGAGAATCCGGGGCGGAACATGGTCCAGGCAAATTCCGGTACGGTTTCGGTAACGGACCGTGGAGTTGTAGCCTGCGACATTCACTATGCATATGAATTTGAAGAACGTCTGACAGACCGGGTGGAGCTCCTTACCTTTGAGAAGGCCATGGACGCCCTGAAGACGGGGCTTTCGGAGCAGCTGGAAAGCGAAAGGGCCGACGGTGAGGACATCACCGTTTCGAGACCGGTGTTATGCTACTATCCGGTGGCTTCGGCGGACAAGAAGGGAGAGTACACCTATATTCCGGTATGGTGTGCGATGATCTATTCCGGGGACACGGATTTTATAGGAGAGGCAATCCAGAATGCAATGGACGGAACCCTGATCCGGATCGCATATTACGAAGAATAGGAGTTAAAAAGTGAAAAAGAAAGTGATGGCACTTGCCATATGTACCGCGCTGCTCCTCACGGGCTGCGGGGATAAAACGACGGAGGAGATAACCGATTACGGAGTATCCACCTCCACACAGAGTACGAAGCCCGTGGAGAGCTCCACGACAGCGTCAACGGAAGAGGCCGGAACCGATGAGAAGACCACGGGACAGACAGGAAAGAAGACCGACGAGCTTCCGGAGAGACAGAACGGAGGAACCCCGATCTGGGAGGATACCTTCTCCATCGGAAATGTACCGGCGGAGATCTCCATCGATCATGTGTCACGGGAAATGGATTATCTTCATTCCTATAAGATGCACGACATCGTAGAGGATCAGATCCGGGAAGAGGAAATCGTAAAGAATATGTTCGGTGATACCGGGACAGAGGTGAAGAGAACCCTTTCCGAAAAAGAGGGAGACAATTATTATCTGGTTGGTTTCGTTCAGGGGTTATACGGAAGTATTCATCCGGAAGCGACGACGTATGACGGGAAGTCGGAGGTGCCTTCCTGGGAGGACGGAGAGGATATGTTCTATCATACCTACGAAGGAACCTATCTGGGTTTGACCTACTACCTGAACATTTCCTACAGCAAGCTCAGCAGGGAGAAGCAAGTGGCCTTCTATCCGAAGAATCCGGGGGACCTGGTGGATGCACCCGCCCTGACGGACATTCAGCCGCTCCCGAACCATATTGAGGGGATCAATACGGAGATCTGGTCGGGCAAAAATGTCTGGGAGGAAATGAAGGACCGGCCGAATCGTACACAGTCGAGTCCGGAACAGCTGATCGCCTCTGCAAAAGATTTTGCCGAGGGGATATGCCGGATCCCGGTGTCAGAGGATGATATGAAGGTCATCGTGGGACAGGATGAGGGAGATCCTGTTCAGAATGAGATCTTCTTTTTCTCCGAGGATGAGGCGGAAAAAGGAAATCTGGACGGTGCGGTGCTGGACGGATATGAGGTTCAGCTGGATCTGCTTCATTCCGGAACTTCGGATATGAGATACTGGATGCTCGGAAATTCGGGAAGTCTCTGGGTGAACGACAAGGGAGTTTTTGCCGGTTACATCAAGACAAGCTTTGAAATGGAAGAGCAGATCGCAGATCATGTCCAGATCCTGGAGTTTGACAATCTGATGGAAGCTGTTCGGGAGATGCTGAAGTCGGAGTTTGATCCCACAAAGGTCAACGGACAGAAGCTGAAGATCAACAACGCCGTCCTGATGTACTTCCCGGTGGAATCGGAAGAGGATCCTCATGAGTACACACTGGTTCCGGCATGGGCGTTTACCGCGGAGAGCAACGGAAAGATCGGATACATTGTTGTCAATGCGGTGGACGGAAGTAAACTGATGATCATGTATACACAGTAGAATGCAGTTACTCCCATTTCGGAGAGAGAAGATACTGCGGAGGTAGGCGGTATGTTGAAGATACTGATCGTTGAGGACGAGAGGCCGATATCGGATCTGATCCGGATGAACCTGACCAGGGCCGGCTACGCCTGTACAACGGCCTATGACGGAAAGGCGGCAGCGGATCTTCTGGAGGATCATACCTATGATCTGATCCTTCTGGATATCATGCTCCCGGAGATCAACGGGTACGAGCTGATGGAATACATCCGGCCCATGGGGATCCCGGTCATTTTCATCACGGCGAAGAATTCGCTGGATGACCGGATGAGGGGACTCACCTCGGGGGCGGAGGACTATCTGGTGAAGCCCTTTGAGGTGGTGGAGCTGCTGGCCAGGATCAACATCGTTCTCCGGCGATATAACAAAACGGAGACGGAACTGACATTTAAGGACCTGAAGATCGATGTGGAAAACCGCACGGTGCTGAAGGATGGAGAAGAGGTCGAACTGACGCCCAAGGAGTTCGACCTCCTTACCATGTTTGTAAGGAATCTGAATATCACTCTTTACAGGGAACGTCTCTACGAATCCGTCTGGGAGGCGGAGTGGATGGGCGATACGAGAACGCTGGATCTGCATGTGCAGCGGCTCCGGCGTAAGCTGGGACTGAAGGACAGTCTGAAGTCCGTATATAACACCGGCTATCGTCTGGTGGAGGAGGAAGGCAGGTAGGTATCCCTGAGGAGAGAGGCTTAAGACCTGCGGAAAGGCAGTAAGACGGGAGAAGCATGAAGTTTCGGTACAAGGTCATTATCCTGAATCTGATCCTTCTTTCGCTCACGACGGGAATCGTGGGCTTTCTTCTGATGCGGAGAAGCTACCGGCTCACCATGGATACGGAGATCAAGTCCGCAGTGACCGAGAATAATCTGGTACAGTCCTCCGTGGAGTACTCCCTTCTGAACGTGATCAATCAGCAGTATTACAACCTTTACATCAGTCTTCCCGAGATCGGCCGGGCGGTGTACAGCGGAATGCTCTCCGGCGAGGAGGACCTCTATCTTCGGTACGACGGGAAGTACATCTATATGGGAGGAGCCGATGTGGATCCTCTTTCGGAAAATGTGTCCTCGTCCGGGTATTCCGATGAAACGCCGGAGACGGATCCGGTGTTGGGGAAGTATGCAGAGAAATTCTTCACATTTCCGGCAGACGCGAAGAAGAACTATCTTATGGTGGAGGACGGGGAGACGGCGAAGCTGTTCGTCACCTCGGAGACCATGGTGGACGGAGCCGCGCTGAATATCATCACCTGCAGGGATATCACGGGAATGAAGACGCTTCTGGATCAGAGTATCCGTGACTACAGGCAGTTCACCATCGTGCTTCTCTGTCTGGCAACCCTGCTGCTCTTTGTCCTCAGCTGGCTGCTGACCCGGCCGCTGGAGAAGCTGAGCGGGACCACAAACGCATTTGCGGCGGGTGATTATTCCGTTCGTTCGGATATCCGTTCTGCTGATGAGGTGGGCCAGCTGGCAGACCGGTTCAATTCCATGGCGGATTCCGTTGAGGATCATGTGGAGGAGCTGAATGACATGATCCACCGGCGGGAGCAGTTTGTGGCGGACTTTACCCATGAGATCAAGACCCCCATGACCAGTATCATCGGTTATGCGGATACCATGCGTTCCATGGATCTTTCCAGAGAGGAGCAGCAGACCGCACTGGGCTATATCTTTTCGGAGGGAAAGCGGCTTGAGTCCATGTCCATGAAGCTTTTCGACCTTCTCTATCTGAAGGATCATCCCATAGATCGTAAGCCCGTTGCGGCAGTTACGCTTGCGGAAAGCGTGGCGGCAAGTATGGCTCCGCTGATGGAGAAGTCGGGCGTCCGGCTGACGCTGGATGTACGTCCCGGAATCTTCGGAGGGGATGCGGAGCTTCTGAAATCCGTATTCATCAACCTGATCGACAATGCGAGAAAGGCATCGAAGGAGGGAGATGTGGTGGAGTTTCTGGGAGAGCCCGTGACCCCGGAGAGTACGGAGACAACGAAGAAGCGTTCGGATCAGGGGAAGGACGAGGGGAAGCCGGGAGAAGGAACGACCGGCGGCACGGGATATGCCTTCTCCGTCCGTGACCACGGGATCGGAATCTCCGAGGAGGATCAGAAGAAGATCTTTGATGAATTCTATATGGTAGATAAATCCCGTACCCGTGCGGCCGGCGGCGCAGGTCTCGGCATGTCGCTGGTGGCGGTGATCCTGGAGCGGCACGGTGCGACCATCGACCTCACCAGTACGCCGGGAGAGGGAAGTACATTTGTGGTAACGATACCGAGTATCACGGAGGAGCAGGATACGGAATCATCATGAACAAATGGGACAGGATGCCGTGACAGACGTCGAAATAACCGGATCGGAAGAAGTGATCACGGAATGCAGGCGGTGGGTCGTGTATCATCGTATGAATAGAGACAGAGGATAACCATGAAGACGAAGAGAAGAAGGACAATTTCATATATCATCTCGGCTCTGGCACTGTTGTTTACCGGTGCTGTGGTGGCCGCGACGCTGATCCTTCCGGGGGTTCTGATGAAACGGGAATCTTCGTCGGATTACGACGCCGTCACTCCGGTGCCGGCAGAGTACTATTCCGGTCCTTCAGATGCCGTGGTGAAGAATGCATCCCGCCAGCTGACGGAGGAGCAGCGTGTCAATCTGATCTACGGGGAATGGGAGAGCAGCATATCCCCGGCCTCCGAGGAGGACTGCTCACTGTCGGAGTATGACGTCGTGACCACATTTACGTATCCCGTCGTCTCCCGTTATCAGAAATGGTATACCTGGGATGCGACTCCGTATAAGGCGGTGGATACCACCTTCCAAACCTATGCGGCCATCTTCTGGAAGGTAACCTTCACCAAGTTCGACGGAACGGAGGTTCACGACTACTACATCACCGAGGGCGGAACGCTCCTGGATGAAACAAAGATACCGTTTAAGTAAAAGAAAAGAAGTATTCTCCGGTCTGCTGTCCGCAGAAGTTCGGAAGATGCTTCTTTTTTTCATTTTTGATGCATTTTGGATGCTTTTATATATTACCATATCCTTCGGAAGGGGAAAGCTATGCAGAAATTACGGTGCCGAAAACTGAATATCGCAGCGTGTGCGTTGATTCTTTCCATGTCCCTGACGGGATGCGGCGGGGCCGTAGAGGATACGCTGGTTCCCGCTGAGGCGCCGGTCTATCACGCAGTCGTACCGAAGACAGCTGAGGTACTCCGCGGAGATCTGACACCTCAGTTTTCGTCGCGCCTTGATCTGCTGGGTTTTGAACAGTCCCGCTATCAGTTCTCCGATGCACAGTACGAGGAACTCTATGGTCTTTACAAGATGACCATCGATGAGGTCCGGGTGGATGTGGGAGATCATGTCAGGGCAGGAGATGTGCTGGTGTCCTTCCATTCGGAGGAACTGGATAAGCAGATTCAGGACAGTGAGAAGAGTATCCGGGACGCAAACCTGGAGATCGATCATTTGAAGAAGCTGTCCGCCATCGATCCCTCGGAGGATCATAAGAATGAGATCGATCAGCTGAACCGGGATATCGAGGTTTCCCGGCTGTATATCCAGGATATTCAGGATACCTACGGTAAGCTGAACATCATTTCCAAGGAGGAAGGATATGTCAGCTACGTAAATCCCGTGCTTAATGACGGTTACGTGATCCCGGGACAGGATCTGGTGATCGTAGACCAGAGCCGGAGGATCTATGTCATGGAGCCTTCGGAGATCTATAACTTCAAACCGGGAGAGATCTACACGGCGTCCTCCGGCGGAGCAAAGCGGAAGGTACAGGTGGTGGAGACACCGGAGGGAGAGTCCGGATCGAAGGTTTATTTCGAGCCTGTGGATGCCGACGGTGAGATGCTGGACAAGTCCATCAAGCTGGAGATCGAGCTGCCGGTGATGAAGGATGTGTGCTACGTCAATAAACTGGCGATCTACAAGAAGGAAGAAAAATACTACGCCTATGTGGTCCGGGAGAACGGAATGCATGACGTAGTGGAGGTTACCCCGGGAGAAACGGTGGGTAACGACATCATCATAAAGGAAGGCCTGTCCGGCGGAGAGCAGCTGGAGATGCCGTAACGAAAAATGATACCGGGGGTGAATCCCCGGAGGAAGATTCTTACCGACGACGGAAGGCCACAGAAGGAAGATATATGAAAAAAGGAATTTCTCACAATTACATACATGGAAGGACGGTTCGCAGAAGAACCGCCCTTACCCTCCTTCTCTGTATGCTTCTTTCGGTCTGCAGCGCATGCGGAAAGCAGGAAACTGCTGCGGCACCGGAGCTTCTGGAGCCAGTGACATTGACGGAATCCTACCGTCCGGTGGAGAAGAAGGATATCGGAGAGGTGAAGTTCCTGGAGGGTATCGTGGTTCCGGAGAGTTATCCGGTCTTCTCGAAAACGACCTTTGATATCTATGAAATGAAGGTGAATCCCGGAGATCATGTGGAGAAGGGACAGGTGATCGCCACGGGTGATACACGTGCCATCGATTCCCAGATCCGGAATCTTTCTAAGCAGATAGACACCTTGAACGTACAGCGTTCCGCGGGAGACAGCATTTCCCGGAAGACGGAGGCCCGGCTGGAGTACCTGAAGAAGGCTTCGGAGGAGGTGGGGCTGCCGGCGGAAGCGGAGGTTTACGCCACCGAGATCCGGAAGGAACAGGAGAACAGGAGATACGATCTGGCATCGGCGGATTCCGCGATCTCCGAGCTGAACAAACAGATATCGAAGCTGAAGGAGAGCCGTTCGAAGCTGACATTTACGGCACCCCACAGCGGAACGGTGACCTATCTTTTTGACCTGTCCGCGGGAAATATGGTATTTGCAAATTCGAACATTGCCGTGATCTCCGATTTCGACGATCTCTATATCGAAACGGAGCAGACCACGGATGAGTACAAAT
This sequence comes from Lachnospiraceae bacterium AC2029, assembly GCA_000703065.1. Classification (GTDB taxonomy): domain Bacteria; phylum Bacillota; class Clostridia; order Lachnospirales; family Lachnospiraceae; genus Eubacterium_Q. The sequence continues at coordinate 1,648,226 of JNLK01000001.1, read as the reverse complement.
ATAAGGACTATGAGCAGAAGTACATCATGGCGGACGGAAAGAAGCTTCCTGTGGAGGAATACGACTACACCTCCGCGGAGCAGAGCTACGCCAGCAGCGTTGGGAACTATCCTCCGGTGAGGTTCCGCGCACAGGGCGCGAAGCTGGAAGCGGGAAGTACCGTGCCGATCTATTTTACAAAGGTCGGCTGCACGGACGTGCTGGCTGTGGGAAATGACTCCATTTACCAGGAGGGTGAGACCTACTACTGCTACGTACTGGATCAGGACGGACAGCGGGAGCGCCGGAATCTGACACTGGGTGTGAGAGATGCGCTTTACTCCGAGGTGAAGGCAGGACTTTCCGAAGGCGAGAGAGTCTTCTATGACAATAAGGCGGTGATCCCCGCCAAGTACCAGGAGCATACCGTAGAGATCGGCGATTACGTGGAGGAACATGAGTCAACCTACTTTGACATGTATCTCACGGAGCATGATATCTACCTTGCGTCTGCCGACGGTTCCGTAACGGATGTGAAAGCGTCTGCAGGTTCCGAGGTTGCAGCGGGAGCGGAGATCATGACCATCTCGATCCCCTCCGCCCGCGGAGAGAAGGCAGAGCAGCAGAACCGGCTGGCGGATACGGAGCAGAGACATAAGACCAGCGTGGCCGGATATGATGCGAAGGAGAAGGAACTGAAGGAAGAGCTGGAAGAAGCAAAGAAGGAACCGGAGCCGAAGGTGCCCTCGGAGCCGGCGAAGACCCTTGAGGCGGTGCCGGCGATCGGACAGAATGACGGTCAGACAGCATCCGATGACGAAACGGATGAGGTGCCGGGAACTGACGGGGAAGCAGCCGGGTCATTGGAGACGGACAAGGAAGCTGCCCCGGATGACGAAGAGGATAAAGAGGAAGAGACCACAGGATCTTCTCAGGAAGAACTGGAGGAGATCCGGGATAAAATGTATCTGAAGGAGCGGCTGCAGTTGGATCTGGAGATCCTGAGCGAGGAACGGAAGCTGGAGGCTGCCGAGTACAGCGCAAATATAGAATCCATCCGGGAGGAAATGAATCAGAGCTCTGCGGGCTCGGGCGGAACCTCCGTAGTGAAGGCCGACAAGGCCGGGGAGATCGGAGAGAATATCCCGAGGAAGGATTCCATGGTCTCGAAGGGGCAGTGCCTGTTTGTGGTCAGCCGGATCGGAGAGAATCTCCTTCGGGTAAATATGCCGTCGAAGCGCGGCCAGCCTGCGGCTTCAGGAGCGAAGCCGGGACAGAAGATCACCTTTGAGACAGAGAGCGGAAGCTTTACGGGAACCTGCGTGGGCGAGAACGGAAACCCCGGGCATGTGTATCTTTTCACACGGGACGGCGAGGTTCATATGACGACCTCCGCTGCATATGTATCGGGAAACGATGAACAGTTTATTGTGAAAATGGATGACGACCGTTTCTTCGCGGGAGCGGAGCTTCCTTCAGCCAAGGTGAAATTCCGGGGCGTTGCGGTCAGCGGCGGGATCACGATCCCTGCAAAATGTGTTTACACGGAGCAGGATACCATGAACCAGACCACGACCACATTTGTATGGAAGGTGACAAAGGACGGCCTTACCAAGACGCCGGTGACCATATATGAGATCGGACAGTATTCCGATGAGAGACTGATCCTGTCGGGACTTTCCGTGGGTGACGTGATCGCACTTGAGTGACGGGAACGGACAAAGCGTGACTGGGACGGACGGCAGGCAACCGGGAACGGACAAAGCGTGACTGGGATGGACGGCAGGCAACCGGGAGCGGACAGGGCGTAAGAGTAACACGAACGAGAAAGGATGCACATCGTGCTGAGATTTATCTTTACCAAGATCAAAAATAAATATAAGCTCTATCTCGCACTGATGGTGGGAGTCATCTCCATGATCGCGATCTTCGGAGTGATCATGATGCTCCGAAAGGGGTCGCTGGACCGTCTGATCCAGAGTGAGTTCGTGGAAAGCTACGAGAAGGACGGCAAATATCCTGCAGTCCTGACCCGGGAGGGCGAGCTGGTTCCCGGAGCTCCTGCGTCGGCGGTGGACGAGGCTTTGGCGGCCATGGAAGGCTATGAATCCACCTGGGACAAATATCTGGGCCTTCCGGTGGTAAATACCCAGCGGATTGTGTGGATGAAGGGACGGAGACTCTCCTTCTCCTACCGGGGCGATGACGGCTTCCTGGATTTCGTATACATTGATTCGGATTATGCGGGAGAGCATTTCAAGGTGCTGGACGGCACCACGCCGGCTGAGGCAAAGGACCTTCCGGCGGGAGCCATCCCGGTTCTGGTGGACCGTCATGTGATGGACGTGAACCATTTCGCGGTGGGCGAGACCCTGACCGTCAATAAGCTCAGCAGTCAGCAGGGAGATCCGGCAGTCTTCGTGATCGTCGGCATCATCGAGGAGGCCGGAACGGAGGACTATTTCTGGCAGAAGAGCCTTTCCGAAAATGGGCTGGTGGTCTATCTCACTAAGGATGACTTCAACAGACTGGCGGAGAACCTGAAGGCGGACCAGATACAGTATGAAACAAGACGCCTCTACGATTATAGAAAGATCACCATTGGGAATTCGGATGCTGTCGAGAGTTATCTCTCCCAGTTCCATGAGAAGGATGAGAATCTGACGGAAAATATGACCGCAGCACTGGTGCAGGCGCGTCAGCAGGGCGGTTCCGCCATGGCAGTGCTCTATGCGGTATCTGTACCGCTCCTGCTTCTGGTGATGCTGTTCATCAGTATGATCTCCGTCCGGATCATCGATTCGGAGCAGAGCGAGATCGCCATGCTGCACAGCCGCGGAACCACCCGCGGAAGGATCGTGCGCATTTATCTGGTACAGTCCCTGATCATCGCGGTGGTTGCTTTCGGCCCGGGCCTTCTGGTGGGCTATTTCACGGGACGGCTGACAGCAGCGGCCACCGGATTCCTGACCTTCTCGGGCGATACGGTTCCGGGCTATGGCATCTATCCGGGCATGATCCTGGTATCGGGGCTGGCGGCACTCCTTGCGGCAGTCGTTATGCTGACACCGGTGTTCCGCAGGTCGGGCAGTACCGTGGTTGAAAATAAGAACAAAAAGCATGTAAGCGGGATTCCCCTTTGGGAGAAATTCTTCCTGGACCTTGTGCTCCTGGCAGTATCCCTCTACCTGCTGTACGACTTTACAAAGCAGCTGGACACTCTGAAGCTGTCCGTGCTGTCGGGTGAGGGGATCGATCCCATGATCTTCCTTACCGCAACCTTCTTCCTGCTGTCCTGCGGACTTCTGATCCTGCGCCTGATGTCCTATCTGGTGCGGCTTCTGTTCCGCCTCGGGAAGAACAGGTTCTCCTCACCGACCTACGCTGCATTTCTTCAGATCATCCGCACGAGACGCGGATCGGGCGTCATTTCCGTCTTCCTGGTACTGACCGTTGCCATGAGCGTATTCCATGCAAATATGGCGCGGACCGTCAGTGCAAACCAGATCGAGCGGATCGAATACAACATGGGTGCGGATGTGGTGACCACCGAGCCCTGGCAGCTGCGGGTTCTCAGCAGTGAGACGCCGAAGCGCTGGCAGTACACGGAGCCGGACTATAAGATCTATCAGAAGCTGGTGGATGAAGGGCTGGCGGAGTCCGTGACCCGGGTGATCCGTGACGACAAGACCGTGATCAAGGTGGGAAGAAACGACCAGGAGATCGGAACCCTGATGGGGATCCAGACGAAGGAATTCGGTGAGACCGCCCGGCTGAAGGACGGGATCACAAAGGAACACTGGTTCAACTATCTGAACGAGCTGTCCCAGGTGACCAATGGCATCCTCATTTCCGCCAATCTTGCGGCAAAGTATGACGTGAAGGTGGGAGATACCATCAACCTGTCCCGGTATTCGCCGGTGGAAACGGATCAGGTATATGCTTCCTCGGTCTGCAAGGTTGTCGGGATCGTGGACGCATTTCCGGGATATGAACCCTACGAATACGGATACAACGACGCAGAGGAAATGGTCGAGAAGGACCGTTATCTCGTAGTGATGAATTACAGCTCCGTGGTCAGCAGCTTTGAGAAGACCCCGTACAGTGTATGGGTTCGGACGAGCCGCACGGGAGCGGAGATCAAAGAAGCGTTGGAGGGCTGGCTGTCCCCGGCAGGACGGAGTCTGGACAGTGTAAAGAGCGCGGAGGAAGAGATCCGCGAAATGCAGAACTCCTCCATCATCAAGATCACAAACGGACTTTTCACATTGGACGTACTGGTGGCGCTGCTGCTGTGTGTTCTCGGATATCTGATCCACTGGATCACCTCCATCCGTGACCGGGAGCTGCTGTTCGGTATCTACCGGGCCATGGGTATCTCCATGGGTGAGGTGAGCCGGATGCTGACCCTTGAGCAGCTGTTCCTGTCCCTGGGACCGGTACTGGCCGGGATCGGAGCGGGATCCGTCGCAACCGTCCTCTTCGCAAGGCTCTTCTCGGTGGTGTACCTGCCGGAGAAGCATGCGGTGGAACTGGCGATGCATATCTCCGGAGCGGATTTTCTTCGCCTGGGGATCATCATAGGCAGCGCCATGATCCTCTGCTTCATCATCATCCGGCAGATCGTCCGGAGAATGAAGATCACAGAGGCACTGAAGCTGGGTGAAGATTAAATAAGTCAATCTGAAGAAGCTATACGATGACAGAAATGAGAGCGGACAATATGGAAGAAATGATCCTCACAACTGAACAGATCATCCGGTCCTTCCCGGTGGCGGGAGGCGAACTGCAGGTGCTGAAGGGCATTTCCATCGCCATGCCGAAGGGAAAGCTGATCCTCATTAAGGGACGTTCCGGATCCGGAAAGACCACCCTGCTCAATATCCTCAGCGCCCTGGATCCGGCAACCTCGGGGGAGGTGATCTTCCGTGCGCGGAAGGCGGAAGCGGCAGGCCATAGGAAGGGCAGTGCCAAAGAGCAGACGGACGGTCCGGATGCAGAAGAAACAACGGAAGTGTCCGGACAGAAAGGATCAGAAGAGACGGAGGAGATCCGCTACTCCGGGCTTTCGGACACAGAGAGAGACCGGCTTCGCCGGTACCACATGGGCTTCGTATTCCAGTCGGTGGCGCTGGTCCCCATCATGACTGCGTATGAAAATGTAGACTTCGGCCTTCGGACCGCCGGCTACACGGGCGACCGGGATTCCCGGATCAAAGAAGTGCTTGCTTCCGTGGGACTGGACCAGCGCATGAGTCACATGCCCGCCCAGCTGTCCGGAGGAGAGCAGCAGAGAGTGGCCATCGCCAGAGCCATGGCCCATAAGCCCGAGATCATTTTCGCCGACGAGCCCACCGGTGCGCTGGACACCGCAGCCGGCCTGACCGTTACCAGGCTCTTCAAGGACCTGGCGGAGAAGGAAGGCATCACTATTGTAATGACCACTCATGACCCGGGTCTGACCGAACTGGGTGACGTTGTATACAGCATCGAGGACGGCATGATCGTATGAGTCAGCTGGCCCGAAGCTAAGACACGGTGCGCTGTGACAAATAAGCGTTGAGATTTAAGAGGAATGATATGGCAGACGAAACCACCCTGACATCTGAAGAAAGCACGGAATCCGGCGACGTCCTGATCGACTGCGACGGACTTGTCAAGATTTACAAGACCGATGACCTGGAGGTTATGGCCCTGCAGGGTCTGGACCTGACCATCCGCCGCGGTGAGCTGCTGGCGATCATTGGTAAATCCGGAAGCGGCAAGTCCACCCTGCTGAATATCATCGGCGGGCTGGAGCGACCCAGCGCAGGCAGGATCACCTTTGACGGGACCAGTCTGTCCGAACTCTCCGAGAAGGAAATGAACCACTACCGGGAGAAGAGAGTCGGCTTCGTATGGCAGAAGAGCGTTGAGAATCTGCTGCCTTACTTAACTGCGGTTCAGAATGTGGAGCTGCCGCTGATGTTCTCGAAGCTGTCTTCCAAGGAGCGGCATGCAAAGGCCATGGATCTTCTGAAGGCGGTGGGCCTGGAGGGCAGAGCCGACAGCTATCCCAGGATGATGTCCGGCGGTGAGCAGCAGAGAGTGGCCATCGCAAGTGCCCTGATGAATGATCCGGATCTTCTTCTGGCGGATGAGCCTACGGGTGCTGTGGACTCCGCAACTTCCGAGCGGATCCAGGATCTGTTCCGTGCCCTGAACCGGGAACGGGGTGTCACCGTGATCATCGTAACCCATGACCTGTCCCTGGCAAATAAGGTGGACCGGGTGGTCATGATCGCCGACGGCAAGATCAGCAGCGAGCGTGTTATTAAGCAGGCCTACAGGGAGAAGATCGACGCCCTTGCGGAGCTGAGAGGAGAGGGTCTCTTTACGGACAACGCCACTGCAGAAGCGGAGGCACTGGAGGAGCGAGCACATTTCACCGGCGAGGATACCCACGAGGAATTTGTGGTCATGGACCGTGCCGGACGTCTGCAGCTGTCCCAGGAAATGCGTGAGCAGGCCGGCATTGACGGCAACCGCGTAAAGATAGAAGTAGTAGACGGCAGGATCGTGATCACGAAGGAGGAATGAACCCGGAAACGGACCCCCTTTCTCTTGCGAAACAGTGCATTTTACTGTACAATAAAAGGTGTCGCAAATTATGTGGATGAGAGGGTTATCGCATGGTCACGTATTATTCTATAACCTTTGCAATATCGCTTGTGCTGAGTCTGGTATATGTCCAGATCTGGCACAAGCATTTTGATGTCCATTTTACCCTCATTTTCACCTTCGTCCCGCTTGCCAATCTGGGCTTTCTGCTGGGCGTGCTTTCTGTCAATCTGGAAGAGGCGATCATAGCAAATGATATCAAGTATCTGGGTTGTTTTCTGATGCTTTTCATTATGATGAGCCTGCTGGACCGCTGTAATATGGAGCTTCCGAAGCCGGTCCGTGTGGGCTTCTTCTTCATCACCTGTCTGGTCTACGGCGGAGTCCTGACCGCGGGTAAACTCCCCTACTTTTACAAGACTATCAGCTTTGAGATGCATGACGGAGTAGGTGTTCTGGTTAAGGAATACGGCTTCCTGCACACCATATTCTATGTCATGGTTGCGGTCTATTTCGTGATCAGCCTTTCTACCCTTGTATACAGCTTCACGAAGAAAAAAGATGTGTCCAATCAGGTGGTCATCCTGATGGCGGTCCCGGAGGTGATCGCAATCATCGCCTATTTCGGGGCAAGACTGTTTCCCCACAATGTGGAACCGCTTCCTGTTGCATACAACTTTGCCCAGCTGTTCTTCCTGTTCATCGTCAAGGATATGTGTCTCTATGATGTGTCGGAGACGCATTTGGATTCCATCAATGAGACGGGGAATTCCGGATTTATATCCTTTGATTTTAAGGACCGTTATCTGGGGAGCAACGTTGCCGCACGGAAGTTCTTCCCGGAGCTTGCGGAGGTGAAGGTGGGAACTCCGGCAGAGGAAAGCCCCTTTCTGAAGGAGCAGGCGCTGAACCGTCTGCAGGGCTTTCGGGAGAATGAGGAAAATGATACCTCCTTCTATTCGAGAAACGGACATACCTATATCTTTGATGTAGACTACCTGTATGATGGGAAAAAGAAGCGGGGGTTGCGGATCTTCGTCACGGATGATACGAAGAACCAGGAATACATAGCCCTGATCAACCGGTTCAATACAACGCTGAAGGAAGAGGTGGATGAGAAGACAGCACACATCGCGGAAATGCACGACAAGCTGATCCTCAGCATGGCAACCCTGGTGGAAAGCCGTGACAACTCCACCGGCGGGCATATCAAGCGTACCAGCCAGGGCGTGCGGATCCTGGTGGATGAAATGATGAAGAGGAACAAGCTTCATCTGACGCAGGAATTCCGGCGTGCCATCATTAAGGCGGCGCCGATGCATGACCTGGGGAAGATCGCCGTCGATGATGCGATCCTGCGGAAGCCCGGCAGGTTCGAGCCCTGGGAGTATGAGCAAATGAAAAAGCATGCGGCGGAGGGCGGAAGAGTTATCCACCAGATCCTGGAGGGAACGGATGACGAGTATTTCCGGAAGATCGCCGAAAATGTGGCAAATTACCACCACGAGCGCTGGGACGGCTCCGGCTACCCCGAGGGGCTTTCGGGGCTTGCGATCCCGCTGGAGGCCCGGATCATGGCGATCGCGGATGTCTACGATGCGCTGGTCAGCAAGCGTGTCTATAAGGAGAGCATGTCCTTCGAGGAGGCCGACAGGATCATTATGGAGGGCATGGGAAAGCATTTCGACCAGAGACTGGAGCCCTACTATGTGGCGGCCCGCCCGAAGCTGGAGGAGTATTACAGAAGTCTGGAGGGATGACCCCGGGGACGGGACTGCGGCCACGGATCATGCCGCCCTGAGCGGGCGCAGGCGTGCCGGTGGCACAGGGGTATGTGCCGGGCATTGGCAGGCCGGCAGAGAGAAGCGAAGGATTTTATGGAAAAAAGATCCTTCGCTTTTTTTTGAACCCGGAAACATTTCATGACAATATATAAGTGAAAGGCAAAGCTGACGTGCACGAACAGTTACCTGGGAACGCCCGTGAAGAAGGAAGGGCAATACGGAAACCGGAGAGGATCTAAGGAAGTTAGAGGAAAATGAAGGACATCGAAAAGATCATAAATGAATACGGAACCGATCTGTACTCCTTCTGTGTATATATCACGGGAGACAGGGATGCTGCGGATGATCTGTACCAGCAGACCTTCCTTACGGCCATCGAAAAGGATGACCTGGATCCGGAGCGGAACCCCAAATCCTACCTGCTGTCCATCGCAGTGAATCTGTGGAGGAACCAGAGACGGAAATACCTCTGGCGGCGGCAGAAGGTAAATGTGGTCTGCTTCGGGGAAGAGGAGATCGAAACGGTACAGGATGAGTCCCAGTCGGTAGAAAACAGCGTACTGCGTGCGGCGGAGGCCGAGGATTTAAGGAAGCAGGTGCAGAAGCTTCCGGATAAGATGAGAGTGGTGATCCTGATGCATTTTATGGAAGACCTCTCTATCGAGGAGATTGCAGAGATCCTGCAGATACCGGAAGGGACCGTCAAAAGCAGAATCCATCAGGCAAAGAGAAAGCTGAAGGAAGGACTACGTTAGTATGAAGGATAATAAAGATAAAATGATAAATGGCAGGATGGACACCGAGACTAAGGATCAGCTTCAGGAAAGACGGGCATTTGACGATGCGCTGAAGGCTGCGCTTCGCCCCAACTATGTGCCGGGTGATGAGCTGAACCGCGCGATCCTCCGGGGGGAGAAGAGCGCCGGGACGAAGCGGACAGGCATGAAGAAATGGTATGTGTTCCCCAGAGTTGCGGTTGCTGCGGCAGCGGTGGTGCTGATCGGTTCCGCCGGAGTCTATGCGGCTGTGCAGCTGCTGAACAAGCCGACGGTAACGGAGCATACGGTTTCCGTCGGAAATACGGAGTATGTGGATGACGCAGCCATCGCGGCTTCGGAGGAGCCGGCTACCACCAGGGAGATCTCTTCCGAGGAAGGAAATGAAAATGTAAAATGGACAGGCCGTACCGTTAAAGAAACAAACGGCTACACAACAACGGTCTGCACCTATGATTCCTATGCGTCACTTCTGGAGGATTCGGGCATGGATAACTGGTTCACCGCGGAGTATCCCATGACCGATATGGTCTACACCGTGACTGAAGACCGGAAGGCTTCGGAGACAAATGGTGCAGAGGGATACCGTTCCGTAAGCATTGGCGCCGCATTTGCCTATAAAGAAGGCACCGTGGATGTGCTGCAGGACCGCTCGGAAGCAGGCGTGGCAGAGGATGCTGCCTTCAGCATCAAGCTGGAGAACACCTCCAACTCGCGGAACTATACGGCAAAGTCCGGCCTGGAGTTCACGCTTGTGGACACACAGGAGGAGGCAGGAGTCACAACCACCGTTCTGATCTCCTATGATAATACCAACGGATATCTCAGGTTCAAGGGTCTTACGGATGCGGAGATTCAGGAGGTTTTGGAGACGGTAGCGGTACGATAACCGGGAATGACGGCATCTGCCGGCCGGAGAGGCCGGCGGATGACCGGATTGCAGTCGGATAGTCGGCGGGAATAAGGCATCATATCGGACGGACCGGAAGAGGTGGGAGTCGCAGCCGGATGACCGGGATTATGGTCGGACAGGGCGATGGATGTGAGGCATTATGGTTGGCCCGACCGGCGGATGACCGGAATGCAGTCGGATGGGTCGTGGATTGTGGCTTCGTGGATGACATTTACGTGTGTATATATGGATAGATAAACAGATGAAAGGACCGAATATGAAGAATAAATGGAGCAGGATACTCGTGCCGGCATTGGTGCTTTGCATGATGACTGCATGCGGCACAGAAGAGAAGAAGGCAGAGGAAAGCGGAACCGCGCAGAGTGCTGCGGTATCCGATGAGGAGAAGCCGACAACGGTCGTTACAAAGGAGCCGGCGCTGACACTCAGCGGAAAGGCCGAGGATATCGTCGAGGTGAAGGAAAACTCCTACTACGAGGGAGAGAAGTACGTGATGTATTTCCATAAGGGAGCGAAGGTTCCCGGAAATATCGCCGTGAAAACCGAGGAGATCATGAAGGAGCTTGAGGACCTGTTCGAACTTTCCTATGGAGATCAGGGATACCGGAATCCGGCATCCTGGAGAGGAGAGTACTTCGGCGGAGGCTATGACGGTCTGAACCAGGATCATGCGAAGCTGGACATTCTGATCGTGCCGGATATGAATGACGGAGAGGTCGAGTGGGCTGACCGCGGTGTGCTCATGCTCTTCGATACGGATTATGACGCTGAGACTACCGGGTACAAAACCGTGGCGCATGAGCTGGCACATTTGCTCCGTATGGATCAGAGTCCCTTCCTGGGACAGATCATTGAAGAGGGTGTGGGGCTTTATGCCGAAGACAGGATCACCGATAAGGCCGGATACCTGAACTGGGACCTGATCCAGTATGTGAACACCCGTGACTTCGTGGAGGTATATGATGCATCCGCGATAGAGAAGGATGCGGAGAAGACCTTCCGGGAGGTAAATGTACAGGAGAGAAGTGCCGAGCAGGCGCATTACCACTACGGGATCCGCCTTGTGACCTTCCTGCAGGAAACCTACGGACAGGATGCGGTGAAGCGTCTTGGCGAGACGGCAGGGAAGTATACCTTTGAAGAGAAGGATAATGATACGATCGTGAAGATCCTGAAGGAAACCTTCGGAGAAGACGTCTTCACGAGGTTTGAAGACTGGCTCCCGAAGGGCTGGGGGCAGTGGTGTGAAGAGTACATCGAAAAAACGGGAATGTAACTGCATGCCTGCAAATCGGGGACGGTTCTGGTTTGATCAGAACCGTCCCTGGCTGAACCTGGCTGAACACACATCGGCTCGGTAAAGCACCGTAAGGCGCTTAACCGAGCCGATTTCGTCTATGATAATGACCTGTCCCCGGATTGACGGAACCGACCTTCAGATCTGCCCCTGCAAATCGGGGACGGTTCCAATGTCATTTAGATATGCAAACGCATCGAAATAGTGTATTATATATTTTATAACAAACCCGCACGTTATACATCCAGTTCTCGTGTTTACGGTCAAAAACTTTTATTTTTGAAAAAGGCAAACAGGCAGTCTGGGGAGGCTGCCTACTAAAGGGTATTTAGTTGTTGGTTTGTTTATCTGTATGCCAATGTATCGGCCGATTGGCGTCGTAGATTTCTTTCATATTTACGACCCAATCGGATCGGTACTCTAAACCTGGATATCAGGGCACCTACATCTTCTATGATTCCCTTTATAAATCGAATAACAATCTTCTGCATCTGCGTATGATTTATCGCATACGAATACATCTCCGTGCTTTCGATAGGAGTCGAAACCGCGGAGGCAAGGTATGATGAGAAGTTGTAAAGAGTCAGTTTTGCATAGATTTCCTGTATGAGAAATGCTCTCTTTAATGAATGAATATGAACCATGTTTCCAGCATATTTCAGATGGCGAAAAGCAGTCTCTTCTCCCCATCGCAGGCGGTATAGTTCCTTGATCGTTGATGACGAGAAACCATATGCAGGAAGGTTTGTCACGATATATTCAGGAGTATTGTTATCGCCCACCGGAAATTTGAGAACCCGGAAACTCAGCCGATCATATTCATTAGTTCCTTTAGTCGCATAGTCATAACAGCTGGCATGGGGCACAAGGTGATGGTTCTCCAACGCGTAAAGCATCCGGTTTCTTTTACGGATAATGTGAACAGTTACATTTTCATCAACACATGAGTCTTTTAACCAGTCGACGCGTCCTTTGCAGATGCCCTTTGCAAAGCTTTCAGATACACGGATGAGGAATAGTTTATTATTATGAATCGCATGGGCAAAGTCGTTATATGAAGCATAACCGCGATCCGCGATATAGATTCGCTTTGCTCCGGATGTCGTGCTATTATCCTGATCAAGAAAGTTACAGAATGCAGTCTTTTCATTCATTTGTTTTATATTTTGGAGTTCAACATTCAGGAACACGTCGTTCAGGATGTCATAAAGCGCATTCATATGGATTTGGTTGATGCCTTTGCGGCCTTCGATACACTGGATAAAACTATCAGAATCCGAAGGATTATAGGGCAGATTCAGTCTTGTGCCGTCACAGGCCACCAACTGATAGCCGTGAAAAGTATTCTTAACCGGTATCTTTTTCGAAAACTGATCAAACAGTTCTATAAAAGCGTCCGGTTTGATCTGGTTTCTGCGCTGGATCATGGCAGAAGGAAGAGGAAGGTAATCCTCTCCAAAATAATCCAGCAGTTCTGTAGCAACATTATCAGATCCAGCGATCATCGGGAAAAGAACTGTTTGGGAAAAGGAAATTTTCTTAGTACGTTTGAAACTTGACTCAGGGTTATAAAGGAATTCATCGCGACGATCCAGCAGCGAATCGATCGAAGAAAACAGAGATTTTTTAATCTGTTCAGAAGAAATGTGTGACATGACGGTACCTCCCAAAAAAGAACTCTATAATCAGGCGGCGCCGCACATTTTCGGCGATTTGTCAAGCTTTTTTTGCAAAAAAAGCGCAAAAAAATCAGAGGTTTTTTCACCTCTGATTTTGATAGTATATTGTGTTATTGATGGAGATATTTCTTATCTAAATGACATTGGGACGGTTCTGGTTTGATCAGAACCGTCCCCGGTCGATCACCCGGTCGATCAGACCTGTCCCCGCTTAGCAGGATGCATCTTCGGTTTCTTCTGTATTCTCGGGTTCTCCCAGGATCCCCCAGAACTCACTCATGGTTGCCTGGTTTGCCTCATTGATCCCTTCCCGCTTCAGCACGATCTTTGCGGTCCAAAGGATGATCTTCAGATCCATGAGGAAGGAAATGTTATCTACATATTCCACATCCAGCGCGAACTTCTGCTCCCAGGTAGCCGCATTTCTCACCGTGGAGCCGGCCAGACCGGTAAGACCCGGGCGGACATCGTGACGGCGGTGCTGCTCCTCCGTGTAACGGGGAAGATACTTTACCAGCAGCGGACGCGGGCCGACGATGGACATATCACCCTTCAGGATGTTCAGCAGTTCCGGCAGCTCGTCCAGCGAGGTGGAACGGAGCAGCTTGCCGAAGGAAGGAAGCCGGTCCTCATCGGGGAGGAGATTTCCGTTCTCATCCCGGTCGTCCGTCATGGTGCGGAACTTGTAAAGCTTGAAGACCTTCTCGTCCTTGCCCGGACGATCCTGTGTGAAGAGCACCGGAGATCCCAGCTTGATCCGCACGAGCGCAGCAGTCACAAGCAGTACGGGACTGAGGACGATGAGCGCGCCGGCGGACAGAAATGCGTCCAGCGGACGTTTCAGGTAAGCCTCGTAAAATCCCTTGGGACGATGCTTTGATTTGCTTTTCTTCGCTTCCCTGCGATCCAGGATCAGTGCAACCGCAGAGACTGCGGCGCTGATCGCGATGATCCCCTTTATCAGTTTCCATATCTTTTTCATAGTTGATCCCATCCATTCTTTCGTGGCTGGAAATCCGGATCTCTGAAACGCCGGATTCCTACACGGACATTATACTGTATCCCCTGTGGTTCGTCAACGAAGGGGCAACTTTCCCTTGTGTTTCATGGGCTCAGATGCTATAATCGGTAAGATATAATGCCATTTTACAAGGGAGTATCAGATATGTATAAGATCATTCAAAAGAAATCCTTAAATCCCACAGTGACTCTGATGGAGGTTGAGGCTCCGCTGGTTGCACGGAAATGTGAGCCCGGACAGTTCATCATCCTCCGCGCGAAAGAGGACAGCGAGCGTATCCCGCTGACCATTGCAGGGTATGACCGTGAGAAGGGAACCGTGACCATTATCTTCCAGATCGTAGGCGGAAGCACGGAGATCCTGAACTCACTGAACGAAGGCGACAGCATTCAGGATTTCGTAGGTCCTCTCGGCAAGGCTACCGAGACGGAGGGTCTGAAGAAGGTTGCCGTTGTCGGCGGCGGTGTGGGTTGTGCCATTGCATATCCAGTAGCGAAGAAGCTGCATGACATCGGATGCGAGGTGCACAGCATCGTAGGATTCCGAAATGAAGATCTGATCATCCTGAAGGAAGAGTTCGAAGCTGCCAGCGACAAGTACGTGCTGATGACAGATGACGGTTCCGCCGGTGAGAAGGGACTGGTAACCGCAGCCCTGGAACGACTGATCGAGTCCGGCGAGCAGTATGACGAGGTCATCGCCATCGGACCGCTGATCATGATGAAGTTCATAGTGGCAGTAACGAAGAAATATAATGTGAAGACCGTTGTCAGCATGAATCCCATCATGGTAGACGGAACCGGTATGTGCGGTGGCTGCCGCCTGACCGTGGGCGGACAGACGAAGTTCGCCTGTGTGGACGGACCGGATTTCGACGGTTTCGAAGTTGATTTTGATGAGGCCATGGCACGTGGTGCATCCTACAAGCCCTTTGAGCAGAAGGCGCGGGAAGAGGCCTGCAACCTTTTAAAGATGGAGGTACAGTAAGATGCCCAATATGTCCATGGTAAAGAATCCGATGCCTGCACAGGAACCGGATGTAAGAAATAAGAATTTTAACGAGGTGGCTCTCGGCTACACCGAGGAGCAGGCCATCGACGAGGCACAGCGCTGCCTCAACTGCAAGCATAAACCCTGTACCGGCGGATGCCCCGTACAGATCGATATCCCCGCATTTATCGCAAAGGTGGCAGAGGGAGATTTCGAGGGTGCCTATGAGATCATCACAAAGTCCAGCTCCCTTCCCGCTGTCTGCGGACGTGTATGCCCGCAGGAATCCCAGTGCGAGAAGTACTGCGTACGCGGAATCAAGGGTGAGCCGGTAGCCATCGGCCGTCTGGAGCGCTTCGTGGCTGACTGGCATATGGCCAATAGCACCGAGGTACCGAAGAAGCCGGAGAGCAACGGCCATAAGGTTGCTGTCATCGGTTCCGGTCCGTCCGGTCTGGCATGCGCAAGCGACCTGGCCAAGAAGGGCTACGACGTAACCATTTACGAGGCACTGCATCTGGCAGGCGGCGTGCTTGCCTATGGTATCCCGGAGTTCCGTCTTCCGAAGGCGATCGTTCAGAAGGAGATCGACGGCCTGAAGGCGTTGGGCGTTAAGGTAGAGACAAATGTCGTGATCGGCAAGACCATTTCCATCGACGAGCTGTTCGATGAGTTCGGCTTCGAGTCCGTATTCATCGGCTCCGGAGCAGGTCTTCCGAGATTCATGAATATCCCCGGCGAGAACCTGAACGGAGTATACTCCGCAAATGAGTTCCTGACCCGGATCAATCTGATGAAGGCTTACAAGGATGATTCCAAGACTCCCATCAAGCACCCGGAGAGCACCGTGGTTGTGGGTGGCGGAAATGTAGCCATGGACGCAGCCCGCTGTGCAAAGCGTCTCGGCTCCGATGTGACCATCGTTTACCGCCGGACCAAGGCAGAGCTTCCGGCCCGTGCGGAGGAAGTGGAGCATGCAGAGGAAGAGGGCATCAAGTTCGCATTCCTGCATAATCCCGTAGAGGTAGAAGGCGAGAACGGCTGGGTGAAGGCAGTTCGCTGTCAGGTGATGGAGCTCTCCGATCCGGATGAGTCCGGACGTCGGAAGCCGGTACCGGTAGAGGGACAGTTCATCACCGTTCCCTGTGACTGCATGATCATGTCTATCGGAACCTCTCCGAACCCGCTGATCAAGTCAACCACAGAAGGCCTCGATACCCAGAAGTGGGGCGGCATCGTGGCTGATGAGAACGGACTTACCTCCCGGAAGGGTGTGTATGCCGGCGGTGATGCCGTAACAGGAGCAGCTACCGTTATCCTTGCCATGGGTGCAGGAAAGACAGCCGCCGCCGCCATTGATGCGGATCTGTCCGGTAAGTAATTAAAAATGAAACACATGGAGTGAATTCTATGGATGAATCGCAGCGTACTGCGCAGGGCGTGATGAAAGCCTCCACGATCATGGCTATCTCCAATCTGATAGCCAGCGTGGTGGGCTTTGCCCGAAACATCATCATATCCAGTATCTTCGGTATGGGCATCGAAAACGATGCCTATATTTCTGCGTTTACGATTCCCGATTTTGTATATACGATCCTGGTAGGCGGTGCGCTCAGCACGGCCTTTATTCCCATTTTCTCGGTATATATTGCCACGGGTGAGAAGAAGGAAGGCCTCCGTATGGCAAATACGGTGCTGAACCTGGTGGCGATCCTTGCCATGGCCTTCTGCCTGATCGGCGAGATCTTCACGCCCCAGCTGGTCAACCTCTTCATGCAGTTTGAGGGAGAGGCCTTTGACCTGACCGTGAAGCTGACACGGATCATGTTCTTCCAGTGCTTCTTCATGTGTCTGACCGGCGTCTGTATGGGAATCATGCAGTCCTACAAGAACTTCGTGCCGTCGGCTCTCGGATCCATTTATTACAACATTTCCATCGTGGGCTTCGGTGTTCTGCTGTCCCAGGTATTCGGCCTCGGGATCGCAGGCTTCTCCATCAGCGTTGTCATCGGTGCGGTGGCGAATCTGGCTGCGCATATCCGGCCGATGCACAAGGTGGGCTTCCGGTATCAGCCGGTGATCGATCTGCACCAGGAGGGTATGCGGAAATTCTTCCGGATGCTCGGCCCCGTGCTTCTCGGTCTTTCCGTAAATCATATCAATCTGCTTGTAAACCAGTACTTCGCCTCCGGTCTCGGAGACAGTACGGTATCTTCCATGAAGAATGCCCAGAGTATCAGCCAGCTTCCGGTGCTGATCTTCGGATCCACCATCTCCCTGTCCATCTTTCCGACCATGTCCGAACATTTTGCGACGGGAAAGAAGGAGGAGTACCAGAGCGATTTCTCCATGTCCTTCCGGACCGTATTCTTCCTGACCATCCCTGCGGCACTGGGAATCGTAGCGCTTCGTACGCCGCTGATCCGCGCCATGTATCTGCAGGGAGAATTCGAGGTGAAGGATATCGCCCCCATGGCGATGTTCATGCTGATCTATTCCATCGGAACCATCGGATATTCCGAGCAGCTGGTGCTGAACCGCGCCTTCTTCTCGACGCGTGATACAAAGACCCCCATGCTGATCAACGTGGCGTGTCTTCTGTTAAATGTGATCTTCAGTATGGTATTTGTCCGGATATGGGGAGCCAACGGGCTGGCCCTTGCCTTCTCGGCAGCCGGCATTGCCAGCATGGTGCTTCTGGCCATATTCCTGAGGAAGAGAGTCGGAAAGCTCCGGGGACGCGAGATCATGTCCTCCGGAATCAAGACGATGATCTCCAGCGTGATCATGTTTGTGGCTCTGTTCCTTCTGGAGCGCCTTCTGGAGGGCGTGCTTCCCGTTGAGCGGAAAATGTTCCAGCTGATCGAGGTGGGAATCCTCTTCGTGGTGGGCGTAGTGGTATTCTTCATCGTCGCGGTCATTCTCCGGATGAAGGAAGTGGAGGCCGTAAAGAGCATTTTCCTGCGTAAATTCAAGAAATAAAACATACAATGCAAAGAACAGTAGAGGGAGAAGAAGGTATGAAGAAAGAATTATCCCGTCTGGTGTTATATCATGAGCTTGAGAAGGATCCGATCCTGCGGACCTTTTCGGAGGTTGAGCTTGCCCTGAAAGGGAAGGAGCTCCCGCCTGCAAAGATTGGACCGGGCTGTCCGCCGCCCATGCCGCCGCGCGGACCTGTACCCCGTGAGTTTCTGGTGGACCGGATCTACGATGCGATCCGTCAGCTGCTGGAGATCGCAACCTCCTACGCATTTGATAAGAACCTGTGGCGTGACTATCTGACCTTCCTTCTTATTACAAATGAGAATCCCTTCTCCCTGACGGCTGAGAAGCAGGGGATCGGGGACGGAAGCGTACGGTATTTTGCGCACCAGGATATGGAAGTCTTCTGCAAACTCTTTACCTTCGATTTCTCGGAGCTGGAGAAGGAGCTGGGTATCGACTGCTTCTCCGTGATCACGAACTATACCTCCATCCCGAAGCGTGCACAGAACTTCAACAGAAATGTGAGCGAGCGGGTCCGCGAGGTGAGCGACGCCATCAGTGCGGCGCTGCAGGATTGCGGAGTGGAAAACGGTGCAGGCGGAACGGAGGCTCCCTCTGACGAAGCCGTATCCCGTGCGGCAGACCGTATGCTGGACATCATTTCCGACTTCTATCTTCGATTCGGCGTCGGAATGTTCGGACTGAACCGCGCGTTCCGTCTGGCGGAGAATACCGACGAGCTGACATTTATCCCCATTAACAATACCGAGCAGGTACGGCTTTCCGACCTGGTGGGATATGAGATCCAGAAGCAGAAGCTTCGGGACAATACCGAGGCCTTCCTGGCCGGACACCGGGCGAACAACTGCCTTCTCTTCGGAGATGCGGGTACCGGAAAATCCACCAGCATCAAGGCGCTGATCACCGAGTACTATGATCAGGGACTTCGGATGATCGAGCTCTACAAGCATCAGATGCAGAGCCTGTCCCGGGTGATCAGCACGGTGAAGCACAGAAATTATAAATTCATCATTTACATGGACGATCTTTCCTTCGAGGATTTCGAAGTGGAGTATAAATATCTGAAGGCCGTGATCGAGGGCGGGCTGGAGAACCGGCCGGACAATGTGCTGATCTACGCCACCTCGAACCGGAGACATCTCATCAAGGAGACCTGGAACGATACCTCGGATGTAGATCTGGAGAAGCATCGCGGGGATACCCTGCAGGAGAAGCTCTCCCTGGTGGACCGCTTCGGTATTACGATCCCGTACATGAAGCCGAACAAGAAGGAATACGAGATGATCATACGGGAGCTTGCGGAACGGGTCCCGGGGCTGACCCTCACAGAGGAGGAGCTGATCCGGGAGGCCGGAAAATGGGAGGTTTCCCATGGTGGCATGTCCGGACGGACGGCACAGCAGTGTATCGATTATCTGGCGGCGAAGTATTCTTCCCCGTCACATGAGTGAGCAAAGTGACGCTTATATGTAAGATCCTTCACGATCCGGGCCCGGAATGACAGGCGCACCGGATGGGTGTGGATCAGGAGGAGGGAGGACTATGACGAAGAAGGAACGGGCCGTGCTCGTAACGGAAGCTCTGAACCGGGAATACGGGACGGAAATGATGACCTATCTCCACTATGAGACTCCCTGGCAGCTGCTCTTTGCCACGATCCTTTCCGCCCAGTGTACGGATGAACGGGTGAATCTGGTGACGAAGGATCTCTATCAGAAGTACAGGACGGTGGAGGATTTCGCGGCGGCGGAACTCTCCGAGCTTGAGAAGGATATCTATTCCACCGGATTTTATAAGAATAAGGCGAAGAACCTGAAGGCCTGTGCCCAGGCGCTGCTGGACCGCTATGACGGCGAGGTTCCGAATGATATCGACGAGCTGACCTCCCTTCCGGGAGTTGGCAGGAAGACCGCAAATGTGGTGCGCGGGAACATTTTCGGAGAACCGTCCATCGTGGTGGATACCCATGTGAAGCGTGTGTCCCGCCTGCTGGGACTGACGAAGGAGACGGATCCCACGAAGGTGGAGTTCGATCTGATGAAGCTCCTGCCGAAGGATCAGTGGATCCTCTACAATGTACAGGTGATCGCCGTGGGCCGGACCTGGTGTATCTCCGGGCGGCCGAAATGCAGCGAGTGCATCCTCCGGGAATGCTGTAAAACCGCGGAAACCGGGCAGAAGAAGAAATAAGAAAATTTGGTTAAATGGTTTGACATTTGCGTTCTAAACGTGTAGAACATAGATATATATGGCCGTTTTATGGCAAAAAGGAGAAGAAAAATGGTTGATTTCAGTAAGAAGCGTAAGAAGAGCACAAGGATCATCGCAGGTGTGATCTGTGTTCTGCTGGTTGCAGGAATGGTGATCGGACTTTTGGTAGGCTTATAAAATGTAGTTCTTTCAAGGAAAGAAGATGTGGAACATGAAGAAAAGAAGATGGAAGATCTATCCGGCGCTGTTTTTGGTGCTGGCTTTTCTGCTGGCTCACGTTCCTATGCCTTCCCATGCCGAAACGACGGAACAGAAGATCCGGGATAATATCTCGGTGGACGGACTGTCGGTGGGAGGACTCACTGAGGACGCTGCCCGTACAAAGCTGGAAGAGCGGGAGCAGGAACTCGCCGAGGTGGAGATCACCCTGACAAGTGAATATGGCGACGTGGAAACCACACTCGGAGATCTGGGTGTGTACGGAGACGTGGAGGCCGCACTTCGCGAGGCGGTGGGCTACGGCAATTCCGGAACCGCGCTGAAGCGGTACAGGGAACAGCATTCCACCCAGGCCGCAGATATCGGGATCCACAGGACCGTCAGCAGCGCCAATGTAAAAAGCGTGGTGGACGGTGTTCTTGCCAAGGTCTTCGACGGTTCCGCAAATGCACAGCTGATCAAGAAGAGCGAAACCCGGGTGTCGGTAGTTCCCGGAAATGCCAGTGTGCGTCTGGACGCCGAGAAGACAGGTCAGACGATCGAGGCGGCTGTCTCCGACGGATGGAACCACGGATCGGTGAATGTTCCGCTTACGGTTGTGGAGAGCAGCGGCGAGGAGACCAAGGAGCTGTCCTATATTACGGATCTGCTGGGAACCTATACCACGGAGTTCAGTCTCGGTGATAAGGGCCGGAATCAGAATATTGCCCGTGCCTCCGAGCTGATGAACGGGAAGATCGTTTATCCGGGAGAAGAGGTTTCTACCTATTACAGCATTGATCCTGTAGAAGAGTACAACGGGTATGCCCTCGCGGGCGTATTTGTTCACAATGAAGTCGTACAGGGCGTGGGCGGCGGTGTCTGCCAGATGTCCTCGACTCTTTATAATGCGCTTCTCTGGGCGGAGATCGAGATCGTGAAGCGTGATTATCACGGACTTCCCGTTTCCTACGTGCCTCTGTCCTATGATGCCACCATGGCAGGCGGATATCTGGATCTGATCTTCAAGAACAATCTGGAGCATCCGATCTATATCGAGATCGACTGCAATGTGGAGGAAGGGTACATTACCGCAAATATTTACGGGCATGAGTACCGGGATCCGAAGCGTACCATCGAATTTGAAAATAATATCGTCGAGAAGATCGAGATACCTGAGGAGATTGAATATACAGAGGATCCGGAGATGGCTCCCGGCACGGAGGAGGTTACCTCCAACGGAAAGGTGGGCTATAAGACGGAGCTTTGGAAGTATGTGTACTATGACGGGGAGCTGCAGGACAAGATCCTGATCAACCGCAGTAATTACAGTGCTACGCCGAAGAAGGTGAAGCGCGGACCGGGCGGGGATTCCCAGACAAGTGAGGTTTCCGAGGAAACGGAATCAACCGAGGCAACCGAGGCTACTTCGGATACGGAAACCGAAACGGAGACCGAATCCACGGAGAAGAAAACGGAGAAGAAGACCGACAAGAAGTCTGAGACCACCTCCGAGGAACCGGACACCACAACGGAAGCACCGGAACCCGAAGTACCGGATGTTCCCGAACCGGAAGGCCCGGGCGGCGAGTAGAGAGGTGCGATTCCATTATGGAAGAGAATAGAACAACGGACGCATTTCGCCCGGCAGGCGGAAGGCTTCTGCAGCAGAGCGTGCTGAAGCATATCCGGCGTAAGGCGGACGGCGTAAAGGAAGGGGCTGCGATCGGTTACGACGCAGCCATCTTTCAAAATGGGGATAATTTGATCGTGCAGGCGGTCGGTGCCCAGCCGACGGCCCGGATCCCTGCGGACTATCCGCTGACGGCGGGGGAGCTTGCATGGATCACGGCCGAGAATCAGCTGGCGGCCTGCGGGGTGTATGCAGCCACGGCAGAAACAGCACATGCGACGGGCAGTGCGGGGACTGCGGAGGCGGCTGCGACAGAAGCCGGATATGCTTCAGACCGTGAGATGACTGCAGGCACAGCCGCGACAGAAGCCGGCAGGGTTCTCGGAGCGGAGGTCCTCCTTGTTGCCGGATCCTCCTGCCCGGAGGAAGTCATACGCCGGGAAATGCAGCGGATCGCCGCATTTGCAACCGCCAGGGGCTGTCCCATCGTGGGCGGAAATACCGTATGGCACGGGGAAGGAACCTCCTGCCTGGTGCAGGTGGTGATGACCGGAAGCGTGCCGGAATATGAAGTGATGCAGGAGAAACCGGCAGACGGAACTGCGGAGGGGGATGCAGCACAGGCGATACCGGCGGATGGAACCGCGGAAAGCGGTGTGATGCTGGCCGTATCGGATCCCGGAAACTTTGGCCCGCAGAGCAGGAGAAAGCCCATGGCACAGGACCGGGTGTTCTTCCTGGGAGAGACAGGTTGTCTTGGCGCGGATATTCTGGTGCATCGGGAGAAGGAACGGCTCAGCCGGCGGTTTTCGGAGAGTTATATCGATACCATGCGGTACGAAGCGAACGCATTTTCCGTTGCTCCTCTCTGCAAAGCGGCACTGGATGCGGGAGCAGTATTCCTGCATGACGTATCCAACGGGGGAGTTCATGCGGCGCTCTATCAGCTGGCGGAGGCGGCAGGCTGTGGAATTGCGGTCCGACATGAGGGACTGACCATCCGGCAGAGCGTGATCGAGCTTAGCGAGGCTCTGGGGATCAACCCCTATCAGCTGCTTGGAACCGGCGGACTTCTGGCGGTTGTGCCGGAGGAACGGGCGGAAGCATTTATCAGTCAAATGAACGGGACCGGGATCCGTATCGGAGATGCGGGACGGCTCACGAAGGAGAAGGCACGGATCGTCCGGGCGGAGAGCTTTCCCATGGAACGCTATCTGAACCTGCCGGAGGGAGATGTGTTGGACACAATATGAAACCATGAAAGATTCCTCGGCGGAGCCTCGGAATGACAAGCCGGAAGGTGCGGAATGACAAGCCGGAAGGTGCGGAATGACAAGCCGGAAGGTGCGGAATGACAGACTGTTAGCCTCGGAATGACAACACCATGTCATCCTGAGCCGCGCAGCGGCGAAGGATCTTAAAAATGAAAAGGGAAGGAAAGAAGAATGGAAGCGAATCTGAATGAGGAGATCCTCAAAATACTGGAAAAGAACAGTCACCTGTCTGCGATCGATATCGCAGCCATGATCGGTGCACGGGAGGATGAGGTTGCTGACGCCATCGCCCAGATGGAGAAGGATAAGATCATCTGCGGATATCATACGGTGATCAACTGGGACAAGACCAGTGATGAGAAGGTGACCGCTCAGATCGGAGTGAAGATCTCACCGGTCCGGGGCGAAGGTTTCGACCGTATCGCAGAGCGTCTCAGCCGGTTCGAGGAGGTGGATTCCGTCTATCTCATGTCCGGAGCCAGCCATGACCTGGTGCTCACCATTGAGGGTGAGTCCATGAAGGACATCTCCCATTTCGTATATGAGAAGATCGCACCCATGGAGACGGTGCTTTCCACTTCGACCTTCTTCGTTCTGAAGAAATATAAGGATCACAATGTGATCTTCTCTGAGGGTCGTGATAATGATGAAAGGATACGGGTCCAGGCATGAAGTCATTGAATCAAACAGTTTTGGATATGAAGCCCTCGGGCATCCGGAAGTTCTTCGACATTGTAAGTGAGATGCCGGATGCGATCTCCCTTGGTGTGGGCGAGCCGGATTTTGACACCCCATGGCATATTTGCGATGAGGGTATTTATACTCTTGAGAAGGGGCGGACCTTCTACACCTCCAACTCCGGTCTGCTGGAGCTTCGTGAGGAGATCTGCAAATGGTACAAGAAGAAATACGGCGTTGACCGGAATCCTGCGAAGGAGGCCCTGATCACCGTCGGAGGAAGTGAGGGAATCGACCTGGCACTTCGTGCGCTGATCTGTCCGGGAGATGAGGTGATCGTTCCGGAGCCCAGCTATGTCAGCTATGTGCCCTGCGTGGCTTTGGCCGGAGGCGTTCCGGTAACACTGGATCTGAAAAATGAGAATCAGTTCAAACTTACGGCGGAGGAGCTGGAGGGCGCGATCACGGAGAAGACCAAGGCGTTGATCCTGTCCTTCCCCAACAATCCCACCGGCGCCATCATGACGAAGGAAGAGCTGAGGCCCATAGCCGAGCTTGCGATAAAGCATGATCTCTATGTGATCTCGGATGAGATCTACTCCGAGCTGACCTACGGCGGTGAACCCCATGCGTCGATTGCGGCTCTGCCGGGGATGGAGGAGAGGACCATCGTGATCAACGGTTTCTCCAAGGCCTATGCCATGACCGGCTGGCGTCTGGGTTACGCCCTTGCTCCTGAGGTGATCGCAAAGGAGATGACCAAGATCCACCAGTTCTGCATCATGTGCGCACCCACCACCAGCCAGTATGCGGCAGTGGAGGCCATTAGGAACGGGGATAAGGATATTGCGAAAATGCGGGAGTCCTACGATAAGAGAAGACATTTCCTTCTGAAGCAGTTTGAGACCATGGGACTTCCCTGCTTTGAACCAAAGGGAGCCTTCTACATGTTCCCGTGCATCAAGGCCTTCGGTATGAGCAGCGATGAATTCGCCACCACCCTGCTCCGCGAGGAGGAGCTGGCGGTCGTACCGGGCTCTGCATTCGGAGACTGCGGCGAGGGCTTCATCCGGATCTCCTACGCATACTCCATCGATGAGCTGCGTGAGGCCATGGATCGGATGGGACGCTTCCTGTCGAAGCGTCGGGGGTAACGTGTCATCCTGAGGCGGAGCCGAAGGATCTTACCATGAGGAATAAAAGATTCTTCGCTGCGCTCAGAATGACAAGAGGATCTTAGGAGAGAACCATGCTGAACATCGTCTTATACGAGCCCGAGATGCCCGCAAATACCGGGAATATCGGGAGAACCTGCGTCATCACGGGTGCGCGCCTGCATCTGATCGAGCCGCTGGGATTTCATTTGAATGAGAAAATGATACGAAGAGCCGGCCTGGATTACTGGGACCGGCTCGACGTTACGCGCTACATGGACTATACGGATTTCATGACGAGGAATCCGGGGGCGAAGATCTTCTATGCCACCACCAAGGCAAAACACCGCTACAGCGATGTGCAATATACGAAGGACTGCTACATCATGTTCGGCAAGGAAAGTGCCGGCATCCCGGAGGAGATCCTGATCCGGCATCCGGAGGAGTGCATCCGCATTCCCATGCTGCCGGGGGAGCGTTCGCTGAACCTTGCCAACGCCGTGTCCATCGTGACCTACGAAGCCCTGCGCCAGCTGGACTTTCCGGGACTGGAGACGGAAGGCGAGCTGCACAGGCTGTCGTGGGATACAAAGGGAGCATGTGGCCTTGAAAAAGTTCCATAGAGGAAGTTTTGTCCTATCTGAAGAAGTGTTTTTCAGAAAAAAGGCAGTCGGAGAGCTGATCCATCAGAAAATGATGAAGCATTTTTATCGTTATCTGGTGGTGGGCGGCATGCCGGATGCGGTAAGCGGCATTTATACGATTTCGCCGGCGTATGATCTGCTTTCTGTCAACGTTATCATGCCCGAGGATACCGAAGAATTTGCGCTACACTATTAATGGAAAAAAGACACATATCCGCAGGAAAGACTTCTTTGTCTTTGCGGAAGAATGTGGGCTTCCAAAAACATCTGCCGAAAAGATGATCGCGAAAATCGTTTCTTTAAAACCGAAATATCAGGAGTTATGTGATAATTCCTTGCTGTCGCAGCCATTAAAAGAACGGATTTCGGAATTGATCGAAAAGCGGTGCAGGGTACTCGAATAATGATATGATTACTTGAGGTAGCAATCTGAAGCCCATAAATGCCTGAAGGTCTACTCATTCTCTAAATACAACAGATAACGCTTCTTGAACTCCGAATACTTTCTCTTTGAAAGATACGCGGAGGACACATGGTCGTCCATGTAGATATGCTCCTTGTCAAAGCAGCGGATGTGCTTCAGATTTACCAGATATCCCTTGTGTGTCTCGAAGAAAGACTCAGTGGGAAGCTTCGTTCGCCAATAGGAGAGAGGAAGCGTACAGGTCAGAGAACCGGTGGTGGTAATGATTTCCGTGTTTCGGAGACTGGTACAAACCATAAGAATGTCCTCCGTCATGATCGGATGGGAGCCGTCCTTCGTTTGAATAATAAGCGTTTTATTTGGAGAGGCGAGTCGGATCAGCGCGGAACGAAGCCCCATGGTCAGGCGTTTTTCACTGATCGGCTTTGTCAGATAGCGATAGACGCCTTCATCAAAGGATTCATCTAAATAGGTATCGGAGAAACCCGTGATTATGAATACCATGATCCTCGGGTTTCTCTTTTTCAGTTCCCTTGAAGCGACCAGACCGGAGATCCCGGGCATTTCCACATCCAGAAAGGCGAGGTCATAGGAACAGGGGGTCCGGAGCATTTCGTCTGCCGAACGGAAGGTGTTGATCTCGGGCAGCTCCAGGTCTTTCATTCTGAAAAAATGAATAAGCATCTGTTTCAGCTCGTTGATCACAGCAGGGTCATCATCACAGATTACAAGCTTCATCGTGTTACCTCCGGATAGATCAGAATGATGGTATGAAACTCACGGGACTCTTCGTCATAATAGCTTTGGAAGTCCCCGTGATATTTTTCGATGACACGACGGATACTCTGCAGACCAAAGCCGTGACGTTTCGCGTCTGCCTTACCGGAAAGATATGTGCCATTCGGAGATTTGGCGGGCTCAGTTTCACAGCTGTTGACCAGAATGATCTGGATGGCTTCGGAGGGCTCTCTGGAGGCGATACGGAGGTGGATTTCCTTTTTGCTGCAGGAGACAGAGGCTTCCATAGCATTGTCCAGCAGATTGCAGAAGAGTGAGGTTACATCACCGGAGGTCAGGAATCGGATATCCACACCCTTGATGTCTGTAGACAGTTGAATGTCCTGCTTGGCACAAAGCGTTTTGTATCTTGCCAGAATGAGATTCAGGGAATAATTGTTGGTAATGGGTACACCGCCGGAAATAGCAGAGGAATCAAGCATCTCGGACAGATGCTGCCCGGCGGAGGAGTATTCCTTCTTATCCAGCAAATCCCGGATCGTTTGAAGATGATTCCGAATATCATGGATCAGAATCTTTTGGTCATTATCCAACTGCATGATCATGTGGTTGTAGTTCTTTTCGTCTTCAGCACGTTGAATGTGGCTTTGAAGCTGCTCTTTGTCACGGTGCTCCTTCTCATATTTCAGGAAAATAAGCAGGCTTGCGATGCCGGTAAAAAGAACAGAAAGGAGAATGGCATATACCCAGGGAATCTGGGGGGTAGTCAGAACAGACAGGAAACCAAGATTCTCGAGTCCGGTCAGGGATAGCGTGCATAGAGAAAGGACGGAGATGGTGAAGATGTTTGTGGAATCAACGTCCGGAGAGATATGCTTTTTCTGGAAACGAACCAGAAAAAGCATAATTACTATATGGATAATGTGAATAATGAGAGTTCCGATTAGTAAAGTGCCGAGGTTAGGATAGGGGAAAGATGTATCTATATGGAAGAGTACGGTGGGAATATCAAATAAGAGCTCTGAAATGATTACCGTCATAATCGTCAGCAGAGAGTGTTTTAGGCTGTCGAGGATGCCTGCGGGAGTTATATACTTCAGCAGGAATGTGATGATTACGATATTGCAGAGGATATTCAGATTATAGTTTTCAAAGAAAATGAAAATGGAAAATAAAACCGTATAGGAGGCGAAAAGGGAAAGAAATTCCTGGCGTTTTCTTC
This sequence comes from Lachnospiraceae bacterium AC2029, assembly GCA_000703065.1. Classification (GTDB taxonomy): domain Bacteria; phylum Bacillota; class Clostridia; order Lachnospirales; family Lachnospiraceae; genus Eubacterium_Q. The sequence goes on along the minus strand of JNLK01000001.1, from coordinate 1,620,002 downwards.
GGATATGCGGATACAGGCAGAAAGTGTAATAGTACAGCTCTGCGGCTTCCAGTATGTGGTTTATCAGATAAAGCCAGATCATTTCCCATGCACCCTTTTCTGAATGATTGCCGGATACTGCAGCAGGGCAGTCATTAGAATCGCGTATACAGTGTAAGCTGCCACAGCCGTATGTCCCACTGCACATAAAAGATAGCAAATTCCGGAGAAGAATGCAAGCAGAGCGGCCGCGATCCTTTTGCAGCGTCGTTGCTCCTTTTTTGTCAGAGGGCGTTTGTTAGAGATTACCGGACTCCAGACTAAAAGAGAGAGACAGGAAACTGCCTGCAGAGGGAGAAGCGTCTGACCGGAGACGGGCAGAGTGGATAAATACAAAAAGAAGCCCTCGATCAACGTGCTGGTAATCAGACAGGGGATTTGTGAATGAAAATGAAAACCACCGGTGTATTTCCGAAGCGGCAAAAATGTGAAAAAGAAAAGAATGGAGTATAAAACGGGGATGTGGAACAGAATACTGATGCACAGAATGGGGAGGATGGGCGTAAGGGTATACAGAATCAGAAAAGCGGCATAGCTGTACAAAGGGATTTCAGCTTCAGAGATTGCCTTATGACGGTGAAGCCATAAGGCAATCCTGTTGGAAAGAAAAGAGATCATTATGCTTCCTGCTTGAAATCCTTCATCATGGAGGGCATTTCCGGCTCGTATGCATGTCCGCTGGAAGCTGCCTCAGCATTCAGCTTGATGTCCTTCATTAGCCACTTTGCTACCTTTTCTGCCAACTTGTTGGTGATTGTTCCCTGTTCCATTGAGTTTCCTTCCTTTCTGTATAATTGGTAATCCTATCTTAACATTTTTCCCGGCTTTATGAAATCAGCCTGGACGGAGCGGTAGGAGATTCGGTACGAATGGTCAAATATACAATGAAAATAGCCCAATTATTAACAGACAGAATGAATTTACCTCCATCGGAATGGGTGATTGATACAGGTAGAAAGAATATTTAACAAATAATATGAGTTTTGATGCTGTTGGTATGAATCTCATACTGACGGTTCGTTCATTTTTATTTGCGCCTTACTACAATTAGATATAAGACTATCGAAATTGTTTTAGAAAGTGAGGATGCAGATGCATAAGGGACTAACGTTGGATTATGTTTTGATCGGAGATCGTCTCCAAAAGGGAAGAGGGAAAACGGCCACTCAGGAATATGTTGCTGAGATGGTTGGTTGTTCTTCGAATTATCTCAGCAGTATCGAGTGCGGAAAGAAAAGAGTTTCCCTTGAACTGTTATGCCGGCTCTGTGCCTGCCTGGATCTTTCACTTGACTATGTGGTTGGAGGAATCGTCCTTTCGAACGGCATTCCGACGGATTTTAATGAACTGTTTCGCCAGCTGACCGACGATCAGAGGGAGAATATCAGGGCGCTGATGATCAGTATGTGTGAACAGAATAAGAAACGCAGCTGATGGATAGGGTTCGTCTTAGTTGTATTTTACGGCTAATACGGAATAAGAGAGACGAGGGACCTTTCCTTTTTTGCATATCCGGAGATTTTTATATACGCTTGAACGGAAAAAGGCAACGCTTGTGCATAAGGCGTTGTTTTTTTTTGATAGGATGCTATTCTGAAAAATGTGGAGTACCAAGGAAATCTTGTATTTGAAAGGAGACCGGCATGAAAAAAAAGAAAATCATGGTTTTTTCTGTTGTAGCGGTAATGCTTTTTAGTAACATGGGGACGATAAAATCTTATGCGACTGAGCAAACAACAGTTAGTATGGAGTGGTCATCTGAGAAAATGACAGAAGAGACTGATCAGCTTTTCAATTTTGAGAGCACTGAAACATCCGGAGTGAATCATGCTGAAGATGATGCAAGGAATGACAAAATCAGGGCAAGTGGAACCTGGCGCCAGTATAGCAATGGAAAGTGGAGATATATTCACACCGATGGGGGTTATACCATTAATGATTGGGAAAAGATTAATGGAAAATGGTACTATTTTGATGCATCTGGTTTTATGCACACCGGATGGTTACAGTATAGTGGTAGCTGGTACTATTTTGAAACAAACTCAAGTGCGTCCGACTACGGCCAGATGGTAACTGGATGGAAGCAGATCACTGTAAGCGGATCCAAACACTGGTATTATTTCAATACCGACGGGAAGATGAAAACTGGTTGGCTGCAGTATAATAGCAATTGGTATTTCTTCAATTCGGATGGAGAGATGGTAACTGGTTGGCTGCAGTATAATAGCAATTGGTATTTCTTCAATTCGGATGGAGAGATGGTAACTGGTTGGCTGCAGTATAACAGCAGTTGGTATTATTTTAAATCAGACGGAACCATGAAAACCGGATGGCTACAGTATCAGGATCATTGGTATTATTTTGCCGGTAGTGGGAAGATGACAATCGGATATCGCAGAGTTAAGGGGATTGATTACTATTTTAATAGTGATGGACAACTGGTCTATGATTCAAGTTTAGTTGCAGCAGTTTATACGAAGAACTATGGAAGTGGAAATATAAATACACTTCCGGATGGAGTAATAGCATCCTCAATTCTTTCTGATGATTACGTGATTGAAAAACATAATAATTTTAATAAAGCAAGCTTCACAGCCACCGAGACTAACATGCCGATTTCAAAGCTAAATAAGGGGATATTCTTTTATAGTGGTCATGGATATTCGAATGGAAGTGGTATGGCATTAGGAGGGGGAGAGGATATCTCACCGGCAGAATTGAGCAATATAAGCATGAATAACACCAAAGTAGCATTCTTTTTCTGCTGTTATGGCGCCACAGTAGATTCAAGTAGTAATAAAAGTTTGGTTACTGCAGCTATTGCATCCGGCGCAAAAGCCAGCTTTGGGTATAAAGTGAGTTCTTCAACCGATGGAGATAGAGCCGTGGCTCAAAGTATATTGAATTCCATGATACAGGGAAAGACGCTGGCTGAAGCTGTTCAGGAAGTAAGAAGTTCCCTTGATTATGAACCGTTACGACCGGCAAATCTAGTTGTTGCAGGTAATACTGCTGTTAGGATAAATGATACGTATAATTTGAAGGATGTCGAGCAGTTGAGTATTCCGAATGGATTTGTAGAAACCTCGTCAAGTAATGGTATTCGGGTTTTCAAAAAGTACTATAATGGCTTAGAGACAACAGATAAAATTGTATATAACGATAATCATATGCAGTACCTTGTGAATAGAAATGTAATAAGTAGTTCGTCGCTATCGTCGATAGATTTTTCCTTGATTAACCAAAACCGTGACACATTTATGAACTCCGGTGAGGCGAATCAGTATACTGAAACCAAAGAATATATAACCACATTAGGCAATCATGCTACAGTTATTCTGGTTGGAAGTAAAGTTGTTGATGGTATGCTGTGTTATGATTGTATCGATTTAAGTACATACGAGGACGTTACGAATCAAGTCGATCTTTTTTCTGATGTATTTTAATAAGAGAGGTTCAATTATGAATATAAAGAAGATATGGTTAGCTGCTTTTTTTGTATTGGCGATATTTTCAATAGCAATGATGGACAACAGTGTGGCTGTTTGTGCCAGGGACAACAATGACCAGGGGAATTGGGTCCGCGTGCAAGACGGACAGTGGTGGTACAGAAATAGTGACGGAACACATCCATCGAGTTCATGGAAGTACATTAATGATAATTGGTATTATTTCGATGCGAATGGGTGGATGAAAACCGGTTGGGTTAAATATCAAAGTAAGTGGTATTATTGCAAAAATAATGGGGCGATGGAAAGCGGTTGGCTTCTGGATGGAGGAAAATGGTATTATCTTAGCGGCAGTGGAGCTATGTGTACCGGTTGGATTAAATATCAAAGTAAGTGGTATTATTGCGAAAAAAATGGGGCAATGAAAACTGGCTGGCTTCTGGATGGAGGAAAATGGTATTATCTTAGCGGCAGTGGAACTATGTGTACCGGCTGGATTAAATATCAGGATAAGTGGTATTATTGCGAAAAAAATGGGGCAATGAAAAGCGGCTGGCTTTTGGACAGAGGGAAATGGTATTATCTGGATAAACATGGAGTGTTGCAGACAGGACCGATCGACACCGCTATGGTGAATCTATATCTTCAAAAGATAGAGAAGGAGAATGAAAAGGATGGGTATGAGAAAATGGGCAATCCGAAAATCGTTGATCATTGGTGGGATAACAGATTTAATCTCGTATATGGAGTGATATACAAGAAGATTGTTGAGAATAAAACAGAGGGGTATGGGGGCAAAGTATACTATCGTATCTATCGTCTGGATACGGGGGAGTTGTATAAGGAATTCGAGGACCAGCTGAAGTAATGGCGGTTTATGAGCGGCCTTAATGATGATTGGTGATTTGAAGATTGAAAACGGAAATGGCTTTATTTGGCGAGCGTCAAATTGTGTCTGCCGACAATCTGTATTGCGGTTCGGATCATGAGAAAAGATATTGGCTGAAGGGTTTCCTAAAACACAATGGAGTGATAACCGATGATTTGGTTATAACTTCATTGAAAGTTGAGGTGATACATATAGAAAAAATACGGTATGTATTCTTACTCCTATATATTGACATGCTCCTAATTTATGATAAAATTTAGGAGTATAGAAAGGAATAGGGGAATATGCGAGAATTTGACTATAAAAAGTATAAGGAATACCGCTGGGATAATGAAATACTGAATTACCTTTCACAGATTCATGAGTATAAAGGGAAGCAGGAACTGTTTCTACGCCAAAAACCTGTCGAAATGGAGAAACTTGTTGATGTGGCCAAAGTACAATCTATTGAGTCTTCAAATAGGATTGAGGGAATTATTACTACAGCAACAAGAATCGGTCAGATTGCAAAGGAAAAAACAACTCCCAAGAATCGTGATGAGAGGGAAATAGCCGGATACAGGGATGTATTAAATACGATTCATGAGAATTATGAATATATCCCTATCAATGGAAATATTATCCTTCAATTGCACAGAGATTTGATGCAGTATGCTGAAACCGGAAATGGTGGCAGATATAAGATAACCCAAAATTATCTTAAGGAAACAAAGGAGGATGGGTCTGAGGTGATTCGGTTTACACCCGTTCCACCCTACGAAACAGAGCCTTGCATTGATGCGATTTGTGAGAATTATAATTTTATGATGGAAGATACATCAGTGGACCCATTGCTGATTATACCTGTATTTCTACATGATTTTCTTTGCATCCATCCTTTTAATGATGGTAACGGGAGAATGAGTAGGCTTATGACGCTCTTACTCTTATATAAATCAGGATATCTTGTCGGAAAGTATATTAGTATTGAGAAGCATATTGAAAAGACGAAGGATGCTTATTATGACGCATTGGAGGCTTCGTCATCAGGATGGCATGAAGAAGATGAAGATCCTTCGGTTTTTGTAAAATATATGCTTGGTGTTATACTTGCGTGCTATCGGGAATTTGAGAGTAGGGTAAATATTTTAAGTGATACTACCATTATATCTGAAACGGCGGATGGGAAGAAAAAGGTAATCACCATCAAGAGTAAAGCTTATGATATTGTAAAAGCGTCTGTCGATACAAAAATAGGTAAGTTTACAAAACGAGAAATTGTTAATATATGTCCAAGTATAAGTGAAAAATCAGTAGAAGCAGCAATAAAGAAACTTATGGATGAAGGGTACATTAAAAAATATGGATCAGGGAAGAATACTTTTTATGCCAAAGCATTCTAATTCTCCTATTTATTCGGCGATAATAGGATAAAAATGGGGATAGGAGAAAAATATGAAGTATATTATTAAAATAGGGAGCATTCCTGTAATTCATAAACTTCGTCAATAGAAGTAAAAGAAACCTCGCAGTATAATTAAGGCATCATCTAGCCGGATGAAATACACCTTAAGTACTGATCCCGTTCAGGTTGGATGATTTTATCTCATTTGTAAGAAGGAATATCCTGGATACAACGGATAGCTGCGCATTGCTTGAATGCGCAAGGCAGAATCTGGCCTACATGGTGAAGCAGAACCAGCTGACACCGGTCCGGGAAGAGGTGAAGGGAACCGTCTATCGTAAGGGTGAGGTTCTGAAAAATACCTGGTAGTTTTGTTCCATAATCGATAAAGCGATTGAGTTGCTCATTAAATGAGTATAGAGAAAAGGTAACAACATATTCTAAGACTAAGAGGAGTTGAAACTTGAACAAACGAACGATCAGAGTACTTGAATTTGAAAAGATCCTGGAAATGCTTGCGGGACATGCGGTATCCCAGGGTGCGAAGAAGAGATGCCTCCGGCTGAGTCCGAGGCGGGATCCGGTGGAGATCGTACGTCTTCAGGAGGAGACCCGGGATGCTTCGAGACGTCTGGAGGAATACGGAAATGTAGGGTTCTCCGGCGTTCGGGAGCTGGCAGAGGTGCTCCGGCTTCTGGAGGTTGGTTCCCCGCTAGATCAGAGAGAGCTGCTGGATATCGCAGCACTTCTGGAGACCGCAGATCAGGTGCAGGGCTATGGTGCGAGAAGAGAAGCGCCGGAGCCGGACAGTCTGACAGAGCGGTTTTCCTCCCTGCTTCCGGTGCGGGATGTGTCCACGGAGATCCGCCGCTGTATCCTGTCGGAAGAGGACATGGCGGATGATGCTTCCGGCAATCTGAAGAGGATCCGGAAGGAGATCCTGAACTGCGGAAGCCAGCTCCATCAGCAGCTGGAGAAGATCGTGAAAAGGGAAGCTGACAAAGGTACACTTCAGGATGCCCTGATCACCATACGCGGGGGACGTTACTGTATTCCGGTGAAGGCCGAATACCGTTCCAAATTCCCGGGCATGATCCATGATCAGTCCCAGACGGGAAGCACCGTATTCATCGAGCCCATGGAGATCGTAAATCTGAACAATAAGATCAAGGAGCTGGAGGCAGAGGAGCATCTGGAGATCGAGGCGATCCTGGCAGGTCTTTCGGAAATGGCAGCCTCCGTAAAGGACGAGATCCATACGGATATGACCCTCCTCACGGAGCTGGACTTCATCTTTGCCAAGGCAAAGTTTGCCAAGGCCATCGATGCAGCGGAGCCGCAGTTCAATACGGATGGGATCATCGAGCTGAAGCGGGCGGTACATCCTCTGCTGGAGAGGTCCACAGCCGTTCCGGTTGACATAACGCTCGGCGAAGAGTATTCCGTTCTGATCATCACGGGACCGAATACCGGCGGTAAGACCGTATCACTGAAGACCCTGGGACTTCTGACCCTGATGGGACAGGCGGGGCTTCATATTCCCGCCATGTATGGGTCGAAGCTGGCTGTCTTCCAGGATGTATTCGCGGATATCGGAGATGAGCAGAGTATCGAGCAGAGTCTTTCCACCTTCTCATCCCATATGAGCAATATAGTTTACATAATCCAACATGCCGACAGAGACACCCTTTGTCTCTTCGATGAGCCCGGCGGCGGTACCGATCCGGTGGAGGGTGCTGCGCTGGCAGTCTCCATTCTGTCTGAGCTGAAGAGCCGCGGGGCGCGTGTCATGGCCACCACTCACTATACGGAGCTGAAGACCTACGCTCTTTCCGAGCCCGGTGTGGAAAATGCGTCCTGTGAATTTGATGTGGCTTCGCTTCGTCCCACCTACCGGCTGATGATCGGCGTACCCGGAAGCTCGAACGCATTTGCCATCTCCCGGAGACTGGGTCTTCCCGAGACGATCATCGAGAGTGCCCGCGGACGTCTGGATGCTGACGCTATCAGCATGGACCAGATCCTGACCGAGCTGGAGCAGACCCGTCGGACCATGGAGAAGGATCAGGAAGAGCTGGAGCATTACCGGAAGGAAGCCGAGGCCCTGAGACAGCGCCTGTCCGCACAGGAAAAGAAAATGTCGGAGAAGCGGGAGGAGATCCTGGCAAAGGCCAGAGCCGAAGCCAGGGAGATCGTGGAGGACGCCAAGGATACCGCAGACGCAGCCATCCGTGACTACCAGAAATGGCTGAAGAATCCGGCAGCGGCCGACGCCCGCCGGATGGAGGAACAGCGTGCCGCTCTCCGGAAGAAGAAGGATGCGCTGACGGACAAAACCGAGAAGAAGAAACAGGTATCCGGCCAGAAGACAAGTGACTTTCGGATCGGAGACCGGGTGAAGGTACTCAGTCTGGATACGGAAGGACACATTATCGCCCTGGCGGATTCGAAGGGGCTTTTCACCGTGGAGATGGGAATCCTCACCTCCCGCTTTCCTGCGTCGGACCTGCTGATCCTGGAGGAGGAGAAGGTGTCCGCACCGAAGGTCCGTGCCGCCGGAGAGGGTAATATCCATAAGGGCTACAGCTTCAGGCCGGAGCTGAACCTGCTGGGACAGACCGTGGACGAAGCCCTTGCAAATCTTGACAAATTCCTGGATGACGCGCTGCTTGCCCATGCGGCAACCGTCCGTATCGTTCACGGCAAGGGGACAGGTGCGCTGCGCAAGGCCATCCATGAACGTCTCCGCACCCTCCGTTTCGTCAAGGAGTACCGCCTGGGCGAGTTCGGAGAAGGCGATGCCGGTGTTACTGTCGTTAAACTGTGATTTGTAAATTAGTGACGGCCGCATTGCGACTGTGAGCCATGGCCATGTCTCTTTACAGCCGCTATGCGGCCTGTACCCGAAAAACAAACCGCAGGTTTATCCGATTTCGTAACACCTGCTTTTATTCCTTTGTTTTAATGGCAAAACAACCTGATAAGACACCGCAGATATAACACATCTGCGGTTTATTTTTGCCTTGGTGGGGACAGATTCCTCCGCGAAGGGTGCCTGCAACGGGCGAGGAAGATGCCCCAAGGGATCATTGCGGGTCCCTTGGGGTATCTGTCCGAAGCACGGCAGTGCATCCGAGCGGGCAGGAATCGTCTCAAACGTCAGTAGCAAAAATATGAGATTTATGTTATATTTAAGATTGGTATATTAGGTTATTATTTACACATTTCTAAGGAAGAAAAGGTGAGAAGATGGATAAACCAAGAATCCTTATAGTTGACGACGACGAGAACATCGCCGAACTCATTTCCCTCTATCTGAATAAGGAGTGCTTCGACACCGAGATCGCCGGCGACGGCGAGACCGCGCTCCAGGTAGTGGACAGCTACAACCCGGATCTGATTCTTCTGGATCTGATGCTTCCGGGCATGGACGGCTACGAGGTCTGCCAGCAGATCCGCCGGACGAAGGAGACTCCCATCATCATGCTTTCCGCAAAGGGTGAGGTATTCGATAAGGTCCTGGGGCTGAAAATGGGTGCGGACGACTACATCATCAAGCCGTTTGACTCAAATGAAATGGTAGCCCGTGTCCGTGCGGTGCTGCGCCGTACCAGAAAGGCGGAGGAGCCGTCTCCGACAGAGCGCGCAGAGCGGAAGGGCGATTATGTGGAGTATGAGAATCTGATCGTCAATATTTCGAATTACACGGTTACCTTCTGCGGTCGAAATATCGATATGCCGCCGAAGGAGCTGGAGCTGCTGTATTTCCTTGCCAGCCAGCCGAATCAGGTGTTCACCCGCGAGCAGCTGCTGAACCAGCTGTGGGGCTATGACTTCATGGGTGATACCCGTACGGTGGATGTACATATCAAGCGTCTCCGTGAGAAGCTGGAGGGGAATTTCCCATGGTCGATCGTGACCGTATGGCGTGTCGGGTACAAATTTGAGGTGAAATAATATATGCAGCATTCCATATTGGACCGAATCTACATAGCGTTCCTGGCCATCCTGATCGTGTCCTTCGGCGTGCTGATCGTTTTTACGTCCTTCATGACCAGAAGATCCCTGGTGTCCGAGAAGACAGGTACTCTGTCAAATGAGGCGTCGCTGATCGCGTCCCAGACAGTAGCGGGTTATCTTGCAGGACGATACGATAAGCCCGGCCTGGAGTATCTGTTTCGTTATTATGCAACCGCACTGGAGGCAGATGTTTGGTACATCGACGAGTACGGACGGGTCATTGCAACCGCACGGGCCAGCGAATCCGGGACCGAGGCTCCGGAGCAGGTGGGGAAGATTCCAACGAACATTTATCAGTTGGATCCGGATTACAGGATCGACGCGGAGCATTCTCTGACGGGTGATTTCTACGGCCTGTATAAGAATGATATGATCTCGGTAAATGTACCGGTTCATCTGGATCAGATGGATGCCACCGGTAAGGTGGTGACCACGGAGCACAGAGGTGCTCTGATCCTGCATGCCACCGTATCCCAGATCAATGAGCTTCTGCGGAACATTTACAGTATCGTCCTGATCCCGTGTCTGGTCATCATCGTTATCGCCTTCGTGTTCCTGGCGGTCGTATCCAAGAAGGTCCTGACCTCGGTTAAGAAGCTGTCGGTTGTGGCAAATGAGTATTCCAAGGGGAATCTGGATGTGCGGACGGAGATCCACTCCACGGATGAGATCGGTCAGCTGGCGGAATCCATGGAGTACATGGCCGCGGAGCTGTCGAAGCTGGAGGAGTACCGGCGCGATTTCGTGTCCAACATTTCCCATGATTTCCGTTCACCGCTGACCTCCATCAAGGGATATATCGAGGCGATGAAGGATGGGACCATCCCTCCGGAGAAGCAGGACCGTTACCTGGATATCGTGCTGAATGAGACCCAGCGTCTGACGAAGCTGACCCAGGGGCTGCTGGACCTGAACAATCTGGAGAATTACGGTCCTTATCTGAAGCTGACGAGCTTCGATATCATCGATATCATCAATTCCACGCTGAATACCTTTGAGATCAAATGTATCGAGAAGGGAGTCGCCATCTACCTGAACAACCATGCGGAAGAGACCGTGGTCATGGCGGATAAGACCAAGATCCAGCAGGTGATCTACAATCTGATCGACAACGCTCTGAAATTCACCCCCAAGGGCAAGAGGATCTTTGTGACCGTTACCGATAAGGAGAAGGACGACAAGCTTCATATCTCCATCAAGGATGAAGGTATGGGCATGGATGAGGAGATGCAGAAGAAGGTCTTCATCCGGTTCTACAAGGGCGATTCTTCCCGCGGTAAGGACAAGACCGGAACGGGTCTCGGACTTGCCATCACAAAGGAGATCATTAAGGCGCATCACGAGGTGATCACCGTGAACAGTAAGGTGGATGAGGGAACCGAGTTCGTGTTTACCCTGAGCAAGGCCAGCACATCGACAACAACGAAGTAAGGAGTTTGAACATTGAGATACATCAAGGAGTTATATGAAGGAGAAAATGTCTCGGAGATTTATTTCTGCAAGACGAAGGTAGTGGCAAAGACCAAGGCGGATAAGACTTACTACAGTCTGACGCTGCAGGACAGAACGGGAACCATTGATGCAAAGGTCTGGAACCTTTCGGGCGGGATCGATCATTTCGAGGCGATGGACTACATTTTCGTGGAAGCACAGGTGACCAGCTTCAACAATCAGCTGCAGTTAAATGTGTCCCGGATCCGCAAGGCGCGGGAGGGAGAGTACACGGTGTCCGAGTACATGCCCTGTTCCCCCTATAAGACGGAGGAGATGTATGATTCCCTGCTCCGGATGATCGCGGATACGAAGAATCCGTACCTGCACCAGCTGCTGTCCGGTTTCTTCATCGAGGACGACTCATTTATAAAGAATTTCAAAGGCCACAGTGCGGCGAAGGCCGTGCATCACGCATTTATCGGAGGGCTTCTGCACCACAGTCTTTTTGTGGCGAAGACCTGTGAGTTCCTGGCAAAGCAGTATCCGGTTCTGAACCGTGATCTTCTGGTGACGGCGGCGATCCTGCATGACGTGGGCAAGCTGAAGGAGATCTCGGACTTCCCGGAGAATGACTATACCGATGAGGGTCAGCTTTTGGGACATATCGTGATCGGAGCCATGTGGATCGGAGAGAAATGCGACGCCATCGAGGGCTTCCCGAAGAAGCTCCGGGACGAGCTGATCCACTGTATCCTGGCGCATCACGGGGAATACGAGTACGGTTCACCGAAGAAGCCGGCACTGATCGAGGCACTGGCACTGTCCTTCGCGGATAACCTTGACGCGAAGTTGGAAACCTTTAAGGAAGCACTTGAGGCAAGCGACGGAACGCCCGGATGGCTGGGCTTCAACCGTCTGCTTGATTCAAATATCAGAAAGACCGAGTCTTAGTACTCCGGAGGCGGCTCCGGTGTGCGGAAGGAGAAGCGCATGGGTGTTGCAAAACAGCGAGATGCGAAGAAGGGGAAGGAGTTCGGAGGTCTTGTCCTCCGGATCATCGTTGTGTCCTTTGCATCGCTTGTTATGGCCATGAATATCAAGACCTTCGTCCATACCGGCGGTCTGATCCCCGGCGGGGCCAGCGGTCTTACGCTTCTGATCCAGGAGATCTTCAAGAAGTATTTTGCCATCACGGTTCCCTACACCGTGGTCAACATCCTGATCAATGCGGTTCCGGTCTATATCGGATTCCGGTTCATCGGCAGGAAGTTCACCCTGCTGTCCTGCTGGGTCATCCTTCTTACCAGTATTCTTACGGATCTCCTTCCGCCCTATGTGGTGACGAGAGATCCGCTTCTGATCAGCATTTTCGGAGGTCTTATCAACGGCGGCGCCATCAGCCTGTGTCTTCTGGCGGATTCCACCAGCGGCGGTACGGACTTCATTTCCATATTCCTGTCCGAGCGGCGGGGCGTGGATTCCTTCAACATCGCGCTGATCATCAACGCCTGTATCCTGGCGGCAGCCGGACTTCTCTTTGACTGGAACAAGGCGCTGTATTCCATCATTTTCCAGTATGCTTCCACGATCGCGATCCGGGTGCTTTACCGGAAATATCAGAAGGCGACGCTCTTCATCGTGACCAATAAACCGAAGGAGGTCTGCGAAGCCATTTACGATATCAGCAATCACGGCGCGACGGTTTTGGAAGGCGAGGGCGCATACGAGCACTGCGAGCGTTATGTGGTCTATTCCGTGGTGTCCTCCGCGGAGTCCGGACGAGTCACGACTCTGGTGAAGAAGGTGGATCCGGAGGCATTTGTAAATGTGATCAAGACGGAGAGGGTGCTGGGCCGGTTCTATCAGAGGCCGGCGGATTAAATATGCTGCCATGGGTCCGGTCAGAGGCCGGCGGATTAGGGGCTTTGCTTTATGCGGCGAAGTGTGTATAATAGTGAGGTACTGTGTCGTCATGAGAATTACGATTCATCATGGACACAGGTGCCGATGGCGTGACCTGTGCGAAGAATGTGGAATGGGTCATGATCGTATTGAAGGTACGTGGATCAGATACATAAAATGAATAGAAGGAAAGGAAGAAAATCATGGGAAGATACTTCGGAACAGATGGTTTCCGCGGAGAGGCAAACTGCGATCTTACTTCGGATCATGCGTATAAGATCGGTCGTTTTCTCGGATGGTATTACGGAGAACTGAAACGGCAGAACGGACGGGACGAGATGCCCCGGATCGTGATCGGAAAGGACACACGCCGCTCCAGCTACATGTTTGAGTATGCACTGGTAGGCGGGATCGTAGCTTCCGGTGCGGATGCATACATGCTTCACGTTACGACGACCCCTTCGGTTGCTTACGTGACACGTATGGACGGCTTTGACTGCGGGATCATGATCTCTGCAAGCCACAATCCGTACTATGACAACGGGATCAAGCTGCTGAACGGCTCCGGCGAGAAGATGGAAGAGTCGACCATCGCTCTGATTGAGGATTTCCTGGATGGTTCGGTCACACTCTTTGACCAGACCTGGACAGAGCTTCCGCTGGCGAAGCGTGAGAAGATCGGATGCACCGTGGATTATGTATCCGGACGTAACCGCTATGTGGGTTACCTGATCTCCCTGGGACAGTATTCCTTCAAGGATAAGAGGATCGCGCTGGACTGTGCAAACGGTGCGGCGTGGAACATCGCCAAGTCCGTATTTGATGCATTGGGCGCAAAGACCTACCTGATCAATGCGGAGCCCAACGGAACCAACATCAACCGCGACGCAGGCTCCACCCACATCGAGGGACTGCAGAAGTTTGTTGTGGACAATGGACTGGATGCAGGCTTTGCCTATGATGGTGACGCAGACCGCTGTCTTGCAGTCGACGATAAGGGCGAGGTGATCACGGGAGACCATATCCTCTATCTCTCCGGCGTTTACATGAAGGAACGCGGCGAACTGATGAACAATACGGTAGTAACTACCGTTATGTCCAACTTCGGACTCTACAAGGCATTTGACGAACTGGGGATCCAGTATGCGAAGACCGCAGTCGGCGACAAGTACGTATACGAGTACATGCAGCAGTATGGCTGCCGTGTCGGCGGAGAGCAGTCCGGACACATCATTTACTCCAAGTACGCCACCACCGGTGACGGCATCCTGACCTCCCTGAAGATCATGGAAGCCATGCTGGCCAAGAAGCAGAAGCTGTCCGAGCTGGTAGCACCCCTGAAGATCTTCCCGCAGGTACTGGTAAATGTACGTGTCAGCGACAAGAAGGAAGCACAGGAGGATGCGGACGTGCAGGCAAAGGTAAAAGAAGTCGAGGAAAAGCTGGGCGACACCGGCCGGATCCTGGTCCGCGAGTCCGGTACCGAACCGGTAGTCCGCGTCATGGTGGAAGCACCCACCGAGGAAGTTTGCAAGGAGTATGTGGACTCCGTGGTGGATGTGATCAAAGCCAAAGGATACGCCGTATAATACAGAAGAATGAGCACCGCGAGGTGCTCATTCTTTTTTTCATTCCCAGGTCGGTTCCGTCAAACCGGGGACAGGTGTGATCAGCCAGGGACGGTTCTGATCAAACCAGAACCGTCCCCCAATTGACCGGGACAGGTCGGTTCCGTCAAACCGGGGACAGGTGTGAACGACCAGGGACGGTTCTGATCAGATCAGAACCGTCCCTGTATTGCACGTTGCACGTCATGGCTTCGCATGGAACCACAGGTCCTGCGAATTGATATCGAATCCCTTTGCGGCGATCAGCTCGCTGACCGTCACGATCTGGTAGCCCTGCTTCTGAAGCTCGGGAACCAGCCGCTCGATGGCGGGGGTTGTTGTTTCGTGGACATCGTGGAAGAGGATGATGTCACCGTCCTCCACATCCTCCAGTACATGAGGTACGATCACGTCCGGATCGCGGGAATCCCAGTCCTCGGAATCCACGCTCCATCGGATCAGGGGCTCCTGTACCACTGCCTTTACGGTGTCATTGTATCCTCCGTAGGGAGGACGTACCACCATCGGCCTTGCGCCGGCCGCTTCTTCTATGACATCTGCTGCGTCATCGATCTCTGCACGGATCTCGGCTTCCGAGAGATTCTTCAGATTCTTATGATCCCAGGTATGATTACCCAGCTCATTGCCCTCTTCATAGATCCGCTTTACCACGTCGGGATAGTAGGAAGCATTCACACCCTGCATGAAGAAGGTTGCGTGAACACCGTATTTCTTCAGGATATCCAGGATCTTGTCGGTGTTGGTCTTGTGCGGACCGTCGTCAAAGGTGAAGGCCACCATCTTGTCGCCGGACTGCGGCGGATTCTTGGATTCCGTTGTCTTTGCGGACGCGGTTTCCGTATCGGAGGCGCCTTCCTCGGAGGTTGCCGTTGTGTCCGCTGTATCCGTCTTGGCTTCGGTCTTCTTCTCCGGCGTGCCTGCCTCGCCTGTGAGGATCAGGTTGTACTCCGACTGGGAGACCTCCAGATTATCCTTGGTCAGAAGATCACTCTTCAGAAAGGATTTTACGGAATTATAGGTTGCCGAAGAGGTCTTATCTCCGGTATAGAATTCGATCTTGGTCTTCCCGAGAAGGTATTTCTCGCTGTAGCCCGGGATCGCCGACTTCACATCTGCATTGAAGATCTCGTCCAGGGTTACCTTTTTTCCTGTGGAAATGTCGTAGTTATATACATTGACAGTCTTGTCAAATGTAGTCATGGTCGGCTTTCTCGTCATGGAGGTCACACGGACACTCACGATCCTGTCATTTACTTTATATGTATCAATTGCATTGATATAAGCGGCCTTTGGTTCGTCAGCTGACGGCTCTGCAGCGACTGCTGCATCGGTCAGGGCCTTGATATCGGCTTCGATCTGTCCGTTGACTTCCTTGTCGATGGCATCGATTGAGGTAAGAGTTTCTTTATGAACGCTATACTGCTTCTCCTCCAGGTCCACTTCGGCCAGGGCTCCGTATTCGGCGGATGCCGACGCAAGTTCCGGCATTTTCGTTTTGTCACTTTTTGTGATGATGGAATCTATGATAATGTAGCCGACGACAACCAGGGCTACTAAGACAAGAACACGAATAAGGTTTTTCATTATGGTAAACCAACCTCCTATGGCACTCATTATACAAGTGTCATTTCGAAAATTCAATGGAAAGAATGTGAAAATGGTGGACGAAATGTCACGGAAAACATGTGAAAAGCGCACAATTCCCTTGACAAAACGCGGATTTCCCGATATAAATATGTTCGTGCGCCTTTTTCGCCGGCGCGGGCGAAGGGACGTGAAAAAGATACCGGATCGATGCAGAATTGATTCAAATTAGGAGGGAATATTTCGATATGAATAAGGCAGAATTTGTAGCAGCACTTGCTGAAAAGACAGGTATGAAGAAGACTGAGGCCGAGAAGGCCGTAAAGGGCTTCACAGAGGTAGTGGCAGAGACCCTGCGTAAGGGCGAGAAGGTGTCCCTGGTAGGCTTCGGTACATTTGAGGTACTGGAGAGAGAAGCCAGAGAGGGAAGAAATCCGAGAACCGGCAAGACCATGACCATTCCGGCTTCCAAGGCACCGAAGTTCAAGGCAGGACGCGGACTGAAGGAAGAAGTGAACAGCTAATGAGACTGGATAAGTATCTGAAGGTATCGCGGCTGATCAAGCGGCGGACCGTGGCCAATGAGGCCTGTGATGCGGGGCGTGTAGCCGTGAACGGCAAGCCGGCCCGGGCATCCTACGACGTAAAGGTCGGGGATGTGATTGAGATCACATTCGGAAATAAGACCGTTAAGGCGGAGGTTACCAAGGTAACGGAGGCCATCCGAAAGGAAGAAGCGGGAGAAATGTTCAAAATCCTCTAAAAAAGCCTTGCATATTCATTGGAAATGTGCAAAAATAAAATGTATTCTCATTTTATGTAGACTAAACGAGGAGTCCGTATGGGTCGAGCAACGAGAAGAAAATCGAAGAGCGGTCTGATTCTGGTCCTGATCGTAGTTCTGGTAGTTATCGCTATCAGCAGTATGCGGGCCATGAGTCTGCATGAGAAGAGCGAAGAACTCGCGGTGACGGAGCGTCAGCTGGAAGCCCAGATCCAGGCGGCTGAGACAAAGGCCGAGGAGCTGGAGAACCGCGAAAAATACATGCAGACGAAGAAGTATATCGAAGACGAGGCAAAAAATAAACTGGGTCTCGTATATCCGGATGAGATCGTGATCCGACCCAGCAAAGGAGATTAAATGAAACGGGCAGTGCCAGATCGGCACTGCTCTTTTTTACACATGCGCACTGCGGCGCAGGAGGCAGGTATGGCAGACAGCGTATTCACGGGCCTGGAACAGAGGGTCCTGAATTATATCCTTGATCAGAAGATGATCGCTCCCGGCACCACGGGAATCGTGGCGGTGTCCGGGGGAGCGGACTCCATTTGCCTTCTGCATATACTGTCCCGGCTGTCGGAAACCCTGAATACGGGGATCTCCGTCTGTCACGTGATGCACGGGATCCGCGGAGAAGAAGCGGAGCGGGACGCGGAATATGTAAGGCAGGAGGCAGAAAGACTGGGGATCACCTGCAGGATCTGTGAAAGGGACGTGCCTGCCCTGGCAAAGGAGGAAGGCCTGTCGCTGGAGGAGGCCGGGCGGAAGGCAAGGTATTCCTGTCTGGAAGAATATAAGGAAGAAACAGGAGCCGACTGGATCGCCCTGGCACATCAGCGGGAGGACCAGGTGGAGACGGTGTTGTTCCACCTGTTGCGGGGAACCGGACTTCGCGGACTCCGGGGGATCCGTCCCATACAGGGAGACAGGATCCGGCCGTTACTGGAGGTGAGCCGAGGGGAGATCGAGATCTGGCTTGCGGAGCAGGGCATAGGCTTCTGCACGGATTCCACGAACCTGGAGTCGGATTACAGCAGAAATAAACTCAGGAACCGGATCCTCCCCGAGCTTCGGGAGATCAACGCCGGTGTGGACGAACATTTTCTTTCACTTGCGAAGGAAGCGGAAGAATTGTATGATATACAGGAAACGAAGGTCGAAGAACTTCGAAAAGACTGTATCTGTCGGAGTTCCGGGGAACCGGAAACGGTGGTTCTTTCGAATCAGTTGGGAGAACTGACGGACGGTGAGAACACTGTCCTCGGCGAACTGATCCTCCGGGAAATGGAGCGCCTGGCCGGACAGCGGAAGGATCTGACGCGGAAGCACATTTCCGCTGTCCGGGAACTCTTCGGAAGAGAGACCGGAAAGCGTCTGGATCTGCCCTATGGCATGACGGCGATCCGGACCTATGAGGGTGTTGAACTGCGGAAGGACCGGGAAGACCGGTCTCTGGCAGATGACGGAGCAGGGGCAGAAGCTTCTTCGGATGAAAATGAACCGATGCTTTTCAGGAAGCCGGTTCGGATCTCCGTTGTGAAACGTAACTATTCTCCGGGGGAAGAGATTCCGGACGGGGTGGAGCGGGTACTCCTGGATGCAGCGGCAGTACAGGGAGAACTAATATTACGTAAACCAAAACAGGGCGACATGCTGACCATTCACATGAACGGCGGGAAGAAACCGCTGGCAAGATTCTTTACGGACCGAAAGGTTCCGGCGGAGCAGCGGAAGGACTATCCTGTAGTGGCAGATGACGCCGGGATCCTTTGGGTGGTCGGACTGAGGCTCAGCGAGCATTGTAAGGTGACGGAACAAACCACAGAGGTTTATGAGATAGAGGTCGTCCGGGGGTGACCCCGCCGGCAGAAAGGCAGGCGAATGATGGAATTACAGATTGAAGAACTGATCAGCCAGGAGGATCTTGAGAAGAGGATTCAGGAGATGGCAGAGGAGCTGGACCGGGTCTATGCCGGAAAGGAGCTCCGGATGGTCGGTATCCTGAAGGGAAGCGTATATTTCCTGTGTGAGCTTACCAAGCGGATGAAGACGCCGGTAACTCTGGATTTCCTGTCGGTATCGAGCTATGGAAACGGAACCTCCTCCACAGGAGTGATCCATTTCAATAAGGATCTGGATGAGTCCATCGAAGGGCTGGATGTGATCCTGGTGGAGGACATCATGGATACGGGACGGACTCTGTCCTTCCTGATGGATGTGCTGCAGGAGAGAAAGCCTGCGAGTCTGAAGGTCATCACTCTCCTGGACAAGCCGTCGCGCCGTCTGGTGAGTATTGAGCCCTGGATGACGGGCTTCACCATCCCGGACAGGTTCGTGGTGGGTTACGGACTGGACTATGCTCAGAATTACAGAAATCTCCCGTATATCGGAGTGATAGAATGAGACAGACGGGGTGACCCGAAGCTCATTTAGAATGAATACAAATGTAGAAACGAGGACTTAAAATGGAAAGAAGGTCAAGAGTCGGAGGAATATTTGTCTATATCCTCCTGCTCCTGCTGCTGCTCGGGATCGCGAATACGATCCTGAACCGTCAGGGAAATGTACAGACAGATTACACGAATGAATCTCTGAAGAGTGAACTGAAGTCGGAGGACGTCCTTCGTGTGGAGATCAAACAGAACGCCGAGGTACCTACAGGTACGGTCACCGTTGTTCGTACGAAGGGGGATCTGGTCTACTTCACCCCGGATGTCAGCGACACCATCAAGGTTCTGGACAACGCGAAGAATCAGGTACCCTACAAGGTCAGTGACGTGGAGCGCCCCAGCATCTGGATGAAGCTTCTGCCCTATGTGTTTGCGGTACTGCTGGCAATGATCGTTGTCTTCTTCATTGTGAGCCAGCAGATCGGCGCAGGCGGCGGTGCCGGCGGTGGAGCCAACAGCAAGCTCATGAACTTCGGCAAGAGCCGGGCGAAGAAGGATGTAAAGACCGGGATCACATTTAAGGATGTGGCCGGCCTGGTAGAGGAAAAGGAAGAACTGGCGGAGATCGTTGATTTCCTGAAGGAGCCTGAAAAGTACACGAAAATGGGCGCGCGGATCCCCAAGGGAATCCTGCTTGTAGGCCCTCCGGGAACAGGTAAGACCCTGCTGGCGAAGGCCATTTCCGGCGAGGCGGATGTGCCCTTCTTCTCCATCTCCGGATCGGATTTCGTGGAAATGTTCGTCGGTGTGGGAGCCTCCCGTGTCCGGGACCTCTTCGATGATGCAAAAGCAAATGCACCGTGTCTTGTCTTTATCGATGAGATCGATGCCGTGGCCCGTCGGCGTGGTGCCGGTCTGGGCGGCGGTCATGACGAGCGCGAGCAGACTCTGAACCAGCTGCTGGTAGAGATGGATGGTTTCGGTGAGAACGAGGGAATCATCGTTATGGCAGCAACCAACCGAGTGGATATTCTGGATCCCGCCATCATGCGACCGGGCCGTTTCGACCGGAAATGTGCCGTAGGCCGTCCTGATGTAAAGGGCCGCGAGGAGATCCTGCAGGTACATACCAGAAATAAGCCGTTGGCGGAGGATGTGGATCTGCACGCCATCGCACGCACCACATCCGGTTTCTCCGGCGCAGATCTGGAGAATCTGATGAACGAATCGGCCATCAATGCAACCCGTAATGACCGTGAGTTCATTAAGAAAGAAGATGTGGACAGAGCATTTGTCAGGGTAGGGATCGGAACGGAGAAGAAATCACGTCTGGTACCCGAGAAGGAACGACGGATCACAGCCTATCACGAGGCAGGACACGCTATTTTATTCCATGTTCTTCCGGAAATGGGTCCGGTCTACACCGTATCCATCATTCCGACGGGAATCGGCGCAGCGGGATATACCATGCCTCTGCCCGAAAATGACAACGTATTTAATACCAAAGAGAAGATGCTGCAGGAGATCCAGGTGGATTTCGGCGGACGGATCGCAGAGGAGCTGATCTTCCATGATGTTACCACCGGCGCATCCCAGGATATCCGTCAGGCATCCAAGACCGCACGGGATATGGTGGTTCGCTACGGATTCTCCGAAAAGGTCGGCATGATCAATTATGAGACCGCAGAGGATGATGAAGTCTTCGTCGGCCGTGACATCGGTCATGAAGCTCATTACAGCGAGGCCGTGAAGTCCCTGATCGATTCGGAAGTAAAGCGGATCATCGACGAATGCTATGAAAAGGCAAAGAAGATCATCGTAGATCATATGGATGTTCTTCATCAAACAGCAGAATTGCTACTGGAAAAGGAGAAGATCACCGGGGAAGAGTTCGTATCCTTGTTCAAAACTGACAAAACAGGGGTCGAAACTGTATCAGAATAGCCAAAACCCGACAAAGTGCCCAAAGCACGTTGGCACATTTACTAAAAAAAACTTGAAAAAAATTTCATCTTTGGGCACACTTCGAAACGGTTTTGCGTATAATAACACTTGTAACCCCCAATACATTATAGTTTTTTGCTACACCCCATAAGTAACAAAATACCTTCTCCAAGATGGGCAGTCACGCAAGTGGCTGTCCATCTTCCTTTCTGCATAAATACTGGGATTGCGGGGTGTTGGGGGAGGCGGAAAATCCAACAGATTTTTTGGCCGAAAAAATGGTTTGACTCAC
Source organism: Lachnospiraceae bacterium AC2029 (assembly GCA_000703065.1). Classification (GTDB taxonomy): domain Bacteria; phylum Bacillota; class Clostridia; order Lachnospirales; family Lachnospiraceae; genus Eubacterium_Q. The sequence goes on along the minus strand of JNLK01000001.1, from coordinate 1,598,266 downwards.
TTTTGACTCACTTTTCCAGATCAAAGAGTACAATTCGGGAAGTGCAGAATTTTGATACTTTTGCTGAACGGATGTTTGAATAATTTGTTTTTGGCGTACAAAATCCATATTTCACGGGGATTTCAGACGATAATAATCATAGATAAAGCCCGGAGGAAATGTCAGTTTTTTATGACATTTTCTCCGGGTTTTCTAATTTTGTTTACTTTTTTCGAGGGGTAATCCGCGTTTCGTCAGATTTTATATGGGTTTATAGTGTTTCGTCTTATGTACAGTTGGTTATTGATCCTTTACATTACTTTCCCGCTTTATAAGCAGCTACATCCGTCTCTCTTACGATCTTACGGAGCGGAAGGATGCGTCCCGGTGAAACGGACAGTTCATCAAAGCCCATCGCCAGGAATTCCCTGGTCAGCGTCAGATCCGCTCCCAGCTCACCGCAGATACCGGCCCATTTGCCGTACTTATGCGCACTGTCGACTATGATCTTCAGCATCTTCAGGATCGCCGGATGATGTGAATCATAGAAGTCATCCAGTGACTGGTTCTGGCGGTCGATGGCCAGTGTATACTGGGTCAGGTCATTGGTTCCCACACTGAAGAAGTCCACCTCCTGTGCCAGCTCTTCCGCCATCATGACTGCTGCGGGCGTCTCGATCATGATGCCCGTTTCGATGGCCTTGTCGTAGGGGATCCCCTCTGTATCCAGCTCCGCCTTCACCTCCGCGAGGATCTGTTTGATCTTTTGCACCTCATCCACGGAAATGATCATCGGGAACATGATGGAGATCTTACCGAAAGCAGACGCGCGAAGGATCGCACGAAGCTGCGTCTTGAAGACCTCCGGTCTGGTGAGACAGATCCGGATCGCCCGAAGTCCCATGGCCGGATTCTCTTCCTGTGGCAGTTTGAAATAATCTGCCTGCTTATCCGCGCCGATGTCCAGGGTCCGGATGATGACCTTCTTTCCTGCCAGGGTCTCCGCCACCTGCTTATAGATCGCAAACTGTTCATCCTCGGTGGGATAATCCTCCGAGCCCAGATAGATGAATTCGGAACGGAAGAGTCCGATCCCGCCGGCATCATTCTTTAATACGAGTCCCAGATCCTTGGTGTTGCCGATATTGGCATACAGATTGATCCGCTGCCCGTCCAGTGTCACATTTTCCTTACCCTTCAGCTGTCCCAGAAGCTCCTTCTTCTCCAGCTCTGCCGAAAGGATCTTCTTCTTTGCTTCCAGGATCTCCGGCTCGGGATCCACATAGACCTTGCCCTCAAAGCCGTCCACGATGGCTTCCCTGCCGTCCACCTCATCCGACAGAGGGATATCACAGCCGATGATGGCCGGGATATTCATGGTCTTCGCGAGAATGGATGTATGGGAATTGGCAGAACCATGCACGGTCACAAAGGACAGGATCTTATCCTTATCCATCTGTACCGTCTCGGAGGGTGCCAGGTCATCCGCTACAACGATCACCGGCTCATCCGTCTGGATCCCCGCATTTCCGCTGCCCTGCAGGATCCGGATGATCCGCTCCGAGATATCCTTGACGTCAGCGGCTCTTCCGCGGAAATACTCATCATCCATTTCCTCGAACATTTTCTTGAAATTGTCTCCGGTCTCCGCTACCGCGAATTCCGCATTCACGGACTGGGTGCGGATGATATTCTCCGCCGAGTCGATGAAATCTCCGTCCTCCACCATCATCTGATGGGCCTCGAAGATCTCCGCTCCGGCCTCACCCACTTCCTTCACGGCCTTTTCATAGAGCGCCTGCAGCTGCTCTGTCGCAGTCTCCCGCGCCGCGGCATAACGGGCAACCTCAGCTTCCACATCCGTCACCTTTTCCCGCTTAACGGTTTCTTCGTTCTTTTTATACACCGAAAGCTTTCCGATTGCAACCCCTTCAAATACTGCTTTCCCTTCGTATATGACCATATAAAGTCTCCTCTCCATGTAAAACAGCGCAGTGGCTCCCCATATAAGTCACTGCGCTGCAACCCTGTCTTACAGATTAGCTTCCATGAAAGCCTTTACAGCCTCCAGCTCTTCCGCTTCATCCGGACCGTCGAAGGAGAAGGTCACCGTATCGCCCTGCTTTGCTCCCAGAGCCATGATCCCCATAACTCCCTTGAAGGGAACTTCCTTCTCACCCTTCTTAACCTTTACAATGGAACCGTACTGCTTCGTCATCTTGAAAAGATCCGTAGCCGGTCTTGCGTGAATCCCGTGAACATCCTTGATCGTGTAATCAAATGAAACCATATGAATCGTCCTCTCTAATTTATAATAATAAACCTAAACTTCCATCGCATCCTTCTTCAGCAGCCCCAGCATCACACAGGTCACTGCGGAACCGATGAGCCATGCCAGGATGTAAAGGAAGGGTTTACCTACCGTAGCGAATACGAAGACGCCTCCGTGAGGAGCCATCAGCGTACATTCAAAGATTGCGGATAAAAGGCCTGCCACCGCTGAGCCGGCCAGTGTACATGGAATGACATGCAGCGGATCCGCAGCCGCAAACGGGATCGCGCCCTCTGTGATAAAGGATGCACCCATGACCACATTGGATACCGCAGAGCCGCGTTCTGCCTTGGTGAATTTCTTCGGGAAGAACCAGCATGCAAGCGCGATGCCTACCGGCGGAACCATACCGCCGACCATGATGGCTGCCATGGCGATGTAGCATGCCTGCGCCTTCGGATCGGAGGCTGCAAGCCCGTTGGCCGTCGCCAGAAGACCGACGCCCGTTGCATACGCCGCCTTGTTGATGGGACCGCCCATATCGATGGCCATCATGCCTCCCAGGATCAGACCCAGCAGCCAAAGCATATCCGCATCCGCCAGCTTGGAAAGTCCGCTGGACAGCGCATCATTTACAACACCGATCAGCGGGTTGAAGATGAAGCACATCAGGATGCCGATGATAAACACACCCAGCAGCGGATAGATCAGCGTGGGTTTTATACCATCCAATGCCTGTGGCAGATGCGCAAATATCTTCATCAGGAAGAGCACGATGTACCCCGCCAGGAAACCGGCCAGGATACCGCCCAGGAAACCGGAGACCGTATTCACGCCCTCGCCCGTAAAGGCGAATTTCGTTATGATATTATCCTTGTCCGCAAACTGCGTATAGGCTGCAAGAACCGCATTTCCGTGAGCCGCCAGAAGACCGCCCGCAAAACCGACCACAAGACCGGGACGGTCAGCGATGGCATATGCGATATAACCGGCCAGTACCGGGATCATCAGATCCATGACCAGCCCGCCGATATACATCAGCAATGCAGAGAACGGTGTCATGGAACCGAAGTTGCTTCCTCCGGTCTCACCATAGCCTGCCAGCGTATCGATCAGGAACGCGATGGCCTTCAGCAGACCGCCGCCGATGACGAAGGGAAGCATGTGGGATACACCGCTCATCAGCTGGGTATATACCTTATGGGCACCGCCCTTGCCCTCGGATGCCGAAGAGGAGGCACTGCTCTCGCTGCTGCTCTCCGCCGTGAAGATCGGCGCTTTCCCATTTACCGCAAGGTCGATCAGTTCGTCCGCCTTGTTGATACCGTCGGCTACCTTCCGCTGGATCACCGGCTTTCCGTTGAACCGCTCCATGGGAACCTTGGCATCTGCCGTGACGATGACTGCATCCGCGGCCTTGATATCCTCAGCCGTCAGCTGATTCTTCGCTCCCGAGGATCCCCGGGTCTCGATCTTGATCTGAACTCCCGCCTTCTTCGCTGCCTTCTCCAGACCCTCTGCCGCCATATAGGTATGAGCGATACCCGTAGGGCAGGAGGTAACGGCTACGATCTTGATACCATCTCCCGTCAGGGCTGTATCCGCGAGACTGTCATCCACGCTCTTCTTCTCTTCATCCGCTTCGTCGATGATCTTCAGGAAGTCATCCACGGAGCCCGCATTCATCAGTTTCTCTTTGAATTCTTCATCCATCAGCATCATGGACAGCTTGGAAAGCACATCCAGATGCACATTGTCCTTGGTATCCGGTGCCGCGATCAGGAACAGCAGATCCACGGGTTCATCATCCAGCGCTTCATAATCCACGCCTTCCTTGATCACCATCGCCGCAAGTCCTGCCTTGGCAACACAGTCGCCCTTTCCGTGCGGGATCGCAATACCTCCGCCCACGCCGGTGGTACTTTCCTCCTCGCGGGCATATACCAGCTTCCGATACGCTTCCTTATCCTTCAGCCGTCCACCTTTTGCCATCAACTCGACCGCCATATCCATGGCCTGCTTCTTGTCCTGTGGCTTCGCCGTCAGGTCAACGCTTTTTCGATCGAGCAGGTCCGTAATCCTCATACACTGCCCTCCTTCTCCTTTAGTAAACACGTAGTTGCCTGTATTAACGGGTGACTCATTCATTTCGGGGTCAGATCTGCCCGGTCCTCATCCGTGATCAACGGATGCTGTCATAGACCGACCGTACTTCTTCTTTTGTAGCAAGGTATTCCGAAAATGCACTGGCGCTGCCGGCAGCCAGCCCCATCCGGAATGCATGTTCATAATCCGCCTTCTCCGCCCATCCGGCCAGGAAGCCTGCCACCATGGAATCACCGGCTCCCACGCCGTTCACAAGGGTTCCCTTCGGTGCCTCGTGCATGGAGACGGTTCCGTCCGCAGCCACCAGGACTGCGCCCTCTCCCGCCATGGAAACGATGACATTCTGTGCGCCCTGTTCCTGCAGCTTCTTCGCATAGGGCACGACACTTACCCGGGTCCGGAGCTCCACATCGAAGATCTCTCCCAGCTCATGATTATTGGGCTTCACCAGGAACGGATGGAACTGCAGCACATTTAACAGAAGCTCCCTCGTCGCATCCACCACGATACGGATCCCCTTTCCCTGCAGCCGATGCATGATATCACTGTAGATCGTGCTTGGCATGGAGGATGGTATACTCCCCGCAAGAACCAGGGTGTCTCCCTCCTTCAGCCCGTCCAGCTTGCCGAGAAGCTCCTCCACATGGCGGTCCGTGATCCCCGGTCCGATGCCGTTGATCTCCGTGCCGTCGATGGATTTCAGCTTCAGGTTGATCCGGGAGCATCCGTCCCCGACAGGGATCGCCTCCGCGCGGATCCCGCTCTCCGTGACACGGCGGGTGATCTCATCTCCCACAAAGCCTGCGGCAAAATAAAATGCAGTATTTTCAATTCCCAGGTTGGATAAAACGATAGATACATTGATCCCCTTTCCACCGGGAAGCATAAGCTCCGAAGTGGTCCGGTTGGTCATGCCGAAACGAAAATCATCCACAGTTACGATATAATCCAGAGACGGATTGAAAGTCACTGTGTAGATCATAGACTACCACCCCTCTTTCTGTTTTTTACTACCCCAATTATCATTGTAACATGCCGGGCTTCTTTTTGAAACAAAAAGAATGGGCGGGGTGGCATTTTTATACCATATCCTTAGCAAAGGGTTCCATCAAAGTCCACGGCGATGATCCTGTGGTTCATAAAATCATCTCCTATTCCATTTGTAAAATCGATCTGATATACTTCTGATATACGTATGGACGGTCCGTCGCAAAACAAATATACCACATATCGAACATACGTTCAATATCAAAATGATTAATGTTTTTTTAATCTTCGTTCAAAGATGAATTCATTTTTCTCTGATAGTATGCACATTGTAAGGACGACAACGGATAAACAGTCCGGTAACAGATCGGAGGAAGATTATGAACGAGACGAGAGAAAGAAAAAGCACATTCTGGCAGGGCGTTGGAAATATCATTAAGAAAAGCCTGGAGAATTATATCGTTGTATCTCATGAAGGAGTGACGAAATTCAAGGTATCCATCTTCACATTTGTCCTTCTGTTCCTTCTTCTTCATGGGGCAGTTTTGGTAGCCATGGCTGTATCGTTATTCTTTGGAGTGAAGTACAGCTTTGCAGGCAAGGATGATCTCTCCAGGGTAAACCGTGTGATGGAGACCGCCGGTGACTGCGCATCCGAGTGGTGGAGCGGACATCGTTACAGCACCTACAGCGAAAAAGAAGTAAATGATCTCTGCAGGAAATATGATGAGAAGAAGGATTAATGACAGGGGGAAATGATGGACGGTTTGATGAAGTCAAAGTATGTAAAACGCGAATATGAATGCAGTGAACGTATAGACCAGTTGAGGATTGATTCTAAGACAGATGATATCCGTATAACCAGCGGAGATGTGATGCGTGTGAGAATCTCTTACTGGGAAAATCCGGGAAAGTATGAGTATAGCTGCACCGAAGCGGATGGGAAGCTGACACTTGCATTCGACATGAGCAGAGGCATTCTGGGTGGAATACACTATACATTTAAAAACACAACCATTGAAGTGGTTGTTCCGCGGGATTTCGCAGGTTCGATGGATGTGAAATGTACAAGTGGGAAGATAGAACTTACCGATATCCATACAGAGAATATCTCGATCGGATGCACCTCCGGCTTAATCCGGTTGTCCGATGTTGTGTCGCAGGGGAATATCACGATTGATAATAAAAGTGGCTCCATAAAGCTTTCTGAGGTCAAAGCAACCAAAGACGTCAGTGTCATGAATAAGTCCGGTCTGATCAGAGTGAACGATCTTCAAACAGAAGGGGCATTTCTCTCCGGGAATACATCCGGGGGAATTCATTTTGAAAACCTGAAGACGGGTGGGAGTATTCATCTCAAATCTACCAGTGGTTCTGTTAAAGGATCGATCATTGGAAAAGAAGAGGATTACTCTATTCTGGCAGGTACAAAAACCGGTATGAATAACCTGACGAATTCCCGAAATGGCGGTAAGGAACTGAATGTAAAAGTTACCAGCGGGTCAATCAAAATTCAGTTCGTATAGAAGAAAAAAAGTGATCCTAAAGGCCTCGGTTCGATTGAACTGGGGTCTTTTTTTGGTTCTACAAAAAGGCTCCCTGCATCAAAGGGAAATGCAGGGAGCCCGGAGTTATGAGATGTTACTTTTTACCCATTCCTTTAAGCCTTGATATACTGCAATCAGAACAAAGGAAAACACCCGGGAAAAAGGAACCGGAAACCAAAATTCGAAGGGAGGACAAGCTTATGTTGTTATGTGGAATTTGCGCAGCATGTTTAGTAGGAATCATGGTAGTGTATGTGACTGTACTTTAAAAAGAAGATGGATAATATGAGGATTCCTGACGGCAGGTACGCCGCCAGGATCTTTTTTTGAAAAAGATTTTCGTCTTGTTGTGAGTTTGTTGTTGTGGCTTTGCTATACTGCGTACAGAACATAAGAAAACCCCAGAACGGCAGGGGAAGTACACAGATAGGAGGTACTTAATATGTATACAACAATTATAGCAATCGTCTTATCCATAATCGTGATGTATGTGAAGAGCAGGAAGACAGAATCCTAAAAAAAATGTACAGCTAATACCTGACATAAAGGATTCAGATAACACAGTCTGAGTAACGATCGCAGGTTATACGGTGGGTATGGCAGGTGGTTGATGAAACGGTTGAGGAATCCGATTTCAGGGATGAAAAATGAATCAACATCGTAAAAGATAGATTTTACTCTCAGGAAAGGAGGAATTACCATGACAGCAGTATTGATTGTTGGCGGAGTGTCGCTCGGCATTATATGGGGATCAGCACTCATCAGCGCTTTTAGCAAGTAAGAATGACAAGAGTTTCATGATAATATACAGAAACGAGATGATATACGAAGATAAGGAGGAACGACAATATGGTAACTGGAATGGTTGTTGCAACATCGATTGCGATTGCTCTGGCAGTAGTAGTGTTAGGGCCGGGCGGAAAGGGCCATTCAGAGTCGGGTAAAAAGGGCCAATTCCAGCCGGGTTAAAAGGGCCAACGCATCAACATTAACATTTTTATTATGCGTTAATTCGTTCTTGATGCGACCGAAGTACCAGCTTCAACTGCCAGGACTTCTCTCTTGCGACCACGATAGCTTTCACCCTTGAAGGTGATAACTTTTGCGTTGTCAAATAAACGATCAAGTGCCGCTCGAAGATCATCGTCACATCGAAAGAATTCCTGCCAGCCGTTTGGCTGTTTGTTACTTGTAAAAATCATGCAGTTAGCACCTTCTTTTTCGTAACGACGGTCTATCATATCAAAGAACATACTTGTTGCTTCACGGTCAAAAACACAACGTCCGATTTCGTCGATGATAAGACATGAAGGTTTCACCAAACCGTTGATTACATTTGCTTCTCGACCGAATTTTCTTGCAACCATAAACTTTTCTTTCAGTTCGGATGCCTTTAGAAAATAAGCTTTCAACCCTTCCATACAGCAGGCGCGTCCATACGCTTCTGCAAGATGAGTTTTTCCTACTCCGGGCGGGCCGATCAGTGCAATGTTCTTTCCAGCATGTATTTCTGAAAGCATGGGAAGATTTTCAACAGCTGCCGAATCCTTACTATGGATACGGCTGAAATCGTATCCCTCAAAGGTTTTCGGGACCTTAAGGGGAAGTCTGCTGAGCTTGAGCAGAGTGTCGATAATGGTTTGGTGTTTCTTCTTTCCAAGGTACTGAAACAACTTTGAAATAGCTGTGATCTGTTCCTTTGTTAATGAATGGTTTTCCGTAAAGGTTGCCATTTCAGCTGATGATAAATCCACCTTCAATGTCTTGCAATACGTGTCAATCAGGTCATACACGGATTGTTCCATCACAGCTCCACCTCCCGATCAAAGTTGAACAACTCAAAATTTTCTTTGTTCTCCGGTGGATCGTTCTGATGAATGATTGTAGTCACAGTCTGGGATGGATATTCTTCCGGTTGTTCAGTCGCATACTGGTCTTCACAAAAGCTGTCGCGTCGGCTCCATGTCACATTATGCTCGGCCAGTTTCTGCTTGAGATCAGGTGTGTAGATATAAAGCGTGAAATCTTGTCTGGATACACGGCAAACTCTACCAGCGTATCGATAAGGCACTCCAAATCTACGTCCTTCATAGTTTACAAATCCATCGAAGGAAATGCGACGCTCCGGCCAGAGATAGAGACGGACAGTATTGTTTAGATCAAGTTCCTCTATAGCTGGAAAACAGTGCTTTTGATGCTCATCATGAGGAACACAGGCTACGCCGTCATGGTAACGATTATTCTGCCTGTCACACCAACGAAGAACCTCATAATTTAAATCAGTGATCGTTCCAAAGGTTCGTCCTGCCATGAAGTTATCTTTGACAAACTTTACCAACCGCTCTACAGCACCCTTTGTGAACGGATGCCGTGGCTTACACAGTCTGGTTTCAAAACCGACTGCAACCATAAAAGACTCATACTCGTTGTTCCAAACCGGATGACCTTCTGAGTTGCGACAAACAACAACACTTTTCATATTGTCCGTAAGCACATGATGAGGTACTCCCATCCGCTTAAACGCGTGTATCATACCGATAAACAGGTTTTCCTGCTTTGCATTAGGAAAGAACTCCACATACCGTTCTCCACAATGATGACAGATCATCGCAAAACAAGCGACCTGTTGGGTGTTTCCGGATGGATGATCGACATTGACGAATCCCCAATCCATCTGAAAGGATTCTCCAGGCTCTGATGTATACCGCCTTCCTCTGTTACCTTGAGCTGCCACGGCGTGTCGTTTAGCTGGAATCAAGTCTTTATGGGTCAAGATATAATCCTTAACCTGTGTGAGTCCTCCTGCATACCCATCACCCTCGATTCGATCTTTGATAACGATAGAATTAGAAACTCCGCTACGCAGAAGGGTATCTATCGTTTCTGTATAACCGGAAAGAACGGTATCCTTTTTCCTCGCGCCAGACAGGCCGTGAGGTTTGACTATAAATCCATTCTGCTTGATAAGGCGCAGCTTCTTTCGGGAAATCCCTGTCCTGCGTCTAAGTTCTTCAAGATTGACCTTCGATAAGTCGAATTTGTCACCTGCTTCTGCTTCCATTTCTTGCAGCGCATGTGATATAGTAAGTTGAAGGTCATTACGTTCTTTATCGTTCATTGTCCTCCTTCTATGTTGATGCGTTAGCACCCATCATTATACAAGGAGATGAACGCGTAGTGACCTCTCTTTTTGTTATTTGGCCGTTTCTATCCGACTGAAAATGGCCCTTTCTATGCGACTCCGGGTGTGGCCTTTTTCACCCGACCCGTACAGTAGTACTTTTTGGTTAATGTGAGAAAGGAGAAATGCATATGTTTACAGCATTTATGGCAATTGGGGCTACGCTTTTCGTGGCAGAGTTTGGATATATGGGTTACGTTTATTTCTGTGGGAACCCGTTTAAGTAAAAATGTAAAACTGCAGATAGAAGAAGTTGAGGCGTTTTCCAATTTGTGATAGGAAGACGCCTCGTGTTGTTCTGGTGATACAGGATTGTGTTTTTTTTACAGACTCGTCATGGATAATCTTCGACTGGTTCATGCTTTTCCTTGAAGGCGTTAGTATTTTCTTTCTCAGCATGTTACCGGTGTATCCTGTTTTATAAATTACTTAGTCACCATAGCGATTAAAATAAGCTATTAACACGGTTGTTCCTAAAACAGGAACGGATAATGAGGTCAAGATTTGTAAAACATCCACATTTGGAAGAGAAATAAAAATTTGATAAAGTTCTACCGCAAACTTAGCGCCATTGGCAAAAGCTAAATAAAAAACACATTCTTTTTTATTATCCAGTAAAGCACCGGCTTTTGTTGTGTTTCCGAAAGCAATTAAATTGAAAATGATTATTAATAATACTTTTCCTTGCGATAAACCCATCTCATGAACAAAATAGCTGGAATAAACCAGTCCCAGGCCAAGTAAGGATGCATATGCATTCAATGCGTGAATAAAAAATTTGTCCCCTTTTTTATAGAGGTGAAGTCCATAAACCATAATATAGACGAATACGCCAAGAAAAAATACAGTATTTAACATTAACACAGAAGATATGGCTCCGATTATTGTAAGGACTGACTGGATCACTAGAAATACTTTTTTAGGTTTTTTTATTTCCATTTTACTATCCTCCTGTATGTGTTCATTATAGTACTCATCAATCCACACAACTTCTGTGTCCACCGTTTTCGGTGCAAAAAGATCAATGCCTGCAATAAGATTGAAATCTGTGACAGGTACTGTAAGTCTTGCCTGAGATGTAACTCTGTCTGTCCTCGCTTTGAAAGAGAAGAATGTAGGCAGATCAAACGTGCACCTTATGTCTGCAACGGTTGTGATAAAGCACGTAGCCGCTGTTCTATCCAAACGAAGTATGACTACAACGCCCAGGCAGCTGATCGCCAGTACAGAGAACGGCTCGTAGATTCCCGTTCCGGTGTGAACCTCACAAAGAAGGAAGGACAAACATATTACCTCGATAAGAAGACCGGAGAGATGAAGACCGGAAAGATTAAAGTTGGTAAGGTGTGGTACTTCTTCAGCGATAAGAATAAGACTCTTGGTCAGATGCAGACCGGATGGCAGACCATTGACAAGAAGAAGTATTATCTGAGTCCTAAGACGAAGACCTTAGGACAGATGGTTACAGGAACGCTGAAGATAAGGAAGAAGACGTGTAAATTCAACAAATCAGGAGTGTGCCTGAATCCGTAGGTGAGACGGTGGGCCTCGCCAGCGTGACAACGGGGACAGTCCCCATTGTCACAGTTGTTCGTAGTCTTGGACGGGCATGGGGCGGTGGAAGTAGTAGCCCTGCATCTCGGTGCTGCCCTGGCTGAAGAGGAAGTCGGCTTGTTCTTTGGTTTCGACGCCTTCGGTGATCATCTGCATGCCCAGGGAGCGGATCATGCGGATCATGTAGCCGATGATGATGCGGCCGCGTTCGGGGTCGCCGGCGTCGGTGAGGAAGCGGAGATCCAGCTTGATCCGGTCTACGGGCACTTCCTTCAGCATGTGGAGGGAGGAGTAGCCGCTGCCGAAGTCATCCATTTCCACCTGGAAGCCGTATTCGCGCAGCTGCTCCGTGGTGCGGATCAGCAGGGCGGAGTTCTCGGCGTAGGCGGTTTCGGTGATCTCGATCCGAAGCTGCTCCGGGTCCAGATCGTATTGTTTGATCAGGTCATGAAAATGTTTCGGTATGTCGCGGTCCTCGCGAATGTCGCAGCGCGAGACATTTACGGAGATAAAACGCCGATGGCCCTGCTCATTCCAGCGGTGGAGGTCCTGGCAGACCTTGTCCCAGACATATTTGTCCAGGTCGAAGATCAGGCCGGATTCTTCCAGGGTGGAGATGAAGTCCGTGGGCTGCAGCCAGCCCAGCTTCTTATGATCCCAGCGGCAGAGGGCTTCTGCACCGGTGATCTTACCGGTTTCATAGTCCACCTGGGGCTGGTACCATACCTGGATATCCCCGGCTTCCAGCGCTGCCGGAAGGCGGTTGGTGACTTCGGCGATGTGTTTTCCCTTTTCCCACTGCTGCGGGTTGTAGAATTCGTAGCCGTCGCTGCGCATTTCCCTGACTTTCTTTTCAGCCACACGCGCAAGATCCAGCATGTGGTCCACGTCCATTTCCTGGTAATCCTCCGGCGTCAGGACGTACAAGCCACCGCAGATCTGGACCCGGGTTTCTTTACCCTGATCCAGAAAATAATTCCGCACGGAGTCAACTACTTCATGGTCATCGAAATTCAGTTTCTCTTCGCCGCCGACACAGCGGAGGACTGCGAAACGGTCGGCATTGATCCGGCACATGGTCTCCTGATTCGACAGGGTTTTCTTTGTCTTATCCGCCCAGAAGCACAGGAGATCGTCACCGGAATCCCAGCCCAGACTGTCATTGATATATTTGAAATTCTTGATATTTACGTAGGCCAGAAGGTACGGGGTGTCCGGATGGGTGCTGAGAAGCTCCACGACTCTTTTCCGGAAGCCGCGCATGCTGAGAACTCCGGTCAGGGGATCGTGATCGATCATCTGCTGGAGGTTTTCTTCGTTCTTTTTTCGAATGGAGTGAACCCTTTGCACGCCGATGATGATCAGAGCCACAAAGAGAAGGAGAATGAGAAGGATGAAAACGCCATATTTGTATAGAAAATCACCGAAGTCCATCCGATACAGACGGCGGGAGGTGTAATCCAGGATCACGGCCTGCCGCTCCGTATCCGTCAGAGAGGCGATTCCGCCGTTCAGACGCTGGATGATGTCGCGACCTTTCTCGGTATCCGCAGCCCCGACACGGAAATCCATGGAGAACATGGAAGAGGGCTGAACCGTAAGATCCGAATAGGAGGGCTTCTGCAGGACATAGCTCCAGACGTAGGAATTGTGCAGCAGCGCATTTACCTCGTCGGAACGAAGAGCCTGCACGCATTCCTGCATGGTTTCGTACATGGTGATCTGGATCTCGGGATAAAGCTGATGCACCGTGTCCGCCGCGCCGCTGAGGGAATGGAGCATACCGATCTTCAGCTCATTTATGGGCGGCATGTCGTGCTGGCCCTCGGTCACCAGCGTAAACGGTGTCTGAATGAGATTCTCGGAGACGATGCTGGCCTGGCCGCCGGTGCTGGTGATGGCGCTGCCGAAGGGCAGGATCACGTCATAGGCGGGATTGTCCAGCGCATCCTTCAGGGTGGCTTCTTCTATAGCCTTGAATGTAGCGTTGTAGCCGGCCTTCTTAGCCGCAGTGCGCATGAGATCAACGCCGATCCCAACGATCTCCCCGGTATCCGCATCCTCGTAGAAGATAGGACAGCGGTCCGCGGGCACACCAACCGTGAGTGCCTCGCCAGGATTGTCTTCCGTAGCGGCCTTGGATGAAAACGCCGGAATCAGCATAAGGAACACACAAAGAAAAACGATGAGAAATCGTTTGAATTTCCTGAAATTCATGATGGAAGAAGAGGTGTAACCTAACATGCAGCCCCCCCCTACACGACTGAACTAACAAATACAATTTCATTATACCACAAACGTGACAAAGGGGACAGTCCCCATTGTCACGTTTTCCCAGGATTTCGGCATTTATCCAAGCAGGATGATCAATTCTTCATAAACTGCGGCAGCAAAGCCGGAGGTGGTGACATTGAGATAGACCTTCAGAATTCGCTCCGCCCCGGGATTTTCCTGACTATTCGACGAGGCGCTGAAAAGGCATCTGTGGCCAGACAAAAGCGCCGAGGAAATTTTATGTGATGGGAATCGTGCCAACGCTTACCTGACAGTGACAACCCCTGCAAAACACTTGTCGAATACCGGGGGTATACCTTCCGAAGGAATATAGTGGATCAAATTATACGAATAATCTTAAAGGGACAAATGCAAAGGCAAAAGCGAATGCGGCAACAGGGATTCCGGAAATGATAGAAATAGCCGTTGGTAAACATTTTAGAGAGAATCACGAGGAAAAGCATAAAAGAGATGCAAAAAACGGATGGTATAGATATGATTCACGATTTGCACTCCCTGTTTATGATGATAAAGGTGAACTAGAAAGATATAATATTTTTCATGCATCTATGTTGGTACGTCATTCGAACGATGGAAAATTATATTTGTATGATGTTATAGACATAAAAAAAGAAACGAGCAACTCTCTCAGCGAATAATCGCTTACCAGACAAAAAACCCATTTCCTTTGCAAACATAATACTATGGTAAAGGAAAAAAGTCAATCTGATTATCAAGCCCTATTTGATAATTGTTCTGACAGCATCGGGGAGAAAAATCGGTAGAACCTTTTGAACCTTTTGAAGGAAACAGGACGTGTTGAACGTATTGGTGGAAAACGCTATGGATACTGGAAAAAAAAGGAGATGGTTCTCAATCCTGACACAGTTTTCGAAAAAAGGACGGAAAAAGAAGGCACAGGACGAAACTCCCGGGAGCGTTGTCCCTTAAGTAATAAAATACCACTCCTGCGATGGGCAGTCACGAAAGTGGCTGTCCATCTTCCATATTCTTTTGACCTTTTTGGGGGAAGGTGTCACAATCAGGTCAGATTTTTAGTCTTTATCAATGAGAAGACTATTTAGGGAGCGCTTCAGGGTTTTCTCTTTTTGATCGGTCATATAGATATGGATAACTAGAGGGAGGCATGGACATGAAGCATAAAAAAGAATCCATACGATTCATCGAAAGCTGTTACAAGCTATATGAACAGAAAATGTATGGTTATGCTTATCACATCTTGAAGGATTCAGGGTTGGCTGAGGACGCGGTCCAGAATTCTTTCCTGCGGCTGATGAAACGGGAGGCTTTTTTTCAGGATCCGGAATCCGAAGAGTGCAAAAAGTATATCATTACCGTGGTTCGAAATGCAGCCATTGATCTCTTCAATGAACGCCGAAAATCACAGGAAATTATCTATCTGTCGGATGATGATGAGGTTTTTGAACAGGTTGTATTGGACGAATCTGAACAGGGGACGGAAGAACATGAATGGCTGGTGGATCATATGGAACAGTTGTCCGAGGATTATCGGAGGGTAGTCCTATGTATCGCCGGACGAAATATGTCAGTAAGAGAAACCGCGAAACACCTTGGGATTTCGGAGGCGAATGTCCGAAAAAGATATGAACGGGCAAAGAAAAAACTGATTCAGATGCGGGAAGAAATACCAGAACACCAAAAGAAAACAGGGAAGGGAGAGGATGAGTATGAAGGGAATCAGTACAGATTCACTCGATATAACGGTTGAAGAATTCGATCAGATGAATACTCAACATGAATTCTCAAAAGAGTATAAGCGCAATAAGAAACGCATAATGAAGGAATATAGGAATGAGGGCCGTGTGGTTAGAACTGGAACGTGGAAAACAGCTGTTGCGGCTGCGGGTATTACGATTGTCGGTACGCCGTTGGTGGTAAATGCCGCAATGGATGGAGAACTGTTCTCTAGACTGTGGGGGACATCAGGACGTGAGAATGTAGAATCCACAGAACTGACCGTGAAGGATGAAGAGATCGGAAGGGAGTATACCTATACCTACCCAAAGAGAGAGTATGTGGAGCCGGAACCGGAGAAGGCAAGTGAACTGGTAGGCGATAACATTTCACCGGAAGTACAGAAATTGACACTCCCGGATGGAACACTTCTTACGATAAAGAACGCGGTCT
This sequence comes from Lachnospiraceae bacterium AC2029, assembly GCA_000703065.1. Classification (GTDB taxonomy): domain Bacteria; phylum Bacillota; class Clostridia; order Lachnospirales; family Lachnospiraceae; genus Eubacterium_Q. The sequence goes on along the minus strand of JNLK01000001.1, from coordinate 1,582,197 downwards.
GTGATCAGAATGCGGTGGTGATGGAGTATACGCTTGAAAAACCAGGAGGAGTGGACTGTCTTATATATGATTGGAGTACACAGATTGGAAAGGGCGCATCTTATTTTGATGATTTCCGTGTGGTATTCGAAAATTACTATGATTATATCTATGTGGATGAAGAAAAAAGTACGAAGGATTGCCTGTATTGCTATGTTTATATGATTTATGACGGAGATGACATTGGCGCTGGTGATCAACGTGAACCGGTACTTCTGGTGGATGGTTTGGATGGGACCTACATTGGAGATCCGATGACCATATCTTTACCGGAACCGCTCGAAGAGAAGGAACTACGAAGTGCAGATGGGGCAAAAATAACTGTATCTCCAATCTCCATGTTTCTAAAGGCAGACTCGGAAGATGAGATGATCAGTTTGTTGGACGGTATGTATCGACTGGAAATTGTTTATAAGGACGGAACCTCATATCTGGTAGAGGAGAGGAATTATGACTTTCAGGGTGTTACCCATGAATGTGATGTGGAAACCAAGAATTATTACACATCTTTAGGAAAGATTAATGGCGTTGAGATTGTTTTTAATCGACTTGTAGAGCCTGAAAAGATTGATTCGATTATTTATAATGATGATGTAGTCTATAAGGCAGAGTAGTATTCTCGGTTCATAGTATTGTCCTGAGAGACTGTCCATCTTCCTTTTGCGCGTTTCCCCGAGGCGAGCACATGCGAAGCATGTGCGTATACAGGAAAGAGCATGGCTGTGCTTGCACAAAGCCATGCTCTTTCCTGTATGCGCCATGTGCCTTTGGCACATGTATTCGCCGAGGGGCGCGACATCGACGGACGCTGCAGCACGGTGTGCTGCGTTAAGCGTCGAGTCGACCAAGCCGGTAGGCGCGACCGCGAAGCGTCCGGAGAGCGCGTCGGGCTCGCGGGCATTTTGAAATGCCGGAATTCTGCTCTTAAAAACTCCCCTGAAATGATGGTTTTGCATCAAGCCCTATTTGAAAATTGTTCTGACAGAATTGGGAAGAAAAATCGGTAGATCTTTTTGAAATATGGAATCCAGAATTTGCGTGTGATATACTATCGATATATATTTTCATGGGAAAATGGGGTTTTGTATGATAGATGAAGTTGTAACAGAATTTACAGATGCGCTCAAACAGAATGATCTTGAGGCTATACGCAGATCCCCAAAAGCTGATCTGCATAACCATTTTGTGTTGGGTGGCAGTCGGCAGTATCTCCTGAAACATACGGGTAAGGACATTCAACCGATCAAAAGGCCGATTCATTCCATGGATGAAATGCATGCCTGGAATCATCAGAATATGGGTGATACTTTTGATTCGTCCGAAGGCCGCAGGATGCTGATCCGGGCTGCGTTTGTGCAGGCGAAGGAAGATGGTGTTACGATTCTTGAAATAGGCGAAGATGTTTGGGGACTGGAAGAGTTTTTTCATGGAAATATAGAAGAACTTGTAGATGCATTTGAAACAGCTCACCTCGAGATTGCTCCGGAGATTGAACTCCGGCTTCAGATTGGGATGTCCCGACATTGTGATATCGCTTATTTGGAGGACTGCCTTTCTCATTTTTGGGGATGCAGGGCTTTTTATTCCATTGATCTCTATGGAGATGAGCTTGCACAGCCGATAGAGAATTTCAAATCCATTTATCGACGGGCGAAGGAGGAAGGACTCAGGTTAAAAGCGCATGTCGGCGAATGGGGGACAGCCGATGATGCACGCCGTGCGGTAGAGTGTCTTGAACTGGATGAGGTACAGCATGGCATAGCAGCGGCAGATGATCCTTCCGTGATCCAGTTCCTGGTGGATAATCACATCCGGCTAAATATAACGCCTTCCAGCAACTATCTTCTGGGCAGAGTCAAAGACTTAAATGCACATCCCATTGCCCGGCTTTATCGCAGTGGTGTTGATGTCACGATCAATTCGGATGATGTGTTGATTTTTGATTCAGATGTATCCAAAGAGTATTTACGGCTATATCAATGTGGTTGTCTGGATGCGGAGGAGTTGGACGATATCCGGGAAAATGGATTGAAAAAGTGCTTATAGATTAGTTGAAGAAATGATGAGGTTGAAAAAATGAGTGTATTGTTGGAAACAGATAGATTGATAATAATTGAAATGACGATGGACATGGCGATGGATGTCCATAAGAATTCATTGGATGAAGATACAAGAAGATTTGTGCCGGATGAAGTTTTCGAGACCTTGGAAGATGCAAAAGAAACGATTGAGTTTCTTATATCTCAGTATGGATTTGCGGAAGGCCCGCTGGTCTACGCAATGATTACAAAAGATGAGGATAAAAACATCGGTTATGTCCAGCTGGTTCCCATAGGAGAGGGCAAATGGGAAATCGGATATCATGTCGCAAAAGCATTCACAGGGAAAGGGTATGCAACAGAAGCGGTGAAGGCATTTCTGCCTGTAATAGCAAAGCGGGTTGGTATTTCCGAAGTGTATGGGATACGGCTTTTGGAAAATGTCGCATCCGGACGAGTATTGGAGAAGTGTGGTTTTCAGACCTTCTTTACCGGAGAAGGCATGTATCACGATGGAGTTTATATGATCAATAAGGGTGTCTGGAGGGTTTGATCCTGACACAGTTTTTGACATGGTTTTCGCCGGTTTTCTCCCAAATGGCATTGATTTCTCCCAAAACAAAGGTAAAATGGGAGAAAGAAAGACGATGTATGTGCGGAAGCTATTGAGTGTCGCATATGTAGAAAATGGACGTGATTTGTATGACGACTAATAGAATGTTTGGAAAGATGCTCTCTTCAATACCTGCTTGGGACGATCCTCGCGGCATACAGGGATTTTGAAGACCGTTTTGCGCTGGTGGAGACCAAACGCTCCGCATTGGATACGGTGTGTCTTGCCACAAAGAATAAAATCGGACGGTTTACCAAACAGGACATCCGGGAGCTTTGCCCGTCGCTCAGCGTCAGTTCCGTAGAGGGCGCACTGCGAAAGTTGGTAGCCACTGGCGAACTTAAACGTGAAGGCAGCGGCAAAAGCACATGCTACTTCAGGACAAAATAATATTTTGCGTTTGGATAGAAAATGAGGGAAATAGAACGTTAGGGGAATGAAAGAGATTATGGCCAGAGATATCAAATGGGCGCTGAAAGAGGCCGAAGAGCAGGGAATGATCGGCAGGACAACGGTAGATGAGAACACGATCAAAATCCTTCGGTCGTATTCGCAGAAATCGAATCTAAAGATGCTTGCGGGATCGATCATTGCTTTGGCGATCGGTATTGCCATTGTATTTGCACTTGTTACATATGCACATGTTATTATCTACAGTGTAAAAATTCTTTTGCTTTATTTGTTGTTGATCGCATTTCCTTTTTATTCGATATACTGTATAATCTCTACTGCAAACACATTTCGTAAGAAGGATTATGACTTTTATTTGGGTAGTATTGTCAACAAAACAGATAAGGGATATAAGGTTCGCGGACTGGAGGATCAGGATCTTGATTACGTAACTACCCCAAGAATAGAACCTTATGTGGGGCTTACGATCAGAATGATCAGGATCAAGGATGAGCTGAAGTTGTTTGATTTTTAGAGAACAGGGAGGTGAAGGCTGTATGGATTTTGAGTATGAATTTTACAGCGACGGCTTTTTCGGCTACGGAAAAGAAGGTGATTTTAAGGCATACGGACTTGCTTTCTTCATACCGATACTGCTTTTTGTCGCGGCCGTGGTATTTACGGTTTTAAAAAAGGATAAGCTGAAGGCATGGAAAGGAGAAAAGACGCTCCGATTTGTCATTGGTTTTACCATGATGATCATCGAGATGTCCTATTACTGGCGGGTATTGTATGTCGGAAATGAAAATACCGGGAAGTCACTGATGACGAAGCTGCCGTTTCAGCTCTGTGAGTTCGGTGCATACTGCGCCATCTTCATGATCACATCCCTAAGTGACACCCTGTTCGGGCTGAATTTCTTTATCACTCTGATCGGTGCCGGTATCGCCGTACTCTTTCCGCAGACGGTCATCTCAACCTGCGGCCCGGGATATTTCCGCTACTATCATTTCTGGGGAGAGCATCTGCTTTCGATCTTTGCGGTGATCTATGTCATGATCGTGCATGATAAGAAACCGAAATACCGTTATATATGGATATCCTACTTCGCCATGCTATTGCTGACGATACCCGCGACCCTGCTTAACATGAAGTATGACGATGCAAATTACCTGTATCTTCGACAGGATATTTCCTTTTTCCCGGATTCCTATGGCTGGAGGATCGTTATTTATTCGGCCATCATGCTCCTTCTGTTCCACATTCTCTATGGAGTCTGGTATCTGATCGATCGCCGAAAAAGAAAACGGCGGGAGAAGGCGGTTCCGGAGGAAGCATGACTGTGACAGTACTGTGACAAAAGGTATGATATCATGCAGATGTACATAAGAAATGTACACCCTAAAACCTTCCCCTAATTTACTAAAGACACCGGCCCATCATCGCAGCGGATTGACGGGCCGGTGTTTTTGTTGTGTTATAATCGAAAATGAGATATTACTTATAGTGCGTGTATACCATAGAAAGCAAGAGAAAACAGGAGAATTATACTGCGCTTTTCCAAGAAGGATGATAAAATCAAGATGTATCCGCCGTAAGGAGGAGGGAACCTGTATTTCGGAATATATGACAATATGTCTGTAAATAGTATACAGCAAATGTGGAAGGGGGTTGGATCATGGATTTTTATGAGGTGATCGAGAAGAGAAGAACGATCCGGGATTTTGAACAGGAGGAGATACCGGACGAGGCTATAACAAGGATTCTTTCGGCAGCACTCAAGGCGCCGACCAATGATCACATGAGAGACTGGCATTATATTGTGATCAGTGACAAGGCTGTGGCTGCAAAGCTCCTGGATATCGTTCCCAGGGGGATATCTGACGAGGATATGGATCAGCTGATCCTCGACTGGAACCTAAGTGATTCGCTTCAGCAGGAGTGCTACAGGGATGCGGTTCCGAAGCAGTATCGGATGCTGTTTGATGCGTCCCGGATCATCGTTCCGCTTCTCGCGCAGAAGGTGGATATCCTTCATCCGGAGAATGTGTCACATTTGAATGGATTTGCATCCATTTGGTGCAGCATCGAGAATCTCTTTCTGGCAGCAACGGCAGAAGGATACGGGTGTAATCTTCGGATCCCTCTCGGAAATGAGGCGGATCATGCAAGAGAGATCCTGGGCTTTCCGGATGATTATTTCATGCCGTGCTTTATCGGGATCGGTGTTCCGAAGAAGGATGCACCGGTTGTTAAACAAAAGGAAATACGAACAGAAGACAGGATACACTGGAACGGGTTTTAATCCGGACAGCTTCCTGATTTATGACAGAAAGACAGAATCGGGAACCAAGGGAACATTGGAATCTGAGTAGGATGGAGGAAGACAGATGAAAAAAAGTGTACGGAACATAATTCGGGTTATGGCTCTGTTCGTGTTTGGGATCATGCTTTTTGGAATCTCAGGAACCAGTTATGCTGAGCCGGATTCGAATAAGAACGGGAAAGAGCCGATATATGTTGAGGATGGACTCTGCGAACCCTACAATATCAGCATGGTCATTCCCTGCGAGGAACGAAACGGATTGTATATTGCCGGAAGAGATGGGGCTGATGAGAAGATATGGTTTTTGTCAGCTGACACAGGTAAGCTTGAAAAGGTGTTTGATGACAGTGAGTATAACACTACTCTTACATGTTCATTCTGTCAGGGAGAAAAGATCTATCTCATGACACGAAAGTATGATGAGGATGATCCGGAGCGTCCCATGACTATATGGATTTATGACCTTGCCACATGGGAGCTGGAATCTAAATTTAAACTGAGTTCCAATATTTCTTTTTCGAAGCTTGGAGTTGATCAGAAAGGTCGGATCTATACAGCGAAAAATGATTCGTTTGATAAAAATAAGGGAGAAACGATATATCGCTTTGATGAAAACGGTCAGCTTATAGATACAAGCGAATCTACGGTCAGAGTGTATCATTTTGTTGCGTTTGATCCGATTAACGGAAATATATATTTTGAAGGTGAAAGAAAAGGCATGATGTATCCGGATCTCTGGGTTGGCAGGGTACCGGCAAATGATGATTTTTCCGCTGCGCAGTGGAAGTCAGTGAATTCTCTGTATTGGCGAACGGCAAACCAGGGAGTTACGTCATTGGAGGATGAAAGGTATCTGGTTTTTTCTGGGAATAGTTATGATACCTTGTACGTCATAGATTCCAATCAATATGATCCGGCTGAGGTTGATGAAGATACGGATGACAATGAACTGCCAATCTGTTTTTCATTGGAACGAAGTGATGAAGTCAGTGGAAGTATAGAATATGTATTTGGAAATCGGGCTTCATACAACCCGAAAAGTAAATCTTTTCTTGTAACTACGGATGATCGTCATGTGATTGATGTGAATCTGAAAGGCGACCAAGTTGCTTCTGTTATGGAGACGACAGAACACATTTATTCGATGCTTCGCGTCGGGGATCAGGTCCTTACTCTGGAAATCGATGATGATGGGAAATACCTGATGGAATCCGCCTCCATAAAGATTGCTACGGATTTGAAAATCAGATCGGACAGAAAGAATCTATATGTTGGCGATATGCTTCAGCTTTCTGTGGTGGATGATACGGAGGATAAGGAAGAGGAGCCTGAATGGAGTACATCGAATCCCCGGATTGCTACCGTAACGAAGGGAGGGTGCGTCTATGGCGTCAGCAAGGGAAGTGTGACCATCACCGCTAAATATGGAACGGGTGTTTCTGATACGATCGTGCTGGAGGTAGATGAGGGATCAGTATCTGGTGATCGGACGAACGTTTATAATTCTAAAGGTAAACAGTCGAGAAATGCCGGTGAAAATGATTATTTAGTCCATACAGCATTGATGACATCTTTTCTGTATGAAGAGGGTGGATATCTCTACCGTTTGGAGAGTTTTTGCAATTATGGTGAAGTGACAGTTGAAATAGAAAAGTATACGCTGGAAGGTGTCTTTGTTCAGAAGACCAGGACAATTCAGGAACAGTGTTCACAGGCTGGTGGATTCTTTAAGGGAAAGGATGCTTTTTATCTGGCTTTCGTTACTTGGGATCATAGTAAGTCCGAGGCGGATGATGTACTTTCTGTCGTAAAGTATGATAAAAAATGGAATGAAATAGCCCGAGGATCCGTGACAGGGAAAGATATATATAACATTACGAACTGGGGAAGCCTCCGAATGGAGGAATACAACGAGAAATTGTATATACGTACAAGTAATAATGGATATGTAGATAGTGCCGGAAAACATCATCAATCCAGCGGGACCTATATTTTTAATGAAAGTGATCTGTCGCATGCGTATATGGATTATTCTGATGTCAGTCATTCATTTAATCAGTTCATTTCCCTCTTTGAAGGAAAAATGTATATGGTTGACCATTTGGATGGATTTGTGGAGGTTGGACCAATAATCAGTGTCTTTAATGCAGATCCCTTTACCTTTGAGAAGAATGCCGTCCCATATGAATATGCCAGTGATGGACCATATAATTACGACGGGTACTCAATTGGGGGAGCTGAAGTATGTTCGGATGCCTGCCTTATTGCATATAACCTGGACATAAATAAGCCATATATGAACAGAAATGTGTATTTAAGTATCACGGATAGAAAGCTAAAGTATTCAAAACGGATACAGCTTTCTCACTATTCTGAAAATGGGAGTTTGACGGGGAAACCCCCCCAGCTTGTCAAAGTAAATGATGATCATTTCCTTGTCTTGTGGGAGGAGTATAATACTAAAAAAGAAACAACGGTTATTCGCATGGTTTTGGTGGATGCGGACGGAAATATCTGTTCTGAAACGGGAAGCATGTTAGGACGGCTTTCCGATTGTCAGCCGATCATGAGCGATGATGGATATGTTGTATGGTATTATACAGGCAGGACAGTTCCTGAAGAAGTGCAGACATACGACGGGGATGGGAATTATATTGGATGGACAGTTGATTATTTTACATATGATTCTGCACCGGTATTCTGTTATGTCGAACCATATAACCTGCCGATGAAGTGCGAAACGGGGTGGAAGTCGGATACCGGTGGAAATAAGTTCTACCTGAATAAAGATGGCCAGCTTCTGGTTGGAGTCCAAAAAATCGGAGGTTCCGAGTATCTATTTGATGAAAATGGTTATATTAAAAAGGGAACAGTGAAGTATAACGGGAAGATTTATACTGTGGATGATTCCGGCAGGGTGATCTCTTCAAAGAAAGATCCCGATCATGTTCATAGATGGGATGCGGGTGTTGTAATAAAAAAACCAACGGAAACCGCTGAAGGACGTATAGTATATACCTGCACATGTGGTGAACAATACACAGGGATTATTCCAAAGCTGGAAAAGTCAGAGGAAAATAATACAAAGTATTCCTGCGAATGGGTCAAAGGAAAGTGGTACAACAAGGATGGCACTCAGACCTATAAATATACAATGAAATGGAGGAGTGATAAAAAGGGCTGGTGGATTGTTGATACCAAGGGTTGGTACCCGAAGAACCAATGGCAGAAAATTGACGGAAAATGGTATTATTTCAAGGCAGATGGGTACATGGCTTCAAATGAGTGGTGCAAGGGCTATTGGCTGAATAAGAATGGTACCTGGACATACAAGAGAAAAGCAAAGTGGAAAAAGGATAAAATCGGTTGGTGGTATGGCGACGGGAAATGGTATGCCCAAAATCAATGGCAGAAGATTGATGGTAAGTGGTATTTCTTTGATGAAAAGGGTTATATCACAACCGGGACCAGAAAAATCGGTGGAAAGAGCTATCGCTTTGATGCAAATGGAGTATGCTTGAATCCATAGGAACGGGTTTTAAGATGATGAATATAGAACTGATTCCGGCTGAAAAAGAGGATATTGAAGAGATATGGAAGATGCAGGTGGAAGCCTTTCAGGAGCTTCTGGACAGGTATCAGGATTATGATACAAACCCGGCGTCTGAAGGGGTTGACCGGATTCGGGAAAGGTATGATCAGCCGGATTCTGTCTATTATTTCATTGTGGACGGACAGGAAAGGGTTGGTGTGATCCGTATCATAGACAGGAAGGACGGGAGCAGGAAAAGGATATCCCCGATCTGGATCATGCCTGCGTATCGGGGACACGGATATGCACAGCAGGCAATCCGGAAAGCAGAGGAACTCTACGGTTCAGAAAACTGGTGTCTGGATACGATCCTGCAGGAGAAAGGAAATCTGTATCTGTACGAGAAAATGGGGTATCATCAGACCGGAAAAGTCGAGAAGATTAATGACAGGATGGACATCGTATTTTATGAGAAGGATTGAGAGAGGCTAAACCGGTATGTTGCAAATCCGGGAGAAGTTGAACAGAGAATGGGGGTAATGCTCAATGAAAAAATGGTATGACGAAGAATATGAGTTTACAATAGAGGTGACAGGTTTCCTGCATGGAGATCACACGGAACGGTACTGTCGCAATGGCGAGGAGATCGGGGATAAGTACACCTGCACATACGGGTGTCCGATCAATCAGGACGGATACGGAATCTGCTCCAAGACCATGATGATGCTGTATCCTTTGATGGAAGCAGTTCGGAGCGGCGGAGATCTGACGAACCTTGGCGGGGACGGAAAGTATTCGAAAACGATCGTATGTCCGGACGGATGTGTGATCTTCAAACTGACAGCTACTCCGCTCGGAAATGCAAATTTCCATACAGGAGGATTTTGGGATTATCCGGATGAAACAGTATAAGCCGGTTCAGGACGGGAGGATACAATGGTACTTTATTATTCGGCAACGGGAAATACGGAATTCATGGCAAAGCAGATAGCGAAGCGGCTGGGAGATGAGACTCTGGATCTGCTGGAGCGGATCCGGACGAAGGACTATTCCGAGATCCGTTCGGAGAAACCCTTCGTGGTCTTTTCACCGGTTTATGTCTGTGAACCCCCGGTATTTCTGGTGAAATATCTGAAGAAGGTAAAACTCGCCGGGAACCGGCAGATATACTTCGTCTTTACCAGCGGAGGATACGCCGGGATCAGTTCGACGATCATGAGGAATCTGGCACGCCGGAAGAGAATGGTATATATGGGACGGGCAGAGGTAAAGATGCCCAGAAATTACATCGCCGGGACCCTGTACAAGATGAATCCACCGGAGGAGTCAAGGAGGCGGCTTCATGAAGCGGTGAAACAGATCCCGCGGATCGCGCATGTTATTAGAAACGGAGGCAAGCTGCGGGGGCGGTACATTTTCCTGTTTGAAAAACTGGTGACTTATCCCTTTGTTCCGGTGTGGACGAGAATTATGCAGAAGTCCGAGCCTTTCTATACCACGGAGAAATGTATCGGCTGCGGGAAATGTGCAAGGCTGTGCCCGTTGAACAATATCGAAATTAAGGATCGTCATCCGGTATGGAAGAAACCCTGTGCCCACTGCATGGCCTGCATAGGTAACTGTCCTTTCGAAGCTATTGAGTACGGGGACATCACACAGGACAGAGAGAAATATAATATCCGGCATTACGTGAAAAAAGAGTGCCTGCGGTGAGAACGCAGGTATAAAGCAAGAGGCGCTTTCCGATGTGGAAAGCGCCTCTTATGATTTTGGTTTTAGTTTATCATTACCTCGCCTTCCTTCTGCTTTCTATGCTCCAGCAGCATGTAGCAGATAAAATGCAGCAACGCAAAGGCGATGCCGATGGGGTAGGCGATCTCCTGGCTGATCCCGAAGCCTTCCTTTGCCATCAGGATATAGGTCATACTGACGGCGGACATAAAGGCCGCAGGCAGGGCGGTAAGAAGGGAGTAGATCTTATGCTCCTTGGTTTTGATCAGATACATGGTTGCGAGCCATAGTGCGATCATCGCCAGAGTCTGATTGCTCCAGGAGAAATAACGCCAGAGGACGTTGAAATCCAGCTGGGTCAGCAATGCCCCCAGACCAAGCAGCGGAATGGTGATGATCAGACGGTTTTTCAGCTTCTTCTGATCCAGCCGGAAGACCTCGGCAAGGATCAGTCTTGCGGAACGGAAGGCAGTATCGCCGGAGGTGATGGGGCAGGCGACAACTCCGATGATGGCCAGAATTCCGCCGAAGTTACCCAGCATGCCGTGTGCGATATCATATACCACGCCTGACTGTCCCTGATCCGACAGTGCTTCGAACAATCCGCCGGTCACACCGTAAAATGCAACGCCGGCAGCAGCCCAGACCAGAGCGATAATACTTTCGGAAAGCATGGCACCATAGAAAACCTTGCGCCCGACCTTCTCCGAGGTGATGCATTTGGCGATCAGCGGAGCCTGTGTGGAATGGAAGCCCGAGATGGCACCGCAGGCCACTGTGACAAACATGTACGGCCAGACAGGAAGCCCTTCCGGATGCAGATTCGAGAGAGTGATCTCAGGTATGGAATATCCGCCACTGAAGATGCCGACGAGAATGCTTACGGCCATCAGGATCAGAACAGCACCGAAGACGGGATAGAGGCGACCGATGATCTTATCGATGGGAAGCAGAGTCGCAAGGACGTAATAAATCAGGATCACGATCAGCCAGCCGTTGGTGTTCAGAAAATCCGGCGTCAGCTTCGACAGAAGCGCGGCAGGACTGGTAACGAAAACCGTACCGGTGAGAAGGAGCAGCAATACGGAGAAGATCCGCATGATCCATTTTACCGTAGGTCCCAGATAGATTCCGGTAAGCTCTGCGATGGATGCGCCGTCATGACGTTCGGAGATCATTCCGGACATGAAGTCATGGACTCCTCCGCCGAGGATGGCACCGAATACGATCCAGAGGAATACCACCGGACCGAAGCAGGCACCCATAAGCGCTCCGAAGATCGGACCGGTTCCGGCAATGTTGAGAAGCTGTACAAGAAAGGCTTTCCAGGTTTTCATGGGGACGAAGTCAACGCCGTCCTCCTTTGCGAAGGCCGGAGTGATCCGGTCATCCGGTTCGATCACCTTCGAAACAAGCCGTCCGTAGAAGATATACCCAAGTATCAGAACTGCAAATGAACAAAATAATGAAATCATATTCCCTCCCCCTGTCGTCTGATAATACTGTTCTCCATGGGATTTGATTCCTGGATGATATAACTATACTGCAAAAATCCGGTGCATGCAATCGGTACGAGGGCGGAGGATTTGGACAGGCTTCTTTGTGTGACAGTTTTGTGATACAATGTGTATTATTGTAGTTAAAAAACAAGACATCGAACACAGGGAGGATAAAATCATGGCTGATCCGAGAACGAAAGAAGAGCTTTTGCAGGAGATTGAGAATACAGCATCGGAGAATGACAGTTACAAGAAATTCAAGGAATCTCTGACCGATCTGAATCACAACATCGATGAGCTGATGAAGCCGGGAAAAGAAGGCTGGAAGCTTCTGGATTCGGACACCTTCGTTCCCCTGTACGAAAAATATCTGAAGACCGCAAAGCACCTCAGCAATTTCCTGCATGAGACCAAGGATAGTACCAAGAAGGAAGATAAGGTACTCTGGGACGTATGCAATGCTTTCCGGCATTTCTTTGCAGGCGATATGGATACCATGAGAAAATATCGTTCGGAGATGGAGGAGAACCCCATGTCCCTGCCCTCGCTCTTTGAGGAAGCCAGAGTACATACGGTCTCCCTCAATAATAAGAACGTGGATGTCCGTGGCGGTGCCAATTCCTCACGTATGGCCATGAAGGTGACGAAGAAGAGTGGCAGTGAAATGGATGGCTTCTTCACCAAGGCGGTCTATAATGATCCGCTTTCCGATGTGCAGTCCGCTCTGAACAAGGCGGCCGGCCAGGCAAGAAAGAAGGAGGAGAAGGCGCTGCTGACGAGCTTCTCGGATGTCTTCAAGGCATACTGCCGGACCAAGGGAATTGGTGAAGATAAGGAGCCTGAGACACTGTATAAGGTGCTGGATGCAGTCGGGGAGGTAGCACGTAATAACACTCCGGTTAGCAATGTGCCGAAGTTCTTTAATCTCTATTCACAGATGCTGGATAAGATCGGAGCCCAGAAGGCGTCAGAGATCACGGGCTTTCCGATTGGTCAGGTTCCCGCAAGTGAATTTGAAATGAAAATGATATTCGGCCGGAATACCCAGACTGAGATTGCGGTTGAAGTCGGAAAAGCATGGAACACTTCGTTAAATATGCGCGCCACGGAGATTGCCCCGAAATCCAGACTGGATACCCGAAATGTGGCTATGAGCAATGTGGCTCATCTCCTGGGAATGGATGGCATCGTGTGCGAAGCACGGATGATGAAGCTGAAGGATAAGGACGGAAATGTGGTTGACGGCATTTTCATGGAGAAGGCCAGGGGCGTGGATCCCAACAGCCCGGGATCTAAGTATAGTGCGGTTAACGGAAATCAGCTGCAGCAGGGAGACCGTCACTGCCTGAAACAGCTGGCAGATCTGCAGGTTCTGGATTATATCTGCGGAAATCCCGACCGTCACGGAGGAAATCTTTTCTTTGAATTTAATGAGGACGGCCAGCTGATCGGTATTCAGGGGATCGATAATGATCTTTCCTTCGGCGGTCTGAAGACCACCAGGGGAAATGTGGGATTTTTGATGGCGCCGGAGCATATGGGTGCCATTTCCAAGGGAACAGCTGATCGGATCCTGGCTCTGGATTCCGAGGAATTCGCTTACGCTTTGTACGGGATCCTGGACAAGAAGGAAGTAGAGGCTGCACAGTTCCGTCTGGAAAATATGAAGACAGCGATCACGGTCAGCCGCGAGAAGGTAGCAGACTATAAGAAGACGCACCCTAAATTGGACCAAAAAGGAATAAACATTTCGTATGGTCCGAAAGGCGCTCTTCGCGAGATCGAAGATAAGGACTGGAGCCGTGTAAGAATGGATAAGCTGCTCAATCCGAAGCATGAGGTTAAGAATATATTCGTGGAAGCAACGGAAACCCTGGATGATTTCGGTAATTTTTCCAGGAAGCCGGTGGATGAAGTGGATTATGCTTCTGCCGAAACGGTGAACCGTGCTGAAGAAGCCGGTGTCATCTCCCGGCTGAATATGACGAAGAAACTGCGTTCGCAATTGAAATGGAAGTCGGCTGATACTCCGGAGAGTTACGAAGATGTGGCAAAGGCACTGAAAGAGCATGAAAATCTTCTTTCGAAGATCGCAACCAGGATGGAGGATTGCAAAAAGAAGGTTAAGAATGATACAGCTGAGACAGGTGAGTACTTTGATCAGTATGTAACGAAGGACGATCTGGAGAAGATCCGGAAATCCGAAGAGAAGATCCGGGACAGCGTTACAAAATACTACTCGGACAGAAATGTAGTACCGGGCAAAGAGGATAATGTGGCAGGAAATGCACTCACCCGTCGTGAGGTCGGATCTGTGGCGGACATCCATGCGTTCATCAAGGATGCAAAGGAAAGAACACCGGAGGAAGAGGCAACCCTGAAGGCAAATCATCGTAAGGCGGTTGAAGAGGTGGCGCGTGCCATCGCGAAGAATCCCGACAGCCCCGCAGCAGGACCCAAGTTTCCGAGAAATCCGGCCAAGAAGGTAAATACCGTTAATCATCCGGTAAAGAAGACAGGGAGGACAAAGTAATTATAAGTGTTCACGTAAACAAAAACACTTGCAGCCGCGTACATGTACGCCAGACTGCAAGTGTTTTTGTTTACGTGAATTGATGGTAATTCGACTACTTGGACGGGCCCTTCTTAACTGTGTGCCCTTTTCCTGCACCCTGGCCGGGAGCAGGACCCTGAACCGATTTTCCTGATATTCGTGAGAGTATTTTTCATTTTTCACACTGTAATAGACGGAGGTCTGTGATATACTGACATCAGTTGGGGCAAAATGACTTTCGCCCCGGCATCATCAGAGGTTTTTGAGATTTGGGTTACTCAGGGAAATGGGGGAACAGAATGATCGGAAGAAGATTCAGAAAACTGACGGGAATCCTGCTTGGACTGGCGCTGACGTTACAATGTGGAGCGCCGTCCTTTGCTGCGGTGACGGCTGCAAATGAGGAGGCGGCGCCCTGGTACGAGTCGATACCTGAGATGCTTTCGGCCGGCGAGTATGAAGAGGGTGTGGTCGTAGCGGGGATCGCAGCGGAGAAGAAGAATGAAGTGGTTTCCGATGAAACCGTTGAGCTGATGGAGGTGGACAGTGATGCCGCTTCTGTCGACGGGGCTTTGGAGGTGTCGCCGGAGACGGAAAATGTCAGCATCACGCTGATCCGGCGCGATGATATGACAACGGAGGAGATCCTTCGTGAGCTGGCGGAGGACGGCAGCGTTGTTTTCGCCGAGCCCAATTATATTGTAACGGAACAGTCGGCGGAAGATGCGAGTGTGCTGTCCGAGGAGGATCTTGCGAGGATCCGTGAACGTCTTGGAATGGATGCAGATACAGAGGGGACAGAGGCAACGGGATCGCCGATCGCGCCTCCGGAAACCGTTGTTACTGCAGAGGATCTTACCGGTCTGCAGTGGGGTTATACAGATGAGGCAGCCCTTCATTTCAGTGATGAGGATGTGACGATCCATGTTCCGGACTTTGGTGCCGGGGGAAGCAACATGGAGGGAGATCCCGTAGTGATCGCGGTATTTGATATGCCGATCGATTTCTCTCATCCGGATCTTAAGGATGTTGCCTATACCTTTACTCCTGAGCAGCAGGAAGCTCTGGGCTGTGACCGGCACGGATATAATGCTTCGTGGAGCAATAATGACGGGAAGATGGTTTATTTTAAGGGCGGTGATCATGGTACTCATTGTGCGGGGATCATCGGTGCATCCTGGGACAACCACGGGATCAGCGGTGTGGCTTCAAATGTGAAGCTCATTTCCATACAGCTGTCCGAGGTGGATACGACCACATCCCTGGCTTCGCTCCTTCGGGGAATGGAGTTTGTTGACCGGGCGAATGAAATGGGTGTGGGGATCCGCATTACCAGTAATTCATGGGGACTTACCCAGAACTGCAGGGCCTTTGATACGGCGGTCAGATACCTTGGAGAGAAATACGGGATACTTACCGTCCTGGCTGCCGGAAACGAAAGAACATGTATAGATCAGCTGAACTACAGCGCGGCAAGTGTATTTGATAATCCCTATGTGATCACCGTTGCATCAACGAACGCCTTCGGGGAGCTTTCCGACTTCAGCAATTACGGCAGACAGTCTGTCACCATGGGAGCGCCGGGCTCGGGGATCCTGTCCACGGTATATACAGGCAGTGCAAGTTATATTCCGGACGCGGTTGAGAACAAGTACTATGAAGGCTTCGAGACGTCGACGGATATAAAAGTATATCAGCTGAATGAGGACAAGGAGAAGGTGGATGCCGGAGTAGATGCCTCCATTTGTGAGGATATAGGCTTCTCCGGAACAAAGGTGTTACGGTTCGAGTTTGATCCGGATCAGGAATGCTTTGAATATGAATACGGAAAGGGTTATAACTATGAGTTTGAACTCGGAGATATGAGCGGTTCGGGTGTAGAAGCCGGGGATCATCTGGGGCTTGCCGTAGCTGCTCCGGATGGATGCCTTGTGGTTGCAGCGGCCTGTGTAGATTCGGAAGGAGACTCCGTTCCTGCTACGATCCCGGTGAAGGAGGTCGACAGGGACAATTGGGCTGTCGCGGATCTTACGATCCCGGAAGGAGCGGATCTCAGTAATTTCCGCTTCAGAATTGTCCTTCTCTTTATGAATGGAGTAACTGAGGGAAAGGTTTATTTTGATTCGCTGGGAATCGGATCGGAATGTGTGGCGTATGCTTTTTACGACGGAACCTCCATGGCCTGTCCGGCAGTGTCCGGTGCGGCGGCTCTGATCGCATCCCGGAATCCGGAGGTAAAAGGGGAAGACCTGGCGGCTATGGTAAGGTCGAGCGTTCGCAGTCTTTCGTCGCTTTCGGGTAAGACGGAGACGGGAGGGATCCTGGACCTTTCCGTAACTCCGCTGGATCCGGTCAGCGGCGGCCCGGTGATCCGCTCGATCAGCAATAGCGGAAATAAGGTGGTTCTTTCCGGCCTGAATTTCGGAGAGGAACAGGGGAGTGTCTCACTGACAAAGGAGGTGGCCGGTGCAGGATCTGAAGCGATCTCATGCTCCGTCGTTTCCTGGACGGATACTACGGTCACGCTGGAAATGGAACAGGATTTCTTCTATGGTGTAATGCGTGCGGAACTCACGTCTTCCCGAAGTCATAAGTCGGACAGCATCACCAGACTGTTCAATGATAGTATCGGTACCTATATGTATGATTATTATTATGAGACATGTAATATAAATGACCCATTCAATTTTGATCGACTTGCGGCTCTGGAAACTGACGGAGTTATGCTGACACGCGGTGACTGGCTGTATTTTATCCCTAAGGAAGTTAAGGTGGAGGAGAATCCGGCATACCAGCATATTTATTTATTTAATCTCGAAAATGAACAGTGGGAAGGCTCCGCTAAGTTTTTGAATCCGCTGTCGGATATCTCTGCTGCAGTCACAGAAGACGGGTGGCTGTATACCAAGGGGACCGGCATGAACGTTGTAAATGGGTATCCTGTTAACAGCGAAGAGCCCGAGGTAGAGGTGATAAAATACAAAATAGATAACGGGTTCTACCCTGAACCCTTAAGAGCAAAAGCAAAAGGTGTCAGCATAAATGATACGCTCGTTTCGGACGGAGAGAGGATGTACCTTGTCGGGGACGGACGGATAAGACGATATGATCCGGAAGAAGGTGCAGGTGAGTCGGTGTTCACATTTGATGATGAAGAGATCGGGATGTCCCATCCGATCGTGGCAATCTCGGAAGATAACCTGTATCTCTTTGATGATCTGAACTATCGGGCGTGGGTCGTAACCGGGCTTCAGGAGGATCCGGAGCTGAAAGAACTGGAGCTCCCTGATATCATTTACGGAGATACTGCCTCAGTTGTGGATGAACTGGATCGCTCCATGCATGGAGGGACCCTTGTTGCAGTCAGTGACGGAGTTATGCTGATCGGGCCGACCGCGGCTGACAATTCCGCGGATACATTTCTGCTGAGAAACGGGGAAACCTCTTTTATTTCCTGGGGTCGGGCAGCTAATGAGAAGATCGTAGGGGTTACCGGGGTGGCCGTTACGGTCCGTGATAATCATTCTCTGATGCAGACTGAGAAGATCTTTGTGATCGCAACCGCATTCATGGACGAGAAGAAGTTTATATTCAGGGCAGATGATTACAAGTATGAAGATTTAAAACCCGTTCCGCAGTATTCGAATGAATGGGTTCACGGAAAATGGTTCAACAAGGACGGTTCCCAGACCTATACCGGTCAGGGAAGCTGGAGAAAGGACAAGAAGGGTTACCGGTATGGGGATACAAAGGGATGGTATCCCAAAAACCGCTGGCAGAAGATAGACGGCAAATGGTATTTCTTCGATAAGGAAGGATATATGGAGAGCAACGCATACCGAAACGGATGGTATCTGGGTGCGAACGGGGCCTGGGACGGAAAGGCGCAGGCAGCCGGCTGGAAGCAGGATACGAAGGGCTGGTGGTATTCTATCTCCGGAAAGTCCTATCTTAAGACCTGCTGGAAGAAGATCGACGGAGGCTGGTACTACTTCACGGCTTCCGGCTATGCTGCCCATGGAGAGTTCGTACAGGGCTGGTGGCTGAATGAAAAGAACTGCCTCTGCACCTATCCCTACAGGGCGCGCTGGCGTAAGGATTCCCGGGGCTGGTGGTACGGAGATGACTCCGGCTGGTATGCAAAGAACAGCCGACAGACGATCGACGGAGTGAAGTACCGGTTCGATGCAAGGGGATACTATATTCCCTGATCCGGGAGGACCGGTATGAAGAAAGTCCTTGCCTTTACTCAGGGCATAACACGGGAAGCGCGGGAATGAACGGTGCTTCCCGTGTTTTTAGTCAGTGTGATGATATTGTGACAAATGGTGTGATATTATGCGATTGATGGATGAACGGAACGTGAGTTTCGGGAAATGAGAAAGTATTGCAACAGCCTGAAAGAGACTGGGAAAGGATACCAAAATGGCGATTACAAATGATACCTATACAAGAGAAGCTTATGTCGAGAAGTGTGCGGAGATGCACTGGGATTCTCCGGAGGAGCGGGAATTCTTCGGGAAGCTCTATGATTATTTGCAAACACTGGGTACGGATAAGGAATCGGATCCTATGGAGCTGGACGTTACGGCGGTATCCATGGAGGCATATGACGGCCGGAAGAAGGAAGACCGTGATGCCGTCATTGAGAATTTACGTAAGGCATTTTCTCATCCCGCATATAAGATTCCCCAGGACTTAAGAGACAGCTTTGAGAAGATGGCGTCCCGGAATGTTGAGGCAGAGCAATTAAAAAAGCAGGAAGAGAGACAGAAGCAGGCACAGCAGCTGAAAGCCGCAAGAGAGGCCATGAAGTCCGAGGACGGTCCGGTAAAGGCGGAGAAGCCGAAGTCAAAGCACAGCGATATCAGATCCGCTTCCAAAACCGCAGGGAAACTGGAGAAGGCAGCGGCAGAGGAGATCGAGAAAAAGGCCTTCAGCAAAACTAAGATGAAAACGATTGCAACGGCCTCCTATGAAAAGATCAAGAGTGTAAGTTTTATCATGTTCAAGAAGGGGTCACCTGAGTTCAGGGCTATGCTCGAGAACCTGAAATCGTTGGATGATTATGCAAAGGAGAATCTTTCCGGCAGAAATGTCAGCTTCGAAAAGATCGTTAATTACTATGACAGACTTCATGGCTGTATCAAAAGTGTAAGAGACTATATCGATTATAAGAGAGCCCAGATCGATGAGAATAATGCCCGGATCGAGAATGCTGATAAGCAGAAACGTGAGCAGCCGCGGATTAACGCGGCGCTGGATGTTCTTGAACTGCTGGAGCCCGCTTATGAGTACGGCAAGGCTGCGATCATCAACAGAGCAAGATATACGTTAAGACCTCGGTTGGAGGCAAAGCTGACTGAAGAAGATAAGGTCAGAGAGGAAATGGGCAAGCCGCAGCCCGACAATCGCAAGAATTATGTGAGGTCCGTGGCGCGTTCGATGTATCTTATGGATTCACTTGACGGAAATAACTGGAAGCTTCAGAATATTGTTCTGAATGGGCGCTCCGGGGAAGAGACACTGCTCCATTTCTATCGAAGGACTGAAGGATATGTAACTAAGGATGTTGTTGAAGCAGGAGAGGAGATTATAGAACGTAAGGGATACTTCGGCAGATCGATCCTTAAAACCGTGAATGAAGATTGCAAGCATGGAAAGGGTATCAACAATGAAGAACTGATGCACCGGGTGAAGAAGGTGAGACCGGGATATGTGGATGCACACAAAATGAAGGAGCTTGATCCGAGAGCCGAGGCAACCGCTTCGAGAGAGAAGGTGACACACCTGAAGGATACCATGCTTTCCCAGCAGCAGAAGAATAAGGCGGCCAGGGCTGCACAGGCCGCACATCACGATGCACCTCAATTGTAAAATAAATAACTGTCAGGATGATACAGACGAAGCCTTTCCCGTGAAGGCTTCGTCTTTTTATGCGATAAGGGGGCCGGGCGGACGCTGCGTTCGAAACGGCCAAGCTGGCAGGTGCGGGTATCGTGAAATTTATGTTTACTGTTTGGAGGATCGGGATTATAGTTATATCAGTGGTAAATTGTATCTTCGGAATGTACCGACATTTTCGTGTCGTTATTACAGAAAACTGAGTGAGGAAGAGTTTTGAGCATATTTGGAGACAGAAAGAAACACAGAAGGATCAGATGCTGCGCGCTGCTGCTCAGCCTGCTATTCCTGATGACCGGCTGCGGAGGTTCCGGTGATTTTCGTGTGGGAACAGGAGATGAGGGCGGAACCTATTATCAGTATACGGAGAAAATGATAGGGCTCCTCGGGGAGGATTTCTCCTTTCAGCTGAAGTCCACGGCCGGATCCAAGGCGAATCTGCGGCTGCTGCAGAAGGGGTTCCTGGACCTTGCCATCGTACAGAGTGACGAACTGGCGGCGGCAGATAAGGGAGAAGGGACATTTTCAGGCGATGCCTTTGCCAACGGAACCAACTACAGCGCGGTGACCGCACTTTATACGGAAGCTCTGCAGATCGTGGTGAAGAAGGATTCCGACATCAGGACATCGGGAGATCTGAAGGGACGCAGGGTATCCGTGGGCGAACAGGAATCCGGTGTGCGGAAGAACGCGCAGGAGATCCTCCGGATGAGCGGAATGACCGAGAAGGATATTGAAGTAAGCTATCTTTCCTTCACTGATGCGGCGGAGGCCCTGAAGAAGGGAGAGATCGATGCATTCTTCTGTGTGGCCGGTGTGCCGACGGGAGCGGTTGCGGATCTGGCGAAGGAGACGGAGATCCGGATCCTTTCACTGGAGGAGCAGAGCCGGATCATAATGAATCTGTACCCGCATTATCGGGAGTGTACGATCCCGGCACAGACCTACGCCGGACAGACGGAGGAGATACGAACCATCGGGGTCCGTGCGGTCCTGGTGGCGTCGAATCAATTGGATGACGCAAAGATAAAGAAGCTGACGGAGAAGATTCTGGCCAACTCCGGTGAGTTGAATCAGAGTATTGCCACGGACGGGGCATTGACTCCGAAGGAGGCGACAGAAGGTGTCACGATCCCATTTCATCCGGGGGCTGCAGAGTACCTGCAGGAGCAGGGAGTAAGCGTCTCTGTGGAACAGTCGAAGGACTCCGAAACGGTCTTTGGCGGCCAGGATGCAGAGGGAGGTGGAAAATGAGCCATTCATTTGACATGTACCAGACCCTCGGGATCGCAACGGTAGTCCTGCTGTTCGGAACCTGGCTTCGAAATAAGGTGGGGATCCTCCGGAAATTCTGTATCCCCGCACCGGTGGTAGGCGGGCTGCTCTATGCCCTGCTGATGGTCGTGCTCTACGCGGCGGCGGGAATTGAATTTGAATATGATGATACCATAAAGAATATCTGCATGGTCGTGTTCTTCACCTCTGTCGGTTTTCAGGCAAATGTGAAGATCCTGAAGGAGGGAGGTCTCAGTCTTCTGATCTTTCTCGGCATCGTGATCGGACTGATCTTTGCCCAGAACGGTCTTGCACTTGGGATCGCGAAGCTGATCGGCGTTGATCTGAAGGTGGGTCTCTCCACAGGCTCCATCCCCATGATCGGAGGGCATGGAACCGCAGGAGCATTCGGTCCGATCCTGGAGGACTTCGGTTTTGCAGGGGCGACCACTGTCTGCACGGCTGCGGCAACCTTCGGACTTGTGGCCGGTTCCCTGATGGGCGGACCGGTGGCACAGCACCTGATCAGGAAGAAGAATCTGATGGATACGGAGATTTCGGAGGATGCAGAAGCGCTGGCGGCAGAGGAGATGAAGCATCACCATGAACCCGGGAAGTATGCGGCGGCAACCTACCAGCTTGCCATCGCCATGGGACTGGGAACCGTGATCTCCTGGCTGCTGTCCCTGACCGGCATGACATTTCCGGTTTACATCGGAGCCATGATCGTGGCAGCTGTTATGAGGAACATCGGAGAGCATTCCAGGCGGATCCACATCCAGATGGGAGAGATCAACGACCTGGGCGGGATCGCCCTGTCACTGTTCCTGGGAATCGCGATGATCACGCTGAAGCTCTGGCAGCTGGCGGAACTGGCGTTACCGCTGGTGATACTGTTGGTAGCGCAGACAGTGCTGATGTTCGTATTTGCAAGATACGTGGTATTTATCCTGATGGGAAGAGATTATGATGCGGCGGTGCTTTCCGCCGGTATCTGCGGCTTCGGTATGGGAGCGACCCCCAACGCCATGGCAAATATGCAGGCGGTGACCGAGAAGTACAGGCCCTCTGTGAAGGCGTATCTGCTGGTTCCCATCGTGGGCAGTATGTTTGCGGATTTCCTTAACAGTCTGGTGATCACAATGTTTATCAATATGGTATAGCAGTGGCGTGCGAAGCGGCTATGATAGAGGAGGATTTATATGGATGAGAAGAAACTACAGGTAACCTTTGATTCGGAAAACCTTGCATTTCCGGAGGTGAAGGTACAGGAGAATGTAAAACATGTAACGTACTTTCCGAAGGGTGTATGCTCCGTTCAGATCGACTTCGATCTGGATTCCGAGGGCAGGATCCACAACCTGGTATATATCCGGGGCTGCAACGGAAACCTGAAGGCCATCGGAAGACTGGTCGAGGGCAAGGATGCGGCGGAGATCGCAAATGTACTCCGGGGTAATGACTGCCAGGGGCGCGGAACCTCCTGTGCCGACCAGCTGGCACAGGCCATCGACCAGGAGTTAGGAAAATAAGGGCGTGCAATACAGGGACGGTTCTGATTCGATCAGAACCGTCCCTCCCATTTCACCGGGGACGGTTCTGATCAAACCAGAACCGTCCCTGGTCGACCGCCCCGGTCGATCAGACCTGTCCCCGGATTGACGGAACCGACCTGAAAAAAAGTTGAATTTAAATTCAACAAAACCCTTGACAGGGTGAAAACGTCGTGTTATATTGAATCCATACTCAGTGAATGTAAATTCAACAGAAACAGAAATACACAAACACAGAAAAGGATGGATATCAATATGAACAGAGAAATGACGAAGGAAAAGGTAGTGATCATCGGTGGCGGAGTAGCGGGTCTAACGGCAGGCATCTATGCGAGGATGGCCGGTTTCGAGGCGGAGATCTATGAGAAGAACAGCATCCCCGGCGGCGAGTGCGTGGGCTGGAACAGAAAGGGTTATCACATCGATAACTGCATCCACTGGCTGACCGGTACAAGGAAGGATACGGAAATGTACAGGGTCTGGGAGACGGTCGGTGCGCTTTCGGACGACACGAAGTATGCAGAGATCAACGCCTTCTACTCGGCAATCTATCAGGGACAGACCGCAACTCTCTGGAACGATCTGGAGAAGACACGGGACGAGCTGATCGCTCTTTCTCCGGAGGATGAGGAGGAGATCCGAAAGTTCATCCTCTATGTGGAATATTCCAAGCAGTGCCTCTTCCCGGCAGCCAAGCCCATGGAAATGTGGGGAATCAAGGACTACATCAACATGGGAAAGAACATGAAGGATTTCCCGAAGGTAATGAAGGAGTACGGCAAGATCTCCCTCCGGGAGTTCTCACAGCGCTTCAAATCCCCGTTGCTGCAGCGGCTGATGTGCGACTATCTTCCTCCCTCTTATACGGCATACTCCTTCCTGGTGTCCTACGCCACCATGGCAGACGGAAATGGGAAGATCCCCATGGGTGCATCTTTTCAGATGTCCCTTCGGATGGAGAAGAGGTTCAGGGATCTGGGCGGAAAGATCTTCTATAACAGATCCGCAAAGAAGATCGTGGTGGAGAAGAAGCGGGCAACGGGAATCCTTCTGGAGGACGGAACACACGTCAGCTCCGACTATGTGATCCCCACCGTGGATACAAATGTGCTCTTCGGAAGACTTCTCCCTGCAGAGATGATGCCGAAGGAGCTGAAGGCAGCCTACGATGCGCCGGAGAAATATCCCGCAACCAGCGGTTTCCAAGTGGCTTATGCGGTGGATATCGAGCTTGCACCCGGCGAGACCCTGTTCATCGATGTGGAGCCGATCCGGATCGGAGCAAGAACATTTGACAGAATGTACGTGAAATCATACGAATATGATGATATATTTAATAAGGACGGGAAGACGGTTCTGCAGACCTGCATCACCCAGACGGACGAGGATTATGAATTTTGGAAATCCCTGTCTGAGGAAGAGTACAGAGAAGCAAAGGAACAGTTCACCGCAGCCATGACGAAACGGATCGAGGACAGCCTTCCCGCACTGCGCGGGAAACTGGAGTGGCTGGATACCTGGACGCCGCTGACCTATGAGAGATACTGCAACGCATATCACGGCAGCTACATGAGCTTCGTGACCACTCCGGCAGGAAAATCGGTCCGCCTGAAGGGTCAGCTGAAGGGAATCAAGAATCTGTATCTTGCCGGCCAGTGGACCAGCGCCCCCGGCGGACTTCCCGTGGCAGCAGCCAGCGGCAAATTCGCGGTGCAGCGGATCCTGAAGAAGCAGAAGAGAGATATCAATATCGACACCAAAGCGTGAGAGGATAAGAGATGACCAGAAAAGAGCAGAAAGAAGAAAGACGGAAACTGATCCTGATGACGGGGCTGAAGCTCTTTGTGGAGCGGGGCTATTACGAAACGAAGGTTTCGGACATCGCAGCGGCAGTACCCATGAGCGTGGGACTCATGTTCCATTACTTCGAGTCGAAGGAGGAGCTTCTGCTGGAGCTGGTGAAAATGGGTGCCGCAAGCTCCTCGGCTCCGGAGACTCCTCCGGATATCCCGCCGGAAATGTACCTCCCCGCCTTTCTGAAGCAGCTGTTCGCCTATGCATCCGAGCAACCCTGGGTATTTCAGATGTTTGTCCTGATGAGCCAGGCGAGACGTCCGGGGATGCCGGAGGAGGCAAGGAAGATCGCCCTGAACGTGAACCAGATTGATTTCACAGCGGAAATGATCCGGAAGGGTCAGAAGAGCGGCGTGTTCCGGAAGGGAGATGCGAAGCTTCTGGCTATGGTATTCTGGGCTTCGGTCCAGGGTGTTATGGAGGAAATGGCCATGAATCCCGACATGAAGACGCCGGATCCCGAGTGGATCTGCGGGATCCTCCGGGCGTAGGGCTGTTCACTACCGGAGGTGCAGCATGGCAAGATGCGAAGTATGCTTCAGACATTGTGAGATAAAGGAAGGTCAGGCCGGTTTCTGCAAGGCCAGGATCTGTAAGGACGGCCGGGTAGTGCCTGCAAATTACGGCTGGCACACGGCGATACATATCGATCCCATCGAGAAGAAACCCATCGCCCGGTTTTATCCGGGAAGCAAGGTGCTTTCCGTGGGAAGCTATGGATGTAACCTACGTTGCCCCTTCTGCCAGAATCATGAGATTTCCTGGGATGACATAGCCATGGAAGTGGCCGCGGCCGTAGCTGGAAGACTGACAGGGGAAGTCTCAATGGAAAACGAGAAGGAGCCATCGATCCCGGAACTGCGCGGCTACGCTTCGTCAACAATGCAGGAAGATCTGCCGCATCAGAAACTGCACAGCTACACCCCGCCGATAAATCCGGATGACCCGCCGCACCCGGAGCTGTATAGCTACGTGCCACCGGAACTGTTGGTGGAATCTGCAATCCGGGACAGGTGGATGGGCGTGATCGGGATCGCCTACACCTACAACGAACCGCTGATCGGATACGAGTACGTACTGGATACGGCGAGGCTCGCTCATGCAAAGGGTCTGAAAAATGTGCTCGTTACCAACGGAACAGCAGAGACCTCCGTACTGGAGAAGCTGCTTCCCTACATAGACGCCATGAATGTGGATCTGAAGGGCTTTACGGACCGTTACTATGAGAAGGTTCTGGGCGGAAACCGGGAGATGGTGATGAACTTCATCGAACGGGCTGTGAAGGATACCCATGTGGAGCTGACAACGCTGATTATTCCCGGTGAGAATGACACCGAGGGGGAAATGCAGGAACTGACAGCCTGGGTTTCGAATCTTAGGGACCGACATGGGAAGCTCATAGGACGACAGGTTCCGCTTCATATTTCCAGATTCTTCCCGAGGTTTCACATGACCGACCGCCCGGCGACGGAGGTCAGGAAGGTCTATCGTCTTGCGGAGGTTGCAAGGCAAAAACTGGAATATGTATATACCGGAAACTGCTAAGAACAGTGATACGGGGAGGGTTGTTGACCGTTGTTTCCGGAAAGAGCGGTGTTGAAAAAACTCATGAAATATGTTACCATCAATAAGGGTGTTTTCGGTTATTGGGGTGATGAATGATGAGTGGATTTGATCCTTGCAGAGAAGGATTTTCTGATATATTCGGACATGGAAGTAATGAACTTACTTCCGGTTGATTAGTGCGCAAAGAAAGAACTGTTGAGTTGTTCATGGTTCTTTCTTTTTGTTTTATTTTACGGGAAATGAGGTAGACAAACCAGAAGGAAACTGAGCGATGCCCGCTGTTTGCGGCAGGCGATTTGACAACTAAGAAAGGCGGTACGGAAAATGGGAGCAGGAACAGCTGAGAAGCTTCTTCCTTTGGGAAGCATAATCGTGATGAAGGGAAAGGTGAAAAAGCTGATGGTTGTGGCTCGAGGAGTCATGACCGGAGAGGAAGGGCCTACGCAGGTGTTTGACTATGGCGCCGTGCTCTATCCGGAGGGACTCGTGGGTGATAAGCTGATCTTCTTCAATCATGAGGATATCTATAAGGTTGTTTTCGAAGGCTATTCAGATTCGGATGATGAGATCATTCAGGATGCCACAAGAGAATGGCTGCGCGTGGCTTTGCAGAATACCGGAAATGATGCAAATAATGAAAGCGGCGAAAACACTGAAAACAGTGAAAAAACTGAAGCCGAATAGGGCTATGTAATTTTTGTCATGGTTATTGGTATTTTTGGAGCGGCAGGGTTATTGAACGGGTAAAATCCGTATGATAATATTAGTTCAAGGTTGTAGCAGAGATACAATCAATCATAAATCAAATGTTTTAAATCAAGGAGGTTTCAAAAATGGCAAATCAGATTCGTATTTCACCGGATGAGATGAGACAGAAGGCAACTGCTTACAGAACAGAGGGAGGGAACCTTGACAGTATCATTTCCCAGATGGACACATTACTTGGAGAACTTCAGAACGAGTGGGAAGGCGCAGCCAGCGAGTCCTATGCAGCCCGTTATGAAGAACTTAAGCCGAGTTTCGTGAAGGCACGGGAACTGATTGAAGAGATCGCTACTTCTCTTGACAGTGTGGCAGCTACCATGGAACAGACGGATTCGGATATTGCTTCCGCTTTTCACGCATAGTTTCCTGTTAAATAGAGACTGGACGGATATGCGTTCAGTCTCTATTTGTTTCTGAGATCGATGGGAGTAAGAGTATCAGTATGACCTGACCCATAATGGTTGGAGAAAAGAATACGGGAGATTTGAGATGGGAATTACCAATAGAATAAGTGATGTTATTAGCGATGAAGATAAGCAGAAAATCTTGAATCAGTTAAATGGGGATATTAGGGCTGAAGAAAAACGCCTTGAGAAGCTGAACGAAGATAGGGCCAGACTTCAGACAGCCTTTGAGACTCTCGGACAAATCAAGCATGACTATTATCAGACACAATTCGATGAAGAGAATTTTTGCAACCGGTTGGTATGTGATCAAAGGTGGAGAGGACCGAAATTTGATGATTTCTGTAAGGACATGGTAGCCATCCATCAAACGGAAGGGTATGAAAAACTTGGACTGGACATGCAATATGACTGGGAAATGTTGTCGCAGCTGATTTCTGGTATGGACGGTGAAATTAGTGAAGCTCAGTCGAATATCAATCAGTATGAAAGAGAAAAAGAACTGCTGGAAGGATAAGGTGGCAAAATGGCTAATATTCAATTATCTGAATCCGGATATCATAAGAGCTGTGATGAACTGCTTCAGTTAAGTAATGAATTGATCGGCATATCATCTTCGGCTATTTCAAAATATGATGCATTACAGGAAACTAATGCAGCTTTTAATACAGCTTTTAAAGATATTTTTACGGATGTGAGAATAGATGTAAATCGCTCCTGTTCGATAGATCAGATTAATGAACTGTATCGACTGATCCTGGATCTGTTTGTTACTTATGGCACTTTGCTGACCAATACGGCAAACTCCTTAAAGGGCATGGCAGATGCTTTAATGGATGCAGATGCACTATCATCACTGCTTGTTCAGCAGGCAGGGGATATTGCCGGTGGCGTTGATGCCGGAAACACAGCCGCGCCGAGTACGGGCGGAAGTAACGGCGGAGGCGGCAGTGCTGAACCTGCTGTGCATGGCGGCACCAGCGGAACGTTTTGATTTTGAATCAGGAAATGACTGGGAGGCAAGTGTGAGATGACTTACCATATAGATAGAAATGTTTTTGATACCAGATATTTAAAAACGATCGGTCCTCTGATGACCCTGGTTGAACAGACACTTGAGAAGATGACTGCGTCGATGGAGTCATTGATAGGCAGTTCCGATTTTGAAGGGGACGGCGCTGAAGCAATGAAGGAGTATCTGTTTGGTACACACCTGACGGTGATAAAACTGCTAAAACTGATCGCTGCCGAATTTCAAATGAGAGTACCGCTTTTCTCACAGGGGCTTGATACATTTGAAGAGTTTATTGATGCCATATACGATGAGAATTTTTTTATTGAAATTGAAAGAAGCCTGGATGAGCTTTCAAAACACATACAGGATAATCAAGGTGAAGCAAATGAGTGTATGGTTAAAATTGCTGATCTGATTGAATCCAGGAATCTCTTGTCGATAGAACGATATATCGGATGCTTAGAAGTCAATAAACGTAAAGTGGCTGAATTGCGCGAAGGGATAAAGGAATACGACGAGAGCTTCGGTCAGACAAATCTGGAGAATGTTGCGATAAATATAGATAATGCGCGAACGATGCTGTGGCAAATGGCGGTTCCGGGAGAAGTCAGTGTGGATGGCACCGTGCCGGGGCGCAGTTCCTCCGGTTATTCTACAACAGAGTCAATGCGATCTCTCTATGAACATATGGCTGAGGCCGAGAAATACATCTCTGATAAGGATATTGCTGCCCAGAATGAAGCCTATTGCAGAGAAGTTACTAAGCACAATGCTGAATTGCAGAAGGTCAAAGATTTCCAGGATGGCGTAGATAAATTTTTGGAAGCTATGATAGATACAACTGTATTTGCGGCAGAGGCCGGTCTGTTTATTGCGACCGGAGGGACGTCCGGAGCGACCGGGCTTTTAGGGTTTCTAGAAAATGCGACACTGGTTACGGGTGCTGGAAAGCTTACATTTCAAGGGTCAGAAATAATCGAGGAATATTCAAAAGCAGGCAAAATTATGAGTGGTGACAGAAAGTCCAAAGGATTTAATCCGGTTCGGGAATTTTACTTTTTGGGAAATGAAGATGCTTATAGTTTTAGCAAAGAAGCTTTCTCTATATCCTACTCGGTCTTTAGTGCCAGCAAAGGTCTGGTTAAGTCAGTGAGCGGATATGGATATGACGCTAGGGGTCTTGTAAGAGGAACTGTAAGTTATGGAACCAAAGAGGTAGTGAAAACGGTAACTAAAGACGTATTACATGAATCGGCACAAAGACTGTGGGGCCCGTATTCAGGCACAGCAGCCAAGATAGTAAGTAAATCCACAGGACAACTGACGGGACTTGCCGTAGACGGTGCTACAGGTGTGGCTGGTAAGATTTTTGAAAGCGGCAATTAAGATAATTATAGACATTCGCAATATTAAGCTGTTCTCCGGCATCAACGGGATGCCGGAGAAACAGCTGTTTGTTGAGCATACACAAAATGACGATTTGAAAGGAGGAGTATCATGAGGCTTTCGCTGTTTGGGAATGTGAAGAAAAGGATTCTTGTTGTAGGGTTGGCGTTCTGCTTTCTTTTTGGAATTTGTTTATTTGGAAAGTGGGATGTATTTGCCGCAGGAACGAATCTGTCTACAGCAGAGGAAATTGTTCTTGGACAAACCGTGAGAGGTCAGACACCAAGCTCGAATACAGAGAGGATCTATTTCAAACTTGATTTACCGACGAATATGTTGGTAAAGGTTAAAATAAAAGGAACGGTTGTAGGAAATAGAAATTGTTTTTGGTTATATTTTTTAGATGAATCGGGAAATGAGATGGATTATCAGTGTATTCAGGATACAAATAATTGGGGGTATCCATCCCGGGAGTTCTATATTTCACTGAAGAAGGGGATAAGCTACATTGATCTCAGCAGCAGCGGACAGTCATATGAAATAACTGTGACAGAAGTGGTTAGGTCAGGGAAGAATGTATGCATAGGTGGAGCCGGAAAAATATATTTGGCTACTGCAGCCCAGTTGGATATCGGACAGACAATATATGATACTTTATCAGGTGATAGTTGGTGTTATCACTATTATAAATTTACCGTCAATAAAGATCAGACGGTGAGATTTGGCACGGAATTACCTGCACAGGGAACGGATTTTTTTGATTTAGATCTTCTGGACCAAAACGGTAATATTATAAAGGATTTTGATTACTTGACTAATAATGGACTCGAAAAACCTCAGTATCAGTCATGTTATTTGAAAAAGGGAACATACTTTTTAAAAACTTCCGGATCTAAATCGTTTGCAGGATCACCACAACGTTATAAAATATATACTGAGGGTATTATTGCAGGCTGGACAAAGAACAATAAGGGCTGGAGATATCGTTATTCTGACGGATCAACTCCGGATAAGGGATGGCGTCAGATCTCCGGGAAGTGGTACTATTTTTTAAGTGACGGATATATTAAGACCGGATGGATCGCTTCCGGGAAGGATTGGTATTATCTTGATCCGACGAGCGGATTCATGACAACCGGATGGAAGAAGATTGGCGGAGCATGGTATTACTTTGGCACAAATGGAGTCATGGCAAATACATGGAGGCTGATCGGAGGTAAGTGGTACTACTTTAAGAACGGTATACTTCAGACCGGATGGTTGAAAATAGGGAAAAACTGGTATTTCTTTAAGGCGGATGGCACAATGAAGACCGGTTGGTTGAAGTCAGGATCCAAGTGGTATTACTTTGACTCTGAAGGAGTAATGGTTACAGGAACAAAAGTGATTAAGAATAAAACCTATCGTTTTAATTCAAATGGAGTATGTTTAAATCCATAAACCGGATTCTGTTGTAGAATAATAAATGCTGATCGTAGGGATGGAAGCCATGAAATGATTGATATCAGAAAGATATCACCACAAGCGGATCGCTGACAGCGGTTTCGTTTGGAAAATGAGTTTCATGGAATCCCTACTTTTGGCGTGTTTAAGACAGGCAGGAGCGAAAAAGGAAAAAGGGAACGAACATGTATACACAATCCGTAATCCCCGATTATGTGGAACAGGAAAAGAAACCAAAACTCAGCAAGAAGAAGAAAAGGATATTGATCATATCCATATGTCTTGCAGTTGTTGTGATCATCGGTGTGGTGATCGCTGTTTTGCTATGCAAGAAGATCGACTCCTATCGGGAGGAGCTTCGTCAGACGGAGATTTCCTTCGAAGAACTCGATGCGCCGGAGGAGGAAAGGCTGGCACCATATAAGAGCCGGATCGAGACCGGTGATTATTCGAATCTCTGCATCAGTTCAAATGGTAAGTATGCGGCATACGAAACGGAGACCTCCTACCAGGTGTCGGAGAAGGACAGTTCCGAGGCCGGAAGTCATATGGTGACGGAGTATGCATTTACGCTTCATGTGATCACGGCGGAGATGGAGGTCCTGGATGTGAAGACCTACACGAAGCAGGAAGGCAGGATAGAACTTCTCGGCGTGACAAACTGGGGCGGACTTGTATGCAACGATACCGAGAAGAACGTCAGTCTGCTGCTCACGGACGGGACGGACGAGAAGGAACTGGGGGATACGATCTCCGCGGGTCTTTTTTATGAGAATGGAGATGCGGTATTCCTGACGGAGAAGAGTCAGCTGTGTTACACGGGAGGTGATGGGGGACGACTGGTTTCGTCACGTGTATCGCGGTTTGGGTTCCTGAACGGAAAAGAGGAGTACAGATATGTATGGCCGGTTGAGAAGATCACTTCTACGGATTCCACTTTGAGAAACATCGTATATGTGAGCGGAGAGGTTACCTATGGTAAGGATCTAAATGATAACACTGCCGGGGGAACGAAGTGGGAAGGACGACTTTCGAAAGAGAAGGACCTGACTCTTTATGATAAGGAAATGAACACGGTTAATATACCGGAAACGGATGTGAGAGGCTGCGGAAGCTATGAACTGGATGGCGGGGAGCTGATCTTCCGGTACGGCATATATCATCGGAATCTCGGGCGTGTGGATGAAGTTCTCTGTCTTGCGGGGGATAAGGTCTACGTTATGAGAGACGGAAAGCTTTTATCCATAGACTGTTTCTCCAAGGAAGAGGAACAGATTGCGGATCATAAAATGCAGGTGATCATAAGGTGATCGGGGAGTGATGGTATGAATAAGGATACTGCCATAGAAATCAGAAATAAAGACTATATAGGTTACATCCTTCAGGACAGTGAAAATGTGTCCCATTCGTCTCTTCAGATCATAAAGCGGTCTGATATAGACGGGATTATGAAGGGATATCAGCTGATGCAGGACGGAAAGATGAAGATCCTCTTCGACGTCGGCGCGTATTCATCCCTGGACCGGGTCATGGACAACGTTGACGCAGGGACATTTGTGGGTCTGCTTTTGGACGTGATCAACGTTTTTCATGAGATCAAGTATAATACGGTCCTTCCGATCGATACGATCCTTCTTTCCGCAAACAACGTTTTCGTGGATCAGAAGAGGGGCAGGGTGAAGCTGCTGGCGCTGCCGGTGAAGTCTCAGGCGACGATCCGTGAACGGGAGCTGTTTGAGAAGAATACGATCTACATTCTGTCCACGATGATGTATCAGTCGAAGCACATTTCCGATCCTGCCTGCAGAGGACTTTATGATGACTGTCAGACGGGAACGCTGCTGCTGGATGATCTTTATAACTTCATGAAGATGGGGAAGTACGGGAATCCTGCAACCATGAAGGCGGCATCCTTCGGAGCCCCTGCAGCAAGCTTCGGATCAGCAGGTTCTTCTGCCGGATCCCCTGCATCGGGCTTCGGTGCATCTGCACCATCCGCAGGAACTCCTGCAGCGTCCTTCGGAACGCAGGCGGCATCCTTCAGAACGCAGGCGGCGTCCTTCGGAACGCAGGCCGCATCCTTCGGAACGCAGGCGGCGTCCTTCGGAACACCGGCGGCAGCTGCGCCGTCCGGCGGCAGGCTGTTGGCTCTCCTGCAGCCGGCGAGGGAGTCAGATCCGGGGATCACCATTCTGAAGGAGCAGACCGTGATCGGAAAGAGCAAGACGGATGCGGATGTACGGATCGATAAGCAGGGTGTCAGCCGAAAGCACTGCGAGATCATACTCAGGGGCGGAAGCTTCTACATCCGGGATCTGGGAAGTACCAACGGAACAAAGGTGAACGGCGAAAGGCTTTTTGCAGATCAGTTTATTCCGCTGAACACGGGCGATACCATTGAAATTCTGGATATGCGGTATACGTTCACAAAGTGCTGACAATACTGTGTTTTGATACGGAGACGACGATATGAGCAAGATGAAAACGGTGATTGTTGAAGAGGATGAGAATTACATCTCCAGTTTGGAATTCCTTCTTGCAACGCACGAAGAGCAGGGGATCAACCTGGAACTTATCACCTCCGCCGAGTATTTCCGGGCGTTTATGGGGGTTTCACAGAAGATCGACTGTCTGATCATTGACGAAAATATGATGACGGATCAGGTCTTCCGTCAACAGATCGGGTGCATCTTCATTCTCTCCGAGGACAGGGAGAAGAGCGGGAAGGCACAGGACCGGTCGAAGAATATAGAATACATCGATAAATATTCCGGCGTTCAGGAGATCTTTCATAAGATCATCGGAAAGCTGGGACTTCCCACGGATGACAGAACCCTTGGGACTTCAAATGAGAAGAAGGGGACTGAGGTGATCGTTGTAAATTCCCAGCTGGGAGGAGTCGGAAAGACCACAGTGGCCTTTGCCATCTCTATTCAGCTGTCGAAGCTGAACCGGTCGGTCCTTTATATCAGTACGGATTTCCTTCAGAGAAATCAGTATCTGGCAGGCATTTCCGAAGTGATGGGAGGAAATGTGGAACGTGCCATCCGGCTTCGGGACGGCAGTTTCATCCGGGAATTGGATCGGATGGTGAAGCATATTTCCTTTAATTATCTGCTGCCCTGGAGCGGATCCCGGGCGTCCATCGATCTGAAGGAAGACGACTACATTTTCATGCTGGAGGAGATCAGGAAGACCGAACGGTACGACTATATCGTCATAGATACGGAGACCGGCCTGGACGAATTCTCGCTGGCGCTGATGGCGAAGGCGGATCACATCCTTGAGGTGACGGATCAGTCCCCGTTCGCAAAGAAGGTGAATGACAGCTTCAAGAAGGAGCTCAGGGCATCGGAGAGAGAGAAGATCGCATATATCTGTAACAGGTACGACAGCCGGAAGGATAGCGCCATCACCGAGGAGGTTGCGGAATACATCCCCGAGCGGCCGCTGGAGCAGGCGGAGTATATGAGTGCCGTCGAGGAGGCCGGGTTCATGAAGACAACGGCGATGACCATGGTGTAAGAGGAGTAGGAGCATATGGGAAAGATCATACTGGAATTACGGCTGCTTGGGCGGCAGGAGCATTATGATGTGGAGGTGAGCGAGGATATCTCCGCATTTGAGCTTGTGAAGGGACTGAATGAGGCATATGATCTCGGGATCGATGCCAACGATATCGGGAAATGCTTTGTGCGTGCCGAGAATCCCATCGCTTTGTTAAAGGGCGATAAGAAGCTCTATGAATATGGGCTTCACAACGGAACCGTAATCATCATTCCCTGATGGGGAAGTATAGTCTTGGGGGTAGAGATTTGAGCAATGCATTTTACAAACTGATCATTTTCGGAAATGGGTTCTATCAGGAGGTTCCGCTTGCCGGCAAGTATCAGAACGGCGTGATCATAGGAACGACCGGCGAATCCAAGGTCCGCTTTGATAAAGAGGGCTTTTTCTGTGATTTCACCATAGAGCTGAGCTATCAGAATGAATGGGTCATCAACTGCAGTCACGATATCTATATCGATTCGGACAGTATCATTAAGGTTTACTCCAAAAGGATCGCACCGCAGGAGGAAATGGCCTTCCGGTATTCGGACAGCGATGCAGAGTTTCTGCGTCTTGCCTTTGTCTACAATTTCGATGATATTCCCTCGGATTATTCCAGAGTGGTGCCTCTGTACGAGCTGCAGAATCTCTGCATCGGCGGGCCGGAATTCTGTATGATCCAGCTGACCGGGGAAAGGGTCGGAAGTGATTACATCACGCTGAATGCAGGCGGAGATTCCTATGTGGTAACCGTGAACCAGGCTACCTACGGAGTGACGCTGAACGGTGTGGAACAGAGGGAAATGTCCTTCAGCCTGAACAACCATGATTTCTTCATGTTCGACGGGTACAAGTTCTACTACAAAGAGAAGAAACTCTATATGGATTCGAAGGATGCAACGATCATCCCGCGGGTTCCGCAGCAGCTCCAGGATGCATCCGACAATATGTTCCGTTATCCGGAATTCGTGAAAAATGTCCGTCTGAAGAATACCATCGAGGATCAGTCCATCCGGATCCTTCCGCCTGAGAAGAAGAAGGAGCAGGAGAAGGAGAATCTTTTAGTGACGCTGATGCCGTCACTTCTTGCGCTGGGACTGATGCTGGCGCTTCGTTCCCAGATGAGTTCCAACCCCATGATGCTCATTTACATGGCGGGAATGATGCTGGTCGGAATCTTTACGTCCATCTTTACCCATTTCCGTCAGAAGAAGAAGTTGAAGCAGGACGAGGAGAAGCGCGTTCAGAACTATACGGAATATATCAAGAAGAAGGAGAAGGAGATCCAGGAGGCCAGACAGAAGGAGCTGGAGGACCGCCGGAAGATCTATATCGATATCGACGAGGAGATCTCCGAGGTCGACAGATTCGACTATCACCTGTTTGAAAAGGAGAAGGAGGATGATGACTTCCTTACGCTCCGGCTGGGAACGGGCTCCGTTGAAGCGGCCCGTGCACTGGATATCAGGGAGAAGGAAGAGATCAAGAACGACGATAAGCTGGTGGACTATCCCCAGATGCTGAAGGATTCCTACGGGCGGATCGAGGATGCACCGATCACGCTGGATCTGAAGCGAAGCGGAGTGATCGGCGTGGTAGGAAAGAAGCAGGGACTGTTCGATCTGCTGAAGATCTTCACGCTGGAGATCGCTGTCCGTCATTACTATAAGGACATTGAGCTGTTCTACATTTTCCATAATGAGGATCAGGAACGATTCTCATCCATTCGCTGGTTCCGGAACATTTATCACAGCGAACGGTCCTCCATACGAAATCTGATCTACGATAAAGAGGGAAAGAAGGCAGTCTTCGAGACCCTCTTCAAGGAGCTGTCCGAAAGAGAAATGCTCGGGGACGCCGTGGTTCAGCTGAAGCCCTATTATGTGGTCTTCATTCTGGATTCCGAGGGCTTCCGCAGCCATCCGGTGGCAAACTATCTGGACAGAGCGGAAGAGCTTCATGTGATCTTTGTGTTCTTTGAGGAGCACAGGGAAATGATCCCGGCAGAGACCAAGAAGCTGATCCGGGTGGATGCAGACGGACAGGACGGCGCTGCAGGTCAGGGTCATGGCTGCATCATTGATGCTGCTGACCAGAATCAGAAGGACGAATTTGTATACCACAGCATCTCCGATGATGTGATGGAGAAGGTGAGCCGGAAGCTGGGATGCGTCTACATCGAGAGCGTAAATCTGGAAGGGGCGCTGACCAAGAATATCTCACTGTTCAAGCTGCTGGATATCATAGGCGTGGAGGATCTGGATCTCGGAAAACGCTGGAGTACGTCGGAGGTTTATAAGTCCATGGCCGCTCCCCTTGGCGTCAGGACCGAGAATCAGATGGTATGTCTGGACCTGCATGAGAAGGCCCACGGACCTCACGGACTGGTGGCCGGTACTACAGGTTCCGGTAAGTCCGAGATCCTGCAGACCTACATCCTTTCCATGGCGATACTGTTCAGCCCTCAGGATGTAAGCTTTGTCATCATCGACTTCAAGGGCGGTGGTATGGCGAACCAGTTCCGGAATCTGCCGCATCTGGTGGGTACCATCACGAACATTGACGGGGAGGCCATAGATCGTTCCCTGGCTTCGATCCATGCGGAGTTAAAGAAGAGACAGACCTACTTCAAGCAGTATAATGTAAATCACATCGACGCCTATATCAAGCTGTTCAAGCAGGGGAAGGCGGCAGAACCTCTGCCGCACCTGATCCTGATCGTGGATGAGTTTGCCGAGCTGAAGAGTGATCAGCCGGAGTTCATGCAGGAGCTGATCAGTACCGCACGTATCGGCCGAAGCCTGGGCGTTCACCTGATCCTTGCTACGCAGAAGCCGGCCGGCGTCGTAAATGACCAGATCTGGAGTAACTCCAAGTTCAAGCTGTGTCTGAAGGTACAGAACAAGAGCGACAGTAACGAGGTTCTGCATTCGCCCCTTGCGGCCGAGATCAGAGAACCCGGCCGGGCCTATCTTCAGGTTGGAAATAATGAGATCTTTGAACTGTTCCAGTCTGCCTACAGCGGAAGCGGCATCGATTCCGAGAAGTCCGGTACGGTTTCCGAGTATTCCATCAGTGAACTGGATCTGACGGGAAGAGGTAAGGTCGTATTTGAACAGAAGAACGAAAAGAAGAAGGACACGATCACCCAGCTGGATGCCATCGTTTCCTATATCAGCGATTACTACGAGAAGACCGGACTGCCGAAGATGCCCGGCATCTGTCAGCCTGAGCTGCCGAAGCTTCTGACCGAAGCGGAGCCTGAGGGACAGCAGGTGGCTAAACGGTCGGCAGCGGCAGGGATCGTCGCCGAGATCGGTATCTATGATGATCCCGAGCATCAGGAGCAGAATGTGCTTGGTCTGCAGCTTTCCAAGG
The DNA here is from genome assembly GCA_000703065.1 of Lachnospiraceae bacterium AC2029. Taxonomy (GTDB): domain Bacteria; phylum Bacillota; class Clostridia; order Lachnospirales; family Lachnospiraceae; genus Eubacterium_Q. The sequence goes on along the minus strand of JNLK01000001.1, from coordinate 1,543,382 downwards.
GTCATACCCTGATCGTCGGATCACCTCAGTTCGGAAAGACGAATGTACATCAGCAGATCCTGAAGCAGCTGATCCGGAACTATACGCCGCAGGATGTGAACGTATATATCCTTGACTTTGCTTCCATGTCGCTCCGTGCCTTCCAGGATTCCGCCATGGTGGGCGGAGTGGTCACCGCATCGGAGGATGACAAGATGAGCCATTTTGTCAAGCTGATCCAGGATGAGATCGCAAGGAGAAAGGACGTACTTTCTTCGGCGGAGCTCAGCTCCTTCGAGGCGTATCGCGAGGCCGGTTACACGGATCTTCCGCAGATCATTGTCATGATCGACAACTTCATGGGCGTTAAGGAAATGTACCTCCAGAGAGAGGATTTCCTGCTTCCGATCTTCAGAGAAGGCGCAACCTACGGAATCACATTTGTCGTATCGGATATCCAGTCCAACAGTCTGGGCTTCCGGTATCTGTCGCTGTTCTCCAACCGGATCGCACTTTTCTGTAATAATGATTCCGAATATTCTTCGCTCTTCGGCTACTGCAGAAAGAAGCTGAAGAACATCCCGGGAAGAGGAATCGTCGAGATCGACAAGAGCTACTACTATTTCCAGACGTATCTTGCGTTCGCCGGAGAGAAGGAGTTTGAGCGCGTATCCAGGATGAAGGAAATGGTTGCCGCGACCAATCAGACATTTACGGGAGTATCCGCCAGAAGGATCCCGGAGGTACCGGACCGCTTCACCATGGAACTCTTTAACCGTCTGCAGTCGGAGGGCATCCGGGGTGAGGTCTATCGCCCGATCTTCGGTATCGGATTTGAATCCGCCATGCCGGAGCTTATCTCCTTCCGGCAGGGTGGCATCTTTACGGTATCCGCCGGCAATGATGAGGTTAGAACGAAATGGATCAACAACCTCTTCGTTCAGCTTCTCGGCGACAGGAGCCATAAGGTTGAGATGACCATATTTGATGATTACAGAGGCCTGTTCCAGGGCATTGAGGAGACCTTTAAGACGAATCAGCTGGAGCAGTTCCATCAGTTTACCAGATACACGGATTCCGATGTCCTGAAAAATGTGCTGCAGGATCTGACGGAATACGGCACGTCGATGCAGGATGCCATTAAGACGGATCCGAATCTGGTACAGACGCTTCCGCTGAAGCTCATCGTGATCCAGAACAAGGAGATCATCGATAAGCTGAACGGAGACCGGACCATGCTGGAGATGTATAAGGGGATCATCAGCAAGTTCAAGATGTTCAGGATCCTTTTCATGTTCACCGATTTTGAAAATGTGAAGCTTCCGTACTCCGGCGTGGATGTTCAGAAGTCCATCCTGGAGAGCAGGAATATGATGATCCTGGAAAGCATCAACAAGATCAGGTTCATGGATATCTCGCCGACGGTGCAGAGACAGTTTGCAAAACCCCTTACGAGGACGGAGGGACTTTATTACAAGGAAGGTGCATTTGAGAAGTATAAGCTTCTGGTTTAGATCGGATCGGATGCATCGGAGGATGGAAGGATATGGTCACATACAGTATCTACTCCGATATCGGGAACAGAGAGACCAACGAGGACAGTGTCGGTGAAAAGCATAATGAGAATGCGTACTGCTTCGTTCTCGCAGACGGACTGGGCGGACACGGCAGGGGAGAGGTTGCTTCCTCCCTTGCCGTCCGCACCGTTCTGGATTCCTTTGATACCGGGGGAACGGATCCGGAGTTTCTGGGGAAATGCTTCGAGGCTGCCCAGGAAACGGTGCTTCGGGAACAGGAGAGCTCACGGGAGCTTTCGGATATGAAAACAACGCTGGTTGTGATGAGGATCGCAGCCGGAATGATCCAGTGGGGACACATCGGTGATTCCCGCTTATATGTGTTTCAGTCGGGAAAACTGAAGTCCCATACCCCGGATCACAGCGTACCGCAGATGCTGGTGGCGTCCGGAGAGATCAAGGAGAAGGACATCCGTTTTCATGAGGATCGGAATCGTCTGCTCCGTGTGATCGGCGCCGAATGGGGACGCAGATCCTACGACCTGTCGGAACCCGTGCCAGTCAGGAAGAAGCAGGCGTTTCTTCTTTGCTCGGACGGATTCTGGGAACTGATCCTGGAAAAGCAGATGCAGAAGACGCTGAAGTCGGCCTCCTCCGTGCAGGAGTGGATGGATTCGATGGTGGCCATCGTTAAGGAACAGGGCGCGGGAAAGAATATGGATAACAATTCGGCGATCGCCATATGGGTGACGCAGGATTAGAATATCGGTTGGAGATGTAGAGTTATGGCTGTTAGAAGATGTATGAACTGCATGAAGGAGTTCTCGGTTCCGGAAGGATATGAGAATCAGTATCTGAGCTGTCCGCACTGCGGCTTCGTTGAAGGAACGCCGCCAAAGGAGCCCTTCCATCTGTATCCGGGAACGCTGCTGCAGGACCGGTATCTGGTGGGAGTCGTGATCGGCTGCGGCGGATTCGGTATCACCTATAAGGCGTGGGATATCGAGTTCGGTGTGGTGGTTGCGATCAAGGAGTATTTCCCTGCAGGTCTTGTGTCCCGTGAGCCGGGACAGCAGAAGCTGAACGTGTATGAGGGAAGCCGGAAGAACGAGTTCTATCAGGGACTGGACCGCTTTCTGGAGGAGGCGAGACGGACCGCACAGTTTGAGCACAGCAAATATATCGTTCAGGTGAAGAACTTCTTCCAGGAGAACAATACGGCCTATATCGTGATGGAGTATCTGGACGGCGGGTCGCTGAAGGAGTTCCTCCGGAACAACCCGGTCCTTCCCGTTGAGGACGCCATTTCCATAACGGATTCCGTTCTGGGTGCATTGAAGGAGCTTCACAAGGAAGGGATCCTGCACAGGGATATCGGACCCGGAAATATATTCCTCAGCGGAAGAAGCATCAAGATCATCGATTTCGGAGCCGCACGGCTGTCGGATGAGACGAAGGAGGTTACCAGGTCCATCGTTCTGACGCCGGGGTTTGCGCCTCCGGAGCAGTACCAGACCAAGAGCAAGCAGGGACCCTGGACGGATATCTATGCGGTTGCCGCAACCCTGTATGATATGGTCACCGGCAAGAAGCCCTGTGAAAGCACGGACCGTCTGATGGACGACATGCTCCTGGATCCGAACCGGGTGAACCCGCAGGTTCCGGAATATCTCAGCAATGCGATCATGAAGGGAATGGCGGTCAATCCGGAAATGAGATTCCGTACCGTGGAGGAATTCTCGGACGCCATTCACAACAATACGAAGGTCCTGAGTCCGAAGGAGGAGCTGAAGAAAAGAAAGAAGAAGAGGCTTCTTCTGATCGCTGCCATTTCCTGCATCGTGCTTGCGGGGATCGGAGTGGCGGCCATCGGATTTATCAGCAGCTACAGAAAGTCTCATCTGAGATCGGCCACCGTCAGAATGTGGGTTCCCTATGATGATGAGTGGACTGACAGGGAGACGGCGGAGGCCCATTACCAAAGCATATTCCAGACCTTCAGCGAGAAGAATCCGGACGTTGTGCTGGAGATGGAATGCATCGCGGAATCCGAATATCTCGGGAAGCTGGAAAGTGCGAAGCAGGCAGGAACCCTGCCGGATGTTTTCCTGACGAGGGTCCTGGACAGCGACCTCCTGTCCGAGGCGGAGACCCTGGAAAATGTTTACAACGATGTTGAGCTGCAGAACACGGAGAACTACTATTTCCTGAATCAGTATCGGGGAAATGCCGGGGAGGCTGCGGAGAAGGCGCTTCCCACCGGTATCAATGTTCCCATCGTGTACTGCCGTTTTGCGGACACCGCAGACAGTGAAATGATCTCCAAGACCAGAAGTGCTTCGATTACAGATCTTGGTCAGATGAATTCCGAGGAATCCCTGGGCTACTTTGTATCGGCCAAGGATTATTCCATGCTGATCAATACCTTCGGCGGTTCCTATCGGTATAATGACAAACTGGTACTGGATGATACGGCCTCCGGGCTTGTGACCGAAATGGGAAAGAGCAATTTCAAGGCGGAGGCACCGGCGGCTTCCGTTACATCCGATAATGCCGCTTACGGAAAGGCACTGGACGGAATCATCGCGAAGGCGGTCGGGGAAGGCAAGATCGATTATTATGTCGGCGACATGCGGGACCTGAACCGGTTTGAGTCCATGGCCGGAATGTATGTACCCAGACCGGTCAATGCGGATAAGATCGTCCTGGAGTTCTGCGACTACTGGTACATCAACCGGAAGGTCAGGGATGACAAGGACGTTCAGCGCGCAGCGGAAGAGCTTCTGGTATACGTGATGATGGAGGATGCACAGCACGCCATGCATATGGAGGGCTACCGGGATGCGGTCCCCATCAGACGCGCGGCCTTTGAAAATGTGGATACCGAGGACAGCAATCTGTCATTTGTCAAGGATTATATGCTGAAGGCAGAGTTCCTTTACGAGAACCAGGCAAAGGAAAAAGAATACTCGATAAACCTTCAGAGGGGTGTTATAATTGACAAAAAGGACCTCCGGGAATGGCTGGAGGAACAATGACGGATGGTGTTAAATGCTGCAGATATTGATTTGTGATGATGACAGAAAAGATCTGGAACAGATACGGGAAATCGTCAGCAGGACGCTGTTTGATGTTACGGATATTCAGATTCAGACATTTACGAACGCGAAAAGGCTGATCTCCTATCTGGAGGAATTCCCCGAGAAGTGCGACCTTCTTTTGCTGGATATCGGTATGGATCCGGTAGACGGCATGGAGGCCGCAGGGGTTCTTCGTGACCAAAAAATGGACATCGACATTATTTTCATCACAAAATCTCCGGAGTTTGTATACCGTGGCTATCAGTACCGGGCCTTTGCCTATATCCTGAAGGATCGGGTGGCGGAGGATACGCCGGAGGTGCTGCGCAGGTATGCGGAGGAGATCGCGAAAAGCGAGACCTATCTGAATGTAACGGTCTCCGGAAGCATGCACCGGATCCCGATCTCGTCGATCCGGTATATCGAAAGTGACGGACGGAAGCTGATCCTTCACACGGATAAGGACGAGATCAGCTTCTACAGCAAAATGAATGAGATCGAGGAAGATATGGTACGGCAGGGCTTCCTCCGGATCCACCAGAGCTTTATGGTGGCGAAGAAGGAGGTATGTGCCGTCAGGAAGGACATGGTGGCGCTGAGTGATATGGAGCTGCCGGTCAGTCGAAGATATGCGGAACAGACCAGGAAGGCATTTGAGGATGCCGGGGCCTGACGGAGGATAAGAACGTATGAACAGAGAAGGAACGATAACGATCACAAAGAGTCTTGCCATGAACCAGGAAGAGTGCGGGACGCTGATCGGGATCAAGGGTGATCTGATAGGAAAGTATTATAAGGTTTCTCCCAACCGGCGGCTGCTGATCGGGAGAGACGCCGCACGCTGTGATATCGTTATGACAAATATGGCGGTATCCGGTGTGCATTTTGAGGTTCAGTATGATCCGAATACAAAGCAGTATACCGTTACGGATCTGTCCAGCAACGGGATGATCCAGGATCATGCCACGAGACTGAGGAAAAATGAGCCGGTGACGGTTGCACCGGGAACCTCATTTCTGATCGGAAGCAACGATGATGAGATCATTCTGGGATAGGGTGATCCGGAACGGCAGAGCTGCTGTGATGACTGACATAATGACGGGGGAGGAGAAGCATTGAACATCCTGAAATGTGTACGAGGACATTTTTATGATGGAGACCGATTTGATTCCTGCCCTCACTGTGAGAAAGAATCCGCTCAGGCTTCATCGGGTACCGCACCTCAGGTGGCGGCAAATGTGATCGGATCCACCGTGATGAATGCGGATTTTCACGGCTTCGGAGGTGAGGCCGGAGATGAGGATCAGGAAGGAACCGTTGTCATCACACCGGAGGCGATGCGTGAGGAAGACGAAGGTACGCTGCTTCTGACGATGGATATGGAGCAGAAGGCGGCGCAGGCGATGGCGCAGGGACAGAATGTGATGCCGAAGCCCGGAGTGGCGATGGGCCGTGTGCCGGGACTATATACGACGCCGGAGCACGGGGCTGCGATGGGCCGGGTGCCGGGACAAAATGTGATGCCGCAGGTGCAGGCGTCGGGAGAAAAGGCGGCTGCGGACAGAGTACAGGAGGATGAGCTGACTGTAAGGTTCAGTCCGGTTGCTCCGGATAGTGATCCGATGGTGGGCCTGCTGATCTGCATCAAAGGCCGGGATGCCGGAAGGCACTACACGATCAGGAGCGGAATGAACGGGATAGGACGTTCGGAGCCGGAGGAGATCAGGGTCACATCCGGCCAGGGGATCCTGACGCAGAATTATGCCTATCTCTGCTATGATCCGGGTTCTCGTCGTTTCTGGCTTCAGCCGGGCGAGCTTCAGGGATATACATATCTGAATGAATATCCGCTGCTTGAATCGAAATGGCTGAACCACCATGACAGACTGAAGGTAGGAGACGAACTACTTCTTTTTATTCCCATATGTGGACCGGAATTTGCGTGGGAAGACCTGAACTGACCGGGGGATTCCGGACCGGAGGACACGAATGATTGAGAAGAGATGCTTAGGATGTATGAATATGATAGGGGCAGAGGAGAGAGTCTGTCCTTATTGTGGTTATAAAGATGGAACCAGGGCGAAGGAAGCGTACCATCTGGTGCCGGGAATGTCACTTCATGGCCGGTATTTGGTGGGACGTGTGCTTGGGTACGGCGGATTCGGCGTGACCTATATCGGCTATGATAACCTGATGAACCGGAAGGTTGCGATCAAGGAATATCTGCCGACGGAATTTTCAACGAGAAATTCAGGGAACACGTCCATCACCATATTTACCGGCGAGAAGCAGGAACAGTATTATTCCGGTCTGGATAAGTTCTCGGATGAGGTGAAGAGGCTGGCGAAGCTGGAACACATCCCGGGAGTTGTGCGGGTATATGACACATTTCGCGAGAACAATACCGCATATATGGTAATGGAATACCTGGAGGGTGAAACCGTAAAGGCATACATCCAGAGGGAAGGCAAGCTGCCGGTGGACAGGGCGGTCAGGATCATGACCTCCGTGCTGGATACCCTGACGGCGGTTCATGCAGAGGGGCTTCTGCACAGAGATGTCGCCCCGGACAATATCTTCCTTACGACAGACGGACAGGTGAAGCTTCTGGACTTCGGAGCGGCGCGGTATGCAACCACCACCCACAGCAGGAGTCTTTCCCTCATCGTGAAGGAAGGCTTTGCACCGGAGGAGCAGTACCGGAGCAACGGGGATCAGGGAACCTGGACGGATGTTTATGCGAGCGGTGCGACCCTGTATAAAATGATCACGGGGGTAACGCCGGAAGGCGCCATGGAGCGGAGAGAGAAGGATGAACTCCAACCACCCTCGGCTCTTGGGATCAAGATGGAGAAGAATACGGAAACGGCGATCATGAACGCGCTGAATATCCGTATTCAGGACCGTACACAGACGGCTGCCGCATTTAAGGCGGAGCTGACAGCCGAAGGAACGGTAAAAAGGCTGAAGAACAGACTGAAGAAGGCGGATATCGGAAAGGTTCCCTCCTGGGTGAAGATTGTTTCCGGAGTGGCGCTCCTTACCGTAGCCGCGCTTCTGATTTTGGTCTTTACAGGAGTTTTTGACGGAGAAAGGGGTGAGATAGCCGGTCATAGACAGAAAGAAGGGGAAATTCAGGTTCCGAAGCTGATCAATCTGCCGGAGGCGGATGCCACGAGTCTGCTTGAACGGACCGGACTGGGATGTGAGATCCTGGAAAGTCAGTATTCAGATGTTGCAGAGAATTTTGTCATAGAGCAGAGTATTAAGCAGGGATCGTTTGTTGAAAAGGGCTCCAAGGTGAAGCTTACCATCAGTAAAGGACTGGACGAGGGTACACTGGATGATCTCGCCGGTCTGAAACAGGATGAGGCCGTGGCAAAGCTTAAGGAGCAGGGCTTCGAATATGAAGTTAAGGAAGAATACAGCAGCATCGAGGCGGGTTGTGTCATCCGGACGGATCCTGTAGCCGGTGTCTATCCGAGAAATACCAAGATCAAGGTCTTTGTATCCAAGGGGATAGAGGGCATCGATCCAAATCGCGAGACGGTGGTCCCCGATGTGGTAGGAAAGACAGAAGAAGAGGCGAAGACGCTGGCCGAGAAGGCAAAGCTTACCATAAAACTGGAATACAGGAAGGATGACAGTGTTCCGGAAGGACAGGTGCTGAGCCAGTCGCCGAAGGCAAATGCAACGGCACATGAAAGTGACGTACTGACGATCGTTGTCTGCGGTGAGGAAATGGTGGTTGTTCCGAAGCTGACAGGAGAGACGTGGGAAACCGCGCAGCAGCGGCTTTCCGAAGCTGGCCTGACATGGGAAGATAAACATGTGAGATCGAATATGCCCTATGGTACCGTCATTGATTCAGATCCGGCCAAGGGTGAGAAGGTGCCGAAGGGCTCCAAGGTTATTATTACACTTTCCATGGGCGGCGGAAGCTCCTCACAGGAAACGGGAACGACCGAACGGAAGACAACCGTGACCACGGAGAAGACAACCCAGGCAACGGAAAAACCCACAGAGAAGCCGACCGAAAAACCCACAGAGAAGAAGACCGAGGCACCTACGGAGAAGAAGACCGAGGCACCCACGGAGGAAAAGGTTGAAATGGTGAAGGTGCCGGATCTGAAGGGAAAGCACTATTCCGCTGCTAAGAAAGCCCTGGAAAATCTGGGCCTGGTTGCAGCAGAAAAGAAGGGTTGGGTCGATACTTCCGATCTGCTTGACGGAGAGGTCTACGGACAGGATCATACGGCAGGAAGCATGGTGAAAAAGGGAACGGTAGTTACGATCCTGGTGTTTGACGAGAGTCTGGCTCCGGGAAACTGATATCGGAAAATGGAATGATGAATAAACGGAGAGCAAGCTTATGAAGAAAAGAATTATCAGACTTGTGGTATTACTTCTGATCCTGTGCACATTTGCACTGTCGGACAGAGGCTCGTATGCTGCGGAGAGCGGAGAAACAAAATATACAACCCCCGATACGCTCGAAGATTCCAGTGCAAAAAAGGCCGGGCATTGGGTGAAGAATCAGGATGTTGGATTATATTTCTGGGAAAACTTTGATGGATCCGAAGGCCCGAAGAGTAGTTGGGTGAAAATTCAGGGACAGTATTATTACTTTGACAGCAAGGGACTTGTGGTCACAAATCAGTATAAAGATGGAAACTGGGTTGGGGATGATGGAGCATGGGATCCGGTCCGTTATGGGGGAGCATGGCATCAAAGCAAAACGAATGGGAAGTGGTGGTATGCAGATATCTCTAAGGCATATCCGTATGACCAATGGACTTCGATCAACGGAACCTGCTATTATTTTGATAAAGAAGGATATTGGGTAGATTGTAATAGTATTTCCGTCTCGCCAACGTCTGTTACCATGAACAGATTTGATGTCGCAAAGCAGTTGAAGGTTTCAGCGGTTGCTGCAAACGGAACAACTTATAACACTTCAGGCTTGGATTATACCTGGACGACCGGTAACAGCAGTGTTGCAACGGTTGACGCTGATGGAAAGGTTACAGCCAGATCAGAAGGAACTGCTGTGATCACGGCAAAGCCGGATTATCGGAGCAACATTTCCACAAAGGTTACAATCAAGGTTGTAAAGCCGAAGTTTACATTTGATGATAAGCTAACCATGGAAAATGACACGATCTATATCTGGCCGGGTTATCAGTTCCGGATTTCCGTTGATGGTCTGAAGGACACGGAATTTGAACTGAAATCGTCAAATGAGGACGTTGTAAAATGTGGGGTTGATGCAGATAAGAAAAACTATATCTCTGCTGTATGGAATGCGGGTACGAAGAAAGAAGCTACTGTTACGGTATCCAAGAAGAGTGCATCGACAAAGAATTATCAGATCAAAATTGTTGTTTTGACAACGAATGAAAAGCGGGACGAAAGCTTTGATATTTACTTATATAAGGACAAAAACTGTACGAAGGAATTCAATCCCCAAACGGATGATCTGTATGAGTTTCAGAAGCTTTATATCGGCTTGAAAAAGTCAGGAAAAACAATTCCGGTTCCTGAAGACAAAAGAGTAGTATACACGGGGACGGGATTTGTTAAACTTATGATCACGATTGACGGAAGGAGCAAAGCCGAGGGAGATAAGTATAACAGTATATCACTTACAGAGGGCCGGAGAAAAGTTGTTGTCAAGGCTGAGGGTACCTACATTTCAAGAGAGATAAATGTAGATGTAAAGGAGAATTCCGGGTTCCTTGAGGTTGAGTTCGGAACCTACAAAGTTGAAAACGGGAAGTGGGTGTTTAAAAAAGAATCCGCTGTAAAACAAAACGGAGTTTATATTACATATCATACGCTGACCAACAGAATCATCCGGACATCTTCGGTGTTTGATCCCACGTTCGAGTCAAAGGTGGTCGATGGTGAGGTGAATAAAGTCACGGAAAAGTTTAAGAAAGAGCAGGATGTAAACTACTATCAGGTCAATGCGAAGACGTTGGGAAAACAAGTGGTTTCCGTGTATACAACAGATACGAATGAGATAAAATTCTATATCCAGGTTAATCCGTTTACTGAGTGGGTAAAAGACAGCAAAGGGATGAAGCATTATACAAAAGGAAAACCGGACAATGGCTGGACCCTGATCGAGGTTGCCAAGGGTATAAAACTGTGGTACTTCTTCTCGAATAATTACAGGGTGACCGGATGGAAACAGCTTGGTGGAAAATGGTACTATTTCAATCCTTCCATGAAGATCGGTTGGCAGAAGATCGGCGGGAAGTGGTACTATTTCGGAACAGACGGAGTCATGAGAGCCGGCTGGCAGAAGATCGGTACAAAATGGTATTTCCTCCAGGGTGGTGCAATGAAGACCGGCTGGATGAAGTCCGGTGGGAAATGGTACTATTTTGGAACGGACGGTGCTATGGTGACCGGAACGAAGACGATCGGCGGGAAGACCTACCGGTTCAACTCCCAGGGAGTATGCCTGAATCCGTAATCTGTGTTTCCTGAAGGGATTCCAAAAAGAATAGTTTCAGTTTAAAGAGAGGATATCGGCCTTGTGTCGGTATCCTCTTCTGTATTGCTGCGGAATTCGGGAGGATCGATGTTCGAATTCTTACACATTCCGTGTCAAAAATTTCATGCAATAATTTTTTTATCGAGCATGTATTATAATCACATCATCAGGAACGAAAACCATAAGATCATAATACAGGAGGGTGAGAAATATGAAGAAACGGTTTTTGGCATGGAAGACCGCACTTGCGGCAACAGCAGTAGCCATCGGGATCACAGGAACCAGCCTCGGTACGGTTGAGGCGTATCCGGGAGACGGGAATTCAGGGATCGAGTATTCCTGGTATAATGAACACGGAAATACTTACGAGTATGATCGCTGGGCACAGAAAAGGGGAACCTATATGACGGTCTGCCCGGACGGTTCCTACATGATCGTTCAGCGGATCGAAGGCGGAAAGATCGGCGTTGAGTATTACACCTCGAATTTTAAGTTTAAGAAAAAGAAGATCATCACAAGCTGTCTTCCGAAATTCGGAATCTTCTATGAGACGAGTACGAATTACTACCTCTTTACCGGACAGGATAACAAGAGCGAGAGCAATTCGGTTGAGGTATTCCGTCTGACAAAGTTTGACAGAAACTGGAACGAACTCAGTCACTGCAGCATTTACGGAGCAAATACCTACGAGGCCTTCAGTTGCGGTACGGGAGAGATCACCGGAAGCGGAGACTACCTTGTGATCCGTACAAATCATGAGATGTACAACAACGGAGACGGTTATCATCATCAGTCAAATGCGATCTTTGAGATCAACACCAGCACCATGAAGGTAACGGATTCCGATTATGCTTTCTGGGACAGCACAAATACCTGCGGTCATGTCAGCCATTCCTTTAATCAGATGACGGCCATCGAGAACGGCAAGGTTGTGGCTGTGGATCACGGGGATCATTATCCCAGAAGCATCTGCCTGACCCAGTATTCGGGAACCATGACAGCAGGAAAGTTTAAGTCCAAGATTAAGAGGACTGACGTACTGTCCTTTACCGGACAGGGCGGAGATAATGACACGGGCGCCGAGCTGGGCGGCTTTGAGATCTCTTCAACGAACTACCTTATTGCAGGTCTGAATAAGGATACCGGTTATACCGGCAAGACAGAAGGTATCTTTGTGTCTTCCGTGGATAAGTCCACAAATAAGGTCACCTATCATCTGATCGAAGCGGCTTCGTCAGAGGAGCAGACGAATCCTTATCTGGTAAAGTCCGCAGCGGATACCTTCTGGCTGATCTGGTGCATGGGCGATGAGGTACACTATACAAAGATCGATAAGTCGGGAAATAAGGTCGGTGAGATCTACAAAATGAATGCGTCTCTTTCCGACTGCGAGCCGGTAGTGACGGGGAACAGACTGATATGGATCGTCAGAACGCTTGATAAAACCTATACGGATAGGGTCAGCGGAAACTGGATCTGGAACAACAACCTTGTTTTCTACGGCATCAATCTGACGAATCCCTGGAAGACCGCATCCAAAATTATCTACACCTACCAGAATGAGTGGTACGCAGGCTACTGGTTCGGCGCTGACGGAAAACGTACCTATTCACACAGCCTGATCAGCGATGTGAATGAAGACGGCGAGGAGACCCTGAATTATAAGGTTCGCGGATCCGAGGAGATCAAATCCTATGCCAAATCATGGGTTAGGATCGACGGCAGATGGAGATACGTCCGCTCGGATGATGTGGTTGCAAAAGGTGAGTGGAATAAGGGTTACTGGCTGAACAAGAGCGGTTACCTGACTTATAAGGCAAAAGGCAGCTGGAAAAAGGATGATACCGGATGGAGATACGAGGATACCTCCGGCTGGTATGCGACAACCTGGACCCAGATCGATGAAGAGTGGTATCTCTTCAATAAGAACGGCTACATGAGAACCGGATGGGTGAAGGGAAATAACACCTGGTACTATCTGAATGGCAACGGAAAAATGGCATCCCGGGTATGGAAGCGGATCAACGGAAAGTGGTACTACTTCCGGAAGGACGGTTCGATGATGACGGGTCTGACCGAGATCGACGGATCGACCTACTACTTCAACAATGACGGAGCGATGCAGACCGGATGGCTCGAGCTGGAAGACGGATGGCGCTATTTCCACGGAAATGGAAAGATGGAGACGAAGGAGGTTACCATCGGAAAGAATACCTACACCTTTGACAGCAAGGGTATCTGCCAGAATCCGTAACGGGTGCAGCCTGTTTCGAAGGGTTACAGATCCCGGAGATTCAGGATAAAATCACTCACATTTTCGGATGGAAGTCCGGATGGAAAAGGGAAAGATGGAAATGCAGGATTCCCCTTGATTTTCAAGGGGAATCCGTTGCGTTCTTTGTTGTTATGGACGGACGAATGTGGTAGAATAATAATATCGTTTTGTTCAGAGATCCGGTTCGGAGACATGGAGAAGGAACCGGAGGAGAGGAGCTGCTTATGGATCTGTTACAGGTTATACAATTTGAGGGTAATGTGGATGATCTTGTATGGAAGAGTCCTGTGGAGGATTTCAATACTTCATCGATTCTGATCTGTGATGAAACGCATGAAGCACTGGTCCTTGTGAATGGAGTTCAGTACGGGATTTATTCGGCGGGAAGACATGTTCTGGAGACACCGAATATCCCGATCGCAAAGAAGCTGATCAACATTCCGACAGACGGGAAGACCTCTTTCCCCTGCAAGGTCTTTTTTGTTAACAAGCTGCACCAGATGTCTATGAACTGGGGCATCCCGGGATCGATCGCGCTGGAGGATCCGATCTACCATGTGTTCCTTCATATCGGTGCACACGGCGGAGCGAATTTCTATGTGAATCATACCGCGAAATTCCTTGAGAAGCTGGTGGGCTTCCGGAATGTATTCGATCCCAGGGAACTGACGGATCCCGATCATGGTATGTTCCGCAGCATGATCAATAAATATGTGGTTTCCGATCTTTCCAAGATCATGATCTCCGGAAATATCAGCTACTTCACCATCGCCGAGAATCTGTATGAGATCAGTGATGTTCTGAAGGAACAGCTGAATGAGGTCTTTGACGATTACGGAATCGCCCTGAAGGAGTTCGTCATTGAGGGCGTTACCACCAAGGAAGAGGATTACGCAGAGGTTAAGGCTGCCAAGAGCAAATACATGTCCCGTAAGCTTCAGGGCTACACCTGGCAGGAAGAGGCAAATGTCGATATCCTCAGAACATTTGCAGGGAATACGGGTGCAGCCGGCGGCATAGGCGGTGCCATGGGCGGCTTCATGGTCGGCGGAGCGATCGGAGGATCTCTTGCCGATCTTGCCAGAGGCGTATTAAACGGAAATGCAGGTCCCTCCACCACGGGACCGTCGATCAGCGGCGGAAGCGGTGTGGACGTACAGGGCTTCCTGAAGAATTTCAATAATCAGCAGCAGGGAACGAACCCGCTGGGAGCGATCCAGGGTCAGACGGCAACTGCACAGCAGGATCCGATGGGCGGTCAGCAGTTCACGCAGCAGCAGAATTCGATGGGCGGTCAGCAGGTTCCTCCGCAGGATCCGATGGGCGGCCAGCAGTTCACGCAGCAGCAGAATTCGATGGGCGGTCAGCAGGTTCCTCCGCAGGATCCGATGGGTGGTCAGCAGTTCACACAGCAGAATCCCCAGGGCGGTTATGATCCGTACGGAACACCGGTTGTTCCGCCGCAGACTCCTGTCCAGCCGGAGCCTCAGCAGCCCGTATGTGTCTGCAGCAACTGCGGAACCACATATACCAAGCAGGTGAAGTTCTGCACACGCTGCGGAAACCCGATGGCAGAGCCAGTACAGAAGAGATTCTGTCCGGAGTGCGGAAATGAACTCGGACCGGACGATCTGTTCTGCGGTAACTGTGGACATAGATTCTAGGAGGATTAAAATGGGAAAGAAAAGCGGAAGCATGGTCGCAGCGATCGGCGCGATCGTATTTATAGTTTATAATATCCTGACTTTTGTGATCTTTGTTGAGGATAAGAACGGTGTGTTCTGGAGCAGCTATATCTTTGCAGTGATAGCGTTCCTCTTATGTGTATTCAGCTTCTATTATTCGCTCAAGGATATCACACTTCAGACGGCGTTCTTCGGAATCCCGCTGATGTCGTTTGCATTGTATTTCCTGATCGTTGAGATCATCGTCAGCTTCATCATGATGGCGGTTCGTACGGCAGTCAGCATTCAGCTGTCCATCGTGGTGCAGATCATCATTCTGGCGGCATTCCTTATCATCGCCATCATTTCCATTATGGCGAAGGGCGCAACGAAGTCGGCCAATGACAAGATCAGACAGGATGTTCAGTATGTACAGTCCTTCAGAGTCAGCCTGCAGGGATACGCGGACCGTTGTCCGGATCCCATGGCACGGAAATCCCTGGAGGTACTTGCCGAGACAGCACGCTATGCGGATCAGCGTTCCAACCCGAATGTGGTAGGTGTGGAGCAGAGGATAACCCAGCTGATCAACAATATCGATCAGGCGTTGAATAACGGAGACTATCAGTCGGTGATCGGATTCTGCAATCAGGCAAATATGGCATTTGCCGAGAGAGACAGACTTCTCAGACTGGGATAAATCAGACGATTACAAGAGGGTATTATGGCGGATGGAGCACAAGCTGCCGTATGTAAACTGTGCGGCGGCAAGATGATGTACAGCAAGGATGATAAACGCTGGAGGTGTATGTACTGCGGCACCTTCTCGGAGTTTTATTCTGCAGAGAATACGGATGTGGACGGGATCGCCCGACAGGTGATCGAGGATGTGGCACAGGGCAGGCTGGATCAGGCGGAAAGGAATCTGTCCGACTGCACCAGAAAGAACCAGAAGGCGGTGGCGACCCAGATCGCGACGATCAGCTACTACATGGGCCGGTATGCGTCCGCAGGCTCGGAACGGGAAAGTAAGGACTACAGCGAAAGAACCAGTTATTACATCAAGGGGTTTCTGGCAGAATATCCGGAGCTGAGAGAAGAGGAGACCCGTTTCTACAACTCATTTGAGGAGAGAAACTCCCATGACGTGATCGCAAACCTGATCAACCTTTTCACTGTGATGGGCGGATACGGAAAGAGCCGTGTCCAGTTCCTGATGTCCCTGACGGATGTGGGAAGCGTGATGTCGGAGAGCGAGAACCGCAGACTTCTGATGGCGGCGATCCGGGAACAGAATCAGGAAAATATAGAGAAGATCCTGAGAAATAAGGCTCATATCAATCCGGGGGATTCCTGCAGGATGATCCTGTTCGAGTATCCGGACAGTCCCGAGAAGCAGAAATTTATCGAGCTTGCGATGGATCAGGATGCGGCAGAGAGCCTGAACAAAAATGAATATTTACAGTATTACAACGGACAGGACAGCACTGAGACGAAGCTGGTGGTGCTGGGAAGGATGATGGAGTACAGTGTTCCCTTTGATGCGATGCAGATCCTTCAGGAGCTCCTGCAGTTTGTACAGTCATCTGCGGAGGTGGGGAACATTCTGCAGGTATTGTATTCCCGGAAGGTCGACAGCCGGAGGGATGAGGAGATCTTCGAGTACATGATCAGGAATGTGACCTACTGTGATCTGATCCCTTGGTTCCTGAATCTTTTTGAACAGCTGGATATCTATATGCCGGTTTCCTCCGGAACACTGATCGATGTAATGAACCTGCCGTTCCCTTCGGATATCAAAAGGACGGTTCTGGTGGAACTGTATCAGAACGACCATTTCGTGATCGAGAACCGGGCGAAGGATGTGGCGATATCCCATTATCTGACGGAGGTCGGAGAACCCTTCGAGCAGAGGGTCGCATTCCTGTCCGTGGTCCTGGTACCGGGCTATCTCTCCCCGCGGACAGTACGTAATTATCTGATCAACGCGGATATGGACGGTGCGGGTAAGGCGGAAATGGTGAAGTATTTCTTCAATGCCGGCTACAAGGTCAGCTTTGACAGGGATCTGCTTACGGATTACTGGCAGAGAGGGAATGATCCGTCGGATGTAAAGAATCGTGTCCTGGCCTGCCTGCAGGGAGAAGGCTTTTCTCTGGACGGAACGGATATCGGAGATTATATCCTCGGAAATGAGGATGATGAGAAGAAGCTTACCATCGCACGGGAGATGGTCAATAACGGTGCGACGATCCCGTCGGATCTGGCGGCAAGATATGTGGATGCAGTCCTGAACGGAAGACTGACCAGCTTCTCCGAACGGATCATGCACTATATCATAAAAGACAATTCGGAAATGGATTTCCAGACCTTTACAAGTTATGCACTCTATTTCCGTGACGCGAATAAGCCCGAGCACATCCTGAAATTACTTCAGAATATCTCGGAGATCGACCGGGGCGTTCTGGCAAGCTTTGCGGGTAATAATGTGGTAATGAATATTTTGCAGGCATATATCCTGCTTACTGTGGATCCGCTTGACCGGGCGACGCTCGCAGTGGATGCCTTCCATGAGATGGGTCTTTCCGAAACCGAAAAGGTGACTATGCCTGACGGTTCAAAACAGAGCTTTGACAAGCTTCTTCAGAGTGACTGGGAGAGCCTTTCGGAGACGACCCGGAAGCTCATGGAGAAGAAGAAGTGGAATCCTTTCCACAGATGATACTAACGGGATCAGTACGAGCTGATGAAAGGAAATCGGACAAATGACTGAGCAGGAATATGAAGAAGCCAGGCGGTTGGAAGCCGAGATAAATAGTTTGATTCGACAGATTGAAGATGAAACTCATCGTCAGGAGATGCTGCTTGCGGAACTTGAGTATATCGAGCGGAATATTCCGATCCTTGAGAATAATGCACGTGTGATGGGGCAGGAAGTGAACGGATTCATGTCCGAGCTTCAGGGACACGTCCGCAGGGTAGAGCTTGAGGTGTCGGATCTCTTCTATTCGCTGGATGACCTGGTTCGTGTATATACCGGATTCAAGGCCATGAGCACCGCGTCGAAGAACATGAGCCAGTACACGGACGAATACTATACGAAGTATCAGTTCTACAACCGTCTGCGTCGGATCACTCTGGGATATGTGATCGGACTGGATTCAAATATCATTTCCAGTGAGACCCTGAGAAAGCAGGTGGAGAAGAACTACCTGCAGAATACGGACTACTGGCTTTCCTATGCCATCATGGCGGTGATGCTGTGGGCGAACAACGAACAGGAAGCTGCGAAGAGAGCACTGAATAAGTCGGTGCAGATGAACTACTTTAAGTCCTCGGTCTTCTTTATGCTGATCAATCTGAGATTCGGAAGGATCGATGCGGCAAGAAAGTGGTTCCTGATCTATCTGGACAGGGTGGATGTGGATGATCTTTCGGACGAGTGGCAGTACATGCTGCAGGGCTATCTGTCCGGCGTTTTCGGAGCGGACGAGAAGTTTAATGCACTTGCGAAGGAGCAGCTGACGGGACTTCTGCTGCAGATGCAGAGCAATCATCCGAACTACGGCCGGGAAGTGGCCGGTTACGTGACTACATTTACAACCAACTACTCCTATGTGACAAAGACGGAGTTTGAAAATCTGAGGCGGTACTGCACCGAGTACAGTGAGCTTCAGGATCTTCTGTCCCTGGCGGAGAAGAATCAGGAAATGATCACCTACATCCGGGATATCTGGGATCAGGAGGATGACGTGACGGAGAACTATTCGGAGCGTGTGGAGACGATCCTGTATAACCTGATCAACGATTATGACGATCATGAGCTGGAGCTCTGGAAGAAGATCCGGTACAACGAGCACGTGCTCCGAAACCGCGGAGATGTGCAGAAGGCGCAGATCGGATACAATGCGGAGTTCCCTGCGGAGGGCAAGAAGACCACGCTGGCGACGAAGCTGTTCCAGTGGGCATTTGAGATCAATACAAATCATGTGGATGCCAAGGTAAAGCGGTTCTCCCTGGATTTCCTGAAGAAATGGATCGTCAAGGGCTATGAGGACTACGGCCATTCCTACAGGGAGAAGGAGAAGTCCCATTATCATATGCAGATCGAAAACTGGGAGATGGACTGCAGTGAGAACTCGGAGAGAGAAGCGATCTCCAGCATCAGCAATCACTTCAGTAAGAACCATCTGCGGAATCTTCTGGCAGACAATCTGGTGATCATTTTCATAGTAATGCTTGCCGTATCTGCGGTAACGATCCTGATCACCATTTTACATTTCAGTCCGTTCCTTCTGGTGACGGGGATTCTGGTGGGTATGGTAGGCGGATTCCTGCTCTGGAGGCGGATCGTGAACCTAAATCAGATCCTATACCGAAAGCGGAACAAGGCCATAGCGGCCATACAGGGTACGTTGCGGGAGCTTGCGGCCTGGCGCGCGGCATATAAGAAGGCGGACGCGATGAACAAGGATCTGGTATCGATATTCGATAGCCTGAATCTTTGATGAAGGAGGGAAATGATGAGTAGTGGAGCAGAAGTTGCCGTACAGGCGTTAAATGAAACGATAACCGGCTTTTCTTCCCAGGTAAGTGTAAAGGTAAATACGGTTACCGAGTCATCGAGGCAGGTGCAGGCGACAGCAGATAAGATCCTTGCCAAGGTAAATGATTTCAAGACCGGAATGATCCAGAGCGAGGAGAAGCAGCTTGCGCACGAGAACCTTATCCGGATCGATCAGGTACTGAAGGAGCAGTTCGGGGATCATGAAGCCATCCGGCGGACCGTGATGGGCGTGGTCCGTGACTTCGACATCAACCTGGTACGGACGGATACGATCAAGGAGCTGTCCGAGGAACTGTGGATCACTTCCTCGAGATACTGGCTTTCCTATGCATTGCTTGCGATCACTGCATGGGTAAATAACGAACCGACCATTGCAAAGAATGCGGTTTCCGAGTGCTTCCGGAGAGAGCCTCCGAAGGCGTCCCTGTTCTTCTGCATTCTCAACCTCCGTTTCGGAAGGCATGAAACAGCCAAGAGATGGTTCCGCGAATACATGAAGACGGTGGATCCGGAGAAGCTGGGCCGGGATGCCGCCATTATGCTTCAGGCCTACCTGGCCGGGCTGTTCGGTAATGATCAGGAGCTGAATCATGAAGTGAACAGTGTCGTGCAGGGCTGGATGGATGAACTGAGGAGCAAGAAGGAGCATACCGAGAGATTTATCGGCAGCTACGAATCCTTCCTGAACAATATGCCCGTGGCAAATCCGCCGACGCTCGAGCATGTTCGTGCAAACTGCGCGGAGTACGGACGGATCATGGAGTCCTGGAAGGAGATCATGAAATACGACGCCCTGATCAAAATGCTGGATTCCATCAATGTGGAAGCTGTTCAGCAGACGGAGGAGAACTTCAAGAGCCGTGTGGACAAGGTGCTGAATGACCTGATCAGCAGCTATGACAAGGAAGAGGAAGAACTGATGAAGGAGAAGCAGTACTTCTCCACGATCATGAGTCATGGCGGAGATGTGGAAGCGGCAAAGCAGGACTTCGAGGAACAGCAGAAGCTGGCGGACAACGGCTTCAATATCGGAGACAGGATGGTCCAGTGGGCGGTATACTCCGGCGATGTGGATGTGACCGTACGGAAATTTGCACTTCAGAATACGAAGGACTGGTTCAAGTCCGCTCTTGGCAGATGGGAGGAGAAGGTTCGCAAGCTCTTCCCCCTGGACTATACGATCACCATCGGAGAATGGAGCGGCGTTTCGAACGGTCAGGATGTGGAGAAGCAGACCGCATCCCTGAACGACTTCTATTACGATAACAAACTGAAATTCTCATATCTGAACACACCGAATCTGGCGGCGATCCTGGTTCTTATCGTATCGATCGGACTTGTATTTGTCACCAGATACTCCCTGATCTTCACCATCGGAGCTGCGGTCTTCCTGCTGCTCAGGATCCTGAAGGCGAACAAGGATTACCCGGCCATGGTACGGGCGAAGGTGGAAGAGCTGAGGCAGACCATAGGCGAGATCGTCAGGTTCCGGGTTGCATATAGTCAGGAAGCAGAGAAGAAGGCAAGCCTGGATAATCTGATCGACAGACTGTAGAAGGCCTGACGGTGAGGAACTGACCGGCTGCCGGGATTATTGTTGATAAAAGACGAATGACAGAATCCAAGAGATCGATCGGATCTTGCGGATATAAAGGAGGAACACTATGGATCAGATGGAAAATGGAATGGACGGCGGATCGAACCTGGATGATATGCTTGCAAGAAACATGCAGCAAATGTATCAGACCCGCGGATATGACATGTCGGATGAGAGACTGAAGGAGGTGGAGAAGAATCTTCCTTCCTGGAGCCTCGAGCCCCCGTTCTCATATCTGAAGTGATGATATGATGCTGTTTCAAAGACTGAGACGCAGGTCGGAACGGGCGAAGCAGGAGGAAGCAGAACCTGAAAGGCTGTCCTTTGCCGAATGGACGAAGCTGGTGGAGGACACCCTGCAGGCAGGAGATTATTCGGCTGCAGCTGTTGAGCGGATGAAGGACGGCTTTCCGTCCGATTATTCCGCAATCTACGACCCGGAACTGGCGGATCTGATGGGAAGGCTGGAAACCCGGCTTCTCTCGGCCAGAACCTCCGTATTCGCGGAGGCCTGGGCGCGGGGGATCGAAGAGGGTGATATCACCCGGATCCGTTCTGCCTGGAACCGACTCTTTGCATCGTATCAAAATGCACTTTTCTTTCGGGAATGCCCGGGCTTTCCCGAGGAGATATCCCGCCAGCTGGAGCAGCAGGTATGGTCGAATGCCACAAGGCTCCAGGCGGACTGCGAGAAGAGTGTCCGCAGGATAGAGGCGGAGACCGGATCGGATTTTATGAAGGACGTGCTGTATGTCCTTCGCAAGAATAAGATGGAGGATCTGTGATATGTATCACGGATCAGGGAGAGAGAATGGCTGACTTTTCGGAAACCAAAAAAGCGCTTGTGAACTGTCTGGAGGCAAGGATCCCGCTGGTGATCGTTGATACGAACGAACGGGAACGGGTGGAGAAGGCCTTTGCCCAGATCCGGGCAGAGAAGGGCTATCCCATTTATTATTATACGGATTCCGGACAGGTTGAGGAAGTGGGAAAGACCACCGGTATCAGCACAAATGATGACCCGCTGGGCTTCTTCCTCGACCGGATGAAGAAGAACCGAAACCTCAACATCGTGCTGGGGGATGTACAGAACGTTTCCACCGACAGCCTGTATGCAAGGGAACTGGTGAATCTTCTGTATCAGGCCTGCCGGTCCAACTCCGTGGTGGTCATCATCACCTCGGACAATGTGTGGGACCGGATTCGGGGCTTCGGGATCTCTGTTACGCTGGACCTGCCGAATGAGGAGGAGAGGACCGCACAGATCAACCGGTTCATCGAGAGCTATCAGAACCGGTACACCGTGGAATGGACGAAGGACGATATCCTCCATGCGGTGGCGCTGATGAAGGGATTTACCGAGATTCAGATCAACAATATTCTCTCCGAAGAGATCATCAGTCAGAACGGACTTCGCAGCGACCGGGTGTACAGCCTGGACCGTCAGAAGCGGAGGCTCTACGGCAAGGCCGATGCGATCCAGTACATCGAGGTGGATCCGGAACTTCAGGTATCCGGAATGAACAACCTGAAGGCCTGGCTGGAGGAGAAGCGTCAGATCTTCTTCATGAAGGATGAAACCCTGAGGAAGCATGATCTGAAGCCACCGAAGGGGATCCTGCTGGTCGGCGTTCCGGGGTGCGGAAAATCTCTGACCGCAAAGATGATTTCCAGTCTCTGGGGGATCCCGCTGTTTCGGTTTGATACCGGATCCATTTTTGATAAATGGGTCGGCGGAAGCGAGAAAAGGATGCGGGAGGCACTGCAGTTTATCGAGCACGTATCTCCGTGTATCCTGTGGATCGATGAGATTGAGAAGGGGCTTTCCAATTCCTCCTCGGAAAATGACACGTCCAAGCGTGTGCTGGGAGAATTCCTCTTCTGGGCTCAGGAGTCCAGCTCCAGAGTGTTCATGGTGGCTACGGCAAATGATGTCAAGGCGCTGCCGTATGAGCTATACAGGAAGGGAAGGTTTTCGGAGATCTTCTTCCTGGGACTGCCTGACCGGGAGGCGAGGGCAGAGCTATTTAAACAGTATGTCAGAAGATCTCTTCTGGAGGACATCGAACCGGATCTCCTGTCAGAGGTGGTTGAGAAAACGGAAGGGTTCTCCCATTCCGATATAGAGGCGGTGGTTAAGGAAGCCGCACAGAGTAAACTGTTGGGAGAAGCAGGCTTTGATCTGAGGGCTGAGCTGCTTCGAAGCTGCGAGGGTGTGATCCCCATTTCCCGAGTGAATCCCGAACTGATCAGGGAGATCACCGAGTGGGGTAAGGACAGGACCAGAAATGTGTAGAAAGGAGGGATTCCGTTGAGTAACGCTCATCTTATCAATGAAGTGACCAGACTGCGTGGAATACTTGGCAAGCTGCAGGCGGAAAACCAATACTACCAGAATCAGCTGAATGCTGCCGTTTCAGGTCTTCACTCCATGCATGCGGGGCTGGAGAGCTACAGGAACAATGTGAATGAAAGCCTGATGCAGTCCAACCAGCGTTACATTTCCTCCACATCGACTGCGGAGAATGCGTACAGTCTTCAGGAGCAGATAGAGGCACTCTACCCGCTCTACAAGAATATGGAGGAAGCGGACAAGAGGATCCGCGAGCTGAACAATAAGAAGTATTATGATTTCAAGAACTACCGGACGGTCCGTAAGATCGTACAGGGCCTGATGGACAATCTGGATTTCAGTCTGATCCGCGATGATATCATTTA
The DNA here is from genome assembly GCA_000703065.1 of Lachnospiraceae bacterium AC2029. Classification (GTDB taxonomy): domain Bacteria; phylum Bacillota; class Clostridia; order Lachnospirales; family Lachnospiraceae; genus Eubacterium_Q. The sequence goes on along the minus strand of JNLK01000001.1, from coordinate 1,519,480 downwards.
CAAGGCTGTGGAGAAGGAGCATCTGCAGACGCCTGATTTCTGGCTGACCTACGCTCTTCTCAGTATCATGGCATGGAAGGCAAATGACAGGGACAGAGCCACCAGATCGGTTGAGGAAGCATATAAGCTGTCGCCGAAGGATGCATGCATCTTCTACATGATCATGAATCTCCGGCTGGGACGGGAGGCAACAGCCCTGAACTGGCTCTCCCTGTATGAACAGCAGGATCTGAGAGGGTCGGATTATCAGACCTTCCTGATGATGTTCTCGCTGATCAGCCGGACCGTATATGAAAATGTCAGCACGGAGGTGCGGGTCCGGATCGAAACGCTTGTGAACCGTCTGATCGGGGAATGCATGATGATGGAATCCTTCAGTGAGGAATCGATCATCGACCATATCGCCGGTTACCTGGAGGAGACGGTACAGCCGGGCTCATATCCCTGCCCGGCGATGCAGCAGTATTCACCGGAGTATTACGAATGGGCGAATGTGCTGGATCATGCCACAAATAACTATAATATCCTCGAACGTCTCCGGAAGGTTGTCAACGCCCGCCTGGATGAGAGAAATGCATTTCTGAAGGAATACATGGACCGGCTGACGGATAAGCCGAATGACGTGGAGAAGGATACCTATAAGGAGATCGATTATAACGAGAAGATCATTCTGTACAAGGGAGATAAGGCGGCGGCCTGGAGGGCCTACGAGGAAGAGCAGAACCGTGTAGAGGATGAGATGAATCTGATCTCGGAAATGATGCGCTGGATCCACGCGCCGGAGGAGGACAATGTCAATCCCCAGATGCGCAGGAATATGTTCAAGCTCATGAAAAACTACGAGGAGAACGGATATCTCAAGTATCGGAACAATTATCTGACGCGCAGGAAGAGGGTCTTCAAGATCAAGGTCAATGATTATGTGTCCGATGTGGATCTGGAACGGCCGGACGGAGAGTCCTCCAAGGTGAGCCGTTACTACCATGGGGTCCTTCATAACAAGCTGGAAGGGATCAAGAACACATTTGCATATATATTCTTTGCCATCAGTGCGGTGGTGCTGATCGGCGGCATCGCGCTTGGAAATGCGATGATCGGAGTCGGTGCCTTCGGAGCAGTTGCCTTTATCATAGCGGCCGTTATCAAACTGGTTGCCAATAAGAATGAGAGGGCAACCCTGACCAAGCAATGTGAGAGAGACATTTCCGTCGTAAATGAGATGATACGGAAGATGGCCGGAGAGTATATGGAAACCGCAAGACTTTTCAATTCCCTCGACGCAGTGGGAGAAGAGATCCTGGATGAGTTCTCCAAGCTGTAAGGCATGGGTGTCGGAAGGAAGCTGAGTATTCGGGAAAAGGAGAAGATCACAGTGAAGCAATGTCCTATATGTGGAATCATATTTGATGATGAGATGGAGTATTGTGAAATGGACGGGGCGCCGCTGAATTACGTGGCTGCAGGTGGCGCAGCTCCGGCAGCCATGCCGGTAGAGCCGCAGGATTACATAGCTGCGGGTGGCGCGGCACCGGTAGCACCGGTATACCCGGCGGTTGAGGAGTATGTTGCCGCGCCGGTACAGCCGGCAGCGGATGAGGGCTTTTTCTCGCGACCGGATGCAAACGATCCCTTCGGAGTGCAGCCGGTAAATGTGGCGCCGTTCAATCCGGTGGAGCCGAAGATGCAGCCGGAGGAACCGGTAAGACCGATCATGTATACTCCGCCGCAGCCGGAAGAGCCGGTGGCACCGGTCCGGCCATTTGTACCGGAGGAACCGGTGAAGCCCTTCGTACCGGAGGAACCGGTGAATTCCTTCGTGCCGGAGGAACCGGTGAAGCCCTTCGTACCGGAAGAGCCGGTGAAGCCCTTCGTGCCGGAAGAGCCGGTGAAGCCCTTCGTACCGGAGGAACCGGTGAAGCCCTTCGTGCCGGAGGAACCGGTAAAGCCCTTCGTGCCGGAAGAGCCGGTAAAGCCCTTCGTACCGGAGGAACCGGTGAAGCCCTTCGTGCCGGAGGAACCGGTAAAGCCCTTCGTGCCGGAAGAGCCGGTAAAGCCCTTCGTACCGGAGGAACCGGTGAAGCCCTTCGTGCCGGAGGAACCGGTGAAGCCCTTCGTGCCGGAGGAACCGGTAAAGCCCTTCGTGCCGGAAGAGCCGGTGAAGTCCTTCGTGCCGGAGGAACCGGCAACGGTACAGATTCGACCGGAAGCAGTGGAGAGTACACAGATTCCACAGGAAGAACCTGCAACGGTACAGATACGTCCGGCAGATTCTGTCGAGTATCATCCGGAGCAGGCTGCACAGCAGGCAAATCCTGAGCAGCCGACCTACCCGCCGCAGGGAGGAGCCGCCGGATATCAACCGGAACAGGCCGCACAGCAGGCAGAGCCGGTACAGCCGACTTATCCGCCGCAGGGAGGAGCATTCGGATATCAGCAGGATCCGAATATGCAGACTGCACAGGCGACCTATCCGCCGCAGGGAGGAGCAGCCGGATATCAGCCGGATCCGAATATGCAGACTGCACAGGCGACCTATCCGCCGCAGGGAGGAGCAATCGGATATCAGCCGGATCCGAATATGCAGCCCGCGCAGTCGACTTACCAGCCGCAGGGAGGAGGAGCCGGATATCAGCCGGATCCGAATGCGCAACCGGATTACAGTACAGATGCCAGACAGTATGCGGTTCATAACGATGCATCCGTCATGAGTGGAATGGAAAAGGCTGCGGTTGGTGTCCTGATCGGAGTGATCGTCGTAGCTGTCGTAGTCGGAATACTTTCCATCTGCAAAGTATTCTAAGTCAGATTCCCATGCAGGCTTGGCCATCAGGCTCATTGCCTGCGAAAATAAAGAACCCCCGACTCACCTGGCACAGCGCCGGGATCGTGAGTCGGGGGTTTTACTGAGTGTTTTTTACTTTGCTGTCAGGCTTTCTCCATCCGGACCTTGAAGGCAATGTAACGCTCGGTGGGCTGGTTGTCGAACTTCACTTCGTAGGCCTGCATGTCCATATCATGGCCGAGGATGGTTCCGTATCCGAAAACGATGTGCTTCACCCGGGTATCCACCGGAAGGAGCGGAGCCGTATCTTCCACAAGGAAGCCTTTATTCACGGTGTTAATGTAGGCCCGGGTCTCGGCGATCAGAGCCTCCTGAGGTTCTTCCTCGTATTCCAGATCACCCTGACGGATGTCCAGGATGAAACGGGAGGGATAACGGGGCGTGCCATCGAAATTTCGGCCGGCTGCCTCGGTAAGGAAGAGTTTCGTGCGCGCCCGGGTGATGGCTACAAATGCCAGGCGGCGTTCTTCTTCCATGGAAAGTTCGGTGCGGGTCTTCTTGGAGGGGAAGACGCCCTCGTTCAGTCCGCAGAGGAAGACCACAGGGAATTCAAGACCCTTTGCCGCATGGACGGTCATCAGGCGTACCCGGTCCTTCGTATTCTCCAGATCTGCATTGGTGTAGAGTGCGATGTGCTTCAGGTAGCTGTCCAGGGTGGTCTCTTCTCCGCAGGTGGTTTCATAATCATATATCGACTGCCGGAACTCCGCCAGATTGTCCAGCCGTTCCTGGCTGCCTTCCGTGCGGAGACGTTCTTCATAACCGCTTTTATGGAGCGTCTCAGCCAGAAGCTCCGAGATGGACAGCCGGTCCACCAGCTGGCTCAGTTCCTCCACCAGCTCCAGAAATGCCTTTGCGCGTGTTCCCTTGAAGACAGGATCCTCCACGGTCTCCCGGAGTGCCGTAAGAAGCGTCATGCAGGGATGCTTTTCCGCATACTCTTCCAGGAACCGTATCCTTCGTTCTCCCAGATTCCGCTTGGGGTTGTTCACCACTTTTCGGAAACTGAGGTCGTCACCGGAGGTCAGAAGGCGGAGATAGGAGAGTGTTACCTTGATCTCCGCGCGGTCGTAGAACTGGACGCCGCTGTAGATGGTATAGGGAATCTTCGACCGCAGCAATGCCTGCTCCAGCCCTCTGGTCAGAAAATGTGACCGGTACAGGATGGTGACATCCCGGAAGGGCAGGCCGCTTTCCGACATTTGCAGGATCTTTGAGGCAATATAGTCCGCCTCATCCTCGGAGTTCTTTCCGAAATACACCTTTACCTTATCATTATGCCCGCACATGGGAAGAAGGTCCTTCTTCAGGCGGTGCACATTTTTGTCGATCATGGTATTGGCCGCGTTCAGGATCTCCGGAGTGGAGCGGTAATTCAGATTCATTTCTATGGTGGTAGCACCGGGGAACTCCGTCTCGAAGTCCAGCAGGTACCGGATGTCCGCCCCTCGCCAGCTGTAAATGGTCTGGTCGGGATCTCCCACCACGAAGAGATTTTTATGATAGGAGCAGAGGACCTTCATCAGCTCGTACTGGGGCCTGTCGATGTCCTGGAACTCGTCGATCATGATGTACATCAGCCGGTGCGTCCAACGGTTACGGCTCTCCTCGCTTTCCCGGAAGACATAGAGAGTCAGCAGGATCAGGTCATTGTAGTCGAGACCGAAGCATTTCTTCTCCTGATAAAGATACCCATAGAAAATGATGTCCTTTGCGGTTTCTGCGTTGCGGTATTTCTCCTGCAGTTCAGTTAGGGACATGTGGATCATGTCTTCATAGTAACGGGGGCGTTCCTTCAGTTTGATCATTTCGATCATGTCCCGCGCTGCACCGAAGGTCATGTCCCGAAGATTCAGCCCCCGTTCCTCATAGATCATGCTGAGCATGGAATCGATGTCGGAATTATCCAGGACCAGGAAGCTTTTTGGATAGTGGAATACGTGGCTTTCCTCCTGAAGTACATTTGCACAGAATCCGTGGAAGGTATTGATGTAGCCGGTATCCCGGTCGCCGGTCAGGTTGTGGATCCGGGCGCGCATTTCATTTGCGGCCTTGTTGGTGAAGGTGACGCAGAGAATGTTCCCTGCCGGGATCCCGATCTCATTTACCAGATAGGCAAAACGATGGGTCAGGGCGCGGGTCTTGCCGCTTCCCGCACCGGCGATCACGCGCACGTATCCCTCGGTGGTGGTCACTGCGCGAAGCTGTGCGTCATTCAGATGGTCCAGAAGCTCATTTGCCATAGTATTTACCCTGTCACTTTCCCTGCCTTTTTCACGGGCACATTTCCCGGCATTTTCCGTATCATTTTCCGTTCGAGCTGCCTTTGGCGGGCCGTAAAATCCTGATAGAACGCTACGTTCGTTAATCGAACGGCTGTTCTTATAATCGTATCACGACATGAAGGGAAATGCAACCGGAAATTTGGCGGTTTGGGACATGATGCCGGGAGTTTAATTAACCGATAACGAGTTTAATGAATGTTTAAGAATTGCCGGATATACTGAGGTCAGAAAATAACGAATGCCGTGCCGGGTGGTTTTGGTGTACGGCTCGGAAAAGGTAAGGGGAAAATCATGAAATCAGGAAATTTTCGCAAATTCATGCTGTTATGGTTCGGCGAACTGATCTCCTGTATCGGTGGAGGACTCACAAGCTTCGGACTGGGAGTATATGTATTTCAGAAGACGGGAAATGCGTCGAGTATGGCACTGGTCACATTGTTGGGATTTCTGCCGACGATCCTGCTCAGGATTCCTGCGGGAGTTCTGGCGGACCGGTATGACCGCCGGCTGCTGATGATCATCGGAGACAGCTGCTCGGCCCTCGGCGTCATTTACATCCTGATCTGTATGGCCAGGGGAGAAGCGACGCTTGCCGAGATCTGTATCGGAGTCTTTATCAGCGCGGTCTTCTCCACGCTTCTGGAGCCGGCATATCAGGCGACCATCACGGATCTCCTCACAAAGGAAGAGTACTCGAAGGCAAGCGGGCTTGTGTCCATCGCCGGCAGCTCGAGATACCTGTTCTCACCGGTCATCGCTGGACTTCTGCTCAGCGTGGCTGACGTGAAGCTGCTGCTGATCATCGATATCTGCACATTTTTCGTGACGGTTACGAGTGCGATCGTAGTAAAGAAAAGTATCCATATCACAAAGAAGGTTGAAAAGAAGGAATCCTTCCTGAGCAGCGTGAAGGACGGATGGCATGCGCTGACCGCCAGGAAAGGGATCCTGACACTGGTTCTGGTTTCCACGGCCATCACCCTCTTCATGGGAATGTTCCAGATCCTGGCGGAGCCGCTGGTGCTTTCCTTCGCGGATGCGAAGACCCTGGGGATCGCGGAAACCGTCTGTGCAAGCGGAATGCTGGTGTCGGGTGTGCTGTTGGGGATCTTCGGGATCAAGAAGAGCTTCGTTAAGATCCTCTGCGTGGCGCTTGCCATAGCCGGACTCGGAATGATCGGCTTCGGTTTCTTTGAGACCATCGTGCCTATATGTCTCTTCGGTTTCCTGTTCTTTATGGCGCTGCCCTTTGCGAACAACTGTCTGGACTATCTGGTCCGGACCAACACGCCGGAGGAAGCGCAGGGACGTGTCTGGGGTCTCATCGGCTTCATTACCCAGATCGGATATATCATCGCAGCTGCCCTGTCGGGTGTTGCGGCAGATGCCCTGGGAAGCGCAACCGGCCTTGGCGTAGGACGGGGCGCGGGCATGATGATCCTCATGTCGGGTATCTGCCTGGCGGTTATCGCACTGGCATTATATGCGGTAAAAAAAGTACGAGCCCTTGAGGTGTGACAATGCCCGATTTGCTTCGCGAATCGGGCGAACGGCCGGGGACGGTTCTGATCAAACCAGAACCGTCCCCGGATTGACGGAACCGACCTGGTCATCAAATCTCATAGAGTATAATTATCATTGGCATGAATAATAAAAAAAGAAGAGGCCGAAGCCTCTTCACAATCACATAAATTAACCTTATTATTTAGTTTGCAGACAAAATCGATAAGGAGCTATGTGATGAATACTATGTTAAATGAAACCGAGCTGACTTTCAAGGCTTTTGAACAAAATACTTTCCGGATGGTATGTGAATGGGCAAGGGATTATACCAAGGAGTTTCTGGAACGATACGATGACTATCTCATGGAAACCAGAGATAAGGGGGCATACCGGAATAAGGGGAAGCGAAAAACAACCGTAAAGACCGTGTATGGTGAGGTTGAGTACGGACGTCGGGTTTATGAGGTTACCAGAGAGGACGGACTGAAAGAGTTTGTCCATCTGCTGGATGAGCAGCTCGAGATATCCGGAGTCGGCCTGATCTCAATGAACATGGCTGAGCAGATGGTTTCTTCGATCACGGAGACGTCCTATCGTGAAACTGCAAGCAGGATCACTGAGATGACTGGACAATCCATAAGTGCTATGGGTGTATGGAACGTGATCCAGTCGTTAGGCGAGGCCGTTTGCGAAGATGAACGGCAGCTTGTGAAGGAGCACAAAGCAGGAAATGTATCCGGAGAAAAAGAAACCCCCGTGCTCTTTGAGGAAACGGATGGTGTCTATGTCAGGCTCCAGCGCGAAAGAAACACAAAGGGTGAGATCAAGGTTGGCATAGCCTATGACGGATGGAAAAAGACCGGGAAAAACCGATACAGCCTGGATGGAAAGGTTGTTGTGGCAGGTTTCTCAACATCGTCTGAATTTCAGGCCTACAGAGAAGCGGCTATCGCAGAGATATATAACATGGATGAGGTTGAGCTTCGGATCATGAATGCAGACGGAGCTGAATGGGTAAAGAATATCTGTGATTCTGATACGGTATTTCAGCTGGATCCGTTTCATAGAAACAAGGCCATCAAAGAAAATGTGCCATACCCGGAACATGCAAAACGAATCCATTCGTTGCTGGAGCAGAAAGAACTGGATGAATTGTTTAAATATCTCGAGATATACAGGAACAGCCTGATCGATGGTGATGAGATTGAAAAGGCTGAACGGTTGATTGCTTATTTTTCCAACAATCGACACGGATTAATCCCATATAATCAACGAGATCTTCTGATACCAGACAGTCCAGAGAACTTAGAATATCGAAATCTTGGAACGATGGAAAATCACATTGGTAGCGTGATAGCAAGACGGATGAAGCATAATCATGCAAGCTGGAGTATTCGTGGCGGAAACAATCTGGCGAAGATCCTTGCAAAGAAAGGATCTGGAAGATTAAATGAAGTCGTAAACAAACTGAAAAAGCCGACATTTGAAAGACGGATAGTTGAACAAATCAAGGCACATATACTCTCGGCATACGAGGCGAATAAGAAGGTCGGAAAAGGATATACATACCCTGTACAAGGAAGTGTTCCGAATATAAACTCACAGATTAAGCCAGCAAGACAAGCGTGGAAGGTTATAACCGGCGTATCTATAGATTGACCATTCGACGAGGCACTATGAAAAATGGGCACGATGCCTTTCGAGGTCATAGCGGGTCTCGGTACTTGGCGAGTCACGAGCGAAGCGACGTGAGTCGCTTAGTACCGCTAGGGGTACCCGCAAATAAGGCGCGAGCCGGGCCGAGAAAGGCATCTGTGACCAGCCATAGTGCCGAGGATAATTTGTGTGATAGAAATCGTGCCAACGATTGCTTGACAGAGTCATCAAATCTGTACAACTTGCATTTTTGAATATTAAGTGTATAATATAAACTTGCACACTACGTTTTGGGTTACATAAGTTGGAGGAAGCCGGAATGGATGAGAGAGTAGAACAGCCGGATTCCGCAGAGGTGAAGACCGAGTCGGTAACTGAAGGCGCTGTGGGACAGGATGTCATAGCGCAGGATACTGAAGGAGTATCCACGGATGAAGGCGGACGTGAAGCAAATCCAACACCAAACGGTGTTAAGAACGGCGTAAAGAAGGGGAAGAAGAAAACAGCAAAACAGTATGCCATTTCTTTTTTTATCAAGATAGGCGTTACTGCTCTTGTTGTTGTGCTTCTTCTTATTTTTGTTGTGGGAATTTACGTGAATCACAGCAACGCCGGATATCCGATGATCAAGGATGGCGACCTGTGTCTTACCTTTAAGCTGACCTCTCTTCATAAGGGCGATCCGATCGTCTATGAGAGGGACGGGGAGACGAAGTTCGGACGGATCGTGGCAGAGGCCGGAGACATAGTGGATATGAGTGAAGAGGGGCTTACCGTAAATGGGTACGGGACCTTCGAAGATACCGTATATCCCACCACGGCGGAAGGCGCAGCCATCGAATTTCCGTACACTGTTCCCGAAGATACCGTATTTGTGCTGAACGATTATCGGGCGGATGTGTATGACAGCCGTACCTACGGCGGAATTCCTCTGAAGGATACGAAGGGGAAGATCATCTTATTATTACGAAAAAGGGGCGTCTGATCGCGTCAGACGAAAATATACAGGCAGGTATCCCCCTGCCACAACTACCATCTATATTGTGGAGGTAAAAACATGAAGGGAAAGAAGTTTCTATTGACCACAGTGCTTGCAGCCTCGTTCACCGCGATGCTTGGAGCACCCTCGGCGGCGGCTACGGTCTATACGCCGGTTGCGGGTACAACCTGCAGTTTTAACAAGTATCTGATCATGGATAAGGATGATGTGGTTCCGAATGCAACATTTTCTTTTACGGCTGCTCCGGGAACGGGAATTGCCGCAACGGCTGCCAGCGGAACTACACCCGGAACCGTTCAGGTCCTTCCGGGAGTCGGAACACCGGTCATTTCTGATGTAACATTTGCTCCGGGAGATGCAACAGAAACTTCCGCGGGTACATATGTTGACGTTGCCAGACCGGCATCTGACCGTGATTCCACACTTGATGCCACCACAGGTGTACAGCTGGAGACCAGTGAGAAGTTTGCGACGAAGCCGGTAACGGTATCCTTCACGGGTATCACCTTTGATGAACCCGGTGTATATCGTTATATCATCACCGAGGATGAGGATACGACCCATACGGCTGCCGGCATCATGCATGATAATGATGTGGACCGTGTGCTTGATGTGTATGTCGTTGATAAGGGAAATGGAACTCTGGAAGTTTCCTCCTATGTCATGCATAAAAATGCGGACACCGTACCGGCAAATGATACCAACGGATCAGGGAGTGTAACAATACCCGGAGCAGCGTTGGCAGATAAGACCGATGGCTTTACCAATGAGTACAGCGCAAAGGACCTGGTGATCAGGAAAGAGGTTACGGGAAATCAGGCATCCAGAGACAAGTGGTTCGAAATCACTGTTAAACTTACGGGTGTAGGTGATGACGATACTTTTGTGGTATCTATCGCAGATGATGGTGATGATACTACAACAGACGGAAATGCGGATGCAACTACCGGCACAACCAGCGCAACGCGGGGGACAAATCAGGGTCAGACGAACCCGACTTCTGTTACAGGCGCAGCGCTGAAGGCAGGCCAGAAGTTCTATCTGCAGCATGGACAGAGCATCGCCATCCGCGGTATCGCGCCTTCTGTAACCTATACCGTAACCGAGGATGCGGAGGATTACAAGTCTATAAATCCGTCTGCATATACCACCGGCCTTAAGGTGGATGGCTATGGGGATCCTACTACAGGTGTGATGGGAACCGTAGCCGGAAATAAAAAGGCGGTTATGACCTCTTATCTGAACCAGCGCGACGGTGTCATTCCTACCGGTATCATTCTCTCTGCGGCAGGTCTGATCATTGTTGCGATCATCGTTGTAGCAGGAATCGTATTCTTCGGTGTACGTTCCAGAAGAAAATACGAGGAAGAGTAATATCCGTACAAAGAATGATAGGTTTGTAATTCTATGATGAAGCGTTTCTGGATCAAAATGAACATTTTTTACGAGAAGTTTATGCTTCTTGTATTTGTTCTTGCGCTCCTGATCGTGATCTATGGCCTGTATGATGCCTGGTATGTCTATCATAACGCGAGTGATGACAGTTTCCTGAGATACAAGCCCACGGTCGGGGAGGGCGTTCCGGAGGATGCCCCCATCACGGATGATATGGTGGCCTGGGTCACCATCGATGATACAAATATAGATTACCCTGTAATGCAGGGAGAAGATAATTCAAAGTACCTGAATGTTGATCCATATGGTGACTATTCGCTGTCGGGGAGCATTTTCCTCGACAGCAGGAATAGTCCGGACTTCACGGATAGCTACAGCATCCTGTACGGACATCATATGGAATACGGGATCATGTTCGGTGCGTTGGATGATTTTCTGAGTGAATCCTATCTGAAGCAGCATAGTCACGGGACACTTGTCGTCGGGAGAAATGCATCGGCGACCTACGAGCTTGGGATATTTGCGTGCGTAAAGATAAATGTGCTGGAGACGGATGTTCTGGATCCCATGTCTTTGGAGGATATCACGAAGATCATTGAGGAGCGGGCAATCTTTGTAAACCCCGCGGTTCGGAAATCCGGACATATACTGGCACTGTCCACATGTGTTGAACCGGTGTCCAGTAACAGACTGCTTGTATTCTGCTACATTTACGAATGATGTTGAATACAGGAAGACAAGGAAATGTTTCACGGCAGGTGTGAGATGAATAATATACATGATCACAACTGCATATTGAGATGGATGACGCCTGTGAGAAGGGTGCTTTTTGCGCGTGTTCTCATCTGCGTACTTTTTGCTGTGTATTTCTGCAGCTTCGCCGCACATGCAGAGCGCGTGTATGAGCCGGTGGATGCAGTGATCCCATTTGAGTGCGTAAATGATACGGGTGTTGAAAATGTGTCCTTCAATATCAAACTGAAGGCTGAGGATTCGGGTGCACCTGTACCGGAGGATTCGCTGATCACGCTGGACAAGGCGGGAAAGGGCGAGTTCCGGATCACAATTTTGGAGCCCGGCAACTACGTGTACCGTGTGTATCAGGAAAAGGGCAGCAATTCAGACGTAAAATATGATGATAGAAAATATGACGTCCATGTATGCGTGCTGAACGGTGAGAATGACAAGCTCATTTATACCGTTGCGGTGAATTATGCGGACACGGATGTAAAGCCGACTGCGCTTGCATTTGAAAATGAGGTGGCGTCGGACAGAAAAACACCCTCGACAGAGGAAACAACTGAAGATACAACCGAGCATCCCGAGAAAAAACAGGCCCAGACAGGTGATGACAGCGGGATCTGGTTTGAGTTGTTCTTCATTTCACTGATCGGAGTTCTTGTGCTTCTTGGCATTAAGTACATTTCCGGGAAAGGAGGTCAGCATGAATAGGTTCAAAAATCGCAGACTGATCTGCTTTCTTATAGTGCTTATGCTCCTGCTGGCTTCATTTATGCCCAATTCATCCCGTGTGTCCGCGGATGATGAAAATGTACAGACCACACAGGCGGAAACAGGGGAAACCGAGAAGGGCGACGGGTCAGAGGGTTCGTCGGAGGATGCAGAGGCATCGGAGGATGGAGACGCATCGGAGTATGCGGAGGCATCGGAGGATGGAGACGCATCAGAGTATGCGGAGACATCGGAGGATGGAGACGCATCGGAGGATGGAGAGACATCGGAAGATGCAAAGGCATCGGATGGTTCAGACGCATCGGAGGATGGAGACACGTCGGAAGATGCAAAGGCATCGGATGGTTCAGACGCATCGGAGGATGGAGACACGTCGAAGGATGCGGAAGCATCAGAGAATACAGAAGGCAGGAAAGAAGTTGAGGATTCGACCTCAACAAAAGCTGCGGCATCGTCAGAGAATGATGATAAGGCAGTGGATTTCCGCTATCAGCGGATCAAGCTCTATCCCAGCGAGGATGACCGGAAGGTGATGGTTACCCTCAACGGTATGATGCCCGAGGGTGCAACAGCAACAGCTTCGGACATGATCGAGGAGAAGGAAGAGGCGGAAGCAAAGCTCGAGAAAGGTGAAATCGAGGATATTCGGGACGCATTCAGATCGACCGGGAATGCGACAGACAGTAAAGAGAACCATACAGGAACAGGTAACGAAGGAGACGACAACACAACAGATAGTAAAGAAGACAACGGGGCAGAGGACTTTGAAGGAAACGATACTGCAACGGACGACGCAGGAAACGACTCTACAGAAGATAAAGCAGTAAGTGATGCTGCAGCAGATGACGTAGTAAGAGATACTACAGCAGATAACGCAGTAAACGACAAGGAAAAAGAAGAAAAGAACGCAGAGAAAATGGCAGCGGTGATCGGTGCCCTTGACGAGATCGCAGGGGATTCCGGAAACGGCAAAAATGTCATTTCTGCTTATGATATTACGATTCAGGCCGGTAACGAGGAGTACCAGCCGAATGCAACACGCCCAATCCATGTCCAGATCACCGATCCCACCATTTCCGGCGCGGATACTACGGAGCTCTGGCATATCCGGGATGACGGACAGAAGGAACAGATTAAAGACTTCACGGTAGAAGAGGGTAAGATCAGCTTCTACGCGAAGGGATTCAGTGTGTATGCTATCGCAGATGACGTGGGGGATGATAAATCTGTGATTGATATTTTGAAGGATAAAGGCGAGCTGGGTTATTATACCTCGTTTTCACGTGGACGGAATTCTTCAAGTGCATCAGGCAGGTATTATCTTACAGGGGAGATAAAAGAAAATATAGGTAATACCGGAAGAACCGGTCTTAAAAATACAGCGAGTGTTGCAGCTTCTGCTCCAAGGCCTGCAAATGCGATAAAGCTGTATTTTGAGCACGATACAGAAAATAACTTTTACATTTACGCCATGATCGGTGGCGAGAAGAACTACATAGAAGGGTTCATTCTTAGTAATTTCGCCAAACCCCGTTCTGCCCTCAGATATACAACAAACAAGGAAGATGCAACATCGTTCCTGCTCACGGAGTCGAATGGAAAAGTGGAAATTACCACCAAGATCGGTGAACAAAATGTTGTGGTTATGGCAAACGCTGCTTCTTCAGAGGCCTTGATCGGATATGGAACCGAGACTGATAATACTGCATGGTTTTCCATTGAGGATCTCGAACTGGATAAGTTTGACGGAATGATCTATGGTCTAATGAATTACACTGGTGGTGCTTTCGGCCAGGCCATGATGGCGCAGGCTTCCGGGACCAATGCCCTGAAGGCGCAGGAAATGTTTGCGAAGGTGAATCCCCTTTCTCATGACGGAATAGCGCTTGTTACGCCGGATAAGGATATTTCCATGTGGACCTTCCATCTGAATCAGGCGGATGGGACCTTTACGATCTCTGTTAAGTCCGGCGATGACACAAAATATCTCAAACTGGACGGAGATAATCTCCTGCTTGTTGACGAGGCGGATGCCACCGGATTTACGGTCGCCGAAAGAAAAAAGGCAAATAAGATCCAGATCAAGCTTTCCTGCGGTGGGAAGTCGGTTTATTTTGATGGAAGTAAGTTTGTAGGGAAAAACAGCGGGTCGGATGATAAGTTCTGGCTGAATCTGGTGGACCTTACCGACCTGGCGGATGATGACTTCGTGATCTATTCCGCAGAGAAGGTCAGCGTATCCGAGGTGCGAAACGGCGCCAAGGTCGTTGTTTATACACGTGTCTGGAATCCGGACACCACATCCTACGAGTTCTACGCCATCGGTCATGACGGAAGTCTGGTTCCCTGCTACGAACGCGGTGATAATATCATGTGGGTCGGCAGCAAGGTGAATACCCTGGAATGGGATTTTACAGAGTATTACTGGGAAGGCACCACCGATCCGAACTATTATTATGAACTGTTCAACCCGTATTCCCAGAAGTATCTGGCACCCCAGATCCGGGAAGGTCAGATGCTTGCCGACAATAAGATCGGTATCAATATGCCCGGCCGGAAGGAAGGGGAGTATTACTCCCAGATCCTGGCCTGGGATGATGATTACTATGCATATGCCGGGCTGAAGGCATCCGATGATAAGGATGCGGTAGTTTCCTGTAAGAGATCCAAGGCTGCGACCTTCTACTTCGCGGCTATTGATACGCCGGAGCAGGTTCTGACCCCGGTGGATACCATCGATAATAAGAAGTATGGTATCACCATGAAGATGAAGAATTATGGCGGAGACCCTCACAAGGAGGGTGGTACTACAAGCACGCAATACCAGCATGACGCTATTGGGAAAAGTACTTATGACCAGACTGGGGAGACCAAGGGGCTTCTTACCACGAATCTCGGAGCAGATGGATATCCTTCATCTACAATTGCCGGAACCACACGTCCGTTCTCGGAGCTTTTCTCTGACGGCACTGAGGTCAATCACCTGTTCATTTCCAGTACTTATGAAGCCAGCGGGTATTTTGAGTTTGACAGCTGTCAGAACTTTGCCACATTAAAGGAGACAAATGACGGAAACTTCAAGGTTTACGATGCACTCGGAACCATGGATTCGAGTGTGAAGCCTTCGTTACAGCACGGGCAGTTTATGCCCTACAATACCATCACTCCGGGGGTGTATGCTTCGAAGAATCCGCTGAATCTCTATAATGCCAAGCAGGAACTCCTGAAGGATGACGATCCCAGGCGAGGTGAGAAGCTGAATCTGGTAAAGGATGCGGATTATTACTTCGGTATGGAGCTGGATGCCAGCTTCGTAAAGACCCCGATGGGCGTGGATGCATGGGGGCATGATATTGTCTTCGAGTTTACCGGTGATGATGATTTTTGGCTTTATGTAGACGGTGAGCTTGTGATCGATCTGGGTGGTATTCACTCGGCGCTGGAAGGTACCGTTAATTTCTCCACCGGAGCAGTAAAGGTAAACGGCACGACCACGAACCTGAGAGATATCTTCCGGGAGAATTACAAATCAAGAAATCCCTCCGCAACGACTACGGAGGTGAATAACTACCTTTCCAAGTATTTCACAATGGGAACGGGTGGTGATTTCGAGAAGCATTTCAAGGATTATTCTTCCCATACCATGAAGGTGTTCTACATGGAGCGAGGCGCGGGTGCTTCGAACCTGCACATGAGATTCAACCTGAACTATGTGACTCCGGGCAGCGTGACCCTGAAGAAGGAAGTGACACAGCCTCAGGGTTCGGAAATAGATCTTGATCTTGTGGAGTACCCCTTCCGGATATGGTACAGGAAGGAGAACGGTGACGAGGCTCTGCTGTCAAATGATGACGAGAATTTCAATGTAACCTATCTGAATTCGACAAAGGCGGTTTCCTATAAGGACAGATATACGCCGGTGGGATGTACTGAGGAACTGGAGTCAGTTTATTTCCTGTCGCCTGAAAGAGGGGCGGAAGTGCATTTCCCTGACAATACCATCGCCTACAGGATCGAAGAGGTCGGGATCAACAAGAACGTTTACAACGAGGTCTACGTCAACGGCACCAAGGTGGACGGCCAGCCGGTGGAAACGGGCGCTGTGGATCGGCTGACCTATGATTCCGGATGGATGAGCGTTGCGGAGCGTCCGATGCTTACATTTAAAAACCATGTCAATCCGGAGGGACTTCGAACCATCGATTTCACAAAACGGCTCTATGATGAGAACGGAGCTCGGATCGACGATGATGACACGCCCTTCAGCTTTCGTCTGTCTTTGTCCAACGGTGTGGATGAAGAGGTAGAACTGGCAAGCTTGTATAAGTACCGCGTTAAGAACAAGGACGGGAAATACTGTGCATGGAGCTTCAGTGATCATAAATTCGTGTCCCTGGGCAAGAGTGTATTTAGTGAAATGACGGAGGATGAGCAGGAGGCAGCGACTTTTGAGACCTCCATGAACGGTACCATTTCCGAGATCCCTGCGTGGTACACGGTTGAGGTTCCGATCCTTCCGGTGGACATGAAGTATGAGCTGGTGGAACGGACGGAAGAGGTTCCGCTGGGCTATAAGTTGGACAAATATAAAAGGACCGACCCCGGACATAAGAGTGATCCGGAACCGAATAAGGGAACCATCCTGAAGGGTGAGTATCCGAAGATCTTCGTTGATAACCGCAGAGGCTGGGAGCTTCAGGCGGAGAAGGAATGGACCGACAGAGATTATATCCTGGATTATGCTGCAATCTATACGGCAGTTTATGCAGGGGATCAGCTGGTGCCGGATACCATCAGGATACTGGAATATCCCACCACGAGCGTGCGGTATTTCTTTGACCGTCTTGCGGATGGAAAGCAGCTGTCTGACTATCAGATCTTTGAGGTTACTCTGGAAGATCCTGTGGTGGACGCAACCGGTAAGGTTACCTCTTATTCCAGTCTGACGAAACTGGAGGACGGAGATCTTGTTTCGGTTAACGGTACTACGAAGGAAGGAGTGACGACAGGTCATTCCTACAGTGTGGAGTATACTCCGGGAACGCCCACAGGGAAGATGACACCCGGAAATGTCCGCAAGGATGAGATCTCAAATGTGAGAACCGGCGGAATCGTTATTACACTTTATAAATGGGCTTCCACGGAGAAACTGTCCGGCGGTACATTTGTCCTGAAGAAGGGCGATGAAACCATCGGGACCTATACGGCGGACGGACGCGGCAGAGTTACGATCCTGTACGATTTTGACGTTGATACGGAGTACGTTCTGACGGAGACGGAAGCGCCGGCCGGTTATATCGGACTTCCGCAGGCAGTGAGATTCTCGGTGGACGGTGATGACAATATCGATGTAGTCGATAATGATACCGGCTGGTACAGAGGTTATGAGTCCACAGCGGTGACAGACCGGCTGATCGCATATATCGATCTTTACAACAAGCCGTTTGAACTCAAGGCAGTTAAGGTAGATGAGTTGGGCATGCCGCTGGAGGGGGCACATTTTGCTTTGTATCGTGGCGTGACCGGCAGCAACGGAGCAATCATTAAGGATTATTTCCCAATGGAAGGTTTCGAGGTTCTTCTGACCGGAGTGGACGGTGTGATACCGAAGATCGATCAGACCCTGCCCCATGGCAAATACTATCTGACGGAGACGGAAGCGCCGGAGAATTATACCGGGATCAAGAAGGATGTGATCTTTACGATCTCCGATTCCGGCGAATTTACCATCGATTCGGAGGGCTATCAGGCGCTTTCTCAGGATATGGGTACCGAAGCAGCTCCGAGCTATGTCTTCAGCGTGGTGAACTCTTATACCGGCTCCAATGCACATCTTACCATCTCGAAGACCGTTTCAGGCAACTTCGGGAATAAGGCGAAGGACTTTACTTTTACGCTGGAGGTAGAAGGTGCAACGGCACTGGACGAGTACACCTGGAGCAAGAACGGAACGAAGCAGGATACAAAGCTGCATACCGGCGACACATTTACCATGGGTCACAATGACGTGGTTCGGATCGCGTTCCCGGTGGGAGCGAAGGCTACCATCACCGAGGACAACGAAAACTATACTACAACGTTCAAACTGAACGATGGCGAGGCTTTGGTGAAGAATACAATGCAGATCGAGATGACAGCAGATGCGACACTTGCGGTGACCAACACTCTGGAAGGCATCGTGCCGACGGGCATCCGCCTTGATGCGGTAAACCTGGTGTTGATCGCACTGCTGCTCCTGTGCGGAGTTGTGGTATTCTACCGGCGAAGCCGTCGGCGGGGACAATAGGCGTGCAATTCGGGGACGGTTCTGGTTTGATCAGAACCGTCCCTATCTGATCAGACCTGTCCCTGCAAATCGGGGACGGTTCTGATCAAACCAGAACCGTCCCTGGTCGATCAGACCTGTCCCCGGATTGACGGAACCGACCTGAAACGGGAGGATCAATCTCCGGCCCACACGCCGTCGATCGACCAGTATCCCTTTCCGTTGTAATACTTGTATTTAACGAATGCATATACGCCGGATTCCGGAGATTCTTTACCTTCGGAGCCCCAGGTCACAAAATTGAAGTATATCTCATCGGAGCCAAGTTCCGATACAAGTTCTGCCGAACCGCCGCCTCCGCCATCCCAGAGATAACCGTAGTAATATCCGCCGGAATAGTAAGGTCCGCTGCCATTATCCGACTTAAGTTCCTTGAGACTTGCATCACTCAGATAGAATTGATTCTTCAGGATCCAGTCCACCTTTGTCGCATCTAACTTACATGCCATGCCCTGGAATCTTCCCTTCGGATCATTGCAGGGATTCTGCATAACCACTCCGTCGACAGGGAATATCCCTGCATTGAACGCACGCATATCTATCAGGTTCTTCAGCGTTTCATGAGGATCCTGTCCGCTGTCATAGTCGATCGTTCTTCCAAACCAGCTATACTCCCAGAAACCTGCCGCGAAATATCCCAGGAACTTAGTCAGTTCCTTCTTTCTGGATGCGGACATGGGTTCCTGATATTCTCCATTTGAGTTGAAGATATATGCCTTTCCATTGATCCATGTTCTGCGGGTTGCCATCACTCCGTCGCTGTCGAAGTAATACCACTTTCCGCTCAGCTGCTTCCAGCCGACATGCATCTCTCCGGTTGGATTAAAGTAATACCAATTCCCATTCAGTTTTTTCCAGCCGGTATATAATGTTCCGGACGCGTTTAAAAAATACCATTTTCCTCCGTCCTTCACCCATCCGGTTTTCATCGCACCGGTCGTCTTATCCAGGAAGTACCATGCCTTTCCGGACTGTAACCATCCGGTCTTCATGGCGCCTGTCTTCGGATCCAGATAATACCACTTACTTCCGTCCTTCACCCATCCGGTTTTCATCACTCCCGAACTGTCAAGGAAGTACCATTTACTGCCAACCTGTCTCCATCCCGTCACCATGGCTCCGGTCTTCGAATCCAGATAATACCACTTATTTCCGTCCTTCAGCCATCCCTTCTTCAGTACGTTGTTGGAATAATAGTACCATTTTCCACCCGTTTTCATCCAACCGTTCTTATGAAGTTTCGGGATCACCTCCTGTTTTTTGATCACTGCGTTACAAACCGAACAGTGACTCCCCGCTGTAAGTCCGGTCTTCGAAACGGTCGGTGCAACTGCCTTATCCGTTACTATCTTGTGCCCGGCCGCCTTGATCGTTTCTGTCCTGGTCAGGCCGCATTTGGTGCATTTAAAGGTTTTTTCACCTTTTTTTGTACATGTAGCTTCCGTTGTTACTGTACCGGTATCCCATTTGTGTCCACTGCTGACTGGAATACGCGAATTATATACTTTGAGGGCACTATCCGGCACTTGTGAGATTCCATGGATGTTCTTCCAATCAACCTCACTGCCACCATAGTATACTTGAAAAAGGCTTGTGCATCCGCTAAATGCATCTTCTTCTATCTGTAATATACTATCCGGAATTCCTACCCTGACCAGACCGGAACACCCAAAGAATGTGTCGGAATTTATATATTTCACTCCACTCGGAATATCGATGGTGGTTAAACTTGAGCAACCTAAGAACGCATGAGTGCCCAATTGCTCCAAGGTAGTAGGTAATTCCAGACATGTCAGACTTTTACAGCTCTCAAATGACGAATACCCTAACTCACGCAGCCCGGCCGGAAGCTCTATACTCCGTAAGCTCTCACAATGGTAGAACGTAAAACTTTCAATCCGAGTAACCCCGGAGGGAATCGAAATATGAATGAGATTTTTGCAATAGTCAAATGTACTATAATCAATCTCCAGCAAACTATCCGGAAGTTTCACACTTACAATACTATATTTATTGGAAAATGTACCTTGCGCAATCCTTGTCACCGGCATTCCATCAATTGTATCCGGAACCGTCACGTCCGCCTCTGACCCTTTATACTTCGTGATCGTAACCTTCCCATTACTAACGGAGTATGTAAAATCCCCATATGTAAGGTCTTCGGCATGCGCGTCCTTCTCCACAAAAAGACAGCCCAGAAGCGCCGCAACAAAGGCGACCACGATCCACAATCTCAGATCTCGTATTCTTCTCATCCTGTGCCCTCCATTTCATAAAATCGATCTATTCTCTGTGTCATCAATTGAAAACAACCTCTATAGTTATTCGTGTCATATCGTATTGGATTTGTCACTATTTTTATCCTTTATTGTCGCAATCACCCTATTGCACTTGTCATCCAAACGCCATCGCGATATGATACATTTATGTGGATGTTATATCCGATATATCGGAATCGAAGGAGGAGGTGCATTGATGAAACGACTGAGAAAACACATTTGCAAGCTGATGGTCTTCTGTTTTCTACTGACCGCCTGTACGTTCGGCGCGGGCTTCGATGCGGAAGCAAAGACAGGAAAATGGAAGCAGGACAAAACCGGCTGGTATTACAGCTATTCCGACGGAACTTATGCCAAGAACCAGTGGTTGAAATATGAAGGCCTATGGTATCATTTTAATTCACGTGGATACATGCAGACCGGCTGGCAGAAGATCAGCAACAAGTGGTATTACTTCCAAAAGAATGGCATCATGGTTACCGGAGAATACTACGATGGTTACTGGATAAGCAATAACGGTATCTGCTCTTATCCTTATAGAGCAAGCTGGAGAAAGGATTCCAAGGGCTGGTGGTACGGCGATACCCACGGATGGTACGCGAAGAAACAATGGCTTTGGATCGACGGGAAGTATTATTATTTCAAATCCTCAGGATATCTTGCCGTAAATGAGTGGATAGGATCCATGTGTGTCGGACCGAGCGGCGCATGGAATCCCAATGCCTCCACGGATTGGGTAGGCCTGTATCTTAATGAGATTGATAAATATGTTTCACAGCTTGACAGTTGGCAGGTAGACGTGGACCGTAGTTATTATTCTCTGATCTATCTCGACAACAATTCAACCCCTGAGCTCGTGATGTATGTCACAAAGTCATGGTCACCCGCTACGGTAGTAACATGCTATAATGGCAAGATAAGCACAACAAATACACGGACCCATGAACTTTACTACATTCCGCGGAGCGGTCGTTTACTGAACGAAGAGGATATCAAAGAATATGACCTCATCGATGAAGTATATCATCTGAACAATGGCGTGTTCAAGTGTGTCGGAAAGGGCGAGCACTACCATGATGCTGCAAATGTATCCCCGGAACAAAAGAAGATCTGGACATGGAACGGAAAAGACGGCAACCAGAGCTTCTATGAAAGTGAACTGAAGAAAGTTTATGATAAGAGCAAGGGAAGTATTCGTACACCCATAAAAGAGTACTCTTTCTCAGCAATCCAATCTTATCTGAATTCATTTTTAGACTGATACAACGTGTTATTGAGGGACGGTTCTGATCAACTCAGAACCGTCCCTGGTCGATCACCGTCCCTGGTCGATCAGACCTGTCCCCGGATTGACGGAACCGACTTTCCCGCCGCCATGTACAGTGACCTTGTTATTGCAGTTACAGCAAAATGTGCGTATAATCGAAGAGACTATGATTTTATCCAGCGAGGTGGAATGCTATGAAATGTCCGAAATGTGGAAAGAGGATCAAGCTTAAGAAGGAAATGACTCACTGTCCGGGTTGTGGAGCGGATCTTACGCCGACTGCGGAGGGTGAGACTGCAGACAGCAAGGCAGCGGATGAAAAATCCGTAGACGGCAAGGCAGCAGATGGCAAGGAGGCAGACGGAAAGGCCGCAGACAGCAAGGCGGCAGATGACAAGAAAGCGGACAACAAGACTGCAGACAGTAAGGGGGCAGACAGTAAGGCCGCAGATGACAAGACTGAGGATGCGAAGAAGGATGATTCGGAAATACCGGACACTTCGTCTCAGGATCCGGATGCGTCCGACGCAGAGTCGTCGGATGAAGCACTGTCTGATGAGGAAGAGGATACAGAAAAGAAGCGCAGTAAGAAGCCACTGATCATAGCGATTGTATGCATTCTTATTATCGGGATCGGCGCAGCAGCAGCCTTCTGGTTTCTGCGTTCCAAGGGCGGCTCTCCGACAGTCCGGGCGGCAGCGGAAGAGGATGCGAAAATGTTCAATGCCAGGAACTGGAAGCCTTTTCTTGGTGGCATCAGTACGGATGACTGGAAACTGATCTATGACCACTACAAGGATCGACTGGCTCCGGTTGGTATCAAGAATGCATCGAAGCTTCGTGAGGAGGTTTTGTCCCAGATGCGTACTATGGGGGATTCATCCAAGGTTCAATCCATAGAGATTCTGGACGAGCACGAAACTGATGATGGAGTGAAGCCCGGTCTGGAAGAGAATGTTTCCAGCGACGAATTCTATTTGGCGTCGAAGAAACTTGCGGGGCAGTGGGTAAATGAGACACTCACCGAAGGCGAAACGAAGGCCGTTATGTACTACTATTATGAGCAGGACGGAAAATGGTATTCCGGGACTGCACTGAAACTGGCTGCCGAATCCGCAAAGCAGTTAGGTAACGACGGACGTGACAATGATATTGAGTCGGCCGAAAAGATCGCCAAGGCGGTTCAGAAGGTTTTGAAAAGTGAGAAGGTGCGTAAAGCGTTGACCAAATTCACGGGCGAGATCCTGATCATGGCCAAATCCGGAAAGACTTTTTCTCCGGTAGAAAATACAAAGCTTAAATCATTTGCGGAAATGGTGAATAAAAACCTTGCCGGTGAGTACAGTGAGGGTACACCGCAGTTCCGCCATACGGGAACCTCTGCCGGCTGGCAGATTAAAGCCTGGGCGATTGCTGTTGATGCTGAAGGGAATCCGGTGGTGTATGTTACCGACGGAACTACCGAGAATAAGATGGAAATCTATCCGAATGTGGATGAAAACTATTAACAGTCGGGCCGGTGAGAGAGGATTATGGCAAAAAAGGTATGCATATACTGTGACAATATGATCGATTCCGACTGCATACTCTGCCCGATCTGCGGCGCCAGCCAGGATGTGGAGCTTCCGGAGTACGGTGGCGGAAGTCATAAGGACGGTTCCGTCAATCCGGGGACAGGTGTGATCGATGAGGGACGGTTCTGGTTTGATCAGAACCGTCCCCGAATTGACGGGGACAGGTGTGATCAGGGAGGGACGGTTCTGATCAAACCAGAACCGTCCCCGAATTGCACGCCGGTCTATTTATTGGACGTGAGCAAAGAGGAGGACCGGATCTCCGAAGGGAAGAAGCGGCTGCTCATTGCGCTGACGGTGGTGATCGTTGCCGCGCTTCTGACCAGCGGATATTTTCTGGTGCTGGTGCTGACGCGCAATTCCTTTCTGGACAGCAGGGACAAGCTGAAGGAGCAGATCCCGGTCTACGGATACACGATCAACGGATCGGATTACAGCGAGCTTGAGATCGTAAGCATCGAACGTCAGAAGGCAGAAGGTTTCTTCTCCTTCGAGGCGCTCTATAATGTGACCCTGGAGGACGAACGCATGGAGCACCGGCTGACCCTCGAGATCAAGGGTGAAAATGTATTCCCCTTCGGATGGCGGGTCACGGAAACCAACTGGACTGAGAAGACCCAGGGGGAGATCACGGTAAAGATCAACGGGATCAGTCCCATCGTGCAGAAGCTTGTGGAGCAGGGGATCCCGACTCATAAGGTTGAGAATTTTGCGATCTGGGTGGATCAGAACCGGTCCTCCTTCTTCGTGGGAAACTGTGTGATCTCCAATCCCGTCGGCGCAAATTACAGCATCAGAGGGGCGTATTCCTATAATGGTGACCTTACGCTTTCCTCGGCCTATGCACAGGGTGTCTACGATTACATCCTCACTGTCCGTCGGGACACGGAGAAGGATCTTCCGGTCACCTACGGGTGCACCAAGGCGGTCCTGAAACCGGTCTTCACCACGGAAATGCCGGACGGCGAGCTGCGTCTTCAGATCACGAAGGTGGGAGGAGAGCGCATTTTCGTTGAGGCCTTCCGGACCTATACGGACGGCCGTGCAACGGAGTATGACGAGGCGGATGCCGGGTTTTTCTGGAACGTGGAGCCGGATCCGAAGACAGATCATCCCATCGCATCGGACCGTATATCGGCGGTCATCCCGCTTTTTGACTCTTCAGTGGAGGTTGAGGTGATCATCGGTCCCGATTCGCTGGTGGTAAACTGCGGCGATTATACGATGATGGATCATATGGATATGGATCTGAAGCCGGCGGACTGGACGGATCCGGCCCCTTCGGAGGAGGATCTTGAGGACCTTGACGTAGTGGAGGGTTGATGTGACGCTGAAGCACTCCAGGTTGGTACCATTTGCGTTTCGCAGGGCAGGATGACTAATGGACGGACTTTCCGGGATCATCGGAAGGTTGGTACCATTCGCGTTTCGCAGGGCAGGACGACGCAGGTTGCTGTGCCGACACGGCGTTTGTGAATCCTTTGGTCGTATCATCCGGATATTCAACGGAGAAGAATATGAATGAAGCTAAGACACAACTTCATCTGACGGGCCTTACATCGGCGGAGGCCGCGGAGCTGGAGCGTTCCGGAAAGTCCAACCGGCTTCCGGATCATTCCTCCCAAAGCGTCGGTTCGATCATATTCCGCAATGTCTGCACCTACTTCAACGCCATTTTCTTTGGCCTGGCGATCCTTGTGATCCTGGTGGGTGCCTACCGGAATCTGACCTTCATGCCGGTGGTCATCGCCAATATGATCATCGGAATCGTTCAGCAGCTCCGAGCGAAGAAGGTCCTGGATGAGCTGTCGCTTCTGGATGTTACGGAATTCACGGCGATCCGCGACGGTGCAGACTGCCGTATCGCCATGGAACGTCTGGTGATGGGGGACCTGATCCGGCTTTCGGCAGGGCAGCAGATCCCGGCGGACGCAGAGGTGGTGGAAGGACAGGTCTCCGTAAATGAGGCGCTTCTCACGGGTGAGGCCGATGAGATCGAGAAGAATCCGGGCAGTGAATTGATGTCCGGAAGCTTTGTCGTGTCAGGCAGCTGTGTTGCACGTCTCACGCGCGTAGGTTCAGAGTCCTATGCTGCAAAGCTGACGGCAAAGGCGAAGGAAGTAAAGAATAAAAAATCGGAAATGATCCGCGACATCGAACTGATCATCCTGGTAGCAGGAATCGTGATCATTCCGGTGGGTTGCGCGATGGTATATAACTCGGTGGTTGTCAACGGTCACAGCATGCAGGAGGGCATCGTGTCCATGGTTGGCGCCGTGGTGGGAATGATCCCCGAGGGCCTCTATCTTCTGCTTACGGTCGCACTGACCATGAGCGCTGCAAGACTGGCCCGGAAGAAGGTGCTTCTCCATGATATGAAGAGCATTGAGACCCTGGCCCGGGTGGATGTGCTCTGCGTGGACAAGACCGGAACCATTACCAGTGAGGAAATGACAGTGACGGAGCTCTTCCTTCCGGCGGGACAGACCACGGGCCTGGAAGAAGTGGAAGATCTGCTTGCCCGTTATGCAGCTACGGTGCCGGATACCAACATCACCATGCAGGCGATCCGCGCCCATATGAAGAAGGCGGAACCTCTTGCCGCAACGGACATCACCGCATTTTCGTCAAAACTCAAATACTCTGAGATCCGAACCGCGGATGCAGTCTATCGGTTCGGTGCGCCGGAATTCCTGCTTTCCGAAACCGTAATGCAGGAAAATAAGTCCGGGATCGAAGAATTCACCGGCAGGGGCCAGAGAGTGCTTGCTCTGGTGAAGGCAGAGCCGGATGCCGGCAGCACTGCCGAAGACTCCGGACCTTCCCTGACAACGAACGCAGTCCCCCTTCTTTTCATCGCCCTGGCAAATGAGATCCGCGAGACCGCGCCTGCGACCTTTACCTACTTCCGTGAGCAGGGCGTGCAGATCAAGGTCATTTCCGGCGATAATCCGCTGACGGTATCCCGGGTCGCCATAGCCGCACAGATCGAAAATGCGGACAGGTATATTGACGCCGCAACCCTGGAGACGGAAGAGGACTACAGGGAGGCGGTAAAGAACTACACCGTATTCGGGCGCGTGAAGCCCGAGCAGAAGAAATCCCTGATCGAAGCCATCAAGGCAAATGGGCAGAAGGTTGCCATGACCGGCGACGGCGTAAATGATATCCTCGCCATGAAGGAGGCAGACTGCTCCATCGCCATGGGCGGCGGCAGTGATGCGGCGCGCCAGGCGGCACAGGTGGTGCTGATGGATTCGGACTTCTCCCATATGGAACAGATCGTGACGGAGGGACGCCGGATCATCAACAATATGACCCGCTCCGGCATCCTGTTCCTGTATAAGAACATTTTCTCGCTGCTGCTGGCGCTGTTCACCATCTTCCTGTCGTTCCAGTATCCCATGCGGCCCACGCAGATCTCCCTGATCTCGGGCTTCAACATCGGGCTGCCGGGCTTCCTGCTGGCCATGGAGAACAACACAAGAAGACAGCACGGACGGCTGCTGACCAGAACCCTGAAGGGCGCATTTCCGGCAGCGATCCTGTCCTTTGTTATGGTGTCCGTTCTTATGATCTTCGGATCGGATCTGAACCTGACGGAGGATGAGATCGGCGTTTCTTCCACGTTCCTCCTGTCTGCGGTATGCTTTATGCTGCTGTGGAAGCTGATCCACCCGCTGAACCGTTATCGGATCGTCGTCTTCATCATCTGCATCATTGCCATGGTGCTGGGGATCTTCGCCCTGTGGAATATCTTCATTCTTGCGGAGGTATCCACCCGCGGCATGTTCATAGGCATCGGATATGCTCTGATAGGCGCAGTGATCATGTGGGTGATTTCTCTTGTCACGCGCAGGAAGGATGCGGTATAATCATGCAATCGACGATAAGGTCGTATGACTCTGTCTTTATAGTTATAGAAAACGCATCATATCACAGGTATGATGCGAGGTAGGAAAATGGACGAGAAACAGTTGCAGCAACTGAATAGAAAAGGGCTTTCAAAAGCGGAAGCGGAGCGGCTGACGAAGGAAGGAAAGTCAAATGTGCTGCAGGAGAAGGGCCGGCAGACGGTGGCATCCATCATCATCGGCAATACCTGCACGTATTTCAACGCCATTTTCTTTGGCCTTGCCATCCTGGTCATCGCCGTCGGATCCTTCAAGAGTCTGATGTTCATGCCGGTTGTCATAGCAAATATGGTCATCGGTATCGTCCAGCAGCTCCGTGCCAAGAAGGTGCTGGACAGCCTGAAGCTGCTGGATACCACCCAGTATACCGTGATCCGGGACGGACATGCGGAGACGGTGGACAGCGACAAGCTGGTACTGGGAGACCTGATCCTGCTTTCATCGGGACAGCAGATCCCGGCGGATGCGAAGGTCGTGGAGGGAAAGATCTCCGCAAATGAGGCGCTCCTCACGGGAGAATCCGATGAGATCGAGAAGGAACCCGGTGCAGAGCTGATGTCCGGAAGCTTTGTGGTATCCGGAAACTGTGCAGCGGAGCTGACGAGAGTCGGTGCGGATTCCTATGCGGCGAAGCTGACGGCAAAGGCAAAGGAAGTAAAGAATAAGAAATCCGAACTGATCCGCGATATTGAGTGGATCATTCTTGTGGCGGGTATCCTGATCATTCCCGTCGGTGGAGGGATCCTCTACGAAGCCATCGCAATAAACCATCATACCCTTCAGGAGTCGGTGGTCAGCATGGTAGGTGCCGTGGTGGGCATGATCCCCGAGGGTCTGTACCTGCTGCTGACGATTGCGCTGACTCTGAGCGCCTCGCGGCTCGCCAAGAATAAGGTCATGCTTCATGATATGAAGAGTATCGAGACTCTGGCCCGCGTAGATGTACTCTGCGTGGATAAGACCGGTACCATCACAAATGATGTCATGTCCGTCACTGCCGTTATCGCTCCGGACGGATGCTCCGATGAGCAGCTGAAGGAGGCGGAGGGTGTTCTGTCCAACTATGTTCATACGGTTCCGGATGCGAATATCACCATGGTGGCACTCCGGAAGCATTATACGGAGGAGAAGAGCCTGGCGGCCACGGCGGTCATGCCCTTCAGCTCCAAGACCAAGTATTCCCAGGTACAGACAAAGGATGCGCTGTACCGTTTCGGTGCGCCTGAATTCCTGCTGACAGAGGAACAGCTGGAGATCAACCGTGCAAGGATCGAAGAGTATACCGGTAAGGGCCAGCGTGTACTGGCGCTTGTGAAGGGGGATTCCACCGGCATGTCCGCGGGCACGGAACCGCAGGGAGGCGCAGACGCGATCACAACATCGCAGGACGATCCTGCCATGGCTGCACAGAACATGACAGTCGCAGCTGCTGCATCCCGTGACGATGCATCCGCAACCCCGCATGGAGATGCATCCGCATCGGACGTAGCAACTGCCCCCATCCTCTTCATCAGTCTTGCAAATGAGATCCGTGAGACGGCACCGGCCACCTTCTCCTACTTCAAGGAGCAGGGTGTGAAGGTGAAGGTCATTTCCGGAGATAATCCGCTGACCGTATCCCGTGTGGCTCTGGAGGCGAAGATCGATGGAGCGGAGAATTACGTGGATGCCGCAACCCTGAAAACAGAGCGGGATTACCGGGAGGCTGTGAAGAAATATACCGTATTCGGACGGGTGAAGCCGGAGCAGAAGAAGCGTCTGGTGGAAGCCCTCAAGGCTAACGGCGAAAAGGTTGCCATGACCGGCGACGGTGTCAACGACATCCTTGCCATGAAGGAAGCAGACTGCTCCATCGCCATGGGCGGCGGTAGTGACGCGGCCCGTCAGGCGGCGCAGGTAGTGCTGATGGATTCGGACTTCTCTCACATGGAGCAGATCGTGACGGAGGGACGACGCATCATCAACAATATCACACGTTCCTCAATCCTGTTCCTGTATAAGAATATTTTCTCGCTTCTGCTGGCGGTGTTCGTCATCGCGGCAAAGCTTCATTATCCGCTGACACCTTCTCAGATCGCGCTGATCTCCGGGTTCCTGATCGGTATCCCCGGCTTCCTGCTGGCTATGGAGAACAACACGAAGAAGCAGAAGGGACGTCTTCTGACGAAGACCCTGATCGGTGCCACTCCGGGTGCCGTGATCGCGATGGGCGTGACTGCATTTTTCGTTCTTTGCGGAGAGAAGCTGGATTTCACACATGGTGAGATCAGTATGATCTCGGCCTATGTGCTGTCCGCTGTCGGATTTGTTCTGATCTGGCGGCAGATCCAGCCGTTAAATAAGTTCCGGCTGTTCGTAATTTCCTTCTGTCTGGCGGGATATATCTTCTGCCTGTCCTTCTTCTGGAACACATTTATGAATGTACAGGTATCAAACCATGGTGCCTTCTGGGGAGTCATTGTTGCTCTCGGAACTGCGGCGGTATCCTATGTCCTGATGCGGATATTTGACAACTGGGGCAAAAAATGGGAGACCTAGTGTCGGGCTGCGGAACCGGACAGCCTGCCGTATGACGGCATGCGTGGGAGCGTGACGCATGGATTCTCTGCGTTTTTGTTGCCCAAACTGCGATAAACGGGTATAATAGAGTGGTGTTGGAGGCCAGAGCGGTATGCGTGACGATCATTCTCTTCGTTTACTTGAATATATCTACAACTCAACATCGATTCTGAATTTTGGAGCGCTGTTCAGCGACGGGACGGAGAATTTCTGTTCTCCGTCGGAGCCGGCCGTGGGCGATGATATCACCCTGCGGTTCCGGACTGCCGGAGATAATGTGGACGGCGTTTTTGTTGTGGTCAATGACACCCGCTACGAGATGAAGGTGGTGGAGAGCGATGCGCTTTTCGACTACTATGAGATCGTGCTTCCGCATGTGACGGAGCGGATCCGTTACTACTACGAGATCCACGCCGGCCGTGTGGTGATTTATTACAACCGTGTCTCCAAGCACAAGGAGCTGAACCGCAACTACGACTTTGAGATCTGCCCCGGCTTCCATACGCCGGACTGGGCAAAGGGTGCGGTATTCTATCAGATCTATGTGGACCGTTTCTGCAACGGCGACAAGTCAAATGATGTCCTGACGAATGAATACAGCTACATCGGTCAGCCCGTCAAGAGAGTGACCGACTGGAACAAATATCCGGAGAACATGGATGTGGGCAACTTCTACGGCGGAGATCTGCAGGGTGTCATCAGCAAGCTGGACTACCTGAAGAACCTTGGGGTGGATGCCATCTATCTGAACCCCATTTTCGTATCCCCTTCCAACCACAAATACGATATCCAGGACTACGACTATGTGGATCCTCATTTCGGAAAGATCGTAAAGGATGAGGGCGAGCTTCTCCCCTTGGATTCCATGGATAACAGCCGTGCGACCCGGTATATCACCCGTGTGACCGACAAGGAGAATCTGGAGGCATCGAATCAGGTCTTCATCGAGCTGGTGGAGGAGGCGCACAGACGCGGGATGAAGGTCATCCTGGATGGTGTCTTCAATCACTGCGGGTCCTTCAATAAATGGATGGACAAGGAGAAGATCTACGACAAGAATCCGGACTATCCGAAGGGCGCGTACATTTCCGCAGACAGTCCGTACCGGAAGTTCTTCCGGTTCCAGGATGAGAGTGCGTGGCCGGACAACGGAAGCTACAACGGCTGGTGGGGACATGATACCCTGCCCAAGCTGAATTATGAGGAGTCGGAGGAGCTCTATAACTATATCCTCCAGATCGGACGGAAATGGGTTTCGCCCCCGTACAACGCCGACGGATGGCGTCTTGACGTGGCGGCGGATCTTGGATATTCCGAGGAATTCAATCATCGTTTCTGGCGAGACTTCCGGAAGGCGGTGAAGGAGGCAAATCCCGAGGCCATCATCCTGGCCGAGCATTACGGCGACCCGAAGGCATGGCTGCTGGGAGACCAGTGGGATACCGTCATGAACTACAGCGCATTTATGGAGCCCATCACCTGGTTCCTGACCGGTGTGGAGAAGCACAGTGACGAGTTCCGCGGAGACTTCCTGGGAAATCCCGACATGTTCGTCGGATCCATGCGGCATTATATGTCCACCTTTATGACAGGTTCCCTGCAGGTGGCCATGAACGAGCTCTCGAACCATGATCATTCCCGGTTCCTGACCCGTACCAACCGCAGAGTCGGCCGGATCCATACCCTCGGACCCGAGGCCGCAAATGAAGAAGTGAATAAGGGGATCTTCCGACAGGCCGTGGTATTCCAGATGACCTGGCCCGGAGCACCCACCATATATTACGGAGATGAAGCAGGAGTGGCAGGCTGGACCGACCCCGACTCCCGGCGGACCTACCCCTGGGGGCGTGAGGATCATGACCTCATCAATTTCCACCGCGAGATGATCCGGATCCACAAGCAGTATCCGGCTCTGATGAAGGGTTCGCTGGTACAGCTTCACAGCGAGTTCAAATGTCTTTCCTACGGACGTTTTACCCGGAAACAGGCGGTAGCCGTCGTGATCAACAGTGACTTCACGGACAAGAAGCTCCACCTGCATATCCGCCATATGGGCGTGCCCAATAACCGCACCATGCGCCGGATCATGCTGACCACCGAGGAAGGCTACTCCATCGATTCCCAGACCATCATCACCCAGAACAACCAGATGTCCGTGGTGATCCCCAAGATGAGTGCCGCAGTGTATGTCTGCGAGATAGGATAACGTCGGGAGAGCGCGCGCCGGGGCGGCGGGCGTAAGGCGCCGGGGTGACAGACAGGGACGGTTCCGATGACGCAGTTTCTCATGCGGCATCGGAACCGTCCCTTACGTATACGTCCCATCTTACGTATATGCGGCATCGGAGCTGTCCCATCTCCTGTATATTTCTGACACAAAAAGGAGTTTTCATATGAGCGACGAAATCTTTAAATTACAGTCCCCCTACGAACCCACCGGCGACCAGCCCCGCGCCATCGGCGAGCTGGTGGAGGGCTTCAAGAAAGGGCTTCATTCCCAGACACTGCTGGGTGTTACCGGCTCCGGCAAGACATTTACCATGGCAAATGTCATCAAGGCGCTTGGGAAGCCGACCCTTATCATCAGCCACAACAAGACCCTGGCAGCCCAGCTCTACGGCGAGATGAAGGCCTTCTTCCCCGACAATGCGGTGGAGTATTTCGTGTCCTACTACGATTACTACCAGCCGGAGGCCTACGTGCCCTCCAGCGACACCTACATCGCCAAGGATTCCTCCCAGAACGATGAGATCGACAAGCTCCGCCACAGCGCCACTGCCGCCCTGATCGAGCGGAAGGACGTGATCGTGGTGGCTTCCGTCTCCTGCATTTACGGCATCGGAAACCCCGAGGACTACAAGGCCATGATGGTGTCCCTGAGACCGGGCATGCAGCTGGACCGGGACGACCTGATCGGACGCCTGATCGACATGCAGTATACGAGAAATGAAATGGATTTCCGGCGCAGCACCTTCCGCGTGAAGGGCGATGTGCTGGATATCATTCCCGCAAATACAAATGAAGACGCCCTCCGGATCGAGTTCTTCGGGGACGAGATCGAGAAGATCTCGGAATTTGACCCGCTGACCGGAGAGGTGAAGCGGAAGGTGAATTTCGCCGCCATTTTCCCCGCCTCCTACTACGTGATCGCCCATGAGAAAATGGAGCGCGCCCTGAAGGAGATCGAGGAGGAGCTGGAAGAGCGGGTGGCATGGTTCAAGGCCCATGACAAGCTTCTGGAAGCACAGCGGATCCGCGAGCGGACCGAGTTTGATATTGAAATGCTCCGGGAGACGGGAGTCTGTTCCGGAATTGAGAATTATACCCGGATCCTGGCAGGAGGAAAGCCGGGAGATCCGCCGGATACACTGATGGATTTCTTCGGAGATGACTATCTCCTGATCGTGGACGAGTCCCACATGACCCTGCCCCAGGTCCGGGGCATGTTCGGCGGAAATAAGGCGAGGAAGCAGACGCTCATCGATTTCGGTTTTCGTCTTCCCTCGGCCATGGACAACCGGCCTTTGAATTTTGAGGAGTTTGAGGAACGGGTAGATCGGGTCCTTTACGTATCCGCAACTCCGGGGCCTTATGAGGAAGAGCATGAAGAGTACCGGACCGAGCAGATCATCCGTCCCACCGGACTGCTGGATCCGCCCATCGACGTTCGTCCCGTGGAGGGTCAGATCGATGATCTCTACACCGAGATCAGGAAGGAGACCGAACAGGGACACAAGGTTCTTGTTACTACGCTGACCAAGCGAATGGCGGAGGAACTGACGGACTATCTCCGGGGCATGGATATCAAGGTCAAGTATCTGCATTCCGATATCGACACACTGGAACGGACGGAGATCGTCCGGGATCTTCGGATGGGCGTGTTCGATGTTCTGGTGGGGATCAACCTTCTCCGCGAGGGACTGGATATTCCGGAGATCACTCTGGTGGCAATCCTGGATGCGGACAAGGAAGGCTTCCTCAGGTCCGGCACCTCACTGGTGCAGACCATAGGACGTGCCGCAAGAAATGTGGACGGCCACGTGATCATGTATGCCGATACCATTACGGATTCCATGAAGTACGCCATCGATGAGACCAACCGCCGCCGTGAGCTGCAGCAGGCTTACAATGAGGAGCACGGCATCACACCCCAGACCATACAGAAGGCGGTCCGGGAGCTGATTACTACTTCCGTGGCGGAGGAGGAAGCAGCGGCCGGAAAGAGAGCCCGCTTCGCAAAGGAAGATCCGGATCTTATGACGAAGAAGGAGCTGAAGAAGGAGATCGACAGACTGACGCGCCGGATGAACCGGGAGGCAGCAGAGCTGAACTTCGAGCTGGCAGCAGAGCTGCGTGATGAGATCAAAGAGTTGAAGGAAAGACTGAGGGATATGGACTCGTAAGAGAAAATGATCGGCGGAAATGTACCGAAAGAGGGCTCAGTGCCCGCTTCGCTCCAGCGCGAAATCAAGAATGGTTTTTCCCTGGTCCTCGGGATTCAGGTCCACGTCCCTTGCATTTTTCTTCCATTTATGGCCCTCGGGCAGAAGAGTGTACGCCAGATTGTGCTGCTCCCATTCGAAGGCCAGATCCTCCGGCGTGCGGTTCCCGGTGCCCTCTGCATTCGGGATGGGATGGATGTCACTGAGTGCGCGGCAGATGATGACCATGTCCGCGGAATTCGTGATCCGGTAGGAGTTCCTGATCTTCCAGTTGTCCTTACGATGGATGGCCTGATAGGTTTCGCCCTGATAGGTGAAGGTATAGGTGGAACCGTCCTCCGTGCTGAGAGCAAGATCATCGACGGAACGGATGGTGGACTGATCATCGGCGGCTTCCGAAGTGCGCTGCTCGGACTCATTTCCACATCCCGTGCATAGTAAAAGGACCAGCAGGATGGTCAGCAGATTTAAGATTTTTTTGTAGGAATGCTTTAACATGGCATAGGTATACCATTATATTTGAAGGAAAGCAAGCCTTGCTTTTATTGACATTTTCGGATAAAGTGCTATACTGTTTCCGTATGAATACTGAGTTTTCTTTGGAATTGTATATAGATTTGTAGCGAAGCAAGGGCGTTTCGGGTTTATGTACTCGAAATGCCCTTTTTTTCAGGAAGAAGGAGTAGACAGGAAATGAGTGAAATGAACCGGAAATTAATTCTGGAGGATGGAAGTGAGTACCTGGGCGTCGGCTTCGGCGCGGACCGGGACGCGGTGTGTGAGATCGTATTCAACACCTCCATGGTGGGATACCAGGAGATCGTGTCGGATCTGTCCTACACGGACCAGGCGGTGGTCATGTCCTATCCGCTGATCGGAAACTACGGTATCACCGATGAGGATTTTGAGAGCAAGGCTCCGTCCATCGGAGGCCTGATCGTGCGTGATTATAACGATCTTCCGTCCAATTTCCGTTATACGAAGACGCTGTCGGAGCTGCTGGAGGAGAATCATATCCCCGGCGTGACGGGCGTGGATACGAGGAAGCTGGTACGCAGCATCCGTGATCTGGGAAGCCGCCGGGTGCTGATCACACGGCCAAATGTATCGCTGGAGGAGGGACTCCGCCGGATCGCCCAGACGCCGGTGCCTCATGATGCGGTATCCCGCGTCAGCAGCAAGCGCCGCTGGTATGCACGGACCGCGAATCCGAAGTTCCGTGTGGTTGCCATTGACTGCGGCATGAAACTGAATATCGTCCGGAAGCTGAACCAGTTCGGCTGCAATGTGACGGTGGTTCCTTATGATACGACCGCGGAGGAGATCCGTTTCATGAATCCCGACGGAGTGTTCATTTCCAACGGGCCCGGAGATCCGGAGGATGTGACCTGCGTGATCGAGACCCTGCGTCAGCTGAAGGGAGAGTATCCCATGTTCGGGATCTGCCTCGGACACCAGCTCCTGGCTCTGGCCTACGGCGCCAGGACCTACAAGCTGAAGTTCGGACACCGTGGCGGCAACCATCCGGTACAGGACATCGCCACCGGCAAGATCGAGATGACCAGCCAGAACCACAGCTACGCGGTGGATGAGGCGAGCGTTGCGGCAACGCCCCTGAAGGTTTCACACATTAACCTGCTGGACCATACGGTGGAAGGCCTCTGCTGCCCGGAGAACCGGATGTTCTCGGTTCAGTATCACCCGGAGAGCGCGCCGGGTCCCCAGGACAGCACATACCTGTTCGAGCGATTCGTAAAGAACATGTCATCCTGAGAAACGACAGAGTGATGCCGGTCTCAGGCGACCGAGCAGACGTGTTGATTGGATCATTTGCATGACGATCGAGAGGAGGGGAACCTCTCTCCTGACCGCTCGACCCTGTCATTATAAAAACGGAGGAAAGATACATGCCCAAGCGCACAGACATAAAGAAGGTTTTAGTCATCGGCTCCGGCCCGATCGTCATCGGCCAGGCAGCGGAATTTGACTATGCGGGAACCCAGGCCTGCCTGGCCCTGAAGGAAGAGGGCTACGAGGTGGTGCTGGCGAATTCCAACCCGGCTACGATCATGACCGACACATCGGTGGCGGACAAGGTATATATGGAACCCCTGACTCTGGAATTCATGGCAAGGATCTGCCGGTATGAGCGTCCGGACGCACTGGTTCCGGGCATCGGCGGACAGACAGGTCTGAACCTGGCCATGCAGCTCTACGATAAGGGTGTCCTGGAGGAGTGTGAGATCGAACTTCTCGGAACGGACGCAGCCAGCATCCGCTGTGCCGAGGACCGGGAGCAGTTCAAGGAGCTCTGCGAGCGGATCGGCGAGCCGGTGGTTCCGTCGAAGATCACCTACAGCATTGAGGAAGGACTCGAGGCGGCAGAGGAGATCGGATATCCCGTCATCCTGCGACCCGCATTTACGCTGGGAGGAACCGGCGGCGGATTTGCAAATGATGCGGAGGAAATGAAGGACATGATGAGGAACGCCCTGGCGCTTTCCCCGGTACATCAGGTCCTTGTAGAGAAGAGCATCAAGGGCTACAAAGAGATCGAATACGAGGTAATGCGGGACGCAAATGACACGGCCATCGTTGTCTGCAACATGGAGAACCTGGATCCGGTGGGAATCCACACCGGTGACTCCGTGGTAGTTGCCCCCAGCCAGACCCTGACCAATAAGGAATATCATATGCTCCGTGACAGTGCGCTGCGGCTGATCCGTGCGCTGGGTGTCTGCGGAGGCTGTAACGTACAGTTCGCACTGGATCCGGAATCCTTCCGGTACTACGTGATCGAAGTGAACCCCAGAGTATCCCGTTCTTCGGCCCTGGCTTCCAAGGCCAGCGGTTATCCTATCGCAAGGGTATCCGCGAAGATCGCAGTAGGCATGAACCTGGAGGAGATCCAGCTGGCAAATACACCGGCCTGCTTCGAACCCGCGCTGGACTACGTGGTTACGAAAATGCCCCGGTTCCCATTTGACAAGTTCACTCTTGCGTCCAATGTGCTTTCCACACAGATGAAGGCAACGGGCGAGGTCATGTCCGTGGGACGCACCATGGAGGAGAGCCTTCTGAAGGCCATCCGGTCTCTGGAGGACGGAAAGAATCATCTGCATCTGGCCAAGTTCGACCAGAAGAATATGTCCCGCGACGAGCTGCTGGAATACATCAAGGAAGGTACGGACGACCGTATCTACGCCATTTCCCAGCTTATGTGGCTGGGGGAGGATCACCAGAAGATCAATGAGATCACGAAGATCGACATGTTCTTCCTGGACAAGATCAAGAAGATCGTTGACTTCGAGAAGCGGATCGAGGCCCTGAAGGACAACGGCGAGGAGCTTTCCCGGGAGCTGATGTATGACGCGAAGCGGATGGGCTTCTCGGATTCCTACATTGCGGAAATGCTGGGTAAGACGGAGGACGAGGTATGGAAGCTGCGCCGTGAGATGCAGATCTTCCCGGTCTACAAGATGATCGATACCTGCGCCAGCGAGTTTGAGAGCTACGTGCCGTATTTCTACTCCACTTATGAAGAAGAGAACGAGTCCATCGTTTCGGATAAGAAGAAGATCCTGGTGCTGGGTTCCGGTCCCATCCGGATCGGCCAGGGCGTGGAGTTCGACTACTCCACCGTGCATGCGGTGAAGACCATACGCGACATGGGCTATGAGGCCATCGTCGTAAATAACAATCCGGAGACGGTTTCCACGGATTACACAACGGCCGACAAGCTGTACTTCGAGCCGCTGACTCCGGAGGATATCATGAATATCGTGGAGCTGGAGAATCCGGAGGGAGTGATCGCAACCCTCGGCGGACAGACCGCCGTAAATCTGGCAGAGCCCCTGACCAGAAGAGGCGTGAAGATCGTGGGTACCGACTGCGAAGCCATTTTCAAGGCAGAGGACAGAGATGCCTTCGAGGCTCTGATCGAGGAGCTGGATATCCCGCATCCGAAGGGAGAAGCCGTGACCGATATCGAGAGCGGCGTGGAGGTTGCTGCGCGGATCGGCTATCCCGTACTGGTTCGCCCCAGCTTCGTCCTGGGCGGACGTGCCATGGAGATCGTGGCGAACGAGGAAATGCTCCGGCACTACCTGCAGTCTGCGGTTGAGGTGAACGAGGATTCACCGGTACTGGTAGACAAATACGTTGTCGGTAAAGAGGTGGAGGTGGATGCCATCTGCGACGGAAAGGAAGTCTTCCTGCCGGGCATTATGGAGCTGGTAGAGCGGACCGGCGTTCACAGCGGCGACAGCACCAGCGTGTATCCGCCGTACTCCATTTCCCAGAAGGTCAAGGATACCATTCTGGATTACACCACGAAGCTGGGACTTGGCATTGGCATCGTGGGACTCTTCAACATCCAGTTCATTGTGGATAAAGAGGAAAATGTGTTCATCATCGAGGTGAACCCCCGGGCCTCCAGAAGCGTGCCCTTCCTGTCGAAGAGCAGCGGCTACTCTCTGGTTGATATCGCAACAAAGGCCATGCTGGGACAGAGCCTGGCAGATCAGGGCATCGCGGCGGGAGTTGCACCGGAGAAGCAGTTCTGGTATGTAAAGGCACCCGCATTTTCCTTCGAGAAGCTGCATGGCATGGATGCATATCTGTCGCCGGAAATGAAGTCCACCGGCGAGGCCATCGGCTACGACCGGAAGCTGAAGCGTGCGTTCTACAAGGCACTGCAGGCCTCCGGCATCAAGATGAAAGATTACGGAACCGTCATGGTGACCCTGGCGGATGAAGATAAAGAAGAGGCACTGCCTCTGGTACGCCGGTTCTACCAGCTGGGCTTCAACATCGAAGCAACAGTGGGAACCGCAACCTTCCTGAAGGAGAACGGGATCCGCACGAGACTTCGCGGCAAGCTGTCCGACGGAAGCGACGAGGTTCTGAAGTCTATCAGAGCCGGTTATGTAAGCTACATCATCAACACCCGGGCCATCCTGTCCGGCGTGCACTATAACGACGGCGTTGCCATCCGGCAGTGCGCAGTCGAAAACGGTGTCACCATGTTCACATCCCTGGATACCGTACGGATCCTTCTGGATGTACTGGAAGACACCGCCCCGGAGATCTCGACGATCTAAGGCCGTGCAAATCGGGGACGGTTCTGGTTTGATCAGAACCGTCCCCGGCTGATCAGACCTGTCCCTGCAAATCAGGGACGGTTCTGGTTTGATCAGAACCGTCCCCGGTCGATCAGACCTGTCCCCGGCAAATCAGGAACCGACCTGAAGAAAGGATTAGTATTATGAATTACGCTCCAGATGAGATCATGCAATATGTGGAAGAGGAGGATGTTCGTTTCATCCGCCTGGCATTTCGCGATGCGTTCGGCGTGCAGAAGAATATTTCCATCATGCCCGGCGAGCTGATGAAGGCTTTTGAGGAGGGTATCGGGATCGGTGCAAATGAGATCTCGGGTTACGAGGGCAGTGCCAGCGGACGTCTGTATCTCAGACCTGATGCATCCACCTTGTCACTTCTTCCCTGGCGCCCGGATTCCGGACGCGTCGTTCGTATGTTCTGTGACGTCTACACTCCGGAGGGCGAGCCCTTCGAGGCAGACACCCGCTGGGTGCTTCGCCAGGCCATCAAGAAGGCGGAGGAGGCCGGCATCGAGTTCCGCTTCGGCTCCGCGTCCGAGTTCTATCTTTTCAAGAAGGATGACCTGGGAAATCCGACCAAATTTCCCTACGATCAGGCCGGTTATATGGATATCGCACCCCTGGACAGGGGAGAGAATATCCGCCGCGAGATCTGTCTCACCATTGAGAAAATGGGTCTCCAGCCGGAACGCTCGCATCATGAGCGCGGTCCCGGACAGAACGAGATCGATTTCCACTACGGCAAGCCACTGAAGGCGGCAGACCAGATGACCACCTTCAAGATGGTTGTCCAGACGGTGGCTGACCGCAACGGCCTGGTGGCTGATTTTTCGCCGGTTCCCCTGGCAAATGCGCCGGGTAACGGCTATCACATCAACATTTTCGCCGTGGCGAAGGACGGAACCGATATGTGCCGTTTCGCCGCAGCCGGTATCATCGAAAAGATCCGTGACATGACCCTGTTCCTGAATCCCTCCGACGGCTCCTATGCCCGTTTTGGAAATGGGACTGCGCCCGACCGGGTGAACTGGTCCAGCGGAGACAGCAGTGAACTGATCCACATTTCCGAGCATCATGGGAAGACCCGGGTGGAGCTTCGCTCCCCGGATGCCCTCAGCAATCCGTATATTGTGTACGCGCTGCTGATCCATGCCGGACTTTACGGAATTGAAAACCGGCTTGAGCTTCCCGAGGAAATGGATGTGGACGGCGCACTTCTGCCCCAGTCCAGAATGGAAGCAAAGAGAGCAGCGGACGAAAGCCCATTTATCCGCGAGATCCTGCCCGAGGTGGTGGTGAGGAATTATCTTGTGTGATGTGTATATGTTATAAAGTGAGATAAAGCATGAAGGACAGATCCGGGCGCCAGTATTCGATCCTGATCGTTTCTGCGTCAGAACAGTTAACTACATTTGTGAAGAAGGTCATCTCCGACGGCCGGTTCAGTGGGATCGAGGTTCGGAAGAGTGTGGCCCAGGCAGCACAGGAGCTGCTGAACCGGCATTATGATGTCGTTCTTGTGAACGCGCCGTTGCCGGATGATTTTGGCGTGGATTTTGTTCTGAATCTGTGCGAGCATTACACCTCCGGCGCGCTCATCCTGACACCGGGTGATGTATGTGACGACGTGACGGACCGCGTGATCGACTATGGTGTTGTCGTGTTGGCGAAGCCGGTGACCAATCGTGCGCTGGCAAGAAACATCCGCCATCTCTGTGCGATCCAGGATAAGATCCGGAACACGGAGAAGAAGGTGCTCACTTTGGAAGAGAAGATAAATGAACTCCGGATCGTTAATCAGGCGAAATGCCTGCTGATCGAGAAGGAACACATTTCCGAGGAAGAGGCGCACCGAAGGATCGGCAAGCAGGCTATGGATCGTTGCGTATCCCGCAAGATCATAGCGGAAGAGATAATTGAAAAATGGGAGTAACTGATACTTGCGTGCAATTCGGGGACGGTTCCAATGTCATTTAGATATGCAAACGCATCGAAATAGTGTATTATATATTTTATAACAAACCCGCACGTTATACATCCAGTTCTCGTGTTTACGGTCAAAAACTTTTATTTTTGAAAAAGGCAAACAGGCAGTCTGGGGAGGCTGCCTACTAAAGGGTATTTAGTTGTTGGTTTGTTTATCTGTATGCCAATGTATCGGCCGATTGGCGTCGTAGATTTCTTTCATATTTACGACCCAATCGGATCGGTACTCTAAACCTGGATATCAGGGCACCTACATCTTCTATGATTCCCTTTATAAATCGAATAACAATCTTCTGCATCTGCGTATGATTTATCGCATACGAATACATCTCCGTGCTTTCGATAGGAGTCGAAACCGCGGAGGCAAGGTATGATGAGAAGTTGTAAAGAGTCAGTTTTGCATAGATTTCCTGTATGAGAAATGCTCTCTTTAATGAATGAATATGAACCATGTTTCCAGCATATTTCAGATGGCGAAAAGCAGTCTCTTCGCCCCATCGCAGGCGGTATAGTTCCTTGATCGTTGATGACGAGAAACCATATGCAGGAAGGTTTGTCACGATATATTCAGGGGTATTGTTATCGCCCACCGGAAATTTGAGAACCCGGAAACTCAGCCGATCATATTCATTAGTTCCTTTAGTCGCATAGTCATAACAGCTGGCATGGGGCACAAGGTGATGGTTCTCCAACGCGTAAAGCATCCGGTTTCTTTTACGGATAATGTGAACAGTTACATTTTCATCAACACATGAGTCTTTTAACCAGTCGACGCGTCCTTTGCAGATGCCCTTTGCAAAGCTTTCAGATACACGGATGAGGAATAGTTTATTATTATGGATCGCATGGGCAAAGTCGTTATATGAAGCATAACCGCGATCCGCGATATAGATTCGCTTTGCTCCGGATGTCGTGCTATTATCCTGATCAAGAAAGTTACAGAATGCAGTCTTTTCATTCATTTGTTTTATATTTTGGAGTTCAACATTCAGGAACACGTCGTTCAGGATGTCATAAAGCGCATTCATATGGATTTGGTTGATGCCTTTGCGGCCTTCGATACACTGGATAAAACTATCAGAATCCGAAGGATTATAGGGCAGATTCAGTCTTGTGCCGTCACAGGCCACCAACTGATAGCCGTGAAAAGTATTCTTAACCGGTATCTTTTTCGAAAACTGATCAAACAGTTCTATAAAAGCGTCCGGTTTGATCTGGTTTCTGCGCTGGATCATGGCAGAAGGAAGAGGAAGGTTATCCTCTCCAAAATAATCCAGCAGTTCTGTAGCAACATTATCAGATCCAGCGATCATCGGGAAAAGAACTGTTTGGGAAAAGGAAATTTTCTTAGTACGTTTGAAACTTGACTCAGGGTTATAAAGGAATTCATCGCGACGATCCAGCAACGAATCGATCGAAGAAAACAGAGATTTTTTAATCTGTTCAGCAGAAATGTGTGACATGACGGCACCTCCCAAAAAAGAACTCTATAATCAGGCGGCGCCGCACATTTTCGGCGATTTGTCAAGCTTTTTTTGCAAAAAAAGCGCAAAAAAATCAGAGGTTTTTTCACCTCTGATTTTGATAGTATATTGTGTTATTGATGGAGATATTTCTTATCTAAATGACATTGGGACGGTTCTGATTTGATCAGAACCGTCCCTGGTCGTTCACACCTGTCCCCCATTGATCAGACCTGTCCCTGCAAATCGGGGACGGTTCTGATCAAACCAGAACCGTCCCTCATCGACCGTCCCCCATCGATCAGACCTGTCCCCGAATTGACTGGGGTTTGCGTTGTTTTCCGTCCCTGAAAGTGATACAATAATAACATCTTTAATATTTTATAAAGGGGGGTTAACATGCAGAAACACATGAGCAAATGGAAGCGGGCTGCCCTGCTTTTGGCTCTCTCCGGGACGGTTTCACTGTCCGGGCTTTCTGTGCATGCTGCCGAGCCGGATCAGGATCCGGATTCGGGTGTGACAACGGAACAGGATGCCGGACAAAGCGACGGACAGCAGGGAGAACAGCAGGGAGAGCAGCAGGACGGACAGCAGGGAGACCAGCAGGACGACGGACAGAAGGACGACCAGCAGGAC
This sequence comes from Lachnospiraceae bacterium AC2029, assembly GCA_000703065.1. Lineage (GTDB taxonomy): Bacteria > Bacillota > Clostridia > Lachnospirales > Lachnospiraceae > Eubacterium_Q. The sequence continues at coordinate 1,475,755 of JNLK01000001.1, read as the reverse complement.
GGACAGCAGGGGGACCAGCAGGACGACGGACAGAAGGATGACCAGCAGGACGAGACACAGTCTCAGGATACTCAGGAGCAGGAAACTCAGGAACAGCAGGACGATTCCGGCAAGGATTCCTCGCTGCTCGGAGCAACCCAGGACGATGAAACTCAAAACGGCTGGAACGAAGAGCATACACAGTATTACGTTGACGGAGATCCGCTTTATGCAACGGTTTACGAGATCGACGGAGACCTGTACGGTTTCGACTGGAACGGCTACGTGTATACCGATACGGAGTTTTCATTCTACAATTCCTCTTTAGGTGTTAATCAAACTTATCTTGCGAAGGAAAGTGGAATTCTGTATCGCGAAGAATGGGATGAGTATGATCGGTATTACCTTGCCGACGGGGCCAGGGCCCAGGAGTGTCTGGTTGAGCTTGACGGCCAGATGTACGGTTTCGATGATTATGGTCATATATACAAGGATCAGGATTTCGGCATATATAATACCTCCAGCGGGAATTATGATTATTACAGAGCAAAAGCGGACGGAACACTTTATCGGAATGAACCCTGGTTTGATAATTCCCGTCCTCAGAATTACTATGGCGATGATTACAAACGAGTTGAGAATATAATCGTTGAGTTCAACTACAACCTGTACGGATACGATTGGCAAGGAGATCTGTATGACTATGAATTCACTCTGAACGACAAGCATTATCTGCCAAGGGGGGACGGAAGTCTTTACCGCAATGAATGGTACTATACCGACTATGGTGAAAGAAGGTATTTCACAGACGACGGTTCGGCCATTTCCGAAGGACCGCACACGCTGGACGGCGTAACCTACCTCTTTGACAGCTATGGAGGGGCTATCAGAAATGAGATGACGGAATTCGACGGTAAGCTGTATGTGACCGATTCTGAAGGAGAGGTCACCCAGAGCAAGCCGCTTGTAAATGGCTGGATGACCATAAAGCTTGATGGAGAAACCATTGATCTTTACGTAAAGAATAAATCTGTGGTCAAGAATTCGGTTCTGAAGATTGACGGAAGTTATTATCTCTTCCAGTCAAATGGAGCGATGCTTTCTGACGGTTCTACATGGTTGTATGATCAGAAGGCAGACAGAAGTTACAGATATCGTGCGGCAAAGAGCGGAAAGCTCTATGTAAATGCATGGTATCAGAGCTGGAGCTCATGGGAGTACTATGGCGCCGGAGGAAAAGGCGCTGACGGACTGCTGACGATCAGCGGGAAGAACTATCTTTTCAGTGACGGTTCGCTTTTGTCTAACGCCATTCTGAAGGTGAATGGTGTATGGTACGCTTCGGATGAAGAGGGCGTTGCAAAGAAGCTGGGCTCCAAGAAGACCGGATGGTATGAAGCCTACGGAAAGTACTATTACATCAAAAACGGAGAGGCTCTGAGAAACACCGTTGAAAAGATCGGGAACGCCTACTATGGATTCAACAGTTGGGGCATGATGTATGACGATATGAGTTTCAGCATGTATTATTATGATCCCAAGACGTATTCAGGTGAGGACCGATATTACCGGGCCAAGGCAGGCGGTGCGCTGTACGTTAACACCTGGTATAATGACGGCGGAAGATACTCAGGCGTGATCAGATATTTCTATTACGGAAAAGGCGGCGTAGCTGCACGTGGGCTGCAGAAGATCGACAATAAGAATTACTATTTCTATTATGATGGGGAAATGGCCTCCGATACAACGGAAACGATAAACGGGCTTCCCTATGTCATTGCCAAGTCGGGAGTGGCAGTTCGCATTCCGAATAATAAGTGGACCAAGGTTGACGGAAGATATTATTATGCGAAGAACAACGAGCTGCTCAGAAATCGGGTTGAAAAGATCGGATCGGCATATTACGGATTCAATTATTACGGCAGGATGCTTGATGATGAAGGGTTCGGAATAAGCACATACGACGTTGAAAAAGAGGAATATGTAGATCGGTTTTATCGCGCGAAAAAGGGCGGAGCACTGTATGTGAACAGCTGGTACTATTATTGCTATTATGGCGCAAAGGGAGCTTCTCCGGTGGGTGTTGCCACGGTCGGCGGAAAGAAATACTACTTCAAGAACGGTGTGGCTCTCAGAAATACCTATGTTAAGGACGGGGATAAGTTCTACTTCGCCAAGGAAAACGGACAGCTTCAGACCATTCAGAAGAGTGGTTTCTTCTATGAGGACGCCTCCAGAATCAGGATGGTCTATCTTTCCAACGGAAAGCCTGTCAAGAATACATGGAAGACCGTGTCCGGTAAGTCGTATTATTTCGGCAGTGACGGATATGCTTACAGAACCGGAGTAAGCGTGATCAAGGATAAGAGATATGCGTTCGATCAGGACGGAACTCTCATCAAGAGTGCATGGGTTAGTGGCCGGAAGAGTTATGCTACAGCTTCAGGCGCGCTTGCAACCGGAAGCATGAAGATCGGTGGAAAGTCCTATTACTTCGATAAGGAAGGCTATAAGGAAACGGGAGTTGTAAAGGTTGGCAGCAGCTACAATCTGTATGATAAGGACGGCGTATATTATGGAAAGTTAAATAAGAACGGCTGGACCAATCTGAACAGTGATTATTACTACATGAAGAACGGAGTTCCCGCAGAGGGAAGAATGAAGGTCGGAAATGCGTTCTATTATTTTTATGAAGGTCGCATGATGACAAATCTCCGTTATACGGACTATGAGTCCGATGGTGAGAAGGTCTATTTATATGGCCTCACCGGAGCAAGGATCCAGTCCGGATGGTATCAGATGAATGGCCTGTGGTATTATGTGAATCCGTCTACACACTCGGTATATAAGAGCGGAATTCAGACCATCGGTGGCAAGAAATATATGTTCCGATATGACGGTGCTCTCTGCATGGAAGACTATGAGGAAAACGGGACATACTATACGATCAATAAAGACGGCGTTGTGACCGGAACCAAAAAGCCCGGAGACGGATGGACTCTCTTTGGAGGCGGCTATCATTACCGGAAAAACGGGAAGGATTACAATGGCTGGGTAGGAAACTATTACATTCAGGATGGCATTATGCTCCGGAATTCGGTAACTCCGGACGGATACTACGTAGGAAATACCGGTGAATATCAGAAGAATGCGGGTTGGGTCAAGACCGTGATCAAGAAGACAACCGGAAATACCGTTACAATTATTGAAGGTCGTTACGTGAAGAAGAATTCCAAACTCGCAAATAATGAGTGGGTTCAGATTTCCGGAAAATGGTATTATTTCGAGTATTATTACAGAGTTACAGGCCCCAGGCTGATCGATGGAATCTGGTACATTTTCAATGATGAAGGCGCGCTGGTAAAGACACTCGGCCGGAAGCCGAAGGAAGGCTGGATCCAGGTGGGAAGTAAGTGGTATTACTTCAAGGACGCAGTGTTTGCAGAAGGCAATGTCAAGCTTGGAAACAGCATATACGGTTTTAATAACTGGGACGACAGTCTTTTCATGAACGGCTTGCCATTCGATTATGATCAATGGGGACTCGATGAAACCTTAACCGGGTTCTATTACAACAAGAACGGCGTGGCGGTGACCAGTTATAGCGGCTGGCAGCAGATCAACAAGAAATGGTATTATTTCGGTAAGAACGGACGGGCGATCACCGGATGGCTTACCACCGGAGGCAAGACCTATTACTTCGATGAGGAAGGAATGGCAACAGGGTATCGTCTGATCAACGGAACGCTCCATCAGTTCGCAGGAAGCGGCGCACTGGTGAAGACATTTACAAACCGTCAGAAGAACGGCTGGCTCCAGCTGGGCGGAAAATGGTATTACTTCCTGAGCGGATCACCCGTGACCGGCAGATTTACAGTCGGTGGAAAGACCTACCTTTTCGATTACAACGGACAGCTGGTGGTGAACGGTTTCTATGACAGCTACTATACAGACAAGAACGGAGTGATCCTTCGTAATGTATGGAAGATCGTGGATGAAGAGTGGGCATACTTCGGCGCGGATGGACGTCGGTACACCGGTGTTCATAAGATCGACGGAAAGATCTACTACTTCAGATCATTCTAATGAAAATGTAGGGACGGTTCTTTCGTCATAGACACGATCGGCCCGGCAAAGTATCTTATGGTGCTTTGCCGGGCCGATATGCTTATGGCGTAAATGCCGCACCTCTTCACGCCTGTCCCCGGATGGACGGAATCGACGCGGTGCCGGACCTGCAAATCGGGGACGGTTCTGATCAAACCAGAACCGTCCCCCATCGATCGCACCTGTCCCTCCCGATTCACAAAATCACGTTGATTTACATCCGGAAATGTGGTTTACTGAATAGGCGGCGTTGCCGTGAAATTGTTTCGGAAGGTGTACAGAGTTTTGCTATTGTCGATCCAACCTCAAATTCATACGATATTATATGATCCGGTATGGACCCTCTTTCCGGGTTCGCAGGGCGGCGCGGAGGTTCTGCTGTCCATCGGCTTCATCCTCCTGACGCTGATCCTTCTCAGGATCAACCGGAAGACAGCCTGGCCGGTGACCATCGCATACATTTTTATCGTCCTTTATTTCACGCTTCTGGTCCGGTCCGCGGGCGCAGAGCGGATCACGATGACCACGCCGTTTCAGACCATCCGCAACGCCATCGGTTGGAGCGACGGCTGGTTTACGGTGGTGGACCGCTCCAATCTTTACGCACTGATCGCAAATGTATTGCTTTTCATCCCGTTCGGCTATCTGCTGCCGACGCTGGTAAAGTTCGCCCGACGCTGGTTCATCATTCTTCCGATGGGACTCCTGGGTTCGCTGGTCATTGAACTGGCACAGCTGATCACGAAGCGTGGATGCTTCGACGTGGATGACCTGATCGCAAACACATTGGGTGCGCTGGCGGGGTATCTGATCTATAAACTGTTCCTAAGCAGGGGATGACAGAGAGGAAAACAGGAATACACGAAAAAAGGGATGCAGGGAAAAAAGGATACAGAAGACAGAAATCCGGTGATAACCTGCAGAGACGCAGGATGCTGTATCGGTCGAAAAAGTCCGGAAATTGAAAGAACCCCAACGATGGATGCGCCAGGGTCCTCAGGGGAAATATTAGGTTACACAACTACAGTATACACAATATAGAAAAAAATGCATTTACCAAAATGGTTAAAATCGGAAGGAGTGATCGATATGAATGAAAATGAAGTGAAAAGAAACGAGCTTCTGGCAAGGAAAGTGATAAAAGGACTTGAATCCCGCAACATGACCGGCTACTATGCGGCAAATGCGGAGGAGGCTCTGGCAAAGGTTCTGGAGCTGATCCCGGAGGGTGCCAGCGTCACCATGGGCGGATGCATGAGCGCCCGTGAGATCGGTCTGGTGGACGCCCTGAAGGACGGAAATTACAACTTCATCGACCGTGACAAAATGGAGGATAAGCGCGCTGCCATGCTGGCTGCCTATGACGCGGACTTCTTCCTTTCCAGCGTGAACGCCATGACCGAGGACGGCGAGCTGGTGAATATCGACGGCAACTCCAACCGGGTGTCCGCCATAGCGCAGGGCCCGAAGCAGGTGCTCTTTATCGTTGGCATGAATAAGGTCTGCGATGATCTGGACGGCGCCATGAAGCGTGCGAGAAATGTGGCAGCGCCCATTAACGCCCAGCGTTTCGGCCTTGATACGCCCTGTGCAAAGACAGGCTCCTGCATGAACTGCAAGTCGCCGGATACCATTTGCTGCCAGTTCCTGATCACCCGGTTCTCCCGCCACAAGGGAAGGATCCATGTGATCCTGGTGAACGACAAGCTTGGGTTTTAAGATTCTTCGGTCGTGCGACCTCAGAATGACAAGGTGATGCCATCCGGAGTGTGCATGTTACCCGGGTGTCACACGTCATCCTGAGCGAGCAGCCCGCTGCGAGTCGAAGGATCTTATACTGCATGATCATCACAACAAAGAGAGGTACCCCCATGAAACAGAACAACTCCATCATTTTCGACATGGACGGCGTCATCTTTGATACCGAACAGCTGTATATCGACTGCTGCAAGGCGGTTGCGGACAAGTTCCACATGGGCGATGATGCCTTTGTTGAGGCGCTCTGCCATCGCTGCATTGGCGTGACAAGAGAAGTGACCCGGCAGAACATCCTGGATACATACGGGGAGGATTTTCCGATCGACGACTATTTTGCGGATTCTTCCAGGGAGTTCCAGAAACGGTTCGGTGACGGAAAGCATATGATCAAGCCCGGCGTAGCGGAGCTGTTCGCCTATCTGAAGCAGGAGAATTTCCGGATCGCGCTTGCATCCTCCACGAGGACCGCGGCCTTGACCAAAGAACTGGATGACGCGGGACTTCTGCAGAACTTCGATGTCATAGTGGGAGGAGACCAGGTGGAAAGGAGCAAGCCGGCCCCCGACATTTTCCTGAAGGCAGCGGAGCTGCTGGGAGCGGAACCGTCGGAATGCTACGTGCTCGAGGATTCCTACAACGGTATCAGCGCCGCTCACAATGCGGGCATGATCCCCATCATGGTTCCTGACCTGCTTCCGCCTACGGATGAAATGCGGGAGAAGGCAGCGGCCATTCTGGATTCGCTTTATGAGGTGATAAATTATCTGCAGGAAGTGACGGCATAGTTGCTGATGATGGGATTAAATGCATAATGATTCATATCCCGCCGGGGCGAACCTCATCGTTCTGGCGGGATTTATATATTGGCATTGGAAAAGAAAAAGATTGTGTATCAATGTAAACTGTAATATAATGAGGTTTGGTTAGTAATGGCTGACGGGCATGTCCCGTCTTGCAAAATATAAGCAAACGGAGGTAGACGTATGTTAACATCAGCTACAGACATGCTGAAGAAGGCAGTTGAGGGCGGCTATGCAGTTGCTCAGTTCAACATCAACAACCTGGAGTGGACCAAGTCCATCCTTCTGGAGTGCGAGGAACTCAAGACACCGGTTATCCTTGGTGTATCCGAGGGTGCAGGAAAGTATATGACAGGCTTCAAGACCGTATCCGCTATGGTTAAGGCTATGGACGAGTCCCTTGGAATCACCGTTCCGGTAGCTCTTCACCTGGATCACGGTTCATACGAAGGTGCCAAGGCTTGTATCGAGGCAGGCTTCACATCCATCATGTTCGACGGTTCTTCTCTTCCGCTGGAGGAGAATATCGAGAAGACCAAGGAACTGGTTGCCATCTGCAAGGAGAAGGGTATCTCCCTTGAGGCAGAGGTAGGCGGTATCGGCGGTGAGGAAGACGGTGTTACTTCCGCCGGCGAGTGTGCAGATCCGGAAGAGTGTGCAGCAGTAAACGCACTTGGAGTAACCATGCTGGCTTGCGGTATCGGTAACATCCACGGTAAGTATCCGGATAACTGGGCAGGTCTTTCCTTCGATACACTGGAGGCAGTTAAGGCTAAGGTTGGCGATACACCGCTTGTACTTCACGGTGGTTCCGGTATCCCGGATGATCAGATCAAGAAGGCCATCTCCATGGGCGTTGCAAAGGTAAATGTAAATACCGAGTGCCAGCTGGTATTCGCAGCTGCAACACGTAAGTACATCGAGGAAGGCAAGGATCAGCAGGGTAAGGGCTATGACCCGCGTAAGCTTCTCGCTCCGGGTGCTCAGGCTATCCGCGATGAGGTTAAGGATCGTGTAGCTGTATTCGGTTCCGCAAATAAGGCGTAAGAACGTAGAATCCGGCAAAACGGGGGCAGACCCCGGATAATGCATCAAACCGGGGACGGTTTTGGACGATGGTCCGGAACCGTTCCCGGTTTTTTCTTTCAGTTACTGTATTCGTTGGAACAGCATAAGGGGAACGGAACCATGAAAACAAAAAAGGAAAACCTGATCAAACTGCTGGTGATCGCTGCCTGTACCGCGGCGCTGATCGCATTGAATTTCGCTTTCAGGTACACTGAAAGAAAAGTTGAAGTCACCGAAGCGCGGGAAGTGTCCAATGAATTTCAGGAGTATTCAGCCGGTCTCCCGGATGGGACGTATGTTGCACAGACCTTTGTGAGCGCGGGAGAACCTGTATACGGGGTTTCTTCGAAGAAAACCACCCAAAAGGTAGGCGGGGTCAGGATGAGCAGTACAAACTACCGTTTCTTCACATTTATTCCATGTACGACTAAGACCGGATCACAGGTATTGATCGGCACTTTATCAACAGCACGTGTTGATGGGGGACAGGTGCTTGGAAGGCAGGATGAGGATAGAGTACGGCAGGATGCAGCAAACCTGCAGTCTCTGATCCCTGAGGATGGGTCCGAGTTTACGATTTACGGTCTTATTACGTCACTGGAAGATGATGAGATTCTGACACCGAATGTATATATGCCTTTTACCGGCATGAGTAAGCCGGAAAAATACGAGGCTGATATGAAAGCTCTTGGGGAGGCAACATCTTCAGGGTGCTATTTTGCGGTTACTCCAAATCCCAGTAAAACCCATTGGGTTAAGGAGGTGGTTGGATACAGGACAGAGCGTCAAGAGAACAAATTCTTAATGTACCTGTCGATTGCAGAGCTTATCGGAGCGGTATGGCTCTACAGACGCATTCGCAGTACTCCGGTTCCCGAAGTGCGGTGGGAACCATGGAGAATAGGGGTGAATGATAACAAAACGAAGGAAATGAACCGTGATCGGAGTGAAAAAATACCGGATCAACGGAGTCCCCAAACATTTGCTCAACGGAGCCCCCAAATATCTGCTCAACGGAGCCCTCAACTATCTGCTCAGCGGAGTGAAAATAAACCTGATTGTAGCAAGATCCTGACTTCACAGCTTGTTGCATTATGGAAGAGTACGAAAAATGAAGATTATAAAGCAGAATATCTTCGGAGAATGAAGATATGTGGTCTGTCTGATCCGACAGCGTTGCAAATGCTGAACTATGAAGAGGAGATACTTGATCGGTATCCCCGTCCGGAGATGCGAGATGCGGATTTTATTTCCAAACCGTTAATGGATCTTCGGAAACCGTTTCTGCAAAAGGGATATCAGTATTACGCCGACCACTTTGAATATCCGCTTTCCTATCTGGTCAAGCTATCGGATGAGGCGGAATATCATTATTGGAACAGTCATGAATCGTCGTTGCCGGATAAGGTATGGGAGGAGATTTATTATCTTTCTGATAAACATCAGGCGATTTTTATTCCGTTTGCTACGGATCTTGTAGACAACAGGGGCTGGACAGTGGGGGCTGTCAACAGATTTTCGTACAATGAGCAGCGAATGCTGGATAGGTATCGTTGGGATAAAAAGAGCAGTTCCCTGGCAAAACCGCCGTGGGCGTCAGAAGAAAGAGGATCAAATAAAACCCAATCAGAAGAACGGAAGAAAGAGTTGGAATGTAAACGACAAATTAAGAGAGAGAAGCACTTTACTTATGGTTGGGAAGGAGAAGAAACCAATATCTTCATTACCAGGTATGATAACAAATATTATTTATGTGAAGAAAAAACGGTTGTCAGCTCCGGAGCGAATGGTCGGCCGCAGTTTAGTAAGGTGACGAAGCTGTATCCGATAACAGAGAAGGAAGAAAAGATAAATGAACGAAACTATACGGAATTCATGAGAGATGGATTTACCTACGACTCGATGTGTCACGATAGTATGCCGTCGGCTGACTGGCTGAAAGATTATGGCCACGAAGGACATTCTGAGTAACGATATCCTGAAGAATCAGAGGGAGCAGATGCTGTATCTGAAGAGTATATCAGAGGAGGATGAGATTGATGAGTGGGTTAATGAGTTGCTTGATGAAAAGTAGAGAATAATGAGGCGGTTTCCTTGCATTTCCTTCCGCAAATCCTTGTGAATATGCGTGAGAAATGGTACAATATCTTTGTATGCGCCCATATATAGCGGGCGAAAATGTAAGGATGGAAGACCATGGCCACGGAGCACATTCTGATTGATGATATCCTGAAGAATCAGACGGAGCGGATGCTGTACCTGAAGAAGTACTATCCGTTTTTTGTGCTACAGGAAACGACCCTCAGTCAGTATAAAGAAGGGAAGTTTCAGGACCTGGACATGGGGTATATCACCATGGCCCTTCTTCGGTTTCTTATTCAGGAAAATCATTTCAACGGACGGACGGTTTCCTATCCCGAAGTGGAGAAGTTTCTATGCGCGGTGATTCGCCGTGATTTCGAGCTCTCCGTTTCGCGGGAGGAGGAGACTGAGCTGGTCCGTTTTTTATTTGACAAGATCCGGAATGACGGACGTCCCTTCGTGTTCCCCTTCTATGATCCGGAATCCCACACGAAGCAGCAGGGCTATGTCCGGCTGGTGGAAAGCGCGGTGAAGGACGGAGATGTGGTCTACAGCATCACCTCAGATGGTATTGAATTCTACCTGTCCACCAAGGAGGTGCGGGACGAGAGTACCATCACCACGGAGCAGCTGCTTCTGGAGAAAATGATACGCACCGAGAATTTCCGGGGCGGTATCGACGTGGTCCGCAGGATCAATCTGGAGGTGGCGCGGCTTCGGAAGGAGCGGGAGGACACTGTGCGTCTTCTGCAGTCTGACCTGCATGCAGGCGTTCGTGCCTGCGAGGCCTATATGGCGCAGATCTCCGAATGGTTCGACGCGGAGCGGGAATCCTTCCGGAAGAATAAGGCGCTGGTGGATAAAGCCGTTGCAAGGATGACGGCGAACCCGTCCTATTCCGGGGATGATGCGACCGGCGGACAGAGTACGGGAGCAGACGGCCGGACAGTCGCAGCGGGACGGACCGGAGGTGCGGGTACAGTAGTGGGTACCACAGACCGGAACAGTGCCGGAGCGTCAAGTCCTCGGAAGAAGAATGCCTTCCGGGATATCGCGGCGCTGGAAACAGAATTAAAGAAAACCATCGAAAGCCACCGGCTGCTGATGGAGGAGGCCGCAAGCCTCTCACAGATGGCGGACGAGATGGTGGAGCGTGGAAAGGCGAGACAGCTCCGTCCGGCATTTGACTTCCAGGCGGCCATGAGACTCCTGCAGGAGAAGGACGCGCCGGAGCAGATGGGACAGGTCCTTGCACCCTTCCTTCTGCCGCGCAGAAGAAAGAGCCTCTCTGTTTTCAGTATCGATAAGCTGGTAAATGAGGCGCGGGAGGACGAGGATCTGACAGAGACAAGAGAGACCGGTACGCCGGATCTTTCCTTCGAATATGAGGATGAGGTGCTGAGCCGGATGATCGGGCAGAATTTCGTCCTGCTCTTCCGGGAGCTTCTGGAACGGCTGGAGCGCTGGGAGACGGTTACCCTGCCGGAGTTCAATGCCATCCTGGAGATCAAGTTCGGGAAGGAGATTTACAGGAACAAGGATTACTATTCCTTCCTGGTGCATCTGGCAAAGAAGGACAGCTACTCCATGAAGGAGTGCTTCGAGGAGCCGGAGACCTTTCTGGAGCTGTATGTCAGCCGGAGCTTCTCGGAGGAAGAGAAGCAGCGGTTCAGGGGGATGACGCTGACGCTTACCTACGGCGATGAGGATGTGGAACTGAAGGACGATCTGGGGACCTCCCTCGGCAGCGTGCGCGAGATGACATTTTCCATGTCATCCTGACCCCGGAGGATCCGATGAATATGCCGAAAGAAAGATTCTTCGCGGTGCTCAGAATGACATCAATGTGTCATCCTGACCCCGGAGGATCCGATGAATATGCCGAAAGAAAGATTCTCGCGGTGCTCAGAATGACATCAATGTGTCATCCTGAGGAGCGAAGCGACGAAGGATCTTAGAATATAAGAGGAAACACGATGGAAGAGAAATCACTCTCAAAAGCGATGGACATCTTCAGCATCCTGATGTCCGGCGAAGAAATCGCCAAGAACCGGCCGGGCACCTCGGAGCTTTACCAGGTCTACTACGCAAATGCGGAGGTCTACGATCTGGTGACGAAGCTTCTGGCACGGCTGAATATGTCAATCTATGAATACAATGAAACGCTTTTCGTTACGGCGGGAGAAGGCAATAAGGTCTTCGGTTACACAAATGACGACCTGAAGCGGATCCTGGGACTCCGCCGGAACCGGGAGCTCTATCTGGTCTACTTCATCATGTACCAGGCGTTGCTGTTCTTCTACACGGATTCCGCCACCTATCAGGTGCGGGACTATGTGAAAATGGAGGAGCTGCTGGAGCATGTGAGCATGGCTGCGGAGCAGATCGTAAAGGAATCCGAGACATTTAACCGGGGCTCCGGGGAGCAGGAGGGCTTCCGCTCCGTAGCGCTTCTCTGGCACGAGCTTCCGCTCATGGTAAATGAGGACAAGGACAGGAACAAGGCCAGCAGAGGTTCGCGTTTCGGGTATGTGAAGCTCACCATGAATTTTCTGCAGGGAGAGAAGCTCTTCCTTGCCGCAGAGGACCGGTTCTATCCGACGGATCGTTTCCGTGCACTGGCGGAGGGATATTTCGAGGATGACAAGGGCCGGATCTGGCAGCTGCTGAAGGAGGAACCATAAATGCCGAGTATCAACCGGATACGGGTCAACAATGTAAAATACAATTTCGGGACGCAGGCCTACGATGATTTCACCATGCGTCTCTATGGGCAGAATACGCTCTACGATCTGGCCAACGGCGGTGGTAAGAGTGTTCTTATGCTGCTCCTGATGCAGTGCATGATCCCCAACTGTACGCTGGATGACAAGCAGCCCCTGGAGAAGCTCTTCCGGGAGAACTGCGGAAATACGACGATCCATTCTTTGGTGGAGTGGAAGCTGGATGCGCCGGATGTAAAGGACGGCATGCGGTACATGACCACCGGCTTCTGCGCGCGGAAGGCGAGAGACCGGAGCGAGGAGGAGAGCCGCGAGGTGGCCTCCGTGGAGTATTTCAACTACTGCATTTTCTATCAGGAATACAACAAATACGACATCATCAATCTTCCCCTGTCCGAGGGCTCGGAACGGATGACCTACCAGGCGCTGAAGAATTATCTGCACGACCTGGCACGGCGGGAGAACCGGGTGGAGGTCTTCGTCTTTGACCGGAAGGGTGAGTATCAGAGATTCATCAGCCGTTACGGCATTATCGAGAGTCAGTGGGAGATCGTCCGAGGGATCAATAAGACCGAGGGCCATGTGCGGACCTATTTCGAGACAAATTATCGGACCACGCGTAAGGTGGTGGAGGATCTTCTCATCGAGGAGATCATCGAGAAGGCATATCTTGTGAAGACAGAACAGGAGGAGGCCCAGGATCATTCGGCGGCGGCACTCCTGATGAGTATCCGCGAGCAGCTGAAGGTGCTGGCGGAGAAGAAGAGGGACATCACCAACTTCGACCATGAGGCGGAGCTGATCGCCCTGCTGCGGGACCGGATCCAGTCCTTCAGCGGACTGTACGGGGAGCGGGCGGAGTACCTGCAGAGCATCGGCGAGATCTATCTTACGCTGGATGCGGCCAGAGTGAACCGGGAGGAGACCCAGCAGAGGCTGCAGAACGCCGTGGACGAGGCGGAGCAGAAGGCGGATACCTGCAGGGCGCAGGTGGAGATCCTGAAGACCTCGAAGAAGGAACGGGAACTGGAGCAGCTCCGGGAGCAGGAGGAACATCTTCGAAAGGAAGCGGAGCAGGCGGCAGCGGAGATACAGGAAAGAGAGAACAGGCTGAACCGCAGAAGAGCGGAGCTGGATTACCTGGATTATCTGGAGGAAAATAAGAAGCTGCAGGGACTGATCGCAGAAGCCGAGCAGGAAGCACCTGTGGATATCGTTCCGGTGGTGGCCGGGATCCGCGTGCTTCTTTCAAAGGAAGCGGAGCAGATCCAAAGGAAGCTGGAACGGGTGGATCAGGAGCGCAGAGCGACGGAGGCGAAGCTTGCAGAGGGAAGAAAGCTTCTGACGGACGCAAGGATCGAGCTTGCGGTGGTGAGAAGAGAGATCGCGGAATCGGCGGCTTCCCGTAAGCAGGATGAAGAGGAATCCCTGGCGCTGACACAGAAGCTGGGAGCGCCCAGCCTTACCCCGCCGGAGCTTCAGATGGCCGAGTGTCGGGAGCAGGTGAACATGGAACGCCGGAGCGCGGAGGCGCTGCGGAAGGAAGCGGAGTCAGAGGAAGCGCGCCGCATGGAAATGTCCGACCGGCTGAGAGAGCAGGAGGCTGAGACAAAGCGTCTGGAGCTTGCCGTACAAAACTGGAAGGAAGCGGCTGAGGAGAGAGATGCACTCAGGAAGCGGCAGGAGGAGATCTGCCGGATCTATCATGCAGAGGAGGATCCGAAGGGTGCTGTCTACCGGAAGCTCAGCCGGGACGAGATCCGTCTGGCAGAACTGCAGCGGGAACTGCTGCAGCAGGAGAAGCGGGCAAAGGAGATCCGGAACGGAAGACTGGTGGAAATGGCACCGGATGTGGAGAAGGTGCTTTCCTACATCGCGACCCGTCATGGCATCACGGCCCTCTTCGGTGCGGATTACCTGGCCGGACTGGACGCGGATACCCGGGAGAAGCTGCTGCTGGCGAATCCGGAGCTGCCCTACGGCATCATTACAAGAGACTATGAAACACTGGCCGGAGACCGGAACCTGACCTCCATGGAGGTAGGATCCTCGGTGGTCCGGATCTATGATATGAATGCCCTCGACGAATCCGAGGAGGTATCGGAGCACCGTTTCGCGGTACGTCACAGCCGTGCCTTCTTCCTGGAGGAGGAGACGCCGAAACGGCTGCTGACCGCCATTTCCGATCTGACGGAAAATGGCAGGACGGAGATGAACTACCTGAAGGAGGCCATAGAGACCGAACGCTCCGATCTGGAATTCCTGCTGACCGTCAGCGAACGGGTGGAGGAGGAAGATCCCGCGGCGGCGTATGAGAAAGCGAAAGAAGCCTGCGACCTTCTGAGGAAGGAACTGCAGGAAATGAGCGAAGCGGCCGAAGAGCGGAAGGCAAAGCTTGCCGGAGCGGAGGCTGCGGTGGAGGAGCTGGAAGGAAGAGAGGAGATCCTTCAGCAGATCCTGGCACTTCAGAAGCGTATGGAGCAGGCGGTCCGGCAGGAGTCGGAGCTGGAAAGAAGAGAGAAGACCCTGCTGGGATCCATCCAGGAGAAGGAGAAGGAAGAAGCCGGGCTGGCGTCCCATTTGACTGAGTTACAGGAATCCGGTCAGATGCTTTCCGCGGAGGGATCGAGGATCCAGCTTCAGTGGAGAGAGCACTACGAGGCTTACGATAAGAAGGGTGCTGCGCCGGCGGCAGGAACACTGGAGGAGCTGGAAGGACGGTTCCGGAGCTGGAAGAAGAGCCAGGCGGGCGTGGAAGAGCTGGCGTCCCAGCGTCAGCTGCTCCGTACCACGGTGGAGGACGGTATTCACCGGTTGCTTCGGAGTATCCGGGAGAGAAGAGTAGCCATCGAGGACCTGGAGAAGGCGGAGATCCTGCCGGGAGACCGGGGAGCTCTCCGTGCGGAGGAGGAAGCGCTGCACGCGGACCGTCAGACGCTGGAACAGAAGCGGCGTGCACTGCAGGAGAGATCCGCAGAGGTACAGCATCTTGCCGGAAGCGTGGAGTATGCCATCGAGAATATCCGTGCGGCCTTCGGGGAATATGAATCAGTCAGTCTCTCCGTTGAGGATCTGGAACGGGAGATCCCCATGGCCGAGGAGGCAAAGGAAGCGGCAAAGAAAGCACTTACGGAAGCAAGAGATGCATTTAAGGAATACACCCGTCAGAGCCGGGAGAGCGAAGGCCTCTTCCGTGAGGCGGGACGACTGGTGGAGCGGTATCAGATCGATCTTTCGAAGGCGGTTCTTCGGACTTCGTCCGAATCGGAGCTGCAGAGGGACTTCGAGGAGGTACTCCTTCGCCTGGACCGGAACGAGAAGAGTCTGGAGCGGGCGAGAAACCAGATGCTCCGGACCAAGGGGCAGGTGACCCAGACCCTGATGGATCTGGGAGCGGTCACACTTTCCGTATCTGTGCGGGACGATGCGGATATTCCGGGATCCCGGGATGCCGCGGATGCGCTGGCGAAGCGGCTTACGGATATGGAGGAGCTGATCCGGCTGGAGCGTTCCAGAGTGGAGCAGGGACTTACGGACATGGAGCGACTGAAGGAGAACTTCGTGGAGCAGTGTGTGGAGCGCTGTCTGGATGTCCGGACGGAGCTGGAGAAGCTTCCGAGGCTTTCCATGATCCAGATGCAGGGAGAGCAGATCCAGATGATCAAGCTGTCCATCCCGTATGTGAAGGACGAGTTCCTGCGGCAGCGGATGTCGGACTACATCGACAGGATCGTGGAGGAAGCCGACACGAAGAAATCCGAGGCCGAGCAGCATAGATACCTGCAGTCCGAGCTGGCACTGAAGAGGATCTTCGGCGTCATCGTTTCGGATATGAACAAGATCCGGCTGCAGCTCTACAAGCGGGAGCGTATCCGGGAACAGAGCAGGTACCTGAAATATGAGGAAGCGGTAGGAAGCACCGGACAGTCCCAGGGTATCTATATCCAGTTCCTGGTGTCCGTGATCAATTACATTTCCGGAATGTATGCGATGCAGGAGGGAGAGAGCCGGTCGAAGACCATTTTCATCGATAACCCCTTCGGTGCCGCGAAGGATATCTATATCTGGGAGCCGATCTTTGAGCTGCTCCGGACGAACCGGGTTCAGCTGATCGTTCCGTCCCGCGGGGCGACGCCGGAGATCACGGGCTGTTTCGATGTGAATTACGTTCTGGGACAGCAGATGACCGGAGGCAGGGCTCTGACCGTGGTATCCCGCTACAACAGCCGGAGCACGGAGGAAATGACGGAGTACCGGGAGCTGCAGTACGAGCAGGCAACGCTGGAATTTATCTGATAATTGGAGGGAAGGTATATGCACGTAGTGGAGGCCAAAACGATATTGACACCACAGAACGGGTTAAATGTATATCGCGGATCGACGGACCATTGCCTGGTATCGCCCGTGCACGCCAAGACGGCGCGGGTGGAGAAGCCGGAGGATGTGGAAGTAAAGGAAAATGCGGGGCATCTGCTGGCATATTCGCTCCGGAGGAAGAGGTCCAGGGGGATGATCTTCGCCGGAGGACTTTCGGATCCGTACAATCCGCTGGAGGAGAAGTTCGGTCTGATGCGGGACTGCCTGCAGGTACTGGACCGGTATGATTTCGGGCTGTCCATCACCACCCGTTATTCCCTGCTTCTTCGGGATCTGGACCTTCTGAAGGAGATCGCCCGGAAGACGAAGGTGGTGGTAACGGTTCCCTTCCCGAGTCTGCAGACGGAACAGTTCCGTCTGATCGAGGGAGAACTGGGACTGTCCGACCGGATCAGACTTCTGGAGGGACTGAAGGAAGCTAATATCGAGACGATCCTGCTGATCGATCCGGTGATACCGGAGATCAACGACAATATCACCACCCTTGGCATGCTGCTTCAGCTGGCGAAGGATCAGGGAATCCGGATGGTGGATCACCGGGATCTGAAGACCCAGCTGCAGAACGGAAGCCGGGAGTACTTCTACAAGGAACTGAAGAGAAGGAACGGGGAGCTGGCGAAGACGCTGGAGGAACGCTTCGGAGACGAGATGGAGCTGGTGCCGGAAAACCATAAGGAACTGATGCGGCATATGTTTGACAGATGCGCGGCATATGATATAATATGCGACAAAAAAGAGATACTGGCCTATAAGCGGCAGTATACCAACCGGACCGAGGGCGTTCAGCTGTCATTCGACGAGCTCCTCGGGTGAGTGATCTGCGGTGACGCATAACAATGAAACAATGGATATTACATATATAAGAAAGGAAGAAACCATGGATTACAACAAGTTAAGTCTGGAAATGCACGAGAAGAACAAGGGAAAGCTGGAGGTCGTATCCAAAGTGGCCATCGAGACCAAGGATGACCTTTCCACCGCTTATACACCGGGTGTTGCAGAGCCCTGCCGGGTCATCAACAAGGATCCCGCGGCGGCCTACACCTACACCTGCAAGGCAAATACGGTAGCAGTCGTTTCGGACGGAACCGCGGTTCTGGGTCTGGGAGATATCGGACCCCTGGCTGCCATTCCGGTTATGGAGGGTAAGTCCGTTCTGTTCAAGCGTTTTGCAAATGTGGATGCGTTCCCCATCTGTCTGGATACCAAGGATCCGGAGGAGATCATCGAGACCGTAAAGCGGATCGCTCCCTCCTTCGGCGGGATCAACCTTGAGGATATCGCAGCTCCCCGCTGCTTCGAGATCGAGCGTCGTCTGAAGGAAGAGCTGGATATCCCGGTCTTCCATGATGATCAGCACGGTACGGCAGTGGTTGTCTGCGCAGGTCTGATCAACGCCTTCAAGCTGACCAGACGGAAATGGGAGGACTGCAGTGCAGTCATCAGTGGTGCCGGTGCGGCAGGTATCTCCATCTGCAAGCTGATGCAGCGCTTCGGTATCGGAAATGTGGTCCTGGTTTCCTCCAAGGGTGCTCTCTGCCCGGGCGAGACATTTATGAATCCCGCACAGGCAGCCATGGCCGAGGTGACCAATAAGAATAAGGAAAGAGGAAGTCTTGCCGATGTAATGAAGGGCAAGGACATTTTCATCGGAGTATCCGCTCCGAATATCGTAACTGCCGAGATGATCGCAACCATGGCCGAGAATCCGCTAGTATTCGCCATGGCAAATCCGGTTCCGGAGATCATG
This sequence comes from Lachnospiraceae bacterium AC2029, assembly GCA_000703065.1. Lineage (GTDB taxonomy): Bacteria > Bacillota > Clostridia > Lachnospirales > Lachnospiraceae > Eubacterium_Q. Next base: position 1,457,111 of record JNLK01000001.1, on the reverse strand, counting down.
CCGGAGGAGGCAAAGAAGGGCGGAGCAACCATCATTGCCACCGGCCGTTCCGACTTCCCGAACCAGATCAACAACGTGCTGGTATTCCCCGGCATCTTCCGCGGTGCCCTGGATGCCCGGGCAAAGTCCATCACCGAATCCATGAAGGAGGCGGCAGCACGCGCCATCGCAGCCGTAATCCCGGAGGAGGATATCACACCGGAGTACATCATCCCGGACGCATTTAACGAAAATGTGGCAAAGGTCGTTGCGAAGGCTGTTGCCGATGAGGCAGAGAGAGCAGGCGTTACACGGTAAGATTCTTCGGCTTCGCCTCAGAATGACAGGGGTGCGGTGACGCCTCGGAATGACAGGGGTGCGGCTTCGCCTCAGAATGACAGGGGTGCGGTGACGCCTCAGAATGACAGGGGTGCGGTGACGCCTCGGAATGACAGGGGTGCGGTGACGCCTCGGAATGACAGGGGTGCGGTGACGCCTCGGAATGACAGGGGTGCGGTGACACCCCGGAATGACAGGGGTGCGGTGACGCCTCAGAATGTCAGGGGTGCGGTGACACCCCGGAATGACAGGGGTGCGGTGACGCCTCAGAATGTCAGGGGTGCGGTGACGCCTCGGAATGACAGGGGTGCGGTGACGCCTCGGAATGACAGGGGTGCGGTGACGCCTCGGAATGACAGGGGTGCGGTGACGCCTCGGAATGACAGGGGTGTGGTGACGCCTCGGAATGACAGGGGTGCGGTGACGCCTCGGACAAAGGCGATGTCATCCTGAGCCCGCAGGGCGAAGGATCTTGGAATATCACAGGAGAATAATCATGAAAATCGTTATCCTGGACGGTCAGGTGATGGGAGGCTCCGTGGAGGACTTCCCGTCCCTGCAGGAGTTGGGAGACCTTACGGTCTACGACATCACCCCGCCGGAGCTGGTGATCCCGCGGATCGGGGATGCGGAGATCGTGGTGGTGGACAAAACGCCCATCACGGAAGAGATCCTGAAGGCCTGCCCGACCATACGTTTCATTGCGGTCCTTGCGACCGGCTATAATATCGTGGACGTACAGGCGGCGCACCGCCTGGGGATCCCCGTGGCAAATGTGCCGGGCTACGCCGGCCCCATTGTGGCACAGGCCACCATCGCACTTCTGCTGGAGGTTTTCAGCAAGGTGGGGATCCACGACATTTCCGTCCATCAGGGGGACTGGACCAGGACGCCGTATTTCTGCTACACCTGCGGGCCGATCCTGGAGGTGAGCGGAAAGACACTGGGCATCATCGGGCTGGGAGATATCGGTACCCGGGTGGCGCGGATCGCGTCCGCCATGGGAATGAAGATCCTGGCGCACACCAGGACCGAGCGCCCCGTGGACCTGCCGGATTTCCGGTACGGAACACTGGAGGAGGTGCTGTCGGAATCCGATGTGGTATCCCTGCATGTGCCCCTGTTCCCTGAGACGGAGCGACTGATCCGGAAGGAGACACTTCAGCTGATGAAGAAGGACGCCGTGCTGATCAACACCTCCCGCGGAGGTCTGCTGGACGAACAGGCGGTGGCGGATGCCCTGAACCGGGGAGAGATCGCGGCAGCGGCACTGGACGTGCTGGCCGTTGAGCCTATGGATCCGGACTGCCCGCTCCGAACGGCGAAGAACTGCATCATCACTCCGCACATCGCATGGGCTTCGGATGATGCCATAAGAAAGATCAAGAAGGTTACGCACCAGAACGTGCAGGCTTTTCTGAATGGGGAAGAACTGAATGTAGTTAACTGAAGTGCACCCCGGTGCATACCATAAATCGAGGTTTCGGCCGTCGGGGGAAGGCCGGATACACATTTGTGGAGGATGATAGCTTGTCATACGTAGATTACGAAAAAGCGAAGAAACTGGGTGAAAAGGCCATGAAGGCGGCAAGTGCCGACGGAAAGTCTCCGAATCCCGCGGTTCTGGATGAACTGCTGGTGGGGGCGAGGATCCGCGGCGAGGTGAGCCTCGGCCTTGTGAATATTCCCCTGGACCGGGTCGTTGGTACGGCAAATGCGGGACGGTCCAGCTCATTTGCGTGCAATTTTATGCCCATTCTCGAGAAGGAGACCGAGTTCGCGCAGAAATGGTCCATCCTCTGTGACGCCCATATGGAGGAGGGGATCCATGACCCCATCAAGGTCTATGAATACCTGAACTACTATTATGTGGTGGAGGGAAATAAGAGGGTCAGCGTTCTGAAATATTTCGACGCGGTTTCCGTACCCGCCATGGTCACCAGGAAGATCCCGATGAAGACGGATGATCCGGTGATCCGCATTTACTATGAATTCATGGATTTCAACCGTAAGACCGGTGTGAATTTCATCTGGTTTTCCAAGGAAGGAAATTTCCAGAAGCTTCTGGAGGAGACCGGAACGGACATGAGTGCGCCGGAGCTTACCTGGACGGATGAGCAGGTGCAGAACCTGACCTCCGCCTATTATAAATTCTCCAAGGTCTACGAGGATCTGGACGGAAAGGAGCTGACGGAGCTCACCACCGGCGACGCCTTCCTGGCGCTGATCACGGTCTATGAATACGAGACCGTTCTTGAGATGACCAGCGCGGAGATCAAGGAAGCCACCTCGAAAATGTGGGAAGAGTTCCTGATGCTGAATCAGGACAGCGAGGTTACCGTGGCCCTGGATCCGCCGGAGACGAAGAAGCCGCTTCTGAAGAGGGTGCTTGGAAATGCTGCGGAGCCGAAGAAGTCAAGGCCCCTCAACATCGCATTTATCTATGACCGGGATCCCTCCACCTCGGACTGGCTCTATGCACACGAGCTGGGGCGGAATCATATCAAGGAGGTGTTCGGAGATAAGATCACCACGCTGAAGATCACCACGGCGGACACGGAGGAGAAGACCGTGGAGGCCATGGAGGAGCTGATCGAAAAGGAGGGGACGAAGGTCTTCTTCACCACCACCTCCCAGATGATCGATGCCAGCCTGAGGGTTGCCGTGGCACACCCCGAGGTGAAGGTGCTGAACTGCTCTCTGAACACGGGTCATCGTTACATCCGGACCTACTACGCAAGACTGTATGAGGCGAAATTCCTGTCCGGCATGCTGGCGGGGATCCTGACGAAGACCAATAAGATCGGCTATCTGGCGGACTATCCGATCTACGGGATCACGGCGAACATCAATGCATTTGCCATGGGTGCCCGTATGGTGAACCCGGATGTGGAGGTCCGGCTGGAATGGACCACGAAGAAGGATGACATTTCCCGTGAGGCGCTGTACCACAGCTTCTATAATGACGGGATCGACTATATATCCGATCAGGATATGATCACTCCGCGGCACGCATCCCGAAAGTTCGGTATGTACAGGCTGACGGAGGGTCAGCCCGTAAATGTGGCGATGCCCGTAGTGAACTGGGGGGTTCTCTACGAACGGCTGATCAAAATGGTGATCGACGGAGCCTGGGAGAAGACGGATACGCCGACCGACGACAAGGCCATCAACTACTGGTGGGGCCTGTCCTCCGGAGTGATCGACGTGATCCTGTCGGAGAAGGTGCCGCAGGCTACGGCACGGCTGGTGGAGCTGATGAAGCAGATGATCATTTCCGATCAGTTTGCTCCGTTCTCAGGAGAAATGAAGGATCAGTGCGGTGAGGTCAAATGTACCGCCGGACATTCTCTCCCCATCGAGCAGATCATGACCATGAACTGGCTGGTAGATAATGTGGCGGGAGAGATCCCGGTAGCAGAGTCACTGAAAGAGAAGGCAAGGTCAATCGTTGAATTGAAGGGTGTACGAAAAGATGAAGATGAGGATCCTGGCGATCGCTGATGTCGAATCCAAATACCTTTGGGATTATTTCGAGAAAACTAAATTAGACGGGATCGATCTGATCATTTCCTGCGGGGATCTTGCACCTCAGTATCTTTCGTTTCTGGCGACCTACGCGAAGGTGCCGGTGCTCTATGTCCACGGGAATCATGACGGTTGCTATGAGGATACTCCGCCGGAGGGCTGCGAATGCATCGAGGACAGAATCTATGTCTATCGGGGCGTACGCATTCTTGGGCTGGGCGGAAGCATGAAATACAATTACGGGACCCATCAGTACTCGGATGCAGAAATGCGGCATCGGATCGGGAAACTGAGGCTGAAGCTGATGCGGTCCAAGGGCTTTGATATCCTGGTGTCCCATTCGCCGGCACTGGGGATCAATGACGGGGACGATCTGCCCCACCGCGGCTTCATCGGACTGACGGAGCTGCTGATCGATTACAGCCCGACGCTCTTCCTGCACGGTCATGTTCACCTGAACTACAGCCGTCAGATCAAGAGAGAAAGCGAATACATGGGTACGCGTGTGATCAACGCCTACGACAGGTATGTCTTCGATGTGGAGATCCCGGACGAACGTCCGAAGCGCGGGCTGATCTTCCGGAACCCTGAGATGAGGGACGAGAAGAAGGCGAAGAAGGAGAAGAAGAAACAGGTAGCCAGGGAAGCTGAAGAGAAGATGCAGGAACTGATGGGCCGAGGGAGGAAGTCAGATGATCAACAGTGATGAAATGAGAGCGCTGGTAGATAAATATGTGGAATTCTGTGCGGATGCCGGCCGGATCGACCAGCGGCTGTATTCCCAGTATGATGTAAAACGAGGACTCCGTGATTCCAACGGTAAGGGTGTTCTGACGGGTCTGACGGAGATCTCGGACGTGAACGGTTTCCGCCTGGAGAACGGAGAGCGGATCCCCATCGAAGGTGAGCTCTACTATCAGGGCTATAATGTGAAGGATCTGGTACGCGGCTTCCATGGTTCGAAGCACGGCTTTGAGGAGACCACATTCCTGCTTCTCTTTGGAGAACTCCCCACGGAGGAACAGCTGGATGAGTTCATGAGAGTCATGGGGGAGCAGAGACCCCTTCCCGAGAACTTTAACCGTGACGTGATCATGAAGGCTCCCAGCCGGAATATCATGAATGTACTGCAGCGCTGCGTGCTGACGCTGTATTCCTATGATAAGGATCCGGATTCCATCGAGATCCGTCATGTGCTGGAGCAGTCCCTGGGACTGATCGCACGTTTCCCGGTCATTGCAGCATACGGCTATCAGAGCTATCGCCATAAATTCCTGGATTCCAGTCTGGTGGTACATCGCCCGAAGGCAGAACTTTCCACCGCGGAGAATATCCTGCGGCTGCTCCGCCCGGATCCCAAATATACGGAGCTGGAAGCACAGGTCCTGGATATCTGCCTTGTGATCCACGCGGAGCACGGTGGTGGTAACAACTCCACATTTACCAGTCATGTCATCACGACCACCGGTACCGACACCTACTCGACGGTAGCAGGATCCCTGGGATCCCTGAAGGGACCGCGGCACGGCGGTGCGAATCTGAAGGTTCAGCAGATGTTTGCCGACCTGAAGGCGAATATTTCCGACTGGGAAAATGAGAAGGAGCTGAAGGCATACCTGCAGAAGCTTTTGGACAAGGAAGGCTTCGATCATTCGGGACTGATCTACGGTCTGGGGCATGCGGTCTATACCCTTTCCGATCCGAGAGCGGTCATCCTGAAGGAATATGCCCGTAAGCTTTCCGAGGAGGAGGGCTTTGAGAAGGAGTTCGCCCTCTATGATCGTGTAGAAAGGATCGCGAAAGATCTGATCATGAAGAACCGCGACATGAAGAAACCGGTCTGTGCCAACGTTGATTTTTACAGTGGCCTCGTGTATACTATGTTGCGGATCCCTATGGAATTCTTTACTCCGCTGTTCGCCATAGCCCGGATCTCCGGCTGGTGCGCGCATCGGATCGAGGAGCTTGTCAATAACGGAAAGATCATCCGTCCGGCCTACAAGTATGTGGGTCATCATAAAGAATATGTTCCCATGGAGGAACGGATATGGGATGAGGAGATGTCATCCTGAAGGAGCAGGTTCACGCAGTATTAATGAAAGGAAAAGCAAAAGATGGGACTGAAGGTTAAAGATTTGTACAAGAAGTACGGGGAAAAGGTGGTAGTGGACCATATTTCCTTTGAACTGCCGGAACCGGGTGTGTATGCGCTGCTGGGTAGTAACGGCGCCGGAAAGAGTACGACGATCCGTATGACTCTCGGTATGCTGGAGAAGACCGGCGGTGAGGTGACCTGGAATGACGGCCCTCTGAACTTTGACACCTGCAATATCGGCTATCTGGCAGAGGAGAGAGGTCTGTATCCGAAGTACAGTCTGATGGATCAGATCAAGTATTTCGGAGAGCTACGCGGCGTTAAGGGCAAGGAACTGACGGACCGTATCGCCTACTGGGCCGAGCGCCTGAAGGTTGAGGAGTATCTCTACCCCGAGAAGGCTGCCGAGATCGAGGCAAAGCAGAGAGAAGAAGAAGCCAGAGCCATGGGCATTGAGCCGGAGGCTCCGAAGCCCGGCCTTCAGTTGAAGAAGAAAATGAAGCCGAAGACGGCGGATCAGCTGTCCAAGGGTAATCAGCAGAAGATCCAGTTCCTGATCGCGCTTCTGTCCGACCCGGAGCTGATCGTGCTCGATGAGCCCTTCTCAGGTCTGGATCCCGTCAACGCCGATATATTAAAGGAAGTTGTCCGCGAGCAGATCGCCGCAGGCAAGTATATCATCATGTCCAGCCACCAGATGGAGGTGGTTGAGGAGTTCTGTACCGACATTACCATCCTGCATCGCTCGAAGGTGGTTCTGTCCGGCAATCTGAACGAAATCAAGAAGTCCTTCGGACGTGTCAATCTGAAGCTGAAGGTTGAGCAGGATGTAAGCGCCGAGATCAAGGCTGCAGGAATCGAGATCCTGTCCGAGAAGGAGCATGAATACTCCCTTCGTGTCACCGGCGATGAGCAGGCAAATCAGCTTCTGAAGAGCCTGATCGAGAAGAATATTCCGGTAGTGAAGTTCGATCTGTCCGAGCTGTCTCTGCATGAGATCTTTGTAAGAGAGGTAGGTGACGAAGTCAGTGAAGCAGAATAGTAGAGAAAATATCTACAGCATGACGGGCTTCGGGAAGGTATTCCGGTTCACCTTGGTTCAGACACTGAAGAATAAGGGACTTTTGATTTCAGCGATCATGATGATCCTGATGATGGCCTTCATGAAACCCATGATGTATCTTTTCGCCAGATCCAGCGGAAATAATTCTGCTGCCATGACCGCGACACTTCGCGACATCGAGGCGGATAAGATGTGTGTCTATAATGAAACCGCCGTTCCGCTTTCCGTGGCCGACCTGGTGACGGATGTGGGAAATCCGGACAAGGGACTTAATCCGCAGAACATTTCCTATGTGAATTACGGAGACTCCTCGATCGTGGATCTGGTTGAGGGACTGGGTCCGAAGGATATCCTGATCGTGATCAAGACCTCTCAAACCGGATATAAGGTAAACGGTATCATTTCCGATAACTCCGAGGTTGAGATCCGAAGCCTGGACAGGGCGACGGAGTATGTTCAGAAAATATTTGATGATGTCCGGAAGAAGAATATGGGTCTGGATGACGAGAGTCTGGCGGCGCTTGCCTCCGGAGTCAGCAAGGGCGGAGTCATGACGGAAGCCGATTACAAGCTCGAGCAGGAGAAGACTATGGGCAAGAGTGAGTACAGCGGTATCATGATGGCGTTCGTTATCATCGTGCTCATCGTTTCGTCTCTTGCATCCAGTTATATCGTGGCATCGGTAAATGAGGAGAAGTCCTCCAAGCTGGCCGAGTCTCTTCTGGTCAGTGTACGCCCCATGGCGCTTTTGCTTGGTAAGATCATTGCCATGCTTACCTTTGTCTTCGGAACGATCCTGTTGGGCGTGTCGCTGTCAATGGTTGTTGAGAAGATCATGGTTTCCGGGTTCGATGTGGACTTCGGTGCGGTTGCCCAGGGAAGCTCCATCAATCTGGCGATCTTCACCGGCTATGGTGTGGTCGGCTTTGCTGTGCTGGCCCTGGCGCTGATGCTTGCGCTTTGCTCCTTCGGTGTGCTGAGCGGAATCCTCGGATCTGCCTGCAGCCAGACGGAGGATCAGCAGAGTGCGACAACGGTCGTTATGATGCTGTCCATGATCGGATATTTTGCGGGTATGTATGGCGGAATGAATGATAAGCTGATCCCGATATTCTCGCTTGTTCCTCCGATTTCCTACTTTACGGCACCGGTCGCATATATCGGAGGACGGATCAGCCTCGGAGTCCTTCTTGCTTCCTTTGCGATCCAGGTCGTAGTACTTGTTGCTCTTGTGATGCTGGCGGCCAAGACCTATCGTGTTCTGCTGCTGAGTGACAGCAGCCGTCCGAAGCTTTCGTCGATCCTGGCGGCAACGAAGGGTTAGGGGGTGAAGGATATGTATAAGAATTTTGGAACTGTATTCAGATTTACCTTCCGTAACCAGGCAGGCAATAAGGGATTTAAGGCGTTGACGATCGTTGCGGCGATCATCCTTTTCCTGATCCCGGTGGCGATCCTCTTTTTTACCACACTTTCCGCAAAGAACAGCAAGGACAAGAAGTTAGATCCCTGCGGCGCAGAGACGATCTATGTGGCGGATACCATTACCACGGAAGCGGACTTCAGCTTTATGAGAAACGTGGAAGGCGAAGGCTATGGTGAGATCAAATATGTGACCGTTGCTTCTGTAGAGGATGCATTACAGCAGATCAGGGATAATGGTGAGAAGAAAGCCTTCGTGCTTGAGGTGAAGGAGGATGAGAAGAAGAATATATCCACCTCCATCATCATTCCGGACGGAAGCGAGATCAAGTCGGACCAGGCAAAGAATTACAATGAGGCCATCGATAAGATGTCCATGCAGTTTGTCGTTGCGGCGGAGAATTTCCAGGCAAAGGATATGGTGGAGCTTTCCAGGGTGACGGATACGGATATCTTCAATGCCCAGGGATGGGCATCCGGTGACAGTCTGTCGAACGATAAGGACGTTGCAAATGAGCAGAACAATCAGAGGATCAAGGATGTGTTCGCGGTGATCCTTCTGCTTCTGGACCTCATGGTCATGTATTTCATCGTTCTTGCATACGGCGCAAGCATTTCAAAGAATATCGTTATGGAGAAGTCCTCCAAGCTGATGGATACCATGCTGATCTCCGTGAAGCCGAAGACCATGATATTCGGAAAACTGACCGGAGTTCTGGCGGCCGGAATTATGCAGCTGATGATCTGGATTCTGGCGGTTATCCTCGGCGTGGTAGCGGGAATCATTCTTTCGGAGAAGGTTTTCCCGGGAGTGGACAATACGATCATCACCTTCCTGAAGAGCCTGGGAGCGTTGAATCTGTTCCAGCCGCTGTCGGTGGTCCTTGCGATCCTCGTTCTGATCTTCGGTATCGTGCTGTATGCTTCTCTTGCGGCTATCGCAGGAGCGATCGCCAACACGCTCCAGCAGGCGGCAAGTAACCAGGGAATCTTTGTTATCATTCTGATCATTTCCTTCTTCCTGGTAATGGCCAAGGGAATGGGATCTGAATTGCCGACGTGGCTTTGCTTATTCCCCTTCACCGGAGCTCTCTGTCTGCCGGCGGCCATGCTTCTGGGCAGTGTGAGCACGGGAATCGCTATTGGCGGATCGGCGACGATCATAGTATTGGCCCTGCTCCTGGTTGCACTTTCCGGACGTATCTACAAGGCCATGGCGCTGTACAAGGGTACGGACGCAGGCATTGGCAAGGCGATCAAGATCTTAAGAACGAAGAATTAACGGGTGATCCGATGGATCATTATGGAGAGAACACATGTGGATTGCAGACGGTTGGGAAGAATTTGAAGTACTGGACTGTTCCGGCGGTGAGAAGCTGGAGCGGTGGGGCGGTTATGTCCTTCTCCGACCGGATCCGCAGGTGATCTGGAGCACGGAGAAGCGGATCCCTGAGTGGAGGAAGCTGAACGGGCATTATCACAGAAGTAAATCCGGCGGGGGAGAGTGGGAATTCCACGATCTCCCGAAGGAGTGGACTGTTGAATATGATGTCGGAAAGCAGAAGGACGTATCCGCGCCGGGTTCGAAGACTGTGGCCGGAGTCGGTAAGCTGACTTTCCATCTGAAACCCTTCGCATTCAAGCATACGGGACTCTTCCCCGAACAGGCGGTGAACTGGAGCTGGTTTTATCCTCTGATCCGCAAGGCGAAGACACAGGAGCGCGAGATTCGCGTGCTGAACCTTTTTGCATATACCGGAGGCGCTACCGTTGCGGCAGCGGCAGCCGGTGCAAATGTTACGCATGTGGATGCCTCCAAGGGCATGGTCACCTGGGCAAAGGAAAATGCCGTAAGCAGCGGTCTTGCGGATGCTCCTATCCGGTGGCTGGTGGATGACTGCATGAAGTTCGTGGAACGGGAGATCCGCCGCGGAAAGAAATACGAGGCTGTCATCATGGATCCTCCTTCCTATGGAAGGGGACCGAAGGGAGAGCTTTGGAAGCTGGAGGATCTGGTGTTTCCGCTTCTGCAGAAGACCAGTGAACTGCTCAGCGACGATCCCCTGTTCTTCCTGATCAATTCCTATACTACGGGATTGCAGCCGGCAGTTCTTTCCTACATGCTTCACACAGCAGTACTGGAACCCTGGGCGGAGCGGACCGGACAGAAGGATCGGATCCGTCGAAAGGCTGAAGGCGGAAAGACTTCGGACTGCGCAGAGGTTACCGCGGATGAGATCGGACTTCCCGTACGGGCAAATGGGCTTGTGCTTCCCTGCGGAGCCAGCGGAAGGATAGAGTTCTAAATCATAATAAGAAAGAACATGCGCTGTACCACGAAAATGGTGCAGCGCATGTTCTTTCTTTAATTATAATACTACATGTGTGGATATTCTATTTATATTCTTTGCACGGATCCGGATATACTCTGTATTTTGCCTTTACGGAACCCTGCTTGACGCCGATCCATACCTCGGGTTTATGATTATCTCCGCGGATATACAGGATCCAGCACTCGGGTGCGCCATAAGTTCCGGGATCCTTTTTATAACGGAACTCCATGCACAGCTGATCCTTCTCACCGTCGTAGGCGTTTGTTCCGGCTACGCCGTTGTAGGTCTGACCGACACCGTCACGATGGTAAAGGTTCTTCAGGAATTCGTCCGTAAACTTTCTCTGCAGGTCACCATTGGAACCATTATCCAGAGCACTCTTGAAGACGGAGTTCTCCCAGTTACCCTTCTTTACGCCACGTGCCCATGCAACCGGATAGATCTTATAGGTTTTATTATCAGATCTGTCATCACTATGGTTGTGACCATTGGAATTCACGGTCTGAGGTGCTACCTTTGCAGCGATCGCAACAGACCAGCCTTCGTTAACGCCGTCGTCCCAGGAGGCGGATGCCAGGTTGGCAGCCTCGAAGATACACTGAGCGGTCTCGATATCTACGGACTTTCTTGCCTTGTCGATATAGCGGATGATCGCAGGTGCGATGGCAGCTGCAAGGATGGACATGATCGCGATAACAATGATCAGTTCGACAAGTGAGAAACCTTTATTTCCTTTTTTCTTCTTTTTCTTATCCTTTGCTATTGAGGCGGACCAGAAGTGCATCATATCGATCCCCTGGTTCACTTTCTTTTTTTGTCCTTCCATAGGGGTACCTCACAAATCCATTCTATATTACTATATAAAGAAGGTACCTGAAATATACCTGAAAGGAGCATCCGGCGAGAAGAGCCACTTCTCCTTATACTCTATATAGTAAGTATAATTGTATCATGTTTTATTTCCGAAAGCAATGCAATATATGAAGAAATTGTAAACAAGTGTAAACATTCTGTGAACTCGGTATTTTTCGGCCGGAAAATTCCGAAAAAAAGGCTTGCATTCCGGAAACTGCTTTGCTATAATATCGTTTGCTGTGACGTTGATAGCGTGGAAACGGAGGTTGCTACGGGAGATCCGGGGCATGAGCCGAAGGGTCAAGGCGTAGGTTATTTCGTGGAGCGAATGTCAAGTTCAGAGAAACTGGCGACAAGTCACTGTACCAAAAACCATCCAGAGTAATCTGGAGATGACGTGTGGACAGTATGCTATTCGCAAACACATGGAGACGAGATTGCGAATAGCCAGAAGTAGGACACACCCGGCCGCGTGGTGAAGCAGGCAGAATCCTCCTGCAGATCCAAAGTGTGGCATCGTCGGGTAACACATCCTACGCGACACACACGGGAACGTTGGACAGTCACCGCTTGTCGTACTACTTTAAAAGTGCGAAAAGGAGGCGGCTTTTTTTATGGCAAGTCAAGTAATGAGAATCACACTCAAGGCGTATGATCACAAACTGATCGACCAGGCAGCGAAGTCCATCATCGATGCAGTTAAGAACACTGGTGTTAAGGTGAGCGGACCGGTTCCGATGCCGACAAAGGTTGAGAAGGTAACAATTCTTCGTGCAGTTCATAAGTATAAGGACTCCAGAGAGCAGTTCGAGCAGAGAACTCACAAGAGACTCATCGATATCATTGCACCGAATCAGAAGACCATCGATGCACTTCGCAAGATGGATGTATCTGCCGGTGTGTACATCGACATGAAGATGAGATAACTACGAGTATGTTATAAAACCAGGCACAGCAACGCTTCATTATATAAGGAAGCGAAGCACAGCCCAATGCAGTCCATAGACCGGTACATTTCACGGAGGCTTCCGTGCAGGATTCGAAAGAACCGGAATCGGATGATGCGATTTAGTATGATTGGCAAGTCCAATCCGCTGTAAATTCATTAGGAGGAGAAAAAAATGAAGAAAGCGATTCTCGCAGAGAAGATCGGCATGACTCAGATCTTCAACGAAGACGGTGTTCTTACACCGGTTACGGTTCTTAAGGCAGGACCGTGTGCAGTATTACAGGTTAAGACAGTTGAGAACGATGGTTACGAAGCAGTTCAGGTCGGATTCAAGGACGTGAAGGAGAAAGTAACATCGAAGGACGGATCTGGTAAGAAAGTGATCAGAAATCCGCATGGTGCAACCAAGGCTGAGGTCGGTCATGCAAAGAAGGCCGGTGAGGCTCCGAAGCAGTTCGTTAAAGAGTTTCGTTTTGAGAACGCTGCTGAGTATGTTGCAGGAGAGAGCGTGATCAAGGCTGACATCTTCGCTGAGGGCGACAAGATCGACGTAACAGCTCGTTCCAAAGGTAAGGGATACGCAGGTGGTATCAAGCGCCACGGTCTGCACTCCGGTCCTTCCGGACACGGTTCCAAGTATCACCGCCATGCAGGTTCCAATGGTTCCGCTACCACACCGGGCCGCGTTATGAAGGGCAAGAAGATGGCCGGACACGCAGGCTGCGAGCAGGTAACAATTCAGAACCTTGAGATCGTTAAGATAGATGCAGAGAATGATGTGATCCTGGTGAAGGGTGCCGTTCCGGGCCCGAAGAAGTCACTCGTGATCGTTGCAGAGTCTGTAAAGGCTAGATAATCACGATAAGGAGGATTAGAAGAATGGCAACTTTAGCAGTTTACAACACCGACGGTAAAGAAGTTGAGAAGATCGACCTTTCCGATGACATTTTCGGTGTAGAGATAAATGAAACACTGGTTCATAAGGCAGTAGTTACTTACCTGGCAAACAATCGTCAGGGAACACAGAGTGCACTGACACGTTCCGAGGTATCCGGCGGCGGAAGAAAGCCCTGGAGACAGAAGGGAACAGGACATGCGCGTCAGGGTTCGACACGTTCTCCGCAGTGGACAGGCGGTGGTGTGGTATTTGCACCGAAGCCGAGAGACTACTCCAAGAAGATGAATAAGAGAGAGCGCCAGATCGCACTTTTCTCCGCACTGACCTCCAAGGTTCAGGACGAGAAGATGATCGTGGTAGACGAGCTCTCCATGGACGCACCGAAGACCTCCGCTTTCGTTGAGGTTCTGAAGAACCTGAAGGCAGAGAGCGCTCTGGTAGTTACAAAGGATAAGAACGACAACGTGGTTCTGTCCGCACGGAACATCCCGGATGTAGCAACTACCATCAGCACAGCAATCAATGTGTATGATATCCTGAAGTATGACTCTCTGATCATTACCAAGGATGCTGCAAAGGCAATCGAGGAGGTATACGCATAATGGCAGATTTAAAGTACTATGACGTAATTAAAAGACCTGTTCTCACTGAGAAGAGCATGAATGCTATGGCCGAGAAGAAGTATACTTTTCTCGTTCATCCGGATGCGACCAAGAATCAGATCGCAGATGCAGTAGAGAAGATGTTCGAGGGTACCAAGGTAGCAAAGGTCAACACCGTTAACTATGACGGAAAGACAAGACGCCGTGGCAACACCTCCGGCAAGACAGCGAAGAGCAAGAAGGCATACGTTCAGCTGACAGCTGAGAGTGCTGACATCGAGCTTTTCGAGGGACTGTAAGATAGAGAGTTGAAAGGAGAACGAAAATGGGTATCAAAACATACACCCCATATACACCTTCTAGAAGAAATATGACCGGCCTGGACTTCGATGTGATCACAACAGATAAGCCGGAGAAGTCCCTGCTGGCTTCCAAGAAGAAGAATGCCGGACGTAACAATCAGGGCAAGATCACGGTTCGTCACCAGGGTGGCGGAAACCGTCAGAAATACAGGATCATTGATTTCAAGAGACACAAGGATGACATTCCGGCAAAGGTACTCACCATCGAGTACGATCCGAACCGGACAGCAAATATCGCACTGCTCTGCTATGCAGACGGTGAGAAGACTTACATCCTGGCACCGGCCGGCCTGAAGGTTGGCGATTCTCTGATGAACGGTGAGAATGCAGATATCCGTATCGGTAACTGCCTCCCGCTCAGTGCTATTCCGGTAGGTACAGAGATTCACAACATTGAGCTGGTTCCCGGTAAGGGCGGTCAGCTGGTTCGTTCCGCTGGTAACAGCGCACAGCTGATGGCTAAGGAAGGTAAGTATGCGATCCTTCGACTTCCTTCTGGCGAGATGCGTATGGTTCCGATCGGTTGCCGTGCAACTGTAGGTACTGTAGGAAACATCGAGCATGGACTTGTTAACATCGGTAAGGCAGGACGGAAGCGTCACATGGGTATCCGCCCGACAGTCCGCGGTTCCGTTATGAACCCGAACGACCATCCGCACGGTGGTGGTGAAGGTCGTGCCCCGATCGGTCGCAGCGGCCCGTCTACTCCTTGGGGTAAGCCGGCACTTGGTCTGAAGACCAGAAAGAAGAACGCTAAGTCCAACAAGCTGATCATCAGAAACAGATCAGGTAAGAACGTTAAGTAAGGAGGAAGAACATGGCTCGTTCATTAAAAAAAGGACCGTTTGCAGACGCAAGCTTATTAAAGAAGGTTGATGAGCTGAACAAGAAGGACGCTCATGAGGTCATCCGTACATGGTCTCGCCGTTCTACTATTTTCCCCTCATTTGTAGGACATACCATTGCAGTTTATGACGGAAGAAAGCACGTTCCGGTATATGTAACTGAGGATATGGTTGGTCATAAGCTTGGTGAGTTCGTTGCTACCAGAACCTATCGTGGTCATGGTAAGGACGAGAAGAAGAGATAAGGAGGGAACTAGAAAATGGCAAAGGGACATAGATCTCAGGTCAAGAGACAGAGAAATGAAAATAAAGATACAAGACCGTCCGCTAAGGTTTCCTACGCAAGAGTATCCGTTACGAAGGCATGCTTCGTTCTGGATGCGATCCGTGGAAAGGACGTTGATACAGCACTTGGAATTCTGGCATACAACAACCGTTATGCTTCCGCTGTGATCTACAAGCTGCTTCAGTCAGCAGTTGCAAACGCTGAGAACAACAACGGACTGAAGAGAGAGAACCTGTACGTTGCAGAGTGCTACGCTAACAAGGGACCGACCATGAAGCGTATCCACCCGAGAGCACAGGGCAGAGCTTACAGAATCGAGAAGAGAACAAGCCACATCACAGTTGTGCTTGACGAAAGATAGGAGGTAGGTCATGGGTCAGAAAGTTAATCCGCATGGTTTAAGAGTCGGAATCATCAAGGATTGGGATTCCAAGTGGTATGCAGATACAAAGAACGATGAGTTCGCAAACAATCTGGTAGAGGATTATAACATCCGTAAGTTCCTGAAGAAGCGTCTGAAGGATGCAAGCCTTTCCAAGATCGATATCGAGAGAACCAGAGACCGCGTTAAGGTTAAGGTTTTCACAGCTAAGCCGGGCGTTGTTATCGGTAAGGGCGGTGCTGAGATCGAGAAGGTTCGCAACGAGGTTCAGAAGCTCACAGAGAAGAAGCTGTTCATCGACATCAAGGAGATCAAGAGCCCTGATATGGATGCTCAGCTGGTTGCTGAGAACATCGCTCAGCAGCTGGAGAACCGTATTTCCTTCCGCCGGGCTATGAAGTCCTGCATGTCCAGAACAATGAAGGCAGGAGCACAGGGTATCAAGACTTCTGTATCCGGTCGTCTGGGTGGTGCAGATATGGCTCGTAAGGAGACCTACAGCGAGGGTACCATCCCGCTTCAGACTCTGCGTGCAGACATCGATTATGGTTTTGCAGAGGCTGATACCACATACGGTAAGGTTGGCGTGAAGACATGGATCTACCATGGTGAAGTACTTCCTGCTAAGGGAAACAAGGAAGGGAGTGACAAATAATTATGTTAATGCCTAAGAGAGTTAAGCATCGTAAGCAGTTCAGAGGATCCATGGCAGGTAAGGCACTGCGTGGTAACAAGATCACCGACGGTGAATTTGGTATCGTAGCAGCAGAGCCGGCATGGGTTAAGTCAAATCAGATCGAGGCAGCCCGTGTTGCCATCAACCGTTACCTCCGTCGTGAAGGTAAGGTTTGGATCAAGATCTTCCCGGACAAGCCGGTAACTGCTAAGCCGGCTGAAACCCGAATGGGTTCAGGAAAGGGCTCCCTGGAGTATTGGGTAGCAGTAGTTAAGCCGGGCAGAGTTATGTTCGAGGTAGGAAATGTTACAGAGGAGAAGGCCCGTGAGGCACTTCGTCTTGCTACACACAAGCTTCCTTTGAAGTGTAAGATTGTTTCAAAGGCTGACCTGGAAGGAGGTAGCGCAAGTGAAAACTAAGGAATATGTAAAAGAGTTAAAGACAAAGTCGATCGAAGAGTTGAACGGCGATCTTGAGGCTGCCAAGAAGGAACTCTTCAATCTGAAGTTCCAGAACGCTACAAATCAGCTGGAGAACACAGGCCGCATTACTGTAGTTCGTAAGAACATCGCTCGGATCCAGACAGCGATCACCGAGAAGCAGAATGCGTAAGAGACCGAAAGGAGATAGTGATCAATGGAGAGAAATCTTAGAAAAACACGTGTAGGTCTCGTGACCAGTGACAAGATGGACAAGACAATCGTTGTATCCATCGTGGATAATGTAAAGCATCCGCTGTATGGCAAGATCGTAAAGAGAACCTACAAGCTGAAGGCACATGACGAGGAGAATACCGCTAAGCGCGGTGACAGAGTTCGTGTTATGGAGACAAGACCTCTGTCCAAGGATAAGCGCTGGAGACTCGTTGAGATCATCGAGAGAGCGAAATAAGGAGGCGAAGAAAGAACTATGGTACAGCAGGAAACAAGACTTCGAGTTGCTGATAACACAGGCGCAAAAGAGCTTCTTTGCATTCGCGTTCTCGGCGGTTCAGTCAGAAGATATGCAAACATCGGCGATATCATCGTTGCTTCCGTTAAGGATGCAACACCCGGCGGTGTAGTTAAGAAGGGTGATGTTGTTAAGGCAGTTGTTGTTCGTACGAAGAAGGGTGCACGTCGGAAGGACGGTTCCTATATCCGTTTCGACGAGAATGCAGCCGTGATCATCAAGGATGATCTGAATCCGCGCGGAACCCGTATTTTTGGACCGGTAGCAAGAGAGCTGAGAGATAAGAAGTTCATGAAGATCATCTCCCTCGCACCGGAAGTACTGTAAGGAGGTAGCTACTGTGGCAGCATCTAAAATCAAGAAGGATGACCTGGTACGGGTCATTGCCGGTAAGGATAAAGGAAAAGAAGGCAAGGTGCTTTCCGTAGATCTGAAGAACCACAAGGTTCTTGTAGAGGGCGTAAACAAAGTTTACAAGCACAGCAAGCCCAGTGCAGCAAACCAGCAGGGCGGCATCATTGAGAAGGAAGCACCGATCGATATCTCAAACGTTATGTATCTGTACAAGGGATCTACCGTTAGAGTTGGCTTCCAGGGTGAGAAGAAGAACAAGGTTCGTGTTGCTCATGTAAATGGCAAGACCGAGACCATTGATTAATCCGGGGAAGGAGGCTTAGAACATTGAGTAGATTAAGAGATACATATGAAAGTGATATAAAAGTTGCAATGATCAAGAAGTTCGGCTACAAGAACGTTATGCAGGTTCCGAAGCTGGACAAGATCGTCATCAACATGGGTGTTGGTGAGGCAAGAGAGAATGTTAAGGTTCTTGAGTCTGCTGTCAAGGATCTGACAGAGATCTCCGGACAGAAGCCGGTCATCACAAAGGCTAAGAAGTCCGTTGCTAACTTCAAACTCCGTGAGGGCATGCCCATCGGATGTAAGGTAACTCTTCGTGGCGAGCGTATGTATGAGTTCGCAGATCGTCTGATCAACCTGGCACTTCCGCGAGTACGTGACTTCCGCGGTGTCAGCGCAGACTCCTTCGACGGAAGAGGAAATTATGCTCTGGGTATCAAGGAGCAGATCATCTTCCCGGAGATCGAGTACGATAAGGTTGATAAGGTTCGTGGTATGGACATCATTTTCGTAACCACAGCAAGAACCGATGAGGAAGCTAGAGAGTTACTGAGACTGTTCGGTATGCCGTTTAAGAAATAAGGAGGAAGTATCATGGCAAAGACTGCAATGAAAGTAAAGCAGCAGAGAAAGCAGAAGTTCTCCACCAGAGAGTATACACGTTGCAAGATCTGTGGACGTCCGCATGCTTACCTTAGAAAGTACGGAATCTGCAGAATCTGCTTCCGTGAATTGGCTTATAAGGGAGAGATCCCGGGCGTAAAGAAATCCAGCTGGTAGAATGAAAGGAGGACAAAACAATGGCAATTAGCGATCCTATTGCAGATATGCTTACAAGAATCCGCAATGCAAATACAGCAAAGCATGACACCGTTGATATCCCGTCTTCCAAGATGAAGCGGGCTATCGCTGACATCCTTCTTTCCGAGGGATATATCAAGGCGGTTGAAATCGTAAACGATGGTAAGTTTGATGTGATCCGCATCACACTGAAGTATGGTAAGGATAAGAACGAGAAGGTCCTCAGCGGCCTGCGTCGTATCTCCAAGCCGGGTCTTCGTATCTATGCCGACACCGAGAACCTTCCGAAGGTACTTGGCGGCTACGGAACAGCCATCATTTCCACCAACAAGGGTGTGATCACCGACAAGGAAGCTCGTAAGCTGAATGTAGGCGGCGAGGTTCTGGCGTTCGTATGGTAATTAGTTTTGAATATTAAATGGAGGTAAAGGCAAATGTCACGTATCGGAAAAATGCCTATCGCTATACCTGCAGGTGTGACTGTTGATATAGCAGAAAATAATAAGGTGACGGTAAAAGGACCGAAGGGAGAGCTTGCAAGACAGCTCGCACCGGAGATGGAGCTTACTATCGAGGATGGTGTCCTTACGGTTAAGAGACCGAACGACCTGAAGAGAAACCGGGCCCTGCATGGTCTCACAAGAACTCTTATTCACAACATGGTTATCGGTGTTACCGATGGCTACAAGAAGACCCTGGAAGTTAACGGCGTTGGTTACAGAGCTGCCAAGCAGGGTAAGAAGCTGGTACTGAACCTTGGATACTCTCATCCGGTTGAGATGGAGGATCCGGAAGGTCTCACAACTGAGGTACAGGACAACAAGATCATTGTCAGCGGTATCGACAAGGAGAAGGTTGGACAGTATGCAGCTGAGATCCGCGAGAAGCGTGCTCCGGAGCCGTATAAGGGCAAGGGTATCAAGTATGATTACGAGGTAATCCGCCGCAAGGTTGGTAAGACCGGTAAGAAATAAAGGAGTGTGAATAAGATGATAAATAAAGAATCCAGAAGTGAAGTTCGTGCTAAGAAGCATCTGAAGATTCGCAACCGGTTCAGCGGCACTGCAGAGCGCCCGAGACTGGCTGTCTTCAGAAGCAACAATCATATGTACGCTCAGGTTATCGATGACTCCGAAGGAAAGACCCTTGTAGCAGCTTCCACAACCGAGAAGGCTGTTAAGTCCGAACTGAAGAAGACAAATGATGTGGATGCAGCCGCTTACGTTGGCAAGGTGATCGCAGAGCGTGCGATCGCAGCCGGTGTAAAGACAGTCGTATTCGACCGTGGCGGTTTCATTTACCAGGGTAAGATCAAGGCTTTGGCAGACGCTGCAAGAGAAGCCGGTCTGGAATTCTAATAAGGAGGAACGAACGTAATGAAAAAGATCGACGCAAGTCAGTTAGAATTAGCCGATAACGTAGTAGCGATCAAGCGAGTTACGAAGGTTGTTAAGGGCGGACGTAACATGCGCTTTGCAGCTCTGATCGTAGTCGGAGACCGGAACGGACATGTAGGTGCCGGAGTTGGAAAGGCTGCCGAAATTCCGGAGGCTATCCGGAAGGCAAAAGAGGATGCGATCAAGAACATGATCGAGGTTCCGATCAATGAGGCAGGAAGTATTCCTTACGGATTTACAGGTGAGTTCGGAAGTGCTACAGTACTTCTGAAGTCTGCTCCGGAAGGTACCGGTATCATCGCAGGTGGTCCGGCTCGTTCCGTACTGGATCTGGCAGGCTATCGGAATATCCGTACAAAGTCTCTGGGCTCCAACAATAAGCAGAACGTAGTTCTTGCTACACTGAACGGCCTGAAGTCCATCCAGGATCCGAGTGAAATCGCAAGACTTCGCGGCAAGTCCGTGGATGAGATTCTCAACTAGGAGGGATACGAAGATGGCAGATATGTTAAAAGTAACACTGGTAAAGTCACCGATTGGTGCAATCCCGAAGCATAGAAGAACTGTTGAGGCACTTGGTCTGACCAAGCTTCACAAGACAGTAGAGCTGCCGAACAACGCAGCTACCAAGGGCATGATCGCACAGGTTGGTTACATGCTTAAGGTTGAAGAAGCATAATCGTAAAGGAGGACGCATCATGGATTTATCAACACTTGCACCTGCAGAGGGCGCGGTAAGCCGTGACGATTTCCGCCGTGGCCGTGGCCATGGATCCGGAAACGGAAAGACAGCAGGTAAAGGACATAAAGGACAGAAGGCACGTTCCGGAGCACCGAGACCGGGCTTCGAGGGTGGCCAGATGCCTCTGTACAGACGTCTCCCGAAGAGAGGCTTCAAGTGCAGAAATCACAAGGAGATCGTAGCTCTGAACCTGGACGTTCTGAATCGTTTTGAAGACGGTGATGAGGTTACGGTTGAGGCTCTTGTAGAAAAGGGCATCGTAAAGAACCCGCGTGACGGCGTAAAGATTTTAGGAAATGGAGAGTTGACAAAGAAGCTCACTGTCAAGGTCAATGCAGCAAGTGCCGCAGCGATCGAAAAGATTGAAGCTCTCGGCGGAAAAGTAGAGGTGAAGTAAATGTTCAAAACCTTGAAAGACGCACTGAAAGTAAAAGAGATCCGTAACGGACTCATCTTTACCTTCTTTGTTATCATCATCGTCCGTCTCGGATCTCTGATCCCTGCACCGGGCATTGATACGTCAAAGCTTGATGGTCTTTTCACAGGTGCTCTCGGCGAGGGTGCATCCGAGATCCTGAACACCCTGACCGGTGGTTCGATCTCCCGTATGACGATCTTTGCTTTGTCAGTAACGCCGTACATCACGGCATCCATTATCATGCAGCTCCTTACCATTGCCATTCCGGCTCTGGAGGAGATGCAGAAGGACGGTGATGACGGACGTAAGAAGATCACAGCCATCACACGTATTGTATCCATCGTACTGGCTATCGTAGAAAGCCTTGGTCTTACCATCGGTTTCGGACGTTCCGGTATCCTGAAGGAGTACAATGCATTCAGCGTGATCGTAGTAGTAGTTGCACTTACCACAGGTAGTGCACTGGTTATGTGGCTTGGTGAGCGGATCAGCGAGCGCGGTATCGGAAACGGTATCTCCATCATCCTTCTCATCAACATCATTTCCCGTATTCCGAGCGACCTGAAGAGCCTCTGGGAGATGTTCGTAAGCGGTAAGGACGTTGTCCATATGGCTTTCGCGATCATCATCATCCTGGGTGTTATTCTGGCAACGACGATCCTTACGGTTATCCTGAACGATGCAGAGCGTCGGATCCCGGTATCCTATGCATCCAAGACAGCAGGACGTCGTCAGTATGCAGGAGGAAGATCCTCTCATATTCCGCTTAAGGTGAATACCGGAAATGTAATGCCCATCATTTTCGCTTCCACACTGATGTCGATTCCTTCTGTAATCATCAACCTGTTCAGTATCAAGGTTGAGAGCGCTGTAGGAAATCACATTCTGGAAGGCCTGAACTCCAACTATTGGTTTAAGTCCGGTTACCCCTGGGCATACATCGGACTTGTGATCTACATCCTGCTGGTTATCTTCTTCGCATATTTCTACACATCGATTTCCTTCAATCCGATGGAGATCTCGCAGAACCTGAAGAAGGGCGGCGGATTTATCCCCGGTATCCGTCCGGGTAAGCCGACACAGGATTATCTGAATTCCATTCTGAACTACATCGTCATCATTGGTGCTTTCGGCCTGATGCTGGTAGCGCTGATCCCGATCTTCTTCAACGGAAGATTCGGCGCAGGCGTTTCCTTCGGTGGTACATCCCTGATCATTATCGTAGGTGTTATCATTGAGACCATCAAGCAGATCGAGTCCAAGATGGTAGTAAGAAACTACAACGGATTCCTGAGTTGATATAAATGAGAAGAGAAGGGAGTAGCAATATGAAGATCATCATGTTAGGGGCTCCTGGTGCCGGTAAAGGTACACAGGCAAAAATGATCGCAGCCAAGTATGAGATTCCTCACATTTCCACCGGAGACATCTTCCGTGCGAACATCAAGCAGGGAACAGAGCTCGGTAAGAAGGCTAAGGAATACATGGATCAGGGAGCACTGGTTCCGGATGAGCTGGTTGTAGATCTGATCATGGATCGTTTCGCACAGGATGACTGCAAGAACGGTTACGTACTTGACGGTTTCCCGCGGACCATCCCTCAGGCTGAGGCACTTGACGCAGCACTGGAGAAGAACGGTGAGAAGGTAGACTACGCGATCAACGTAGATGTACCGGACGAGAATATCGTAAACCGTATGTCCGGACGTCGTGCATGTGTCGGCTGCGGCGCAACATATCATATTAAGTACAACGCTCCGAAGGTTGAAGGCGTTTGCGACACCTGTGGCGAGCAGCTGATCCTTCGTGACGATGACAAGCCGGAGACTGTACTGAACCGTCTGTCCGTATATCATGAGCAGACACAGCCGCTCATTGATTACTATGAGAAGGCCGGTGTAGTTCGGAATATCGATGGTACTCAGGATATGAACGATGTATTCGAGGCTATCGTTGCCGTACTGGAGCAGTAAGTAGCGTAAGGTAAGGAGTCAAGTATGTCGAAATCAGATGAAATCGAATGCGAAGGTGTAGTGCTTGAGAAGCTGCCGAATGCCATGTTCAATGTAGAGCTGGAGAATGGACACCAGATTATCGCACACATCAGCGGGAAGCTCCGGATGAATTACATCAAGATCCTTCCCGGCGACAAGGTTACCGTAGTGCTTTCCCCGTATGATCTGTCCAAGGGCCGGATCACTTGGAGGGCCAAATAAAAAATCTGCTTGCATTTCATTTGCGAAAATGATAGAATAGCGGATTGCAGAGACTTTTCGACAGAGGGGCATACTATGCCCATCTGTCGATTAAGGTCGTTTTGCCCCTAACCCAAGGCAGAATCGGCCATAAATGTCTGAAGTAACAAGGAGAAATGCAGAAAGGAGAGTATTTTAATGAAGGTTCGTGCATCAGTAAAACCGATTTGCGATAAGTGCAAAGTCATTAAAAGAAAAGGCAGAATTCTTATTATCTGCGAGAATCCGAAGCATAAGCAGCGCCAGGGCTAATTCTGGAACCCTGCTTGTGGAGGGTACGGGTTGGTAAGCAACCCAAAAGCGGCTGACAAAAACAGAGCATGGTTTCAGATGTATGCGGCGTCCTACAGGGGGAGCGGTACATTTTACAGGAGACTGTGCGGCGGGCACACGAGTTTCGTCATACCTCGTGATGCTACATGTGGATGCGTACATCCATGGGTATGTTAATTTCATTCCACCTCCTGCGTCCATACAGGAGTTACCCGGGAGATGTGCCGAAAGTATATTTAATTTATCGGAGGTAAAAAAAATGGCTCGTATTTCAGGTGTGGATTTGCCGAGAGAGAAGCGCATTGAGATCGGACTGACCTATATCTACGGTATCGGTCTTTCAACCTCAAAGAAGGTGCTTTCAAGTGCAGATGTAAATCCGGACACAAGAGTTCGTGATCTGACGGATGATGAGGTTCGCCGGATCAGTGATGTGATCAATGAGACACTTATGGTTGAGGGTGATCTCCGCAGAGAGACCGCGCTGAACATTAAGCGCCTGCAGGAAATCGGTTGTTATCGCGGTATCCGTCACAGAAAGGGACTGCCGGTACGTGGACAGAACACAAAGAACAATGCCCGTACACGTAAGGGTCCGAAGAAGACGGTAGCTAACAAGAAGAAGTAATAATGGAGGATAACGTTCATGGCTAGTGCTAAGACGACTAAGAAAACAACAAAAAAACGTAATAGAAAGATCGTTGAACATGGACAGGCTCATATTCAGTCTTCTTTCAATAATACGATCGTAACACTTACAGACGCAGAAGGAAATGCTCTTTCCTGGGCAAGCGCAGGCGGGCTCGGCTTCAGAGGTTCCAAGAAGTCTACACCGTATGCTGCACAGATGGCAGCAGAGACTGCAGCTAAGGCAGCAGCTCCCTACGGTCTGAAGACACTGGATGTTATGGTTAAGGGACCGGGTTCCGGACGTGAGGCAGCTATCCGTGCGCTGGCTGCATGTGGTCTGGAGGTACTTACCATCAAGGACGTAACACCGGTACCGCACAACGGTTGTCGTCCGCCGAAGAGAAGAAGAGTCTGATTAGGAGGTACAGTAAATTATGGCTATTAACAGAACCCCTGTTCTTAAGAGATGCCGTTCTCTGGATCTTGAGCCGGCATATCTGGGTGTAAATAAGAAGTCCATTCGTAAGTCTACACGTGCGAACCGTAAGGTAAGTGAGTACGGTCTGCAGCTGAGAGAGAAGCAGAAGGCTAAGTTCATCTACGGCATCCAGGAGAAGCCGTTCCACAACCTTTACAAGAAGGCTGAGCGTATGCCGGGTCTGGTTGGTACCAACCTGATGACACTTCTCGAGCTTCGTCTGGACAACATCATTTTCCGTATGGGCTTTGCACGTACACGTCGTGAGGCTCGTCAGGTCGTAACACACAGACACGTTCTGGTAAACGGCAAGATCGTAAACATTCCGTCCTACAAGGTAGAGCCGGGTGATGTGATCGAGATCAAGGAGAAGAGCAAGTCTCTTCAGAGATTCAAGGATATCGTAGAGGCAAACGGTGGCGTAGCAGTACCGGGATGGATGGAGTCCAGCACAGAGACCCTGTCCGGTAAGGTAAATGAGAAGCCGCTTCGCGAGCAGATCGATGTACCTGTAAATGAGACCCTTATCGTCGAGCTGTATTCCAAGTAATCGTTTGCAGGAGTAGGGTAGCAACACCGCAGTATGCGGTTAGATATCGACGTATAAGGAGGGGTACGCGCATGTTTGAATTCGAAAAGCCGAGAATTGAAATCGAAGAGATTTCAGAAGACAACAAGTACGGAAGATTTGTTGTAGAGCCGCTGGAGAGAGGCTATGGTACCACTCTTGGAAATTCTCTGAGACGGATCATGCTGTCCTCCCTTCCGGGAACTGCAGTAAGCTTCGTAAAGATCAAGGGTGTTCTTCATGAGTTCAGTTCCATTCCGGGAGTAAAGGAAGATGTAACTGAGATCATCATGAACATCAAGGAGCTTCACATCAAGAACAACTCCACAAGCCAGGAGCCGAAGATCGCTTATATCGAGGCTTCCGGAAATTGTGTCGTTACAGCTGCCGATATCAAGGTTGACAGTGACATCGAGATCCTGAACCCGGATCTTGTGATCGCCAACCTGAGCGGTCCGGATGCAGTTCTGGATATGGAACTTACCATCCGTAACGGCAGAGGCTATGTCAGCGCAGACAAGAACAAGGAGCTGGATTCCGCTATCGATATGATCGCAGTTGATTCCATCTTCACACCGGTTGAGCGTGTAAACCTGACTGTTGAGAATACCCGTGTAGGTCAGATCACAGACTATGATCGCCTGACACTGGATGTCTACACAAACGGAACACTTGCACCGGACGATGCAGTCAGCCTGGCGGCAAAGGTACTTTCAGAGCATTTGTCTCTGTTTATCGACCTGTCTGAGAGTGCTCAGCAGATCGACGTTATGGTTGAGAAGGAAGAAGAGGACAAGGATCGTGCAGTTACCATGTCCATCGACGAGCTGGAGCTCTCCGTTCGTTCCTTCAACTGCCTGAAGAGAGCCGGTATCAATACGGTTAAGGAGCTTTGTGACAAGACTCCTGAGGATATGATGAAGGTTCGTAACCTTGGTCGTAAGTCCCTCGAGGAAGTACTTGGCAAGCTGAAAGAATTAGGACTTTCTCTCAATAACGGAGAGGAGTGATCACCACTAAAGCGGAAGGTACAGTACGCATAGTGAAGACCCGCGTCACGGGTAAGGAGGATAATAATTATGGCAATGTACAGAAAGCTCGGTAAGAAGAGCGATCAGAGAAAAGCATTACTTCGTAATCAGGTAACACAGCTGATCTATCATGGAAAGATCAAGACAACAGAGGCAAGAGCTAAGGAAGTTCGCAAGATTGCCGAGAAGCTGATCACCATGGCAGTTAAGGAAAAGGATAACTTCGAAGAGGTTAAGGTTACTGCAAAGGTTGCCCGCAAGGACAAGGACGGCAAGCGTATGAAGAACCTTGTAGACGGTAAGAAGGTTACTCTCTATGATGAGATCGAAAAGACCGTTAAGAAGGATCTTCCCAGTAGACTGCATGCTCGTCGTGAGATGCTGAAGGTTCTGTATCCGGTAGTTGAGGTACCGGCAGAGGCAGCAGGCAAGAAGGCAGCAACCAAGAAGGTTGACCTGACAGATAAGCTCTTCACAGAACTGGGACCCAAGTATTCCGGACGGAATGGTGGTTATACCCGTATCGTGAAGATCGGCCAGAGAAAGGGTGACGGCGCTCTGGAAGTTTTCCTGGAGCTCGTATAAACCCGGTTTCGGACAGCAAGGGGATATCGTGAAAACGGTATCCCCTTTGTGTATTCAAGAAGTTTACGGATGCCCGCGAAAGAGTATCCGTATGAGTGTGGTGAATCGGCGCCGCAGTGGTATGCGGCTCTGCCGATAATGATCATTGGTGAGATGGATTCGGCATGGGATTAAAGATCAGGATCAAGGAACTACAATTGAATCATGTGTCCGGAAGTAAACTCAGCTGTGAGATCCAAAGCGGAGAACTGATCGGGATCACGGGTCCGAACGGAGCAGGAAAGACCGAACTGCTGCGGTATATCTCGGGACTTCGACGGACGAAGACCATGGGAGAGATCGTGATCAACGGGTTGGATCCCTTTCATGCAAGAGACCTGGAGAAGCTGCACGGCAGTATCGGCTTTGCTCTTCAGTCGCCGGAGGATACCATGGTCTTCTCATCGATTCCGAGGGATGCAGCCTTCGGACCGGAGAACCATGCGGTAGAGCCGGATATCATCCGGAAGCGCTGGGAGGGACTTCGCAGCAGGCTTCTTGCGGATATTCCGGAAGGACAAAGGTTTGAAACTCTGAGCGGAGGACAGAAGCAGCGGGCAGCGCTGGTTTCCGTACTGATGCTCCGTTCACCTCTGCTTTTGCTGGATGAGCCCCTCTCCATGCTGGGAGAGGATGAAGGTCGGGAGGTTCTCTCACTTATTCTTGCACTGGCAAAGAGAAATAAGCAGACGGTACTCCTTGTGTCCCATGACCAGAAGGTGCTTTCCAGGATGGATCGTGTCTTCCTTCTGAAGGACGGAAAGCTGAGGGAGAAGAAGCAACCGGGGGCGACGGGGGAAGAAACAACTGAGGACTCTTCCTATTCAGCAGGGGAGTTCAATGCCGAAGAAGAGGATGAGGAGTATGAGGACAATTCCCTTGACGATGTGGGTGGGAAGAATCCTGTCAATCCCTACCCCGTGAAACGTCAGACGCGGGGACCGGACTGGATCGTACGTAAGACGCCGGATTCAGTTGAACCGCTGGTGACCATGCGGGATGTCAGCTTCCGGTACGGAAAGAATCAGGTCCT
This sequence comes from Lachnospiraceae bacterium AC2029, assembly GCA_000703065.1. GTDB lineage: Bacteria > Bacillota > Clostridia > Lachnospirales > Lachnospiraceae > Eubacterium_Q. The sequence continues at coordinate 1,428,657 of JNLK01000001.1, read as the reverse complement.
GGAGGGAGTATCCCTGGATATCAGTCCCGGCGGGATCTATCTCATTTCCGGAGGTACCGGATTCGGGAAGAGCACGTTATGTAAACTGATGAACGGTACGCTGGCTGCCACGGGCGGACGGATCCAGGTTGGAAAGATCCGGCTGCCGCTGGCAAGAGAGAAAAGGAAATGGTCGCTCTTCTCGGGAAAGAAGCCGGTTCCCATGGCCGAGGTGCGCCGTTTTGTGGGATATGCCATGCAGTATCCGGAGGATCAGCTCTTCGAGAGCACGGTACGTCAGGATGTGATGTACGGGCCGTTGAGGGCAGGCCTGCCAACGACTGTGGCAAGGCAGCATGCGGAGGAAGCACTTCGGGCGCTGAGTGTTCCGGAACGTCTGTGGGACAGAAAACCGGAAAAGCTGTCCGGCGGTGAGCAGCGGAGAGTGGCACTGGCGGGGATCCTGGCCATGAAGCCGAAGGTACTGGTGTTGGATGAACCCTTTGCGGGACTGGATCCGAAAGGAAAGCGGATCGTAAAAGATCTGATAAAGGATTATGTAAACCATGGAAGAGCGGTCGTGATCACGACTCATGAGGCGAAGAGACCGGGGACGTCAGAAAGATAGCGCCGGGGTGTATGAAGGATAAGTCCGGTATATCGGAATGATCTATCCGGGATACCTACGGGATAGCAGAAGGCTGATCCGGGTTATCCGTGTGAGATTGGAAAGAGAAACGTTGCAGGAGACGATAATGGAGAAAAATGTAGCCCTGGGACAGTACAGTCCCGGTGAAGGGGTTCTGCGCAGGCTGGATCCCCGTACAAAACTATATTCTTTGCTGGCCTATGTGGTCCTTGTGCTGCTTTCCGGACATCCGGTGGCACTGGGGCTTGCAACGGCTGTCTTTATCGTGGCCTGGGGAACATCCGGATGCTCACTTCTGAAGATCGTGAGATCCGCCAGAGGCGTTCTCTTCATGCTGATCGTGGCGGAGCTCTTCAGTCTGATCTGGGTGCCCGTAGAAACCGTTCTGATCACCTTCTGGAAGGTTTTGCTCATTTCCCTGATGTCTGTGACCTTTACGAAGACAACAGAGCCTCAGGACGTTCTGGACGGTCTCAGAGCCGGATTCCCTGTGGGAGAAAGCGGAGCAATGTCCATCGCGATCGCATTTGACTTTCTGCCGCAGCTGGGACGGGAAATGGAACGCATGAAGGTGGCGGCGGCATCGCGGGGAGCGGTTTACGAGGAAGGAAATCCGTTCCGGCGTGCAGCGAATCTGATCCCGCTCCTGATCCCGCTCTTTCGGAGTACACTTCGGCATGCAGGACGACTTGCAGACGCCATGGATCTCAGGGGATATAACGCGGGAACGAAGAGAACCCGCATGGAGCCGCTGGAGTACCACCGGATCGACCGGATCGCCGGAATACTGATGCTGACATTCGCGGTGGCTGTGGTGCTGGTGATGATCTTTCTGTAAGGCGGCATGAGGAACGGCACCGGAAATGGGGACGCATACGATGAAGAGAGTCAGACTGGTCGTCGCGTATGACGGCACGAATTATTGCGGCTGGCAATTACAGCCGAATGGTATTACAATAGAGGAAGTGCTGAACAGGGAGCTTACAAGACTGCTGGGGGAGGAGATCCGGGTGATCGGAGCCTCGCGGACGGATTCGGGAGTGCATGCTCTCGGAAATGTGGCGGTCTTCGATACGGAGACCCGCATTCCTGCGGAGAAGCTGTCCTACGCGCTGAACACACATCTGCCGGAGGATATCAGGATCCAGAGTTCCGAGGAGGTTGCTCCGGATTTTCATCCGAGACACTGTGATTCCGTGAAGACCTATGAGTACAGAATCTGGAATCACAGCTTTGCCAATCCGGTGGAGCGGTTATATTCAAAGTTCTGTTACTATGATCTCGATGTGAAGAAGATGCAGAAGGCTGCGGATCATCTGGTGGGGACCCATGATTTTGCCAGCTTCTGCTCGGCGGGAAGTCAGGCGACCACAACGGTGCGGACCATCACCGGGCTGACCTGCGAGAGAGATCTTGAGGAACCCAGAAGAATCAGGATCCGTGTCAGGGGAACGGGATTCCTGTACAATATGGTCCGGATCATCAGCGGAACCCTGCTGGAGGTCGGGATGGGACTTCGGGAGCCGGAGGAAATGAAGGAGATACTGGAGGCCTGTGACCGGAGCAAGGCCGGACCGACTGCCGAAGCACAGGGGCTGACGCTGATCGGGATCACATTTTCGTAAAGTGGGTTTCACAAATACGGATTCCGTAAGGGGATCGGAACAGTGAGGGATTGAAATGCCATACGAACTGGTCAGACAGGAAGGGGAAGAGAAGAACGATAAGGATCGGGCCGCGCAGGATCCGAGAACGCGGAGGGATTTTGATGCGCCACCATGGGCCAAGGTGGGCTCGGAGGACTGGCACAAGGCCTGGATGTCGGAGGCTGATGCCGGATATCTGGATACCTTTAATGATCTGTATACGAAAATGAAGCACACACGGACCCGGTATGAGGAACAGCTGCAGTCCATCCCCTTCCGAAAGAGAGATCTGAAGAAGGACCGGTTCCGGGCAGGGATCATGGTGCTGGTTTTTGCACTGATCATTCCCGTGGTTATGTGGGGAATATCGAAGGGCGTTCTGGCCCTCTATACGGATTCTACGTTCGGTAAGTTGTTTTATATTGCAGTCAAGGTCATCTCATTTCCGGTGATCCTGGCGAGTATCTTTTTTATGCTTCCGCCGGCGGCAAGGGATTATGTAAACCGGCGCCATTGCTACAATGTGCTGATGCATCACGAGGCATATGCACAGTACCGGGCAGATAACAATATCGTCTGTTATGCGGAAGAGGAACATTTCCTGCGGTTCCGTCTGCAGAAGATGCGGGAATTTGATGAACGCGTGAAGAAGGAGAAACTGGATACCACGGGAGCCGGTGAGGATTACCGGAGCATCGATGAGATGTCTGAGAAACAGACCGCTGTTCTGGAGGAACTCCGGGAGCTGTCCGAATTTAAGGATTACCAGGCATCGGCGGCAAAGATGAGACGTCATGCAGGATATGAGTGGATCCTGGTGGGCTTCGGAATCCTGATCGGAACGATCACTCTTGTGGTCATCGTCATATGATGTCAGCCGGGGAAGTATGATTCCCTGACAAGGTGAGGGAGCGCAAAGGTTCTTACAAAAAAAGGCTTGACACACGGGGAGGCGTGTTATAGAATATTTATCTGTGACGATAGCGAAAGTTGTTCGTACCATGCCCCGGAACGAACATTTTCATAGAATCATCCCGAAGGGATCGGTTTTCGGACATTGGCCGGTCGTACGGGAAGCTGCGGATGCAGAAACTTCCGCAAACAAGTAAAGATCGAATTTAAGGAGGAAGATGCGATGAAGAGCTTTATGGCAAGCCCATCGACGATCGACAGAAAGTGGTATGTAGTTGACGCTACAGGACATACATTAGGCCGCCTCGCAAGTGAGGTTGCAAAGGTGCTGCGCGGTAAGAACAAGCCGATCTACACCCCGCACATCGACACAGGTGATTATGTGATCGTTGTTAACGCAGACAAGATCAAGGTTACCGGAAATAAGCTGAATGACAAAATGTACTATACCCATTCCGATTATGTCGGAGGACTGAAGTCCAAGACATTGAAGGAAATGCTTGCAAAGAAGCCTGAAGCTGTAGTTGAGCATGCTGTTAAGGGAATGCTCCCGAAGGGCCCTCTTGGAAGACAGATGTACAAGAAGCTTTTCGTATATGCAGGCCCCGAGCATAAGCAGGCAGCACAGCAGCCGGAAGAGCTCGAGATCAAGTACTAAGGGTAGGAGGAACAGGTTATGGCAAAGTCTACAAGATTTTACGGAACAGGTAGAAGAAAAAGCAGCGTAGCTCGTGTATATGTTACACCGGGCAGCGGCAAGATTACGATCAATAAGAAGGACATTGAGGACTACTTTGGTCTGGATACCTTGAAGGTAATCGTTCGTCAGCCCTTCGCAGTAACCGGTACAGAGGGCAAGTATGATGTACTTGTAAATGTATACGGCGGTGGATTCACAGGTCAGGCAGGTGCGATCCGTCATGGTATTGCAAGAGCCCTGAATGAGGCAAGTGCTGATTATCGTCCGGCTCTGAAGAAGGCAGGATACCTGACCAGAGATCCGAGAATGAAGGAAAGAAAGAAGTACGGACTGAAGGCAGCACGTCGTGCTCCGCAGTTCAGTAAGCGATAAAAATAATTGCCCCACACACGTGGGGCGATTTTTTTATCGCGTTGAACTGCGGAATGACCGGCATAGCCGGTCATGACATTCGCGGGGAGGACATGCCACCGGCATGTCCTCTTGATCCCGCTCATACAGTTCACCAAGCGATATAGTAAAACCCCCGCATCAGCGGGGTTTTGATTATCAAGTTGAACTGGGGAATGACCGGCATAGCCGGTCATGACATTCGCGGGGAGGACATGCCACCGGCATGTCCTCTTGATCCCGCTCATACAGTTCACCAAGCGATATAGTAAAACCCCCGCATTTGCGGGGGTTTTGATTATCAAGTTGAACTGGGGAATGACCGGCATAGCCGGTCATGACATTCGCGGGGAGGACTACAGGATGAGGTTGATGAACCACTGGAAGTTTCCGAATATAATGGTCTGCAGTACAAGCATTGTGACCATGACCAGATGCAGCTTCCAGTGACGGGCCAGCATTCCGATGAATTCCCGGATCAGGGCGTTGGGCCAGAAGTACCATTTGGTCTTTGCGCCCATGCCGTCGGCGTTCATTCCCACGCTTTCAGCCAGGATTCCGCTTCGGAAGACGTGGTAGTTTGTGGTGGAGAAGACTACATTTCCGTCAGGATTCTTTTCATCGATGATTTTCTTTGAGAACTTCATGTTCTGCAGAGTGTTGACGGACTCCTTTTCGGGGAGGATCAGATCCTCCGGAATGCCGCGGAACACAAGATAATTCTTGATCGCTTCGCCTTCGGGCATGCACTCATCGGGACCTTGTCCGCCGGAGGGGACGAAATACGGGCGTTTGCCGGTGGCCTCCACCTGGTCCTGTGCAAAATTGATGGCGCGGTCCGCGCGACCCTTCAGAAGAGGATAGAGGGTGCCGTCTTCCCGGATGCCGCAGCCCAGGATGATGATGAAATCCTTGTCATATTTCGGCTTGTGACGTCCAGCCAGCTGACAGTGGAGCAGCGTGGAGAAGAGGTTACATTCAAAGTATACGATCAGGGAGGCGATGATACCCCTGGCGATCACCAGGCCCGAGTCCTTCGGATCCAATGACAGACTGTCAGGAGGTGAATAGTATGCCAACAGTGCAAGAAGTCCGATACCGAGGAAGAGCATCCCGCTGAGAAGGATTCCCAGGATGTTCTTCCAGCTTTTGCCCTCCTTACGGATCAGTTGGATATTGCTGATGGTCATCAAAAGAGCGAATATCATCAGAGGAACCGTGGACAGGATCGCGATCACGGTCAGAGTGAACCCATTTACAAGAAGATATGTGCGTCCGGGGTAGTCCGGCTGCTGCATTCCGTAGAAAACAAATGGGATCAGGATCAGAGCCTGCAGCAGGAAGTAGAGGGCAAGACCGAAATCCTGAATGGATTTATAGGAGAAGAACATCGCCTTCCGGGTTTTCCTGCGCCAGTAGAAGAGCATGACTGAAATGAACAGATATATCACGCCGAAGGCGAGATAGAGGTATTCATCGCCGTTAAAGGTGAAGTCTCCGGTGTAGATTCCGCCGGAGTCGGTGACGGTTATGCTCTGTCCGACACTGTCTTTGCCCTCCCCGTCAGCGCGGTAGGATGTGATCATCACATCGTAGGAGCCCGGTTCATTTCCCTTGAGCTGAATATGGAAGAAGCCGTCCTTCGGCTCCGTGGAGAGGATCTCCAGGGAATCGTTGATATCGTTCGTGGTGTTAATTCCCTCAGGGTTAAAATTACGGATATCCACATGATCAAAGTCGGTGGATAAAAGTCCGTTATACAGATCCAGCGTCTTTGTTTGGGGACGGATGAAAAGAATCGTTATGATCAGGATCAGGGCGGAGACACCCGCGATTAGGATGGATTTCTTGGTTGTAGATAGAAGCTTCCCTTGCATGGAGCACGTCCTTTCGGAAAATTTACCCATCTAATTTACCATTCAGGGGCGGGGATGTCAACCGGTGCACCCAAGGTCGGTTCCGTCAATCCGGGGACAGGTGTGATCGATGGGGGACGGTTCTGATCAAACCAGAACCGTCCCCGATTTGCGGGGACAGGTCTGAACGACTAGGGACGGTTCTGGTTTGATCAGAACCGTCCCTGAATTGCACCCGAATTGCAGGAACCGACTTTAGGATTTTTTCTTGCACGATTTACGTTCGCTTGTTATGATGTGAATAGATGCGCTAAAATTTACTTGAAGGGGGTGTGCGCAATGAGGCAATTTCAATTCGGTTACAGGGGACGTGACCAGTTTTTGCAGGAGCTTCGCAAGATCCGGCAGTGGTCCAAGACGAAGATCCTGTCCCGCATGGTGTTCCAGGTCTTCACGGAAACGCCCGATCGTGATGAGGTAGAAGGCATCCTGAAGCTGATCGAGCAGGAACTGCCGGAAGCGCTGGTATTCGGCTGTTCGACCAACGGACACATCATCAACGGCAATCTGTCGCAGCGGATGATCGCGGTTACCTGTACTGTCTTCGAGTACCCGACGTCGCGGGTGCAGATCCGTCAGTATGATCTGAATCAGGAAAATGAGGCGGAGGTGACTTCCTCCATCCTGAAGGTGCTGGAGGAAAATCCCTGGGTGAGTGCGATCGAACTGCTGGTTACGATCCGCGGCATGTCCATGACCGGCTTCTCCGATCAGCTGCGGGAAGCCAGGAGAGATATTGCCATCTTCGGCGGCGGTGCCTTCAACGCGGATATGAATGAGGATACAGCCTGTGTCTTCTCAAATGTGGCAGGGTACTCCGAGCACGGCGTGGTCTTTCTTCTGATGGGAGGAAGTGACATCCATGTGGAAACCACGTATATCACCGGCTGGAAGCCTCTGGGACGTGAGCTGGAGATCACGAAGGTCAGTGGCAACGTTCTGTATGAGATAGAGAAACGCCCGGCCTACGAGACCTACTACCGCTATCTGAATATAGAAAATGATGAGAATTTCTTCGGAAACACCCTGGAGTTTCCCTTTATCTTCGATCATAACGGGATCCAGCTGCTGCGTGCGCCCACTGCAAGTCTGGATAATGGGGCGCTGATGATGACCTCTGACATGTATGAGGGTGATCGGGCACGGATCGCGTACGGTGATCCAGAGACGATATTGCGTGAGGTGGCGGACGGCGTGAAGAAGCTGAGCCATTTTGCGCCGGATGTGATCAAGATTTATTCCTGCGGAGCCCGTCGGATGTTCTGGGGACAGGAGGTAAGCCGTGAGACCGCACCCTTCCAGCTGGTGGCGCCCACATCAGGCTTTTTCACCTCCGGAGAATTCCTCCGGACCAAGGGACATCTGAACCAGCATAATGTAACACTTGTAGTGGGTGCGATCCGCGAAGGTGAGGCCATGGATACGGGAGAACCGCCGGAGCTTTCGGAGGTCGGCATGGAATTCTCCGGTCAGGTGTCCATGGTAAAGCGGCTTGCCACATTTATTCAGGCAGCCACAAATGAACTGGAGGCCGCAAACCGGAAGCTGGAGCACGCCGCCATATCTGACGGTATGACACGGCTCTACAACCGTATGGAGATCCAGCGGAGGATCACGGAACGGGTAAATGAATCAAATCAGGCGGCGGAGAAGGGCGAGTCCCCACTGCCGGTGGCACTGGTCATGATGGACGTGGATGATTTCAAGAAGGTCAATGACACCTATGGTCACAGCGAAGGAGATCAGGTTCTGATCCGTCTCGCTGAAATGCTGAAACGCACCATTGACCGCCAGGCGCCCGGCTGTCTGGCAGGACGCTGGGGCGGCGAGGAATTTATGGTTCTGATGGCAGGCTGCAACGTGGAACAGGCGGAGAATCTGGCGGAGATCTTCCGGCAGGAATTCAACAAGATCCGGTTTGATCTGTGCGGGCAGCAGACCATGAGCCTTGGTGTGACGGAGCTGCTCCCGGGAGAGGACGCGGATGTATGCTGCCGGAGAGTTGACGATGCTCTTTACAAAGCGAAGAAGAGCGGGAAGAACTGCGTAATAAGAGAGTAATGCAATAAGGACTCGGATGGCTCGTGCGGTGTGGTGTGATGCAGTACGGAATAATGTAATATGGAATAAAGGGGTTACGGCATATGAAAATGATCAAGAAACAGAATGCTCTTAAGATCTGCTACTATCTGATGGCGGCAGACGGGCTGATCGTAGATGATGAGCGCGCGAAGTTCGACGAGCTCGGAAATCTTCTGGATGAAACCTATCCCACCTACAAGGATCAGCTTCTCTGGGAGTGCAAGCAGAACGGACTTTTCTCCGAGGACAGGGAGAGGGTGTTCCTTCTGATGGACTATGTGGAGCGGGAAATGAAGGAGGGAATCACGGACAATATCACGGACGACACGATCCCCGGGCGGCTCCTCATTTGGAACATGCTCACAATCGCACTCTGCGACCGGGATTACGAAGAAGGAGAACGCCGTCTGATCGAGAATGCGGTCCGCAAGCTGGAGGTGGAGGAAGCCGATTTCCATGAGATGGAACAGACGCTGGTCGCAGCAAACGCCGTGGAGCGGGAGAGCCGGCTCATAAGTGAGAACGAGGTTGGAAATGAGGATGCGAAGCTCCAGCTGAAGAACCTGAAGGAACGCGGACAGGTGATCGCCGCAAATGCCCGGGATCTGATGACGGGAAGAAAGTAAGGAGGGAACAGGTATGCCGTTATTTTTCTTTGGACAGAGAAAGAAGAGTCAGGAGCCTTCGGAAGCAAATGTGCGCCTGACCGAGCGGACGAGGGAACTCCTTTCGTCTTACAACCGACTTACTGATTCCGTGCTGATCGATACGGTCCGGATCTGTGAGGGACTGCTGGACAGGACGGGAATGTCGGATATCGACCGTACCCTCTGGAATGCGGATTTTCCGAAGGAGGACGTGGACAGCCTGGCTACGGATGAAGAGAATCTGAAGGCCGTGCTGAGGACTACCAAGAGGCTGTATCATAAGATCGTCAGTCTGGATGAGAAGATCACAGCCCTGAACTATCAGATGAAGGACCTGCTGAAGAACCGGGGGACCAGCTTCACGCAGTACGGGGAGATGGAGATCGGAGTCTTCCGGAAGGCCGTAAAGCGTTCGGAGGAAATGCGTCAGCTGCTGCTCATCCGGATCCTGGATGACGACGGAAGGCTGACGAAGGAAGCAGGAGATAAGGCCGAGAGCCTGATCTCGGCGTCAGCAGCAAAGTAATAAACCGGCGGACCGTCAGAATGAGCGTGAGAGACGGATTGAACCGGCATTCGTAAACTGAGGTTTAAAAGATGGGATTGATACAATGTGGTAACTGTGGAGCGATGATGTCGGAAGGAACTTCATGTCCGAGATGCGGCGCAGTATCGGCCGTTGGCGGAGTTAAGCCTCAGGCAGGAGCGGCCGTTGGCGAGGCTAAGCCTCAGGCAGGATCGGCCGTTGGCGGGGCTAGGCCTCAGGCAGGACCGGCCGTTGGCGGAGTTAGGCCTCAGGCGGGACCGACCGTTGGCGGAGCTAGGCTTCAGGCAGGACCGGCTGTTGGCGGAGCGCGTGTGGAAACGGCTCAGGAGAAGTATTATCGGGAAATGCTGGAGGAACAGCGGAAGCAGGCTCAGCTGCTTCAGATGCAGAACGAACAACTGAGACAGATGCAGGTGAGCAACAATTCCATGCGGAGGGAGATACAGACCCTTCAGATGCCGAAGAAAAGAAGGATCAACTGGGTATCATTTGTTGCAATCTTCTTTTTTGCAGCGGGGATCCTGTTGCCGTTCGCAAGGGTTGAGAGTACCACGATCAGTGTGCCGGTGCTAAAATACAGGGAAGACTTCCTTTATTCCGGAGAATACACGGATTTTGTGGATCAGACACTGAACGGATATACGGATAATATATTTAACTGGTGTGTAAAGCTGACCGGGATGAGCATTGAAGATGGCAGCTTTGCAGATAGGTTTAAAGCATGGAATAACGGACGTTCTCTCTCTACGGATGAGTTGACAATGTTAAGGTTTTCTCTCCTTGCGATAGGCATGTCATGTGGAATATTGATCATAGTTCTTATTGTAGACATGTTTAAGAAGATCCGCATTCTGAAGTTCTTTTTTTGCGCAGTCTTTACTGCGTTATATCTGATTACATATATAGCAGGCTGTAAAAATAATCTGCATAGTATCGATGCAACGGTTTCACCATCATTTGGATTATTCAGCCTGATAGCCGGATCTGCCTTTGTTTTGATCAGTCTCTTTACCTACGGGAAGGAGAACGATTAAATGGGATCAGGTCAGATGCCCGGTTTGAACTAAATCATAATATATAGAAAAAAGCCCATGGGTGCACGTCGCATCCAGGGGCTTTTATATATAGAGCGATTAAGATTTCTGATTATTCGTCCACAGCCAGGTCTACCGTCAGACGGCTTACCAGCTGAGGGATCGTTGCCTCGAAGTCCACGCCGTACCAGGGTTTCTTCGGATTGTTCAGAGTCTCGCGGATGGTATCGGCAGTGTAGTCCGCTGCCAGCGCGAAGGCCTTCTCCTTGGAGAGTCCGCGTACGAGACCACCGACAACAACCGATGCGAAGATATCGCCGGTTCCGTGGTAAGCAGCATCCACATGGTCATTCTGATAAATGAAGTACTCGCCGGATTCGGTATCAAGGCCGTATACGCCGGTCTTGCCCTCGCTGAGGGACACGCCGGTCAGAACCACGATCTTCGAACCGAGCTTTGCAAGCTTGCCCAGAAGCTCCTTTACGTACGCTTCATCGTACTCGGTTTTGTATTCGGTATCGGTCATGAAGCATGCTTCCGTGATGTTCGGCAGGATGATGTCGGCACTGCCGCACAGACCTGCATTCAGCTTTGCGTAGGCTTCGTCAAATGCGGGATAGAGCTTTCCGTTATCAGCCATAACAGGATCGATGATGATGGATGTATTGTCGCTGCGGAACATGTCGAAGATCTTCTTTGCGATCTCGATCTCCTCGGCGGAACCAAGGTAGCCTGTGTAGATCGCATCAAATTCGACATTCTGTGATTTCCAGTGCTCCACGATGGGAATGAGCTGATCGGTCAGATCCTTCACTGTGAAGTTCTGGAACATTGTGTGTGTGGACAGCACTGCAGTGGGCAGGATCACGGTCTCAACGCCCATGGCTGAGATGACCGGAAGTGCAACAGTGACAGAGCATTTACCCAGGCAGGAAATGTCCTGGATCGTAAGAACGCGTTTCATTTTCTTATCCTCCAAATGTAAAACTGTATCCAAGAATACAATATGTTTGACCATATGAAAATGACCAGATTCATACTTTTTGATATGGTCAGATGGTATGATACTTGATTTCGAGGTCAGAGTCAAGTATGATGAAGACAATCTGAGGCGTAGCAGTGATGAAGATAATCTGAGGCGAGCAAGCGTCGCACTGAGACGAGGTGGATGCTGATCTCCGGTGGGGCGGAAGATGATTTCTGCCGCCGTGACGGAATTCTTCGTCGGTCGGGCGGAGAATGACAATATAATTCCCTCCATGACGAACTCAATTCCTGCATCTTCGTCGGTCGGGCGGGAAATTACAGGATAATGCGTGATGACAGGTGCGTGAGGCTGGCACAAGCGAGATAAATATGGGAGAAAAAATGGAACAGAAGAAGGAAGTAACGATCATTTTAAAGAAGGGCGAGGGCCGGACCATCAAGGCCGGCGGAGCCTGGATCTATGATAATGAAATAGACAGAGTAGAGGGTGATGCCGCTCCCGGGGATATTGTGCGTGTACTGGATTTTGACGACTATCCCATGGGACGGGGCTTCTACAATCCCCAGTCGAAGATCACGGTTCGCATGATGACCCGGGAACCGGATCAGGTTGTGGACGATGCGCTGCTGATGCGGAGAGTGCAGGCGGCGTGGAACTACCGGAAGGCGGTGATCGACACCTCCTCCTGCCGGCTGATCTTCGGTGAAGCGGATTTCCTGCCGGGGCTGGTTGTCGATAAATATGAGGATGTGCTCGTTGTGGAGTCGCTGGCTCTGGGGATCGACCGATTGAAACCGACGATCCTGCGGTTCCTGTGGGAGGTGCTGGAGAAGGACGGAGTGAAGATCCGTGCCATCTTTGAGCGGAGCGATGCGAAGATCCGTTTGAAGGAAGGGCTTCCACGTACGAAGGGCCTTCTGTGGATGACCCCGGGAGACGGGCATGACTTCGCAGATGGCTGGCAGATGACGCGTTGTGTCGCGGATGACGGACGAAAAGCCGGAGCTGTCTTCGCCCCACGGCTCGAGATCGTGGAGAACGGCGTCCACTACATCGTGGACGTGGAGAACGGACAGAAGACCGGCTTCTTCCTGGATCAGAAGGGAAACCGCATGGCCATGCAGTCCCTGGTCCGCCGGATGAAGGCGGCGGGGGAGACGGTCCGGGTTCTGGACTGCTTTACCCACACCGGATCCTTCGCCCTGAACTGCGGACTGGGCGGAGCGGACTCCGTGCTGGGGCTCGACATTTCCGAGCTGGCCGTGGCACAGGCATCGGAAAATGCGGCGCTGAACGGTCTTTCCGACCGCGTTACATTTCAGGAGGCGGATGTGCTGGACCTTCTTCCCAAGCTGGTCGAGCAGGGAGAGAAGTATGATGTGGTGATCCTGGATCCGCCGGCCTTCACCAAAAACCGTGACAAGATCAAGCAGGCCATGAAGGGCTACCGGGAGATCAACATCCGGGGAATGAAGCTGACGCGGCATGAGGGATATTTTGCCACCTGCTCCTGCTCTCATTTCATGGACTATGAAACCTTCACCACCGTGATCGCTCAGGCGGCAAGGGCGGCTCATGTGCGCCTCCGTCAGATCGAATACCGTACCCAGGCAGCGGATCATCCGATCCTCTGGGCCGGAGACGAGGCAAGTTATTATCTGAAGTTCTACATCTTCCAGGTGCTGGAGGAACGATAACATGTAAAAAAACCACAACCCCTGTGTTTAGCATGGGTTGTGGGTTTTTCATTATTGCCGGAATAGTATCGGTACATGCCCGTTTCAGTGGGGCTCAGCTTTCAACATATTCCCGGAGGTCATTGAAGTCGATCTCCAGTTTTCCTTCGTAGATCTCAACCGGTACGATGTCAGAGGTGGTGTAGATCTTTGCCCTGTCCCCGTCTGAAAAGACATTTTTGATCACGACACCGGAATCGTAATCCACGATCCAGTACTCACGGACGCCGGTTTCGCGGTATTTTTTCAACTTCAGGTTCGTATCGATCTTTCGTGAGGAAGGGGAGAGGACTTCAAGAATATAGTCCGGTGCACCCTTTACTGTCTTTTTGTCCTCATCCTTTGAACGGTCGCAGATCACGAGAACGTCCGGCTGGACAACGGTCATATCGGTTGTTGCAAACTCCAGACGGACATCCACGGGAGAAATGTAGACCTTGCATTTGCCCTTGTTCTTTCTGATAAAATCGTCAAAGGTACGCGCAAAGTAAAATGTAATGGCCTGATGTGTAAGTGTGGGTGCCGACATTTCATAGATCACGCCGTCAATGAGTTCGACGCGCATCCCGTCCGGAAGCTCAAGCTTCATGTAGTCATCGTAGGTGTATCCGCTCTGAGTAAAAATCTCCTGATTGAAGGATTTTCCGGAGGTGTTATTAAGGGCAGAACTGCTCCGGGAGTCGTACGATGACTGCTCGTGGACATATGCAGCATCACTGCTTTGAAAAACATAGGAAGGATCGGCGTGATCCGGTATCAACCGGTCGATGGCAGCCGACAGTTCCTTCAGCTTATCTGCCGGCAGTTCTACGGAAGTGCCGGCATCCAGCTTCCGGAGATCGCAGGCCGCGTTTGTCCCGTCCGGGAAGATATTCCGTCACACATTTTCGTGAAAACGTGGTATAGTAGTATTGTGTGGTACCTTGCACACGCGCCGTGTGCTGCGGCTTTGTTGACATCAGGTTCCCCGGTTATATCTTTGGGAGAAGATACTGCGGGGGCGTTCCTGTGATTGGAGGCAGAATTAATGAGATCGATACGGACCAGAATTACAATGATCATAGTGATCGCCATCGTTCTTTCCACAGGTATAGCTACGGCGCTTGGAATGAAGGATGTGTCGGAATTGGGTGCGGAAAGCTCGGAGCAGTCACTGAGGCTGCTGTGCGAGAACGGACAGAAGAATCTGGATTCTTATTTTGACAGTGTCGGACAGTCCGTGGATATGGTGGCTTCCTATGCGGAGACGGATCTGGAGGCGTCCGGAGACAAGGATCTGAAGGAGCATATACAGCACGTGAACATATTTTTCAACAAGGTGGCCCGTCAGACAAACGGCGTTCACACCTACTACTACAGACTGGATCCTTCCTTTACGGAGGATCAGCCCGGTTTCTGGTACGTGGATGCAAATGGAAATGGGTTCACGGAGCATGAGGTGACGGACATCACCCAGTACGATCTGAACGACACCACGAAGCTTGTGTGGTATACGATCCCCAGGGCTTCCGGAAAGGCAGTCTGGCTTCCGCCGTATATCACCGACAATCTTGATGTCCGGGTGATCTCCTACAACGTTCCGGTCTATTATCATGACCGTTTCGTGGGTGTCATCGGGATCGAGATCAACTATGAAACCATGGCAGATCAGGTGGATAATATCCGCCTTTATGAAAATGGGTACGCGTTCCTGAATGACACGGAAGGCGATCTCATCTATCACCCCACCATCGATGTGCTTACGCTTCCCGCGGAGCAGATCCCCAAGACGCCGGAGGAGCTGACCGGCTACGCCCAGTACATCGAGTATACCTTTGAGGGAGTAGAGAAGAAGGTGTACCGGCTGAAACTGAAGAACGGCATGATCCTGAATGTATCGGTCCCGGTTTCCGAGGTGAACGGTCCCTGGCAAAAAATGATGAAACGAACGATCTGGGTGTCCATCGGGCTGCTTGTGATATTTGTCCTGCTGGCATGGCAGTTTGCAAGCCACATCATCCGTCCGCTGACGGATCTTACCAAGGCGGCGAAGAAGGTGGATGCCGGAGATTACGATGTGGAACTGAAATACGGCGGAAGGGATGAAGTGGGAGTGCTCACATCCGTGTTCCGTTCGCTGATCGATCACTTGAAGGCCTATATCAGTGATCTGAACAACCTGAACTCAAAGCTGCAGGAGGACAATCTCACCCTGGAAGCGGCTACGATCCGGGATTCTCTGACCGGTGTAAAGAACCGCTTTGCCTTAAGGCGGGATTATGATACCTATTACGAGAAGGATCTGCATCTTCTGATGCTGGATATCGATGATTTCAAATCCGTGAACGATAACTACGGACATTCGATCGGAGATTATCTTCTGAAGAAGACCGGAGATGCGCTCCTGGACAATTTCGGTGCGGAGTACTCCTACCGTTACGGCGGAGACGAATTCATCGTGATCATTCCGGATGTGGATGAGGCGGAATTCCAAAAGACCCTGGCGTTGCTGACATCGCAGCTGGAGGAGATCTATCTGGAGGATAAGAAGCTGCCGGTACATTTTTCTGCAGGATATGTATACGGGAAGAGCGTCCTCAGGGACGACCTGCGCCTGATGCTGAGAGAAGCGGACATGCTGCTCTATCAGGCAAAGGGAAACGGAAAGAATACCTTCATCGGTGATGTCTATAACAGAGAAACGGCAGAAGGAATAAAGAAGAGAGAAGCAGAGGATTTCAGGCAGGGATAGGTTCCGAATCTGCATCAGCAGATTCGAGAACCGTACGCACCCGGGCGCTGAAAGCACGAAGTCCGGCAGAAGGCCGGATTTGAAACCGCCATCAGAAGGCGGTCTCAAAGGTTGTTTGTGGGGGGATGAAAATGGAGTCGAAGAAGGTGCTGGTCGTGATCGATATGCAGAACGATTATCTGTGGCCGGAGCGGAAGGAGAAATTCTCCTATGATACGGAAGAGCTGGTGGGGAATGTAAATGCCGCCATCCATGCGTTTCAGAAGAAGGGGAGGGACGTCATTTACATCGCCCAGATGTTTTCGAATATCCCTACCAACCGGTGGTTCATCGGATTTTCCATCGAGGGAACAGAAGGGACGAAGCTGTACAGCGGGCTGGACATCGTATCGGATCTGTATTTCGAGAAAAGGCTGCCGGACACCTACTCCTCAAAGCAGTTCCGTGAGCATATGGAGAAGGAAAAGTACACCGAGGTCTACCTCTGCGGCCTGGACGAATGCGGATGTGTCGGCGCGACTGCGAAGGGCGCCGTGAAGACAGGCGTCAAGGTGAAGATGATCAAGGACTGCATCGGAAGACGCTTTCCGGATGCCAAGGTGCAGAAGAAGAGACGGAAGCTTCGGGCGCTGGGTGTGGAATACGTCACGCTGAAAAAGGACAGGAAGGAAGAAACGTGAGGCGGATACAGACAAAGAGGAGGGACTTCAACGTCTCTCCTCTTTGTCTGTATCGGAATGACAGGACTTGAACCTGCGACCTCTTGACCCCCAGTCAAGCGTTCTACCACCTGAACTACATCCCGATTCCCTTGCGGTACCGTACTATACTACAACAAACGCGGGAAAGATGCAAGAGGAAATTCGAAAACCGGAGATTTACTACACCTTTGACGATCTGTCCAGAATTCTATCGGGGATTGTTGAAGAACCGTCGGCTTTTTGGTACAATCTACTATGACCTCCTATGCCATTGGCAAGGGAACTGATCAAAAGACTTAAGGGAGCATCATCATGGAAGAGAAAAAACGCAGTTCATTCAGAGGATCCTTCGGCTTCGTCCTGGCAGCAGCCGGAAGTGCGGTAGGCCTCGGAAATATCTGGAGATTCCCGTCGCTGGCGGCGAAGGACGGTGGAGGACTGTTTCTTGTGGTCTATCTGACCCTGGCGATCACCTTCGGATTCACCCTTCTTCTGACGGAGGTAGCCATCGGACGAAAGACCAAGCAGAGTCCGCTGACCGCCTATGGCCGGCTGGACAAACGATGTGGCTGGATCGGAGGCTTCGCCTGTGCGGTTCCCTTCATCATCATGCCGTATTACTGCGTGATCGGCGGATGGGTACTGAAGTACCTCGTGGTCTTCCTAACCGGAAATGGATCAGAAGCGACGGATGATGGTTTCTTCGGCGGTTTCATCACGGGAAATGTGGAGCCTATCGTCTTTACGGTGATCTTCCTGGTGATCTGTGCCGTGATCATTCTTGCAGGAGTCGGAAAGGGGATCGAACGCGTATCCCGCATCGTTATGCCGGCCCTGCTGATCCTGGTCATCGGCATCGCCATCTATTCCCTTACCCTGAAGAATACAAATGCAGATGGGGAGACGGTCACCGGCATGCAGGGTCTTAAGGTCCTGTGTGTTCCGGATCTGGACGGCCTGACCTTCAGCAAATTCATGACTACCCTGATGGATGCACTGGGACAGCTGTTCTACAGTATCAGTGTGGCCATGGGTATCATGATCACCTATGGTTCCTATGTAAACGATGATGCGAATATGGTGAAGTCCGTCAATCAGATCGAGATCTTTGATACCGTGGTGGCTTTCCTGGCCGGTGTCATGATCATTCCGGCGGTCTATGTATTCCAGGGTGTGGAAGGCATGAAGGCCGGCCCGTCCCTGATGTTTGTGACCCTTCCGAAGGTCTTCGATAAAATGGGTGCCATCGGCCCCTTCATCGGTGCAGCCTTCTTCCTGATGGTCCTCTTTGCTGCGATCACCAGTGCCATGTCCATTCTGGAGGCAGTGGTTTCCAGCATGATGGATAAATTCAAATGGAAGCGGAAGAATGCAACCATCATCGAATCCCTGCTGGCGCTGGGACTGGCTGTGGTTGTCTGCCTTGGATACAACGTGTGGTACTTCGAAACAAAGCTGCCGAATACCGCGCCGGGAGGCTCCGCGCAGATCCTCGACTTCTTCGACTATATCAGCAATAACGTGCTGATGCCTATCGTAGCCATAGCCACCTGTATCATGATCGGCTGGGTACTGAAGCCCAATACGGTCATTGACGAGGTGACGAAGAACGGCGAGCGTCTGGGGCGGAAGAATCTCTTCATTGTCATGGTGAAGTTCGTGGCTCCGGTGCTGCTGTTCACCCTGCTTCTGATGGCGGTGGGGATATTGGATTTCTGATAGAATAAGAGAAATGTTATGGCATGGATCCTCCTCATAATTTCACTCTTCATCCACACCCTCAGTGCATATGCAATGGGGGATATTGTGGTTCATGCGCTTCAATACGAAGTGACGAAGGGAGTGATCTTCGGAAATGTGGCGATCCTCCTGGGCTGCATCCTGGTCCGCCTCTTCCTGGACAAGTTCCTGGTCTCGACGAATGCAGGAAAGCACGGGACGGCAGGAGTGGACAGCGTTGTCTACATCATCGGCACCGTATTCGCAGCAGTTCTTCTGGAACTGGACTTCTCCTACGAGATGCCACAGAGTCTGGTTATGACGCTTTTGCTCCTGGATCTGATGATCATGGCGGAGAAGGATCTGTATCTGGGGATTTTTATCGAGGAAGAAAATGCGGCAAATGATCATCCGGATCTACAGATAGAAGAGGATGATGAAGATGAGGAGGTACCTGCATTTATTGATCCGGCACCTGCGGAGAAGCAGGACGAGGATGATGAGAGCGTTGAGGATGGCGATGACGATGAGGTTGTCCTGACTTTTATCGATCCGGCGCCTGCGGAGAATCAGGATGAGGATGACGAAGAGGACGGCCTGGTCTTTATTGATCCGGTACCGACAGAAAAAGGCGCGAAACCGGCCACGGACGAACCGGAGGAAACGCCGGGGGATCAACAAACCGTTTCAGGGACGGAAAACGACCAGGAACAGGTTGTTACAGGGACAGAAGTGAAGGTATATTCCCCGGGGTCTGGGATGGTAAGCGAGAAGCTTACATCGCGAGATATCGTATATATCATCTTCTTTGCTGTCGGGTGCCTGGCATTTATTACGCTGGGGATATTCGTGTTGATCACTCCACGGCTGGAGGACTCGCATTACGGTCTCTTTGCAGGTATGGGAATAGCAATAGCGACGGCTGTTATTTTCCGCCAGTTGGGGCGTGGCCTCGCGCCGGAAGAGATGGATGAAATGGATTTGGTTGATAGGGATTCTCAGGAATACTGGGAAGCGCGGGATCGGGCAGAAGCAGCCTGGAGGAAATCAATCAAGGTGAACGGGATCCTCTTCGGGATCCTTACCATCCTGATGACAGTACTGCTCTGTTTTGCATCTGCTTTCATCGGCTTTGTATACTTACTTGGGGCATTCCTTGTGGCAGTGATCATCCCCATGTGTTTCTATCGCTGGGGAATTGGCGGAACAGATATAGTGCATGCATGGACAGAGCGGATCAGCCGCCTGGTAAGCCGGGTATTCATGGTGATCATCCTGCTTATAGCCACATGGCAGTTGAGCTATGGCGCTCTGTGGGAGGTTGAATATCTCCTGATCCTGGCTGTCACCTGTGTGACACAGGATTATCTCACGCGACAGAATCGGTAAAAATGCAACGCAGTACGCCCATATATGTTAAAATACGAAAAGAGTTGGATTATTGATCACATCAAGGCGTTGCCGATAATCTGGCTCTTTCCGTTTTTGCAAAAGAAAATGCATATCACATCTCCGATAATCAACCGAAATGGGTGCGTATCTGTGTGAATTAATGTATCCGAATCTGAACTCATATAGCTTCAAAAGTATGTCCATTTTCCTTTGTTTTGAAATAATTATAAATTCGGTGAATCCTTACAAACTATTTCGTGAAAATAGTATGAATATAACACCCCGAATTCTTGCATACCATTGATTTATATGGTAAACTCGCATGCGTATACGCAAGATGATGGTTTAGGTGTATTCAACCCGTTTTGTAGAATCTCTGAAAATACTGGCAGATGTTGGAGGGATTGCGTATGAGCAAACTGATGAATATGTGGATGCCTGGCTACACACGAAAAAACTCCCATACTTCGAAAAAAGGATTCACCCTGGTGGAGCTTATTGTTGTGCTTGTTATTTTGGCAGTTTTAGCTGCAATTATTACTCCGGCTCTTATTGGTTGGATTGATAAGGCCAGAGAGAAACAGGATATTAACCTTGCAAAAGCCTGCTTAGAAGCGACGCAGGCGGGATTTACTGAAGAGTATGGAAAGGGAACTCCAATTGGGGGAAACAAGAATGTTATAGGTATAAAAGCCGCAAAGGTGACCGGATATGGAGATGTAGATGCGGTAGGCAGTGATTTTGCAAAAAAAATAACAGAATATACAGAACAAAAACCGTATATTTTTTTAGTCGCAACAGGAAATTGTAATAATTCAATGGTAAGTAAGCACGATCGGTATATAGTGTATTATGCGTGCTATATAAAGGAAAAAGACTCCAGACCGTATTATTACTATAACGGGGAATGGACTTCAAAGAATCCGACAAATCTAAATATAGTGATCAAGGATGAAAAGCAGAAGTCAAACACACTTGTTATGGACGGGAGAAAGCTGCCAATTCAGTATTATATTCTTTTCAATGCTGATAACAGACCATACAATAGCTTGGCTGATGAGGCTTTTTGGGGCTATTTAAGAAACAAACTGCCCAGGATGTATGACTAGTGGATCTAGATTCTGAGGCACTGAAATAAAGCGGGCCGGACTATCGATCGCATCAAGCTGATGCCGATAGTCCGGCTTTTTTTGTGAAAATGTATAAATTTGGTGAATTCTCACAAATCATTTCGTGAAAAGAGTATGAACAAAGAACCCCCTATTCTTGCATACCCTTGATTTATATGGTAAAATCGGCATAAGTCTACATAAGATGATAGTATAGGTATATTCTACCCATTTTGCAGAAACTTTGATAATACTGGCAGATGCCGGAGGAATTGCGTATGAGCAAAATAATGAACATGTGGCTGCCTGGCCGCACACGCAAAAACTCCCATACTTCGAAAAAAGGCTTCACCTTGGTGGAGCTTATTGTCGTGCTTGTTATTCTGGCAATCTTAGCTGCAGTTGCTATTCCCGCATTTCTGGGATATATCGACAGTTCAAAGGAGAAGCAGTATATAGCTGATGCAGAAGCAGCACTTGCATCTACGCGGGCCGCGTTTACTGAGATTTACAATGACGGAAGTAATCGTCTGACTCCGAGCCGTCGTTCAGTTGCCAGAGAAGAGGCGGGATTTGAAAAAGGGATGACTGCGTTTACTGTGTGGACCAGTGCTCAGTTGTTGGATGGAGAAACGGAGGCAAATTCGGATCATATTGCGTCTTATACGATTTCATTTGCAAAATTTGTAGCTCAGGATGGAAGAGTAGTTGTACTAAGGAACAACGTGTGGACGGTATATGAAAATGAAACCGAAGCTAAGAAAGCGCAAGAAGGTGAAACTGCGGCGCTGAAAAACACTCAGGGCGTGGATGATGGGGATGTTACAGGCTCTGTACATGGGAACATTGTCTATGTCTGGAAAAAGGGAACTCCGGAAGTTGTTGCGGAAGGAGATGATACTGCGTTTGATCCGCCAAGACGTGGAGCATCGAAGAAAAAGGAGGACTGGAACGTTGATGGGTCGCTCTTTGAATACAATGTCAAGGTGAACATTTACGGCCATATTCTGCTTGATAATGGAGCTAAAACGCAACTGTTGAAGTTCGTGCCGGAGGCAGGCGAAAAACAAAACGCAATTGCCGTTACTTTTGATGGACAGAATTATAACGTGGATCCGAATCAATACGATAAAGACACTACGTTGGGACAGCAGGCAGGGTATGATACGGATCAGTCGTTGCTTCGCTGGGTATATAATACTCAAAATAGTTCAGTTCAGTTTAAAGATTTTGGTGAGCTTAAAGAGTACCTTGCGTCGCATTATGAAGAACTGGAAGGGGAGGAGATTTCTCTTACCACCTATATGCCGCATGACTATTCACCTCTCGCGATTACATTCGCGGCCTACAATCCGAATACCCAGTCGGTTGGATTGGATGCAGATGTCCTGAGGGTGGGATCAAATGTTGAGAATAAAAAGGATATCCCATCCATTTCAGGAAATACTCTGACATTGAAGAAAGATAGGGTTACGGGAACGTTTTCTGAACAGTCTGAGGCGGCTTTGGAAAAATTGAATGAGTCAGCGATCCTTGTGTCCCAAAATCCGGCATTAAATGCCAAGGGAACTGACATTGCTACATACTCCCATGATTGGCTGGTTATGGATGGTGGGGTGTATAAAACGTTCAGACTTTCTGAGGCTACGACTGATACATCTGATCAGGATGATGAAAGTCAAGGAGGAGATGAGCAACAGACGCAACCGAAAGAAGATGATCTTATTGCGTATATTAAAGCTGTTGATGTGTCGACGACATCATCAATCCGGGCTGAAACTCCTGCGTATATCAATCGGACGGTATTTATGCACGCGACGGATTCTCAAGGGAACGAAGTGGGGGCTTTTGAGGGCAAAGCTGATTCTGTATATGACCTTACTTTCAAACAGAATGAATTGCCCGGTTCGGAAATATTGGATGAAAAAGGCAATAAGGTTGATTCTAAATATGATTTCGTTGAACAGGCACAGATGACATATGGAACAACAACGAATCTGGCAGGGGCAGTAAGGAAGAATAAGCCCAAGAAATGGAACGCTTTTGACTGTAAGAAGGACGGAACGGATCCGTCGAATGAGCGCTCTATCTCCAGAGCGGGTTATGAAGACGAGATCAGAGAAGAAATCACGGATCATCTTTTCGCGGAGGATTCGGATCTTTATGGATTGATGGTTGAGGTTGAAGTTGGGTACCTAACGGCCCAGCTTGATTATGATGAATATCTTACTGATGAAGCTCATAGAAATAATCCGGCTAAGTTATGTCTTTATTTCAGGCAGCTGGCTGGAGTGACGAATAAAGAAGGGGCACTCAACAAAATAGATAATCTCCGAATCCCTGTCGATAAGGTCATGTATATCAACAAGGATGAACGTGCTAATTATGGTTATTATAGCGAAGGTTTCACTAAGGAATTCTGTATTTCTACAACGAAGATGCAGGAGAATCCCAATTCGGTAGACGGAAAACATGTTCTGGATTGGGGGTATGGAACAGATAATCTCGGGGATTTTAAGGTAGATGAAAATAATCTGGTCGAGGAGTATCCGGACTATATAGTTGCATATAGTGTAAAAACAGGAAACACTTACTCAATCTACGTTTTTACGGAGGAAGATGATTCCGACCTTAAGGCGGAAGAGAGTATGCAGGCCCTTTTCTTCGGATATAGAATAATGACCGAAAATAGTTTTATCCAGCACATGGAAACTTCGGGTGTAGAGCGTTTTAAAGGGATGTTTGGCAGATGTGAAGCAATGACGGGGCAGTTGGACATCCGAACATTTGATATTACGAAGTCTGCAGATTCTTCACAGATGTTTTATTATTGTGGGATTACGGGCATTCAGGTTTCGAGTGGATTTAACACACAGTTCAATAATTATTTCGACAAGATGTTCGCATATTGCCCCAATCTTGCATCTGTTCCGGAGATTAATATCAGGTCGGCTTATGATATTTATCAGATGTTTATGGGCTGCACGGTGCTCGATTCTGTTATCCTTACAGGCGCGGATACGGCAGGTACTGATGAGGGGGATAGCGATTTCCTGGGTAAACCTGAAGATCTTGCTAAAAGGCCGTATAATACATCAATCGTGGAAGTTTTCAAGGGGTGTGAAGGACTTGGAAGCATTACGCTGGAGAATCTTTACACTACCTATATCTCAGATCTGACGAACTTATATAGTGCAGACAGCATAAAGGGTTCGGTAACAAAGATTATAATTAAAAATGTGAATATGCCGAATCTGAAAACTACTGCAAGCTTGTTTAAAGGTTATTCAGAATTGACATACGTTGCATTGGATAATTTCACGCCTGCACCCCCGGATGCGAATGGTGTGGCGGTGGTGAATGCTACCTCCATGTTTGAAGGCTGTTCATCGTTGGTTGGTGGAACGGACACTACATCTGACAATTATTTCAATTTGGGCGGTTTTGAACTCTCAATCGTTAAAGCAACTCAGATGTTCAAGAACTGTACTTCACTTATTATTGCGGATCTTGGGTTGGATACATCAAGAATCAAAGACATGAGCAATATGTTTAATGGCTGCACCGCAATTAATCAGAAGCCTGTATCGGTTCATATTAATATTGCAACGACTATCCAATCAATGTTTGCCGGATGTGAACACCTTGAGGAAGTTCATTTGATTGGTGCGGGGAAGGACAGTTCGACAAAATGTCCTATTTCCACAGGAAATACAGAGAATGTCTTTAATGGATGTACAGATTTAAGGGCTGTATCGATCAGTGATGTTACTTTTTCGAATCTGGAAGGGCTTGGATCGTTCTTTGCGTCTGCAGAAGAGTCGCTGGAGGAGGTGGCTTTTTCAAATGTCGGGATTCCGAAGGTGAAATCTTTTAAAGAACTGTTTAAAGGCTATTCGAGCTTGACAACGGTGGAATTTTCGAATACAGACACAAGCACAGTGACAGACATGAGTTTTATGTTCTGTGATTGCTCAGGCCTGACCAATGCAAATCTGAAGGGGCTGAATACGTCCTCGGCTACGGATATGGAAAGCATGTTCCAGAACTGCGTCGGAATCGTGATCCAGGATCTTGGTTTAAACACGCTAAAGGCCAAAAACATGAAAAACATGTTCAATGGTTGTTCAGCTGTTCAGAAGGAAACAACGCTTCATATTGATGTCGCAGAAGACGTTACAGCTATGTTTGCTGGATGTTCAAATCTTGCGAAGGTGAACCTTATCGGGGCGGGAAAAACAAAAACTCCGGCAAGTCTGTTGGATGGCAGCAAAACATCTGAAGTATTCAATGGCTGTACCAGTATGACAGACCTTACAATAGACAGTGTTAATTTCTCCAATTTGGTTGGTTTTGGAAACTTTACTAATCCCATAATATCAACATTAAAGAATGTGACGCTTTCCAATCTGTCGATTCCGAATATCACATCCTTCCAGCTGCTTTTCCAGGGGGGAGATTCGTTGGAAAGCGTAAGCTTCGCAGGAACTGATACCAGTGCCGTAACTAACATGGCGTCAATGTTTGAGGGATGTAAGAAACTGACGGATGCTAAGTTAGTCAATCTGAAAACAACGTCGGCCCAGAATATGGCAAGTATGTTTAAGGGGTGTGAGAATGTCACCATCGCAGGTCTTGGACTTGAGACTTCCAATGCGATTGATATGAGTTATATGTTCTATGGCTGCAAGGCTTCGGCGAATAAGAGTACTGGAAATTTCCACATTGATTGTGCGAATAATTTACAGTCCATGTTTGAAAACTGTTCTAACCTTACGGATGTGCATCTTATAGGTGCGGGTAAAACAGGGAACGTGAAATGTACGGTTGTAGATGATGTTGCTATAGATGTATTTAAGTCGGCAAAGGTTAAGAATCTGACGCTCGAGAAGGTTATTTTCAGTGGGTTCACAGTATCCGGTGATAAGAATTCCGGGCTAAAAAATATGGTAAATACGGCGAAGGGAACTCTTGAAACCTTTGCGTTGAAGGATGTGGCACTTCCGAATCTACAGACCATGTCCAACCTGTTCTATCAGTTTAATAAACTCGGTTCTGTAGAAATAAGAAATGTAGATGCACCGAAGTTAACCCGATTTAAAAATTTTATGCGCGAGGCAACAAGTCTTACCGATGTGACGATCAGAGGTTTTGAACTTCCTGATGATGAGGTGAATTTTGCTTTGGTATTCTTTAAGTGCTCGTCGCTTCAGAATGTTGATTTTGGTGAATATGGAGACGATGATGCGTTCTCTGCTGAAGGAATTACGCAATTAAACAGTACTTTTGCCGGTTGTACTTCATTGACTACACTGAACTTGTCAGCGTTAAACTGCAGGAAAGTGAATGCGGCGAAGACGATGTTTGGTGGATGTACACAGCTTACAACTATTTATGCGGCGGATCCTGTTGATGATGGGTATGGCCTGGATCTGTCGACGGTTACGAATGATATGGATCCGGGGGATAAGCCGTTAGAATCACTTATCGGTATGTTTGATGGCTGTGAGAGTCTGACAGGACCGGTTACCCCATATGATCCGGCGTATAAAGGAAAAGAGTATGCAAGAGTTGAAAAGGAAGGTCAGGCGGGTTACTTTACTCATAAAGGTCTCAGGGTAGTTGCGCTGGAACCGCTCTCTGATAACTGGATAACTGAAAAGACTCCGGTAACCGATAAAACTAAGATTACCGGGTTCGAAAGAGTGACCGGTATAACTGAGGAAGAGGCAATTGCAAGGGCAGGTGGAGCAGAAAACAATATGGCGGCAGAAGGCCAGGAGGACTCTGTTTACATGTGGTTGGATGGGACAACGCTGAAGTGGTGGTCAGGAGCTAAGCTTTTGAAGATTTCAGGTAACACCACCAAAATGTTTAACGGGTGGTCCAGTCTTGCTTCGGTTGATCTGTCCGGCCTGGATCTGTCCGAGGTTACGGATATGAGTTATTTCTTCAATGGATGTTCCAAACTGAAGAACGTTAACTTTGGAAATGCGGATATCAGCTCGGTAACGAACTTTAGCTATATGTTCAATAAGTGTTCCTCTCTTCAGAGTGTGACTATGAATATTGACACATCCGGAGTGAGTTCGAATGTTAATATGTCGTATATGTTTAGTGAATCTAGTGTTAAGTCGGTAAGCATTACGGGAGACTGGTCCAATGTAACGGATATTTCGTTTATGTTTAATTCGGCTAAACAATTAAATTCGCTGAGCTTTGGCGAGCAGGTTGATATGAGCCGTTTGTATACTATGCGGCGTATCATAACCGGGACGAATACCACTGTGCTTAACGCATTCAAAACCTGCTTTGCGCAATGGGATATGGGTAATAATGTTCTGTTTGAGGATCCGGACTTATGGAATACCAGAGCTAAACATGAGAGAAATAAGGTTACTCAGGATCTTGGTTTTGGCGGGACTACGCTTACTGACGTCAATGGTAAGAATTATATCATTGAGGATAATAAGTATTTGCATATCAGTAATTAAGCAAAAAGATGGTAAAGAATATGGAAAGACAAAACAAATCACTTTCCAACAGAATACGAAAGAATAATGCCGGTTTCACTTTGGTTGAACTGGTTGTTGTGCTTGTGCTTCTTGCGATTCTTATGGGTGTCACTATATTTGGTGGAGTGGCATGGCAGGATTGGATGCGGTTCCAACATGAGGACTCCGTTGCGGAGGAGCTGTTCTTCGCTGCGCAGAATCAGTTGGTGGAGTTGGACGCAAGTGGAGCAACTGAACGGGAATTCCGATTACTTCAGAAGAATGGAAAGTATAGTTCGGAATTTGTTTTGGCCTATTGTGAATCTGGTTCGAAAAATCCGGTGGTAGGAAAACTCTCCAGCATTATACGGAGCGACGGACAAAACTACACCTGGGAGACTCTGTGGTCTAGCAGCGCGGAGTCCAGTGGGGCTTTGGGTCTGAATGTAAATCAGAAAGATGCCAGAACTATTCTTACGCTCAGTGCAAAAAGCGGAGATTATGATCGGTATGTGGCTTATCTTGCTGCGGATGCGGCGGGTCGGAAGAGTATGATTGATGGAAAGACGATCAATCTGGGGACGGTTATGCTGTTCGACCTGGTTGCGGCCTATGTTTCCGATACTTCAGCTCTGAACGGAGCTATCATTCTGGAACTTTCGCCGGAGACAGGGCAGGTATTCTCTGCACTTTACTCGGATAGGGCCGATCAACTCAGCTACAATGATTCCAGTACATCTGAAAGCGTTAGCGTTTTGGACCGTCAGAGGGCAGCACGCGAGCCTTGGATGTTGGGATATTATGGTGTAGATCAACTGACAGAACGGATCCGCGGGAAAGGACAGGATAAAACTCCTTTATACTTTGAGATCAGAAACAGTGAGGTATTAGAAATCCTTCTTCATCCGAAGGAGGATGATGCTTTTGATCAGGTGAAGGCTCTGAATTTCATGCTTTATGATGGAACTGGAAAGGGGAATCCTGAGGATTTAATGAGTTTCAGTATTCCGTATGACGATATCCCGAAAGAAGTGGAGAATTCGAGCCAAAGTGATATGCTTGTCTATGCGGCTGAGCATCCGGTTGAGAATATAACGGTCACATTCTATTCCAAAGGGGATTATGCGGGATCGTCCAATTTTAAGTTCCGTTTCCCGGCATGGATCGATGAGCAGAATGTAGTTCATATTGTATTGGATGCTGCAGATGTTCAGGCGCAGACCAGCGTTTACGGTAAGGCGAGAGAAGAGGCGGATAAAACGGCGGTGGACTCCGCTTCGGAGCGGTTCCGTAATACATATAGTTTCTATCGTTTTGGATTGGCGGATACTACAAACTATATCTTTGGTAAAATGACAACAACTAAGTCGAGTCCGACAGAAGACAATCCGAATGCAACAACAGAATCGGTTGAAATCAACAGTTCTAGATATGAGGGTGTTTCGGGAGAGGCTCCGACCGGATATATCACTCATTTGGAACTATACAGCAAGAACGGGAATTCCGGAAATTGCGGTGAATGTACCACATTTGCTTCCTACGAAATGAAGAGCGAAACAAAGCAGGTGGAATCAAATGGAGAAGAGGGTGCAGGAGAAACTGCGACTGTAACCGTGGAGAAACGTGGTTTTGAAATTCAAAATGGACGCCACCTCTATAATATGCGCTATGAGACAGAGTGTAAGAGGACCGGATCCAAGGATAATGTATTTTGTCTGACTGCAGATATTGATTGGAATTCCTTTGTAGGCAAGACCACAGGTGCAGAGCATAATTACTTCCTGAATTCTTATGATGCCAGCTTTAATCTTACAGAGAGAAAAGCGTCCGGTATAGACTATGACGGAGAAAATAAAGCAACAGGTTCCACAGGAGTGAAAACGGCAAATATGCCGTTCCCTGGTTTCCGCTGCCTTGGAAAGGGTGATACCTTTACGCAGGCGGCTGCTTATGGTGCAAAGGATGAGGACGGGAATGAGCTTGATAGTTATTCCATCAGTAATGTGACCGTTTCCCTTGCAGCCAATATTGCTTATGGCGTTTATGATGATGTATTTGATAATACAGAGCTGAATAAAGTGAATTATTCGAGAGCAAAATTCCTGTCAGGAGATATTACAAATCAAAACATCCTGGGAATGGCGACTTACGGAAATGATCGTGGAGCAGAGGATACAGCTACTCTGAGCGTCAGATCGCATCTGCTTAGAGGAGGAGCACTTCCTCTTGGGCTATTTGCTGAAAATCTTGGTACGATCAGTAATATCACGCTTTCTTATCATACAGTCAGAGGGTTTGAAGAATCCTATATAGCAGGGAAGGAAAATAGTGTTGATAAGCTTCTTGCAACCAATATGGTTGGAGGGTTTGCCGGGAATAACCTGGGCTATATCGCTAATCTGACTCTGGGTGAGGGCAGTAAGGTTAACGGACGTACGGATGTCGGAGGTATTATAGGAAGAGAATCCTATATTGTAACAGATAGTGAGACAAATACTGCGAAAGAGGATGTGACGATCTCCGGAATGAAGAATTTCGGAGAGGTTTCCGGCCTGGAGAATGTTGGAGGAATCGTCGGCCGTGCGTATACGCACTTTATTGGAGAGAGTAACCAGGAAAAGAGCTACGCGGCATTCTATTATGACGGAAATCAAGGTGATTCTGAGTTCACTAACCCGCGATATTACTATTATCATGATAGATATTTTATTTCGGACAATAATACATCTATGACGGGAGCCAGAGTTGCAAGAGTAGGGAAGATTACCATTGAAAATTGCAGTAACCGTGGTTTGGTTCATGGCGATCTTATCCTGGGATACGGAGCAAAGTATCAGACGGATGGTCGGCAGAAATCGAAATGTTGTTTCATTGGAGGGATCGCCGGTGTTGCCATGGATGGCTATATTGCTGATCATCGTTCACTTCGAATCGGAGCGTCAGATGGAAAGAGTCCATTGAAGCAATATGAGGAGTATGGGTTCTTCCGGGGATCGTTCAGTTATATTGAGATTGATAACTGTGACAGCTACTATAAGGGGCTGCAGGAAACTGCGCATATGTATGATTATTATGTGGGAGGTTTGGTAGGTTACCTTAGGTACGCGTATGTAAAGGGATGCGTTCAGGCGCCGGAGGATGCCCTTTGGGAGGATGGAGCGCCGGATGTTTATGTAAGTGGAAAAACCTATGTGGGTGGCCTCTTTGGCTGTTCGGATAATAGTATTTATCTGAAGGCTTCGGACGAGGCTAACTATGCCGTTGTGAATTATAATAATGTGATTGGAGAGAAGTACGTCGGAGGAATCGCTGGGGGAACCGGAATCGGTGATAAATCCCAGCAGGCGTTTTCAATCTGGAATCCGTCCAGTGTGGGGGCTTCTATACCGTCTCAGTATGTTGATGTGGATACCTATAGTAAAGATTATACACAGTTTATAGCCGGCAGGGATATGCTGAATACAGCGGTTGTCCTTGGCAAGAAGTCCGACAAACCCATGGATCCTTTGAATGGTTTTGGTTGCATCGGAGGGATTTACGGTGTTACCCGTTTGCCGTTTATTAATGCGGATAATATTCAGTCGCAGGCGGTAAAGAAACTGGCGATGAAGTTGATCACCTCTTCTGGTACAAATCTTTATTCATTGGATGCAAAGGCATTGCAGTCGGATGTGCTCGAGCAATCTGCATACGGCGGCAATTGCGTTGGTGGTATTATAGGACATAGTGTTGGTTTTGATTGGATGAATGATGACGGAACTGAGAATTGTAGTTCCAGGGTGGATGCAATTGTTTTCGGCCAGGACTATGTAGGTGGTGTGGTCGGTCATACATCTGATTCGAAGTGGTCGGTTCTGAAGAATACGTATCCTTTTGTCGGAGATGATAGCGGAAGTGATACCAAAGGGCTTTTGGTTGTCGGCCGTGACGGGGTTGGAGGCATCTGTGGAGATTTTCTACATAAGGATATTTTGGGACCATCGATCACACTAAAGGATGCAATTTCTGTTCCGTTTAGGGTGGCCGGAAGGTACGGAGTCGGAGGCCTCTTTGGCCTTATTAACCCTGGCAATTCCCAACGTAGTATTAGTATTTCTACCGATCTTCAGGACGATGACCGGATACAGGTTTTGGGAGTGGTTTATACCGGCGGCGTAGCGGGTGTTGTGGATCGGGTATTCAATTCCGGATCCACGATCGTAGTACAGGATATGGACATTAATTCTGCTTATTTTGCCGGAGGGCTTTATGGAGCTGTCGGTCGAGTGGATGATCCGAACATCGCTTTAGCCGAGGTAGCAAATGGAAATGTACGACTTGGAACGGATGTAAAGGTTGAGGCGGATGCTTTCTCGGGCGGAGTTGCAGGGCTATTTGCAGGTACGAAGTTAAATGCATTTACAGGGACCAATTCGACAAATAGTCAGCTTCGATCCATGGCTGAAACTATTGCTGAGCAGCCATATCAGGATGCATTCAACTCGGTGATGTCCAACACCGATATTGTCGGAGTAGGGACAAAGGACATTTCGATCACTTTCAATAACTACTCGGCGGGAACAACCTCGGTGACAGGAATTATTCAGGCAAAGATATTTGCCGGCGGTCTCTTCGGTTTTTCTCCTGACCGTTCGAAGAACCTTGCGGTTACCGGATTTGTAAACGGAGCCAGCATCCGTACGACGGGTGCGGTAACAAATGTGGCCGAAATGACTGATAAGGAATCTTCGTATTCATATCTTGGCGGTGTTATTGGACGGGTTCCGAAGGGTATGATTCTTGTAAAATGTGGAAATGCGATCGGAGCACCATACGTAGATGACGCAACACCTTACTACGCGGCGGATCAGGCGACATGGCTTGGCGGGCTGACGGAGGTGAATGCAGGACAGATCGTTGGTCAGACAAAGAAAGCAAGCGGAACAAACGACTATACGAATAATACAGATTATATCGATTATTGTATCAATAATACAAACTTTGATTATTCCTCCTCCGGAACGATTCAAGGGGTAGGTGCATTTACGGGTGTAAACGGAACGATACATACCGATGGCAGCAACTATGGTGTGATATTTTTCTGCTCAAATCGTGCAACGATCAAAGCGAAGGTTGCTGCGGGAATTGCGGGTGCACTTGGTGGTAGTTCGGATATCCGTTACTCCGAAAATCGTGGTAGAATCCTGGGGGCGGATGTTTCAGCGGGAATAGCCGGTGTTGCAACTTCTGGCTTGTCAACCGGATCGCCAATGGTGACCAGTTGCGTCAATCTGGGAGATATTAATCTGACTGAGTCCGGGGATGCAGTCGGAAAGGACAGCGCGGGTATCGTATATAGTACGGACCGACGTGGAGTGATTACGTATTGTAGGAATTACGGACCTGGTGTGCAGTATGGTATTACCGGGGAAGAAGCGGCGAGGGTTTACGCGAATGCAGAAGCAGGAGGACTCGGCGCAGACCTTACGGATGATCCTATAGCGCCTATGGATTCGGATAATCTGACAAGGAACTTTTTCCTCTATGGTGAACAACCGTATGCGGCGAATAATGCTGATCTGGGAAAAGTAAAGAATTATGGATCGGTTTATTATACGGTGGCAACAGATGGTTATTTGAAAACACTGATGAATAAACCGGAAAACAGCGGATGGAGATTCCTGAATCTCGCGGACGGCATAGATGCTGAAAATGTGAAGTGTTTCACAATCAGCAAAAATGAGTGGACACAGTCGGGAACCAAAGCGTATGACCTGAATTTTACCGTGCATAAAGGTCAGGATGAACCTGAAGGGGTAAATATGAAGGACTTTACGGTTTACTGGTATTCGGGTGTTGCTACAAACCAGGCTTATCAGTATCATTTGACGTTCTCATATAAAGATTCGTCCAATATTTCAAAGCAGCATACCTTTAATCGTAAGGTCGCGCATGGAGTGAAGCAGACTGAGGCTCGGCTCTATGATACCTTCCAGATCCCCTCTGACTGGAGTGTGACAGGCGTTCGGATCTGGGCTGGCAAGGATGATTATGAGGCTATGTTGGGCGCCGGCGTAAGTGGTTCGACGGATACGATCAGTTTACCGCTGTACAGTGTCTTCTGGTCAGATTCTGACGGAAAGCACTATATGGTTGGTGAAGCAGACAAAGAGCAGTTCCCACAGAACTATTCCGGAGGACAGGTGGTGCCTGGCAGTACATCCAATCAGGTAAAGGCGACTATTATCGGAGGATCGGACCCGGCTTCTGATATGTTCAGTTCCAATAAACTGCAAGAAGTAGTCTACGATGATCATTCGAAGGACTGGGCATATGATCTTCAGATTTATGACAAGAAGCCGAATGACTCTGTTACCTGGACATCGAATCTTTATCCTGTCAGCAATGCAACAAGAACGGAAGACTCGACATTTGGAAACTGGCTCGAAACATACTATGATGAGAATAAGGATAATGGTAATCTGAAATATTCGGTATTTGATGCGTATGGAGACAGCAGAACGCCATACATTGATATTGACATTAATCGACCTTCGACTGGTCTGAATGCCAGTGGAATCAAGCTGTATTTGTACAACCTGAATTATTACCGTGATTCTCAATCTGAGGATTGTTATTATCGTTATCTTGTGACACTGACATTCTATGATCGGTTCGGACAAAAGAGGACGGCACAGAATCAGAGAATGATCTATCTGGATTCGACAGGATATAGTACAGTTCAGAAATTCAGTGATACGGTTCTGTTTGGAACAGACAATAATAACGACGCGATCAAGCCAGTGAACATCAGAATAGAGTTTAATCCGGTTGCAAATGATGATGAAAATGCGTTCTATTACGGAATTGCGGGAGTTACCTACATTCAGAATGAGGTTGAGAAGGTATTTGCATCTGAAACTTCAACAGGATCTGACACAGCATCCGGTGATGCGATCAGCGGATTTACACCGATTGCAAATCAATATGTGGATGGTGTATCACTGGTTCCGTCATCCACGGGAAATGCAAATCTTTGGAAATTGGATACTATTAATACCGAGGTCGATACCTGGTCTAAGCAATTGTATGTTCAGGAGGGGCAGACACATGAATCCTATCATTTCATTTACAAGAGAAATGGCGAATTCCAAAATGATGTCCTGATGCCCGGACTTGGAGAGTATTCCGGAGGAAAGGTTACAAAGAAGGCGTCACTTCTGGATACACAGAATACGATGGAAAGCCGTTTGGCAGTGTTTGGTAATCTGGATAAGAAACTATTGCAGTTTTTGAAGGATGAAACGGGACAGAAGAACAGTAAATTTGTAGATGAACCATGACCGCGATGAATTGACATGATTGAGTGGTGACCGGAGACAAGCGCATGAGAAAGAACAATGGAAAAAATGCATACCCGGGAAAAGGGAACAATCGGGGAGCGGCCTTGATGGTGGCAGTCATCATCATAGGTATTCTTATGGTGTTTACACTTTCCCTTGTGCTTGTCACCTATACTCTTTATTCTTCTCAAAACAAGAAAGCGGCCAGCAAGAAGAATTCTGAGGCAGCGAATTCACTTAGCACTGCAATTACCACAGAACTTACCGGCACGAATGCGGAGTCGGCGGAGCTATGGCGATATGTGAGGTTTAATATCTGTCAGGAAGGGACATGGCCATACTACGATCCGAATTACACAGGGACAGGTCATAGTGAGAAGGATGCCTTTCGCTATTTTGACATGAGGGTGAATTATTCGGATAATTACTTTAATACAGCTATTCCGGCGAATGCAGAGGATGCATTGAACTCTATGGATGGATATCCGGGAAGTGTGAAGTTATGTGTTTACTGGATGCTTCCGGAGGGGAGCGTTCCGATAACAGCTCATTCGGATGAGGTGGATGTTGCAGACCTCAGAAAATCCAAGTCGGGAATTCGACTGTATGTGGAAGTGATCTGTGAAACGGCCAGTCAGTCCTATGTAATAAAGAATCAGTACACACTTACGCTGGAGGAAATAACTGTGGAGAGGGAACGCAAGGTTCTGAATATGATGGCGGGAGTAGATACATACAATCCTATCAGTTTTTCGACCGGAACAGAGCAGACTTCACCAATCAACTTGACAGAAAAATGGGTGTGGAAGTATGCCGGAAGAGAATGATGATAAGGTTGAAACTCATTTATGAGGTGGCGGATGAAAAGGAAAGAATGTAACGGGCAAAAGAACATGACTCAGGTGAAGATAAAACTATCAAACAACCAGGGTGTCACCATGGTGGAGACGCTGGTGGCTTTTACTGTGCTCATGATCGTGCTTGGTATTCTGTATGGAATCATTTCCTTCTGCAACATACTTCGGATGCGCGCACATGATACAAGTCAGGCAGTAGTTTCCTTTGGGGAGCAGATGTATAATCAGAACAATGTTCCGGATGCGGATAATAGTGCAAATCGTATTTCCATTACATCCTTTCATACTAAAGATAATGAGCCCTTGTTTTACCTGTCCTTGAGTAAGGATACAGATGAAGCCAATTTTGGAACGGCTGGCGAAGCGTATTATGATGTGATTAATCCCAATCTGGCAAATGCGACGGATCAACAAATAGAGAATGCAAAGACCGCGCAGGAGAAACTGTGGATCTCGCTCTATCAGATCGAAGCAGTAACATATGCTTATCTTCCTACGGACGGTGAGACTCAGGAGAAAATTCTTATTCCGAAGGCTCTCAGATTTGTTCATAAGGAGGATCAATAGTATGAAAAAAAGATCCTCTAAACATAATAAGTGCAGGAATGCAGGAACCACGCTGGTTGAAATTATCGTAACGTTTGCACTGTTGGGAATCTTCCTTGCAGCTGCCGCTGCAATCATTGGGATGATCACAAATCAGTATTATAACGTGAAGGGTGAAACCTATTCCAAGCAAGTTACGGATATTATTATGGAGAAGGTTGCGTCTGAGATTGAGGGCGCGAAGTATTATGAGCAAACAGTTACCGGTACTGACGGTAATGAAGAGGAACATCCGGAGAATCCGGATTATGCCAGTGATTTTACAAGCCTTACACTGAATGATCGGACGGATACAAGGTTGAAGATTCATGCGGTTAATGGGGAGTTATTGCTTGATTATTTTACATTCCAGGATGTTTTGCACCCAGATAAGAGCCGTGAAGCGACCACGTGGAAGTTTGATCGAGGCGTCTATAATGGATATTCACTGGAAGAGTTGTATTTTGTTCGCGGTGATCAACTGGGTGGGGCAAATGCTTCGACACTTGCAAGTCGGTTTGGTTTTTCCTCTTCCCGGGTAAGTTATGGGAAGGGAGTTACGGTTGTGTTCATTCACGTGAAGAGTCCAAAGTATGGGGACTACTATTCCTACCGTGTTGTACGAATGTACAATGTGGAATAGTCTTCACCGGTCGGGGGAATTCAGACGGGCGGTGGAAACGATGGGGAGAAAAGGCTTTTGTGGAAGTTCGGCTTTTCTTGTGGTATAATACAAGATGATGCATTTCTGTGGGGACTTAAATGCATCCTAAGGGGCAAGGTATGAAGAGTGAAAAGGAACAGTCTAATCTTCTCCTTCAAAAGATATTGAAGGTTGTGGGGATCGTTATCGGCGCACTGATCATTGGTGCAGCTGTCTTTTTCGTGTTCAAACTACGTTCGGATGCAAAGGATGTGCTACGAGAGGCGAAGAATACTCGCATGGCGCTCCAATCTGCAGATATCGAGATGTATGCCCAGCATAAAACTGTTTTTAATCCCGCCAACCCCAATGGCTTGGAGGAGGATGTCCCGAGGCTTGTGGAGCAGATATATAAGCCACAAGGGATTTATAAAATCACGTCTTATAATGTGAAAAACCATGAAGTTACAGGGATGACTTATGAAAATGGACATTTCTTTGTGGTTTTTGAGAAGAAGGCGGGTGCAGAGTATTGGGATGTAGATTACCATATGAACGTTTATCATTTTGATGACGCTGTTAAAGACTGACAGAAGCAGGGATTGGCAGGGTGGTAGGAAATGGACTGGCTGAGCTTTACGATCATATTGGCGCGGGTATTTATCGAGATTATCTTTTTTGCCATAGGAGCAAGTGTATTCTCCTTCTTGAATGTGATAATCTATCGGTTGCCTCGACATAAACAGTTTACGTTTGGTAAGTCCATGTGTACTACCTGTGGCCACGCTTTGGTAGCAAAGGATTTGGTTCCTATTATTTCCTGGGTTTCTCTTAGAGGAAAATGTAGATATTGTGGTGCAAAGATTTCTGCACGTTACACGATTGTGGAAATCCTAGGAGGTTTTTTTGCTGTGTTGT
Organism: Lachnospiraceae bacterium AC2029; assembly: GCA_000703065.1. Lineage (GTDB taxonomy): Bacteria > Bacillota > Clostridia > Lachnospirales > Lachnospiraceae > Eubacterium_Q. The sequence goes on along the minus strand of JNLK01000001.1, from coordinate 1,390,960 downwards.
GGACACTTGTGTTTGGTATTCATTGGCTTGCTATACCGATGTTTCTCGGGTCAGCATTTTTGACTGTGATGTTTTATGTGTTGTATGACAAGATTAGGGATTCTTCACTACGCTCGGAATGACGTGGGTTATCAGCATAAAAATGCGTCAATAATGGAGAATGTTTAAAGAAGAGGTAGAGTATGGCAGTAACGTATCGGTATCGGGCTCAAAATGAGGAAGGGCGTATCCTTTCCGGATCCATGAAGGCCCAGGATGAGTCTGATCTTCAGGGAAAATTGAAGAGTGACGGTATGCTTCTGGTGGATTCCAAGGAGGTCGCTTCGGGGAAGACAGTGCATAAGAAGCTAAAGTATGATGCGGTGTCTGATTTTGCGCGTAATCTTGGACGCCTGCTTTCTGCCGGTGTTACCCTGGTAAAAGCCCTTCAGATCATGTCGGACGACGAGTCGATCAAAGAAGGTGAAAGAAAACTATATGCAGATATACTTCGCAGTGTTCGGTCAGGAATGACATTATCAGATGCTATGGAGGAACAGGGAGGAGTGTTTCCGACACTTTTGATTAATATGCTCCGTAGTGCAGAAAGTGGTGGTAATTTGGATGTTACTGCGTTGAACATGGCGGAATACTACAGTAAGGAATATCGTCTGAAGCAGAAGGTCAAGAGTTCTACGACATATCCTAAAATCCTGGTGGGTCTGATCATCGTGGTTTTGATTATCATCATGGGGTTTGTCCTTCCGCAGTTTGATAGCATGTTTTCCCAGATGGATTCGTTGCCGGTGACAACAGAGATTCTGATGGGAATATCGGATTTTGTGTCAAGTAAGTGGTATCTTTTGATCTTGGGAGTGGTGATACTCTTTATGATTTGGAAGATTGTTTCTTCTCTTCCGCCGGTAAGGCTTAAACTTGATAAGCTGGAGATTCATCTTCCGAAGATTGGAAAACTCAGAAAGATTATTTATACTGCCAGATTTGCACGAACACTGGCAAGTATGTATTCAGCCGGCATTCCCATAGTGACCTGCTTGCAGATTGCAAAAACTACAATTGGTAATTCATATATTGAGAGCCAGTTCGATGATATGATTGCAGATATACGTGCCGGTAAGCCACTGTCAGATGCCCTTGCATCTATTGACGGATTTGTGAAAAAACTACCGTCATCCGTGGCGGTTGGAGAGGAAACAGGCGCTCTTGATAGTATGCTGAATTCTATCGCGGATCAGATGGAGTATGATGCCGAGATCGCCATTGAAAAACTGGTGGCTATGCTTGAGCCGGCGATGATTGTTATTATGGCAGCAATGGTCGGATTTATTATGGTAGCGGTTATTTCTCCGATCTACGGCTCCTATCAAACGATTGCCAGTGGGTCAAAATAACAGAAAGTGAGTGAGGGTTAGAGCATGAGCGTAAGTGTATATTTATCAAACCAGATTATACAGATCGCGATCGGGACTCGAGCCAGACGTGGGAATCTTAAGGCGGTTTATACTACTATGGCGCCGGAGGGCAGTATCATAAACGGTATTATTATGGATGCCGATGCGCTGAGTGAGCATCTGAAGAGTTTTTGGAATGCCAATAACCTTCCGAAGAGGGATGTATACCTTGTTCTGAATAGTAATAAGATCGCCGGAAAGACTCTTTCTGTCCCAAATATAAGTGAGAAGAAATCTCTTGGTTTCATCATGAGAGAATTTGCGGATATGCAGCGTGAGGATGCGGAGAATACCCTCTCCTTTGTACAGATGGGGATTGACCGGAAGTCCAGAACACGGAAGATGTACGCGGAAATGGCGCCGAAGGATCAGCTGAAGGAATTCATCCAGATGTTCGAGGGGATGGAGATTCATCTGAAGGGGATCATTTCCGGTGAGAGCAGTATCATAGGATATGCCGGACAGAATTTGCTTAAACAGGCGAAGACATTTGTGTTGCAGATTATCAATGGAAATCTGGTGTCGAATGTCCTTTTCGCAGAGGGGGAGTTCAAGTATTATAACTCCATTCGTTGTTTTAACGAGCCTGGAACAGAGGCATATCTGGATGATTTGGCGCGTTCCCTGAACCAATTGGAACAGTTTATGGGAGCACAGAAGATTACGGCTCCCATTGAGAAGGTTCTGGTTGCAGGAACTGATGAGAGTATACTGACTTTCTACCGTCAATCTGTTATGGATCACGGAATCAATGCCCCGGTAGAAATGATTAATACAGGCGTAGGTTCAACTCCGCAGTTGGAGCAGGACGCACAGCTTGCGCTGTTCGCAGTGTCCGGTCTCTTTGACCAGGGGCGTACAAGTAACTTCCTTTCCTTCTTTAACGCGAAGGATGAGGAGAGGGTTCCTATGGACCCGAAGACAAAGAAACGGATTATAACGGTTATTGCTACATTTGTGGTGATGGCGGTACTTTTCGGAATCTTCTTTACGCTTCGCCTTATTCGGGATGCTCAGTACAATGAAGTATATGAATATAACAATAAAGCGTCAACAAAACTTCAGGTTGCGGCGTACGATGAAGCTGTCGAAAAGAGAGACAGTATTCTATCAAAGTATAATGCTATTATTTCGGTCTCCTCTTCGGTGGAAACCTATCCCGTCTGCAATGACGAGATAATTAATAAATTGGAAAGTGCCGCAAGGGGTTATGCGACGATTGAGATTCAGAGTTTTGAAGCGGAACTTGGTAAGGTTGGATTTCTTGCAACTGCTTCAAATGTAAATGATATTTATCTATACATAGACCGGCTGTTGGAGGAAAAGATCTTCATGACCGTCAACCATACCGGATACACTTATGATGGCAGCACCGGACTTTTCACAATCCATGTGGATTGCATCCTGGCTGAAGCTGCGGGACGGACTGTCGAGTAGAAAGGAGGCGTATCATATGAAAACGAATATGACAGATAAGGATAAACGCCTTCTGGTCGGCATGTTTATATTTGTTATAATAGTGGCAATCGGGTATTGGGGAGTGATTCCCCAGATTAAAGCCTATAGTGAACTGGGTGAAAAGATTGAAAAAGAAGAAGCTGCGCAGAAGATTAATAAGATGAAGATCGTAAATGCCAGCCTGATCGAAATGCAGGTTGAGGAATACATGAATAAGCTTGACGCTGTGAAAGAAGATTTTTATCAGATGCTGACCAGTGCTGAAGTAGACAGGATGTTCACGGAAATGGCATTGAACAAGAATCTGAATATCTATGAATTGAAGTTTAATATGCCCCAATCTCCGACAGACCGAATGGCATATGTCTACTCTGCGTTAAATCAGAGGCAGTTGGAACAGATAGCGGAATATGAAGAAATGCAAAAAATGGCGGCGCTGAACGAAAACTCATCTTCAAGCTCAAAGAAACAAGATGATGGAACCACAGAAACGTCGGATGAGGACTCGGGAAAATCAGCTTCTTCAAATGAAAGCGAAACAACAAAGGATCTGACCAGTTCTATGATGGGAATGGAAGAAGGTACATATTCTCCCAATACAGAAGTGTATGCAGTTCCGATCTCTATCACGGTAGGCGGAGAAGTAAAGGATCTTGAGGCGTTTTTGGATGGGATTAATAATCTTGACAAGTGCTCGCTGGTAACCGGATATAGTTGGGGGAAGTATCGAACTGTTGTAAAAAGGGATGTAAATGGAAATATCATTTCTACCGGTGATGCTGCGGTAACGGCTACCGGAGAGGGAGTAACTACAGACGAACTACAGACAGATACGAAGATCAGGAAGTCTCTTACAGTTCGTTTGGAGATCTATATGCTTGATACATCGTCTTTGGAACAGCCTGCTGAGGAAGCGGCTGTAGAGAATGGGGAGTAAGGCCGAAGCTGGGGGAAGCAACCATGGAAATGAGAGCGAATAAGAATATACGTATCGGTGATGTCCTGAAGGAATTCGGATATGTAACGGATGACGATATCGGTGCAGCTATCGAGTACCAGAAGACTCATGAAGGGGTTCGTCTGGGCGGTGCGCTGATCGCACTGAATATCATCACAGAGCAGCAGATGCTGGAAGCCCTTGGCCGGAGACTTCAGTATAACGTAGTAAATATATCGGATCTGGTGGTAGACATCAATGCCGTGGAGACCATTCCTCAGCCGTTGGCTGAGAAGTACGGTATGATGGCTTATCGGATCGAAGATGGGGTCCTTCATGTATTGACGAATGATCCCCTGAACTTCTACGGGATCGAGGATATCCGTCAGGTTACGGGAACGGATCTTCTGCTGGAGCTGACGGAGAAGCAGCCTCTGGAGAACGCGATTCAGTATTATTACTCCGAGGTTTCTGCGAAGAAGGCTGCGGATAAGGCTGCAAAGTCCTCGCTCGCTGAGGATGATATCATTGAAGTGAATGTGGAGGATGCGGATGATGATACGCCTATCATCAACCTTCTGAATTCGCTTGTGGTACGTGCATACAACTCGAATGTATCCGATATCCATATCGAGCCCTTTGAGAAGCATACCTCCGTCCGGATGCGTATGGACGGTGTTATCGTGGACTTCATGACGCTTCCGAAGAATATCCATAACTCCCTGATCGCCCGTGTGAAGATCGTCGGAGACCTGGATATCGCTGAGCGAAGGATCCCTCAGGACGGACACTTTAAAACGAATGTGGAGGGTACGCCCATCAACGTCCGTGTATCTGTCATCCCCACCGTATTCGGGGAGAAGGCGGTACTTCGTCTGCTGGCTTCTGCAGCAACCATCGATCACAGCGGAACCTTCGGTATGAACGACCGGAACTATCAGCTGGTCAGCAGGATGCTGAAGTCCCCGAATGGTATCGTATATGTTACAGGACCTACCGGATCCGGTAAGTCCACAACTCTGTACATGATCCTGTCCGAACTGTCCCAGCGTGCGGTGAATATCTCCACCATTGAGGACCCGGTGGAGAAGAACCTGCCGAAACTGAACCAGATGCAGGTGAACCCGACCGCGGGACTTACCTTTGAGATCGGACTCCGTGCGCTGCTTCGTCAGGACCCGGATATCATCATGTTAGGAGAGACCCGTGATGCTGAGACAGCATCGATCGCTGTCCGGGCTGCGATCACCGGTCACTTCGTTCTTTCCACACTTCATACAAATGATGCGGCTTCTTCGGTTACCCGTCTGATTGATATGGGAATCGAATCCTATATGTTGGCAAACTCCCTGGTTGGAATCATCGCCCAGCGTCTGGTAAGAAAGGTCTGTCCGGACTGTGGCGAGTGGGGAGTGCCTACAGAAGAGGAACAGAGGATCGTTGGAAAACCGTTGGAGCGTGTAAAGCATAAGGTTGGATGCAAAAAGTGTAACGGAACAGGCTATCGCGGACGTATTTCAATTCATGAGATTCTTCCGATCGACAAGCCGATCCGGAAGTTGATCACGGACAATGCTTCTTCTGAGGAGATCAAGGAGTATGCGCGGACGGAACTGGGCATGCTTACTCTGAAGGAAAGCTGCGTGGAACTGATCGATGAGGGGCTAACCACGGTGGAAGAACTTGTCAAGGTTGCTTACTACGACTAAAGATGAGATTCTGAGACCGTAGGCCGAAGAATCTTAAGTTTCAAACCGTATAAAACCATGAATTTTTTGTGTCCAATAGCAGAAAGGGGGCGTATCTGAAGGTAAAAGATGGGGTTTCTTAGCCGATTATTCGGGGAAAATCGGTCGTGTGTTCGATAAAAACACAGGAAAAACACATGGGTTACACATTTCCAACACATGAATTGTGCAAAGTGCACAAGAAATTTTGTGAATCATTGTCTGATTGATAGATTCGACGGGCTGGTTTACATAATGCCTTGCATCTTTCTGTAATTGTTGCTAAAATAAAGCCATGATTCATGAGAGAGTTGCACAAATGAAAAAATGAATGAAGGAGGACATATCTTATGAAGAAAAGAAATGATAAAGGTTTTACTCTCGTTGAGTTGATCGTCGTTCTGGTTATCCTGGCGATCTTGGCAGCTATCCTTGTACCGGCTCTGTTGGGTTACATCGATAAGGCACGTGAGAAACAGGTAACAACAAATGCTGAGGCTGCTTATGTAGCTGCACAGGCTTACTGGACAGAGTGCTATGGTAAGGCTGCAGATAAGGGTAAGCCGAGTACGGCAGATACCATTCAGGCGATTAAGAATTTGACCGACATTACTGAGACCTTTGATATCGAGGTTGATGGCGGTGGAAAGACTGATAGTTCAATTAACAATGCTTCTCGTTCTTCTTTCATTATCGGAAAGTTTGTTTATAAGCAGACATCTGGTAATAATCCGAAGAAGGCATCTTGGGATCCGGTTACTGGTGATTGGACTGTAACAGATAATAAGTAATGGTTATACAGGAAGTAAAATAGAGGATTAAGACGCCTCGTTAAGAAAAGAGCATATGCCACGATTTCGTGGTATATGCTCTTTTCTTTTGCTTTTTTTAGAGCGTTATTAGTATGGTTCTGCTTTTCTTCGATGCTTCAGTTGACGATGGATGAAGGCGTAAATGATGAGAAGTAGCAGAGTTCCGCAGGATATGGAAATGCCAAGCCACATGCCCCTTGGAGTATAGACGATTTCAATCGTATGATTTCCGGCGGAGACCGGAACACCGATACCTCCAAGGAAGGATGTGTGTTCTGCCTTGATTCCGTCCACGTATGTTGACCATCCCTCCATGTAGGGAAGTGACAGGAATACGGTGCCATCCTTGGGAGCTTGAATCTGTCCGCGGACGGTGGTGAAATCGATCTCGATATCCTCCAGTACGGAATCGTTTAGTTTGGTATATAGCTTTTTGAATGCCTCTTCATCGCATGAGGCAATTTGCATGGTGTAGTTGCTTTGGGTTGAAGGTAGATACATTATAGTTTGAATGACATCAGATGTTCCCTTTTGGGCAGTGGCGACGTAGGTTATTGCGTTGGCATAGGAGAGATAGATATCCCCTTCGACATCCTTTGCGAGATGGATCTGAATCGGGATTTCATACTGCAGGTCATCCACGGAATCTGAAGCGTCCAGTGTGATATAAGTGGTATTCTCCTCTTCTGTTGTGGAGGAAGGCGCCTGTTCCAGCTCGATCATATGGTAGAGATCATCACATCCAAGAGCGCGGGAGAAGGCGTTTTGGTAAATGAGGGCGCTTCCTCCGTGCTGATCTGTGAAATCAGTATACGCCATCTCGTTCCATGAATCCAAGGCAGGGTTCTCTTCGAAGAAGACGCCCAATGGCAGATAATTGGAATTTTCATGTAGTTCCAAAGCTCCGGCGCGGTCAATGGTCGGATAGTGGGACTTGGAGGTTTTGGATGTGCCGTTTGTAATGTTATATTTGATATGAAGCATCATATCGGCAAGCGGATTCCCGGATAGATATTGGGCGGCATTTGTTGATGTGATCAGATTCCACTTGGTAAACAGCATTACATGTCCCATGGTCACATTGGAGGAAAAGAAACTGTCGGAGGTGATGCTGGTAGACTCGGCCGCATTATAATAATCCGAGATATACTCTGTGGCCATAAAGGGCTTCTGCATGTCCTTGTTTCGCTCCGCAAGTGTTTCTATGCTGGCCGGGTCGGAATAATCTGCCATGTTCGTGCCGATGGCTTCGGGAAAGATATACAGGGCATTCAGGATCACTTCAATCATACATAGAAGAATTATGCCCCGACGTAGAGCAAGCCGATGTTTCTTCCATAATTGAAGCACGGACAGCAATAGATAAATGCCCAGGAAGATCATGCTGGCAATGACCGCAGTGGATTCAACTTCCTTCGAGGTCAACGCATAGACGGTCCAGAGTCCGGCCAATATTAGGCCGGGAACCCCGATGCCAAGGCAGAATTTTGTTCGATCGTATTCCTGCCAGGACAGAAGGCATTCATAGAATACTACGACCAGAAGGAAGATAAAGAAAGCGGAAAACCGATTTGGTACCAGAGATTGATAATGGAAACCGTGGAAGATGTAGTTCAGGGTGCTGTTTCCGAAGGCTACGAAATACAGAGCCAGTAGAACGATATAACGGATTCGGACGGACAGTTTTACCCGTTTGTTCAGCAGATACAGAGGAATGACCAGGAGAAGAAGTATACCGATATAATAGTTTACACGGTAATCGTCAGAAGTGGTAATCACCGCGTTCCGGTAAGTCATGCCATCGGAGAATAAGGACAGGAAAGATCCGCTGACCTTCTCGACAGGAGAGGTATTATCTGCAACCTTATATGGGGATTCCAGCGTTTTCATATAGTATGGAATTAACCGGAAGCAAGCCAGACCGGCTGCGGCTACGGAGGCTGCAGCGAAGCGGATTCCTTTCCGGAAGAAATCCTTTACACTTTCGAATTCTAATGTAAAGAACATGAGTGCAAGGAATTCGCAGAGCATGAAGGCATAGTAGGCATCGCCCATTTGCATATAAAGTAAAATGATATACAGCAATGGTTTCTTGTCATAGACCAGTCGTTCCATGGCAAGTACCAGGAGGGGAGCATAGATCAGGAAGGTAAAGTTTCCGTAGACAAAGTAGTTGATGGCGTAACTGGAAAGACTGTAGCATACGCCGATGATCAGAAGCCTTCGGTCTGTCTTTAACATTCGTTCGCCCCGGCGGCGGTGGGTCAGATATAGAATGATCGCGAGCCCCGGGAGGATCAGGTTCAGGTAATAACTGAAGGTAAGATCGATCATATACAGAGATTTCGGCATAAGAAGATATTTCAAGAAAGACCAGGGAGACAGGATATGTCCGATGTAATTGTTATATTGGTCGATTGCAACGCCGATGTTCCAGTTTAGAGGAGAATAAGTGCCTTGCTTTATACTGTCTACGGTTCCGGAGTATCCGTTATAAGCTTGGAGATAGCCGTCGCCGATCAGAGTCGAACGGTCACCAAAAGGAAGACTGCCGGTATACATCTGCATCAGAAGGAAGATCAGGGTGGTAATGGCAAAGGTCAGAATATAGACGTGGTTTGCCTGAAGCCAGTCTGACAGAGAATGAATTCTTCTGGAATCTGCCGACATACGGATGTGGTCCTTCACTGCAAGAAGGATCAGAAGTGCAAGAACTAGCACGCTGATCACGATTCCCCAGATAAGCAGAGGGGGATGATAGGCAAGGTGGATCGTATTTTCGCCCTTTGTGACAGGAATCAGTAGTGCGCGGTCCATAAAGGCGGATGGCGTGACGGAAGTGCCATTAACGCTAATATCCCAACCGGAAAGATTTGAGAAGGGAACAAGCAAATATCCATCTTCGGTTGCGTTGATATTATAGGTACTTTCTGATTCAGACTGTTGTTCCGGGGAGGCAGTGAATAGTAAATCATAGAAGACTTTAAAAGCATCCGGATAGAAGAAAGCATATTCGGCTTCGAATTGTTCCGGTATCTCCGACCAGCTGGCATATGTTATGGAGAAGGTGGCAGGGGCACCGGCCTTTACACTTCCGAGATGGTGGATTCCGGACAGTGAGGCATAAAGGTCCCCCTCCGATGTGGAACGATACGTAAACAGATAGTCCAGGTGTCGGGTATCTTCCTTCCCATTTTCGTCATACAGTATTCCGTAATCCTTGGTCATGTTTCCGTGGGATGGAAGGAAAACCGGGACGGAATTCATATAATTCTTGGTTAGATTGTCCAATGAACTGAAGGAGTAAAGATCCTGGTAGACCCAGTCCTCAACGGATTTCGGAAGAAATACACCGTTTGCTGCGTATTCATTCCTGTATACGGCAACATTTCCCACATTGCCCAGATGAGTCAGGGTGGAATCGGCAATGGTGTCACTGTTTTTATCTATCAGGATGAAACGGTAGTTTAGCAGAGTGTTAGTAACCGGAGTATCCGTGTTTTTCTTTGTATCATAGATCAGGGACTGTGAACCGGGCACTGTCTTTTGCACGACTTTGGCGGTTTCATAATACTGACTGTCCAGGGTATCTTCATATGCAACGGAATTGGATCCTGCCATTCGAAGGTCAACCGCATAGGTGATTCCCACCTCGGCGACTAGAAGCAGAGGAAGAATCAGATGTAACAGCTGTTTTGACATTTTTTTATGGTGGAACAGTACCAGAAGTATGTAGTATATCACCAAAACTCCTGCTGCATAAAGGAACGGATGGATGGAGTTACTGGTATCGCAGAGACAGAAACTTGCAGGGATCATCCCGGCAAGCACCAAAAGGGTTACATGTAACTGCCAGCCTGGTGTGTGTTCCAGATTTAGAAATTCTTCATAGCCCATGGACAGTAATTGTGCCACGAAAAGGAAGCCGAAGAGACAGTAGGTCATCTCCGGGTGAGAGAATCCGTTGAAGAGATAGTTTGGTGTAACAAGAAATAGACCGCTGCCCAAAGCAACGAGAATTCCGGATTGCCGGATTCGGCGTGACAGAGCGATGTTGGGATTTCCAAGGTAGAGTATCAGGAGAATGATCATCAGGAATCCGCAGAAAACATCGATGCCATAGTTGCTTTTTGTGGATGAGGAGGCCTGTGTGACAGGCAGAAGGCTTTTGAACACATCAAAGAAGGTGGTCACATTTGAACCCTGGGGGAATTTGATGGAGATCTCTTCCTGAAAAGAGGTGCTACCCACGGAGTTCAGTATGATCACGGCACCTGCACCTATGGCAAGCAGATCCGAAATCAATTTCATGAACAGGTTTCGGATGGCGTGACTTAGTGAGGTATAGTCAAAGAGAGCGGCATACAGGAGAGTGAACAGAAATACGATGATTGCCATTTGAATGCTGCAGAAGACACATGCGGTCAGGATTGCGGCGTAGAGTCTCCATTTGCCATCAGTCAGCAACTTATCCAGCCCAACCAAAAGGAGCGGAAAGAGGGCTACGACCGTTAGATGTGTGATATTCATTCCCTGTCCTAACATATAGGTGGAAAGAGCATATGCTACAGAGAAACCGAAGATTGGGAAATTGAATTTTGATTCTTTCTCTGAATGGGAGGAACGATGACGTAGAAAATATGCGAAGAAAAGGCCGGCCAGACCAATCTTTATCGCGTATAGCAGGTTGACGGACGCCGGGATTGCTGTGCGTGGCACGATTAAGAGGATAAGGTTTAGAGGATCAGACAGATAGTTGGTGAAAATGGAAGTGAAATCGTATCCGGAACCATTTATCAGACTGTAAACCAGTCCATTCCCCTCATGAACCCGGTCGTATAACTCGTAGTAATATGTAAGATGTTTCGACATTCCGCCGGCGGTCATGACGTCCTTGCTGCCGAATGGAGCAAAGGACCCGAGCACCAGACCGATAAAAACAACAATGAAAGGGATCAGAAAGGACAGCAGAAGTAATGTCTGGGTTGGATTCTTTTTTATGAATGTAGATTTTCCTTTGTTCTTAGACATGATTTCCTCCGAATTCTTTGAATAATGACTTCATTATAAAATAGACATTGGAAGTGATTGGATCGGTGTATTGTTATCGATCTTCGATATTATGATTCTCCACCACATAATCCTCAAAGTACGGCAGTGTAAAACGTACAATTCCTCTTTCATCTCCATCAACCAACCCTTTATCGATCAGCCTTTTTCGATACGGATTGAAGGCGTTGGTTTCCATGTTCAGGCAGGATCGCACATCAAGAACTTTTCCGCCGGGTGTTTTAGCGATGGCATGGCAAAGTTGTCTGTCCTTAGGGGATAACTGTGACCAGATCTTATCATAGACATTGTCCTCGATCAGGTTTCGGTATTCCGAGATCACGGATCTGTAATTGCCTGCGTGCTCCCATGTAAGGTAGCCCAGGACCTGAAAAGCAAATGAGTATCCGCGTGTCATGTCTGCCATTTCAAATGCGGCCTCGCGGTCGAGTTTGAAATTTGTGCGGTAGTTATCTGCAATCCCCCGTTTGCTGAGAGCCTTCAACTCAATTCTTGGAGCCCGGTACAGGAATGTCAGATTTTTTTCGTTTTGCAGTTCCCGGATGTTTTCAAAAAGACCGGTCATCAGCAGGAAGATGGGAAGCTTATTTCGCGTAAGAATCTGGAAGTTGCCGGCGAAGGTTCGCATGGCAGTGTTGGATACAACTTCATCGATAGTAACAAGCACCTTTTTACCTTGAGACTGTAGGCTTTCAAGCATCTTCGTCAGTGCAACTTTGATGCTCGTGATTGGAACGGAGTTCTTCACTTTCAATCCGAATCCCCAAAAGGAGAGATTGATTTCGGCTTGCTGGAATATCTGAGCCAGCTGCTTTTCACTGGAGAGTTCTGCTGTAAGGTCAAGCATCATGTCACCATCAGAACTTAAATCTACGACGATCCAATCGTCCATCGCTTTGAAACGATTCGCCGTCTCAGTCATGAATACTGTTTTTCCGGATCCGCGAACCCCGGAGATCATATACACATTTTGCGATGGTTTTTTGCTTAGAAATGCATTCATTATGATCGACGTGTCCGATAACCGGGAGATCATTTGTTGCGGCTCCTGACCGAAGATGATGGAATACGGATTTTGGCTCATATTCGATATCCTTTCCTCTCGTTTACTGTCGATTTACTGTTTTCGGATCGGTTTACTGTTCGTTTACTGTTGCTTTACTGTTCTAAAATGAATTTACTGTTTTTTTACTGTTCTGTCAAGCGGATATTTCTATATAACTTGACATTTCCCTCTTTCATAAAATACTATGAAGTTATAACTATGCTCTGCAACGCTCCGGCCTATGCCGGACGCATCTGATCTGATAAGGAGCTGCCATGAAAAAATCCAAAATGATCGTAGATATGCTGATGACCGCCCTGATGTTCATCCTGATGGGGATGCATCTCACGGGACAGATGTGGCACGAGATCGCAGGGACCGCGATGTTCGTGCTCTTCGTCGTGCATCACATCCTGAATCGGGCGTGGATCAAGGCAATCCCCAAGGGAAAGTACAACACGCTCAGGGTAGTGCAAATGCTGCTGAATGCATCGATGCTGGTGTGCATCCTGCTGCTGATGTTCTCCGGCATGGCCATGTCGGGCTATGTCTTTAAATGGCTGCCGCTTCCCCTTTCGACGGTGACGGCGAGGAAGATCCACCTCATTACATCGCATCTGGCCTATCTTCTGATGAGCCTTCATATCGGGATTCATTTCGGCATGATGATCGGACGCATCGGGCGTCGTGTGCTGGCCATGAAGAAGCCCTGGGGCGGGATCATCGCCTGGACTTCGCGGGTGCTGGCGCTGGCAGCGGCGGTTTACGGTCTGCTGGCCCTCTTTGGGAGGAAATTCTTCTCCTACATTTTCGGGAAGATGGCCTTTGCTTCGTACGATTATCATGAGTCCGTGCTGTCCTTCTTCCTGGACTACGCGGCCATCATGTGCCTTTGTATCTTCATCGCCCACTACGTGGCGAAGTTCCTCCGGCCCGGCCTGAAGCGGCGGCTGAGAGGTATCGCGGAGTGGATGGCGGCCAATAAGGTGAAGGCGGTGATCTGCACGGTGCTGATCCTGGCAGCGGTGATCGGCGGAACGCTTTATGGCATCAGCTATATCCGCCGGCATTACATCCCGGTGGAAATGTCCCGGACGGAAACCATCGGTAAGGAAACGGTGGACATGAAGGGACGGAAGGGGATAGTTATCTCCTTTACCCGTGTCGGAAATACGAACTTCGATCCAAATGTGGACGCAGTGTCGGGAGCTTCTCTTATGGAGGAGAACGGGAAGCTGATCGGAAATGCCGGTCTGCTGGGCGACATGGTGCAGTCCATTACCGGCTTTGACCGTTTTGAGATCACCGTGGAGAGAAAATATTCCTCCTCCTATGGCGACACCATATCGGAAGCGAGGGAGGAACAGAAGAGCGGGTATGTCCCCACATTTACGGGGGAACTGCCGGACCTTTCGAAGTATGACACGGTGGTGCTTATCTTCCCGCTCTGGTGGTGGACTCTGCCGGTGCCGGTGAAGGAATACGTGAAGCAGGCGGACCTTTCGGGGAAGACCATCTACACCCTGGTGACCCATGGCGGAAGCGGGTTCGGAAGCGCCATCGAGGACATCCGGGAGATCACGGATGCCACCGTGAGCGACAAAACACTGGCAGTGAAGGACAGCGATGTGGTTGCGGCATTTCCGGCCGTGCTTGAGTGGATACGAAGCTGGTAGAAGAGATTTTTCTTACTCTTACTTGAGGGTATCGAAATGATGTGATATCATAAAACCACGCAGTGAGTACCATTGCGTTGCTGGCAGTCGAGGGACGTGCCTCATCACCCGGTCCGAGTCTAGTGGAAGGAGGGTGATGCTTATGAGTGCATATGAGATAGTGATGACAGTCCTCACCGTGGTTAGACTTGTATTTGACGTTATTAAGCTCTGTGTAGAACATAAGAAAAGCCGTCCTGACCTCGACAAGTAGGAACGGCTTTTCGCACATGATATTTGCCGGGTCGGGTGAGTAGTGGTCACCCTTCGGCTGTCTAGCATAATCATTATATCAGATGAAGCGTTGAAAAGCAATATCGAAGGAGGGTATCCATGAACGATTCACCGAAATCTCCACAGGAGCAGATTCGTTATATCCGAGAGAGTACAGGCCTTTCGCGTATTGCTTTTTGTAAAAAATACGACATTCCCCTTCGAACGATGGAGGAGTGGGAATCCGGTCGTAGGACTCCGCCGGAGTATATCCCGCGGATGCTATATTATTATGTGCGCTACGGCTCGGAACCGGAGGGCGAATGAACGGATAGAACGTAGAAATGGGAATGCCCTGACGATAGGCTGCGGCTAAATCCCAAGCAGGAGCCACAACATATATAAAAATGCACAACACATGGAAACGATTTTTGTACATTCCGTTTCTTGTGTGTTGTGTTTTTTTTTGTTACTATGGTTATAGAAACTAAAAGTGGGGAAAAAGTTTCCGAATAAGACGACACATTTCACAAAAAAGTTGAAGTTGAATGAGTGACATAGCCAAAGGGGGTGTAATATGGAGCTTAAGGATAGGATCATGGAGGGAGCGGTTATCTGTTTCCAGGAAAAGGGAATTAAATTCACAATGGATGACCTGGCGGAGAAGCTGGGGATGAGCAAGAAGACGATCTACACGGTAGTTGAAGGCAAGGACGAGCTTCTGGCGGAAATGGTGGAGCACGTATTCGGTTCCATCAAGGAGAGCGAGGATGAGGTTCTCTGGAGCGAGGGAATCTCCACGGTTGAGAAGCTTCGCAGGATCCTCGGTGTCTTCCCTGAGGCATACAAGGACATCAATTTCCAGGGGGTTTTCGAGCTGAGAGAGAAATACCCGGAGATCTATGCGGTTGTGGAGGAACGGCTGGAAACCGGCTGGGAGGCAACCATCGCACTGCTGGAGCAGGGCATGAACGAAGGCGTGATCCGAAAGATCAACATTCCCATATTCAAGATGATGTTTGAGGCTTCTCTGGAGCAGTTCTTCCAGAGGGACATCCTCCAGCGAAACGGCATCCGCTATCAGGATGCGCTGGAGCAGGTGGTTGAGATCATGGTGGACGGGATCGTCGCGAAGGAAGAATAGTCATCCCGGACCCCGCAGGGATAGAGAGTTATGAAACAATCGTTGTCATCCTGAACCCCGCAGGGGATAGAGAGTTATGAAACAATCGTTGTCATCCTGAACCCCGCAGGGGATAGAGAGTTATGAAGCAATCGTTGTCATCCTGAACCCCGCAGGGGATAGGGAGTTATGAAGCAAAACGTTGTCATCCTGAACCCCGCAGGGGATAGGGAGTTATGAAGCAAAACGTTGTCATCCTGAACCCCGCAGGGGTGAAGGATCTTACATGAAGAGAAGGTACGAAAGGAGTACGACATGGCAGAGCGGTCACAGCAGATCTTCGGGAATGAGATGAGTGCCTCTACTTACAAGAAGGCAGTTCGTTCGAAGGAGAGTTTTGTGAAGAAGTTCGGGGATGACAGCAACATCGATTATCCCGTTTATACAGAGGAGAATCCGTACATCGGCCCGATCCTGGGCGTAAAGAATGTATGCCTGGGCGAGGGGCGCCCTGTTGGGGAGGCGAAGACCGTGAGCAAGGCCGCGGCAGAGAATGAGACCGGAAGCAAGGCCGTAACTGCGACAGAAGTCGAGACTGCGAGCAAGGCTGTGACCGCGGTAGAGACCGAGGCCGTGAGTAAAGCCTCAGATGCAAAGGAAGCAGAGAGCAAGGGTGCAACCGTAGCGGAAGCGGACACCGCAGGCTTTGACATGGAGAAGGGCATCATCGTCGGAAATATCCGGATGGGCTTCGGACATTACCGGATCTCCATGGCCATCGCATCCGCAGCACATGCACTGGGCTATACTCCTTACTGGATGGATCTGAATTCCTATCCGCAGACTACCTGTACGAAGGTTATTTCCGCCCAAAACGACCTCTACTCCATGGGATCCAGGATCTCACAGAAGAGCAAGGCATTTAACAAGGTGGTATGGGAACCGCTGAATTACGAGGGCTTCCGCCAGCTTTCCTATAACGCATCCGATCAGAAGAATGCGGAGCTGATGGCTCCGGTCTTCCGGAACGTACCGAAGGACATCCCGCTGGTTGCGACCCATGTATGGCCGGCGCAGGCTGCCATTCATGCAGGGATGGAAAATGTAGTGAACGCCATTCCGGACAACTGGCCGATGGCACTGCATCTGGCGGAGGGAAGTCTCCACACGGTGCAGACACACTACGCATATCAGGGCTACCGTATCCTGAACGGCATGAAGAAGAAAAAGGTGCTGAGCGCCATGCCGGAGGATTCTCTGATCTACACCGGTCACTATGTGGATCATGAGCTGGTGGTGAATATCGAGAAGGACTGTGACGCGCGCATACAGCGGAAGAAGGACGGACAGCCCATGCGCTTCCTCCTGACCATCGGCGGAGCCGGCGCGCAGGGTGAGATCTTCAAGAGCATCATCCGTTCGCTGATGCCGAAGATCCGGAAGAAGGAAGTCGCCCTCTACGTAAATGTGGGAGATTATCCGGATGTCTGGGAGAAGCTGGTAACGGAGATCCGCGGACTGAAGCGGGTGAGCCGGACACATTTCAATGACTGGGCAGCCACACAGGAATTTGCGAAAAATGCACTGACCGGACGGGTGGTAGGCGTTCATGCCTTCAGCCATGAGAATATATTTGAGGCGGTATACGCCACGAACCTTCTGATGCGAAGCGCAGACGTGCTGGTGACGAAACCCAGCGAGCTCAGCTTCTATCCGATCCCGAAGCTCTTCATCCAGAGAGTGGGCGGACACGAGCAGTGGGGCGCGATCCATTCGGCGGAGCTCGGCGACGGAACCCTGGAACTGCAGGATATCCCGCATGTGATCCAGGCACTGCAGCTCTTTACGGAGGACGAGTACATGCTCTCCGATATGTGCGAAAATATCAAGAGAAATAAGGAAATGGGGATTTACGACGGGGCATATGAAGTGGTGAAGCGTGCGGCGGCTATGAGAAAGTAGTGCGCCTTGGCTTGCCCGAAAGGAGAAGTGTATGGAATTACATTTTAAAGAAAAATGTGCCTACGGCCTCGGGGCGGTAGGAAAAGATATGGTCTACATGCTGTCGGCCAGCTATATCCTGTATTATTTCCAGGATATTCTGGGAGTTTCGGCGGTAGCAATGGGCGTGATCCTTTTGGTTGCGCGTATATTTGATGCATTTAATGATCCCATCATGGGCGTGGTTGTGGCGAAGACCCATACCCGCTGGGGCAAGTTCCGTCCCTGGCTGATGATCGGAACACTCACCAATGCGGTGATCCTGTTCCTGATGTTCTCGGCACCTCCGTCCATGGATGGCGGCGGGCTGGTAGCCTATGCAGCTGTGACATACATTTTATGGGGCGTTACCTATACCATGATGGACATCCCCTACTGGTCCATGATCCCGGCCTTCACCAAGGGCGGAAAGCAGAGAGAGGGGCTGACCACACTGGCACGTTCCTGCGCGGGCGTTGGTTCTGCGCTGGTAACGATCTTCACGATGATGATCGTTCACATGCTGGGCGGCGACGGAACCGAGGGGGAGCGCGTGGGCTTCCGTTGGTTCGCGCTGATCGTAGCAGTTCTCTTTGTGGTATTCATCGTCATCACCTGTGTTTCCATTAAGGAGAAGTCCACAGTAAATATGGAGTCTCCGACGGTCGGCCAGATGTTCAAGGCGCTGATCTCCAACGACCAGGCCATGACCATCGTGATCGCCATCGTGCTCATCAACACAGCCATCTATATCACATCAAACCTTGTGATCTATTTCTTCAAATACGACTTCGGCGGCGAGACCTGGTATAACAGCTACACCCTGTTCAACATGTTCGGAGGCGCGATACAGATCCTGTCCATGATGATCGCCTATCCGCTGCTTCGGAAGAAAATGTCCAATACGAGGATCTTCTACATCACCCTGTCCAGCGCCATTATTGGCTACCTGGCACTGCTTGGGATCGCATTTATGGGGATGTCGAATGTGTA
This sequence comes from Lachnospiraceae bacterium AC2029, assembly GCA_000703065.1. Taxonomy (GTDB): domain Bacteria; phylum Bacillota; class Clostridia; order Lachnospirales; family Lachnospiraceae; genus Eubacterium_Q. Next base: position 1,372,436 of record JNLK01000001.1, on the reverse strand, counting down.
CATCCTCTTCATTCCCGGCTTCTTCATCTTCGCCGCAAACGGCGTGCTGCAGGTGCTGACCACCGTTTTCCTGGCCAACACCGTGGACTATGGCGAGATGAAGAACGGTCGCCGTGATGAGTCCGTGATCTTCTCCATGCAGACCTTCGTGGTGAAGCTGGCCTCCGGCGTTGCCGCATTTGTCGCAGCACTCTGTCTGTCCATCAACTCTCTTTCCAACGAGAGCACCACGGAAGCAGAGCAGGCCATGGATCTTTCCCAAACTGTTGCAGACAGCGCGAAAATGGGACTCCGCATGACCATGACCCTTCTTCCCATCCTCGGGCTTTTCATCGCCATCCTGGTATTCCGGAAGAAGTATATCCTGACGGATGAGAAGGTGGAGGAGCTGGCAGCGGAGATCGCGAAGAAGCGTGAGAGCGAAGCCTGAATGACGGAAGAGCGAAAGCACTGTGCCGGGGATTACGAAGCCTGACCGGCGGAAGCGCCGGTAGAGGAGAAATTTGAATAGACCGACAAAATGGCGGTGAAATCCGGCGAAAACGCCGACAAAATGGCGGCATTTGCTTGACACGTTTTATAAAATGTGGTTTATTGGTCTTAACAGCTGATAAACCACATTTTTTACAGGAACGGTTTGAGGTTTGGAGGTGACGTGATGAACCGCTCGTATGTACTGTCAAAGAGCTTAAAAGGGGCGGAGATCCGCCATATCAGAGATTCCCTGGGGATGTCCCGTCAGGAGTTTGCCGCATTTGCCAACTGCTCCGGACGGACGCTGGAGCGTTGGGAACGTGAGGATGCTGAGGTGACGGGTCCGATCGTGTCGCTTCTTGAGATTCTTACAAGGGATAATCAGCTTCCGAAGCGTCTGGAGCTTCCGGAGATGGAATCCCGACTGCGACTGATCTACAAAAAAGGGTTCTGCGTCTGTACCGTGATCGATGTGAACGAGACTGCAAGAGAGGTTCAGATCCGGAATTATGTAAGAGACCCGATGCTGACGGCTTTTGGGGTCAATACAGAGCCTACATATGAAGAATACGAAGCGTTTCTGGAATCGCGTTGCTTTCCCAGAACCAGGGACAAGATGAAGCTGGAGCTCCGAAAGCTGGGGATTCCATTCTATGATCCGCTGTTGATCATAGAGAAGACCGAAGGAAGGATGGCTGAGGATGATTTCCGGATTGAAATAGTCCGGAGGAAAGGGTGAGCCATGATCCATTTGTATGAAAATGACCGGTATACGGAGCACAGGGCATCCTCCAAGGGAAACCAGTTGAAGTTCCGTCGCGGAGATTTCTGGTACAAGGCGGATTTCACGGGGTACGAAGGGCTGACGGAATACACGGTATCCAAGCTTCTGGCATATTCTGACCTGACTGCGGAGGAATATGTGGATTACGATCTCGAAGAGATCGAATACAACGGAAATATCTATCCGGCGTGTAAGAGCAGGGATTTTTCCGACGGATGGCAGATGTATACATTGGAGAGACTTTTCGAGCAGAATTTTGGGATCGGACTGAACAAACTGATCTATACTACGCCTGACCGAAGGGATCGCCTGCGACTGCTGGTGGATCAGGTGGAACGCCTGACAGGGCTCGATGATTTCGGCGGGTATATGAGCAAGATCCTGACGATCGATGCATTATTCCTGAATGAGGATCGACACACGCATAATCTGGCGATCCTGAGGAATGACAGAAAAGAGTATCGTCTGGTGCCCTTTTTTGATCAGGGAGCCGGGCTGTTGGCGGATACGACGGTGGATTATCCCCTCGGCAGGGATATTATCGAAATGATTCCGCGGGTGAAGGCAAAAACCTTCTGTGACAGTTTTGATGAACAGTTGGATATTGCGGAAGAATTGTACGGAGAGCGGATCCGATTCCGGTTTGGGTTTCCGGAGGTTGACCGGATCGTAAATGCGGCAACCGGATATAGTGAGGAGATCCGTAAGAGAGTGATCGATATCGTTATGCAGATGCGGCATAAATATCAGTATCTGTTTCGATGAATTGGAGAATTATGGGGGTGTATGAAGTATGATACGAAAGATACGGAATGAACTGTTCGTTTTAGATACGAAAGATACGACTTACGCGTTCCGGGTGCTCCCTACGGGGCAGCTGGAGCATCTGTACTACGGCAGAAGGATCACCATTGACGATATGTCGGATCCGGATGCCATGGGACTGGCCGAGAGACACAGCTTTCAGCCGGGGAACACCTGTGCCTATCATGAAGATGAGAAGAGATATTCGCTCGAGGACATGCGCCTGGAGTATTCCGCGCCGGGGAAGGGAGACCTTCGGGAACCGGCGGTGGTGGTACGCCATGCGGACGGAGCGTGTACCTCTGATTTTGTATTTCAGAAGGCGGAGCTGGTGAAGGGAAATATCACCGAAACGGGTGCCGCTCCGGGCGAAGAGAAGGATTCTTACGCGCCCTACAGCCTTCGCCATGGCATGCCCGTTTCCTACGATGAAGCCGGCAGGGCCCAGAGCCTCGTGGTCACGCTATACGACCATACCTATGATATGCAGCTGGCTCTGAACTACACGGTCTATCCGGAATGCAACGTGATCACCCGGAGTGCGGTGCTGACCAACTGCGGAAGAGAAGCGGTCACCGTGGAACGGCTGATGAGTCTTTGCATGGATTTTGATACTGATGAATATGTTATGTCAACCTTTAACGGGGCATGGACACGGGAAATGTCCCGCCGTGACACACCTCTTACCGCCGGGAAGCATGTGAATGCCACCACCTCCGGAGTTTCCTCCCATCGTGTGAATCCCTTCTTCATGCTGTCGAAGCCGCATACCACGGAGGATCATGGGGCAGCCTACGGCTTCAACCTGATCTACAGCGGAAATCATTATGAGGCGGCGGAGGTTTCTCCCTTTGGCAAGCTGCGTCTGGTCTCCGGGATCAATCCCGAAACCTTCTCCTGGAGTCTGGCTCCGGAGGACAGCTTTGCCGCACCGGAAGCGGTGATGACCTTCTCCGGTCAGGGCTTCAACGGAATGAGTCAGAACATGCACCGGTTTGTGCGGCAGCATGTGGTGCGCGGTCTGTGGAAGAACCGCCCGCGTCCGATCCTTCTGAACAGCTGGGAGGCCTGCTACTTCAAGATCGATGAGAAGAAGCTTCTGAACCTGGCGAAGGCGGGACAGGAAGTGGGGATCGAGCTTTTCGTCATGGATGACGGCTGGTTCGGCGACCGGAGTGATGATACAAAGGCGCTGGGTGACTGGGACGTGAACCGGAAGAAGCTTCCGGACGGGCTGGAGGGTCTTGCCGCAAAAATCCGTGATCTCGGGATGAAATTCGGACTCTGGGTGGAGCCGGAAATGGTCAGCGTAGACAGTGATCTGTACCGGACGCATCCGGACTGGGCAATGGAGATTCCCGACCATCTGCATTCCGAGGGCCGGAACCAGCGGTTTCTGGATCTCTGCCGTAAGGATGTGCAGGACTTCATCATTAAGAAAATGTCCAGGGTATTTGAGACTCCGGGGCTTTCCTATGTCAAATGGGACATGAACCGTACCATGACGGACGTTTATTCCTCATCCCTCCCGGCGGACCGGCAGGGAGAGGTGGCTCATCGTTATGTCCTTGGTCTGTATAGGGTTATGTCAACCCTGGCGGCCCGCTTCCCGAAGATCCTCTTCGAGGGCTGTGCTTCCGGTGGGAACCGTTTCGACCTGGGGATCCTGTCCTTCTTCCCGCAGATCTGGGCCAGTGATGACAGTGACGCCATCGCCAGAACGGAGATCCAGACCGGGTACAGCTACGGCTATCCTCTCAGTACCGTAACGGCTCATGTGTCGGATGTACCGAATCATCAGACCCTGCGCCGGACGCCTCTGTCCACACGCTTTAACGTGGCGGCCTTCGGTGTGCTGGGGTATGAGTGCAACATCTGCGACATGAAGAAGGAAGATCGGGAGGAGCTGAAAAGGCAGATCACCTTCTACAAGGACTGGCGGGACACCTTCTTCTTCGGAAACTTCTACCGGGGCAGATCCATCGGCCGCGGAGAAGGGGCTTTGGGCGTGTACAGCGTGCTTTCGCCGGGACCCGGAAATGTCACGGAGTGGACGGTTGTCTCTCCGGACGGTGACCGGGCGGCAGGTATGCTTCTGACACTGCTTACCCGACCGAACGTGATGACGGAGATCTATCATGCGAAGGGGCTGGTGCCGGAGAGAAGATATCATTTCCAAAACCGGAAAAAGCAGTATAATATTAAGGAGTTCGGCAGCATGATCAATGTGGTTTCGCCGATCCATGTGAAACCGGATTCCCTGCTTCACAATGCGATCGCGAAGAAGGTAAAAATGGACGGGGAGACGGAGGATGTCACGATCAGCGGAGATGTGCTGATGGAGGCGGGCGTCCACCTGGCGCAGGCCTTCTCCTCGACCGGATATTCGGATGAGGTGCGCCACATGCCGGATTTCGCATCCAGATTATATACTATGAAGGCGGAGTAAAGAGCATGTCATCCTGAGCGAGCGAAGCGAGTCGAAGGATCTTAGATTCTTCGGCCTGGCGGCCTCAGAATGACAGGGGCCTGGCGGCCTCAGAATGACAGGGGCCTGGCGGCCTCAGAATGACAGGGGCCTGGCGGCCTCAGACATCCGCGGGAGAAAGGGGGAAGTATGTCCGTAAGTAATTATCTGCCCGATGAGCCGAAACCGAAGGGAAAATTCCGGATCAGGTACAATGCACCGGTGACGCTGACCTTTGCGCTGGTATCGCTGGCTGTGCTGGGTGCCTGCGCGCAAAGCACGGAAGGTTTGTGATCGAATTGCGGGGTACGTGAAAAACTGCGAAGATACAAACATAACAAATGGGGCGGTTCCTGTATTTCGGGGACCGCCCTTTGGTCTTGCTTCATTGCAAAAAAGGAATGCAAACATGTCTCTCTTGTGCTACAATGAAGGTTGGTTAATCAGATGATTTTTGTAATGACGGAGAACTCTGTTTTGAAAGATGATAAGAAGAAAAAAACGAATATGGTTCCGGCCGGGGCTCTGACCCGATGGAAGGCGATCACGGTCCTGTCGTGGCTTCTGCTTTCCCTGGTTGCATTTTATCTGGCAAATCAACTGACGGTAGGGGAGGAGTACCAGCCCGAGCAGGTGGATATTCCTGCACACTGGGACGGCAATGCGGAATCATTCCGTGAAATCAAGGATTTTGTGGATGCGGTTTCCAATGAAGAAAATCCGGATTTTGTACAGGAAGATCAGAGGATCGCGTTGATCGATTTTGATGGGTGTCTTTTCTCGGAGACGGATCCCATTCCGGCTGAATGGAAGGTATATATCTATCGTGTGCTGGAGGATCCGGACTATAAAGACAAAGCGACGAAGGAAGAGGTCAATCTTGCCAATCATATCAAAAGTGCAGGTGAGAAACGGTCGATCCCGGATTCGCTCCGAAAGGAGTATGAGGCTGTCAGCGGCAACGTATTTTACGGTATGTCCGCACAGGAATATGTCGACTACGTTCGTGCAGTGCTGGACCGGCCCTCAGAGGGATTCTATAACGTGAATGCAAATAGCGAATACTATACGCCTATGGTGAGTATGTATTATTACCTGAGAGACAGGGGCTTTAAGGTTTATCTGATCTCGGAATCCAACCGACGTCTGATGAGGGCAATTACGGAGGCTGCGTTTTGGATGGAGTTCGATCAGAGTCAGATCATCGGTTCGGACTATAATTATACAGAAGATGAGTTTGATGCGATCGGCTGCGGTTATGCAAACTTTTGCACCGGGAAGTCGAAGATTGAAAAAGTCATAGAGGAGATCGGACAGAAACCAATCCTATATATCGGACATTCCATGGATGACGTGGGTCTCATGGATTATATTACAATCGATAATCCTCACAGGGCGCTGGGAGCCATGGTCTGTCTGGATGATCAGTACCGGGAGTATTCGGATCTGAAGAAGGCGGAGAAGCTTGCAACGGTGTGTAAAGTAAAAGGATGGGTTGCCATTTCCGTTAAGAATGACTGGATGGAAGTCTTTGGGGATCGCATCAAAAAACGATAGATGTGATAACACGGATATATGACATAGGAAAGGAGACAGAGTGTGAGTAAGAAAAAAAGAATACTGATGATTCTGTTCTTCGTCGTCTGGATCGTGGTATTTCTGGTGGGAGCGCTGATGCTTCAGGGAAGGTACACGAAGAGCGAGTCGATCCAGGAATCCATGCGGGATGCGGTGCTCCACGAAACCAATAAGATCTCGCTGTTCGGGATCAAGGATGTGAATCCGGCGGCGATCTCCGGCTTCACGGTAACGGGCATACTGCTCCTTCTGGCGCTGATCCTGCGGATCTTCGTGATCCCGAGGTTCAAGATGATGCCGGGGAAGTTCCAGATGCTGATCGAGGAGTGGGTCGGATTCTTTGACCGTCTGGCAAAGACCAACAGCCCTCACAGAAATAAATTTCTGGGAGCCTACCTCTTCGTGGCGGGGTCGTACATTTTCGTTGGAACCTGCTTCGAGCTGTTCGGGATCCCGGCGGTTACGACGGAAGGAAACTCCGTGTCACTGCCTGCACCGCTGGCGGATATCAACGGAGCGATCATGATGGGATGTCTTTCCTATCTGGTGATCCTGTCCGGAGGAATCGCAGGAAACGGAATGAAGGGTGTCGGAAAAACCCTTAAGGATTTCTCGCTTCCCATTTCCATGAGCTTCCGACTATTCGGAGCGCTGCTGTCCGGAGCCCTGGTCACTGAGCTGGTGTACTACTTCATTTCACTCAGCTTCGTGCTTCCGGTCGTGGTAGGAGTCCTGTTCACTCTGCTGCATGCGTTGATCCAGACCTACGTCCTTACGATGCTGACCTCCGTCTTCTACGGAGAGGTAAGCGAGTGACACGAGAAGATGATTTCGTGACCGGCGATCCGGGAACGATAAGAGACAGAAAAATATATGGAGGAAGAAAGATGAAACTTCACATTTCCAAGAAATTACCGCTGATCCTGGCAGGCGTGATCCTGGCATTGCTGCTGACCATCCTGATCGGAGCAAAGGCCGTTCAGGCAAAGGAGACCAAGTCCCAGACCCAGACAGTGCAGACCGTTGCGGGTAACACACTTTCGGATGCGGAGACGAATACCGTGGGTGCAGACGGGCAGACCCAGGCGGAGGCGGCTGTTGCCGTTGAGGAAGCCGAAGAGGCGGGTTCTACGGGCTCCAAGGCCCTTGCGGCAGCCATTGCAGTCGGACTTGCAGCTGCGGCCGGAGCTATCGGAATGGGTCTTGCCATCGCAAAGTCGGCAGAAGGAATCTCCCGTCAGCCGGAAGCTGAGGGAAGCATTCGAACCACCCTTATGCTCGGACTTGTCTTCATAGAGACAGCGATCATCTACGCGTTGATCGTAGCTATTCTAATCATTTTTGTTATGTAATGAGCTGAGGGCGGAAACTCACACGGTGTTCTGCTTGCAGAACACACCGGGTGAGCTTATCGCCCAAGACAACATGAGGGTGAAGCGCGAAGCGCGGGAACCCTCATGTTGGAAGGATCACGGGAGCGAAGCGGAGTGATCCGGTCAGCTCATCGGGAATGAGAGGGCGGCATGGCGAATGGCCTGTCGCATATCCCTTCAAAACAGGAGGAGAACATGAGCGGAATTCCACTTAACATAGACTGGCAGCAGATCCTGCTGCACCTCTTCAACTTCACCATTCTTTTTGCAGGTCTTTATTTCCTGCTGTACAAGCCGGTGAAGAACTTCATGGAGAAGAGAGAGAAATATTACAGAGACATGCAGGATAATGCGGACGACCTTTTGAGCCGTGCGCAGGAATCCAAGGCGGAATATGAGACGAAGCTGGCTGAGGCAGAAAAGGAGATCGCAGGAAAGAAGAAGGCGGCTGCCGAGGAGATTGAGCAGATGCGCCGTACCCGCGAGAAGGAAGCGGAGGACGCTGCCGAGAAGATTCTTTCAGATGCAAGAGACGAGGCCAGGGCTGCACGGGCAATGATCGTAGACGGTGCCCGGAAGGAGATCACGGAAATGGTGAACGATGCGGCGGAGAAGATCCTCCTTTCGGAGGACGTCTCCACGACCTACGACGCCTTTTTAGATGCTGCGGAAAGGAGTGTTCCGAATGGAGAATCCTAAGAAGGCACAGCTGTATTCCGCAGAGGCTCCGAATGAGGAACAGCGGAAACGGTTTGAGAGTTTCCTGACAAAGAAATATGACCAGCCGGTCGAGCTGGTGTGGATCAAGGATGAGAGCCTGAAGTCCGGCTTCCGCCTGCATTTTGAGGGCGAGGTTTACAACTGGACTCCGGAAGGACGTCTGCAGCAGCTGCGGGACAAGGTCGATGAGATCAACCGCATGAAGCTGGGACGGAAGAACCAGACAAAGAATCTGATCTCTCTTATCAAATCCTCCCTCGACAGCTGGACGCTGGAAGCAATCCCCATGGAAGAGGGGCGCGTTCAAAGTGTGGGCGACGGTATCGTGATCGCCACGGGCCTGGAGTCGGTGGTGTACGGTGAGATCGTCCTTTTTGAGTCCGGAGTTCGAGGCATGGTGCAGGAGCTTCGGCACGGAGAGATCGGTATCGTGCTCTTCGGAGATGACGAAGAGATCAGCGAGGGCAGCATCGTCCGCCGGACGAAGAAGACTGCCGGAATCCCCGTCAGTAAGGAATATCTGGGACGCGTTGTGGATGCACTGGGGGCCCCTATCGACGGCCTTGGCGAGATCCCTGCGCATGACTACCGTGAGATCGAGAGCCCGGCTCCGGGAATCATCGATCGTCAGCCGGTATCCGAGCCTATGAATACGGGAATCCTCTCCATAGATTCCATGTTCCCCATCGGACGGGGACAGCGTGAGCTGATCATCGGTGACCGTCAGACCGGAAAGACCACGATCGCTCTGGATACCATTCTGAACCAGAAGGGAAATGGGGTTATCTGTATCTATGTGGCTATCGGGCAGAAGGCCAGCAGTGTGGCGCATCTGGTGGGTACCCTCCGAAAGCATGGAGCCATGGATCGTACCGTTGTGGTTGCGGCCACTGCCAGTGATCCCACATCCTTACAGTATATCGCTCCTTATGCGGGAACCGCGCTGGGAGAATACTTTATGCAGCGGGGTAAAGACGTTCTGATCGTCTATGATGATCTGTCCAAGCATGCTGTGGCCTATCGTGCCCTGTCGCTCCTTCTGGATCGTTCACCGGGACGTGAGGCGTATCCGGGAGATGTCTTCTATCTGCATTCCCGGCTGCTGGAGCGTTCGGCACACCTGTCCGCAAAGAAGGGCGGCGGTTCCATGACCGCACTCCCCATCGTGGAGACACAGGCGGGCGACGTATCCGCATATATTCCGACGAACATCATTTCCATTACGGACGGACAGATCTTCCTGGAGAGCAGTCTCTTCTTCGCAGGTCAGCGTCCTGCCGTAAATGTAGGTCTTTCGGTTTCCCGTGTCGGCGGGGCGGCACAGACCCGCGCCATGAAGAAGGCTGCGGGCAGTATCCGCCTGGATCTGGCACAGTACCGCGAGATGGAGGTCTTCACCCAGTTCTCCAGTGATCTGGATGAGACCACGAAACGTCAGCTCCAGTATGGACAGGGGCTTATGCGGCTGCTCCGTCAGCCTCAGAACCGGCCCTTCCACCAGTATGAGCAGGTGATCATACTTGTAGCGGCTACTGCGCGCACCATGGTGGACATCCCCGTGGATGAGCTGCCGGAATTCCGTACGAAGCTGTTGGAACATTTCCGTACGGAGGAAGAAGCGATCTGCGACGAGATCGAGGCTTCCGGTAACCTGTCGGACGACATCAGGGAAGATATCATCCGCATTTCGAAAGAATTTGCGGCAAATTATAAGTGATATGTCCAATACGAAAGAGATTAAAAACCGAATAGAGAGCGTTCGAAACACACAGAAGATCACCAACGCCATGTACCTGATCGCTTCCACGAAGCTGACAAAGGCAAGGGCGGATCTGGACAGGACGCTGCCGTATTTCCGTCTGCAGGAATCTGAAATGAGACGGATCTTCCAGCGGCGGAGTGACGTGAACAGTCATTACTTCTATCCGGAGACCGGACGGAAGCAGGCCGAGGCCTACGCCTATCTTGTGATCACGGCGGACAAGGGACTTGCGGGTGCGTATAACAGCAATGTTCTGAAGCAGGCCGAGGCGGAGATCCGGAAGCACAGGAAGACTACGCTTTTTGTGGTTGGAGAGTACGGGCGGCAGTATTTCATGCGCCGGCATATCCACATTGACAGATCCTTCCTGTATACGGCACAGAATCCTACCTTCCGCCGGGCAAGAGAGATCAGCAATGTGCTGCTTGATCTGTACAACAAGCGAAAGGTGAACGAGATCCGTATCATTTTCAGCCAGCAGGATCGTGGCGGAGAGGCAATCGTGCGTAAGGTGCAGCTGCTTCCCTTTGAACGGGGACAGTTTGGAAAGATGGAGATCCATTCCGGAGAGATCCGGAAGGAATACGAGTTTGTGCCAAATGTAACAGCGGCCTTTGAGAATATCGTGCCCAGCTACGTGGCGGGATTTATCTACGGTGCTCTGGTGGAAAGCTTCTGCAGTGAGCAGAATGCCCGCATGGTGGCCATGAAGGCCGCAAATGACAATGCAGACGAGCTTCTGGACACGCTTTCCACGGAATATAACCGTGTGCGGCAGGAGGCCATCACCCAGGAGATCACCGAGGTGGCGGGCGGTGCCAAGGCACAGCGGAAGAAGAGAGAGAAGGCCCGTCAGAAGGCAGAGAGGAAGGCTGCGGCCGAAGCTGAAGCACGTCAGAAGGCAGAGAAACGCGCAGGGACCGAGGAGGCGCGGAGGCAGGAAGAAGCCGGCGGGAAAAGCAAGAAGGAACGCGGGCAGGAAGAGACCGACGTGAACCGCGGGAAGAAGCCCGGACAGGAAGAGACTGACGTGAACCTCCGGAAGGACAAGGACGGGAAGGATAACGAATAGACGCGTAAGGAAGGGAAGAATCCTGCGTTAAGATAATAAGGAGTCTGGTAGTATGAAAAAGGGAAAGATCGTTCAGGTATCAGGACCTGTGGTGGACTGCCTCTTTCCGGAGGGACAGCTGCCGAAGCTGAGAGAGGCTTTGACGGTTCAGGTGGACGGCGTGATCAGATATATGGAAGTGGCGCAGCTGCTCGGCGGGGGCGAGGTGCGCTGCATCATCCTGTCCCAAAGTGAAGGGCTGGCAAGAGATATGGAGGTACGTGCCACAGGCAGCGGAATCCGTGTTCCTGTAGGAGAACCCACCATCGGCCGAATGTTCAATGTTCTGGGTCAGCCCATCGACGGCGGTAAGCCCATCCCGAAGAAGACGGAGCGGTGGACCATTCACCGTAAGGCACCTGCCTTTGACGAGCAGAGAACCTCCATCGAGATCCTGGAGACGGGAATTAAGGTCATCGACCTTCTGGAGCCCTATGCAAAGGGCGGTAAGATCGGACTCTTCGGTGGTGCGGGAGTCGGCAAGACCGTGCTGATCCAGGAGCTGATCCACAATGTGGCCATGGAGCATGGCGGATATTCGATCTTCACCGGCGTCGGCGAGCGAAGCCGGGAAGGAAATGACCTCTGGAATGAAATGAAGGAGAGCGGGACCATTGACAAGACAGCCATGGTCTTCGGGCAGATGAACGAATCTCCCGGCGTGCGTATGCGTGTGGCGCTGACGGGACTTACCATGGCGGAATATTTCCGGGATATGGAGAACCGAGATGTGCTGCTCTTTATCGATAACATTTTCCGTTTCGTACAGGCGGGCTCCGAGGTATCCACACTGTTGGGACGGATGCCATCAGCGGTAGGTTATCAGCCGACGCTGGCGGGGGAAATGGGTGAGCTGCAGGAGAGGATCACCTCTACGGGGAGTGGATCGGTCACCTCTGTTCAGGCGGTATATGTGCCTGCGGACGATCTGACGGATCCGGCGCCGGCGACCACATTTTCCCATTTGGATGCAACCACGGTACTTAGCCGTAAGATCGCCGAGCAGGGTATCTATCCGGCAGTGGACCCACTGGATTCTACCTCGCGGATCCTGGAAGCGGACGTGGTAGGTGAGGAGCATTACCGCGTGGCCCGGACCGTGCAGGAGTATTTACAGAAATATAATGAATTGCAGGATATCATCGCGATCCTCGGTATGGACGAACTGTCCGATCAGGATAAAAAGGTGGTGAACCGGGCTAGAAAGATCATTCGGTTCCTGTCCCAGCCCATGTATGTGGCGGAGAAGTTCACCGGCAATCCGGGAGTCTTCGTTCCGCTGCATGATACGGTCCGCGGCTTCTCGGAGCTGTTGTCCGGCAAATATGATGACCTTCCGGAGGCTGCGTTCTTCAACGTGGGAACCGTGGAGGATGCGGTGAAGAAGGCGGAGACACTGTAAATCGGCAGAAGGACGGAGTGATCGGACCGGAATGTCGGTCCTGAGTGCTGAGACGGCAGGCAGCAGAAGGATCGGTGCATTCGGGTGGCGGTGTCTGTTCCGGGGAGTGAGACTGTAAACGGGATTTCAGGTGGAGAAACGATATGGCACATACCGTATTTACAACAAGAATATACGAGGCGGACAGTCCCTTCTTCGAGGGGGATCTTGAGTCTCTTATCGTGCCCACCTCTGACGGGGAGTACGGCATCCAGGCCAGACACAGAAATCTGGTCATTGCCATCGTGCCCGGACTTCTGAAGTACCGGCTGCCGGGAGAAACGGAAATGCGGATTGCATCGGTGTCCGAGGGAATGGTCCGGATCGAGGACGGAGATGTTCTGATCCTGGTGAATACGGCGGAGCGTCCGGAGGAGATCGACGCCGAGCGTGCCCGCGCCAGGGCTGAGGAAGCAAAGGAGATCATGCTCCAGAAGAGGAGTATGCAGGAATATTATCAGGCAGAGGCAACACTCCGGCGGGCGATGATCCGCCTGAAACTTTCAAATTCCGTAAATGACTGACCTGCGGAACGGAGGACAGAATATGATCGTTTGTCAGGATCTGAGTAAACACTATGGTGGTAAATACGCTCTCAGCGGGTTAAATTTTACGCTTCAGCCCGGACACATTTACGCGCTTCTCGGACCGAACGGAAGCGGAAAGTCCACTTGGATGAAGATCCTTGCGGGACTGGTGAAGCCGTCGGCCGGTAAGGTTTATGTGGATGATCATCAGCTTAGCTTCAATGATAAGCGGCAGATCGCCTACATGCCCACCGAGCCTTATTTTTATTCTTATATGACCGCCATACAGGCGGCGAAATATTATCAGGATTTCTTCGAGGATTTCAATATGGAGAAGTTTCGGTGGACCATGCAGCAGATGGGATTGGATCCGTCCATGAAGGTTCGTGCATATTCCACGGGTATGATGGCCAAGTTCAAGGTGGCCCTGAATGTCTCCAGAAATCCTCGTTTGCTTATGCTGGACGAACCGCTGAACGGGATCGACATGCTGGCGAGAGAGGAAGTGACTGCCGGGATCATGCAGGGGATCGACAGGAATTCCATCGTTATGATCTCCAGCCATCTGATCGAGGATCTGGAGCGGATCGCCGATTATGTGATCTTCCTTCGGGAGGGTCAGATGGTCGTGCATGGGCCGGTGGCATCCTTCCGCGAGCAGTACGGAAAGTCCATGACGGATATGTACAGAGAGATCTTCGGAGCGGCTGTCCTCTTCGGAATGCCGGGACAGATGCCTTACGGCGCACAGGGCATGCAGGGTTATGGACCGCAGGGAATGCCGGGCTATGGGCCGCAGGGCATGCAGGGCTATGGACCGCAGGGCATGCCGGGTTACGGACCGCAGGGCATGCCGGGTTACGGACCGCAGGGTTATGTTCCGCCACAGGGATATGGCCCGCAGGGCACGTCACAGGGTCAGCCGGGCCAGTATGCGGCAACGGGCCAGTATGGCGCACAGGACGTGTCGCAGAGGCAGCCGGGCCAGTACGGAGCACAGGGTATGCCACAGGGTCAGCCGGGCCGGTATGCAGCACCGGGCCAGTACGGCCCGCAGGGTCAGTACGGCGCACAGGACGTGTCGCAGGGTCAGCCGGACCGGTACGGAGCACAGGGTATGCCACAGGGTCAGCCGAGCCAGTATGCAGCGCCGGGTGCGTCACAGGGGCAGCCGGGACAGCTTCCAAATGGGGCGCTGGGACCGCTCCCCATCGAGAGCGGGTATGCCCCTTCAACCCGTTTCCAGTCTACACTTTCGGAGGATCCCTCCGATTTTGATAATCCCCTGGCATAGGGCGGAGGAGATGCGCATATGCTGAAAATGATGAAATATGAATTCTTACGAAATCGGGTCACACTGCTCGTTTTGGGAGGAATCCTCGGTGGTTCCGAGGTGATCTTCCTTCTGGGGAATATGTCCAGAAGCAGCAATTTGATGGGTATGGGAATGGTTCTGCTGGTCTTTGGTTCGAGTGTCATTTACTTTACGATCTGGCTTCTGGGACTGATCAGCTTCAGCAGAGATCTTCGGGAGAAGAGCGGTTACATGGTATTCCTCGCGCCGGTCTCCCCCTATAAGATCGTTTTCTCAAAAATGCTTCTGGGTCTTCTGGAGCTTCTTGCCACAGGGATACTTCTGCTCATGCTGGCCAGTCTGGATCTGAAGATTCTGTCTTCGACCACGGGAAGCTGGAAAGCAAGCCTCGCACAGATACTGGCCCGTTACTATGGGATCACATCCGATGAACTGTGGGCGGGCTGTGCGGTTCTTGTGATCGGAGGCGCGTTCAGCGTTCTTACCATGTATTCCATCGCCTATCTGGGGTCTGCCATCGCGGCACTGGTATCCAGGTCCGGCAACAGTCAGAAATGGCTGGGAATTCTTTTCGTATTCCTGATCCTGATCGTATATATCGTGATCGATCATTCGCTTCCGGAGATAAAGAACAATGTCAGAAATGAATTCGTGAGCGCCTTCGTGCGTCAGATACCGTCCTTCATTTTCTCTGCGGTCGTTATCACCGGATGCAGCTTTGGAACCGGATATCTGCTGGATAAGAAGATCAGTTTATAACAGAAACCCACTTTACAAACTCGAACATGTGTTCTATAATACTCTTACGAGGACGAGCATATGGAAGAGGACAAATTACAGGACAAAAGAGTAGATGTGATCTGTCAGCACAGCAGGGACGGGGAGGTGATCCCGCTCCGGATCCGGGTGTGCGACGAGGAGGGAGAACTGCATGCGTATACGATCAAGGGCTACAAGGACCTGTCCGGGCGCGGGGCATATACCACACGGGACGGGATCTACGTGACGGATCGCATGCAGGTTTTCGAGTGCCGTATCCTGGTGCTTGGACGTATCCGGGTCGTGCGGCTTTATTATGACCATGTCAGGAATCTGTGGGCCATGACCGCCTGAAGTCACATGCGCCGAAGTACATCACATCTCCGGGGGTGGTCGGAACGCATCGGGACAATAACATGAATGAGAAACTGATCGGAACAGAAAGAAACAGCGCCACATCATACGTGACGCTGTTTCTTTTTGTTCTGTATTCGGTTGCTGCGGTCAGATCGCGGATTCTCCCGGATGCTCGATCAGCTCCGTAGTCAGCATGTCGTTGACCACCTTGATCACATCGTCCGGATCCAGTCCGTGTACGTAGCTTGCTTCCTCAACGCTCTCATAGAGAGCCACGCCGCAGGTCACGCAGTGCATGCCGACGGAGAGAAGTGCCTTCGCTGCGGAAGGATAGATCTCGATCACATCACCGATCAGCATGTCCTTGGTGATGAACTGACGGATCCCGTCCTCATCCACCGGAAGGTCCTTGTATTTCTCTGCGGGATCCTCTGCAACAGCCGGATCGGAGGAAACTCCTGCGGCAGCTGCCTCATTTGCCGTTGAATCCTCTGCGGAAACGGCAGCGGGATCCTTCGCATTTGTCCCGTTATGTACTTCATCCCATGATACGAATTTGCTTTCCATGTCTGCCTCCATATTTCATGTCCGATATAGCCGGACAAGATGATTAAACTCTTTTTTTCGTGGTTTGTCAAGGGCGGAGGGGAGCGAAAGGGCCGGAAATGCCGGTGAAACAGGGCATAAATCCGGAATATGGGAACTTCGCGTCCGGGCTTTGTTCACAGGCCTGTCTTCATCGGTAGAATTCACCAAAATCCCATGATATTTCGTGGATTTTTCTATCTTCCGAGGTTTGACACGTCCGAAAGGATAGTGTTATACTTGTGAAGTGTGTATCCACAGGCATTTTCGGCCTCCGGAGAACATTTGAAAACCGGTTTGAAGTGGAGATACGGAACGGAATAACAAAGGATCTGCCGGGAGTCGCCGGACAGCTCCGTAGAAAGGATCAGACGGATTATGTACGACAAGGTTTCGAATAAGCTTGCTTTCGTTGAGAACGAAGAGAAGGTACTTCGTTTCTGGAACGAGAATCAGGTATTTGAAAAGAGTATCGAGGAGAAGAAGGATCTTCCCACATATACATTCTATGACGGGCCTCCGACCGCAAACGGAAAGCCGCACATCGGCCATGTGCTGACCCGTGTCATCAAGGATATGATCCCGCGGTATCAGACCATGAAGGGTCACAAGATCATCCGTAAGGCAGGATGGGATACCCACGGACTTCCGGTGGAGCTGGAGGTGGAGAAGGAGATCGGTATCGACGGCAAGGAGCAGATCGAGGCTTACGGTATCGAGCCCTTCATCAAAAAATGTAAGGAATCCGTATGGCAGTACAAGAGCATGTGGGAGCAGTTCTCCGGCAAGGTAGGCTTCTGGGCCGACATGGATGATCCGTACGTTACCTATCACAATGATTATATCGAGTCCGAATGGTGGGCTCTGAAGAAGATCTGGGATATGGGTCTTCTCTATAAGGGCTTCAAGGTCGTACCTTACTGCCCGCGCTGCGGTACCCCGCTGTCCTCTCACGAGGTGGCTCAGGGCTACAAGAGCGTAAAGGAGCGTTCCGCCATCGTTCGTTTCAAGGCGAAGGTTGCCGAGGGTGAGGAGCAGTATTATTTCCTGGCATGGACCACCACCCCCTGGACACTTCCCTCCAACCTGGCACTCTGCGTGAATCCCTCCGAGACCTATGTGAAGGTACGCGCCTGCGACGGCTATACCTACATCATGGCAGAGGCTCTTCTGGACACCGTTCTCGGTGCACTCCTTGAGGAGAAGGACAAGGAAGGAAATGCGAAGTACGCAGCTCTCTCCAACGGCAAGGCCTACGAGGTTCTGGAGAGCTACAAGGGAATCGACCTTGAGGGCAGAGAATACGAGGCACTCTGGGAAGCAACCGCCGAGAAGGCTGAAAAGCAGCATAAGAAAGCACATTACATCGTAGCAGATGACTACGTAACCATGACCGACGGTACCGGTATCGTACATATCGCACCGGCCTTCGGTGAGGACGACGGACGTGTGGGACGCAAGTATGACCTTCCCTTCGTTCAGTTCGTAGAGGCAGACGGAACCATGTCCGAGGAGACTCCCTTTGCAGGCCTCTTCGTAAAGGATGCGGACCCGAAGGTGCTGGTGGATCTGGATTCCCGGAGCCTGCTCTTCTCCGCACCGAAGTTCGAGCATGATTATCCCTTCTGCTGGAGATGCGATACACCGCTCATTTACTATGCCCGTGAGTCCTGGTTCATCAAGATGACCGAGGTCAGCGAGCGCATGGTTGCAAATAACGACACCGTAAACTGGATCCCCGAGGGTATCGGTAAGGGACGTTTCGGCGAGTGGCTGAAGAACGTTCAGGACTGGGGACTTTCCCGTGACCGTTACTGGGGAACTCCGCTGAATATCTGGGAGTGCCCGGACTGCGGAAAGCGCGAGTCCGTGGGCAGCATTGCAGAGCTTCGTGAGAAGGGCTCCATGGAGGACGGCAGCGCCGTTCCGGAGGATATTGAGCTGCATCGTCCGTATGTGGACGGCGTACTGCTTACCTGTCCGGACTGCGGTAAGAAAATGCACCGCGTTCCCGAGGTGATCGACTGCTGGTTCGACAGTGGTGCGATGCCCTTCGCACAGTGGCATTATCCGTTTGAGAATGAAGAGATCTTCAATGACAACTTCCCGGCTGACTTCATCAGTGAGGCCGTGGATCAGACCCGTGGCTGGTTCTACAGTCTGATGGCCATTTCCACGCTGCTCTTTGATAAGGCTCCGTACAAGAATGTCATCGTGCTGGGCCATGTCCAGGATAAGGACGGCCAGAAGATGTCCAAGTCCAAGGGAAATGCCGTAGACCCCATGGAAGCGCTGGAGAAGTACGGCGCAGATGCGATCCGCTGGTATTTCTATACCAACTCCGCACCCTGGCTGCCCAATCGTTTCCACGAGAAGGCAGTGACCGAGGGTCAGAGCAAGTTTATGGGTACCCTGTGGAACACCTACGCGTTTTACGTACTCTATGCGGAGATCGACCAGTTCAATCCGCTGGATTACGAGCTGGATATCGAGAGCCTGTCCGTTATGGACCGCTGGCTGCTGTCGAAGCTGAATTCCGCAGTGAAGACCTTCGACGAGAACCTGGGTAATTACCGGATTCCCGAGGCTGCAAAGGCCCTGGCGGAATTCGTGGATGATATGAGTAACTGGTATGTACGCCGCTGCCGTGAGCGTTACTGGGTAAAGGGTATGCCGCAGGACAAGATCAATGCCTACATGACTCTCTACACCGCACTCGTGACCGTCAGCCAGGCAGCCGCACCCATGGTTCCGTTCATTACCGAGAACATTTACCAGAATCTGGTACGGAACATCGACAGTGATGCGCCGATCAGTATCCACCTCTGTGATTTCCCGGAGGTTCAGGAGGAACTGATCGATACAGAGCTGGAGCAGAAGATGGATGAGGTCCTGAAGACCGTAGTCTTCGGCCGCGCCGCAAGAAATACCGCAAATGTGAAGAACCGTCAGCCCATCGCAGCCATGTATGTGAAGGCAGCTGAGGCACTGGACGGATTCTATACAGACATCATCAAGGATGAGCTGAATGTAAAGACGGTTGAGTTCCGTGACGATGTATCCGGATTCACATCCTACAGCTTCAAGCCGCAGCTGAAGACCGTGGGACCCAAGTACGGCAAGCTGCTGGGAGGTATCCGCGGATACCTCACCGACACGGACGGCACAAAGCTGATGGACGAGCTGAAGGCAAACGGCGTGATCCGTTTTGAGGTAAACGGAGAGCCGGTGGAGCTGGCAGAGGAAGATCTGCTGATCGAGACCGCGCAGAGCGCAGATTTCGTCAGCGAGGGTGACAATGCCGTTACCGTAGTCCTGGATGTTCGCATGACTCCGGAGCTGATCGAGGAAGGCTTCGTCCGCGAGGTGATCTCCAAGGTACAGACCATGCGGAAGGAAGCGGACTTTGAGGTGACCGACCGGATCAGCCTGTACATTTCCGGAAATGAGAAGCTGGCAGAGATCGTTCATAAGAACGAGGAGCAGCTGAAGGGCTCGGTTCTTGCAAATGAGATCGTTTACGATGCTCCTGCAGAGGGCGCATTCGCCAAGGAGTGGGACATCAACAAGGAGCACGTGCTGCTGGGTGTCGCACGATAAGATCCTTCGGCCGATGGCCGGAAATGACACTGAAGAGTTTACAACTCCGACGTCCATGGCGCAGATCGAGATGCGGAGTGTAAATAGATACGGCAGAAATGTCGCCGGATCCTTTGGAGAAATATGATTTTCAGAGGATCCGAAACAGTTCCGATAAAAAGGAGGAAGAGAGCATGAAGAAAGTCGCAGCATTTGACAAGGAGGGTTTTAAGAAGGAAGTTGAGAAGAACCTGAAGACTCTCTACCGGAAGAGTCTGGACGAAGCAACTCCCCAGATGATCTTCCAGGCAGTCAGCTACGCAGTAAAGGATGATATCATCGAGCGTTGGATTGCAACTCATAGGGTTTACAAGCATCAGAAGGTTAAGAAGGTTTACTATCTGTCCATGGAGTTCCTGATGGGACGTGCCCTGGGTAACAACCTGCTGAACCTGGGCTACTATTCCGAGATCAAGGAAGCCCTTGAGGAAATGGGTCTCGATATCAATTTCATTGAGGATCAGGAGCGTGATCCCGCCCTCGGTAACGGCGGTCTCGGCCGTCTGGCAGCATGCTTCCTGGAGTCCCTGTCCACACTTGGTTATCCGGCTTATGGCTGCGGTATCCGTTATCGTTACGGTATGTTCCGTCAGGCCATCAAGGACGGCTATCAGATCGAGGAGCCGGACGACTGGCTTAAGAACGGTTATCCCTTCGAGGTTAAGCGTGCAGAGTATGCTGTTGAGGTTAAGTTCGGCGGCTATGTACGTGTGGAGAACCGTGAAGGACGGAATCATTTCATCCAGGAGGGATATCAGTCCGTACGTGCCGTACCTTATGATCTTCCGGTCATCGGTTATGGCAATAATGTGGTAAATACACTTCGTATCTGGGATGCTGAGGCTATTCAGGAGTTCAACCTGAATTCCTTTGATAAGGGCGAGTATGAGAAGGCTGTTGAGCAGTCCAACCTGGCCCGCACCATCGTAGAGGTTCTGTATCCGAATGATAACCACATTTCCGGAAAAGAGCTTCGTCTGAAGCAGCAGTATTTCTTCATTTCCGCATCGCTGCAGCGTGCGATCCTGAAGTTCAAGGAGACAGATGACGATCTGAAGGATCTGCCGGATCGCGTAACCTTCCAGCTGAATGATACCCATCCGACCATGGCTGTTGCCGAGCTGATGCGTATCCTCATGGATGAGGAAGGACTTGAGTGGGATGAGGCATGGGATATCACAACACATTGTTGTGCATACACCAACCACACCATCATGTCCGAGGCTCTCGAGAAGTGGCCCATCGAGCTCTTCTCCCGTCTGCTTCCCCGTGTATATCAGATCGTTGAGGAGATTAACCGTCGTTTCGTTCTGAAGATCCAGGAAATGTATCCCGGAAATCAGGAGAAGGTTCGCAAGATGGCAATCCTCTATGACGGACAGGTTAAGATGGCTCACCTGGCTATCGCAGGTTCCTTCTCCGTTAACGGTGTAGCTAAGCTGCATACCGAGATCCTGAAGAAGAGAGAGCTGAAGGACTTCTACGAGATGCGTCCCGAGCAGTTCAATAATAAGACCAACGGTATCACACAGCGTCGTTTCCTGGCGCATGCGAACCCGTTGCTGGCTCAGTGGCTGAATGAGAAGATCGGTGATGAGTGGATCACGGATCTGTCCAAGATCCATAAGCTGGCTACATTTGTGGATGATCCCAAGTACCAGCAGGAATTCATGAATATCAAGTTCCAGAACAAGCTGCGTCTGGCTGAGTACATCAAGGAGAACAACGGTATCGATGTGGATCCGCACTCCATTTTCGATGTACAGATCAAGCGTCTGCATGAGTACAAGCGTCAGCTGCTGAACATCCTGCACGTTATGCATCTGTATGCGGAACTGAAGGAGAACCCGAACTTCGATATGTATCCGCGTACCTTCATCTTCGGTGCAAAGGCTGCAGCAGGCTACAAGCGTGCGAAGCTGACCATCAAGCTGATCAACTCCGTAGCGGACGTGATCAACAACGATGCTTCCATCAACGGCAAGATCAAGGTTGTCTTCATCGAGGATTACCGCGTATCCAACGCTGAGATCCTGGTGGCAGCAGCAGATGTATCCGAGCAGATTTCCACCGCATCCCGTGAGGCATCCGGTACCGGTAACATGAAGTTCATGCTGAACGGTGCTCCGACTCTGGGAACTATGGACGGTGCAAATGTGGAGATCGTTGAGGAGGTTGGTGCCGAGAACGCATTTATCTTCGGTCTGTCCGCAGACGAGGTTATGAGATATGAGCGTGAGGGCGGCTACAATCCGTGGGATATCTACAACAGCAACCAGAACGTTCGTCGCGTGCTGACACAGCTGATCAACGGTACCTTCAGCGATGACACCGAGCTGTTCCGTGACCTGTACGATTCTCTGACTCAGGAAGATGTATACTTCATCCTTATGGACTTCGATTCCTATGCAGAGGCACAGAGCCGTGTAGACGCTGCATATCGCGATGAGGCAGGTTGGGCACGTATGGCGATGATGAACACTGCATGCGCAGGTAAGTTCTCATCCGACCGTACCATCGAGGAGTATGTAAGGGATATCTGGCACCTGAAGAAGGTAACGGTTTCCCTGGATGCTCCGGCAGCAAAGAAGACGACCCGGAAGAGCAGCAAGTAATTCAGCGCTGACTGCCGCGAAGGTCAAATGCTCCGCCTCTTCGGGACGGACATAATAGAAAGAATCAAATTCATGCCCCGCTGTCCGCAGCGGGGCATTTTGACTAAATATGACCAGGGTTTATGGTATTTGGGCTGTCGCACTGAGCATCAAGCTTTAGTGTGACAGCCTCTTTCATTTGAGGGTGGTTTTTGGTACAATTATCGTGGACGTCTGCGAAGAGGACGGGTCCCGTGATCCCGAACATAGTGAGGGATACACGATACGAGCAAAGCGAGAAACGTACATCTGCGGAGCAGATGCATGTATCGGAGGATGATGAAATGATTTACGAAAAACTGGTATCCATCATGACCGACCGCCTAGGGGTTTCACCTCAGGATATTACGCCGGACACTCTGTTCAAGGAGGATCTGGCCGTGGATTCGCTGGATCTCTATGATCTGGTCATGGCACTGGAGGAAGAGTTCAATGTGGAAATGCCCGCCGACCGACTGAATGATGTGGAGGTGGTTTCGGATGTGATACGCATCCTGAAGGAGCTGGGCGTTGAAGACTGAAGCCTGTCATCTTGCTGACAGAAGAGAGGATCGACAAAATGTACTCATTTAACGAACGGATACGTTACAGCGAACTGGATGAAAACCGCAATCTTTCGCTGGTATCCATCATCAATTTCATGCAGGACTGCTGCACCTATGAAGCGGAGGACGGAGGCGTCGGGATCGACTGGCTGAAGGAGCGGAACACCGCATGGATGCTGATCAGCTGGCAGGTGAAGATCCTGCGGCGGCCGGCTTACTGCGAGCATGTGAAGATCACAACCTGGGCAAGCGGATTCCGGCATTTTCTGGGAATGCGGAACTTCACCATCGAGAATTCTGAGACGGGAGAGCTGCTGATTTACGCCTACTCGGAGTGGGCTTATGTGAATACGAAGACCGGTAAGCCGGAACGGCAGATCCCGGAGAAGGAGATTCAGGTCTATGCTCCGCAGGAGCCGCTGGATAAGGAGTTTGAGAAGGGCAGGATCACGGTTCCGGAGACGTTGACGGCGGTACCGCCCATCATCGTGTCCGAGTTCCATATCGATACGAATCATCATGTAAATAACGCGCAGTATGTGGCGCTGGCGTGCTCGGTGCTGCCGGAGGGATCAGCTCATTTTAAGGACTTTCGCTGTGAGGTCCGTCAGCAGTCCGTGCTGGGGGACATACTCTTTCCGTATGTGGGACGGGAAGGGGATGCAACGGTCGTGGTGCTGAACGATCCGGAAGGGAAACCGAAGCTGACGGCGAGGTTCGCGTAGCTGCATATCCGGGGCGGACCGGAAAGGAAGGAGAGGGATCAGAATGAAGGGGATCATGAGAAAAGTCAGGATGGGACTGGCAGGAGCTGCACTCTTATTCTGCGTTGGAAGTGTTTCGGTCACGGAGGTACGCGCGGAGGGGGCAGGTGATTCGTATACCGTTTCTCAATCGCTGAATTCACTTTCTGTGGATGCCTCAACGGACGTAGTCCGCGGGACCGGATGGCAGAAGGTGAACGGAAAATGGAGATATTTTAAGAAGGACGGGACCTATTATAAGAATAAATGGATACAGGATAAGGGAAAATGGTATTATCTGGACGGCTCCGGATATATGGCAACCGGCTGGAAGCAGATTTCCGGGAAATGGTATTACTTTAGGGCGGACGGACGCATGGCCTCCGAAGAGTTCGTCGACGGCTACTGGCTGAGGAAGGACGGAAGTGCAGAATCAAAAAAAGCTTCGTGGAAACCGAGCGGAACAAGATGGTGGTTTGGCTATTCCTCCGGCTGGTACGCAAAGAATGCGTGGTATACCATAGACGGAAAGGAATACTATTTCTATCCGAATGGGTATCTGGCTGTGAGCCAGTGGATCGGAAACTATTATGTGGGGGGTAACGGTGCTTACGTAAAGAATCCGGTCAAAGGAAAGAAGAAATCGGTCGCTGTATCAAGCCTGAAAAACAGAAATCAGCTGGAGTGGCTTCTGGGAGATTGCCGTGTACATAATCCCGGGGAGATTACGGGGTGGAACTCCATTTTCTTCACGATGGAATATGCATCGGCATTGTATCCGGTGGGATGTGTGAAGTATTCCGGCGCGAGCACGGATCCGCTGAATAAGTTTCCGTGGCTTTGTTTCCGGGTTCCGGCAGACAAGATGAAGTGGTATGCAAGCTCCATTCTCAATGTTCCGGCAAAGAATATGAAGCTGCTGGAAAAGGATACGGAATCGTATCTGTTCTATCGTTATGGCTCTTATTATTACTTCAAAGAACCGGGCATCGGAGGTCCGGGTATAGAGAATATTGAGGATCTGAAGGTGACTACGGACGGTCCGTACTATTACTGCACGTATTCCATAGTGTATTCCATCAATGGTGTGGAGCAGTCCAGAAATAAGTATTCCGCAGTGGTAGCCCGCAAGTATGAAAACGGAACCTACTATTGGAGCATTTTCTCCGGAAAGAAACTGAATTAAAGCAGGGGTATACACAGAATGCCCTTGTCACCCGCGTGTGTGTCATAGTATAATCTGTTGTAGGGGCGGCCCTTGGGGAAGGGCCTTGTGTTACAGGAACAGGAGGGGTGTTTATGTTACATTCATTTACCAGAAACTATAATGAGTTGTCCACGGAAGCGGGATTCCAGTTTGAATTCTTCTGTGACTGCTGCGGAAATGGATTCAAGAGTACCTTCGTTGAATCCACTACATACAAGAAAAAGAAGAAGGCCGAGCGCTTCGGTGGTCTGTCCAGTGCGTTCGGCGGTCTGATGCGCGGTGTGGGCGGAGATATCGGAAATGCCCTGGAGCGTGGCAGCAATTATCTTGGAGATCGTTATGAGAATCAGTCTCCCCAGTGGCGCAAGGAGCAGGAAGAGGCTTTTGATGCGGCACAGGAAGAGGTGCGGCCGATGTTTAAGAAATGCCCGGCATGCAACAAATGGGTCTGTGACGATTGCTGGAACGAGGAAGAAGGACTCTGTACGGAATGTGCACCGAGAGAGTCCAGCTATGTGGCAAAGGCAAGAAATGCAGCCATGCGCCGCAACATCGATGAGGCGGCAGAAACTGCTACGGTATGGCAGGGCAAGCTTGAGACCCGGACGACCGTATGTCCGAATTGCGGAAAGCCGGCGGGAACTGGCAAGTTCTGTAATGAGTGCGGTGCGCCTCTGGGTACACAGCGCTGTCCGAACTGCGGAGCCCAGATCGCTCTGGGACTCAAGTTCTGCGGTGAATGCGGTTCGCCGATGAATAAGTCTGCTGTATGTCCGGGATGTGGATTCGAGAATCAGCCCGGTACAAAGTTCTGCGGTCAGTGTGGTACAAAACTATGAGATATAATGCGTGTGTAGAATGGTCATCCACCGGTTTACGGTCGGATGACCAGACCATTTTTATTGAAAAAGAGGGGCTGCGGCTGGGAAAGGATTTCCTGGACTATGCGGATGTGGCATACCTTCGCCCAGTGAACCACAGAGTCGTCCTGACAAGGATGGATGGCAGCAATGTCATCATTTCCATGCTGGGCTTTTCTTTCGACGGGTTCTGGGAAGAGCTGATCGACTGCTTCGGGAAGAGGACCATGGAATCGCTCTTCATCGAGGAGGAACTCCTGATGAAATGTGAGGGTGAATATTCCCTCCCTGTGGATGGCTCGGAGAAGCCGGAGACCGGACGGGGAATGATCCGGCTCTATGAGGACTCTGTCTGCGTGCTGCCTGAAAGCAGCCATGCAGTGCGGATTCCACTCTGCTATACCTCGGAGATCCTGCAAAACGGATATCTTATCACCCTCCGGATGCGTACCGGCGAAGAATATACTGTGGGAAAGATGGGTTATGATACGAATCCATTTGCGGAACGCTGTCAGGCCCAGGCGAAGAAGACCATGGCGAAACGAAAGAAAATGCTCGACGCCGTTGCACTTCAGGCGCCCTACACGGAGCGGGGACTGTTCCGGACGAAGGAGGAAGAGACATACTGGCTCTCTGCCTTTAGCGAAGGGCGCTGTGCGGTAGAACTCTTCACGGGAGAGAAGGCGGCAACCTATCTGTATCGATTCAGGGACCGGAAGCTCTTCACCTTCCGGCTGGAGGAAGCCATGGAAGCAGTGGGAAGCCATCGCGAGATCATTTTCCTGCCGGAGGAGCAGCTGGCGGAGAAACCACTTTACCGGATGGCGGTGCATCGCTCCAAGGCGGTTCGATTCCTCAGATCCTGCTCCGCAGGCCGGATCATCCATAACGCCGGTCATGAGGACAAGCTGGCGGAATATCTGAAGTAAACGTGCAATACAGGGACGGTTCTGATTCGATCAGAACCGTCCCTGGCTGATCAGACCTGTCCCCGGTTTGACGGAACCGACCTTGTAACTGACCTGTCCCCGCAAATCGGGGACGGTTCTGGTTTGATCAGAACCGTCCCTGGTCGATCAGACCTGTCCCCGGTTTGACAGGGACAGGTCCGGTTATGTTACAACTATGATACATTTGTATATTATACTGTTACCCATAGGATTATTGATACGGCATGGAAAGGGGAAGTATGCTGGATATTCTGATCATAGAAGATGACGATGCCATAGCGGGCCTGATCAGCAAAACGCTGGTCAGCTCGGGTTATAACTGTACCATCGCTTCGGACGGGGAGAAGGGGGAGGATGCTTTTGATTCGCAGAAATGGGATCTGGTCCTCCTGGACCTGATGCTTCCCGTGGTGAGCGGTTACGAGCTGCTGGAGTACATCCGGCCCACGAAGACGCCGGTGATCATCATTTCCGCCATGAACCAGGTGAGTGACAAGATCAGGGGGCTCCGGATGGGCGCGGACGACTACCTCAGCAAGCCGTTTCAGGTGGGAGAGCTGCTGGCCCGGGTGGAGGCGGTGATCCGCAGGACCACGGATGTGGAGGATACCTTCTCCTACAACGGGGTGGAGGTGAACCTTTCGGCCCGCACCGTGAAGCGGGACGGAGAGCCGGTGCAGCTGACCATGAAGGAATACGAGCTCCTGGAGCTCTTCATCAGGAATAAGAATATCGTTCTGAAGCGGGAGCAGCTTTATGAAAATGTGTGGAAGGAGGAGTATTACGGGGAGACCCGGACACTCGACAACCACATCAAGCGGCTTCGTCAGAAGCTGGGCTATGAGGACGTGATCCAGACGGTATTTCGGATAGGCTACAGGATGGATATTCCCGGAGTATAAGCATGAAAATATTTACGAAACTCTACATCGGAATCATGGCGGTGCTGATCGCATCCCTGCTGATCTCCGGCTTCTTCGTGGTACGGGTCTCCTACAGGAAGGCCGTGTCCCACGAGGTGGATCACGGGATGACCGGTTATAATATGTTCCTGTCCGCCTTCCGGACGAACTTCATCATAGCGTCCCGAAGCGGCGTTCCCGGTAAGGAAATGGTCGAGCGGGCGGTCAGGGCGGCGAAGGGCGGAAATACCTTCGATGTGTGTGTGATCCGTGAGGACGGAGAGGTGATGTACAACAGCCTTTCCTTTGAAGCAAAGACGGAGGAAGCATCGGAGGGAGCGGTCCGTTACTATACGCAGCACGAGGACGACCGGACCTATATTGTCTACTATTCCCAGCTGGAGCAGCGCGGCAAAACCTACACCTGTATCGCTGCAAATGACATCTCCTATGTGATCACGGAGAACAATGCGCTCCGGCGGAACTATTTTCTGATCTACCTGGTGCTTCTGATCGTGGGAACCGGCTTTGCACTCTGGTTCTCGACCCGGATCACAAAGCCGCTGGCTTCTCTCAGTGAGGCCAGCAGGGCCATGTCCGAGGGTGATTACTCACGAAGGATCGAGTGCACGGCAAATGACGAGCTGGGGGTTCTTTCGGAATCCTACAATCAGATGGCGGAGACCATCGAGGAGAAGGTAGATCAGCTGGAGCTTTCCGTGAAGCAGAAGGAAGACTTCATTGCCGCATTTTCCCATGAAATGAAGACGCCCATGACCAGTATCATCGGCTATGCGGACCTGATCCATCAGGGGAAGCTTCCGGAGTCCGAGGTGCGGGATGCGGCGGAGATCATCATGAATGAGGGCATGCGCCTGGAATCCCTGGCCTTCAAGCTCCTGCAGCTGTCCTCCCTGGAGCAGGGAGACCTGGTGATGGAGGAGATCGATACGGAGGAAATGGCAAAGGACATCGAGATCACCATGGACGCAAAGGCGCGGGAGAAGCAGGTGGAGATCACCTACGGGTTTGAACCCGGATACCTCAGGGTGGAATATGACCTCTTCAAAACCGCGGTCATGAACCTGATCGACAATGCACTGAAATCCGGCACGGACCGGGTGGAGGTGACGGGAGAAACAGAGGATGGATACGTGATCACCGTAACGGATCATGGCAGGGGCATCGCCCCGGAGGAACTGGAGCGGGTGAAGGAAGCCTTCTATATGGTGGACAAATCCCGCAGCAGGAAGGAGCACGGTGCAGGGCTGGGGCTTTCCCTCTGCGACCGGATCGTGCAGGTGCATGGCGGACGGCTGGAAATGGAAAGCGCGCAGGACGTCGGTACCACCGTGCGTATCATTTTACAGGAATTCACGACGGATGATCCCGGAGAGAAACCGGATCCGGAGTCCGATCTTTGAGATATCGCCGCATAATTTACATTCAGAGCGATTTTAAGTTACATCTATGTTACATTTCCGGATTAACATATGAGATGTTGACACAACAAAAGCAAAACAGGAGGAAATGGAAATGAACATGAAAGCGGGAATAGGTATCACAACCATTTGTGCCATGCTGGCGGGTGCGCCGGTATTCGGCTATGTAAAAGCATCGGAGCTGGATGAAAGCGGAACGGAGGCTGTAGCGACAGCGCCCGCGGAGCAGGTAACAGCGCCGGAGGATGTAGAAGGGATCACGGAGGCGGATGCCACAGAAGTTCTGGGCGAAACCTCCACGGCAGTGACCGGGGCTGATGAGGCTTTGCAGGAACCGAAGACCCCGGAACAGGAAGAAGTGCCGGAGTACGGAACGGAGATTACGGAAAATGAGGCAGAGATCCTTCCGGCAGAAGGAGAAATTGCCTATGCCGAGGCGGAAGAAGGCGAAGTGAAGGTCGGTGAGCCTGTGGTCGATCTTGCGGAGGCAGAGGTCATTCCGGCGAACGGTGTAAATGGATCCTTTGTCAGCAGGTTTCAGGATACGCTCCCGGTTGTTGAAGGCTGGACGGACGAACTGGGACGGCAGCTGTATGATGCCAGCGCGGTCCGTTATGAGGATGAAAATCTGGCAAGACTGGCTCAGGAATATCTGGATCAGGGATACTATATCAGTGACCTGAAGAGAGAAGGAGAGCTTCTGGGCGTCGGGTTCGGATATGGTGATTATTACTTCAATTCCGGTTTCAACGTTGTGGATAACATGGAAGGAAACAACACCTTCATCACCTATGTGGCAAAGATCTCGCAGTCCGATTTTGACCAGCTTGTCGAGGAATTGAAAGACCTCTGGACGAAGAAGTCCGATACCGAGTACACCTGGAATGACGGACTGAATGATTCGACAGTGACCTTTGACCCTGCTACGGGAATCCTGATCTACACAAATAAGTTCCCGGCAGACGCTTTAGGTTAAATTTAGCTTACCCCTCCCTTTATATTTTTTCATGAGGCAGGCATGGTGTGCGGACCCGTTCCATCCGGGGCCGGGCTCCGTGCCTGTTTTTATTGGGTCTCGTGTGCATTTAGGGCTTGACATTTTCTTGGGGTTATGTATAATTAAATTGTGAGCAATTAAATGATACAATCCCAAATGAAGAACGAACGATTTACGGGAGTTCATGATCATAACGGAGGCGGATATGAAATCCTATGACTGTTTAAAGCTTGAAAATCAGTTGTGTTTTCCACTGTATGCATGTTCGAAGGAGATCGTCAGGAGGTATAAGCCCTTCCTGGACGAACTGGATCTGACCTATACCCAGTACATTACCATGATGGTGATGTGGGAGAAGAAGCACACAAATGTGAAGGAGCTGGGTGAGTGTCTCTATCTCGATTCCGGTACCCTGACACCGGTGCTGAAGAAGCTGGAGCAGAAGGGATATCTGACCCGTCACCGGTCGGAAGAGGATGAGAGAAATCTGGTGGTATCCATCACGGAGGAAGGCGAGGCTCTGAAGGAGCAGGCGGCAACGGTTCCGCCGCGGATGGGACAGTGCGTCAACCTCTCGTCGAAGGATGCGAAGGAGTTGTATCGTCTGTTGTATCTGGTGCTCGGAAATATGGGGGCATAGGGCCGGCAGAAAGAAAGGAGAATTATCATGGGAGTATTACAGATCAAGGAAGATCAGTTTGAGGTTGAAGTAGAGAAGGCGGAAGGAAAGGTTCTGGTGGATTTCTGGGCAAGCTGGTGCGGCCCCTGCCGGATGCTCTCCCCGGTTGTGGATCAGCTGTCCGAGGAGGTTGAGGGCGTAAAGTTTGTAGGCGTGGATGTGGACGCCGCAGAACGTCTGGCAGTGAAATACGGTATCAGCTCCATCCCCTGCCTGGTCCTTTTCGAGAACGGTGCTGAAGTGAAGCGTTCCGTGGGCTTCCAGCCCAAGCCGGCGCTGAAGCAGTTCCTGCAGTGACCCTGCGATCCGGGGGCGGTGAAACAATGCAGGGCGCTTAACCGGATCGACCGCAACTGCGAACGGTAAATGTACTTCGCTGACCGCGTGACCGGATCGACCGCGACTGCGAACGGTAAATGTACTTCGCTGACTGTGTAACAGAAAGAGGTTTCATATGACAGATGTAATCATTATCGGCGCCGGCCCGGCAGGACTTTCGGCAGCCATTTATGTACAAAGAGCCGGAAAGAAGGCTGTGGTCCTGGAGGCCATGACCTACGGCGGTCAGATCGTGAATACGCCGGAGGTGGAAAACTATCCCGGCATTCAGAAGATCTCGGGCTTTGAGTTCGCCACGGCACTCTACGAGCAGGCGGTATCCCTCGGAGCGGAGGTGGTATTCGACCGGGCCGTGAGTATCGAAGAGGTGACCGGGGAGCCGGAAGAAGGACAGCCCACCGTAAAGCGGGTGGTTACCGAAAGCGGAGCGACCTATGAAGGCTATGCAGTGATCCTTGCCACCGGAGCGAAGAACCGGAAGCTGGGGATCGACCGGGAGCAGGAGCTGACCGGCCGCGGCATTTCCTACTGCGCGACCTGTGACGGAGCCTTCTTCAAGGGCAAGACCGTGGCAGTCAACGGTGGCGGAAATACGGCGCTTGAGGATGCCATGTTCCTTTCCAACTACTGCAGTAAGGTCTACGTGATCCACAGAAGAGAAGGCTTCCGGGGAGAACCGAAGACTTTGGAGGCACTCCGTGCGAAGGAAAATGTGGAGCTTGTGCTGAATGCGACCGTTACCAGACTGGTAGGTGAACCGAAGCTTTCCGCAGTGGAGGTAACGGACAAGATAACCGGTGAGACCAGATCGATCCCGGTGGAGGGACTCTTCATCGCCATCGGACAGGAGCCGGAGAATCATGACTTTGAAAATGTGGTAGCGCTGGATCCGCTGGGTTATATCTCGGCGGGAGAAGACTGCACCACCGGAACGCCGGGCGTTTTTACGGCAGGCGACTGCCGGACGAAGGCGGTGCGGCAGCTGACCACGGCCGCTTCGGACGGAGCGGTGGCGGCACTGGCGGCCTGCAGTTATATCGGATGATGATCAAAGGAAGAACATATATCACAAGGAGGATATCAAATGGGTAAGGAAATGAAGAGTTGCTGTTGCATGGCAGATCAGGATGAGAACGCTCTTGCCGAAGTAAGCTGTGAAGCGAGCTGTGAAAAGAAGGAAGAATGCAAAAAGTGCGGATGTGCGTGCCGCATCATAAAGCCGCTCTTCCTGATCGGCGTGGGATTTCTGATCGGAGTACATTTTCGTGCGATCAAGGCAATGCTGAAGGGTGAGCCACTCCCGAAGGCACCGGCATGGCACTGCTGGATAAAGAAATCTAAGTAGCTCGCCGGATCAGATCATCTCTGAAAAGGGAAGACCATTCAAATGGCGTTTGTGTATCGGACAAAAAAGTATCCCGCACTCGATTCGGATGAGTGTGGGATACTTTTATTTGGTCGCCTGACGGAACCCGTATCTGACGAGGGCGTTTCTGCCCAAGGCTTCGTTTACAGAGCAGCTTTCAGCAGCTTGCAGGTTTCAACCTGTTCCTCGTCGGTCGGCTTACCCTGCTTCCATGCAAGACCCAGCTTGTCGCCCTTGAACCGCGGGATGACGTGGGTATGGAAATGGAATACGGTCTGACCTGCTGCCAGTTCGTTGTTCTGCAGAACATTTACGCCGTCGCAGTGGAAGGTCTCCTTCATGGCTACGGCGATCTTCTTCGCAACCGGCATTACCTTGGCTGCGGTCTCCTCGGAAAGCTCGTAGAGATTATCGGCGTGCTGCTTCGGGATGATCAGCGCGTGTCCCTTTGCTGCGGGTGCCGCATCCAGGATCACTGCGAAGTCGTCATCCTCATAGATCATATTTGTGGGGAAGACGCCGTTCGCCAGTTTGCAGAAAATGCAATCATCTTTCGTCATGGTTCATATCCTCCGATTCATAAAATCTGAATCTATCATAATCCAAATGAGAGGAACTTGCAAGGACGGAGCCTTTCTTCAGTTATCCGGTTGAGTTTGCGGGATTTCTATGTTAAAATCTAATGTTGAGTCTGCAAGATTTTTGGAGGATCTGACATGAAGAAATTCGGTTATCTGTTCCGCGTCCTGAAGGGCGGAAGCTTTAAGCGGTTCAAGGATGTTGTAAATCGTACCCATGAGAAATGTGGTCAGAACCGTGTAAAAACAGTGCTGGACATGCTGTGGTGCTTCGTACGTTACGGCGCCGGCGTGCATGATTATCTGATCTTTGCCTTCTATGACATGAACGGAAGACAGAGAGATACCTACATCACCCGTCTCAGAAACAAGCGTATGCTGGAGATGGTAAATGATGAGTCCAAGTCCTATATCTTCAACCGAAAGGACGTCTTCAACAAGCTCTACAAGGATTTCCTGCACCGGGACTTCCTCTGCGTGGAGGAAATGACGCGCGAGAATTTCGCTGAGTTCATGAAGAATAAGGACGTGATCTTTGCCAAGCCCTCCACCAGCGAGAGCGGCAAGGGGATCGAGAAGCTGAAGAAGGCGGATTTTGCCTCCGTGGATGCCATGTTCGACTACATCCGCCAGCCGGAGAAGGACTTCGGTGTGCTGGAGGAGGAGATCAAGCAGCATCACGATCTGAATACCCTCTATCCCCACTCCATCAATACCTATCGTATCGTGACCCTTCTGGTGGACGGAAAGGCACACTATGTGTACGGCGTTGCCAAGATGGGAAATGGCGGAAAGTTCGTGGACAATCTGGAGAACGGCGGACTTGGATGCCCCATCGATCCGAAGACAGGGAAAATGTGCGGCGTGGCTCACACCTCTCCGCTGATCAATTACGACACCCATCCCTATACGGGAGTGAAGCTGATCGGTTATCAGCTGCCCTATGTGCGTGAGGCCATCCGTCTCTGCCTGAAGGCTGCCCATGTGGTTCCCGAGGTCGGATATGTTGGCTGGGACGTAGCGGTAACGGAGGACGGACCGATCCTGGTAGAAGGCAACAATTATTCGGGATACGATTTCTGGCAGCTGCCGGAATGGACCCCGAATAAGCGGGGATTGTATCCGTATTTCCGGAAGATGATCAAGGGATACAAATAAAGGAAAATGATGACGGGATCCAGGGCCGGGATTCCACGGCAGGAAAAATACCTGAAAGAGGGTAAAGAGGATAGAAAGGATAGAAAGACAGGATGGAAAGAAGATTTTTTACATCGGAATCGGTAACAGAAGGACATCCGGATAAGATCTGCGACCAGATCTCGGATGCCATTCTGGATGAACTGATCCGTCAGGATGTGAACAGCCGCGTGGCATGCGAAACCTGTGCAACCACCGGACTGGTAATGGTCATGGGCGAGATCACGACCCAGGCATATGTGGACATTCAGAAGATCGCCCGTGAGACGATCCGTGAGATCGGATATGACCGTGCAAAATACGGCTTTGACTGTGATACCTGCGGTATCATTGTAGCCATCGACGAGCAGTCGGCAGATATCGCCATGGGTGTTGACAAGGCCCTGGAAGCAAAAGAGAATCAGATGTCGGATGAGGAACTGGAGGCCATCGGTGCCGGAGATCAGGGACTCATGTTCGGCTATGCTACCACGGAGACGCCGGAGCTGATGCCGTATCCCATTTCCATGGCGCATAAGCTGGCGCTGCAGCTGACGAAGGTTCGTAAGGACGGAACTCTTCCGTACCTTCGTCCGGATGGAAAGACCCAGGTGACGGTAGAGTATGATGAGGAAGGTCATCCCTTCCGTATCGATGCAGTGGTGCTTTCCACGCAGCACAGCGAGGACGTGTCCCAGGAGCAGATCCATGAGGACATCCGCAAATATGTCTTCGACCCCATCCTTCCTGCGGAAATGCTGGATGAGAACACAAAGTACTTCATCAACCCCACCGGTCGTTTCGTGATCGGCGGACCTCAGGGAGATTCCGGTCTGACCGGACGGAAGATCATCGTGGATACCTACGGCGGATATGCACGTCACGGCGGCGGCGCATTTTCCGGAAAGGATCCTACCAAGGTGGATCGTTCCGCCTGCTATGCAGCCCGTTACGTTGCGAAGAATATCGTGGCAGCGGGACTGGCAGAGAAATGCGAGATCCAGCTGTCCTACGCCATCGGCGTGGCTCAGCCCACCTCCGTTATGGTAGACACCTTCGGAACAGGTAAGCTTTCGGATCAGCGTCTGACGGAGATCGTCCGCGAGAACTTTGATCTGCGTCCGGCAGGCATCATCAAGATGCTGGATCTGAGACGCCCGATCTACAAGCAGACGGCGGCATACGGCCACTTTGGCCGGACGGATATCGATGTTCCGTGGGAGAAGACCGATATGGTGGAGAAACTGAAGAGTTATCTGAACGAGTAATGATAGACGTGCCCTGTGGAAATGCGGCGCAGCTGACAGAGCGGCCGATCAGCACGGGGGACAGACGTAACAGAAGGAGACAGTATCACTGGCATGAACAAGACATGGAACAGGATGCTGTCTCTTTTTTTACAAAGGGGAAGCCTTTGTCACATGCAGGAGGTATCATATGTTACGTATTCTGGTAGTTGAGGATGAAGAAGCCATCGCGCGGATGATCGCGGTGAATCTGGAATGCTCCGGATACTCCACGACGGTCTTTCATGACGGGCAGGAAGCGGCGGAT
Organism: Lachnospiraceae bacterium AC2029; assembly: GCA_000703065.1. GTDB lineage: Bacteria > Bacillota > Clostridia > Lachnospirales > Lachnospiraceae > Eubacterium_Q. The sequence goes on along the minus strand of JNLK01000001.1, from coordinate 1,336,748 downwards.
GCTCTGGAGGCGGATGCATCGTACAGCCTGGCGCTTTTGGATGTGATGCTTCCCGGAATGGACGGCTTCCAGCTCTTTGAGGTCGTAAAGTCGAAGGGGATCCCGGTCATCTTCCTCACGGCGAAGGACGACGTGGTGTCCAAGGTGACGGGCCTTCGTGGCGGAGCGGAGGATTATATCGTAAAGCCCTTTGAGGTGCTGGAGCTGATGGTTCGGATCGAGAAGGTGCTGGACAGGACCGGAGCCCTGAAGAAGACAGAGACCATCTGCGGGCTGGAGGTGGATTTCGAAGCCATGCAGGTGAAGCGGGACGGAGAGGAGCTGCACCTGAAGGCCATGGAGTTTAAGCTTCTGGAGGTTCTGATCCGGAACAGAAATAAGGCGGTTTCCCGGGAGAAGCTGCTGGCCCTGGTATGGGGCACGGACTTCATGGGAGAGACCCGGACCGTGGACGTTCATATCGCGCAGCTCCGGAAGAAGCTGGGGCTGGAGGATGCCATAAAGACGATCCCGAAATTCGGGTACAGGTTGGAAGTATAGTTGTGTAAGGATCTGTGAAGGGGCAATCCCCTGTCACGAATGTGCAAATTTGCAGGGGCCTGACCCCCGCATAGAGGTAACAGTATGCGTCTCAAGAAGAAGCTCATCTTAATCGTGAGTCTTGTCGCTGCCGTGAGTCTGATCACGGGAGGTGTGTTTCTTATGGTCCTCATGCGAAGCAGCCTGCTTCGGAACGCCTACAGCGAAGCGGATGTAAATGCGGTGGAATTCTACGCCGCATTTGAAAGGCGCATGGAGGGCGACGACATGACCGATGCATCCCTGGCGCTGATCTATAAGAACCAGAATAACTGGAGAAATGTGATCTACGATAAGGCAGAGGAGGTTTATAATATCACGGTCTTCCGCCTGGAGGAGCTGAACCGGGTGGCTTACTCGGATGAGGCGGAGAAGCCGGGAGAGGGGAGCCGTGACGAGCTGCCCTACGAGGACGGACGGTATATCGTGAATAAGCGGATGATCGGAGATTATCAGCTGTTCCGTCTCTATGACATTACAGATGTGCATATCCGGATCCGGTCCATGATCCGGAATTATGCACTGATCGCCCTGGGTGTGCTGGCGGCTGCGATCCTGATCACCGCATTTGCCGTGCGAAAGGTACTGCATCCCTTGGAGGCACTGACGGAGGCCACCAATGACATGGCAGAGGGGGATTACACCCGTCGTGTAACCGTGGAGACGAAGGACGAGCTGGGAAGCCTGGCGACACATTTTAATGAAATGGCTGAGGCAGTGGAGCAGAATCAGAGATCCCTGCAGGAATCCGAGGAGCGAAAGACCCTGATGATGGGGAACCTGTCCCACGAGCTGAAGACCCCCATGACCGCCATCGCCGGATACGCGGAGACCCTGCTCACCACGAAGCTGACGGAGGAACAGCAGAGCGAGGCGCTGTACTACATTTACACCGAGACCAACCGCCTGGGGCGGCTGTCCAATAAAATGATGCAGCTTCTCAGCCTTTCCGAGGGCGATGCGGTGGAGAAGAAGGATGTGGACGTGACCGAGCTCTTCCACAGCGTGGAGGAAACCATGTCCGTAAAATGCAGAGAGCACGGGGTACAGCTTGTGACCGAACCCGGAGAAGGCGGCGTGATCTCGAGTGACGAAGATCTGATCCGTGATGTCCTGATCAACCTGGTGGATAATGCAGTCAAGGCAAGCCGCGAGGGCGGACGGGTCTGGCTGACCTGGAAGGAGGGCGTACTTTCTGTCCGGGACGAAGGGATCGGGATCCCGGAGGAGGAGCTGGAAACCATCACCGAGCCCTTCTATATGGTGGACAAGTCCAGATCCCGGAAGGAAGGAGGCGCCGGCCTGGGACTTTCCATCACGAAGCTGATCCTTGAGAAGCTGGGCGCCGGGATGAAGATCCAAAGCCGGGTTGGAGAAGGGACGACGGTGGAGGTTTTCGTGCCATAACCGTACTATGTATATCTGGAAAAATGACTTGATTTAGAACTTATTATGCGATATAGTTAACAAACAAGACAACAGTTAACACTTCACGTTAAATGTGATATTAGAGGTTGATTATATGAAAGAAATGATAGAGAAATTGTTACATGTTCCTGTGACTATCTGTAAAAAAGAGGGAAAACTCGGACTTCCGTTTTACTTAACAACCGGGAGGGATTTATATGATGTTCAGGTTATGGACACTTCTTTTTGTGCAGTAGCAATGGAGGAAACTGAAAATACAGATATCAGAAAACTAAAACATCAGATTACGCAGTATTGTACCGCTTTTGGAAAACCTGTCGCATATTATATTCCGGATATGACCGGAAGAAAAAGGGAAGCGCTTATCAAGTCCGGGGTTCCGTTTATAGCACCCCCGGGCCAAATATATCTTCCGTTTCTGGGAATGGTTTTGCAGGATAGATATTTAAAAATAATCGATGCTGAGTCAAAGCGAATGTCGCCGTTGGAACAGCAGTTATTATTATGGCTGCTGTATAACAAAAAGGAATGTTCAAAATCGGATCTGGCTGACAGCCTGAATGTCACTCGTGCGGCTATTTCAAAAGTGGCAGGTGCGCTATTTGCAAAAGGACTGATAACGGAGAGAAAAGATGGAAAGAATGTATATATCATGATTGCGGGTAGTGCGAAGGACTGTTACCAAAGAGCCAGAGGGTGGATGATCAATCCTATAAAGAGGACGGCCTGTTGTCTGAATGCAGATGCATGTGAGAGATTTCCGTTAGCAGGAGAGTCGGCTTTGAGTGAACGCTCAATGCTGTCCCCACCGCCTACTCCAATCAGGGCGTGTTACGAAAAGGATATTCGACTTAATGAAATGAAGCTTATTGATGATGAAAAATGGATTGAGGGCAAAGACTATGTAAAACTTGAAATCTGGAAGTATGACCCGCGTTTTGAGTGTGACGGTAAAACGGTCGATCTTATTTCATTGGCATTATCGCTTGAAGGTATAAACGATGAAAGAATAGATGGTGAACTTCAGACAATTATGGAGGCGGCAGGATGGCAGTAACCGGTTGGGATTTATTTAGGGAACATTTCTCCGGATATGAGAACAATTATGTTGTGATAGGGGGATTTGCGTGTGAAGTATTGATGAGAAATGCGGAGCTTAATTTCCGTGCTACAAAGGATATTGATATGATCATCCTGATGGAAGACAATCTACCGGGATTTGGGAGAGTTTTCTGGGATTTTATTAAGGAAGGCGGATACAAATGTGGATGGAAGAAAGATCCTGAATTGCATTTTTATCGTTTTACCGAGCCTAACCCAGGGTATCCGACCCAGATTGAATTATTTTCAAGGATTCCGGACTACCATCTAAACGCAGAAAGTACCATAATCCCTATTCATATCAATGATGAGTTGTCCAGTCTGTCAGCCATTGTAATGAATGATGATTTCTATGATTTATTACAGGAAGGAAAAATAACCGTTGATGGGATAAGCACTGTCGAAGCGTCATACCTTATTCCATTTAAAATGTATGCATGGATAAATCTGCTGGACAAAAAGGAAAATGGTGAGCATGTCAATGAGAAAGATCTAAAAAAACACAAGTTGGATGTGTTCAGACTCCTTCAGATTGTTCCTGACAATGCCAAAGTGAAGTTAAGGGGTCTGTGTATGGAAGCTGTACAGAGATACATAGACAGGATAGGAGACGAAGAGATACGTCTTGAGCAGATAGGGTTAGGATTTACAAAGGAACAGGCAGTTGTGAGACTCAGGGATATCTATGGATATTCATAGGTGTAGAGAAGGTATGATTTACATCTTGTTTACAAAAACAGGAATACTTGCTCACAGGCTTCGAGGTATGCTCTGTTCATAGGATGCCAAAGACATGGCGATGAAAGGGGATACGGAGGTAGAGGCATGAATCGAAGGAATCGAAACGGAAAAGAATATAGAGGTAGGAGCAGGGCGTGTGTCATTTCCATGCTGTGCCTGTCGCTGATGACGGTCTCTCTTTCAGGATGCGGAAAGGATGCGGGGAATACGGAAGAGCCTGCTACGGAACGGGCACCCATAGATACCAGAAAGACAGTGAGGAATCTGGTGGACCAGGCGGAAAATGGGGCATATTCCGGAAAGGCAGACGGAAGCACGGAGGAGACGAAGCAGGCGGATTATACCACCGACGATGCAAAGGCTGAGGACGGTAAGGCCTCCGCGATGAAGGAGATCGATCATTTCGAGACGAAGCTGGAAAGCGAAAACGGCCTCATGAAGGTAGAGGTGGATGCGCCGGTGCGGGTGTCGGAGTGTGATGCCTATCCCATTCTTTCCGTAACACGGGGGACTATTGACGATGAACTGCTGAAGAAGACCAAGGATGCCCTGTTGGGTGATGTGCAGCTTTATGACGGGACCAGGCTGTATGATGATTACGAGGAACAGGCTCTGGCGAATGGGGAAAAGCCGGATCCGGCATGGAAGCTTGGCGGAAAGGTTCCTTACTCGGAGATTACCAAATATCCGGTGGATACGAAGCTGGTAAAGGTGAAGGAGGATGCAGGGAAGAAGGGTGATCTGGAAAGCTACGCAGATTATTATATGCAGCTTATGCCGGAGGGTGAACTCTTCTACGGGGTGACAGATGCGAAGGATGGAACCTACGGGAACCTGACGGTGACGAATTCCGAGAGATATGGCAATTCCCTGAAATTCTTTAAAAGCAAGGATTACAATGTCCGTTCCGGTTTTGTCATGCCGGGACTGAATATCGTAAGCTGGCCGGTGGAGAAGGGTGAGGACTATGTATATAACGAAGAGAAGAATCCGACTCCCGCGGTCGGAATGCCGGTGAAAATGACAGAGGTAAAGGGAGAAAACGGGGAAACCGAGTGGCAGGGAGAAGGCAATACACCGGATCCGGATTTTAAGGGATGTACCACCAGGATCAGTGACAAGGAGACCAACGCAGTATCGAAGGAGGATGCGATCCGTCAGGCTGAGGAGCTGCTGAAAAAGATCGGACTCGACGGTGAATACGCATCGACGGTGGTGACTGAGGATTACTTCACCGATCCGGAACATCTGAATAACGGAAAGGATGCGGAAGGGAAATACGGATATGAGTTCCTTCTGGGAAAGGCCTGGCACATCGTCTTCCAGCGCTCCGTCAACGGAAATATCCTGGATGATTACGGCGAGAAATACACCTACAAGGGACCGAAGCGAGTGTGGTTCGGCGAGGTGGTTGAGGTCTATGTAAATGACAACGGCATCATCGGTCTTTCCGTCAATGATCCGCTGAAGGTACAGGAGACGGTGGTTGAGAACGGCAAGCTGCTGGACTTTGATCAGATCCGAAAGATCTATGAGGAGAGCCAGCTGGAGTCCCTGAATCACAGCACGTCCTTTGACTCCATCCTGAATGTGACGAAGGAAGAGGCAGAGCAGACAGGAGAGGGAGGCTATACATTTAAGATTGATGATATCTGCCTGACCTATACCCGTGTGACGGATCAGAAGGAATTCAGCCGGGCGCTGCTGGTTCCCGTCTGGAGCTTCAGAGGCACCTGTTATGGCAAGGACGGAAATGTGGTCGCCGAAGGCAGCTTCCTGGAGATCAATGCGGTGGACGGCTCCGTTTACAACGCAGAGGTGGGGTACTAAACAACTATAATGTGTCTAATCTATTGCGCAATTTAAAGCGCCGTGTGTCAAACGGTGCGTATAATATGAGAAGGAGAGGAATGATTCAAATTCCTCTCCTTCTTACTTCATGTGGGGTTCTGGGCTTTTGGGGAGTGGTCGGTGGAAAACAGTCGTTGCTCGGGGTTTGTAATTGGCACCCGAATAAGCATATGGAATGATTCTTTAGCTTCATATCCCATAATCCCATGATACTTCTCTATTGTTCGATTTATGTTCTTTAGTCCATAACCATGTTCAAGGTCATTACTTTTTGGGGATTTATCGACAGGACTGCTCATGGTATTTTCGGTTTCTATCACAAAGAGGTCTTTTTTCGTTGTTTCCAATACGATGTGAATGAATCTGTCTTTCTTAGTTGCATATTCACATGCATGGAGAGCGTTGTCCAAAATGTTCCCCAGAACAATACATAAATCATAATCCTCCATTGGGATGCGATTCTTGTCGATATTCAGCTCAACTTCGAATCGAATATTCTTTCGTTCCGCCATTTGATCAAAACTGGTCATGAAGGAATCAATCACCAGATTGCCGGTATTGTACTTTGCGTACAGGTTTTCAAGATCTCCGAAGGCATGTGTGATATAAGCTTCCAGTTGGTCGTATTGTTTGTTGTGCAGATATTTTTGGAGAACAAAAAAATGATTCTTTGTGTCATGCAGGAAACGTCTCCCTGACCTGTATGACTCACTTAACTGTTCATATTTTTGTCTCTGATAATTGTTTAGAAGTTGCATATCTTGTAACTGTTGTCTGTCATTCAAGAATCTGGCGGACCATTCAATTTGAATGTAGTTGATCACATTCATAATGGTGAGAAGCAGAACAAGAAGAATATATGTATTGATGTGCTTGGTTTCGTAGAAACTATGTACCTGAAGAAGGGACAGAATTATAACTGTGATAAGAGGGATACACAGTAACTGTATATGAAACTGCATAGGGTACCGAATGCGGTTTTTCTTTAGAATAAGACTAAGAAGCAGAATAAGAAAAAGCATGGTAATGACGGAACCAAACGACATAGTAGCATAGAGCATATTGGTTTCTTCGACATAATATAAGTCAGGCTGAAACCTAAGAATCAGGAAGGTGAACAGGCTTTCAGACGCGATGTATAGTAACTGGAATATAATTGATGCCAATATACGTGTCAGCATCTTCGATTCGAAAAACAGCGTTGCAATGAAGGTTGTGAGAGTACTGATAATAACAACAGCTACCCAAACAACTCTGGAATCGGGGTTAGATGAAGACCATAGTTGATTTAGGTACAGAATCACTTCGATGAGCGTCAGAGAGAGTAAATACCATATTATACGGTCTCGCTTAAATCTGCCAAGTGCATTAATTAGATAAACGGTTAAAATAAATGCATCCAATAGAGATGAAAAAACATTTAAAAACAGTTCCATTACATGTCTCCTTTATCGGGCGTTTGAGGGGGTTCTTTGCAATAAATGCAGTAACTGTCGTTTGTTTCGGATGCTGATTGAAAGAACTGTTCCCGTAGTCATAATAACCTGATTGCCATCAAGATAGTGGATGTAGGACAGATTGATGAGCGTTTTACGATCCAATCGGAACATAGTGTCTGGAAACTTTTGTTCCAGTTCGGTCAGTGATCCGTGATAAATGTATTCGTTATCCAATGTGTGAACCATGGTAATTCTCTGGCGGGAGTTTTTTACCTGGATATATATGACGTCTTTTGTAAAAACAATGGCTTCATAGCCATCCTTCTCCGTGAGTATCAACTGAATATGATCTGCATTGTAACGGTCCTGGATATCAACCAAAACCTTTTTTATATCCTGAATATGTATCGGTTTGGTGAGATAAGAGAAAGGATGAACAGAAAAACTGTCCTGCATGTATTCAGGATAACTGCTTATAAAAACCAGAAAGGAATCTGATGGGATTTGCCTATATAATACTTTTGCAAGGTCGATTCCGTTTTCTTCGGGCATTTCAATATCCATGAACAGAATCTGATACGGGAAGCGTTCTGAAGCTGTAATGGTGGAGAGAAGTTCTTTCCCTTCGGAAAATGCTTCTATTTGAAGTTCTATATTCATGTCAAATGAAAGCGTTGTTAGCAGATTCCTGAGTTCGCGGATAAAATGAATGTCATCATCACATATGGCTACATTAAGTTTCATATGGTTTCACCTCTTGGTATAGGATGCATCCGATGATCTGATTGATATGGGTTATAAGGTTACACAGAAGAATAATGTATAAGTAGTGCTCCTGCCCATATATAAACAGAATCAGAATAATTATAGTGCTGATAATCTGATAAATCAACAAAGCACGTCGCATACTCTTGCGCTTTTGTAAATCAAATGTTTTGTTTGGGTGATTCACAGGAGTCAGAAGGAATATTCCGGGAGCGATTAAAAGAGTCAATCCAAAGGAAACAATTGATGGGATAGAGATCTTCAGCGAAAGAAAGATGACGCAAAAGTACAAGGCATATGAAATGATGCTGCATATCAGAGGCGTTTTTGCATGTGCTCCTCCCGCTATGATCTTTAAGGGCGTTAGGGTCAGTATATAACAACAGGTTGGAAAAAACTGCCCGATGGCAGCACCGATAAGAAGCAAACTGCTGTGAAATATGATGAAGTCAAAAGTGAGATCAAGACAGTATTGATATGAATCCTTGTCTTGTGGGTCGATGAGTCCGTTTCTGCAAAGGCTTTCCGTTATATGGTGACTACATACATTTGATATAATCATTCACGTTACTCCTAAGATTTATTATTATGAAGAATCATTATTTCTAGTATACACTATTTATGCCCGATTATTATTCAACCTGTGATGAACGTTAAAATAATGTGAATGAGCGTTGTGAGGGACACTTATCCGTTAATCTTTAACGCTCATCACAGATTTTGGTTTTTGAGGCGCAAAGTGTGATATGGTACAAGCATAATATAAAATAAGGCAGGGGTGATTGATATGGATCGACTCAAATTGAAGTTATTCTCTATAGGAAGTGTATTATGTGTGTTTGCTCTGAATATGGCAGCAATACTTGCTCCGGGATGTAGAGCAAGTTGGTATCAGCCGAAGGAGCCTGAAAATCTGAACTCTTTATTAAAAAACAAAAGAAAGAGAATGAGAATAAGGTCGAGGGAGGTAAAATGATGAAAAGAATTCATGTTGCGTTAGTTGCAGCGGCAATCACTCTTTGTGGAATAACTACGATGGACACTTATGCGGCAGAAATCGTGGATGACGATACAGAGGAATCGGATGTGCAATCAGACGAAGTGGAGATGAAAGAAGGGTTCTATGAAGGAACAGGGTCGCTTCTGAATGGTAATGATTCAGAGGATGATGGGGTTAGAATCAGTGGATGGCATCAGGAAAGCAACGGAAAATGGAGATATTATGAGAATGGCAGTTATGTGATTGGTTGGAAAAAGATTGGAGGAAAGTGGTATTACTTTGACTCTTCAACAGGTTATATGCATACAGGGTGGTTAGAGTATCAGAACCATTGGTATTATTTTGAACCCAAAGCAAGCGCATCCAACTATGGCCAGATGGTAATCGGCTGGAAAAAGATTACGGTCAGCGGGGCCCAGGACTGGTATTATTTTAACGCAAATGGTATAATGTTGGTCGGATGGCAGTATCTATCGGACAATGGAATTAGTAATTGGTACTATTTCAATTCAAATGGAAAAATGAAGATTGGTTGGCTTTCCTACGAGAATCATTGGTATTTCTTTAATTCAAATGGGATAATGCAAACTGGGTGGTGTAATATTCAGGGGTATACATACTATTTTAAATCGAACGGGCAATACAAGGAAACAACACGAAGAGCAATAATAATATCGAACGCCTACCTTCCAAGTGATATAGAGTTGATGGGATGGGAGAACTGTTTATCGGATATGTCATTTTGTGAAGGGGGACAGTTTGAGCAGATCGAGACGAGATCAACTATTACCTACTCGGCTTTTTGTGATATGATTGATAACATAAGCCAGAATACAGAAGAAAGTGATGTGACATATTTGAGTATCACTTGTCATGGCTTATCAACAGGTGAATTACTCTTTTGTCAAAACCCGTCAGTTAATGGGCAGATGCTTCGTAATAGACTGGATCAGATTGAAGGGAAAGTTGTTCTCTTTTTAAATACTTGTTATGCCGGCACGATTATTAACAGGGGTGAAAACGATTGCTTTGAAACTAACTTTTTATCTTCATTTACTGGAGAAAACCGTTCTGGTGAACTTGTGAATGATAAGTATTTGGTTCTTTGTTCTTCTTCCAAAACGGAACTAAGCGCAGGTTATACACCACCGGGTTCGATTTCAAATGTCGGACTTGCAAATAAATATTGGATGCTTGGTGGAGGTTGGGATATAAACACTAATTCATATGTGCAGATGTACGCAGATACTGACCAAAACTCGATTGTTTCATTGAATGAGCTGTACACGTATTCCTACAATCACGTTAGTGGTCAGCATGTTGTTGTATATCCACAGAATAGTCTCTTTACCATTTTTGCAAAATTAGAATGAGGGGTGGACTATGGCAAAGCGAGTGATAAGCGTATTGTGTGCATGTATTTTCCTGTTCATGATGGAGACTCCTTCTTCAGCAAGTCAACTTCAAGAAGAAAAGCAATACAGAATCTTTGCATCTATGGTTGTATATTCACCGGCTTTTGACATCGGTGATTTTCGAGATCAGGGAATTCTTAGAGTCGGCTGGGGCTGTGAGTTCATTGTGGCGCTTGCTGAAAGAGATGGGGGAAAGGGCAAACCCGCCTATCATAAATCGGACAGCCTTCAGGCTGACGAAAAAGTGATCAGGAATGCTTCCTGGGATGCTGTTTTGCCGAATGGATCTATAGTGAAAGCTCATCATGTGGATAAAAATGGCAATGCTTTTTTTGCAACTCCATACGAAATGGCCGGGAATATGCGGGTCAGAGCGTCTTTGGACGGAGCTGTAGTGGATGAATTTGATGTAACCATCGTCGACAAGTATCCAGACGGAACCTTAATTCGGGGATGGACTTATTCTTTTACAAAGTCTTACTTCATTAAAAAGAATGGAAAACTGGCCAGAGGATGGATGAAGGATGGACGTAATTGGTACTATCTGAATAAGGACGGTATTATGCAGACCGGGTGGAAGTATTTAGCTGATAATGGGAAGAAGAGCTGGTACTACCTGAGTGAAAACAAGAGCAAGTTGGGAAAAATGTGCTGTGGCTGGACGAAGGTGGACGATACGTGGTACTACCTGAGAAAAAACGGTACGCTTGCCTCAAATGAATGGTGTGGCGGATATTGGGTAAGTGCTGATGGTTCCTGGAAGTATAAGCCGAAGGGGAGTTGGACGCATAGCAAAAACGGCTGGTGGTTTGGAGATACATCCGGCTGGTATGCAAAGAATCAAAAGATGAAGATCAACGGAGTTCTGTACACCTTTAATGCGGAAGGATATTTGGTGCAGTAATCATAAAACCTTGGGAATCATGTATTTGATCTCAAATTATAACGAGCCGCAGAATGCCCCATTTGTGCTATTCTGCGGCTCGTTGAGAGAGAGGAGGCTACGCCTTTTCAGATGTTGAAAGTTAAGTCCATACATGGTACAATTTCTTAGTGAGACATTACGTGTCAAGGGGAAAAGTACTATGAAAAATATGCTCAATTTCAAAAACTTCACAGCCGATGAGCTGCAGGCGATCCTGGACCTTGCCATGGACATGAAGAAGGATCCCGCCAGGTATGCACACGCGCTGGAAGGAAAGAAGCTTTATACACTGTTCGAGAAGACCTCCACCCGGACCTTCCTGTCCTTTACGACAGGCATCACCGAGATGGGCGGTTCCTATTTCAATCAGCTTTGGCGTGATTCGAATTTCGTTCTGGGCGAGCCCATTTCTGAGATCAAGTATGTATGCCGGAACGTGGACATCATCATGGCACGTCTGGTTAAGAATGAAACGGTTGAGCTCTTCGGAGAGAATGTTACGGTTCCTTTCATCAACGGCTGTGACAATTCCTATCATCCCTGTCAGATCCTGGCGGATATGCTGACCGTGATCGAGAAGTTCGGAACACTGGACATTCGCCTCATGTACATCGGCGCCAAGAACAACGTGTTCAATTCACTGGTTGAATTCTTTGCGAAAATGGGACAGGGAACCCTGTTCGGTCTCACACCTCTCGTTAACGATACGGTGTGCGGTCCTGAATTCTACGCAGAAGCAGCGGCCACCGGACATTACGTGGAGCTGGATCCGTCCCTTCCGATCGATGAGATCAAACGTTACGTGGAGGATATGGATGTCCTTTATACCGATACATGGCTGGATATGGAATTCTTCAACGATCCTGCATATCAGGACCGGAAGGCCGAGCTGATGAAGAAGATGATGCCGTACCAGCTTAATTCCGATTTTATCGGTGACAGCAAGGCCATCGTGCTCCATGACATGCCGATGCATGTCGGTTTTGAGATTTCCGAAGAAATCGAGAAGAAACATATGGTTCATATTCTGGACCAGGCTGAGAACCGTCGTCATGCTGAGAAGGCGGTTATGTATACTTTATTGAATTCGTAATCTATGCGGGGACGGTTCCTGTTTTTGGAACCGTCCCCGTCTGACGGAATCTGTCCCCGGGGGAGACAGAGAGGAGAGGCTTCGGATCGACCGGAACCATTCCTTACCGTCGATCCCCTGCAGGACATGACAGAACAACAGGAGGAATAAGAGATGAAGCATTTGATCGATCCCATGGATCTTTCGGAGCAGGAGCTTGAAGATATTCTGCGCCGCGGACAGGACATTATGGCGCACCCGGAGAATTACCGCGAGAAATGTAAAGGAAAGAAGATCGCAACGCTCTTCTATGAGCCCAGCACCAGAACCAGACTGTCCTTCGAGGCAGCCATGATGGAACTGGGAGGACAGGTTCTCGGATTCTCGGAGGCTTCCTCTTCCTCGGTTTCTAAGGGGGAGAGCGTGGAGGATACGGTCCGGGTCGTGGGCTGCTTCGCAGACATCATCGCCATGCGGCATATGAATGAAGGCGCACCCATGCTGGCCAGCATGTACTCTCCGGTTCCCATCATCAATGCGGGTGACGGCGGTCACAACCATCCGACACAGACCCTGACGGATCTGCTGACGATCCTCAGCGAGAAGGGACGTCTGGATAATTTCACCATCGGTCTCTGCGGAGACCTGAAGTTCGGACGGACGGTACACTCCCTGATCAAGGCACTGTCCAGATACAAGGGGATCCGGTTTATCCTGATCTCTCCGGAGGAACTGAGGGTTCCGGACTACATCATTTCCGAGGTGATCGAGCCTGCCGGCCTGGAGTATGAGGAGGTAACCTCCCTGGAGGAATCCATGCCGAAGCTGGACATCCTCTATATGACCCGCGTACAGCGCGAGCGCTTCTTCAACGAGGCGGACTACGTTCGTTTGAAGGACACCTACATCCTGGATACCCAGAAGATGGAGCTGGCAAAGGATGATATGATCATCCTGCATCCGCTTCCGCGTGTAAATGAGATCGCAACCTCGGTGGACAAGGACCCGAGAGCGCTCTACTTCAAGCAAGTGCTTTACGGCAAATATGTCCGCGAGTCTCTGATCCTGCATCTCCTGGGACTGTAAGACCGAAGGAACCTGAAAGAGAGGATAATAACATGAAGATAGACAGCATACAGAACGGTATCGTGCTGGATCACATTTCCGAGGGAAAGGGAATGCAGATCTACTATGACCTGGGCCTCAACAAGCTGGACTGCAGCGTGGCCATCATCCAGCGGGTCAAGAGCGAGAAAATGGGCAAGAAGGACATCATTAAGGTCGACAAGGAAGGCTACGATATAGATCTTGACGTGATCGGATACATCGATCCCAATATCACTGTCAGCATCATAAAGGACGGCGAGACCGTGGAGAAGAAGAAGGTGGCGTTGCCCCAAAAGCTGATCAATATCAAGAAATGCAAGAACCCGCGGTGCATCACCGCCGTTGAGCCGGGCGTAGACCACATCTTCCGCCTGACCGACCCGGAGAAGAGGATTTACCGTTGCGTTTACTGCGATGAGGCTTGACGCGCGGCTGGGCGGATATCGCGATGAGCAGAGCTGTGAATAGATACCGTCATGTTTTTTGAAAATGTCAGCTTTGCACTTGGAAACTGCCTGGCTGATGACAAAACGGATATACTGACTGCGCTAAGGCGGGCAGACGAGCGGATGTACGAGGATAAAAGGCTGTATTATGAACGCATGGAACCTGATCAGGACCCAAGGTAAAGAAAATGTTTACAAAGTGGACATAAGTTGGTATAATTACTAAGATTATGGGGTACTATAAACTCAAACCACAGAGGAAATATTGATACCATGGAACAATACGCAATCAGGGGAGGGAATCCGCTGGAAGGGGAAGTGGTCATTGCAGGAGCCAAGAATGCCGCACTCGGTATCCTGGCTGCAGCGATCATGACAGACGAAGAGTGCGTGATTGAAAACGTACCTTTCGTAAGCGATACCCGAACCTTACTGAAAGCAATTGAAAATATCGGCGCTACGGTTCGTTATATCGACCGACATACCGTATCCATCTGCGGACGCGGTATCGCAAGCGATCACGGGCTGTCCGTCGACGACGAATATATCCGGAAGATCCGGGCATCCTATTATCTGATCGGAGCGCTGCTTGGAAAGTACAAGTATGCAAATGTAGCACTTCCGGGAGGCTGTGACATCGGCTCCCGCCCCATCGACCTTCATATCAAGGGCTTCGAGACCCTCGGTGCGACCGTGGATATCGTATCCGGCGGTAAGGTGATGGCAGAGGCAGAGCAGCTGGTGGGATCCCACATTTATATGGATACCGTATCTGTCGGAGCAACCATCAATATCATGCTGGCTGCAGTTCTGGCAGAGGGAAAGACGACGATCGAGAATGCAGCGAAGGAGCCCCACATCGTAGACGTGGCCAACTTCCTGAACACGATGGGCGCAAATATCAAGGGTGCCGGTACCGATGTGATCCGTGTCAGAGGTGTATCCCGACTGCACGGCGCAGAGTACTCCATCATTCCGGATCAGATCGAAGCGGGAACCTTTATGGCGATGGCCGTGGCAACCCGCGGCAACATCCTGATCAAGAATGTCATTCCCAAGCATTTGGAGGCAATCTCCTCCAAGCTGGTGGAAATGGGCGCGCGTGTAATAGAATATGACGATTCGGTACGGGTTATGGCAGACGGAGCGCTCCGTCCGACACAGGTAAAGACCCTTCCGTATCCTGGATTCCCGACGGACATGCAGGCGCAGATCGCAACGGTGCTGTGTCTGGCAGAGGGAACCAGCGTGGTAACGGAGAGTATCTTCGAGAACCGTTTCCGCTATGTAAATGAGCTTGCCCGCATGGGAGCAAAGGTCCGCGTGGAAGGCAATTCGGCGATCATCACCGGTGTACGGCAGTTTACCGGAGCTACGCTTACCGCTTCCGACCTTCGTGCAGGAGCTGCACTGGTCATCGCGGCACTGGCTGCAGAGGGTGTCAGCGTGGTGGATGATATCCGCTACGTAAAGCGAGGATATGAGGACTTCGACGAGAAGGTTCGCCGGCTGGGCGGACAGATGGAGGTCGTGGATTCCGAGCGATCCCTGCAGAAATTCAAGCTTCGTGCAGTCTGACATCTTATCCCGGACTGTATAACGGCGAAGGATCTTATACAATGGCAGTAAGAAATGTGCCGGATTTTCGGTTGAAAATCCGGCAATTCTTAACATTAGGAACCACATTTGGAACCGATTATCAGTGCGTCTCATTCGATGCACCGAAATAGAGGAGGTAACACCATGGCAAAGAAACCGTATTACATCACTACCGCGATCGCTTATGCATCCGGTAAGCCGCACATCGGCAACACTTATGAGATCGTACTGGCTGATGCGATCGCGCGTTATAAGCGCTTCGTGGGCTACGACGTTCGTTTCCAGACCGGAACGGATGAGCATGGTCAGAAGATCGAGACCAAGGCATTCGAGAACCTGTCCACCCCGAAGGAATTCGTGGATGAGAAGGCCGGTGAGATCAAGAGGATCTGGGACCTCATGAACACTTCCTATGACAAGTTTATCCGCACCACGGATGAGGATCATGAGAAGCAGGTACAGAAGATTTTTAGAAAGCTCTATGATCAGGGCGATATCTATAAGGGAGAGTACGAAGGCATGTACTGTACTCCCTGTGAGTCCTTCTGGACTCCGGGCCAGCTGAAGGACGGAAAATGTCCCGACTGCGGCCGCGATGTACATCCGGCAAAGGAAGAAGCATATTTCTTCAAGATGAGCAAATACGCTCCGCGTCTGATCGAGTATATCGAGAAGCATCCGGAGTTTATCCAGCCGGAATCCCGTAAGAACGAGATGGTCAATACCTTCCTGAAGCCGGGACTGCAGGATCTCTGCGTATCCCGTACCTCCTTCAAGTGGGGTATTCCCGTGGATTTCGATCCCAAGCATGTGGTATATGTCTGGATCGATGCGCTGTCCAACTACATCACCGGCCTGGGCTATGATGTGGACGGAAACAGCGATGAAATGTACAAGAAATACTGGCCGGCGGATCTGCACCTGATCGGTAAGGATATCCTCCGGTTCCATACCATTTACTGGCCCATCATGCTGATGGCTCTGGACCTTCCGCTTCCGAAGCAGGTATTCGGGCATCCGTGGCTGATCCAGTCCGACGGCAAGATGAGCAAGTCCCGCGGAAATGTGCTTTATGCCGATGACATGGTGGATCTTTTCGGAGTGGATGCGGTACGTTATTTCGTGCTTCATGAGATGCCCTTCGAGAATGACGGCGTGGTTTCCTGGGAACTGCTGATCGAGAGGATCAACTCCGATCTGGCAAATACGCTGGGTAACCTGGTGAACCGTACCATTTCCATGGTGAACAAGTACTCCGGCGGCGTAGTAAATAACGCCGGTGTGGTTGAGGATGTGGACGCGGATCTGAAGGATTCCGTTCGTGCGTTCCGGATCCATGTAAATGAGTGCATGGAGAAGCTGAAATGTGCCGATGCATTGACGGAGATCTTCAATATCTTCCGTCGTCTGAACAAGTATATCGATGAGACCATGCCCTGGGTTCTGGGCAAGGACGAGTCCAAGAAGGACCGGCTGGATACCGTGCTCTACAACCTGGTAGAGGGAATTACCATCGGTGCAAGTCTGTTGGCTTCCTTCCTGCCCGATACGGCAGATAAGATCGTTGCCCAGCTCTGCACGGAGAAGCGGAGAGTGACCGAGCTCGGAAGCTTCGGTCTGTATCCGTCCGGAAATCGTGTGACCGATAAGCCGGAGATCCTCTTCGCCCGCATTGACACCGAGAAGATGCTGGATGAGATCGCGGTCCGTTTCCCCTCCAAGGAGCCGGAGATCCCGAAGTCGGAGAAACCGGTGGTGGTGGAGAAGTCCGAACCCGACAGAGTAGAGGCAGTGGTTAAGGAAGAGATAACCATTGAGGAGTTCGAGAAGATGCAGCTTCAGGTCGGACAGATCCTTTCCTGCGAAGAGGTTCCGAAGTCCAAGAAACTGCTCTGCTCACAGGTGCAGATCGAGGGAAGAGTCCTTCAGATCGTATCCGGAATCAAGAGTTATTACAGTCCTGAGGATATGGTGGGTAAGAAGGTCGTTGTCATCACAAACCTGAAGCCTGCAAAGCTGGCCGGGATCGAGTCACAGGGTATGCTGCTCTGTGCGGAGGATGCAGAGGGAAAGCTCTCGCTGCTTACTACGGACCGTCAGGATGTACCGGCGGGTTCCATGATCAGCTGATATAATGAGAATCCTTCGATTCGCTCGAATGCACGGATGCCATGCGGCATGTCGTGTTATGGTGTGTTGCGCTGCAGCATATCATCCCGAGCAAATCGAAGGATTTTTGCTTTCGCGAAGATCAAATACCCCGCCCACTCCGGGGAGGGTATACTATAGGACGGAGGATGATATGAAGTACTGTAATTCCTGTGGCAAAATAATGGAGGATCACTGGGAAGTATGCTCGGCCTGTGGAAATACGACATTTACATCGTATGAACAGATGAGCGGTGCACCGGCCGGAAATCCCGGTTCGAACGCGAATCCTGCATATGGCAGTAATCCCGGACCGAATATAAATCCTGCATATGGCAGTAATCCCAGTCCGAACGCGAATCCTGCATACGGAAATAATCCCGGACCGAACGCGAATCCTGTATATGGCAGTAATCCCGGTACGAATGGGAATCCTGCATCTGGTCGTAATCCCGCACCGGCATATGATCCTCATCGTGATATGAATAACATGTGGAAAAAAGGAACCGGTGGGTCCGGCAGTAATAAATCTCAGCAGCCGGATCATCGTACCCTGAAAATCGTGCTCCTGGTTGTGCTCCTGGCCGGACTGGTAGTCGGCGGAATATTCGGAATTCGTGCACTGATGAAGGATAAGGATCCGGAAAAGGGCGGTGTTTCATCCTCCGGTGATTCCACGGATAAAGGCTCGGGAGAGAAAGGAGAAACTGAAGTCGCGAAGGAGCAGAACGGAACGCTGGCGATCGTTCTGGATCAGGCTTTTCTGGACCAGATCGGGGACTGCTCGAAAATACAGGGTACGGCAGAGAAGGATAAGGAGAAGAAGACATTTTCCTTCGATGCGAAGGGAAAGGCTGAGCTTCAGCTCCCGGAAGGAACCTGGAAGGTGACGATCGAGGCGGACGGGTATCAGACATTTTCCATGGAGAAGAAGATCACGGCCGGGAAAATGGAGACCGCGGAGAAGATCAGCATGGAAGCTACTGTGGGATTCGTTGATCTTGCACTCGATGCCGAAATGATGAAGGGCCTTTCGGATGTTACTGCCGTTTGCTGTGTAGCATCGAACGGGGTTGACAAGGAGGAATATTCCTTTGAAAAGGACGGAAAGCTTCATCTCTCCCTGGATCCCGGAAAATGGACTCTCAGGGTTGAATGTGAGGACTTTGATGCATACGAAGAGGAAGTGTCTGTGGAGCGTGGGAAGACGGCTTCCAAGGACGTGGCTTTGCAGCAGAAGGAGATCACGATCCTGCAGTTCGGAGATCTCTATAAGCAGTATCATCCGGACTATGCCTCCTATTCCCTGAAGGCGTACCAACCGGAGGATTACAACACGATCATATCAGCGGAGAAGAACTTTGATGAGAACGGACGTCTGAAGCTGGAGCTTCCTGTCGGCAGATGGGTTCTTGTGGTGGGAACTGCGGATGAACTTGCAAAGGTGAAAGCTGCAAAGGACAACGATTATGAATATATGGACGGACTCCCGGAATCACCCACAATTTATGAAAAGCAGAGAAAATTTCTGATCGAAGTAACGGAAGAATCCATCAAAAACCGGACGGCGATAGAACTGACCTTCCCGATGGACTGCTGCTGTTGGAGTGATGATGGTTCAGGGAATAAACTCGTGGTCTTTGCGGATGGGACCTTTTCCGTTGAGACGAATGATTCAACAAGTCTCGTTAATGGGAAGTTCACGGATTTTAAGGTGACCAAAAATGAAGAGGAAGACAGAAAAGATGACGAATGGGAATCCCATAGTGTAGATCTGATCTTCACAGTAAAACTTGAAAGTGTGGGAAGCAATTCTTACGGTTTACAGCAGGGGAACAACTATTATTTTGACATTGCAGAAAGTCATGGACATCCGGTGAATCCCGATGAATACTTCGTAGGCGGTGGAGGTGAGAAGGGCTACCTTATGTCAGAAGACGGAAGGATAATTATAGGCTATGCGGCCGGACAGTATTAATATCGCTGACAGGAGCGGAGGAAACACATGACAAAGAAGGAACAGATTCAAAAGAGAAGACAGGAGATCCTTGAGCTGCTGCGTGCTTCCGACCAGGAACATCCGGTTCCGCTGACTGCTCTGATGGAACGTTTTGATGCCAGTCGAAGAACGATCTATGATGATATCAAGGCACTTCAGGAAAGCGGATTTGCGGTTGAGACACTGCAGAAGAAGGGCTTCTTTCTGGCGGGAGAGACAAAGCAGGAAGAGCAGGCGCTTTATCGGAAGTCCAGGGTGGAATCACTTCTGGATGTCATGCTGATGATCACGATCCAGCTAAGCGAAAAACCGCTGACCATAGATGAGATCCTTCCGCTTTATGCAAGAGTCTGCTCTTATGACGCGGAGGATGCGGGCAGTCTGAAGTCGGCTCTTGTACGGAAGCTCCGACTGCTTCAGGCACAGGGATATCTGGTGGAGGAGGATGGTCGTTACGGCATCAGTCTCACAGCGCCGGTATATCTGATGCTCACGGAACGACAGATCGAAGAGTTAAACGATCTGATCCTTTTCTACGGACAGGATGTAGCGCACGCCAAAACCCTGGAAGGGATCGCCGAACAGCTGCGGGCAGTTTACGAAGGCGGCATGCTGACGGAGGACCGGAAGTATTCCGGCATCGGACTTCACAGGATACGAGGTGATGAGGCGCAGAAGGCCGTTGAAAGGATCAACCGTTATCCCTACGACCGAAAATGTCTGGATCTGACATATGAGGTTCGTGACGGGGAACTGATGCATTTTCCCTGTTTTCGTACAGGACTTCTGATCTATACCGCGGATAAGGACCGCCTGTATGTCCTGGGGACACAGCAGGGAGAGGAAGACGGGTTCGTCCGGATCCTGAATGTGGGTAAGATTCGTGAGGTTCGTGAGACCGAGGAGAAGAACGAAGACTTCCAATCGGAGGCCTATATGCAGATGTTCCACGAGATGCTGGTGGTTGATGCAGATCCGCCGGAACAGGTGGAAGTGGAGATCAGTGCCGGAAACCCGAATCTGATCCGGAAGTTTGAGCGTCATGTCCGCGAACGAAATGAGGGACGGGAGACAGGAGAGACACAGGCCCGGCTCGTTAAGAAGGATGAGAATTACATTTACACGGATACGGTGCGCGGAATAGGTGAACTGGCGCGGTTTCTGCGGCAGTACGGTTGGAGCGTCAGGGTACTTGAACCGGAATCCCTGAAGGAGAAAATGCTTTTCACAGCGAATCGTGCGCTGGAACGGTATGGGGTTTTGGAAAATGAAATATCAACACCGGAGCATGAGGAGTAACGCATGGACAGATCGACTCTTTTGAATGATGAATTCTATCGGATCAATACTATATTTTCTCTGCTGAATATGAGTGAATACGGACGGACGATCACGGAACTGCAGGAGATACTTCAGCTGGATAAGTCGGTGATCTACTCGGATATCGCATCGCTTCTGAAAAATACGAAGTCGGACTACGTGATCCAGCTGGATGAGGCGATCGCGGAGGAGGATCAGGAGGAGCTTCTGGACCGCCTGATGCAGCCGCAGAAATCCGGTGAGGAACTCAACAAGGAAACACTGGTCAGTCGTCTGAAGACCGGAGAATATGATGAGCTCCCCTTTCTCATTCCAAGTCCCGAGGGAGCCGGGCTGGATGAAAGCGGAAAGGAGAAGACGGCCGGTATTTCCCTTACCAGAGGGGAACTGGCTGCTCTTTCGGATTTTCTGAAGAATCTGAACCGGACCATGCTGGGAGAACGGACGGACTCCCACATTCTGTTCAAGGGAACAGCTCCTTATCATTCGGAGCGGGAGATGAAGCTGATCGAGGAGCTTGAACGGATGACGGAGAAGAAGCAGACGGCGGAGATCACCTATCGGTCGCAGCGTGGCGAGGAGGCGTGGTTTACCGTCCGGCCCGTAAGGCTGGTGCACAGCATGCCGGATGATGTCTATTACCTGATCGCGTTCTGTGAAGAAGAGGATGACCCGGTTCCGGAGAACATGGATCCCGGTCGGAGGCTCACAGCGTATCGGGTGCTTCGCGTAGAAAGGATCACGGAACTTGAAGAGGCGCTGGTCAGTCTCCCTGATCCGGATCTTACGACGCTGCCGCACTTTGAGAAAATGTGGGGCATGGAAGACGGACAGGAATTCCATACACGGCTTCGGATCTATGATGAGGCAAATGTGGTCGCAAAGGTTCGTCATGATCTGGGGGAACGTGCGGCAAAGCTGACCAAAGGAGAAGACGGCTGCTATTATTATGAAGATGATCTGATCGGAGAGAGCCGGTTCCGCAGCTGGCTGCGCGGATACGGAAGCTCCATTGTCGTCCTTGAACCGAA
The DNA here is from genome assembly GCA_000703065.1 of Lachnospiraceae bacterium AC2029. GTDB lineage: Bacteria > Bacillota > Clostridia > Lachnospirales > Lachnospiraceae > Eubacterium_Q. Next base: position 1,314,782 of record JNLK01000001.1, on the reverse strand, counting down.
GGAGATCCGGGACAAAATGATCGAGACCTATAAACTGGTCCGCGAGAAGTATATATAGAACGAGAGACTTCCGATATGGGAGGCTGTTCATTATGAAGGACTTCCGGCCTGAGAGCCGGAGGTTTTTTTGTGATGTGGGTTCCTGTACGAGGCCCCATTTGTGCAAAAAAAGTATCCGAACACCTATGCTATAACATACTTGTAAGGAAAAACAAACGGCAAAGCACAGAGAAAGGTGAAGGGTACGACTATGATCAACAATTATCAGGACAGAAATTATCTTATCGATAGAGAATATAAAGATGACGAAAAAGAAGAGAAGAATCGTTCCTTCTTTTCGACAGTAGCAGGAAAGATCGCCATTGGGGCAAGCAGTGCGGTTGTTCTTGGGGCACTCGTGGTCGGCGGGATCATTTTCCTTGGAAAAAAGGATGATCAGAGTGTAGTAGAAGCAGAAACCGTTGAATCTATAGTTAACGTTGATGTTCTTCGAGGTTATATGAAAGACGCCGCAGTGGCAGGAAAAGCAGGTAAGTCGGATTATGAGCGGGAGACGTACCGGGAATCGGAGAGCGAGCGGATTCAGAAGCTGGCGGCAGAAGCCGAAATGGGCGAGACGGCAGTAACAGAAGAAACCACGAGCTCTTATGTTGAGGAAACGATCGATGAAGCTGAGACGAAGGCAAGCGTTCAGATCCCGAATGGTAAGGCGGATTGCTATAGTGATAAGATCTCTGATTGGACAGAGGAAGCAAGGGAAAGAGAAGAGGCGAGAAAGGCCGAGGAAGAAGCAAAGAAGCAGGAAGAAGCTGCAAAGGCTGAAGCGGAAGCTGAGAATGCCGGGAAGCTTGCAACGAGCAAGAAGCCGGCAGAGGACACAGCAGATACATCGGCAGAAGATGGTGTGGTATCCGGCCTTGTGACACTCAGCATGACATGCACAAAACAGGAAATGGAAGGCCAGACATTTTACCTTTATCCGACATGGAAGGAAGAAAGAACCTTTGGATATCTCATGTATAGCCCGATGAGAGCCTGGGATGTGAACCTGTCAAAGAAAAACAGAGTAGAAGTAACCTTTGAGGAAAATGGAGAGGCAACTCTTGAATTAGAAGCCGGAAGATGGATCCTTACAGATGAAGAGGGGTTGACCGCTGAAGAATTATATGTATTTGATATCACAGAGGAGCAGATTCGTGATCATGGAACGGTTTCCATCGGAATACAGTATCATCCGAGTCAGTTTAAGGATGCATCCGGGAACAGTTTTACAATCTTCTCTGATGGAACCGTAGAAGGGTGCTATGTGGATAAGGACGATCATAAGAAAGAGTATTCGGCAAAGTTCGAGATCATCAGCAATGAGTACACATCGGAAGGAGAGGGACAGCTCTTCAGAACCGAGCATTGGACAGTCACAGTAAAGTGCATTAAGGTGGACGCGGATCAGGAAGCGGATGTTCCGTTTGTTCAGGGACATGAGTACACACTGTCCGGAGACAGAATATTCGGTGATTTCTGGATGGATTCTGAGGCCGGACTGATCAACTGGGATTTCGTGATCCTGAATGAAGAAGGAAATGAGATCGGCTATAGTCTCAAGATTTGATGAACCCATGAAGATACAGAAAGAATCCCGGCAGCACAGAGAGGCTGCCGGGAACTTCTGGTTTTGTATGTGGAGGATGGCTTGAAGTGTTAGTTCACAGGCAGAATGTGGGATGGTATAATCAAATTTGACATCCGGAGAATCATCGGCAATTCCTAAGATCAACATGTAGGATTGATTCAATACAGAGTATGGTGGATGTTATGGGAGAAGTAATATGAAGTACTGTGAAGCGTGTGGATATGAATTAGAATCAAATATGAGCGTCTGTCCGGTTTGCGGAACACCGGCACCTGTTGAAAATGCATCCGAAGCATCTGATGCACAGCAGGCGGCGCCTGTGTGGTATCCGGATGCGTCAGCTCCGCAGCAGCAGATACCGCCGTCGGAGATGCCAACGGTAATGATCCGCCCGGAGGATGCGGCTGCCCAGCAGCAGATACCGCCATCCGAAATGTCGACGGTAATGATACGTCCGGAGGATGCGGCGAAACACACACAGGGAAATAATCCGGTGGGACAGTATGCTACCGGATCGGCAGGTACAGGGAATTATCCGCAGGCTGGGAATCCTTCCATCCCCGGCTCCGCAGGTACAGGAAATTATTCGCAGACCGGGAATCCTTCCATTCCCGGACGTGGTGTCCCCACAGGTGAAATGCCTACTGCCAGGGTGACACTTGGTGATACCGGAAACCTTACAGAGAATGAGAAGAAGGGCAAATCGGATGCGAACAAAAATCGCAGTAAGAACGAACAGAAGAAGTTTGCGGTGAAGAAACGCCCGAAGCATCTGGGACTGAAGATTGCGATCCTCTGCGGTCTTCTGCTGGGTGTGGGACTCGGAAGCTTCTTTGTGATCCGTGCCATGCAGGGAAAGCAGAAACGTACCGCGTTCTATAAGACCTTCACCGGTGCTGACGTGGAGATGGATGCCGATAATTCTCTTTATGTCAGGAATCAGCTGATCATCCGTGGGGAGAAGGATGCTACGGAGAAGAAGATCAGCAAGCTGATCCAGGAAAAGAAAGCAGTCATTGTGGGTGAGATCCCCATCAGTAATGAATATCAGGTGGAATTTGATCCCGGGATCGGAAGAAGCGAGATGGATGACATCATCGAAGAGTGGGAGAAGAGTGACCTGGTTGCTTCCGTGCGCCTTCACCATGCCCACGGCACTGCAGGGGGAACCTTCTTCGAAGACAATCCGTGGCGGGATGACAATAACCCGGATGATCCCTCCGGCTCGGAGTGGAACATCTATCAGCCGGACGGAAATAACTGGGCGGTGGAATCCGTATGGGCTCCGAAGATCTGGGAGGGATTGGAGGATGAGTCCGGAAAGAAAGAATATGCACAGGTGGATGTGGGTCTGATCGACACCACTGTAGATACCACCCATAAGGATCTGAACGACCGTTTCAACGCACTGAAGCAGGGAGGGGCAGATCCTGAGGGGAATGCAGAAGGAGATAAGGAAGGAACTACAGAAGGCAATACAGAAGGAACCGTGTCCGGTACGACGCTGATCGAGGGGAATCCTTCGTCGGTTGTGGATGATTATTCGCAGTATACCGGCCGTTATGCTGCAGGGAATATGGATGAAGCCGAGCAGGCAGAGGAGAAGCGCCTGTCTCACGGAACCCACACTGCGGGAATCATCAGCGCAAATCTGGAAGATGACTTCGGTATCGCAGGTGTGGCACAGAATGCGAAGCTTTACGGTTATGCCGCCGGAAGTGATGCTTCTTATCAGAACGGAGACTATAAGGAAGCCCGTTCCCTGACCTCCAGCTTTGCTTATAAGTATACTCTTTCCAGGATGCAGGAGAATTCCATCCGTCTTGTGAATATCAGCATGCTGCTGGATCCCATGGTGGAGGATGAAGCAGTCAGGACCCGTATCATGGAAGATATGAATGCAGATATGGAATACTTCCTGAAGGCCTGCCTGGAGCAGAACTGGGATTTCCTCCTGATCAAGTCCGCCGGAGATGATTCGACGGATCAGTTCAACGATGCATTCCTCTGTGGGATCACAGATACTGCCATCAGGGAAAGGATCGTTGTGGTCGGTGGTGCGGAGTGTGATTATCAGGGCGGAAAGTTGGAAGGCTACAAAAAGACGGAGACCACAAACTACGGAGAACGGATCGATATCTATGCTCCCGGCCCTGACGTTCTTTCGGACATCCCGGGAGACCGGACAGAGAAGCGGAGCGGAACCAGTGAGGCAACCGCCTTTGTTACGGGTGGATGCGCTCTTGTGATGGGCATCCTGCCCACACTTTCCATGCCCGAAGTAAAGGATATCGTTCTGAATAATTACTACTACACGGTAGAGGATACCGGAAAGGGATACCTGAATCTCTACATGGCCGTGTCCGCAGCAAGAGCAAGGCGTGACAGCAGTGATGCATCCGGAATTAAGGATGAGATGCAGAAGGAGATCAATGAGAACAATGTGCCGAAGGAAGGGACTCTGGAACTCTCGCTGGATCCGGAATTCCTTGCAAAAATCGGCGATGTATCGCTGATCAGAGGAACTGCAGCCCAGGGATCCGAGAAACGGGACGTTACATTTGACGAAACAGGAAAATCGAACGTGTCTCTCACGGAGGGTGAATGGAAGATTCAGATAGAAGCAGATGATTACGAACCGAAAGAAATACAGGTGAAGATCGTAGCCGGGGAGAAAAGCTCGGAGGAAGGTGTTGTTCTTGCGGCCATGGTAAAAGAGATTTCTTTGGATCAGATTCCGGAACAGGATAAACTGAAAGCATTTCTCGATGGCTGGGGTGGTAAGAAGTATGAGAATGATCAGACAGATAATATTAATCTGGAATGGATCGCCTGGCATTCGGATCCGGATGTCACATCTTTAATAAAGGTTGAAGCGAACAATAAGAACAGTGATCCTTTGAAACGTTTTACATGGGATAATATGTGGAAACCGGGAAGTAGGATCGGAATCAACGCAGAGGGCCTCCTGTGGGTAGGGACGAAGGTGATGAATATTGCCGCTGAGGTGATGCAGAAGGAAATGGAAGATGCCCGGGACGTCAGTAAGGAAATGTATAATTCCTATGAACATAACGGCTATTACTATTTCTGCTCGACAGAAGGAAACAGTACGGCTACGGTTTACACTGACTACAACGGGGAAATCAGGGAAGCGAAAACGGATGGAGAGTATTACTACATCACCGTTGCGGCACATTTTAAAGATTCATGGGGCGAAGGCTCGGAAGAACGTAATGAGATATTGGAATACAAACTGAAACTGAAGGAGGAAGACGGAGTAACATTCTGGTCGATCTATTATTGCCGCACGCAATAAGCCGGGCGGACTATCCTTTACACCTTATGAAGATTTTGTGCAAAAAAAGTATCCGAACACCTATGCTATAACATACTTGTAAGGAACACAAACACAAAAACATAGAAAGGTGAAGGAGGATAAGATTATGATGTGCCCGAATTGTGGAAAGGAAAATGTAGATGGAGTAAACTTTTGTATGGCTTGTGGAACAAGATTAAATGCGGAAATCGCACAGTCCCGCAGTTATGAGTTAGGTTATGAGTATACCGGACAGGCTTACCCGCAGATGCAGCTTGCAACCGCAGGAGCAGGAGCAATGCAGATGGCATACGCAGGTCAGGGATATGTCCAGCCGGCATACGCAGGACAGGCTTACGCACAGCCGGCATATGCAGACCAGAGTTATACAGCGCAGGAATATGTTCAGGAGACCATCCCTCAGGGAATGACATACGGAAAGTCCGCCAGCTCCGGACTGGCAGTAGCCTCTCTGGTATTCGGGATTGTGGCACTGCTCACATCCTTCATCATCGTCCTCGGACTGATCAATGCACTGCTGGCAGTCAGCTTCGGAATCGCAGGCCTTGTTTCCTGCAAGAAGAACCAGAAGAGCGGCAAGGGTCTTGCCATTGCAGGTCTCATCATGGGTGGCATCGCCCTGATCATCGCGATCGTAGTTATCGTAAAGGCACTTGCATTATATAAAGCAGCAGCCGGTGTTGCATCCGGTGCAAAGCAGTTCTTCAAGGGATTCTGATACGAACGCCCCGGTCAACAGAGACCGGGGCATTTTTTCAATGTTCCCTGAATGTTCGAACTTGTTCCTATGGTAGAATGATACTCTGAGTGATATAATATGGCGATAGGGTCATAAGGTTCGGCGACACGCCTGCGCGAGGATGTCAGAGCCCACGATTGACCCGTGAAACACGAACAGTGTAATCATTTTGCGGGAGTTTGAGATGAAGAAGGATAAACTCAGTATCATACTGATCATTTTGATAGTGGTTCTCTGCATTGTATCTCTGATCATTGTCATGATAAAGTTCCGGAAGGAGGAACGGGTCGTTCTGGACGGTTCGGAGCATAATTTCAGTGTGGAAGTTGTGGAATCGTCGGAGGAGTCATCGGAGAAGCTGTCGGAGGAGTCGTCGGAGGAGTCGTCGGAGGGTGAACCGGAATAGGAATTATGGAACAGGAATTCAATTTTAATCAACTGAAAATGGAACTGTACGGCGACCGAACCTACGTAACGAAGAAGTGGATAGCCAATTACGGAAAGCTCGGCCGGTACGCGGATTACGATGCGTATATCGCCTGTATCAAGGAAGCCTTCAACATGACGGAGATCGTTATGGGAAATACGATCTACAACTTCCGGAACAGGTTCACCTACACGGAAAGAGTCTCTCTGGGCACAAGGAACGGAAGAGAACGCTTCGGTTACCGGTATCAGGGCTACGAGGATGTGATCGATTACGGCATGGCATGTACCTTCTTCGGAAAGGCAAAGATCCTGCGAATGCTGCATTTTCGTATACCGGAGAATCTGGACGATGTACGTGTTCTCCGAAATATGACAACGCACAGCACCCATACCATGGTGGGTACCGTGGCGGATCAGGCGCTATCCTATGAAAATGTGCTGGTTTCGATGCAGATCCTGGGACAGACGCTGAATGCCCTGGGACTTCTTCGCGCGGAGGATATCCTTCCGGAGTTTGAGAAAATGAGAATAAAGCCGGGGGATTCCGTCGGATATTCCGGAGAGTACCTGGTTCAGGATTTTATCGCCGAGGGAGGAATGAGCCGCGTTTACCTGGGACTGCATACGCGTCTGAACCGATATGTGGCCATCAAGGAGCTGAAGCCGTATACATACCGTGAAGAGCAGATCCAGAATGAAAAACAGTTCCTGGTATCCCTGGAGAACAGTCAGATCCCGCAGATATTCGATATCTTCAATCAGAACGGGACCTACTATATCATCATGGAGTACATTGACGGCGTGGGACTGAGCCGTTATGTGCAGGAGACGAAGCCGGATGTGGATGAGCGGCTTGCGATCGCCATTCAGATCTGCCGTGTACTCCGTTACATTCATAATGACTGCAACATGGTCTACGCGGATCTGAAACCCGAAAATGTAATGATCGAGCGTACGGGCAGGGTCTGCCTGATCGATTTCGGTATCTCGCAGAATGACGGGGGAGACGCAAGTGCAACGGCTTACAGCAGGTTTTATTCATCTCCGGAGCAGATGAGGGGAGAACTGATCGATAAGAGAAGTGATATCTACTCTCTGGGCAGCGTCCTGCAGTTCCTGTTTGCATCAAATAACGATCAGGGTGGCATCACCTATACGGATGAACTCGGAGATTACAGAGAGGAAATGCAGCATCTCTGTGAGATCTGCAAGAGAGAGAACCCGGCAGACCGTTTCCCGACGATCGACGAGGCGGAGGGACATCTGCGTCGGATCAAGACCGAGATCCTTCAGCAGCCGAAGGCGAAGAAACGGACGCTCCGCCGGATTATCCTTGCGGGTGTTCTTGCGGTGGAAGTTCTGGCTGTTGCCGGAGCACTTGCCTACTATTTCCTTGCCTGGAAAAAGGGCGGTGTAAGCTATCCGAAGGATGAGTTTAAAGTGACGGAGGAGGGACTTGAGCTGCGACAGTCACTGGTCAACCGGGGAGATGTGGAATATGACGGTGACAGTGCCACCAGATCCGTTGTGATCAATGTTACATATCTGGATGAGGCGGTGGATAAAACCAAGGGTCTTATCCCGAAGGCGCATGTGTACAGAGTAACGTTCCCCTGCCAACTGAAGGATGAACTGGGACCGGGGGAGATCCGTACGAGCCAGACCTACTTTATCTCCTGGGATGACCTGAAGACAGCGATCGAAAAATCCACAGGAGAGACGATTCGCGACGAGTTGAACATGAGTAACTGTAAATTGTTTGAACAGGAGTGACCGTGAGATGCACGGATAAGGGAAAGAATACAGATCTGATGCAGACGGAGCAGGTGCAGGACTGCTCCGTTTGCATTTTGGGGAAATGCATGTTATAATCTGCATGTCTGTGCGTTTGCAGAGGAGGAGCACAGATTTCGAAAGGTTCAGAAACCTTAGCGCCATGTGGCTGCATTCGGTGTATCGCACCAGCAGCCTGACGAGGTGAAGCGTTATCGAAGACTGAAGGATGGTTCACGGCAGATCCCTGGCGGTGATGCTGTGAACGAAAGGCTTTCGGTTATCAATTCGGCGGATGCGCTTCCGGACGACAGTTCGTAAGCCCTGCGACAAATCCGACCGGTGACGGTCGGGACAAAGCGTTGGGCAATGTATCATGAGAGGCATGGCGCCTCCTGTTTTTGTAGAATTGAATACCAAGGGGGTAGTCTGTTTATTTGGACTGAACCATATCCCGCAGGCCGGAACCATGTCCTGACGGGTGGTATTCCTGTGCGTATTGCCGTGGGCGATGAGCCGGGCGGATATGTCAGCATGTCCGGCCGGTGAATGCCGCGAGGGCTAAATATCATGCCCCTCTGCCTGTGGCGAGGAATTTACAGAATAATCGAAAAGGAGAATATAATTATGTGTGGTATTGTAGGATTTACAGGGGAACTCCCCGCAAAGGATATACTGATCAGCGGCCTGGAGCAGCTGGAGTACCGTGGCTATGACAGTGCCGGGATCGCGATCCTGGATCAGGAGAAGGGCCTTCTCTTAAAGAAGAAGACCGGACATGTGGCAGATCTTCGCGAGGCGGCGAAGGACATGGATACCGCGGGAACCTGCGGCATCGGTCATACACGCTGGGCAACCCACGGCGGCGTTACGGAGGCAAATGCGCATCCGCACAACTGCGGATCCGTAACCCTGATCCATAACGGGATCATTGAGAATTATCGTGAACTCACCGTGGAATACGGGCTTTCCGAGAAACTGAAATCCGAAACCGATACAGAGGTTGTTGCAGCACTTCTGGACAAGATCTATGAGGGCGATCCCATTGTGGCGATCCGGAAGACCGTGAAGCTGCTGGCAGGTACATTTGCCCTCTGCATCATGTTCAGTGACCGCCCGAATGTGATCTACTGTGTAAGAAATGTAAGCCCGCTGGTTGCGGCGGTTTTTGATGAGGGAACCATCATCGCTTCGGATCTGACGGCACTGATCCCTTACTCCAAGAAGTATTTTGTAGTTCCGGAGTATCATATCCTGACCATGATGAAGGATTCCATCCACGTGGAGGATATGAAGGGAAATAAGGTGACACCGGAGATCCTGACCGTGGACTGGGATATCAATTCCGCTCAGAAGGGCGGTTATCCGCATTTCATGCTGAAGGAGATCTACGAGCAGCCGGAAGCACTGGAGCGGACCATCATGCCGCGAGTATCCGACGGTATGCCGGACTTCACCGAGGACGGTATTCCGGATGAGGTGCTGGAGAAGGTGAAGAGAGTGGTTGTGGTTGCCTGCGGAACCGCAATGCATGCGGGAATGGTAGGTGCGAAGGTGATCGAGAGTCGTCTCAGGATCCCTGTGCAGGTGGAGATCGCATCCGAGTTCCGTTACAAGGATCCCATCATCGATGAGGAGGCCCTGACCGTTATCCTGTCCCAGTCGGGAGAGACCACGGATACGCTGGAAGCCCTGAAGATCGCGAAGAGCCGGGGCTCGAAGACCATTTCCATCGTAAATGTAAAGGGCTCCACCATTGCCCGTGAAAGTGATTATGTGCTTTACACCCATGCCGGTCCGGAAATCGCCGTGGCAAGTACCAAGGCGTATACGGTACAGATCTCTGCCATGTATCTTCTGGCAGCGCGGATGGGCTTTGTAAAGGGAATCCTTTCCGAAGAGGAGACTAAAGAGTTTATCGCGAAGCTGTCCGGTGCGGGAGAACTGATCTCAAAGACACTGGAGAACGCGAATAACATCAAGCGGATCGCTAACCATATCAAGCTGGCGCAGGATGTGTTCTACATCGGCCGCGGCATCGACTATACCATGAGCCTGGAGGCATCCCTCAAGCTGAAGGAGATCTCCTACATCCACGCGGAGGCTTATGCGGCCGGCGAGTTGAAGCACGGAACCATTGCGCTGATCTCCGAAAATGTACCGGTGATCGCCATCGCAACGGAGCCGTCGGTCTATCCGAAGACCATTTCCAACATGAAGGAGGTCAAGAGCCGTGGTGCCTATGTGATCCTGATCAGTCAGGATGCTGAGAAGCCGGATGATTCCGTATGTGACCGCCAGATCCGGATCCCGGATGCGGAGCCTACCTTCTCGGTATTCTCCACGGCAGCGGTGTTGCAGCTGATCGCGTACTACACCTCGGATGCAAGAGGGCTGGATGTGGACAAGCCGCGTAACCTGGCCAAGTCGGTAACCGTTGAGTAAATCTACGGCAACATAGAATGAAGAAAAAAGAGTGCGCCGGCACATGAAAATGTGTCAGCGCACTCTTTTTTGATATGGCAGGCCGACGCTGCAGCGCGGAGCGTTGAATCGATACGGCCTGAGCTGTCGATTATCCCCAGGACTGGGTGGTTTCTTCCGTTGAACCGTCATCCTCGGTTGCCGGTTCCGGATTCTTGTTCTCCTCCGAGAGTGTGGCGATCACCAGCTCGTCGATGGCACGGAGGTCGTCATCGGAAATGTAGAAGGAGGTTTTGCCCTCGATGATCCGGACCGTGACGGTCTGGGGATCCTGGTAGGTCAGGTTCTTTGCGCCTTCCTCAAGGATGTCCAGAATGCCGGAAGCAAAGGCTCTCCGGTAATCTTCCTTGGAGTAGCTGTTGTATGCGCCGGTGGCAACCTTTTCGTTGAATTCATGGACATATGCCACCACCTTGTCATGGGTATCATTCAGAATGTTGATGGGATGGATGGTGATGTCCACGTAGTAGATGCCGTTGACCATCTTGGTGGGTGAGACCTCATAGCGGATCTTGCTGTAGATCAGCTTGGATACCTCGATCAGCCGGGGCCCCATTTCCGTGTCATTGGTGATGTCAAGGCCGTAGTATGCGTTCAGGTTGTTCGCCAGGCGGGTGGCGTTCTGAAGGTAGAGAGCCTCTGCGTCCGCCTGATTGACGCCGGTGGTCTTGATGTACTCATCCGAGGTGCCGAGGTAATTGGCCGTGATGAGAGACTGGATATAGCTTTGGAACTGGCTTTCCTTGTTGCCGCAGCCGGTCAGAAGTCCGACCATCATGCAAAGCAACAGAAGGAAGCCGCATATTTTCTTCTTCATGTGAAAGCCTTTCTTTGCGGGCCGACAGAACAGGGCCGGCCGTTTCTCAAAGGGCATTGTATCATATTCGGACTGCTTTCACAAGGTCGCTTTCCGGCTGGAGGTTTTTTTGAATAAACAGAAAAAATGGGGTGCATATCAGGGGGGAATGTGATATAATTTTTGGAGCATAGGGTTACCGTTTGGAACAGAAATGTAAATACCATCCAAGATCAGTGCGAGAAAGGGGATTTACCATGGATTTTGAATTAAAAACAGTGTCATTCGGCGGATATGATAAGAAGGCAGTTGAGACCTATATCACAGAGATGCAGCAGGATTATGAGAAGCAGATCTCTCAGCTGAAGGAGACAACAGTAAAGCTGGGTGAGACTGTTGACAGCCTCCGCAAGATGCGTGAGGTGAATATGAGTGAGTCCAAGGATACCGTGGATAAGCTGAAGGATGCGAATGCCGATCTTCAGGAGGAACTGGATACACTCCGTGCCAAGCTTGCCGATTATCAGGCGAATGAGGATGACTACAGGGCTAAGTACGAGTCCGTCAGCAAGGTTGCGCTGGATGCGCAGATGCGTGCAGACCGCCTGGTACGTGATACGGAAAATGAATGTGAGTCCAAGCGTGCAGAGGTAGCTGCAGAGCTTGAGAAGATGATGGAAGAGACACGCCGCCAGTGTGACGAACTGAAGTCCACAACTGAGGCTGACTGTGCACGGCTGTCCGAGCAGACGGCTGATAGCTGCAGGGCGCTGAGGGCTTCCACAGAGGAAGAGTGCGAACGTCAGAGATCCACAACCAGTTATGACTGTGCTAATCAGAAGATCAACACCGAGACCTACTGTGAGAATCTTCGCAACACGACAGAAACTGACTGTGAGAATCTTCGCATCTCCACAGAGGCCGACTGTGAGAAGATGAAGTCTGAAACAGAGGCTGCATGCGAGGAACTGAAGCAGAAGACCAGAGATGAGGTTCATATGACACGTACGCAGGTGAAGCGCGAGTGCGAGAGCATCAGCGAGTTCGTATCTCAGCTGCAGGAGTCGGTAGATCAGGTGGTTGCTTCCGTAAAGAAGACAAAGGAAATGACAGACGGAGCCTTCGGCGATCTGAACTGATAGGCGGACCGGAAGGCATACGAATCACACAGGACGAAAAGCAGGGATTGCTGTCCCTGCTTTTCGGTCTAAAGGGGGTGAAGGCTTGGATCGGATCAAGGATTATCTTGTGCGTGCACTTGAAATGACCAAAAGCTGCGTGGTTGTAATGAAATACACAAAGGATGAGCCGGTGACCCGGACAAAGCTGGAATACATTTCCGAAAATGTACAGCAGCTCGGGATGAATCTGGCAAGTTTGAAGGGCGGGTTCCGTCTTCCGAAGGATTATATCCATCCGGAGGACAGGAACGGATTTATCGATGCGGTCAGCATTGCATCCGAGACAAAGTCCAGCTTCACCTACCGTGTACGTCTGGCAGGAGATGATGGGGTTATCCGGGATGTGGATGTACGTTCCGAGTATATCGACTATGACGCGGATTATTATATGATCGAGTATATCTTCCAGGAGATCGCGGCTCCTGTGGAGAATGCACAGACCGGTACCGTACGGGGGAAGGAAGCAGGCGGGCGCCTGATCACGAAGGATGTTCTGGCGGATGATACGCTGGGGGAATTCTTCGGGTTTTTTGCGAGGGCCTACGGACTTTACTCCACCGTTGTGGATCAGGACGGACATTCTCTCTTTCCGCCGGTAGGACCGGAAGCATATCTTGGTTATTATTATGATATGTTTGAGCGCCCGGAGAACCTGGAGCTTTTTAATGCATTGAAGCATTCTGTCCTGATACAGGAAGAATCTGTCTATATGGAGCTGAATGACGGAAATCCGGACAGCCGGGTTTCGGCCGTCCCCATTATGGTGAGCGGAGTACACCTTGCAACCTGGATGCTCTGCGCCCATGACAAGTCTCAGACTGCCACATTAAGGATCGCTTCCCGTGAGCAGTACCGTCTCGGAGAGCTGATCTCCGAATATATTCAGAGATCCATCATGGCCGGCCGGCGAAGCAGCAGGGAGAAGGAACTGGAGAAACAGCTGGAGTTTGAACGGACACAGTTGCAGGTACTTTCGGAGCTGAACGATCAGATCAGAAAGGATGCCAACGGCGGTCTTACGACCATCCTCCGGGAAGCTGCCAGAGTGCTGGATGTTGAATATGTATTTCTGACCCGGAAGACCGGTGGAGCTGATTCTGCCGATAAGATGGAAGGATATTACAGCGTTACCGGTGATGCACCGCATGAGATCAATTTTGATGCATTTAACGAGTCAGAACGGCAGCAGTTCTATTCTGACGGTTTTGTGATCGATCAGAAGAATATGACCAACCGGATCCGCGTAAGTGCGTTCCAGGGATTTGTACGGGCGGCAATGATCATGCCGGTGCGTATCACTGACGAGGGCATGGGAAGAGTGATCTTCCTGGAGACAAGAAGGGAAAGAATCTGGAGTGAATCGGAGATTCATTTTGCCAAACTGGTGGGAAAGATGATCGGCGAGAATCTTACCTACATTGAAGGTGTTGGTACCAGAAAGACCTCCGGCAGGGAGATCCTGGAGATCTTCAATCAGCTGACGATCAAGGTGTTTATCAAGGAGGCGGAATCCGGAAGAGTCCTCTTTTCAAATGATACGCTGAACCGGCAGTTGGGAACGGACTTCGTGGGACAGGATTCCCGCAGGATGATCCCGGAGGGAAAGGAAGACTATGAGAGCTACTCGAGTACCGTGCTCGAGGCGCCGCAGAAACAGGGTAAAAGAACCTGGCGAAGATATATCAATGAATTGGGTGGCATCTATGATGTGACGGAGATCCCGATGGAATGGATCGACGGGAGGCCTGCCACCGCAGTCCTGCTCAGGATCGCTCAGGACTAGAAATAGTAAGGTATGATGATTTAGGAGGAAACAATGGCAAGTGCAGATATCGGTATCGATCTGGGTACTGCAAGTATACTGGTCTACGTGAAGGGAAGGGGAGTCGTGCTCCGTGAGCCTTCCGTAGTGGCATATGATAAGGACCTTGAGAAGATCGTGGAGATTGGTGAGGAGGCCCGGCTCATGCTGGGACGTACTCCCGGAAATATCATCGCGATCCGACCTCTTCGTCACGGAGTCATTTCGGATTACACTACAACGGAGAAAATGTTGAAGTATTTCATCCGTAAGGCGGTTGGCCGGAATTTCTTCGGACGTCGTCCCCGGATCTGTGTCTGTGTTCCGTCGGGTGTGACCGAGGTTGAGAAACGTGCCGTGGAAGAGGCCACCTATAATGCGGGAGCCCGTGATGTTACCATCATTGAGGAACCCATCGCCGCAGCCATCGGAGCAGGGATCGACATCGTTCGGCCTGTAGGAAATATGGTGGTGGATATCGGCGGAGGAACTACGGATATTGCCGTGATCTCCATGCGCGGAGCGGTAGTCAGCCAGTCCATCAAGGTGGCGGGAGATGATTTCGATGACGCCATCATCCGGTATATCCGCAAGCGGCATAATCTGCTGATCGGTGACCGGACGGCAGAGGAAGTGAAGATAAATGTAGGTACATGCTATAAGCGTCCGGAGAACATTTCCATGGATGTGAGCGGAAGAAACCTGGTGACAGGACTTCCGAAGACGGTCATGATCACCTCGGATGAGACGGAAGAGGCGCTTCGTGAGCCTACCGGTCAGATCGTGGAAGCCGTTCATGCGGTCATGGAGCGTACCCCGCCGGAGCTGGCAGCGGATATTGCCGACCGTGGTATCGTGCTGACGGGCGGAGGAGCTCTTCTCCACGGGCTGGAGCAGCTGATCGAGGAGAAGACCGGCATCACCACCATGACGGCGGAGGATCCGCTTTCGGCGGTCGCTATCGGAACCGGTAAATATGTGGAATATATCGACGACGAGAAATAATCGTTATTGGAGCCCTTGTCCATGGTTTGCGAAGGTTATATCGAAAAAATCATCTACCGGAATGAAGAGACCGGATATACCGTATTCGTCGTTGAAACGACGGAAGGCGAGGAAATCTTCGTAGGAACCATGGCAGGGATCTATGAGGGAATGTACATACAGGCGGAGGGGGACTATGTCCACCATCCCCAGTATGATATTCAGTTTCAGGTCAGGACCTTCGAACTGTCCATGCCTGCAGATGCGCTGGGGATCGAACGATATCTCTCCTCCGGTCTGGTGAAGGGCGTGGGCGCGGTCCTTGCAAAGAGGATCGTGAAGCTTTTTAAGGAGGATACCCTTCGGATCATGGATGAAGAGCCGGAGCGGCTTGCTGAGGTGAAGGGCATCTCGGCAAGGATGGCCAGGGCGATCGGCGAAGCGTATCAGTCCAATCATGAATATCAGGAGGTCATTATCTTTCTGACCCAATACGGCATCCGCGCAAATCTTGCGCTGAAGATCTATGAGTTCTACGGAAAGGATGTCTATTCCATAATCAGGGAAAATCCATATCGGCTGGTGGAGGATATCCCCGGCATCGGTTTTCGGCGTGCAGATGAGATTGCAGCCTCTGTCGGTGTGTCCGCGGACAGTGTGTACCGTCTGCAGTCGGCGATCCTCTATGTTCTTTCCGAGGCAATGACGGAGGGACACATGTTCCTGCCGGAACAGCAGGTTGCCTACGATACCTACCATGCCATGAATCTGGAGGAGGACTGGGACGGCTTTGCGGACCGGCTTCACGACCAGCTGACGGATATGGCCATGGAACGGCGCCTGGTTCTGAAACAGATCAGTCCGGACGGGGATCCGGGAAGTCCTTCCATTACAGCGGTATATACCTGGTGGAATTATCGGAATGAGGTGGAGACAGCTGGGATGCTTTCAGAACTCTGTCTACGGCATGAAACCCCGGAGGACGAACTGGCAGCTGCGATCCGGGAGGTGGAGAAGAGTCTTTCCATCAAGCTGGATCCGGAACAGCGGCGGGCTGTGGAAACCTCCATCTGCTCGGGCGTTGCGGTGATCACCGGAGGACCGGGAACCGGAAAAACCACCATCATCAATGCGTTGATCCGTTATTTTGAGAACAGCGGACTGGAGGCGGAGCTGGCTGCCCCCACGGGACGCGCTGCGAAAAGGATCACGGAATCCACGGGCGTAAAGGCCCGTACCATTCACCGGCTGCTGGAATTTAACGGAGATCCGGGGGCTGAGAGGGCACAACGGCTCTACTTTTCAAGAAATAAAGAGAATCCACTGGAATGTGATGCCATCATCATCGATGAAGCATCCATGGTGGATGCATCACTGTTCCATTCTCTCCTGCAGGCCATCCCGTATGGGACCCGCCTGATCCTGGTGGGAGATATTGACCAGCTGCCCTCCGTGGGAGCCGGAAATATACTTCATGACATTATCGCAAGTGGCTGCTTCCCTGTGACCACACTGACCACCATCTTCCGTCAGGCGGAGGAGAGTCAGATCGTCGGCAATGCCCACAGGATCAAGAACGGGGAGCATCTGCCGATCAATAACAAGAGTAAGGATTTCTTCTTCGTTCCCAGGAGCGGGAGCGAGGCCATCGGTCAGGAGCTGGTGACGCTTCTCACCAAGAATCTTCCGGGGTATCTGAAGGTCTCTCCGGAGGAGATCCAGATCCTGACGCCCATGCGAAAGGGAGATCTGGGTGTGGAAGCGCTGAACCGCAGACTGCAGCAGGCGCTGAACCCGCCTTCTCACGCCAAGAGGGAGAAGAAGATCGGAGAGGTGATCTTCCGCGAAGGCGACAAGATCATGCAGATCCGGAATAACTATAAGCTGGAGTGGCGTCTGTCACCCTCGGAGCAGACGGACTATCTGGAAGAGGAAGGGATCGGCGTCTTTAACGGAGACATGGGCCGGATCCGGAGTATCAATGAGTTTGAAGAGGTGCTGGAGGTCCGTTTTGACGATGGGCGGGAGGCACGTTATACCTATAATATGGCTGATGAACTGGAGCATGCGTTTGCCGTCACCATCCATAAGTCCCAGGGCAGCGAGTATCCGGCGGTTGTGATCCCGCTTTATCCCGGTCCGGATAAGCTGCTGAACCGGAATCTGCTCTATACGGCGGTGACCCGTGCAAAGGAACTGGTGGTGCTGGTGGGAAATCCCGCACTGGCGAACCATATGATCGACAATGAGAGCGAGCAGCAGCGCTTCACCGGCCTTACGACCCGGATAAAGGAGCTTAATGAACAGGAAGAGATTAGCTGATCTTTTTTTTCCGCCGCGATGTGCGGTGTGTGATACGGTCCTGCCCTTCGGAGAGGAAGGGATCTGCAGGGACTGCAGTGTCAGGCTTCCTTATGTGGAGGAACCGAGATGCTTTGGCTGCGGACGGACCGTGGAAAATGAAGAGGAGGAATTCTGCGGAGACTGCGTGAGAAAGAAGCATCTGTTTCTCCGCGGATATCCGGTGCTTTGGTATGTACCGCCGGTGTCGGACGCCATGGCGGCGCTGAAATATCATGGACGGGCGGAATACGCCTCATTTTACGGGGGCTTGATCGCAGACCGTTTCGCGGATCAGTGGAAGGAACTGATGCCGGATGTTCTGGTGCCCGTACCTGTCCATCCGCACCGTCTCAGAAAGAGGGGCTACAATCAGGCGGCTCTGATCGCGGACGCCATTTCCGGGAAGACAGGGATTCCGGTCAATGAGAGGATCCTGGTCCGAGGAACGGATACCGTAGCCCAGAAGAAGCTGTCCCGTGAGGAACGGGCGCTGAATCTTCGGTCGGCATTTCGGCCGGGACCGGAGAAGCCGCCGGCCACGGTGCTTCTGGTGGATGATATTTTCACCACGGGAGCAACGGCGGATGCCTGCACGGAGGTGCTGCTTCGGGCAGGGGCAGAGAGAGTATATGTGACTACGGTCTGCTGTTAGTACTTCCGCCAATAATCGATAAATGTGCGAACGCCTGAAATAAACCGGCCGGGTTTTTGTGGACGGTCGGGCAGAGGGCGTACGAAATATAGATCAAATCATCAATGGAGGATAGATGAAATGAAAAAAACGGTACTGGTTCTGTTCGGAGGAAGATCTTCGGAGCATGATGTCTCCGTGATCTCCGGAGCGACGGTGGCAAAGTCCATTCATGAGGATATTTACGATCGGATCCTGGTGGGCATTACGAAGGACGGCCAGTGGCTGCTGGCTCCGTCCATAGCTTCCCTGGAGGACGGCAGCTGGAAGGACAGTAAGATCCATGCGGTTCTTTCTCCCGAGACAGACCATACCCTGTTTCTGATCGATGGAGATAAGATCGAAAAGAGGACCGTGGATGTTGCTTTTCCGGTTCTTCACGGACTTTGGGGCGAGGACGGAACCGTTCAGGGGCTTTTTGAAACGGCAAAGCTTCCCTATGCGGGCTGCGGACATCTGTCGGGAGCCATTACCATGGATAAGTTTTTCACCAAGGTGATCGCAGACAGTATCGGGGTTGCCCAGGCGGCCTATGTACCGGTCCGTTCCTGGGAGCTGGAGAATATGGATGCTGTTGTGGCAGGGATCGAAGCTGAGAGACAGTACCCGGTTTTTGTAAAGCCCTCCAATGCGGGTTCCTCCATGGGGATCACCAAGGCGCACAACCGGGAGGAGCTGATCGCAGGCCTTCGCCTGGCGGCAGAGCATGACAATAAAATCCTGGTAGAGGAAACCATCGTGGGCAGGGAGATCGAGTGTGCGGTCTTCGGCTATGGTGACAGTGCCTTTGTCGGCGGTGTGGGAGAGATCGTAGCTGCTGCCGAGTTTTATGATTTTGACGCAAAGTACAATAATGCGGATTCCATCACGAATGTGAATCCGGTTCTTCCGGAAGGCAAGGAGAAGGAGTTCGGTGAAACGGCTCTCCGGATCTACAGGGCCTGCGACTGCTTCGGAATGGCGAGAGTGGACTTCTTCCTGGAGGAAGGGACCAACCGCGTGGTCTTCAATGAGATCAACACCATCCCGGGTCATACCGCTATCAGCATGTATCCGATGCTGATGGAGAAGGCGGGACATCCCATGTCCGAGTATATTCCGGCATTGATCGAGATGGCTGTCGAGAGGAGATAGATGATCCGGAAGGGATAGCTGAAACCGAATGATTGAAGCGGATGAAGAAACAGACAATGATGATCGCCCGTGAAAACGGCAAAGAAAAGGCGCGAACCTCAGTCGCGCCTTTTCTTTGATTTGGGTTTTTTCAGCATTACGATACAGCAGGGAATCACGATTCCCAAAGCCAGTACGGAACAGAGTGCCGCCTTCGGGATGTTGTCGATGAAGACCCCGGGGATCAGGTAAGCCGAGAGATTGATTATGATATGGAGAACAATGCCGGGCAGGATACTTCCGGCTCTCTCCGCAAGAACTCCCAGGAGATAGCCTATGACCACCGCATAGACGAACTGTATCAGATTCATGTGGTAGATTCCGAAGAGAACTGCCTGGAAGATGATGGCAGGCTTCAGCTTCATTGCGCCCTTTGCATAGTGGAATACTACGCCCCGGAACAGAAGCTCTTCCCCGATCGGAGCCAGGAAGCTGACGGAGAGGAAGGTCATCCAGTCGATGTCCGTTCCTGCCAGGGACTGGATCAGCTCCTTGTAGGAGGCAAAAAGATCCGGAAATGCAGTGGACAGGATCGCTATGATCCCGGAGACGCAGAGCTGCAGACCATATCCGATCAGAAGGAGGATGGGAAGCCGCTTTGCCCAGTACTTGACGGGATGCCATTCCTCCGGTTCCTTTCCGGAATTCTTTGATTTCTTCTTTGAGGTTTTACCGGCCTCCGTTGATACATTTCCGGAGAAGGGAGCCCGTTCCTGCAGGATCATGGTATACCAGAATCCGAAAATGATGATATGCAGGGAGTAGTTGATCAGGTAGACGATCCCGTCATCCGCCGCCTCGGAGGTGGTTGTTTCTGAATGCAAAAGAGCGCCGCGGATAAAGACAGCGGCGAAAAATGCGATCAGAGAAATGATAAATGATAAAAGAAGAGGGACTGTTGCAAATAACAGCTGCAGTCCCTTTCTGTTCTGATTGTTAGTCGACAATTTTCTTTGCCCTCGCACGATCCTTCTTTTCCTTGGCCTTCTGTTCCTTTTCGGCCTCTTTGGTCTTACGATTCTCAAGCTCGGCAGATAACTGCTTCTGGTACTCCGCCTGCTTTCTCATCATGCGGGTACGCATGGAGCCCTTCTTCTTTTTGCCCTTCTCGTCCAGCTCCTCCTGCTGCTGCATCTTACGGGTCTTGGAATGGAGCGTCCTGACTCCGACCAGATAGATGCCGCTTACCATGGCCTTTACTTCACCGTGCTTCGGAACGTCCTCGTAGATGGCGTCGTCACAGATCAGGGTGGTTACCTGCGGCCCTACCTTGGCCTTGACCACCGGAACCTTTGCCTTCTGGTAACGCTTGGGTAACTGGTCCATAACGGTTTTCGGGAGCTTGGCATCCCGGACCGGCATGATCTTCTTGTCAATGATGAACATGGACATGGGCTGTGCAGCCGCATTGATCTGTTCCTTCTGGTCGAGCTGCTTCTTCTGCATCTTGTTCCCTACGAAATAGAGAACAACCATGATCCCGATGATCACGAGAAGTACGACACCGACGATGATAAGTGCTGTCATTGTGGTTCCTCCGTTACTTTACTTTGTGGGTATCCAGCATTTCCTGGATACGTGCGGGGATATTCTCATAGAAGTCCCGCTGATCCTGCTTCTCCATCTGATGCGGATAGACAGGCTTGTCAAATTCGATGATCACGTGTCTGCGGCGGATAAAGTGGAACTTGTTCTCCTCGAAGATACGTCCGAAATTGGTAAGGGCCATGACTACGAGGGGGCACTCTGCCTTATCTGCCATACGATAGCCGCCGGCCCGGAAGGGGAGCAGCGTATCGGTGTGGTTCCGGGTTCCCTCGGGGAAGAGCCCCAGGGACAGTCCCTTCTTCATCCGTTCCGTACCCTCTGAGATGGTTTTCAGACTTTGGCGGATGTTCTCCCGGTCCAGGAAGACACAGCCGATGTCATCCATGTAGGCCGGCAGCAGGGGATAGGAGCGGAACTCCTTCTTTGCCACAAAGGCCATCGGGGTCTTGGACAGGGTCTGCAGGATGATGATATCGAAGTAGCTTCTGTGGTTGCCGACAAAGAGTGCTGGCTGATCGGGGATATTCTCCGCGCCGCGCACCTCGATCTTCGTACCTGCGAGGAAAATCAGTCCGCGGAAGAAGCCACGGACATATTTCCATGCTTTATTCCAGGCTTTTACGGGATCCTTCTTGGCCATATGCTTCCAATGAAAATGGACGGGAAGCGAGAATATCATGGAGAAGAAGGCCCAAAGGAATGACAGGATCAATCGAAGCATAGATCACCAATGCCCTTTCTTTCGTCTTAACGGCCGAACATTTTCGCTGTTTCGAAAAGCCGGCTGGCCAAATGTTCCGTTAAATCCTTCTGCTGATATCGCCAGGACCAGTTTCCGCTGCCGACGCCGGGCTTGTTGAAGCGTGCCCAGGAATCCAGTTCCAGAATGTCCTGCATGGGAACGATGGCCATGTTGGCTACGGAACCGAAGCAGGCCCGGATCATTACCCAGCAGATGTCACTGGCATCTGTGCTGAAGTAACGGCGGAGCTTGTCACGGGAAGCCTCGTAGGTATTCTTGTACCAGCCGAGAGACGTATCGTTGTCGTGGGTTCCGGTATAGCAGACACAGTTACGGATGTGGTTATGGGGCAGGAAGAGGTTCTCATTCGGATTCTCGAATGCGAACTGAAGGATCTTCATACCCGGGAAACCGAATTTGTCGCGAAGCTCGATGACCGAATGATCGATCTCTCCGAGATCCTCTGCGATGATCGGCATGTGATAACCCAGGGTTGCCTCCAGCATCGTGAAGAAATTCTCTCCCGGTGCGTCCACCCATTTTCCATGGATGGCTGTCTCCTCACCGTAGGGAACTGCCCAGTATTTGTCGAAGCCGCGGAAATGGTCGATCCGGAGGAAGTCGGTCAGCGTCAGCTGATGACGGATCCTCTTGAACCACCAGTCGTAGCGGGTCTTTGTGTGCTCCTTCCAGTTGTAGAGCGGATTGCCCCACAGCTGACCGGTTGCCGAGAAATAATCCGGCGGGACACCTGCGACCACTGTCGGGTATCCGTCGGAGTCCAGGCAGAACAGCTTCTTATGAACCCATACGTCCACGCTGTCCCAGGCTACGAAGATGGGGATATCTCCGATGATGGAAATGCCCCTGTCATTTGCATATTCCTTCAGATTCATCCATTCATAGTAGAAAAGGAACTGGATGAACTTGTAGTATCCGATATCCTCGGCCAGTTTTTCTTCCCATTCTTTTCTTTCGGCCTTGGTGGGATTCTTCAGGTTGTCCTCCCACAGATACCAGGGGGCACCCTCATGGTAGTCCTTGCCGGCCATGAAAAGGGCATAGTCACTGAGCCATTCGTTGTCGTTACAGAATACCTCATACTGCTGCATCAGTTTCTCGTCGGAAGAGAAACCGTCTTGGATCTCTTCGTTTTTGAAACGGTCATATGCAAGCTTGAGAAGATTGGTCTTAAAGGCGATGGCATCGCCGTAGTCGATATTCTCGGGGTTCCAGACCGGCATGCCCTGGAAGTCGCTTTCGTACAGAAGATTCAGCTCCTTCAGATGGTCCGGACTGATAATGTAGGGTTGTCCCGCGAAGGACGAAAAGGGTTGATAGGGTGAATCACCGAAGCCGGTGTGCCCCAGGGGCAGAACCTGCCAGGCGGTCATGCCGGACCGCTCCAGAAAGTCTATAAAATCATATGCACCGCGTCCCAGATCTCCGATGCCGTAGCGGCTCGGAAAGGATGTGGGATGCACCAGAATACCTGCGTAACGCTTTGGTCTCTTTTCTGCCTCGTTCGTGATGTCCATTGGTTACGTACCTCCATATTACAAATCAAAACTCCCTTGATTATACCGAATTCAGGCTAAAAACACAAGGGAAAGCGACCACTTCCGCGGAAAAAGAAGCGGGGATCTATGCGAATCTTCTGAACAGCTCCTCGAAAAGCGGAATGGCCCGCCGGATCTGCTCGGTAGGAACGCAGTAGGAGATACGGAAATGTCCCGGACATTCGAAGGAATCGCCGGGCACGATGATCAGCCCCAGTTCCTTCGCTGCAGTCCAGCAGAAGAGATTTGCATCGTCGATGGGGCTCTTCGGGAACATGTAGAAGGTTCCGCCGGGCTTTACCACGGAGTAACCGATCTTCGTCAAAGCATCGTAGAGCAGGAGCGCATTTTCCTCGTAGATGGAAAGATCGCTGGTCTCGTACAGTACCGGCTCCACTGCACGCTGCATCAGGGATGAGGGGCAGTTATGTCCGGTGAAACGGGAGATCTGTCCGCACATGGGGACGATCAGGTCTGCGTCCTTTGCTTTCGGGTTTACTGCCAGATACCCGATACGTTCGCCGGGCAGGGACAGGGACTTGCTGAAGGAGTAGCAGCAGATGGAGTTGTCATAGAACTTTGAAACGAAGGGCGAGTCGGTTCCTCTAAAGACAATCTCACGGTAGGGCTCATCTGTGATCAGGAAGATCTCATGACCGTATTCCTCCTGCTTTGCGGAAAGGACGGATGCCAGCTTCTGAATGGTCTCTGTGGTATATACGATACCGGACGGGTTGTTGGGCGAGTTGATGAGAACCGCGGAAACCTCCGGTGTGAAGAGCTCCTCCAGCTTTTCAAAGTTGATCTGGAAGGTGGAGGTGTCTGCCGGTACCACTGAAAGTCTGGCTCCCGTTCCGGTAACGTAGGGAATGTACTCCGGGAAATAGGGCGCAAAGGTGATCACGGTATCCCCTGCCTTGGTCACTGCGCGGAGTGCATGAGACAGAGCGCCTGCAGCTCCCGAGGTGGGGAAAATGTGCTCGGCCCTGTAATCCATGCCGAACCTTTTGTTCAGAGACTCTGCGATGGCAGCCTTTGTGGTGGGCTGGCCGAGAGTCGGACTGTAGCCATGAAGGGATACGGGATCCTCCTCCCTGAGCAGAGTCATCATGGCTTCTGTTGCGCTGTCCGGCGCGGGAACGGAAGGATTGCCGATGGAAAAGTTCAGGACACTGTCCGGGCCCAGTTCGGCAGCACGCTTCCGGCTATAGTCAAAAAACTGTCGGATGACGGATTCCTTTCCCGTCATTTCTTTATAAAACTCGTTGATCATGGTGGGTTCCTTTCGAAAAATAGGATTGTGCGTGCGCACTCTATCCATTATAATTTAGAAGGACTGAAAATACAAGGCTGTGATGAAGGGATGGAAGGGACATGTCCGGAGCGTTCAGATGGTTTGACACCCATACACATTATAATGATCCCCGGTTTGAAGAAGACCTGGAGGAGGTACTCCGCAGGGTGTATGATGCCGGGATCCTGAGGGATGCGGTGATCGGATATGATCTGGACTCCTCGATCCGGGCCGTAAAGCTGGCAGAGGCATCTGTCGGCAGAGAAGCGCGGACCATACACAGTGCGGTGGCGGGGATACACCCCCTGCACAGCGGGGACGCTGAAGAGGAGGACCTGATCCGGCTGGAGATCCTGGCAGAGGATCCTACGGTGGCTGCCATCGGAGAGATCGGTCTGGACTATCACAGAAAGAATCCGGACGTGACGCCGGATAAGGAGGTGCAGCAGTACTTCTTCCGGAAGCAGATCCGTATCGCAAGGAGAGCCGGGCTGCCCGTAGTGATCCATTCCAGGGACGCGGCACAGGATACCCTGGAGATCCTGGAGGAGGAGAAGGCCGCGGAGGTGGGAGGTGTGATCCACTGCTACTCCTACAGTCCGGAAATGGCGGAGCGGTTCCTGAAGCTGGGCTTCTGTCTTGGGATCGGAGGAGTCGTGACCTACCCTGGGTCTAAGAAGGTCCGGGAGGTAGTAAGGAGTGTACCTCTGGAGCGTATCGTGCTGGAAACGGATGCTCCGTATCTGCCTCCGGAGGGACACCGGGGAGAACGGAACGATTCACGTGCCATTCCGCAGATCGCAGAGACCATAGCCGAACTAAGGGGCTGCACGTTGGATGAGGTCTGCCGTGTGACCTGGGAGAATGCCTGCAGGCTGTACCGGCTGGAGGCTCCGTATCCCGGCGGTTCACAGGAAGATCCGCCGGTCGAAAAGCACACGGATGCGGACGGCTCGACGATTTGAAGGACGGACACCGGGGAACGTCGGACGAAAAGGGTGCAGTGGCGGACGGATGGGTAAACGGCGCTGACGATAAAACAGACACGGAAGACAGGAAGACAGGAAATGGACGATAGAGAAAAACTCAGTAACCCGCAGGTTACGATACAGACAATACAGAAATACGGATTTCAGTTTCAGAAGCGCTACGGACAGAATTTCCTGATCGATGACCATGTGATCCGTAAGATCCTCCGGGCTGCGGAGATCACGAAGGAGGATACCGTGGTGGAGATCGGTCCGGGCATCGGGACCCTGACCCAGTACCTTGCTGAGGCTGCGGGAAAGGTCTATGCCGTGGAGATCGATGCGAAGCTTCTGCCGATCCTGGCGGATACTCTCAGCAGCTATGACAATGTGGAGGTGATCCACGAGGACATCCTGAAATGTGACCTGAAACAGCTTCTGGGCGAGGGCAACAGATGTAAGATCGTGGCAAACCTGCCCTACTATATCACGACTCCCATCATTATGGGACTTCTGGAGGGGCAGGTCCCGGCAGAGTCCATCACCGTGATGGTACAGAAGGAGGTGGCGGAACGGATGGATGCAGGGCCGGGTTCGAAGATCTACGGGGCTCTGTCCCTTGCGGTACAGTACTATGCGGATACATATCTCGCCGCAAATGTACCGCCCAACTGCTTCATGCCCCGGCCGGCGGTGGGATCCGCTGTGATCCGGCTGACCCGGCGGACGGAACCGCCCGTTCCGGTTAAGGATGATGAGTGGATGTTCCGGCTGATCCGGGCGTCCTTCAATGAACGGAGAAAGATGCTGGTGAACGGTCTTCGAAACGAGCCGACTCTTGGGATTACGAAGGAGGCGGCGGAAGCGGCACTTACGGAAATGGGACTTCCGGTGACGGTACGGGGAGAGACTCTTTCCCTGGCGCAGTTCGCGGCATTGTCGGATCTGTTATCGGTATAATGCGGCGGACCTTGTCATTCTGAGGTCGCTGTTCGAAGAATATTTATAGATCACGAAAGGAAAGCAATGGGAATCATCTTTGCTGTAAAAGATATAGTACAGGGCAAAAAGGATATGGCTTACATGCAGGAGGCACTGGAGCTGGCAGGACAGGCGGCGGAGGGAGGAGATGTCCCCATCGGCTGTGTGATCGTGCATGAGGATCAGGTGATCGGACGTGGTTATAACCGGCGAAATCAGGATCATAGTGTGCTGGCACATGCGGAGATCCTTGCCATCAGGGAAGCCACCGAGGCGATGGGAGACTGGCGCCTGGAGAACTGTACCATGTATGTGACGCTGGAGCCCTGCCAGATGTGTGCGGGAGCCATCGTTCAGGCCCGGATCCCCCGCGTGGTGATCGGAGCCATGAACCCGAAGGCGGGCTGTGCCGGCTCCGTTCTTAATCTTCTGGAGGAACCGGCCTTCAATCATCAGGTGGAGGTGGAGACCGGCCTTCTTGAGCAGGAGTCCTCAAAGCAGTTAAAGAATTTCTTCGCGAAGCTCCGGGCGCTGAAGGGCACCTCTGGACGGAAGGAGATCCTGTTGTAAAAAGCATGCCGGAAGAAGGAAGGAACAGACGGCGGGCGGAGCACATGATCTGAGGATATTTCCTGCGATGACAGGGGATTCCTCTGTACCGGCGAACAGAAACTCCTTGACTTGGAGAGCGGATTTCGATATACTAGACGCACCGCGCAGCCGGGGAGTTAGCGGTGCCCTGTACCTGCAATCCGCTATAGCAGGGGTGATGATCGGCCTCGGATCGTGTTTCTGTGGGGCTGCCCAGGATAAGCGACGTTGATGTTTGGGTCTCACGCGACAGGAATCTGTGAACCGTGTCAGGTTGGGAACAAAGCAGCACTAAGCGGAACCTCCTTGTGTGCCGTGAGGCAGCCTAGACTGAGTTGGCTGTTCTGGTAACGCTCATGGACGCCTTTCAAAGCCGATCGCGCGTATAAAAGGCAGATTCGGATGGCAGAGTTCGACACTCTGTCATCTTTTTCATTTGCCGGTCATCATGGCATCGGGGAGGTGGGCGCTCATGCTCCATTTTCGGGTGACCGGGTCTTGTCCGAAGTGGTAAAAAATTATGTGAAAAATGCCTAAATATTAAAATTAAGGTGGTAATTACCTCTGAAAAGTGCTATTATACGATAGATAGATTATTGCATCCGTTCTACGGACGCTTAATCGTTGTGCGTTTTTTGCCGGAATGGAGAATCCGGCAGGACGCGGGAAATGAGGGGTTGGCAGCATATGAACTACGCAGAAGTAATTGAATTTGTGAAGAAGAAGACGGCGGAGACAGACCGCCCGAATCCTTATCCGTTCAGAAACCGCTTTGAGCACATCATGCGTGTATACCGATGGGCAATCCGGTTGCAGGCGAAGCTTGGCGGGAATCTGGACGTTATCGTTTTGTCTGCGCTTCTGCACGATGTCGGTTGGGATGAGAAGCGACCGCATGAAGAGGTAAGCGCGGAGATAGCGGTTGAATATCTGGATTCCATAGAGATGGATCCGGAGACCATCAAGAGAGTCGGAGAGATCATCCTCCTTCACAACGACAAGGATTCCGAAAAGGACCTGTCCCTGGAGTGTAAGATCGTTATGGATGCCGATCTTCTGGATGAGGTCGGTGCCCTGGGGATCATGTGGGACTGTATGGCGACCGCACTTGATGACGAAGCAAGCTATAAGAGAGCCTACTACCGGATCAAGGAGTACTATCGGATCAACAAGCCGAAGATCCGTCGATGCAAGACGGATGCCGGACGTGCGGAGTACACCAAGCGGATGCAGGCGATCGAAGCATATATCTATCAGCTTGAGAAGGAGCTGTTCTAAATTGTTCCATGGCTGGTTGAAAGGTGAGAAAGGCAGGAGAGTATGGGAAACAGACTTGTACGAATCATTTTGGGAATTGTGATCGGTATCGCAGCGCTCGTAGGTATCTTTTTTGTACTTCCGGGTAACATGAAGAATCCGTTGATCGAGTTCTGGCAGAAGACCTTCCAGAAGGATTCCTATGCGGTGGCGGAGTATTATCAGAATCAGAAGGTGCCGAAGAATGATATCACGTTCGGCGAGATGCTCGCGAACTGCAGTAACGGTTCTTCTGCATGGGTTGTTGATACATTGATAGAATCGGATGACAAGACGACCGGACAGTATACCGTTCATGCATATGTATACAAGGTGGACATCTCCATGGAGCATGAGAACGGACAGGAAAATGCCCTTTCCTTCTCTCAGGCAGCGGTTGAAATCCGGTTTGAGGTTAAGAAAACAGCCAAGGACACCTATGTCACCACCAGCTACAATGTATTTATTGAAGACGAGTATCAGAACGATTTCTATAAGGCACAGTCGCTTGCAAGTATGTGTGGTAAGGCAAAGGCAAATGTAGTAAATGAGAAGATTCGCGAGGAGCGTGATGCGGCAACCTCGGAAGCAAAATAAGCAGAGGTAGCTCTTAAATTATGACAGAAGAACAGGTACGGTGTCACATTTTCATGTGATACCGTACCTGTTCTTCTGTCATACCTTTTATTTTACTAGAGAATCGATCATTTCGGTGATGATGGTGATCGCATCCCGTTCTTTTGTGTGACTCATGGCTTCGATGTAGGTATCCTTCTTTCCGAAGGTTTCGTGTACCGCCGAGAGCAGGACGTCCTTTGTAAGCTCTTCCTCCTCGATCACCTTGCTGTAGCCGCTCTTTTCAAAGGACTTTGCGTTCAGGATCTGGTCTCCCCGGCTCTGTGCCCTGGAGAGGGGGATCAGGATATTGGGCTTCCGGAGTGCCAGAAGCTCACAGATGGCATTGGCTCCGGCACGGGAAATGACCAGATCGGCCAGAGCAAACAGATCCGCCAGTTCCTGCTTGACGTACTCGAACTGCGCGTACCCGGATATGCCGTTCTTCGATGCATCGGTCTTGTTCTCGCCGCAGATATGGATCACATTGTATTCCTTGAGAAGATCGTCCAGGGCCTCCCAGATGGCGCTGTTCACCGCGGCACTTCCGGTACTTCCGCCTACGATCAGGATCGTCGGACGCTTTTCGGTGAATCCGCAGAATTTCATAGCCTTGTCGGGATTTCCGTTGAAGAGCTCCTTACGGATGGGAGTACCCGTCACGGTGGCCCGTCCTTCGAAATTCTCGGCGGTTTCCGGGAAGTTACAGCAGATTTTCGTGGCCTTCGGAAGCGCGAGCTTATTTGCCAGACCGGGGGTCATATCCGATTCGTGGATCACGATGGGGATCTTTCTTTTTGATGCGGCCATGACCACGGGAACGCTGACAAAACCGCCCTTGGAAAAGACCACATCCGGCTTCAGCTTCTTCATCAGCTTCTTTGCCTGCCGAAAGCCCTTGATCACACGGAAGGGATCGGAGAAGTTCCGAAGGCTGAAATAGCGGCGCAGCTTGCCGGAGGAGATTCCGTAATACGGGATACCGGCATCCTCGATCAGCTTCTTCTCGATACCGTCATAGGTTCCGATGTAGGATATTTCATAGCCCAGCTCCCGGAGACGCGGGAGCATGGCGATATTCGGTGTTACGTGTCCGGCAGTTCCTCCGCCGGTCATAACGATCTTCTTCATGATAGCCTCCTGAACATGGTAGGACTGAACGGAGCGGGCCCGGCATCGGAGTCCCATTTGCGGAACGTGCCCTGCCCGGCGGGCCGATACAGTCGAAGTATGGATTCCATGATACCATAAAGCCGGGAAAAAAGAAACACCGTCAGAAGATACTAGGGATTGAAAGAAACTACAGGATTTGGTATGATATGGGGTAGCGATTTATCAATTTCTTTGGAGGAAAAACAGGTATGGCACAGAAGATTGCATTTGATTTCAGTAACACAAAAGCGCTTGCAACCGACGCTGACGTTGCAGCGATGAAGGACCGCGTGATCGCGGCTAAGAAGACGCTGGTTGAGAAGACCGGTGAGGGAAATGATTTCCTCGGCTGGATCGATCTTCCGGTGGATTATGACAAGGAAGAGTTTGCACGGATCAAGGCTGCTGCAGCAAAGATCCAGAGTGATTCCGATATCCTTCTTGTGATCGGTATCGGCGGTTCCTATCTGGGAGCACGCGCAGCCATCGAGGCACTGCGTCACGGCTTCTACAACATGGTGGACAAGTCTATCCGGAAGACTCCGGAGATCTACTACTGCGGAAACAACATCAGCAGTACCTATATCAGCGAGCTCTGCGATGTGATCGGAGACAGCGATTTCTCCATCAATGTTATCTCCAAGTCCGGAACTACAACCGAGTGCTCCGTTGCATTCCGTCTGTTCAAGCAGATGCTGGAGAAGAAGTATGGCAAGGCAGAGGCTGCAAAGCGTATCTATGCGACCACCGATAAGGAGAAGGGAGCACTGAAGACACTGGCAAACAGTGAGGGTTATGAGACCTTCGTTGTACCGGATGATGTAGGAGGACGTTTCTCCGTACTGACGGCTGTAGGACTTCTTCCCATCGCAGCTTCCGGAGCAGATCTTGACAAGCTGATGGAGGGTGCTGCAAACGGACGCAAGTACTGCCTCGAGAATGACTTTGACGACAATGACGCCATGAAGTATGCAGCAGTCAGAAATGTACTGCATGAGAAGGGCCTCGGCATGGAGATCCTCGGAAACTTCGAGCCGGCACTTCACTATGTAACAGAGTGGTGGAAGCAGCTGTACGGCGAGAGTGAGGGCAAGGACGGAAAGGGAATATTCCCTGCAGGCGTGGACTTCACCACAGATCTTCACTCTCTGGGACAGTTCATCCAGGAGGGTACCAAGAATCACTTCGAGACATTTATCAACGTTCTGAATCCGCGCAAGACCGTAACCATGGAGCTTGAGGAGACCGATCTGGACGGCCTGAACTATCTGGCAGGTAAGACCGTTGACTTCATCAACAAATGTGCCATGAACGGAACCATCCTGGCTCATGTGGACGGCGGGGTTCCGAATATCCGTATTGATATGGATACCATCGACGAGCTGTCTCTGGGTGAGCTTTTCTACAAGTTCGAGTTTGCCTGCGGCATGAGCGGCTACGTACTGGGCGTAAATCCGTTCAACCAGCCGGGCGTTGAGAGCTACAAGAAGAACATGTTTGCTCTTCTGGGCCGTCCGGGCTATGAGGAGAAGACCGCCGAGCTTCGTGCACGTCTCGGACAGTAACATACAAAAAAAGAGTACATACAACGACAGGATTCTTCGCCTTACGGGCTTACACAGGAGTGTATGCCGGAGGCTCAGGATGACGCGGACGTCATTCTGAGTGTCGCATTGCGACACGAAGAATCCCATCGTTTCTTTTAAGGAGACACCCATGGACGAACAGTTCACACTGATCGCGCCCTGCCACTTCGGCCTGGAGGCGGTTCTGAAGAAAGAAATACAACAGCTGGGATATGAGATCAGCGCTGTGGAGGACGGACGAGTAGCCTTCCGCGGCGATGCCATGGCCATCGCCCGGAGCAACATCTACATCCGTACCGCGGAGCGGATCCTGCTCTGCTGCGGAGAGTTTGAGGCGACCACCTTTGACGACCTGTTTGAGGGAACCAAGGCCATCCCCTGGGAGCGTTATATCCCGAGAAACGGGAAATTCTGGGTGACGAAGGCGACCACAAACCGGAGCGCACTGTTCAGTCCTTCTTCCATTCAGTCCATTGTGAAGAAGGCTATGGTGGACCGGCTTCGGGGAACCTACCATGTGGAGCATTTTGCGGAAGACGGAGACGAATATCCGGTGAGGGTGTTCATCCTGAAGGACCGGGTGACCATCGGACTGGATACCTCCGGTGTATCCCTGCATAAGCGCGGATACCGTCAGCTGGTGGGCAAGGCGCCCATTTCCGAGACCCTGGCAGCGGCCCTCCTGATGCTGACTCCCTGGCGGGAGGACCGGATCCTGGTGGATCCCTTCTGCGGCAGCGGTACATTTCCCATCGAAGCGGCCATGATCGGCGCGCGGATCGCCCCGGGCGTTAACCGGGAATTTACATCCAATACCTGGCAGAAGCTTCTGACGAAGCAGCAGTGGTATGCGGCCTACGATGAGGCGCGGAGTCTGGAGCGTACGGACCTGAAGATGCATCTCCAGGGCTATGACATCGACGGAGAGATGGTGAAGTGCGCCATCCGGAATGCCCGGGAGGCGGGTGTTGCGGAGCACATCCATTTTCAGGCAAGGGATGTGGCGGATCTCCGGCATCCGAAGCCCTATGGCTTCATCATTACGAACCCGCCTTATGGTGAGCGTATCGCCGAGAAGGAGGAGCTTCCCGCGCTGTATCGGACGCTGGGAGAGGTGTACCGGAATCTGAAGGACTGGTCCATGTATATCATCACATCCTACGAGGAGGCGGAGAAGTACTTGGGACGTAAGGCGGACAGGAACCGTAAGATCTATAACGGTATGATCCGTTCCTACTTCTACCAGTTCATGGGGCCGAAGCCTCCGAAACGGGAGCCGGGATCCTGAGACCGGAAGCGGATCAGGTAAATCAAGTGAAGAAAAAAGAAGGTTGAACATTTGAAGAAATGGATCGTGTTACTTCTTCTGATCGGGGTCGTGGGAGTCGTTGTATTCCTGCATGCGGACCGGCCGCAGAAGAAGATAGAGAAAAATGACCGATATAGTGAAAGCGTGGAACAGTTCCGGGCGGATACGGTGCAGCGTTCAAAGGAAAATGAGATTGAGCTGCTGCTGAACGGCGTCAGTCTGAAGAATTTCGGTTATCATATCCGGATGTCTGATGACCTGAAGCTTCTGTGTCAGGAACGGCTCTTTGCGGATGTCCTGGGTTGTTCCATCATCCGGTATGCTACGGGAGATGTGTCCATAGAGCGTGGAAATACAAAGATCCTTCTTAAGGAGGACAGTACGAAGGCCCAGATCGACGGGCAGACGGTGGAGATCGAAACGCCCTATCAGTACGATAAAAGCGAGCAGCAGCTCTACCTTCCGGTGGAGCGCCTCATGAGTTCCATGGGCTACAGCGTGGAGATCTCCTATGTGGACAACACCGTGAATCTGAAGGAGGTCGTGTCCAGCAATCCGCTGCCGGCGCGCTATGACATGCGGGAGAAGAACCGTGTGACTCCGGTGCGGGATCAGGGAAAGTACGGAACCTGCTGGGCATTTGCGTCATTGGGTGCCCTGGAGACTACCCTGATGCCTTACGAGGAAAATGTGTACTCCACGGATCATATGGCTCTGAATAACAGCTACCGGCTGGCACTGTCCGCGGGCGGAGAGCATACGATGAGTATCGCCTATCTGGCGGCATGGCAGGGACCTGTGTATGAAGAGGATGATCCTTATGGGGACGGTGAGACCGTGGAGGGGCTTTCGGCAGTGAAGCATCTGGAGGAAGCCATCGTCATCAACGAACGGGATGACGAGATCATCAAGAGCGCCATTTACCGTTACGGCGGAGTGGAGACTTCCCTGTATCTGGGAATCGAGTACTCCGGCTACGACTCTCAGTATTACAATATCGGCACCTCGGCTTATTATTACAACGGGACCGAGAAACCGAACCACGATGTGGTGGTCGTGGGCTGGGACGATAATTATTCCAAGACCAACTTTGCGATCCAGCCGGAGAGGGACGGAGCCTATATCTGCAAGAACAGCTGGGGTGAGGAGTTCGGTGACGGGGGATATTTCTATGTATCCTATGATGATAAAAATCTCTGTGGACAGTCCATAGTTTACACCCGGCTGGAGGATGCGGATAATTTCCGGCATATCTACCAGTCCGACCTGCTGGGATGGGTCGGCGAGCTGGGCTTCGGAAAGGAAGAAGCGTATTTTGCCAACTGCTATACTCCGGAGGGAGACGAGGAGCTGGCAGCAGTGTCCTTCTATGCGACAGGCCCCAGGACGGTATTTTCGGTATACTATGTGCCGGAGGTGTCCGGAACCGCGGATCTGGAGAACAGGGTGTTCCTGGTGTCCGGAGAGACCCGCTATGCCGGCTACTACACGGTGCAGATCCCGGAGCCTCCGACCCTTAAGGCGGGACAGAAATTTGCGGTGGAGATTCAGGTGTCCACCCCGGGCTCCAAGCGTCCCATCGCCGTGGAATATGCGGCGGATGAGCGGTCCAGGCAGGCGGACATTTCGGACGGCGAGGGCTATATCAGCCTGTATGGAAAGGCATGGAACAGTGCGGAGGAATCCGGCTGTAATGTATGCCTGAAGGCCTTCACAAATGACAGGGAGGCAACGGATGAGGATGCAGAGACAGAGACTGCATCCACGGAAAGTGAGGAAGAGGAATGAAACTGATATTTGCAACGGGAAATGAGAATAAGATGCGTGAGATCCGGCAGATCTTCGGAGGGTTCGGCTTTGAGATCCAGTCCATGAAGGAGGCGGGGATCGACATTGACATCGTGGAGGACGGAACCTCCTTCCAGGAAAATGCGCTGATCAAGGCAAGGGCAGTCCATGAGGCTTCCGGTGCCCTGGTGCTGGCGGATGATTCGGGATTGGAGATCGATGCTCTCGGAAAGGAGCCGGGGATCTACTCGGCCCGCTATATGGGAGAGGATACCTCCTATGATATCAAGAATGCAAATCTGATCGACCGGGTGAAGGATGTGCCGGAGGACCGGAGAGGCGCACGGTTCATCTGTGCGGTTGCCGCAGTGCTCCCGGACGGAAGAAGCCTGGTGCAGACCGGTGTGATGGAAGGCCGTGTGGCATATGCACCTGCGGGAGAGAACGGCTTCGGATATGATCCAATCTTCTTCCTTCCCCAGTACGGAAAGACCTCTGCTGAACTCTCGCCCGAGCAGAAGAACGCCATCAGTCACCGTGGACAGGCGCTCCGTATGATGAAGATGGCATTGGAGGCAATGCTGTAACGATGAATCCGAAAAAGATAGTTATTATGAGTGATTCCCATGGATCGGCAGCTTCGGCGCTTCGTGCGATCGAGAAGGAGAAGCCATTTGATCTGCTGGTCCATCTCGGTGATGTGCAGGGGCATGATCTGGAGCTGCAGACAGCGGCCGGATGTCCCTGTTATTTCGTAAGGGGAAACTGCGATTATGATCAGAATCTGCCGACCTTTACGGTGTTTCATATCGGAAATCATAAGGTTTTTGCGGCTCATGGGCATAGACAGCACGTCTCCTACGGGACGGAGTATCTGGAAAAGACCGCTCTGGAGAACGGATGCGATATCGCCATGTACGGGCATACCCACGTGCCGGATCTTCGGGAGAAGGAGAGGATCACTATCCTGAATCCGGGAAGCATCTCCCTGCCCCGTCAGACCAATCCAAGGAAGACATATGTGGTCATGACACACGACGAAAAGACCGGCAAGGTCGATTACGAGCTGAAGGAGCTGTGACAGTGTAAAAGAATCCCCTTCTGTGTCATGCCGGGCAGCGAGGGACGGAGGATCTAAGAAAAACGGGAAAACCTACAGATTAAGAAAGACAGGGAAACCGGTAAACAGGGGAACCGAAGGACAGGAAAACAGGAAGATCAGAAAACAGGAAACTCCCGGAAACAGGAAAAGAGGAAATATGAAAAAAGGGGACGTCATTGAAGGAACAATTGAATCCTACAGCTTTCCGAACAGAGGAAGCTTTCAGTATGAGGACCGCAAGGTTATTGTAAAGAGAGCACTTCCCGGCTCTACCGTCCGGATCCGGATCACCAAGAAGAAGAGCGGTTATCTGGAGGGCATGGTTCTGAATACCCTGAAGTCCTCGCCTCTGGAGACAAAGAAGCCGGTCTGTCCGCATTTCTATGAGTGCGGAGGATGCTCCTATCAGCATGTGTCCTATACAAACCAGCTCCGGCTGAAGGAGCAGATGGTGAAGAATCTGCTTACACCGGTGGTTCCCGAGCTTCCCTGGGAAGGTATCCTTGCTTCCCCGGATCAGTTCCAGTACCGGAACAAGATGGAGTTCAGCTTCGGAGATGCGGAGAAGGATGGTCCCCTGACATTGGGACTTCACAGACAGGGAACTTCCTACGACATCCTTGAGGTGAAGGGCTGTGCCATCGTACGTCCGGCCTGGAATGAGATCGTGAAATATACTCAGAAGTTCTTCAGGGATCATAAGGTGAACTTCTATCATAAAATGCAGCATTACGGGATCCTGAGGCATCTGGTGATCCGCCAGTCATTTGCGGATGGTGGTATCCTTGTAAATCTTGTGACCACCACGAAGCATGCACTGGAGGATCCGAGGCGGAAGAATAAAACCGGAAATGTTCCGGAGGCAATGACAGGGTCTGCAGAGATGATGACGGCGCCTGAAGAGAAAAAGGAAGCTTCCGGAGAGGGACTTCGGAACCAGATCATCGAGGAACTGCATCTCCCGGAATATGTGGCGGGACTGGTGTCTTTGGAAGCGGCCGGGAAATTTGATACCCTCAGCAGCCACAGCCATTTGGCAGGGGTGCTTTATACGGAAAATGACAGCCTGGCCGATGCGGTGGTCTGCGATTCCCTGACTAAGCTTTACGGAGAGGATTATCTGATGGAGGAGGTGCTTGGCCTTAAGTTCAAGGTTTCTCCCTTCTCCTTCTTCCAGACGAATACCCACGGCTGTGAGGTGCTTTACAGTAAGGTAAGAGAGTATGTGCTCTCAGTCTATGATGATGCACTTAACGAAACCGGCGGAGTCGCCGGGAAGACAGCACCGGTGGGAGAGGAAGGGGATGCTGCCGGCAAGAAGGCGGGCGTCATCTATGACCTCTATAGCGGAACCGGTACCATAGCACAGCTGATGTCTCCAATCGCACGGAAGGTCTACGGCATCGAGATCGTGGAGGAAGCCGTGGAGGCGGCAAAGGAAAATGCACAGCTGAACAGGCTGAAGAACTGTGAATTTATTGCCGGAGATGTGCTGCAGAAGCTGGACGAGATCGATGAGAAGCCGGATTTTATCATCCTGGATCCGCCAAGGGATGGCTGTACCCCGAAGGCGCTGGACAAGATCATCTCCTATGGCGTGCCCTATATGGTCTACATTTCCTGCAAACCGACCTCTCTTGCAAGAGACCTGGTTACATTACAGGCTCGTGGATACAAGGTGCTGAAGGCCTGCTGCGTGGACGAGTTTCCGAATACAGAACATGTGGAGACGGTTGTCCTTTTGAACAACAAATTTGCTAAGGCAAAGGATTTTGTTCAGATAGGTATAGACGCTGAAGATTACTATAGGATAAAGGATTCGGAGAAGGACACAGATGAATAAAGAATGGTCTGAACTGAATAAACTGATGTAAACTCAAATAAAGAAAAAGGATACCTATGATTCAGGCATCGGTACCTTGTTTTCGCTGCGTGATAATCTGTGGGATATGATCATTTCATTCAAAGATGAATTGAGTAGGGAAGAATTCAATGCGATACCATATATCAACGCTGAGGGTTATCATAGCAAGACCATTGCGTACTCGCTGTGGCATATCTTTCGTATCGAGGATATCGTGGCTCACACATTAATCAAAGGGGATGAGCAGATATTTTTCAGGGAAGGATATCAAAAGAAAACTAACTCACCTATCATCACCACAGGAAATGAACTGGTTAAGCGGGAGATCCGTAATTCATTTGACTTAAATAGGTTGTGATAAAACCACGCATTGCGGTTCTGATGAATATGTGATATAATTTGAATATCAACACGCAATGCAAGGGAAAAGAATATGGATATAGCTAAATCGATAAAAGAACTACGAGAAAGCACAGGGATGTCGCGTAAAGGCTTTTCAGAGCATACGGGGATCCCTGTTCGCACGTTGGAAGACTGGGAAGCGGGAAGGAGAACACCACCGGAATACATTCCCAGACTTATTGCTTACCAGTTGAAGTATGAGGAATTGGTGAAAGGGAAGGAGGATAACCTTCTATGAGAGATTTTGATAAACAGATGGAAATGGTTTTCTATCATTCCGATGAAGGGGATGTTTCTGTTGATGCATATATATTGAATGACAGCATGTGGATTACTCAAAAGGCTATGGCAGAATTGTTTGGCGTTGATAAATCCGGTATCAGCAGACATCTGAAAAAGATATTTGAGAGTGGGGAACTTGATGAAAAAGTGGTTGTTGCAAAAATTGCAACGACCAGTCCGCATGGAGCAATTCCAGGAAAAACACAAGATAAAGAATCTATGTTTTATAATCTGGACGCAATTATTTCTGTTGGATATCGTGTAAATTCAATTAAAGCAACAAAATTTCGCATCTGGGCGACTACAGTTCTTAAGGAATACATGACAAAAGGCTTTGTTCTGGATGACGACCGTCTGAAGCAAGGGAAAACTGCTTTCGGAAAAGATTACTTTCGCGAGTTGTTGGAGCGTGTTCGTTCGATTCGTGCCAGCGAACGGCGTATCTGGCAGCAGATTACAGATATTTTTGCTGAGTGTAGCATTGATTACACAAAGGATTCCGAAGTGGCTTATCATTTTTATGCAACGATACAGAACAAGTTTCATTATGCGATCACAGATCATACCGCTGCAGAGATAGTATATGAATCAGCAGATCATGAGAAAGAGCATATGGGACTTACAACCTGGAAGAATGCTCCGGATGGCAGAATACTGAAATCAGATGTTTCGATTGCAAAGAATTATCTGGAGGAGAAGCAGATTCGCAGGCTGGAACGTGCGGTCACAGGATATTTTGATTATATCGAGGATCTGATTGAGCGTGAGAATGTATTCACGATGGAAGAGTTTGAAAAGAGCGTAAATGCTTTTCTTGAATTCCGTCAGTACAAGATTCTTAAGGATAACGGAAGAATATCTCATAAGCAGGCGATGGATAAGGCCAAAGCCGAATATGAAATATTCAACCGAACCCAGCCTATTGAATCAGATTTTGATAAGGCGGTAAAGAAAATGATCCAAGAGCAAAACTAAACCAGACTATTCAAAACGCCAATATGGCGGATTAGTGGCGTAATAGATGACGGATTGGTAAATGCATTAGTAGAAATGGTTCCTGAGATGGCAATTCGGTTGCTCAGTCGGACAACAGTGGAAACGATCATTCTTTTAGGCGAAGATGTCCCTGCGAAGAATGCCTGATAATTCAGAAATTCGTTGATAAAAACAAATTTTATGGGAGTGAAACAAATGAATAAGGAAAGCATAGTATATGATACTGCAACAATAAGCGATATTCCGGAACTTGTCAGACTTAGAATTCTATATATGATAGATGATTTTGGCTCTATCACAGACAAGGAAAAGGAATGTATGGAAAGCCAGCTTCCGGGCTATTTTGAAAGAGAGCTCGGAAAGAAACTGATCGCGTTTGTGGCCAGGGCGGAGGGCAGGCTTGTTGCTGCAGCATATCTGCTGATCATTGAGAAACCGGCGAATCCGTTTCTTCCAAATGGATTTGATTCGGAGGTTCTTAGTGTATATACAGAAGAGGAATACCGTGGCAGGGGAATCTGCACACGCCTTATGAGTGATTTGATCGAATATGCCGGAGAACATCAGATCTGCCGCATTGATCTGGTGGCAACGGATGAAGGCTATCCGTTGTATAAAAAATTAGGCTTTGGTGACAGGGTTCAAAAATATAAGGATATGAGACTGAAGCTTTCTGCCATCGGATCCTTCTGATGGCAGTTTTTTTAGAATTATCCCGGGATTTGTTGCGCTTTTGTTATATCTTTTACTGTATAATACAATTGTTGCTGAGTTGCTTACTACAACAGGCATTATAAAAAAGATGAAAATATGGAGGTGCAAAATGAAGATTACCAGTTTTAATCCGCTGATAGTAACGTCTGATGCTGAAAACATCATCAAGCTCTTTGAGGAAATGGGCTTCGAGAGACGCCACAGTATTGACGTTGTTTCCCCCTCTAAGAAGGATGTCACAAACGTTCGTATGAAGGATGCTAACGGTTTTTATGTGGATGTTTCCGGTGTGGCCGGCATGCAGCAGGATCTTACACTGATCCGTATGAATGTGGATAATTTCGAAGAAGCATATGAGTACTTTATCTCTAAGGGCTTCACGAATCCCAGTGGAGATGCGACTGTAGATACGCGGACCAACAGATCGGCAATGCTGCGTTCCCCGAGCGGATTTGCATTTGACCTTTGTCAGCACATCAAGGAGTCATAATCCGCGAAGCATAAATCAGATACCGGACAGGTGATCCATGCTAAAGGCTGTCGTTCAGACAGCCTTTTTTGGCAGGCATGGGGATATTGGTCTATGATCATGGAAAAGGAGACATTCAATGACAAAAAAAAGAAGACTTATCTGTTGTATGCTGGTGTTTCTTATTACAATCGGACTATGGACACCGGGCTGCACAAAGGCTGCAGGGACGAAGCCTGAGGAAATCCTTCAGTCTATGACTACGGTGGAGAAGCTTGCCCAGATGATGGTCATCTGCCCGAGTTATTATCAGAAGAGCGACGGGACCAAGGAGGGAGTCACCGTACTTCCTGATGAGCTGGCTGACTATCTGGAGGCCAATCATTTCGGAGGCGTGATCCTTATGGCGAGCAATACGATGGGAACGGAGCAGACGGTGCGTCTGATCGACTCCATGCAGGTGAAAACGGCTGCCGGCGGAGCAAAGGCACAGCTTTTTGTTTCCATAGACCAGGAGGGCGGAAGTGTTGCCCGCCTGAATGAGTGTGTTCAAGGCCCGGGAAATATGGCACTGACCGCAACCGGCAGGGAAGAGGATGTAACTACGATGGCATCCATCATCACTAAGGAGGTTCTGGCGTTAGGCTTTAACGTTAATTTCTGCCCGGATTCGGATGTGAATAACAATGCGGCAAATCCCATTATCGGAATCCGGTCCTTTTCAGATGATCCGGATGTGGTGACAAAGTTTTCCAAACAGACAATGTCAGTCATGCAGGAGGCTGGGCTGATCGCATGCCCGAAGCATTTCCCGGGACATGGAAATACAAATGTTGACAGCCATTCGGGACTTCCCCGTATCGATGCGACATATGAGGAACTGCAGAATATGGAACTGATTCCCTTCCGGGAGGAGATCGCCAATGGTGTGGAGATGCTCATGACCGCGCATATCGAGTATCCCATGATAGAAAAGGAAACATATACATCAAAGTCTACCGGTAAGGAGATATTCCTTCCTGCAACCCTTTCCAAAACAATCATTACGGATATCCTGCGAGGGGATATGGGTTTTGAGGGGGTTGTAGTCACGGACGCAATGAACATGGCTGCGATCGCGGAGCATTTCGATCAGATGGACGCTATCCAGCTTGCGATCAATGCTGGCGTGGACATTTTCCTTATGCCGGCGGATATTACAACACAGAAGGGACGCACCATGCTGGCAGCAGGGATTCAGGCTCTGGCCGGGAAGGTTGACGCAGACGCTGAGCTTATGGAGAAGGTGGATGCGGCAGTTCTCCGGATCCTGAAGCTGAAGGAAAAGCACGGACTTCTCACGCCCTACGACGGGTCGGATGTTGAGCAGAAGGTGGAACAGGCGATGAAGACCGTCAGCACAAAGGCGGATCATGATATCGAATGGGATATCACGAAACGTTCCATCACTCTGGTGAAGAATGATGACAACACCCTGCCGTTGACCGATGAAGGCGAAAAGACCGTCATCCTTACGGCATATAATGATGAACCGCTGCCCATGGAATATATTGTGGACCTTCTGAAGGAAGAGGGTAAGCTTCCGGAGAATTCCGAATATGAGGTGCACTGCTTCTACCAAAAGGAGGCTCCGGAGAAACGGCAGGAGGTCCTGGATTGGATCGAAGGGGCTGACAATGTGATCGCGATCTCCGAGATGACAAGTGCCGGATTCCTGACAGGGAATACGGCCGGGCTTATAGATGAGTTGATCGAAAAGACACATAAGCAGGGTGGAAGGTTCATAGTGATGAGCGTATTCCTGCCCTATGACGCTGCCCGTTTCCAGGCT
Source organism: Lachnospiraceae bacterium AC2029 (assembly GCA_000703065.1). Classification (GTDB taxonomy): domain Bacteria; phylum Bacillota; class Clostridia; order Lachnospirales; family Lachnospiraceae; genus Eubacterium_Q. Next base: position 1,272,329 of record JNLK01000001.1, on the reverse strand, counting down.
GCGGATGCCATCGTGCTCACCTATGGAGCGCGTTCCATGAATCTGGATCCCCGTCAGGATAAGGAGCCCATGAAGCGCTATGGACCGAATATGGCTGCAGGCCTTTATATGATGCTTGAGGGGGAGGAAGCTCCCAGCGGCGTGCTTCCGGTGAATCTGCCGAAGCTGAATGAAGAAGGGGACGGTTACAGTTCGGAGATCCTCTATGCACGGGGAACAGGTCTTACCTATGAGAAACCTGAGCCGGAGAAGACATATGAAAATGAATGGGTAGACGGAAAATGGTACGGCAGGGACGGAAAGCAGACCTATAAGCCCGTCGGTTCCTGGAAAGAGAACAGGAAAGGCAAATGGTTTGGGGACACGTCCGGATGGTACGCGAAGAACCGGTGGCAGAAGATCGACGGGAAGTGGTATTACTTCAATAAGGAAGGATACATGGAGAAAAATGCATACCGCAGCGGATGTTTCCTGACCGCAGGCGGCGCGTGGGATGAAAAGCCGGCGGCTCCCGGCTGGAAGCAGGATAAGAAGGGCTGGTGGTATTCCATTTCCGGAAAATCCTACCTGAAGGACTGCTGGAAGATGATCGACGGTAAGTGGTACTATTTCCATAAGAACGGATATACTGCGCAGGGCGAATTTGTCGACGGATGGTGGTGTGATCCGAACGGTATCTGCCATTATAAGTATCGCTGCACCTGGCGTAAAAGCAGGAACGGATGGTGGTACGGGGATGCTTCCGGCTGGTATGCAAAGGGCAGATCCTATATCATAAGCGGCACCAGGTATTACTTTAATACAAAGGGATATTGTACAAATCCGTGATGCTCCGGAACAATCTGTCCATTCGGGACAGAATACCACCGAAATGCTTGTAGAAACCGGATGGAATATGGTAAAATAAAGTACTATGAGTTTGTATTTTTTAGAGGGGAGATGTTGCATATGAAGTTTTATAAGGTTGATGATCAGATTTTGATAGCCGAAGGACTTTCCGTTGGAGAGGAGCTTGTTCCGAATACCACGGATGCGGCAGGTGAGAAGCATGTGCCGGTGATCGCTTCAGAGGGGGATACCGTTACGGTGACAGTCGGTTCCGTGGAGCATCCGATGCTGGAGGCGCATTTTATCCAGTGGATCGTACTGGAGACCGAAGGCGGTTACCAGAAGAAGGTGCTTACACCGGGAGTGAAACCGCAGGCGGTCTTCAAGACTACCGACAAGGTCATTGCTGCTTATGAATACTGTAATCTCCATGGCCTGTGGAAGGCGGAGGTTTAAAAGCAGTTAATAAGCTTTACCCAAAATGACCGAGGGGGTGGCCATTTATGGAAAAGTATCAATTTAGTTCGATAGAGTTTTCTCTGTGGGAGAAATCCTGTGTGCCGATGGCTGTGTATCAGTTCATCGACAGACGGGTGGTTACTCTTGTGCTGTCAGCCGGGTTCTGCACCCTGTTCGACCTCAACCGGGAGGAAGCGTATGACCTGATGGATAATGATATGTATCGGGATACGCATCCGGATGATGTCGTACGGATCGCGGACGCGGCTTTTCATTTTGCCACGGAAGACAGTGAGTACAATGTTGTGTACCGCTCAAAGGTGAAGTCGCAGTACAAGATCATCCATGCTTTCGGAGAACATGTATACACTGAGGATGGGAGCCGGCTTGCTGTGATCTGGTATACTGACGAAGGCTTCTACGATCCCGGCAGGGAAGACTCGGAGAATAAGCTGAATAACAAGTTCAACCGTCTTCTGGAGGAGGAGAGTCAGTATAGCAAAACTTATTTCGACCATCTGACGGGACTTCCGGCGATGACGTATTTCTTCGAACTTGTGCGGAGTGCAAGGAATCGTACCATCGCTCAGGGGAAGAAACCTGCACTGCTCTATCTGGATCTGAACGGGATGAAGTACTTTAACGGCAAGTACGGATTTGCCGAGGGGGATAAGCTTCTGAAATCCGTGGCTAAAATACTGCTCCGGACATTTAGCAGTGATAACTGCAGCAGATTTGCACAGGATCATTTTGTGGTCTATACGGATACGGAAAATCTGGAGGAAAGGGTGAAACGGCTGATCCGGGAACTGGAGAAGGCAAATGACGGAAATGCTCTTCCGGTTAGGATCGGTATCTATGAGGACAGGGCAGAGGGGATCGATGTGAGCGATGCCTGTGACCGCGCAAAGCTGGCGTGTGATACGAAGAAGGAGACCTACGCTTCCAGCTACACCTTCTTTGATGATAATCTGCTATCCTCCGTGAAGAACCATCAGTATATACTGGATCATTTTGACCAGGCTCTGGAGGAAGGATGGATCAAGGTATACTACCAGCCCATCGTCCGTGCGGCCAACGGAAGGGTATGCGATGAGGAGGCACTGGCCCGCTGGATCGATCCCGAACTGGGATTTCTTTCACCGGCGGAGTTCATCCCGATACTGGAGGAGTCCCGTCTGATCTATCGGCTGGATCTCTATATGCTGGACCGGATCCTGGAACGGATCAGGGACCAGAGGAACTCAGGGCTTTATCTTGTACCTCTTTCCATCAATCTGTCCAGATATGATTTTGAGGCCTGCGATATCGTGGAGGAGATCCGATACCGTGTGGACAGTGCCGGGGTGCCCCGGAATCTTCTGACCATCGAGATCACGGAAAGCGTGGTCGGAAGCAACTTCGAATATATGAAGACACAGATCGAGCGGTTCCGGAAGCTGGGCTTCCAGGTGTGGATGGATGACTTCGGAAGCGGGTATTCCTCCATCGATGTTCTTCAGACCATCCGTTTTGATCTGATCAAATTTGATCTGCGGTTCATGCGGCAGTTTGATCAGGGAGAAGAAACGAAGATCATACTCACGGAGCTGATCAAAATGGTCATAGCCCTGGGTCTGGATATGGTCATGGAGGGAGTGGAGACCGAGGAGCAGGTGGAATTCCTTCGGGAGGTGGGCTGCAGAAAGCTGCAGGGATATTACTACTGCAAACCCATCCCGTATGAGAAGGTCCTGGAACGCTATCAGATGGGGATCCAGATCGGATTTGAGAATCCTGAGGAGTCGGGCTACTACTCGGCGATCGGAGGCTTCAATCTCTATGATCTTTCCATTGTGGCACATGAAGACCGGGAATCCGTACAACGCTACTTCGATACCGTTCCCATGACGGTTATCGAGGAGAAGGGGGATGATTACAGGATCATCCGGTGCAATAAGTCATATCGGGATTTCATGGAAAGGAACTACGGGATCTCGCCTCAGGAACTCAGGCTGCATTTCGATGAGAACAGGCAGGAACGCTGGTACTCCATCATCCGTGAGATACGTAAGTTCTCGGCTACGGGAGATCGCAGCTTCTTCAGCGGAAAGCTGGATAACGGGGATACCGTTCACATCTTCATTCGCAGGATCGCTGAGAATCCTGTGACGGGGACCGTGGCCATCGTGGTGGTGATCCTGGCGGTGGTGGATGCAAAGCAGCAGATGGATGTCTCCTATACTCATGTGGCCAATGCACTTTCCGCGGACTACTTTGCCCTTTACTATGTGGATCTGAAGAGTGATCGTTTTACGGAGTACCGTCCCAGTGTCAACCATGGAAATCTTGCTGTGGAACGCCATGGTGAGGATTTCTTCCGGGCGAGTCGGCAGGACGCACTCAGCGCGATCTACTGGGAAGACCAGAGCTATTTCCTTCAGAACTTTACCAAGGAAAATGTGGTCAGAAACATGGATGAACACGAATCCTTCACGTTGACCTACCGACTGGTGCAGAACGATATGCCGATCTATGTCAACATGAAGGCGGTCCGCATGCAGCCCGGTGACGATCATATCATCATTGGAGTGAATAATGTGGATGACCAGATGCGCCAGAAGGAGGCACTGCGTCAGATGCACGAGGAGCAGACCTTCAACCACAGGCTGCAGGCGCTGTCGATGGATATGCTCTGTTTCTATATCGTGAATCCGGAGACGCAGGAGTACACGGAATTTAATGCCACACTGGACTATGAGGAGCTGGGCTTTGCGAAGCACGGACAGAATTTCTTCGAACAGTCCATGATCAATTCGGAGGAGGCAATCTATTCCGAGGATCATGATATGTTCCGGGCGCTGTTTACGAAAGAAAATGTGCTGAAGGAGATTCGGGAGAACGGGGTGTTCCGGTTTGAATACCGGTTGAATATCGACGGCTCCCCGACCTATGTCAGTCTGAAGGCGGTCCCGATCGAAGAAAACGGGGAAAAGAAGCTGATCATTGGCGTTATGAATATCGATTCCCAGGTTCGGAGAGAGCAGGAGTATGTACATAACCTGTCCCTTGCCCGGACGAGGGCGGACAGGGATACCCTGACCGGCGTCAAGAATCGAACTGCATTCTTCGACGCGGAGGAACAGTTGGACCGCCAGTTGGATGAGAAGACGCCGCTGGAGTACGCCATCGTCCGCTGCCGGGTGTCGGAAGAAGACAGCCCTGCGGGAGATACGGTACTGAAGGAGGCCTGCGCACTGATCTGCAATGTCTTTAAACGCAGTCCGGTTTTCCGGATCGGTGAAGAAGAATTTGCCGTCATTTCACGGGGACATGATTATGAGCACATTGACGAGCTGATGAAGGAGATGGAGAAACGCCAGAAGGAATGCTCCGGTGTGATCAGCCTTGGTATGGCCCGGTATGCCGGGGACGGAAATGTGACCGCCGTCTTTGAACGGGCAAACGGAGCCATGAAGTAACAGTTTACTATCTGCACGATAAAAATCATATTGTCCTCCGATTTCGTTGCCGAACGCTGTCGAATCTGCTATGATATGGGGCAGTTGTTTATCACAGCATAAAGGAGGAACACTATGTTACTGAATTTGATCATCGCCGGTGTCGGAGCTCTCTTCATCATTGGTGCGATCGCTCTGGGCGTCCGTAACGGGATATCCGGCAAGAACAAGGTGAGCAAGAAGGACGACGATGAGACCGTTGTCGAGGTCGGAAGCGGAAAGGGCAGCCGGACAGCAGTCGGAGTCCTTGGCGGGATCGGAGTGATCCTCGTGATCTTCTCCCTGTCCTTCACCATCATCCCCACAGGTTTTACAGGAGTCCGCGTGACCTTCGGACAGGTAGAGCAGAACACACTGCCTCACGGCTTCAACTTCCATCTTCCGTTGATCCAGGAGATCGTGACCGTGAACAACAAGCAGCAGGATATTAAGTTTGACAGTCCGATCACATCCGAGACCAGTGAGCGAAACGAAGTAACCTTCCAGGGGATCACCGTTACCTATCAGATCAATCCGGAGAAGTCCGCATGGATCTATGCAAATGTAACGAACTACGAGCAGGGGCTTGTAAATGAGTCGCTGGTGGCATCTTCGATCAAGACTTCGTCCAAGACGCTGTCTCCGGTGGACTGTACCAACCGAAGCATCCTGGAGCCCATTGCAAAGGAGAATATCCAGAAGTCTCTGGATGAGAAATACGGTCAGCAGGTTGTATATGTGAACAAGGTAGTCATCTCCGATGCTACATTTGATCAGGAATACGATCAGAAGATCGCGAAGAAACAGCAGGCACAGATCGATTACGAGACACAGCAGATCGAGAACAAGAAGAATATCGAGAAGGCCGAGGCGGATGCCGAGGTTCGTAAGACCCAGGCGGAAGCAGAAGGTAAGGCGAAGATCATCGCTGCAGAGGCTGAGGCGGATGCAAACCGGAAGCTTTCCGAATCCATCGATTCGAACGTGCTTCGTCATAAATATTATGAAACCTGGGACGGTAAGCTGCCCACCACTTTGGTAGGTGATGATGCCGCACAGGTGATGCTGGAAGTAGGAGCAGGTGAAGATACCACAAAGAAGACCACTCCGACCACTACGGCAACAACCACCCAGGCAACCACGGAAAGCACCGAGGCTCCTGCGGGAGAATAACGGATATTCCGCGAAAATTTTCGATGAATATACAATTTAAGACGATTGTTTATTGCCATTTAGAGGGGATTGTACTATAATCCCCTCTGATATTATATTAACCTGAAGGAACAGGGGAGGAAAAAGAATGAAGAAATTAGCTAAGAAACTGGTAGTAGTGCTTTGCCTGATGATGCTGGCTACTTCCTTTGCAGCCTGCGGCGGAAAGACCGATGCGGTTACAGGTTCATGGAAGCAGACCGATGATGTCGACGGTAACTGGACATTTACCTTCAGCGACGGCAGCAAGGTGAAGTTCGTGGGTGAGACCACAGGCTTCGAAAGCGAGGGAACCTACACGCTGGATGAGGCTAACAAGAAGCTGACAGTCACACTGGAGAAGTGGGATGCACCGAAGGAGTTCTCCTATACTCTGGACGGCAATACTCTCGATCTCCAGGAGACCTATACACATTATCACCTGATCAAGCAGTAATAGAACGTTAAGCGTGATCAAAGAAGATCTCTGTCGGAGGATCATCCTTCGGCAGGGTCTTTTTCGTTTTTATTGACACATTTGCCGTCCCGTGCGAAAATGTTGCGTAAGATTTTGCCCTCGCACTGATGCAGGAAATGAGACCGCCGGCGCGGAGGGAATAAGGAGGCGTATCGCCATGAGAGTATTTGAGAAATCCCTGAAACTGAACAATGTCTGTTACGATATCCGCGGACCGGTCATGGATGAAGCCAACCGCATGCAGGCGGCAGGTGAGAAGGTCCTGAAGCTGAACATCGGAAATCCCGCACCCTTCGGCTTTCGTGCACCGGAGTCTCTGGTGCAGTATATGGCAAAGGAACTGGTAAATACCGAGGGGTATTCTGATTCCAAGGGCCTTGCAGATGCCCGGGATGCCATCGTCCGTTATGATGAGAAGAAGGGGATCCATGGTGTGACCCCCGACGATATTTACACCGGAAACGGGGTCAGCGAGCTGATCACCATGTCCATGCAGGGGCTTCTGGATTACGGCGACGAGATCCTTGTCCCGGCACCGGATTATCCGCTGTGGACTGCATCCGTGACGCTGGCCGGAGGAACTGCGGTCCATTACATCTGTGATGAGGAGGCTGGCTGGTATCCGGATATCAATGATATTAAAAGAAAGATCACTCCGAGGACGAAGGGGATCGTTATCATCAATCCCAACAACCCTACGGGAGCGCTGTATCCCGAGGCATTGCTGAAGGAGATCGTTGCTCTGGCAGAGCAGCATGATCTGATCATTTTTGCAGACGAGATCTATGACCGCCTGGTCATGGACGGAAAGACACATGTGTCCATAGCAAGCCTCGCTCCGGACTGCCTGTGCCTCACCTTCAACGGACTCTCCAAGTCCCATCTGATGGCAGGCTACCGCGTGGGCTGGGTATCCGTATCCGGCGACAAGAGCAATGCAAAGGGCTATATTGAAGGCCTGAATCTGCTGTCCTCCATGCGACTCTGCTCCAACGTGCCCGCTCAGTCCCTGATCGCGCCGGCACTGAAGCTGATGGAGGAGACGGACGAGATGATCGCTCCGGGCGGACGTGTCTATGAACAGAGAGAATACATTTACAATGCGGTCAATGACATCCCGGGAATGAGTGCGGTGAAGCCGGAGGCGGCTTTCTACATCTTCCCGAAGCTGGATGTGAAGAAATTCAACATCAGGGACGATGAGCGGTTTGTGCTGGATCTCCTGAAGTCCAAGAAGATCCTTCTGACCCACGGCGGCGGATTCCATTGGGAGCAGCCGGATCATTTCCGGATCGTATACCTTCCGCAGCTGGATACGCTGCAGGAAGCCATGACGGAAATGAAGGATTTCCTGGCTACCTATCAGCAGATTATGTAAACTAAACGGCTGATACGACCGGCAGGTCGGACACATACGTGCGATCTGCACCGATGGATCGGAGGATACCGGGGATCAGCCGCGGGAGAGAGTACGAATGGAGAAAAAGCTACTGGTTCTGGATATCGACGGAACCCTTGTCAATAATGAGAAAGAGATCACACCCCGTACGAAGGACGCCTTGATCCGGGCCATGGAAGCGGGACACAGTGTGATGATCGCCTCAGGACGTCCGACGCCGGGCGTTCAGAAATACGTGGACGAGCTCCGGCTGGCGGAGTTCGGCGGATATACCCTGACCTACAACGGGGCGCGGGTGCAGGACTGCAGGACCGGGAAGAATATTTACGAGAAGAAGCTCCCCAATTCCCTGCTGCGGCCGATCTACGAGTATGCCGAGCAGAATGATCTGGGGATCATCACCTATCAGAAGGATATGGAGTGTGATCCTCAGGTGCTGTCAGGAAGAAGACTGGATGAATGGATCGAGCTGGAAGCAAGGATCAACCGGCTGACCGTTGGTGTCTGTGAGAATTTTCTGGATTATGTAAACTACGATATTTATAAATGTCTTCTGACCGCAGATCCGAAGAAGTCCGAGCAGTATATGAAGGAGCTGCAGGTCATGTTCGGTGATACTGTGAATGTCATGCGTTCGGAGTCCTTCTTTATCGAGATCACCGCAAGGCGGATCGACAAGGCGCGGACCCTGGAACGTGTGATCGGCCCCATTGGGATCAGCCAGATCAACACCATTTGCTGCGGGGATGCCTTTAATGACATTTCCATGGTGAAATACGGAGGTCTGGGGATCGCCATGGGCAATGCAAAGCCCGAAGTAAAGGCAGTTGCGGATTACATCACCTCCAGTAACGAGGAGGACGGTATCGCCGAGGTGGTGGAGAAGTTCATTTTCCACGAATAGATCCTTCTGGGATCCGGGCCGATGTACAGCCTGCTGACTTCGGAGCATCCACATAGTTTATGGTTGCGAATATCCGGAAACCACGCTATAATAGATCTGTTGCGGTTTTGTGTCCGCCGGAGGTTGAAAAGGAGAGGAGCCGATGAAGGAGAAACGGGAGGTTATGGAGACTCTGTTTCTGATCCTGCAGGTGGGGATCACCATGCTGGTGACCTTCGGGCTGTGCTTTGCCATCGGGTTCTTTCTGGACAAACACTTCGGGACGAAGCTCCTCTGGTTGTTCATCATCCTGGGGATCCTCAGCGGATACCGGGCCGTATATCTGTTGATCCGTAAGCATATCAAGGGGAATGCGAATGACAAGACCGAGCCGGAATGGGCAAAGAGAGCTTTTCATCCGGATGACGAGGATCCGGAGGGACCGGGTAGCGGGGAGAACACTCGCTGAGCTGATCTTCGGAATCATCCTTGTTTCTGCGGTACTTGCATTGATCGGAGGGATATTCCTGCCGGGAAGATGGTTCTTCCTGGGCGGCATCCTTGTGGGTGCGGTGGCAGCATGTCTTCTGGTCATCAATATGTATGATACGATAGAGGCTTCTCTGGAAATGAATGAGAAGCGGGCAAAGTCCTATGCCGCGCGGCATGGGGTGCTCAGGATCCTGATCACAGGTGTGCTTCTGGCGTTGGCGATCTGGATCGATATTTACGCATTTGTCGGTGTTGCTTTGGGAGTGGCGTCCCTGAAGGTTTCGGGACTCCTGCATATCCCAATAGCGGCGCTGTTCCGGAGATTCGTTCCGGAAGAGCCGGATCCGGAGGATACCGGGATCCGCTATACTGTCGGTTCTGTCGGATCTGAAGACGACAAGGAGGAGTAAGATGGAGATTTCATTTGATGTGAACTTCCTGGTATTGGTCCTCATGTCTCTTGTGCAGTTATTTTAAATACAATGTGAAGGAGGAAGAAGGACAGTGGTACTCGTCCCTGCCGTTGCTCCTGCCACCGTGCAGGAAGCGGACTTCTACATACACGAGTTCTTCGAGATCGATTTCTTCGGAAGTACCGTGCATATCACAACTACACATATATGTACCATCATCGTGGTAGCGGTCCTGATGATCCTTACACTTTGTCTTCGACGCGCCTTCTTTAAGGCGGAACGCGAAGGGAAGATGACCACCACATCCACCCTCGTGGAAATGGGGGTCGATGCGCTGGTCGGCTTCGTGGAAGGGACCATGGGGAAGAAGGGAGCAAAGCACTATATCAATTATATCGGTGTGCTGTTCCTGTATATCTTCTTCTGCAATACCTCCGGAATCCTGGGACTCCGGCCTCCCACCGCGGACTTCGGCACGACCCTGTGCCTGGCCCTGATCACCTGGGTGATGATCATGTATGCGGATATCCGCTACAATAAGTGGAATATGGTGAAGGATCTGTTCGAACCCTTCCCCCTGTTCTTCCCGATGAACGTGATCAGTATGTTCTCCACCCCGCTGTCCATGTCACTCCGTCTTTTCGGAAATGTGCTTGGCGGTACGGTGCTGATGGCGCTGTACTACGGTATGCTCCCGTGGTTTGCAAAGATAGGAGTTCCGTCGGCGCTCCATGTGTACTTTGACATTTTCTCCGGAGCCATCCAGACCTACGTGTTCTGTATGCTGACGGTGACATTTGTCTCCAGCAAGAGAGGCGACGGGGAGCTTTAACAGTTAATAAATAAAAGAATACATAAACCATAGTAAAGGATATGGAGGAAAAGAAGTATGAGTGCAAATTTTGACGGAAATGATCTGGTACATGCTTTCTCGGCGCTGGGCGCAGGAATCGCGGTATGTTCAGGTATCGGTACCGGTATCGGTCAGGGAAATGCGGCAGGTCTCGGTGCACAGGCTGTAGGACGTAACCCGGGTGCAAAGGGTACCATCATGTCCACCATGCTGCTGGGACAGGCGGTTGCGGAGACCACCGGTCTTTACGGTCTGGTCGTATCACTGCTGCTGATGTTCGTAAAGCCCTTCGATTCGTAAATCCAAGCGGCGCTCTATGCCGTTCTGAACGAAGTGAAGAAGTATTCCGAAGGAACATATTCTTACAGATAACAAACAGAAAGTGACGGTGACGACATGGTCGCAGAAGGTGCAGTACTTGCAACCGGCCGTATCTTCGGGTTGGACAGTCAGCTGCTCTTTGATCTGCTGTTCCAGGGAATCGCTGTATTTATCCTGTTTCTTTTTGTCGGGTATCTTCTCATCAATCCGGTGAGAAATGCGCTGGCAAAACGCCAGGAGAAGGTACAGAAGGACCGGGAAGACGCAGAGAAGGACAAGGCAGCCGCGGCTGAAATGAAGGTTCAGTATGAGGCGAAGCTCGCGGGAGTGGAGCAGGAGAAGCTGGAGATCCTCAGTGAAGCCAGAAGAAAAGCGGTTCGAAATGAAAATGATATTATAGATGAGGCGAAGGCCGAAGCCGGTCGTATCCGTGCTTCTGCAGAGCGGGAGGCTGCTCTGGAGAAGGAAAAGGTGAAGGAAGAAGTCCGAGTGGAGATCATCGGAGTTGCTTCTGCCATGGCAGGAAAGATGGTAGCGGCCAACATGAGTCCCGAAAAGCAGGAAGAACTTCTGCAGGAAACTCTGGATGAGATAGGGGATGAAACATGGCAAAGCAAGTAAGAACGGTATACGGCTCTGCTCTTTTCTCCGCGGCAAAGGACAGCGGACGGCTTACGAATGTCCGTGAACAGGCGGAAACCGTCAGTCGTGTCCTGGAGGAGAATGAAGATTTCCTTCGCATCCTGAATCATCCGGACATCCAGATGGACGAGAAGATGAAAATGGTGGATGCGGTATTTGCAGGAAGCACGGATCCTCTGATCACCGGCGTCATCACGGCTCTTCTTGAGAAGGGACACGGTCGGGAAATCCCCATGACGCTGGAGCGTTTTACGGATATGGCTCTTGAGGAGGAAAAGATCGGCGTGGCGGAGGTGACCAGCGCGCTGCCCCTCACGGAGGATCAGAAGGCAAGGATCCAGAAGAAGCTCCTGGATACCACGGATTATCTGTCCATGCGTATCCGGTATGAGGTGGACCCGTCCCTGATCGGCGGTCTGGTGATCCGGGTAGGAGACCGGGTGGTGGACAGCAGTCTTTCCTCAAAGCTGATGAAGATGCAGAGGGATCTTGAAGCGGGAGTCTGATCCCGCGGCGGGAGATGCAGCTCCCGTGCCGAAAGATGCACATGTCATTCCGAGGATGCGGCGGACGCGTCTGAAGAATCTTGGTGACATTTAGCAGAAAGGAACGAAAGTTCATGCAATTAAAACCTGAAGAGCTTAGCTCTGTGATCAAAAAACAGATAGAGAATTACAAGGTGAAGCTGGAAACGGCGGAGGTCGGAACGGTCATTCAGGTGGCAGACGGTATCGCCCGGATCCACGGACTGGACAATGCCATGCAGGGAGAACTTCTCCTCTTCCCGGGAGAGGTTTACGGAATGGTCATGAACCTGGAGGAGGACAATGTGGGTTGTGTTCTTCTGGGTGACAGCCACGCGATCAGTGAAGGTGATGAGGTCAAGACCACCGGACGCGTGGTAGAGGTTCCGGTCGGAGATGCGCTGCTGGGCCGTGTTGTAAATGCACTGGGTCAGCCCATTGATGACAAGGGCCCCATCCAGACAGACAGGACACGTCAGATCGAGCGTGTGGCTCCCGGTGTTATCTGCCGGAAGTCCGTAGATACGCCGCTGCAGACCGGTATCAAGGCGATCGACGCCATGGTGCCCATCGGACGCGGACAGCGTGAGCTGATCATCGGCGACCGTCAGACCGGTAAGACGGCCATCGCACTGGATACCATCATCAACCAGAAGGGCCTGGGTGTTTACTGCATCTATGTGGCCATCGGTCAGAAGGCTTCCACGGTTGCAAATATCGTCAAGACATTGACGGAGTACGAGGCCATGAGCTACACCACCATCGTAGCTTCCACGGCCAGTGAGCTGGCTCCGCTTCAGTATATCGCACCCTACGCAGGATGTGCCATGGGTGAGGAATGGATGGAGGAAGGAAAGGACGTTCTCATTATTTACGATGACCTGTCCAAGCATGCACAGGCATATCGTACCCTGTCCCTGCTCCTCAGAAGACCGCCGGGACGAGAGGCATATCCGGGTGATGTCTTCTACCTGCACTCCAGACTTCTGGAGCGTGCGGCAAAGCTGTCCGACGAGCTGGGCGGCGGTTCTCTTACCGCACTTCCCATCATCGAGACACAGGCAGGCGACGTGTCGGCATACATTCCGACGAATGTCATTTCCATCACCGACGGACAGATCTATCTTGAGACGGAGATGTTCAACTCCGGTTTCCGTCCTGCGGTAAACCCGGGACTTTCCGTATCCCGTGTCGGCGGTGCCGCACAGATCAAGGCTATGAAGAAGATCGCCTCTCCCATTCGTGTGGAGCTGGCGCAGTATCGTGAGCTGGCTGCCTTCTCGCAGTTCGGTTCCGAGCTGGATGATGATACCAAGGAGAAGCTGGCACAGGGCGAACGGATCCGCCAGATCCTCGTTCAGCCCCAGTACAGACCGCTTCCCGTAGAGAAGCAGACAGTGATCATCTTTGCAGCGGTCAAGCATTTCCTGCTGGACATCGGGGTTGAGAGGATCGCCGAGTTTGAGAGCATGCTCTTCGAGTACATTTCCACAAATGAGCCCGAGATCTTCACCCGCATCCGTGAGGAGAAGGTCATCGCGGACGATCTGGAACCGGTACTGATCAAGGCCATCGAAGAGACAAAGAAGAAACTGAAGTGATAATGGTTTCTATTCATAGTCACGAACACAGATGGACCCCAGACGCGCTTGAACGGAAGGGGGCCTATCTGTGGGCGTGATCTGCGAAGCAGAAACCTAACATATCGCCGCAGCCATGAGTGCCGCAGGCACGACAGACGCGCATTGCGCGGATGGGCCGCGGTCGATATGTAGGCTATGAATAGATAATGGAGGATACAGAATTATGCCTTCCATGAGAAGCATAAAAAGAAGAAAAGAGAGCGTCACCTCGACCCAGCAGATCACCAAGGCGATGAAGCTGGTTTCGACGGTCAAGCTGCAGAAGGCCAGAGCCGGAGTGGAGGCGAATACCCCCTACTTTGAGGCCCTCTACAAGACCATGTGCTCCATCCTCTCCAAGACCTGGGACCAGGACAACCGGTTCCTGAAGGAGGGCGCGAGCGACAAAAAGGCGATTCTTGTAATGTCCTCCAATCGCGGACTGGCAGGAGGCTATAACTCCAATATCGTGAAGCTGATCGATTCCTACGGTTTTGACAAGGAGAAGGCCCTGATCTACGGCCTCGGCCGGAAGGGTATCGAGGGACTTCGACGGAAGGGCTACAATATAGTATGGGACGAGTCGGACATCATCAACGCACCGCTTTATAATGACTGTATCGCCATTACGAAGGAGCTGATGAAGCGTTTCGATGCAGGTGAGATCGACGAGATCTACGTGGCGTATACGGATTTCCAGAATACCGTGACACACGTCCCCACACTCCGGAAGATCATCCCCCTTTCCAAGGAGGACTTCTCACCGGATTTCCTGGACGAGTCCGAGTCGGACCGCAACCTTCAGATGAACTACGGTATGTCCGGAAGCGGGATCGAGAAGGATATGGTGGTCTTCGGATCGGTCATGGATCATTATCATCCCGAGGAGAAGATCCTGAACGAGATCATTCCGAAATACATAACGAATATCATTTACGGCGCATTTCTCGAGGCCATCGCCAGTGAAAATGCGGCACGTATGCAGGCCATGGATTCCGCAACCGAGAACGCCCAGGATATGATCAGTTCCCTGGAACTGCAGTATAACCGGGCAAGACAGGGATCCATTACACAGGAGCTGACGGAGATCGTTGCCGGTGCGGAAGCGCTGAACTGACCGGGCTGCCTGAGAGAGCGAAGCGCACGTACAGGCCTGCGGACAGGAGCGGACATGCCGGTCTGACAGAGCGAAGCGCACGAAGGATCCTGCGGACAACATTCGCATGAATATAAGGAGAACTACAGTGGGAGCAAAAGCACAAGGTAAAATCACAGAGATCATCGGAGCAGTCCTGGATATCCGTTTCCCGGAGGGACAGCTTCCGGATATCAATGACGCCATCGTGATCCGGCGGAAGCAGACGGAAGGTTCCGAGGCGGAAACGCTGACCGTTGAGGTTGCCCAGCATCTGGGTGACGATACCGTTCGCTGCATCGCACTCGGTCCGACAGACGGACTGGTGCGGGGAATGGAAGCCGAAGCTACCGGCGGTCCCATATCGGTTCCGGTGGGCGAAGAGACCCTGGGACGTATCTTCAACGTATTGGGAGATCCCATCGATCAGAAGCCGGCACCGGAGACGGCGGAGAAGCATCCGATCCATCGGAAGGCACCTGCTTTCTCCGAGCAGTCTACAGATACGGAGATCCTGGAGACCGGTATCAAGGTCGTTGACCTGCTCTGCCCCTATCAGAAGGGTGGTAAGGTCGGACTCTTCGGAGGTGCGGGCGTAGGAAAGACCGTGCTGATCCAGGAGCTGATCCGTAACATCGCCACCGAGCACGGCGGATACTCCGTATTCACCGGCGTAGGTGAGCGGACCCGTGAGGGAAATGACCTTTACCATGAAATGACGGAGTCCGGGGTTATCAATAAGACCACCATGGTCTTCGGTCAGATGAACGAACCCCCCGGAGCGAGAATGCGTGTAGGTCTTACAGGACTTACCATGGCGGAGTATTTCCGTGATGTGTCCCACAAGGACGTGCTTCTCTTCATTGACAATATCTTCCGTTTCACCCAGGCGGGTTCGGAGGTTTCCGCTCTGCTGGGACGTGTGCCCTCTGCGGTAGGCTATCAGCCCACACTGCAGACGGAAATGGGTGCGCTGCAGGAGCGTATCACTTCCACCAAGAACGGATCCATCACCTCGGTACAGGCCGTATACGTGCCTGCCGATGACCTGACGGACCCCGCGCCGGCGACCACATTTGCCCATCTGGATGCAAAGACCGTACTTTCACGATCCATCGTGGAGCTGGGTATCTATCCGGCCGTAGATCCGCTGGAGTCCACCTCCAGAATTCTGGATCCCCGGATCGTGGGTGACGAGCACTACAAGGTGGCACGTGGTGTGCAGGAGACGCTTCAGAAGTATAAGGAGCTGCAGGATATCATCGTTATTCTGGGTATGGACGAGCTGTCCGAGGCGGACAAGCTGACCGTATCCCGTGCGAGAAAGATCCAGAGATTCCTGTCACAGCCCTTCTTCGTAGCACAGCAGTTTACCGGGCTTCCCGGAGCATATGTGCCCGTTGAGGAGACCATTCAGGGCTTCCGTGAGATCCTGGAAGGTCAGCATGATGAGATTCCGGAGAGCTACTTCCTGAACGCAGGTGCGATCAGTGAGGTTGTGTCACGGTACAGGGAAAGCAAGGCGAAGTAAGACGCCGGCACGAAGCGAAGGATCCTGTGGTCGTTACAGACAGGGCATAAAACAGGAAATGAGAATCGTATGATAGATAAGTTTCAACTGACAATTATAACCCCCGAGCGGGAGTTCTTCCGCGGTGAGGCCACCTTCGTGGAGTTTACGACAACGGACGGTGACGTCGGAGTCTATCCGATGCACGTTCCCACCACGGTGGTTCTGGATCCGGGCATCCTTCGCATCCACAACGGGAAGGATATTAAGGAAGCGGCGCTTCATTCCGGGTTCGCGGAGATCCTGCCGGACAAGATCACGATCCTGGCGGAGGCCGTGGAGTGGCCTCAGGAGATCGATAAGAACCGGGCAGAGGAAGCCCGTATCCGCGCGGAGCGAAGGCTGGAGGACAATGCAGGAGACGGAAGCAAGGCAGAGCTTGCATTGAAGCGTTCGGTACTCCGTATCCGTATGGCGGAGAAGGAAGGACGATAAGGAGAGAAGGGGATCGGCTGAGGCTGTATCCCCTCTTGCCGTTTCATAGAGTGACAGATACGACAGGATTTTCGGACTGCGTGAGGAAAGGATCCAAACGATATGAAGACGAAAAGAAAACCGAAAAAAAGGCATGGAAAACTGAGAAAAGGCATGGCGATGCTGCTTTGCCTCTGCTTTCTGCTGTCCGCTTCGGCGTGCGGTGAGAAGAGAAAGACAGAAGGAAAGAGGATCGACAGTATCTTTGATTTTTTCAATGTTGAGATAGAACCGTCCACCTCAACAACCGACAACACGGAGGAGCATACGGGAGATGTGATCGTGGACCCTCCCGCCATCGATCCTCCCGCAGTGGATGATAACAAGTATGCGGACACGGAAAATGAGGAGCTGAACAAGCTCTTTGATGAGTACTTTAAAGAATCCGTGACCGGCAGTACCATCACCTTCCGTGACTATATCAAGGATCCGGCGAACTTCGGGCTGGAAGAACTGGCGGAGGTGACCTGGGGTGATGAAGAGACGACAAAGGAATCTCTGGAGGAAAGCAAGAAGGATCTGGAGAAATGGATCTCCCGGCTGGAAGCCATCGATGTGAATACCCTGACGGAGCAGCAGAGGTTTGATTATGATTACATGCTGGACAATCTGAAGGGACAACTGGTCACCTATGAGAATATCTATATCGGTTCTGCATTTGCCCCCATGCGCGGGCTTCAGGGGAATCTTCCTACTGTCTTTACGGACTTTATCTTCCGGGAGAAGAAGGACTTCGATACCTATATCGAGCTGATGGAGAAGATCCCGGCCGTGATCGATGACTCCCTGCAATTTGAACAGCTTCGCGTGGATGAGGGCTATGGCTACGAGGACTGCGTGATCGATGAGATCATCAACCAGTGTGATGAATTCACCGAGGTTACCGGGGAACACTTCATGATCACCACCTTCAATGACACTGTGGACGCATTTGCCGGGCTGACAGATACGGAGAAGGAGGATCTGAAGAAGAGAAATAAAGAAGCACTGAACAATGCCATGATCCCCGCATACCGGAAGATCAAAAAATCCTTTGAGGGCTGGAAGGGAAAGTGCAAGGTCAAAGGAGGCATGTGTAATTTCGAGGATCACGGCTCCGAGATCTATGAATACCTGGTAAGAGAATACACCGGAAGCTCTAAAGATCCCCAGGAGATGATGGCTTACCTGGAGGAGAAGGAACAGAAGCTTAAGCAGGAAATGCTGACGGTCTATTCCCTGTATCCGGATGCATACTCCTACTATGCGCAGAACAGCGAGACGATGTTCGACTATCTGTCGGATAAGAGTGTGGAGGAGATCGTTGCGCTGATCATGGATAAATCCATGGAGGACTTCCCGAAGATCGATGAGATCAAGTACAAGGCGTCCTACCTGGACAAGAGTCTGGAGGAGATCCGCTCCAGTACGTCTGCATACTATATGATCCCGGCCATTGACGATCCGGACGGAAATCTGATCCGTGTAAACGGTGCGCATCTGAACGGCCTCTGGACGACCCTGGCTCATGAGGGCTGTCCCGGACATATGTACCAGACGAATTATTATCGCAGGACAGATCCGAATCATATCCGGGAGCTGGGAACCGAGCTTGGATATATGGAAGGCTGGGCGGTCTACAGCAGCTATGAGTCCGTCAAGCACTGTGATTTTAACGGGGCTTCGAATCCGGAGGCACTTGCAGCTCTCAGCAGGATCGAGGAATGTATCGGATACGGATATCACGGACAGGTGGACATCGGAGTCAACGCTCTGGGCTGGACAGTAGAAGACGTTAGAAGCCTCCTGGTCAAAAAGGGCATCTCCGGAGACAACGCAGAGAAGCTTTATCGGATCGTTGTGGGAGATCCGGGGGTATATCTCAGCTATTCCGTGGGCTATTACGAAATGCAGGATCTGCGGGATTATGCGGAGCAGGAGCTGGGAAGCAAATTCAAGGCGGTTGAGTTCCATGAGGCGGTTCTGAATGCAGGCCCCTGCAAGTATGACCAGCTGAAGAAGAAGATAGATAAGTACATCCTCGAGCATAAGTAAGAAAATCTATGGAACATACGAAGGAACAACTGGATAAGGCGGAACGGGTGATCCTGGTGGCGGTCCAGCTGCCGAACCGGCCGGACACCGGTCCGCTGCTTCGGGAACTGGGTGCACTTGCCGAGACGGCAGGAGCGGAGGTGGTCGGTGAAATGGTCCAGCCCAAGGACAGGATCGATCCGGGAACGTATCTCGGCAGCGGTAAGCTGGAGGAACTTCGGGAACTGGTCCTGGAAACCGGTGCGGACTGTGTGATCACGGATGATGAATTATCCCCCGCCCAGCAGAAGAATCTGGAACGGGCACTGGAGGTAAAGGTTCTGGACCGGACCGGAGTCATCCTGGACATCTTCGCGGCCCATGCAAGGACCAGTGAAGGTAAGCTGCAGGTGGAGCTGGCACAGCTTCGTTACAATCTGTCCCGGCTCTCCGGACAGGGAACCGCTCTCTCCCGGCTGGGAGGCGGTATCGGTACCAGGGGACCCGGTGAGAAGAAGCTGGAGCAGGACCGGCGTGCGGTAAGGACCAGGATCGGACAGCTGAAAAGAGAGCTGGAGGATGTGGTAACCCATCGTGAGCTGAACCGGAAGGAACGGACGAAGAAGGGAATCCCGGTTGCGGCGGTGGTGGGTTATACAAATGCAGGGAAGTCCACCCTGTGCAATGCGCTGACCGATGCCGGGATCCTGGCGGAGGACAAGCTCTTTGCCACACTGGATACCACTACGAGAGAGCTTCTGCTTCCGGGAAAACAGCAGGTCCTGATCACCGATACGGTAGGCTTTATCCGGAAGCTGCCGACGGAGCTGATCCGGGCATTCCGGAGTACTCTGGAGGAGGCGGCCTTCGCCGATTATCTGATCCATGTGGTGGATGCTTCGGATCCGGAATGGGAGACCTACATGCAGACCGTTTATGAAACATTGGATCTTCTGGAGATCCGGGAGAAGCCCGTACTGACCGTCTTCAACAAGATGGATAAGGTAGAGGGGGAGACCCATTTCCGGGATGAACGGGCAAGGCAGACGGTGAAGATCTCCGCGGGAACCGGACAGGGGCTGGATGAGCTGAGAGAAGCCATAGCCCTTCTGCTCCGGGGAGGTAAGAAGAAGCTGGAGATCCTGCTTCCCTTTGATAAGATGTCATTTCTCTCGGAGATCCGGACGAAGGGAGAACTTCTGGTGGAGGATTACCGGGCCGAGGGCGTATACGTGGAAGCCTTTGTGCCGGAGGAAACCTACTACCGGGTGCTTTCTTAGTGAATCCGTTAGAACCATGAGTGAATTTTGTGGAATATGCACTCTGTGAAATACAAAAAAGATGTGATAAAATAGGTAAACGTTTAAGCGGAAGTGAATCATGCAGAGAGGAGACTGCGATATGAAGTCATATAAGGAAATGTCGAAGGAAGAACTGAAGGAAGAGCTGGACGGACTGAAGGCTCAGTACCGCAAATTCCAGGAAATGGACCTGGCGCTGGATATGAGCCGCGGAAAGCCGTGCCGTGAGCAGCTGGATCTCTCCATGGGAATGATGGATGCACTGAATTCGAGTGTGGATCTTTCCTGTGAGGACGGCACGGATTGCAGGAATTACGGTGTGCTGACAGGTATCCATGAGGCAAAGGTGCTTCTGGGAGACATGATGGAGAATAATCCGGATAACATCATCATCTACGGCAATTCGTCGCTGAATGTGATGTATGACACGGTTTCAAGGGCCATGACACACGGTATCCTGGGCAACACCCCCTGGTGCAAGCTGGACAAGGTGAAGTTCCTCTGCCCGGTTCCCGGATATGACCGGCATTTTGCCATCACCGAGTATTTCGGGATCGAGATGATCCCGGTTGCCATGACTCCGACAGGACCGGATATGGATGCGGTGGAGCAATTTGTATCCGAGGATGAGACCATCAAGGGTATCTGGTGTGTACCGAAGTACTCCAATCCTCAGGGCTATTCCTATTCGGATGAGACGGTTCGCCGCTTCGCACGGCTGAAGCCGGCTGCCAAGGATTTCCGTATCTTCTGGGATAACGCATACGGGATCCATCACCTGTATGACGACGATCAGGACTATCTGATCGAGATCCTTGCCGAGTGCAAGAGAGCAGGCAATCCGGATCTGGTATATAAATTTGCATCGACTTCGAAGATCACCTTCCCGGGCAGCGGTATTGCAGCACTTGCAACATCGCCCAACAACCTGGAGGATATCATGAAGCAGATGAAGAACCAGACCATCGGTCATGATAAGGTAAATCAGCTGCGTCATGTACGTTTCTTCGGAGACATCCACGGTATGACCGAGCATATGCGGAAGCATGCGGACATCATCCGCCCCAAATTCGAAGCGGTCGAGGAGATCTTCGAGCGTGAGCTGGGCGGTCTGGAGATCGGCGAGTGGACCAAGCCGAAGGGAGGCTACTTCATCAGCTTTGATTCTCTTCCGGGCTGTGCAAAGGAGATCGTATCCCGTGCCAAGAAGGCAGGAGTCACCATGACCGGCGCAGGAGCAACCTGGCCCTACGGACGGGACCCGCGGGATTCCAACATCCGTGTGGCACCCACCCTTCCGACCCTGGAGGATCTGAAGGTGGCTGCAGAGCTCTTCACTCTTTGTGTGAAGCTGGTCAGCGCCGAGAAGCTGCTGGCTGAGTGATCCGTCATCCCGGGCGCACAGGACATAGATGGATGGGAAGATTCTTCCTCACTGCGTTCGTCAGAATGACAGGATCGGATGATATGCATGTCATCCTGAGCGCACAGCGCGAAGGATCTTACCCCGGAAGAAACGTGTTTGAGAGGTCATATGAAGCTTGATATAGTATACGAAGATGAATATATGATGGCTGTCGTCAAGCCCTATGGCGTGCCCGCCCAGGCGGACCACTCCAACCGGGAGGACATGATCAGCATCGTGAAGAATGAGATCTTCGACCGGGGAGACACGGACGGGGAGCCTTATCTTGCGGTGATCAACCGGCTGGACCGGCCGGTATCCGGGATCATGCTCTTTGCAAAGACGGAGGAAGCAGCCGCGAAGCTGTCAGATCTTCTGCAGGATCATAAGATCGAGAAGAGTTATCAGGCGGTAGTCCGGGGAGAGGTTCCGGAGGATGAGGGAACTTTGACGGACTGGCTTCTCTTTGATAAAAAGGAAAATGTGTCCCGTATCGTTCCGGAGGGAACGAAGGGGGCCAAGAAGGCGCAGCTTTCCTACGAGGTTCTGGATATCATCGATACGGACGAGGGTACATTTACCTACCTGCTGGTCCATCTGCTGACCGGACGGCATCATCAGATACGGTGTCAGCTGTCCCATGCGGGCTATCCCATCTGGGGCGACATGAAGTACGGTCCCGGAGCGAAGGAAAGCAAGGGAAAGAATTCCGGAAAGCCGGGGAATGACGGAAAGCATTCCGGAAAGCAGGGCGGTAAAGGCGGACGTGGTAAGAAGCACGCATCGGAGATCGGGCTGTACAGTACCAGGATCACATTTGCCCACCCCTATACGGGAGAAGAAGTGTTCCTTCACCGGGAACCGGAGGGCGCGGCATTTGAACTGCTGGACGCCATGGATCCTGACTGGTAGGACCGTCGAAATGAAATAAGAATTAGTACGAGAGGTATTAAAAATGGCAAACGATAAGAAGGTAGAAGCGATCACCTCCATGGAGGAGGACTTCGCGCAGTGGTATACGGATGTGGTACTGAAGGCGGACCTGACCGGCTACACCAGTGTTAAGGGCTTCATGGTCCTGAAACCGGCAGGCTATGCGATCTGGGAACTGATCCAGAGTCAGCTGGATGCCCGGTTCAAGGCGACCGGCGTGGAAAATGTATATCTTCCGCTGATGATCCCGGAGAGTCTTCTCGAGAAGGAGAAGGATCATGTAGAGGGCTTTGCTCCCGAGGTTGCATGGGTGACCCACGGCGGAACCTCCAAGCTGCAGGAGCGGATGTGCGTACGTCCTACCTCCGAGACCCTCTTCTGTGATTTCTACCAGAAGGACATCACATCCTATCGTGATCTGCCGAAGGTATATAATCAGTGGTGCTCCGTAGTTCGCTGGGAGAAGGAGACACGTCCCTTCCTCCGCTCCAGAGAGTTCCTGTGGCAGGAAGGCCATACGGCACATGCCACGGCCGAGGAGGCAGAGGCACGTACCGAGCAGATGCTGAATGTATATGCGGACTTCTGTGAGGATGTTCTTGCGATCCCCATGATCCGCGGACAGAAGACCGAGAAGGAGAAGTTCGCCGGTGCGGTTGCGACCTATACCATCGAGGCACTGATGCATGACGGAAAGGCACTGCAGTCCGGAACCAGCCATAACTTCGGTGACGGCTTCGCGAAGGCCTTCGGCGTGCAGTATACAGATAAGGACAATACCCTGAAATATGTTCACCAGACCAGCTGGGGTGTGACCACCCGTCTGATCGGTGCGGTGATCATGGTTCACGGTGACAATAACGGTCTGGTGCTTCCTCCGAAGGTGGCTCCGACCCAGGTAATGATCGTTCCGATCCAGCAGAAGAAGGAAGGTGTTCTGGAGGCTGCCGATGCCCTTCAGGAGAAGCTGTCCGGAGTTGCGCGGGTAAAGGTGGACAAGACCGACAAGTCTCCCGGATTCAAGTTCGCGGAGCAGGAAATGCGTGGGATCCCCGTACGTATCGAGGTTGGCCCCCGGGATCTGGAGAACGGCGAAGCGGTTGTGGTTCGGAGAGATAACGGTGAGAAGCAGACCGTAAAGCTGGATGCACTGGAGACCCTGATCCCGCAGCTGCTGGAGCAGATCCAGAAGGATATGCTGGAGAAGGCAAGAGCACACAGAGATGCTCATACCTATACCGTGACAAGCTACGATGAGTTCAAGGAAACCATCGAGTCAAAGCCCGGCTTCATCAAGGCAATGTGGTGCGGAGACCGTGCCTGCGAGGACGCCATCAAGGAAGAGACCGGAGCTACCGCACGCTGCATGCCCTTTGCACAGGAGCATGTTGCGGACACTTGTGTATATTGCGGCAGGGAAGCGAAGAAGATGGTATACTTCGGACGTGCATACTAGAATGATCGTTCTACGTATTCGTTGACGTATTCAGCGACAATGATAAGGGAAACCTTGATTTGTGGACAGGTACAGTGATCTGTACCTGTCCGCGTTAATTTGTGCAATAAGGAGTTGGCATATGAAAATCAAAGTTCCGCAGGATGCTTTGTGGATCCTCCGAAAACTGAATCAAGCCGGCTATGAAGCCTACGTGGTAGGTGGATGCGTCCGTGACAGCCTGATGGGGCGGGAACCCAATGACTGGGACATCACCACCAGCGCGAAACCCCTGGAGGTAAAGGCTCTCTTCCGAAGGACTATCGATACGGGACTGCAGCACGGAACCGTAACCGTTATGAATCACGGTGTGGGTTACGAGGTGACCACTTACCGACTGGACGGAGACTACAGTGATCACCGCCGTCCGGAATCCGTCACCTACTCAGAGAACCTGGCAGATGACCTGATGCGTCGCGACTTTACCATCAATGCCATGGCATATCATCCCGAGAAGGGGCTGGTGGATCTCTACGGCGGAGCGGAGGACATGGAGAAGAAGGAGATCCGTGCTGTGGGGGATCCTGATGCACGGTTCAATGAGGATGCGCTCCGGATCCTTCGGGCGGTACGCTTCGCGGCTCAACTTGGGTTCACCATCGAGTCGGCAACCAGGGAAGCCATCCGGAATCACGTGGAGGATCTGGGACTCATCAGTGTGGAAAGGATCGAGACCGAGCTGACGAAGCTGATCTGTTCGGCGCATCCGGAGGAATTGGAGGAGCTTTACGACTTGGGGATCACGGCCAAAATCCTTCCGGAGTTTGACCGGATGATGGAGACTTCTCAGAACACGCCCTATCACTATACGGATGTGGGCCATCATACCATAGCGGTGATGCAGCATGTGTCCCCCACAAAGGTCATGCGCTATGCGGCACTGCTCCATGATGTGGGAAAACCGGACTGCAGGTTCACGGATGAGAACGGGCAGGATCATTTCTACGGACATCCGGAGAAGGGCGTCCCCATTGCCGTGGATGTGATGAAGCGTCTGAAGCTGGACAACAAAACCATAGACGGTGCATCTCTTCTGGTGCTCTGGCATGATTTCGGGATGAAGGGGGACCTGACGGAGACCACCTTCCGAAAGGGTGTGTCGCGGATGGGGATCGAGAATTTCCCCGCCTATCTGGAGATCCGTCGGGCAGATATGGAAGGACAGAGCGACTACCAAAAGGAGAAGAAGGAAGCGGACTTCGCAAGGATACGGGAAATGTATGACAGGCTCCTTCTCGAAAAGCCGGCCCTGACTGTCAGGGAACTGGCGGTGGACGGAAAGGCACTGATGGAAGCCGGTATTCCTGCCGGTCCGGAGATGGGTGAGATCTTAAAGCACCTGCTTGACTACGTCCTGGAGGATCCGGAGCGGAATACCCGGGATACTCTTCTCGAGGAGGTTGCGTGCTTGCGAAAGTCCTGACAGGAGGCTGAAAAGCTTCAGGAGAAGGAAAGAGTGACAGAATACTGACATCTGTAGGAAAAACCCGACACAGGAAACGATTTTCGTCAAAAAAGTATCGAAAAATGGAGTATTTTTCTTCCTTTTTCCGACAGGAAATGATACAATATATGCGCCTATGCAGTTCTTTGGCGTATATTAAAAAGAGTAACGATCAATACCAGGAGGCTTACATTATGGCTGACTACATGAAGACATACGAACAGTGGGTGAACAGTGATTTCTTTGACGAGGAAACTACAAAGGAACTTCAGTCCATTGCAGGAGATGAAGCGGAGATCCGTGAGAGATTCTTCTCCGATCTGGAATTCGGAACCGCAGGACTTCGCGGCATCATCGGTGCCGGTACAAATCGTATGAATAAATACGTGGTTGCACGGGCTACACAGGGTCTGGCAAATTATATCATTTCGAAGCACGGACAGAAGAGAGGCGTTGCGATCGCTTTCGACTGCCGTCATTTCTCGCCGGAATTTGCCGATGTGGCAGCATGTGTTTTGGCAGCAAACGGGATCAAGGCATATCGTTTTGAGTCCCTTCGTCCAACACCGGAGCTGTCCTTTGCGGTACGGCATCTGGGATGTATTGCCGGCATCAATATCACAGCCAGCCACAATCCGCCGGAATATAACGGATATAAGGTATACTGGGAGGACGGTGCGCAGATCACTCCTCCGAACGATATCGGGATCATGCTGGAGGTGAAGAAGCTCTCCATCGAGGATTCCAAAACCATTACGGTTGAGGAAGCAAAGGCAAAGGGCCTTTATGAGGTTATCGGACAGGAAGTGGACGATGCCTATATCGCAGAACTGAGGAAGCTGGTCATCCATCAGGATACCATCGATCAGTATGCGAAGGACATCAAGGTGGTATATTCTCCGCTTCACGGAACCGGAAATATCCCGGCTCGCCGGATCCTGGCAGAGCTTGGATTTACAAATGTCTACGTAGTACCCGAGCAGGAGCTGCCGGACGGAGATTTCCCGACGGTTTCCTATCCGAACCCGGAGGCAAAGGAAGCCTTCGAACTGGCGCTGGCACTGGCAAAGGAGAAGGATGCGGATCTGGTTCTGGCTACCGATCCGGATGCAGACCGTCTTGGCGTCTATGTGAAGGACAGTGCAGGTGAATACAGATGTCTTACCGGAAATATGTCCGGTTCTCTGCTGGCAGAGTACGAGATCGCTGAGATCAAGGCAACACGCGGGCTCCCTGCGGACGGACGCCTGATTAAGTCCATCGTTACGACGAATATGGCAGCCTGCATCGCAGATGCCTATGGAGTGAAGCTGGAAGAATGTCTCACGGGCTTCAAGTTTATCGGACAGAAGATGCTGTCCTATGAGCATACCGGTCACGGTACCTATCTCTTCGGATTTGAGGAGAGCTACGGGTGTCTGATCGGAACCCACGCAAGGGACAAGGATGCGATCGTAGCGACCATGGCTCTCTGTGAGGCAGCTACCTACTACAGGTCCATCGGCAAGACCCTCTGGGATGCAATGATCGATATGTACGAGAAGTACGGTTACTGGACCGACAATATCTGCACCATCACCATGAAGGGTGTGGACGGAATCGAGAAGATCAAGTCCATCATGTCCATGCTCCGCAAGGATATCCCGACCAATATTGCAGGCTACGAGGTGATCGCAGTTCGTGACTACGATACGGATATTGTACGGAACCTGCATACGGGAGCAGAAACACCTACATTTTTACCGAAGTCCAATGTTCTCTATTTCGAGCTTTCGAAGGATGCATGGGTTTGTGTACGTCCTTCCGGAACCGAACCGAAGATCAAGTTCTACTATGGTCTGAAGGGGAGCTCGCTGGAGAATGCAGAAGAGCTTTCCAGGGATTTTGAAGCTAAGCTGCAGGGACTGATCAACAGTCTTGTAAATGCATAAGTCTATTTCATACAGCGCAACCTCTCCTGCACGGAACAGGAGAGGTTACACTGTTTTTATCACGAGCTTAGGAAATCGTGCAAGGAGGTAACAGATGACAAAAAGAAGATTGAGCAGACTGTTCGCATTCGTTTTTCTTTTTGCCGTATCCATATTTTCTGCAGGAACCGTGGCAGAGGCCAATATCCCGAATGAATCCATGGGAACCCTTCAGGTGGAATCCTATTATGACAAGCTCCGGGAGGCCTTTTATCAGGGCGGCTATGTTGAAGTGGGCGCCTGCAACGGCTGGGTGCAGAATGTGATCAACAAGTCCGGCCTGATCGGTGAGCTTACCGTGGACGGAACCACGGTACTGGAACTGAATGATGCACTGAAGAACAGTGAATTCTGCACGCTGGTTGCCAGCCGTGTGGGAGGTCAGTCGGATTACCAGGATGCCACGGATCAGATGATCAGGGACGTAAATGACGGAAAGATCAAGGCCGGAGATATTGTCATATATACAAAGAACATGGATGACCCGACGAATACGCCGGATCCCCACTGGCTTCATGCAGCGATCGTTATGAAGGATCTTTTTGACGGAACTGCGGACAATACCTATAACTACGGACCGACCCGGTGGAAAGAGGAGTATATCGGCTATCCCACCATAGGACATGCTCTGGCAGAGCATATCGGAGTGGAATACTATTCCCCCATGACATCGCCTTCTTCGAATGAGAGTGCGGATGACGGCTCTACCGGTTACTATGTCTATCGTCTTGAACCCGAGAAATACCAGGAAGCCATGAAGAAGAAGGCAGAAGAAGAGAAAGCGAAGAAGGCGGAACAGAAGACGGAACAGAAGACAGAGAGTCCGGCACCTTCCGGAACTGCTTCAGAGCCCGGCGGCGAAGGCTCCGCAACAACGGATACGGAGGTTTTCTCCGGAGGCAGCGGTGGTTCCTTCGGTACGGTGCTTAGTTCACTGGTTGCGGCGCTGACGGTGATTCTGCTGTTCCTGTGTGTGATGATCCTATAGGAGACTGCAGTCGTTTATATCAGATAGGCAAAAGAAAGGTGAAGACGCTATGAACAACAGATCGAGTATTTTCCCCGTCCTTGTGACCATGGTGATCGTAATGCTCTTTATTTCCGCGATCGTGCTGGGCTCCCAGGGAAAAACGAAAATGAGTTATTCGGCGGAGGTTACCGTTCAGAACGGTGCTCTGACGGGGGATAACGGGCAGTCCATTTACATGAAGGCTCCGGGCGAGGAGTGTACCTTCGAGGTGACTGCGGACGGAGAGAAGGGAATCCAGTCGGATATCTTTGTCTACAAGGATTCCTCCATGAAGGAGTCGCTGCTGTCCCTGACGGCAACAGAGGACGGAACCACGTCCGAACCCGTAAAGCTCAGTGAGGATGCGGTGTTCCTGATGGTGAAGCGCAGCATCGCACAGGGAGCGACCGTTGCGGACGGAACCTATAAGATCAGCTATTCGGTACGTGTTAAGCGCGTGGGCGGAGGCGGAAAGGTCCTGCTTACCCTGCTCGTCTCTCTCGTGATCATCGTTCTGGCGTTCCTTGCTCTGAACTATGAGAATAACAAATCCAGGACCTGCAACAAACGTCAGCTGCGTCTTCGCGGACGTGCCTATACCTATGCATTCATGGTCCTGGCCATGACGGTTCTGGCCTTTGCCTTCCTGAGCGCACTGGTGGACCAGTTCCCCTTCAGCATCTATCAGGTGGGAACGATCTCATTCCTGGTATCAGCCATGGTATTCCTGATCATGGCGGACAGGAGCAGAGCATTTAAGGAGATCCGGCAGAAGAGAGGAACGCTGGTGATCGTCTTTGCCATCGTGGCAGGTATAAATCTGTTTATGGTAATGCTGAACCTGATCATGAAGAAAACAGCATCGGCCAGCTACTCCGGTACGGGCGTGATCGGGGACTGGATCGTAAATCTGGTTGCGGCCGTCTGCTTCTTCGTCATGATGATGGAGCTTCTCATGCAGGATGCAAGAGAACAGGCGGAAAGGGAAGAGTCGCGGAGATAGGCCCCCTGATCGCACATAATAAAAGACGTCGGCACGGAAATGTGTCGACGTCTTTTTGCATGCGCGATACGGCCGGCATGCGGGCATGCTTGCATGCACATAGGCCGGCCAACGCGACATCGAGTAGGAGGGACCCCTCCTACTCGATTGTGCAGCATCGCTGTGTGCGGAACATTGGGTGGGAACGGGTTCTCCATCCTGCCCGATCGCAGATCATGCAGGATATCCTTCCTCCACGCAGTCGGACAGGACCAGTGTACGGAGCCTGTCATCGCTTACGTCCTTCTCGGTTACGATCCGGGATGCCTGGCGTTCGATGCAGCGCTCGATATAGTTTCGTACCTCCCGGGCATTTGCGAAGTTCTCTTCATGTGCCTTGGCGCGGGTATCCAGATATTTCCGAATATAAGCTGCGGCTTCTTCGTCCGGGCTGTACTCCTGCTTTTTGCACATGGACTCGAAGATCCGGTAGAGCTCCTCGCCGGTATAGTCCTGGAAGAAAATGTTCTTATTGAAGCGGGATTTCAGACCCGGATTGGAGTTTACGAACTCCTCCATCAGATCTGTGTAACCTGCCACGATAACGATCAGGTTATCCCGGTTATCCTCCATCCGTTTCAGAAGGGTATCGAGAGCTTCTTTTCCGAAGTCCTTCTCGTCCTTTCCGGCTGTCAGGGTATAGGCCTCGTCGATGAAGAGGATACCGCCGATGGCACTGTCGATCACCTCTGCGGTCTTGGCTGCGGTCTGTCCGATATAGCCCACGACCAGGTCGGAGCGGTCAACCTCCACCAGCTGTCCGCCGGTCACCACGCCGAGAGCCTTGTAGATCTTGGACAGAAGGCGGGCTACCGTGGTCTTGCCGGTTCCGGGATTTCCGGAGAACACCAGGTGCAGGGTGATATCCGGCTGCTTCATGCCCCGTTCCTCGCGCATCTTCCGTACCTTCACCAGATTGATGAGGTTCGTCAGATCCTGCTTTACGGCGTCCAGACCCACCAGAGAGTCCAGCTCCTCCATCAGCTCATCCAGGGTTTTCTCCTTTTCCTCGGGAACCTTGGGCTTTACGGTCTCTGCCTCATTTGCCTTCTTTTCGGTCCTGGAAACCGCCTTGCCGGTCACGCTGGAGGGATTCCGGAAGGAACCCTTCAGTTTTGCGGCGTTGATGGAATCCGCCGAGATCAGCTCGCCGGCATTTCCGATATTATACAGACCGAATTCCTTCAGGAAATTGTTCAGCATGATCACGTAATTGGAAAGGTTGCCGATCTCCGTCACCGAGCTTCCGTTTCCGCTTCCTATGGTGAACTCGGTACCCAGGTCATTGAATACATCCACGACCACCCTGGAGAAGGCGCGGCCCAGCTGATCGCGGCGTGCTCCGCCGGACAGGTCGTGCTTTGCAAAGTAAGTCAGAGAACGGGGGACCGTGTTGATGAATTCGGGCTTCAGGCTCCGGTCATAACGGAGCTCCAGAAACTGGCGCATATCCACATACATGGTGAGATACTCCATGATGAACTGCCGCTCATATTTGGTGTCGGAGCCGTCCGGCTCATACAGGAAGCCCAGGAACAGAAGGTAGTCGAACTTCAGCATCTCCCGGAGAGTCATGGTGCCGGGAGGCATCACGCCGCTGGCATTTACCTGATCTGCCAGTTGAAAGGACTGCTGGATCTTTCGGTATAATTCATAATTTGTCATTTTGATATCCTTCCTGCGGGCCGGTCCTGACCCGCCCTGTATAGCCCGGATATCGGAACAAGGGGCTGACAGAGGTGGCTTCGGTCCGCTGCGATATACACAGTATCATACCACAAGAAGCGTGAACTGTGTGGAAAAACTTTCCGTCTGCGATGAAGTTAGGCGTAGCTATTTTTCACTTCAAAACCTTAAGGAATTATGATACAATAGCCACGGGATTTCCCGAGCAAAGCGAGCAGCGTACATCTGCGAAGCAGATGCATGATTTTGCGAAGCAAAAGCATGGTACAACAGCCAAGGAGGGCATGAGGATGCGTCTTCGTCCCTGTATCGACATTCATGACGGCCGCGTGAAGCAGATCGTTGGCGGAAGCCTTTCGGACCTGAATGTCGGAGAGACCAACTTCATATCCGCGGAGGGCGGCGCCTTCTACGGGGATCTCTACCGGAGACTCGGTCTTCCGGGCGGACACATCATTTTGCTGAATCCCGTGGGAACAGAGGAGTATGAGGCGGACAGGCAGACGGCCCGTGAGGCGCTGGCGGCATACCCCGGCGGTCTGATGATCGGCGGAGGCATCACTGCCGAAAATGCGGCGGAGTTTCTTGACATGGGAGCCACCCATGTGATCGTGACATCCTATGTGTTCCGGGACGGACGGGTGGACCGGGAACGGCTGGACCGTCTGGTGCGTGAGGTCGGAAGGGATCACCTGGTGCTTGATCTCAGCTGCAGACGGACGGACCGGGGCTACTGTATCGCCACGGACCGATGGCAGAAGCTGACGGATACCTATGTAACGCCCGAGACTCTGACGGAGCTGAAGGACAGTGCGGCAGAGTATCTGATCCATGCCGTGGATGCGGAAGGAAAGAGGAAGGGAATCGAAGCTCCCCTTGCGAAGCAGCTGGGAGAATGGGGAGAACTCCCCATAACCTACGCGGGAGGCGTGGGAAGCTTTGATGATCTGAAGGAACTTCGGGAGGCCGGACAGAACCGGCTGGATGTGACCATCGGAAGTGCGCTTTCGATCTTCGGAGGATCCATGGAACTTGCGGAAGTGATACACTATCTGGAAGATAGTGATATGTGATAAAGAAAGACGGAGGAACCACATGAGAAAGAAAGGGATGCATCGAATCCTGGCACTGACACTTTCCGGTGCCATGATGCTGGGAATGGCAGGCTGCGGAAAGAAGGATGAGGCTACAACGACGGCTGCGACGACAGAAGCGGTGACCGAGGTGAAAACCGAGGCGAAGACCGAGGCGTCCACGGAACCCGCCACAGAGGCAGTAACTGAGGCGAAGAAGGAAGATATCAACGTAAAGCCCGGCGACGTGATCGTCCATATGGACTTTGAAGACGGAGGAACCGGGAAATTTGCAGAGTACCGTAACGGCGGTGATTTTGAGCTGAGCAATGAGAACAACAAGCTGAAGATTCATATCCTGCGCTGCGGCAGCTGTGACTACGCAAACCAGATCTACTATGACGGCTACCAGCTTCTTCAGGGCGCTGAGTATACCATCAGCTTTGATGTGTCCTCTTCCATCGAGCGTACCATCCAGTATCGCGGCGGTCAGATCAACGGCGGGGACTATCATGCCTATCAGGAAGACAATATCAAGATCGGGCCCGAAGAGCAGCACATTTCCGCTGATTTTGTTATGAGCGAGGACTCTGATCCGGCTCCCCGTATGGTATTTAACATGGGCATCTGGGAGGGCATGGAAGGCGACCCGGGTGAACACGACATTTATCTCGACAATATCGAGCTGGTTGTAAAGGACGTGACAAATGCCCAGGTTCTGGAAGGACTTCCGGAATATCCGAAGGTAAATGTAAGCCAGATCGGTTATCTTCCGTCCGATGAGAAGAAGGTGGTTGTGAAGAGTCAGACCACAGAGACCTTCCAGGTGATCGATACGGCTTCCGGCAAGGAAGTCTTCACGGGAACCTTCGGTCCCTTCTCCTTCCATTCG
Source organism: Lachnospiraceae bacterium AC2029 (assembly GCA_000703065.1). Taxonomy (GTDB): domain Bacteria; phylum Bacillota; class Clostridia; order Lachnospirales; family Lachnospiraceae; genus Eubacterium_Q. The sequence continues at coordinate 1,239,303 of JNLK01000001.1, read as the reverse complement.
GCGTCAAATGACCTGGTACGTGTGGGTGACTTCACGGAGGTAAATACACCGGGTACCTACAAGATCGTAACCGATGTGGGAGAGACCTACGAATTCAAGATCGCTGAGGGTGTTTACGATGACGTCTATGCGTCTGCCGTACGTATGCTGTTCCTCCAGCGCTGCGGTATCAACCTGTCCAATGCAGAGGCAGGTGACTTCGCGCATCCTGAATGCCATACACAGGAAGCAATCGTATACGGAACCTCCGAGAAGAAGGATGTATCCGGCGGATGGCATGACGCCGGCGACTACGGCCGTTATGTGGTAGCAGGTGCCAAGACCATACAGGATCTGATGCTTGCATATGAAGATTACGGCATCAAGGATGACAATATGGATATCCCCGAGAGCGGAAACGGTGTTCCGGATATTCTGGACGAGGCCCGTTACGAGCTTGACTGGATGCTGAAGATGCAGGACGAGAAGACCGGCGGCGTATACCACAAGGTATCCGGCCTGGTATTCCCGGAGGCAGTTTCACCGGATCAGGAGACTGCAGATATGTATCTGGCGCCCATTTCCGTAACGGCGACCGCTGATTTCGTGGCGGTTATGGCGAAGGCATCCCAGACCTATGCACCGTTTGATCAGGATTTTGCAAAGAAATGTTATGACGCTGCAGTTAAGGCATGGGGTTATATCCAGAGCCTGAACGGCAATTATGAAGGCTATAAGAACCCCGACGATATCGTAACCGGTGAGTATCCGGATAACGGTATCAAGGATGAGATCTTCTGGGCAGCTTCCGAGCTGTACCTTGCAGGCTATACAGACGTGAAGGATCAGCTGAAGACCTATCTGGACGCGGTTCCCATCGGAGCTGAGCTGGGCTGGGCGGATATCAGCGGTTACGCATATTACGACCTGCTCCGTCAGAAGCCGGACGGTATCGGCGAGGTGCTGGATGATGTGAACAAGCGGTTCTTCAATCGTGTACAGCAGCTGGAGGAGAGAGCGGATGCTTACGGCATGATGCTTGAGACCAACTATCCGTGGGGAAGTAATATGACCATCGCAAACTTCGGTATGCTGATGAAGATGGCTGCAAATCTGACCGGAGACGAGAACTATACGAAGATGGCAAAGCGTCAGCTGGACTATGTTCTCGGCGCAAATCCGCTGGGTTACTGCTTCGTGACCGGATACGGTTCCGTATCCCCGCAGCAGCCCCATCACAGACCTTCCCAGGTTGCCGGAAAGGCCATGGAGGGTATGCTGATCGGCGGTGCCAACGGAGGTCTTGAGGACAGCTACGCAAAGGCCGTACTGTACGGACAGCCGCCGGCTCTCTGCTATGCGGATAATGTACAGAGCTATTCGACCAATGAGAGTGCGATCTACTGGAATTCACCGCTGATCTATCTCCTGGCAGCTACAAAATAAATGTCCGGTTGGGATATGGATTAAGGAGTGAATATCATGCAGACCGATACTCTGGTAGATACCGGAGAACCTATTTACATGAATGAGAAAAAGCGCACCCGAGGGATGCGCTTTTTCGCGTTCGCCGGCAGGAACTGGTCCTGGCTCCTGGCAGCCTGGATCGTGCTTGTCTTTATGCTGATCGTCATGGCCATTATGACGGTAGCACCCTTCGGAAGAAATTCCTTCTCCCGGATCGACAGTATGCACCAGTATGTACCCTTCTTCTCGGATCTTAAGAGAAAGGTCTGGGACGGAGAAGGGCTGTTCTATACCTGGAATATCGGGATGGGTTCCAATTTCCTGTCCCTGCTGCTTTACTACATGGCGAGTCCGCTGAACCTGATCATGCTTTTTGTCCCCAGGACCGGCATCTTCGCGGCGTTCTCCCTTCTGGTTACACTGAAGATCTCCATTTCGGCAGCTACCTTCGGCTACTGGCTGTCCAGAAGAAGAGGAGCACCTTCGAATAACTTTCTGATCACGGTGTTCTCCATCGCCTTTGCGCTGAATAATTATAACATCGGATATTACTGGAATGTCATGTGGCTGGACTGCATCATGTTCCTTCCACTGGCGGTCCTGGGACTGGAACGGATCTTCCGCGGAGAGAGTCCGAAGCTTTATATTATCTCGTTATTCTATATACTTTATGTAAACTACTATATCGCCTTTATCATCTGCATCTTCCTGGTGTTATGGTTCCTGACCCACAATATGGGACATGTGGATGCTCCGCACACCGGACACAGATTCAAGAATGTAATGATCCTGATTGGGAGGCATCTGAAGAATTTCGTGATGAAGGGAGTTGCCTTTGCCGGCAGCTCGGTCCTTGCGGCGGCCATGGCAGCCTTTGCCCTTCTGCCCGCCTTCCTCGGGATCATGACCACATCCTCGGCGGGAAAGGGCTTCCCGGAGTTCGGCTTCTACGGAAGCATCTTTGAGATGCTGAAGCAGCATTTTGCGCTGCTGACACCCATCGATGTCCAGAGCTTTGACGGAGGCGTGAATGTCTACTGCGGCGTCTTCGCGGTGATCCTGTTCTTCCTGTACCTTTTCAGTGACCGGATCCCGCTGAAGGACCGGATCATGAAGCTGCTGCTGATCGCATTTTTCTTCCTCAGCTTCAACACCACCACACTGAACTTCATCTGGCACGGATTCCATGATCAGTACGGAATCCCGAACCGTTTCTCCTTTGTGTACATTTTCACACTGCTTACCATTGGCTATGAGGCGCTGATGCGTCTTCGCCAGACCGGAGCCTTCCGGCTGGCCATGGCCGGGTCCTGCAGCATCATATTCTACTTTGTATGTTTCTACAAGACGGAGGTGGACAGCGTCCTTCCGTTCTGGGCGGTCTTTGCCATCACACTGGCACTGGTGCTGGTCTATATGATCTTCTTCTTTGTCCGCAGACAGGGCGGGCTGAAGGTAAGGACCACCAGCATCATCCTGGCATGCATCATGTTTGTGGAGCTGATCGGAAATGCGTCGGTGGGCTTCATGGCAAATGATGTTTCCAACGGTGAATATTACGGTGAGTACACGGAGGCCATGCAGACTGCAAAGGAAAACGTGGACCGCTATGCAGGCCTGAACGGGGCAACCTTCTACAGGGAGGATCAGGCGCGTCCCCGGATGATCGACGAGGCGACCTTCAACGGAATGCGGAGCGTGGGAACGTTCTGCTCCACGGTGGGCGGTGAGCTTGTGGAGACCATGGGCCGGATCGGCTGTTACACCGGTGTGAACGAGTTCCTGTTCCTCGGAGGCAATCCGGTGCTGAACACCCTGATCGGCGTGCGTTTCATTTACGCAAGAGATGTTGAATTTGCGGGGATCGCCAGCCGTACGACTCCGGTTTATGATAATGACCGGGTGCAGGTTTATGAAAATGAATATGTACTTCCCATCGGCTACGGCGTGCCCTCCTCGGTACAAGACTGGGTACCGGCGGCGGGAGACAGGATCGCCGCGGTGAACCGGATGGCGAAGGTAATGTCCGGCGTGGGACCGGTCTATATCACCTATGCACCGCCGCTTACCGCATCTGGTGAGAACTGTAGTACCTGGGTGACGGATAACCGTCCGCATATCGTGAATTTTGATAAGAACGGTGAAGGGAGCATGAAGATCACGGTTTCCTGTGAGATCGGTTCGGACGGAAATTACGTCATGGATACCCGCTGTAACGGGGTGAACCGCGTGAAGTTCAGTCTGAACGGTCTGATGAAGGAGAAGGACCGGCTGGAGACGCAGATCCTGGATCTGGGCAATCTCCATGCAGGAGATCAGCTGGAGTTTGAATTCGAGTTTGAAGACAAAGCATCGGACAGCGGAACCCTGGGCATTTATCTCAGCCGGCTGGATGAGGCGGCCTATAAGGAAATGTACGAAAAGCTATCCGAGCAACCGCTGGAGGTGACCTACGTCAAGGACGGGAAGCTGGACGGAGAGATCACCATGAAGGAGAACGGCCTGCTCTTTACCTCTATTCCCTATGAGAAGGGATGGTCCGTAGAGGTGGACGGAGAGAAGGTGGAGCCGGCTACGGTGGGAAAGGCATTTCTTGCAGTTCCCCTTACAGCGGGACATCATACCGTTAAGCTCAGATATGTATCGCCGGGCTTCTTACCGGGACTTCTTGTCGCCCTGGCGGCATGGCTGGTGTTTATTTTCTTTTTCGTATTGAATATTTGGAAAAAAATAAGAAAGAAAAAGAAAGGAAAAAAAGCACAAAAAAAGACGGACGTTGCTTTACATAACGGACAAATTGATATATAATTTTTCTATGTATGTTCTCATGGCGCATATAGAGACAGCTCTATAATTAATGGACGGCACGAACGCGGCGCGGCGTAAGGGCCGGACGGAGAACGAAAAGATATAAGGGGTGCATTATGGAAAAGTTAAGAGAGATGGATGCGAAGGTGCTGGCGATCGGTGCAGCAGTTGTGATTGGTGTGCTCGGACTGATCGGAGTACTGGTGGGGAATAACGTTGTAGGAATCATTATGCTGGTCCTGCAGATCGGTGTTGCATTTGTTCTGATCACCGCTGTCAGCGGGGGCGGAGAGGATTCCAAGAACGATAAGTATCGTAAGCTGTTTATGAATCTTCCGATCGGCTTTGCACAGGCAAAGATCGTGACGGATTCCACCGGTCAGGTTTCCGGCTACAAGATGGTAGACGCAAATGAGACCTTCGGTGTTTATTTCAATCTGGACCGGATGGACTATCAGGACCGTATCATCGGTGAGTCCAATATCGAGGTCCTTCAGGATATCAATGCGTGGTTCCGGGCTTATAATACCTCCGGCACCAAGCAGGGCGACCTGATGGATGTTGAGATCACCATGGAGAAGCTCGGCAAGGTATTTAACACCGTTATGTACAAGTCCGAGGCTGACCACATCAACATGGTTGTCATCGACGTGACCGAGCAGAAGGAGACAGAGGCAAAGCTGTCCCAGGCGATCCAGGATGCAAATGCAGCATATAAGACCCAGGCAGAGTTCCTTGCGAACATGAGTCATGAGATCCGTACCCCGATCAATGGTATCCTGGGAATGATCCAGCTCACACTGATGGCAGATGACCTTCAGGCTGACTACAGAGACAACCTGATCACAGCAAAGAACTGTGCAGATAACCTGCTTCGCCTCATCAATGATATCCTTGATATCAGCAAGCTGGAGGCAGGCAAGTACAAGATCAAAGAGGAGATCACAGACATTCGTGCATCCATCGAGGAAACGGTGGCTGCCCATGTGCCTGCGGCAAATAACAAGAACATCTCACTGGACCTGAACTTCGGTAACAACATCCCGAAGCTGGTTCGTGCGGACGGACAGCGGATCCAGCAGGTGCTGAACTGCCTTCTTTCGAATGCGATCAAGTTCACATCCGAGGGTGGTGTCCGTGTGAAGATCGCAGCCATCGACGATACCGCCGAGAAGGCTACGCTTCGAATCGCTGTGGCTGATACCGGTATCGGTATCTCCGAAGCAAATATGAGTAAGCTTTTCATCCGGTTCTCTCAGGTAGACGGATCGGATACGAGAAGATACGGTGGTTCCGGTCTCGGTCTCGTGATCTCCAAGCAGATCACCGAGCTGATGGGCGGTACGATCTCCGTACAGAGTAAAGAAGGAATCGGTTCAACCTTTATTGCCGAGATCCCGCTGAAGGTGGTTAAGGCTGCAGAGGTTGAGGCACAGAAGGTGGAAGCAGAGAAGCAGGATGCTGCTCTTTATTCCATCAACAATGCAAATGGCAAAAATGCGAGAATCCTTGTTGCTGAGGACGAGCCGGTTAACCAGCAGGTTATCGGTAAGCTTCTCGGCATGGCAGGTTTCTCTTATGATATCGCGGAGAATGGTGAGAAGGCGATCGAGCTCTTCAAATCCAAGCATTACGACGCGGCTCTTTTCGACGTGCAGATGCCGATCATGGACGGTATTGCGGCAACTCAGGAGATTCGGAAGATCGAGAAGATGGAACGTCGGAATCGATTACCGATCATCGCCGTTACGGCAAGAGCCATGTTCGGTGACAAGGAGCGTATCATAGAGAACCAGCTGGATGATTATATCGCAAAGCCTTATAATCTGAACACAGTTGTGGATACACTGAATAAGTATATCCAAAAGTAACTCAGGCTGGTTGCAAAGAAGGGCGGCGTGGGCCGCCCTTCTTTTGCGGTCGCTGATACGTGAGAGAAAGGAAAACCATGAGAAAGGTACGGACAAGGGCATTAAGTGCGGTTTTGGCATTTGGACTGACAGTAGGTCTTTTGCCCGGATTTGGAACCGGAGTTTACGCTGCTGAGGAGGAGATGACCTCCGAGGTGGTTGAGTATGCCGGGGAAGATGAAACGGAGAGTAATTCAGAAGAGGATATAACGGATGGATCCGAAGAAGGTGAGGACGGAACGGGAACCGGACTTGCAGAAGGTTCGGAGGATCCCGATGCGGACACTTCTGATACGGAAGGACCCTCGGAGGAGAGTGCAGAGGTTGCTGCAGGTACGGATGATATCGCAGAAGCAGCGACTGAAACGGAGGAAGTGAAAGAGGAAACAGCCGGGACAGAGTCTTCCGCAGGAAGCAAGACCACAGCTGCATCCTCCACAGGAACCAAGACTGCGTCTGCGACAAAGTCCTCCACAGGCACCAAGACCACATCCGGAACGAAGGCTGTATCGGCCCTTTCGACAAAGAATACAACATCGATCCAGGCTGCTCCGGCTGCGGAAACGTCAAAGGACGGCTGGGTCGAGAAGGACGGGAAATGGTACTATTATGTGAACGGTTCTGCCAAGACCGGCTGGCTGCAGTGGAAGTCGAAGTGGTATTACTTTGATTCTGCAGGAGTTATGCTGACCGGCTGGCTGAGGACCGGCGGAGTTACCTACTATCTTCTTGATTCCGGAGCCATGGCGACCGGTTGGAAGCTGATCAGCAGTAAGTGGTATTATTTCAAGGGCGGCGCGATGCTGACCGGCTGGCAGACCATTGCCGGCGAGAAGTATTATTTCGGTTCCGACGGAGCCATGTTAAGCGGCCAGTGGATCGATAACATGTGGCTCCGCAGTGAGGACGGAACGGCTACGGATGAGATCTTCTCCCGCGAGTATATGGGCTCCCCGTATTATAAGAGTCTTCAGGACACGCTTGCGAAGGTGAAGGATGAGCCGGATATCATGAAGAGGGTTCTGGCCATCGCCCAGTCCCAGGAGGGATATTACAACTATGCTATGGCAGGCTACAGTGTGAGTGATGCAAAGTCCTCCGGTAATCTCTGGACCGGAAAGACCAAGCGTAGCAACGGCAGCGGAACAGGAAATACGGAGTACACAAGATGGGCACAGCGCTACTGGCACAGATATTCCGAGTCTTCCCAGTATGCGGACTATGACTGGTGTGCGATCTTCTCCAGCTGGTGTCTCTTCCAGGCAGGACTTTATACCGGACAGGACACATCGAAGAAGAACTGGTATTACTCCTACTGCGCGGATCCACGTGTGGAGAGAAGCTACGGAACCTCATTTAACTGTGATCAGGCACAGGTATGGTATACACCGCTGGCAAGCAAGAAGATCGCTGCCTATGCGGATTGGAACGAGTATGTGCATACGGAAGTAAGTCCCTATGATATCCCCTACAGACCGGGCGGACTCATTTTCTTCTGCTGGGATGGTGTCGGAAGATACTTCAGCCACGTGGGTATCGTGGTAAGTTATGATGAAGAGAAGCATATCCTGCGGTATATCAGCGGAAACTGCTCCGGACAGGTTCTGACCTATGATGTTTACTACGACAAGACGCTTTGGAGCGGATATACCGGTTACAACTCCATCATGGCGTATGCCGAGTATTACGAAGGCCGGGAAGGCTGGAAGATCAAGAACGACAAGCTGTATTACTATCAGAACGGAAAGGCAGAGACCGGATGGCAGAAGATCGACGGCCGTTATTACTACTTCTACAGTACAGGTGAGATGGCGAAGGGCCTGGTGACCTACAACAAGCAGAATTACTACATGAATTCTGCAGGATGGATGATCACCGGCTGGAAAGAGATCGACGGTGCAAAGTATTATTTCAATAAGAACGGTACCATGGTCACCGGCGTGCAGGAGATTGACGGAAAGAAATACTGCTTCGGCAAGGACGGAAAGCTTTTCGTATCCGGCTGGTGGAACGGATATCAGTATGATGATAACGGTGTTCAGATAACGACGAATCGGGCGACCTGGAGGAAGAACTCCCTTGGCTGGTGGTTCGGTGATTCTGCCGGATGGTATGCCAAGAGCGGAAACATCAAGATCAACGGCCAGTCCTATGAGTTTGATAACCAGGGCTATTGGATCGATCCGGATATCGCATCGAAGAAGGGCGTATGGAAGCATAACAGCAAGGGCTGGTGGTACGAGTTCGAGGACGGTACCTGTGCGAGAAATGTAACGCTTACCATAAAGGGTGTAGCCTACTCCTTCAATTCCCAGGGCTGGTGGATAGATCCTGCGGAGAAGGAAGGTACCTGGAAGAAGGATAAGAAGGGCTGGTGGTTCAGCTTCAAGGACGGCGGTTACGCCAAGAGCGAGACCATCAAGTATAAGGGTGTATATTATAGCTTTGACGAAGAAGGCTATTGGATCGAAAACTAAAACGAATGTAGGAGGAGGGAAACATGGAGCTTAGCAGACGACCGGACGATATGGTCCGGATCACAACACCGGAACTTGCACAGGCATTTATCGAAGAGCAGGTTACGGCGATCAAGGAGCAGGTGGGAGATAAGAAGGTGCTTCTGGCACTCTCCGGAGGTGTGGATTCTTCCGTAGTTGCAGCACTTCTGATCAAGGCCATCGGGCAGAATCTTGTATGTGTACACGTAAATCACGGCCTGCTTCGAAAGGGCGAACCGGAACAGGTGATCCAGGTATTCAGAAATGAAATGAATGCGAACCTGATCTATGTGGATGCAGTAGACCGCTTCCTGGATAAGCTGGCCGGAGTTACCGATCCGGAACAGAAGCGTATGATCATCGGCGGCGAATTCATCGAAGTCTTCGCAGAAGAAGCACGGAAGCAGGACGGCATCGAGTTCCTGGCACAGGGAACCATCTGGCCGGACATCCTGGAGAGTGAGGCAGGCATCAAGGCCCATCACAATGCAGGCGGTCTTCCTGAGGATCTGAATTTTGAGCTGGTGGAGCCGGTACGTACCCTCTTCAAGGATGAGGTCCGTGTTGTAGGCAAGGAGCTTGGACTCCCCGACAATATGGTATATCGTCAGCCCTTCCCGGGACCGGGACTGGGCGTACGCTGCCCGGGTGCCATCACCCGTGACAGACTGGAGGCGGTCCGCGAGTCCGACGCCATCCTGCGCGAGGAATTCGCAAAGAACGGCCTGGAAGGCAAGGTATGGCAGTACTTCACCGTTGTACCCGACTTCAAGTCCACCGGTGTAAAGAACGGACAGAGAACCTTCGACTGGCCCTGCATCATCCGCGCCATCAACACTACGGACGTTATGGAAGTAACCGTAGAGCACCTGTCCGATGAACTCATCGACCACCTGGTACAGCGGATCATCAGTGAAGTACCGGGCATCAATCGGGTATTGTTTGATTACACACCCAAGCCGCCCGCGACCGTGGAATATGAGTGATAACGAGCCAGGCACAAGATAAAAAAACAGCAGTCACGAAGTGACTCGGCAAAATGAAAGGCATACCCGCAAGCTCGCTTGCAAGGGTATGCCTTTTGTTTTGTCGGGATGCTGCGCAGCAGCGCTGTTTATTTATCGTCGTATCTGGCGACAACATACATCGGACAAAACCAGGAGGCGCCAGTCTCCTGGTTTTGTCCGATGAGTTGTAGCTGATAATATACCGAATATTTTTACAGGAAACCTTATAGAATAAGGCTTTTCGAGAAAAATACGGTATAATATGCAATTCGGTATAATTCTGGGCTTTTCATTTTTGGAGCTACTGTAAATTCAGACTGTGATAGGCCCGAAGGCTCAATCTCTGCCTGGAGATGAAGGTTCTGTCTCAGGGGTAATGTTGATGGTTGTGATACTGGGAGATGGCAGTCGGAATAGCATCGGTGGAACTGTGTTCCACAGGTTTGGGGATGTTCGTTATAATATAACGCAAAAGGGAGTCGGAATCCGACTCCCTTTTAAGTATGTGTCCGCAAACACATACCCCAATTACTAAGTAAAGTATAATCTATTTTGATATGAAATGCAATGACTTAGATATAATTTTTCAGTATTGTCATTCGACTTGCGAGGTCGGGGTGAATGACAATGTTAGCTACTGCCGGGCTGACGGAATTACGATAGTCGTCAGTGATTTTTTCAAAATCTCTGATAAAGGCCTTGATCTCAGTCTTTGTCAGATCAAGCAATTTCATAAAGTAGCACATCAGAATCACATAGTCTCCTATTGATTTGAAGTTGACATAGGGCAGGCCAATTTCCTGCTCGAGGCAACGCCTCATGGCCCGGGTCGGATCGATATTACGGAACCGCGTATCAAATACAACAGCATTGTGGGCGATGGCATTTCGGAGATCTTTCAAAGTGTATATATACTTGTAAATGAGTTCTCGATTAGTGTCGGCAGAGACATTCAAGCCCAACCGGTGTGATATGTCATCGCGTACATCATGAACCAGACAGGAAAGCAGAAAACCAAAGTCACCGAGTGTCATTATTTCAAATAATGACCAGATGGGTACTCCGGCATATCCGACATTGTTGTAGAAATGTGTTATTTTCGGATTGTCAGATCGATATGCTTTCGTAAGACTGGTGTGAATCATGCCCTCAAGATTTAGCTTGTTTTGTTGTGCTTTTCGCCTTTGGTCGAGAGTGAAGTGATTAGGGCAGTTTCTGAAAGAACAGATTGCTTTATCATACATTGCCTGAATACTTTCTGAGTTTGTATAAAGCAGAATACTCTCCAAAGCCACATTTTTGAGGGCGGTCTCGATGTACATCATTTTTCCGTACAGGAGATTCTTCAGTTTCGAATCATATTGGATGGTAGCGTATAACTCATCGTATGAAGTGAAGGGCAGTCGATTGGATGATGTTCCAAAGAAACGATACCCTTTATATCCGTGAAAGTAACCGGTATTACGCAACTGGCTTTTTTGAGTGCTCCCGGAAATGTGGATACCACTATTCCGTAAATGTCGCATAAGAGCGTCGATAGTTTTGTAACTCATTAGTTTCCTCCAGCGTGTAGATGTGGTTATTATAACGCTTTTGACTCATGGAAACAAGACTACGTCAGATAGAGGAACTGAAAATGGCACTGAAAAAGTACAGGATATTTACCTTTTGATATGTTGAAAGATGAGTCAGGTGAAGTGAAATTATAACTATTTCTTTACCATTATCTTTACGACTCCTTTATTCAGGACTGATACACTGTATGTGATGATGGATAAGAAGGAGGATGTAGTTTTGATTGAATTGACTGGAGTTAGTAAAATATACCGATCCGGAGATCGGGAATGTAGAGCACTGGACAATATATCAACGCAAATTGAGAAGGGTAGATTTACTGCTATTACCGGAAAGAGCGGAAGTGGAAAAACCACATTGCTGAATCTGATGGGACTCCTGGATCGACCGGATGAGGGACACATTCTTGTGGATGGGAAGGATCTGACTCGTCTATGTAAGAAGGACATTCTTGAATATCGTCGAACCGGTGTAGGAATAGTTTTTCAGTTTTTTTATCTGATACCTGCGCTTACGGTGCGTGACAATATTCGAATCGCAAATGAATGTGCGCCGAAGTATAAAACAACATATCTCGATGAACTTACAGAACAATTGGATATTCGGAATCTGATGGATAAATATCCGGGACAATTGTCCGGAGGAGAAAAACAACGGGTGGCGATTGCACGTGCTCTGATCAATCGGCCCAAACTTCTTTTGGCGGATGAACCGACAGGAAATCTGGATTCAGAAAACAGTGAGCGGGTAGTGGATCTTTTGCAGAGACTGACAAGGGAGCAGGGAATCACTTTGATCATGGTTACGCATGATGATGAAATTGCAGGGAGGGCGGATCGGGTTCTTCGGTTGAGTGATGGACGGATCGTAGAGGACAACGGAAAGGAAGGTGCAGCATGTGGGGAAAACTGATTATTCGAAATCTGCTGCATGACTTCAAAAAGATGGTAGTATCCATCCTCTGTTTAGGAGTTTCTGTGTTGTTGATTTTTGTTACCATGGCGAGCTTTTCATCATATCAACACATGCGCAGGTTGGATGCATACGAGCATTATGGGAAATATCATCTGGAACTTCGTGACATCTCTGCTGAGGAAGTGATTAAGATCCGTGAGCTGTTGGGTGATCAGGTGGAATTCGAGGAAGTAAGCAATCAGGAAAGGGTTGAAAAGAAAACACTGTGCATTCGCCTGAAAACATGTACCGAAGAGGAATTAAATGCGGTTATGTTACGAGTGTCTGCAACTCTCGGAATACCGTTAGAATCCTTTTTGGATATTGATAAGATCAGTGAGTCGGAGGATGGCCCATTGTATATCCTGAATTCAGGGCTGATCCGAGTTGAAATATATGGCGAAGGAAGCGTAGAAGATCGGGACATAGGGATTCTATTGATTGGAATACTGATCCTTTTGATTCTTTCGGCACTTCTGTTATCCATATTTGTTTTTCGGGCTCTTTTCCAGGTGAGGCGTGGACAATGGGGATTGCTGAAAAGTATGGGCTTTTCGGATGGATTCTTTCTGCTCATACGATGGAGAGTCTGGTTTTGGTAGGGATCGGAAGTGGAACAGGAACTTTGAGCGGATATGGAATAACGCATCTGATCTTTTGGGTACTTCAAAAGATACGCAGAATACCGCTGGCACATTTTGAGATCCAAATAGATGGGAAGCTGATACTTCTGCTTTTTTTGTTCTGTATAGTTGGCTTCGGTTCGACTGCATTGATCAACGTACTGCGTAGGGTTGGTTCTGATCCAGTAGAGATGTTAAGAGAAATACCGGACAGGAGGAGGTTTCATATTCCGGGATCTCGCAATTCCAGAAAACTGACGCTAAGGTATTTTAGAAGAGATAAAAAGAATCATGAGCGTGTGTGCAGTTTCCTTTTGATGTTTCTGATCGGGGTGTCGGTTTTACTGATTTTCTATGTGAATCGTTATATTGAATATCGGGAAAGTCATCGAGAGAGGTTTTTATCAGAGTTTGAGATCATTGCGGATAAGGATGATCTTTCGGTTGAATTGAGAGAGGTATTACCGACGGAGTGGGTTCAGGATTACATAGCGATGATTGATACAACACGTGTATTTGTTCTTTCTGAAGATATGTTTCGAACGGAAGTTGATGTAAAAGATCTGCGAACAGAAGACGGAATCTATTGCGAAATTATCGGTGTGGATCAGGATTCTTATGAAGCTACATTCGAAAGCGATATTTCCTATGAGAAACTGCTGTCTTCCGATGGAGCAGTTCTGGTCGGGTATTCTGATAATCCGGTGGAAAGTATATTAACCATGCTTCCGGATCGCATGGACTATACGGGAAGAAATGATGATTACATACATAGCGAGGGTGGAAGTATCTCTATAGTGGGGAGCGCCCGGTTTCGAAAAGGAAACAGTATGGATGCCCTCCGGCTTGTTCTACCAGCGGAAAAGATGAAAGAGAAGTTTGATTATACAATCTTCCTGGCCAGAATAAATGCTGCTCCGGGTAAAGAAACAGAACTTGCGGAAGCGTTGAACAGCTTGTCGGAAAGGTATCATTTTACATTGAATGATCATGTCAGTGAATACATTGCCCAGGATGATACACATAACATGATTCGGTTTATGTCGTACGGTATTCTTTGCTTTGTTCTGGTTATGCATACGATGATTTTGCTTTATCAGGCATTGCTTGTTTTTGTGAGGCGAAGGCGGACACTGCGGCTTCTTGGTATTCTGGGACAGGGGAAGTGGAGGTTGGCTTTATGGGCGGGAATTTCAGAACTTCCGGAGCCTCTGCTGGCTGCCATATTGGCGGTATTCGGAGCGAAAATAGTTGTTCAGAATAAGCTGCCTATGGATGTTCGTATGGTACTTAGGGGAGGAGACTTACCGGAGTCGTGGTTTGTCCCATGCTTTCTTCTGGGTATCCTTATGATAATCACCTTCTTTACGAAATCTATACGAACTTCCGGAGATAATACAGGTGATTTGTGATATTATATGATGATAGGGTCAAAAGGTCCGAGCGACGCGCTTGCGCGGTCGCTTGAGACCTTAATTGACCCGCCGAACACGAATGGCGTAGTCATTTTTCACAGAAAAATGACGAGAGCCGTGAGTGTTCCCGCAGCACATTGCACACGTAGTGTGCGTGCTGCGGATCATCAGCTGGGGGCAAAATACCTTTTGACCCCAGCATCATTAGATGTCATAGATGCGAAGGAAGCGAGGAAGGTAAAAATGAGCACAATTCTCGTGATTGACGATGATGTAGATATCGGTGATCTGATGGAACGGACCTTAACTCATGCGGGACATGGCGTGATTCGGGCGTATTCTGGAACAGAAGCTTTGCTTCGATTAAAATCAGATCGACCGGATCTTGTACTGCTGGACCTGATGCTTCCGGGTATTTGTGGAGAAGAATTGCTTACAGGGATTCAGGAGGTCCCGGTGATCGTTGTCAGTGCGAAGACCGATATCAGTGATAAAGTGAAGCTGCTCATGGATGGTGCGGTGGATTATATCACAAAACCATTCGATCAGGCAGAACTGTTGGCGCGGGTAGAAGTGCATTTACGGTTGAGGGATAATCCGGGCAGGAATTCATCGAATGACAAAACCGGTGGGGTGAATATTCTTCGGTATGGTGCATTATCGTTGGATACAGGAGCCTGCGTTGTTCGGATAAATGAGTCGCAGATCCATCTTACCCGGACAGAATACGCAATACTGAAATGCCTTATGGAAAATATGGGCAGGGTAGTTACGAAGAGTGGCATTTTGGACCATATCTCCATTGACACTCCGGACTGTACAGATGATTCGTTGAAGATGCATGTGAGTAATCTGCGCAGAAAACTAAGGGAAGTTGATGGAAATGATTATATTGAGTCGGTATGGGGAATCGGGTTTAAGTTGAAATGAAGAAAAGGATGATAATACCATGGAATACGCGGTGGAATCGGACCGATTGTCGAAAAACTACGGATCTGTGCATGCGCTGAGAGGCGTTAGCCTTCATGTGCCCCGTGGAGAAATATATGGATTTGTAGGACGGAACGGTGCGGGGAAAACTACTTGCCTGCGTGTGTTGACCGGTTTACAAATACCTTCGGAGGGGAGTTATCAACTGTTTGGAGTTGATTACAGAAATCGGAGAGAGATACGACATCAGAGGAATCGCATAGGTGCTATCATAGATTCGGCAGCGATGTATCAGGATCTGGGAGCCTTAGAAAACCTTCGGTTACAACTTCTGATGATGGGGGTACCTGATAAGAGCGAACCGGAATATTTATTGGGTTTGGTGGGACTTTCGCAGGCTGGGAAAAGACCGGTCCGGACATACTCGCTGGGGATGAAACAACGATTGGGGATTGCAATGGCGTTGGCGGGATCTCCGGATCTTCTGATTTTGGATGAGCCGGTGAATGGATTGGATCCGCAGGGAATTATAGAACTTCGGGAGTTGATCGACCGACTTCGTATGCAGGAAGGGATCACATTTCTTATATCAAGTCATTATTTAGATGAACTCGCCAGACTTGCAACCTGGTTCGGTTTTTTGAATCACGGCAAACTGATCCGGGAGGTTAGCCGGGAGAAGATGGAACAGGATTGCAGACATAAAATGATTCTTACTGTTTCGAACCGACAGGCTTTTCTCCGGGTGATGGAGGAACGAAAGATACCTTATCAACTCCTGGATGGAGATGAAGCGGAGATTTATCAGGATATGCCGGTGACAGAGCTTGTGCTCATGCTTAATAAAGTTGGTTGCAATGTGAGGAGAATCACAGAACAGGCGGAAAGTCTGGAGAGTTATTTTATCAGTCTTGTGGGAGGAAATGGAGATGAATAGATCATTATTTATCGGCCTCCGAAGGCTGTTAAGCCTGAAGCTATACTGGATCGTTCTTTTGGGAGGGGTTCTCATTTATGCAGGTTATGCCTCTTCGGAACCGAACACTTTTGATATCAGCCGCTATACGTTATTCCTGTTTTGCCCTGTTGCCGTGATTTCTTCTCTGTTTACGGCATACCTTGTGGGTACGGATTATACGGATGGAATGCTTCGGAACAGACTGATCATAGGATGTGAGAGGTGGAGAGTTTATCTGTCATGGATGGTAGTCGGATTGATCGGAGCATTTATTATCTATTTTTTCGGGTTTATGATTACTTTGGCTATTGGATTGTCAAAGGATCATGCGTTTCCAATGGAAACAAAACTCTATCTGGTTCGTTTCGGAATTGGGTTTCTGGTTTTGACCGCGCAGGTGGCATTATCTCTGATCGTTTCCGTACTGGCGGGAAAGAGGAACAAAGCGCTGATCTGGTGTGTTTTTTTGAATGTTGTCATGGTTTTGGCTGTCTATGCTCTGAAAAACCTTGTTGGTGTCATCGGAATCGGAACCGATGCTTATGATCGGTTCCTGCTTACATTTTCAAAACTCTTCTTTCACGGAACATCATTCGGACAGATGCTGCTCATTTGGCTGGATTACGGTGCAAACGGATACCACGGGGATATTCAGGAAATAATGGATATACGGCCGACTGTTGATGTGATCACTATGATTAGTTTCATCGGAATCGTAACGGTTGTCGGCATTTTGATCTTTAGAAGAAAGGATATAGAATGATGTGGGTTTTTCTTTTTATCCTGCTTCTCATCGTTGTTGTGGTGCTTGCCTATAAGCTTTATACGGTTTATGCATCTCTAAATGTGATTCGGAAAGATCTTGCCTGGATATTGGAGGACGATACAAATCGACAGCTGCGTTTGCCATATGAAGATAAGACCATGCGTCGTTTGACAGAGGAACTGAATCTGGAACTGAGGAAACTTCGGAGGGAACGTATTAAGTATGAACGGGGAAATGTAGAACTGAAAAACGCGGTTTCCAGCATCTCTCACGATCTTCGTACACCGCTTACGGCTATTATTGGATATACGGAGCTATTACAGGAGAAGGAACGGACGCCGGAGGAAACGCGGTATTTGGATATTATTCGAAAGAGGTGTGAAAGTCTTCGACGTCTAACCGAAGAACTGTTCTCCTATGCAATTGTTTCAACGATAACCGGAGAGGAAGAGCAGAATGAACAGGAAACTCAGAATGTGGATATTCGATCTGTTTTGGAACTGTGTGTTGCCGGGTTTTATCAGGATCTGAAGAAGCGGAAGATTGAACCGTTGATCACTCTTCCGGATGTTCCGGTAATGAAGGTTTTGAATGAAGAGTATCTTTTGCGGGTTTTTTCAAATCTGATCAGCAATGCGGTGAAATACAGTGATGGAGACCTTAAGATTGAAATGACAACGGAAGGTAAAGTCAGATTTGAAAATCATGCCTCCCAACTGGACAAGTTGCAGGTGGAACGACTGTTTGACCGCTTCTATACTGTGCAGGCATCGCGTGAGAGTACAGGACTTGGCCTTACGGTGGCAAAACTATTGACCGAGAAAATGGGAGGGGAGATTCACGCAGAATTTGAAGACGGGATTCTGAGAATCGAGGTAACTATATAGACACAATTCTTTCTGAGAAAAACCTTTTATTTCTGGGGAACAGCGTTGAAACAGGCAGCGGTAGATATAATCTTTTAGCGCAGTTGTTGTCTGATGACAGTCATTTTACCATAAGATTCGGTGTATTTGCGGGGATGGATAAGTCATCAACGATGTATTCAGTGCGTGAGTTTGGAAATACTTGCCTGCTCTATTCTTTGGATGATGTGCTCAGATTTGGGGAACTGTTGAATATTCCTCAAGCTGATGAACGTAACAGAGTGGTTGAACGGAAGGAAGTTCCATTATTTGACGCAAGGGCGTATTCCGAAGCAGTAATAAATGCATTTGTCCATAACAAATGGGTAGATGGAAATGGACCGATGTTCACGGGTTTTAAGGACAGAATTGAGATTCTTTCCAGAGGTGTTCTTCCACCGAAACAAACAATTGAAGGGTTTTATGCAGGTGAGTCAGTTCCTGTAAATGAGGCCTTGTCAAAGATTTTCATTCAGTTGCATATTACCGAACATACAGGGAGAGGTATTCCTAAGATCACAAGTGTATATGGAAAAGAGAATGTAAAGATAAAAGAAAATAATATTCTGGTGACGATTCCATACAATAGATTGGAACTGGCAGAATATGGTACGACTAATGTACCAGTCGATGTACCAGTTGATGCACCAGTCGATGTACCAGTTGATGCATCAGTCGGGGCGTCAAATATAATTACAGATAAGGTTAAACTTGTACTGGAATTTTGCAGGAAACCACGGGGAATTTTGGAAATTGCAGATTATCTGGGGTATAAAGATAAGCGAAGCGTAAGAAGAATCCTGAATCCTTTGCTTGAGGAAGGGAGAATAGCGATGACTGTTCCGGATAAGCCGAACAGCAGTCTGCAGAAGTATATAACGATTTCGTGATCGCGAATGTGATTGATGGCAGCTTGAAGGGATGTATAATCTATGCCTACAAAACGCCTACATCCCGCATGAAACTGCAATGAAATAGATAAAATATGAGAAATTGATATACTATATATAGTGTTTGTGAATGACATGGAATACTGTATATAGATTGGGTTATCGAATATGAATAGAATGCATAATCCCGCAATCCCTTGTAGAATAAGGGATTGCGGTTTTTTTTATAGCGTATCCAGCCATTGCGGCAGCTGCCAGCCTTATGAGTCTTTTTTTTATGCATATTCTTTTCATGGTGATCCCTCCATTCCGTGATTTACTATAGGGTGTTCGTTTTACTGTTTACCTTTCTTTTTGGCGCCTTCATTTGTTTTTCTGTATCGCATTATGCTCCCCTCATTCTTGCAAAATCCTTGCAGGAATCGTAAATTTTCCAATCCGTTTCACCGGTGGGGATACATTCAGGAAAGACAGCAAAACAGGCAGCGATCAGAGGCTGCTCTTTATTAATCCACTGCAAAGGACCGCACGCACGCCCGGCGTGTTGCGCTTTTGTTGCCGTCGCAGCACTATAATGGTTCCGTAATCTGACATTTTCCGTGTCCGAAAGCAAGGAGGTAGCATCATGCCCGAGACAAAACGTGTTGACAAAAGAGAAAAGCTTCTGAAGGACGCCGCAGCAAAGGTTGCGCCGGGGGACGCCCGCGCCTCCGTC
Organism: Lachnospiraceae bacterium AC2029; assembly: GCA_000703065.1. Classification (GTDB taxonomy): domain Bacteria; phylum Bacillota; class Clostridia; order Lachnospirales; family Lachnospiraceae; genus Eubacterium_Q. Next base: position 1,219,903 of record JNLK01000001.1, on the reverse strand, counting down.
GCCGCCTTATATGAGAAGATCAAGGCCCTGAAGACCGCAAGAAAGAAGCTGACCATTGAGGAAGCGACGGATCTGCTGAAAAAATACGCCATCAGCGGTGTACAGCTCCGGAAGGAATATCTGCGGGTAAAGACACAAAGCCCCAAAAAAGCCGGAATGTACCTGCGCCTGCTGAAGAAATACTCCAAGGATTATGCCGCGCTGAACCGGTACCGCAGGCGTCTTAAAGAAGAAAAGATCAAACCGGCCCGGATCGATACCTTCTTCGAGGTCTCCCGGACGCGCACCGTCTCTCTGGACGGCAGATCCCTTTTCGAGCAGGATCGTACCGGGGCCGATTCAAATATCCGATACAAGCTGACCGTCCCGCTCCGGGGCGAGTCGGAATCCGAGCTTAAGCCGGGCGATATCATCCGGGGCTTCTTCACCGAGGATGTACGCTATCCCTCTGCAAAGGATGCATGGGATTATCTGCATCAGAATGAGCTGCGGATCACGGATAATATCGGCAGAAAATATCCTGCCCTGAAGCCCCTGATCGAAGCCGGAAAGAAATACAACGGGAAGCTCTTCGATCTGGTCAATGCCGTTTCCACATCGGATGAGGCATACACCTACCGTAAGGATACGGAGCTTCTGTTCCTGCAGCAGGGGCCGGAGGGCTACATCAACGGACTGATCAAGAGGATCAAGAAGAACCGGATCCAGGTCGGTGAAAATACCCAGAACATTCTTGCCGTTCTCAAGTGGATCCGGGATTACGACCAGCTAAGCCCCGCGGAACAGCGGAAGTCCGAGCGGGAAAAAGCGAAGCTCCTGCAGACGCGTCAGGAGAAAAAGAAAGAACTGATCTACGGCCTGTCCGAATACCTCCAGGAAATGCTGAAGGCGGATTACAGTCTGGACGCGAAGGCCGGATGGGGGCTGGACCGACACAAGGCCACCGGGCAACGGAATGCGCTGATGAGCAGCATTGCCGAGCTTCTGGGCTGCAGGGATGTACTCGCCTTCTCGGAAAGGATGAATGTCCGTTCCTTTGAAAACGGCCGGGAGGTGATCCGGAAGGGCGTATTTATGCTTCCTGCCGAAGGTATGGATCCTGTGCACACGCCCCTCGGAGGAAAGCTCGCCGCCTTCGACAGAACCATGACCGAAGACAGTCCGGGACTCAACAAAAAGATCGCATCCCTTCAGCTGCTGGATTTTATCTGCGGAAATGTAGACCGGCATTCGGCGAATCTCTTCTATCAGTTTAACGAGGAGACGGGAAAGATGACCGGCATACAGGGAATTGACAACGATCTGGCCTTTGGCTCCCTGAAGGATTACGAGAATAACGGACGCTCGTATTTTGTCCGCTTCCGGGATATGCGTGTGATCCCCAAATCCATGGCAGATGCCGTAAATGAGCTGGATCCGAATATGCTGGCCGTCGTCCTTCAGGGCTATGATCTTTCGGAGGCGGAGATCGAAACCACACTCAGCCGGTTCAAAAAGCTGAAGATCGATCTTGCCACCAGCGAAAGGATCTATAAGGACGCCGTCCCCGGATATCTGGATTCAACCCATCCCAGGATCGTACCGGATGAAGCGCTTGACAGCTACTCGCTCTCCGAGCAGCTTACTGCCAAACCATCCGATCATGTGGAACGGAAAAACCTTTTTGCCAAGGTGACAGAGCTTCAGGATCACCAGACCAGTCTTGCCACCGCTGTAAGTGATTCCATAAGCTGGATGGCGAAAACCGAGCTGCAGTATCTCAAAACCTTTGTGGATCAGGGGCCTGACGGTCTGCAGGGTCAGCTGATCCGGATGAAGGCGCTCAGCCGGTCGAAGGGACAGAAGACAAGGCGGCTGAACCTGATCGACGAGCATACGGCACCGGCTTCCTTTGAGGATGTGATCGAAGAAATGGACAGACTCCTCCGGGAGCCTGACATAAAGGAAAGGCTGCTGATTCCCGAAGGTGCGCGGATCATCCATGGAAGAAGCCGATTGGAGCTCCCTTTATTTAAAGGGATGTCGGATCATCGGACAGAGGAGCAGAAGCTGCTGAACCGCATCACTCCGCTGACCGAGGAGCAGCTAAATACCGACCTTCCGGCGTATCAGCGGATGACCTCCGCACTGTATGCGGCCAATGAATATCTTCAGGACAATGCGGAGACGGCTATGCAGTATCAGGAGCTGCAGGCGGATCTGAAGGCAACCCGCGGCAAGGCGCATGCGGAGGCCGTAAAATCCATGAATACCCTAAAGAGCACTGCCGCATTTAAGAAATACATGCTCGTTCTTTCCGTCAGGGATCGGCTGACCGAGCAGCTTGACCGCTTCACCTCCCTCCAGAAGGAAAGCTATGAGCTGCTGCAGACCCCCCTCCTCTACCACCGGATCACCCGGGCGCAGAATGATCCCTACGCCGGAAGCAAGCTCCAGGAGGCAGGCAGAAAGAAAGCTTCCGAGGCGATATCGAACCAGCGGAAGCTTATGGATCAGCGAAGTGGCCCCGTGCTGGGGATGTGACGGACCGAAACCGTACAAAGGATCTTAAAGGCAAAGTTGAAATGCCCACCGACGCAGCTGAAAAGCCATTATGGGAGGGCGACGAAGACGAGATGGCCAGACTTTGCGGCTTAAAGTAGACATAAGATTATCCCCAACTTTTGTATGTTGACCTTCTGTTTTCAACGGATGCTGCAAAAGTTGGGGATAATATAAAAAACAATGAATTCATGATTTTTATAGAATGTTGAATTCTACGTTTTGTTGACTGTGATTTCGGTCAATGCTATAATCTAATCGAAAAATATGTAGAAATCTACAAAAACGGAGAATAATATGATTGAAAGAGAGAAATATTTGAGACAATTGGTTAAAGCAAAAAACAACGGTTTCCCTAAGGTAATTACCGGTATCAGGCGGTGTGGGAAATCGTTTTTGCTTAAGGAAATATATAGGGAATATTTGTTATCAGAAAATATACCCGAAAATCACATTATTACTATTGATCTTGATGAAGATAAAAATGCACCTTACAGGGATCCGATTAGTTTGGGGGAGTATGTTCGTAGTATTTGTACCGAAAAAGAGATATATTATGTTTTTCTGGATGAAATACAAAAGGTATATTCAATTATTAATCCAAATATAACAGATGGGAAACATATTCCAGCCTCGGCTAATGATTCAGATATTATTTCTTTTGTTGATGTTGTATTAGGGTTGTCTCGTGAAAAGAATATTGATTTATATGTTACAGGCTCTAATTCCAAAATGCTTTCTTCAGATATCATAACGGAATTCAGGGATAAAGCCACAAATATACATCTTGCACCTCTTTCGTTTGATGAGTTTTATAACTATACCGGTGGCTATGAAACAGAAGCATTATATACATATATGCAATATGGCGGAATGCCGCTTGCGGTCCTGAAAGATGACGAGGAAAAAAAAGAGTATTTAAAGGGTTTGTTTGAAACAACATATTTTCGTGATATTGTTGAGAGAAACCATTTGCGCAGAGGAGAAGAACTTGATGAACTGTGTAACATAATAAGCGTAAGTACCGGAGAACTTCTCAATTCAGAGCGAATATCCAATACCTTTCGAAGTGTTCGTAAATCTAAAATAGATAAGCAAACCGTTGAAAACTATGTTGGATATTTCATCGATGCCTTTCTTTTGAGGGAAGCAAGAAGATATGATATTAAGGGAAGAAAAGAGATAGGTGCGCTTAGGAAGTATTATTTTACGGATACAGGACTTCGGAACTCCAGATTGAATTTTGCATTTCCTGATGAAGGACAAATGATAGAAAATATTGTATTTAATGAGCTTTGTTATAATGGTTATTCTGTGAATGTCGGATCTTTCGATTCTGTCGAAAAAGACAAAAACGGGAAGTCAGTCAGAAAAACCAATGAGGTTGATTTTTACGCACAAAAAGGTATCAGGGCTTATTATATTCAAGTCACTGCAGATATGTCAGATGAAAACACCAGAAAAAGAGAAATAAGGCCATATACTTTATTGAATGACCAGATACAAAAAATAATCGTAGTGAATAGGCCAATTAAGGAAAGTCGTGATGAAAAGGGATTTACGATTATAGGTGTGACCGATTTTCTTCTTAGGTTTATTAAATAGTGGCTGCTAAACAAATTGTTGATTGATGAATGGGGTAAAAAATCGTCATGATTGAAAAATTGTATGAAAAATATCTGATAGAATGTTCAAACAACTCAATACTAGTATAAGCGTCATAAATTAACTGGACTTTTTGACAGGCAATGTATCAACCGACAATTCCTCATTCGGATCTATCTCGTCAAGACGATATTTCCAGTGATATACAACGGGTTCCTCATTGACCTCATCAAAATATTTATATATGCGCGCTACCAGTTCCTCTTTAGTTTTAACTCGAATACCTTTAAGCGACTGGCGCGTAAGTTTACTAAAGAAACCTTCAATCAGATTTAACCATGATCCATGCTTGGGAGTGAAAACAAACTCAAATCTTCCCGGCACGGTAGCAAGGTACTGCCTGGTTTCATCAGATGTATGAACTTTTAGATTATCCAATACTAAACGAATTTTATCTTCCTTGGGATATTTGGAATCCAATAATTTAAGGAATTCAATATAGTCTTTACTTGTGTGAGATTCTTTTACCAGCGGTATAGCTTCTCCTGTTTGTAAATCTATTCCTGCAAGAAGAGATAAAGTTCCAAGGCGTTTGTATTCATAATCACGGCTGATTGTTTTATGAGTTTCATCAGGCAGCAGATCATCAGAAGTAGTAGCTATCGCCTGTATTCCCGGCTTTTCATCATATGAAAGCACATGAACAATTTGATCGTCCTCTGCAAAAGGTAACAGTTCACCATTTTCATCAAATTGATATGAGAGTTGTTTGTATACCAAAAGAACATTATGCATCTTCTGATCAAAATCAGGATCGCGTCTTTCACAATAATAGGTGATTTTGTTAGGCTTTATTTCAGCCTCTTCAAGTATTGTTCGAACCTTGGATTGACTGATTGTTGAAAGCCGGATGTGCCCCGCTTCTTCAGCGCATTTGTTAATGTGTTTGGTCAGAAGTGCTCTGGACCATACTTCTGCGGAATACCCCAAATCTACGGGTTTCTGACAGGCAATGCTGATAATCCATGCTTTTTCATCATCAGTGATTTCCGCATTTCGTCCACGGCCAGGCGCATCAAATAAGGCATTTTCAATACCTCCGTCAAGGTATTTGTTAATGCACAACATAACACTTTTACGATTCATATCTACCTTATTGGCTATCTCATCTATTCGAGTACCATTCGCTTTGAGAAGGAGAATTCGAGCTCTGCTAACAGTTTGCGCCTGAATAGTCCTTGTTCTTGTAAGCGATTCAAGATATGAACGATCATCGTCACTTAATGTGATTGTAGTTGCTTTTCTGCCCATGGATAATGCCCCTTTCGGTATGATAAGAGCATTATACCAGAAAACAGAAATAAAGTCCATTTATTTAAAAACATATATACTAGAAGCTGTAGCATTTGAATTATTTAAAGAAAAGATATGTGATAAATTATCTGATATGAACAGCATTGCTATTGATAATGGAGTTGATGAACAAGGTGTTCTATATTATTCTTTATGGAGTAATGATGGAATTCAAACTTGCAATGTGCCCGTGTATGGGTATTATGCTTCATCAGAAAAGACCCTGTCAAAATTATTCTGTAAACTATCAGACACAGTAATAAGTAATGGTGATACAAAATTTCAAATAAATCTGTATGCTCATGATTATGAAGCATTAGCATTGTTTTCAATGATGCAATTTGGCTATATTTACGAACAAGGCAGACTTGAAATTACAGATTATCCTTACCAATTTAACGATACATATACAATTAAGACTTTGGAGAAAGATGAAATTGAAAAACGCTGGGATGAAATATGGACACTGACAGATGCAATAATAAAACATTTAAAACAGGCACCTGTTTTTTATCCAGGTCATGAATTTACAGAGCAGGTATACAAAGAATTTTTTATGGATTCAGAGACGAATCTTCATATTGCTCTTTCAAAGGATGATGAAATAATTGGAATGATAGAAAGTAATAGTGAATCAGATGTGTTTGCTTTTCATAGTATCAATTCGGTAAATGTAGGGGAAATATATGTGATGCCGAAATATAGAGGAAGTTCTCTTTCTAAAGATTTGCTTCAATTTGTCATTGAACATGAAAAACAAAAGGATGCCAGATATCTATGGGTTGGACACGGAACGGCTAATCCGAATGCACGAGGATTCTGGAATAAATATTTTAAGACATATCAATATGAACTTGTAAGAACAATCAAAAATATTAAGTTTACAAATTCAGTTTGATAAATTCAAGTTGAACAAAATCGCTGCGCGATGGCCTGCCAGGGCTATGGCGCAGTTTTACTTTATTGAAAAATAAAAAGCAGTGGAAATTCTTTTCGTAATCCGATATTGTTAAGTTACCACACAAAACAAATAAATACGGAAAGCCCCACTGCCTATGAAAAGAATAACATTTTCAGGCGTCTTCCGCAACCGGAATTATGATGCCAATGCACCTCCTGATGGGTAGTTGTCTCTGTAAACACTACTTTCAAGGAGGTTTTTATGTACGAAGATATTTTTGCTCAGATCCGCAATGAAGCACAGAAGCGGAACCTGAAGGAATCTACGATTGATGCTTACTGCAACTCTGTAGATTATTTCCTGCGCATTGTTAACAAAGACATTTCCTCTCTTACAACAGACGACGTTGAAGCGTTCCTTACTGAAAAACGACTTAGCGGACTGGCTCCCCAGACTTATAACCATTATCATTCTTCGATCCGCTTCTTCTATAAACGGATCCTGAAGATGAACTGGGACGATGAGGATATCCCCAGAATGAAGCTGGATCATACCCTGCCCACGGTCCTGTCAAGGGAGGAGATACAGAGTATCATAGACCATACGCCTAATCTTAAACACAAAGCGATCATCGCTACCATGTATTCTTCCGGCCTGAGAGTGTCGGAAGTTGTACATCTTCATTATGACAATATATCTCGCACCAACAGGACTATCCATGTCCGCGAAAGCAAGAGCAGGAGGGATCGGTATACGATCCTCTCTGACCGTAACCTCGATCTCCTGACCGAATACTGGTTTAAGTGCGGAAAACCCAGAGGCATTCTCTTCCCCAGTTCATGGACCGGGACGTATCTGAATAAGAACAGTATCAACCAGTACTTTAAAAAAAGTGCAGCCAGAGCCGGCATTACCAGACATGTCTCCAGTCATTGTTGCCGACACAGTTTTGCCAGCCATCTGTTTGAAAACGGTGTTGACATTAAATATATTCAGGCACTGCTCGGACATGTGGACCCGAGATCTACAGAAGTATATATCCATGTCAGCAACAAGAGTCTGCTTGGAATTCGCAGTCCTTTTGATAATCCGAGGGGTGACGAAGCATGAGCGCCGACTGTACAATTCAGGATGTGTTCAATCGCTTTTATCCTTCTTATGAAAAAAGTCATGTACTTTCCGCAGTTCAGAGAAAAGCCGCTTATCACATCATGAATTGCAAGACAGGTGCCTTTGGCGTAAACATAAGCGTATGTGAAGACTGTGGCTGCGTTTCTATCCATTATAATTCCTGCCGGGATAGGTGTTGTCCCATGTGCCAGGAATTCCCGAAGGAAAAGTGGGTAGATGCCCGCAGAGAGGATGTCTTGGATGCACCATACTTTCATGTAGTCTTTACTGTTCCGGAAGAGCTGAATCCAGTCATATACAGCAACCAGAAGCTTCTTTACAACGCTCTGTACCACGCTGCATCCGATACCTTAAGTGAGCTGGCGTCAGATAAAAAACATCTCGGATCCGACATAGGCTATATATGTATCCTTCATACCTGGGGGAGCGAGATGAATTTCCATCCGCATATACACTCCATAGTACTTGGCGGAGGACTTGATCCTAAGAATCATTGGAAGGATAACGGAGAAGATTTCTTTCTTCCCATCAAGGTTATCTCGAAAGTATTCCGCGGTAAGTATCTCGCGGAATTAAAACAGCTTTGGTCAGATGGAAAGCTGGAATTCCATGGCACAGCGGAACCGCTTAAAAATCATTATGTTTTCAAGGAACTTTTGGATACTTGCTATGCCAAAGAATGGATTCCTTATTGCAAAAAACCTTTTAAGGGTGCTGAATCCGTGATCAAATATCTTGGCAAGTACACCCACCGTATAGCCATAAGCAACTATCGTATTAAATGCATGACTGATTCAACCGTTACATTTACGGTTAAAGATTACAAGAACCATGGTCAGTGGAAAGAACTTAGTCTTTCCGGAGAAGAATTCATTCGCAGGTTCTTGATGCATGTTCCTCCCAAACGTTTCGTCCGAATACGGCATTATGGATTGCTGTCATCACGCAACAAAAGCAGGAAGATAACCTTATGCCGCAACCTATTGGGATGCAGGCAATACATATCACGGCTTAAGAATCTTGATGCACCGGATATTATCAAGTTGCTTTACAACAAAGATGTGTGTAAATGCTCTTCCTGTGGTGGGAATATTATCCCATTGCCTGCGGAAAAGTATTTTACATCGCCGATTCCTCATATGCTATGTTGAGAAGCGGAAACTGAATACTTCAAAAAAAGCTTCCTCGTGAGGCTTATTTGTGTTGCCTTAAAAAAGAATATCTGAGTATTTGATATTCATTTTTCTCAACATGTGATATATTGATTGACAAAGAGCGAAAAGATTGAAATCCCATATGTGGTGGTACCCCGGACGCGCTTTGTTCAACCAGGAAAAATCGAAATTGATGCAAACGAAGGGGCAGTTATCGAAAAATGTAAGACTGCTTTTTCGTTTGCATCATCTTCGATTCTTTCCTTAACGATTTGTATTTCGAGAATGGAGGAGTTAAAAATGATAAGAATTACAGATGGCGATTTACTGCATGTTTACGGCAGTCAAGGAATGGGTGGCGACTACTCGGTGCGGCTTGAGGTGCAGATGAAGGATGTGGTGGACGGCGAAACACTTCAGAAGGCAGTGGAAAATACTTCGAAGAGATATCCGTATCTGTCCCTTCAGATGAAAAAGAATGAAACGGAGCTCTATTACGAAGAGAATCCGGCACCCGTTGTGCTTCTTAACACGGATCGTCAGATCACGCTTGCTGCCGAAGAGACGAATTTCCATGTCTGGGCTGTGTGCTTTAAGGATGACCGGATATTCCTGGACATCTACCACGGGATCGCCGACGGAACTGGAATGTATATGGTATTTTCAACGCTGCTTTACTATTACTGTGAGGGACGCTACGGTATTCAGGATCACACGGGGATACGGACTTTGGAGGATGAAATCCGTCCGGAGGAATCGGCGGATCCGGTAGATCTCTTCCCGGAAATGGATCCTTCCAAAATCCCGGCACCGAGTCTTCCGGAAGCCTTTTCCATTATCAATGACGGAGGTGCAAGATCCGATGGAAAGGCATACATCAACGATGTGAAGATCCCGGAGGCGGAATTCGTCCGGTTCTGCCAGGAATATGAGGCAAGTCCGGGAACGATGCTTTCACTTCTGATGACAAGAGCAATCCATTCCATCCATCCTCAGACGGAGCGACCGTTTAACAGTTCCTATGTATATAACGGTCGGCCTATGCTGGGGGCTCCGGAAACACATCATAATTGCGTGGGTACCAATGTATTCCAGTTCTCGGACAAAATGAAGAAGATGCCCTTTGATCTCCAGGCAACGGCTTACCGCGGAATGACATTCATGCAGAGCGATGCCGACCGGGTAAAGCAGTCCATGGCCGTCACTGCCGCAAGATCGAGGATGGTGTTAAAGATGGCACCCACAGTGGAGGCAAAGTGCGGTGCATATGCACAGATGCTCATGGGCGGAATCCGTTACTTTACCTATATGGTCAGTTATGTCGGAAAGTGGAAGTATGCTTCGGTTGAACCTTACATCCTTGAATTCTGGACCCATGTGCCAAAGGCAAATCCCTTCCTGACAGAGCTTGCAGCCGTGAACGGAATCCTGTTCCTTTCCATCCAGCAGAGCTTTGAGGGAAATGATTATCTGAATGCATTCTTTGATCAGCTGAAGGAGCATGGAATTCCTTATAAGCTTACGAGAACAAAGGAAAATGATACGGCACATTTCCTCAAGATGTAAGAAGAGATGTTAAACAGAAAACCCTGATGACCGGTTCAAATTAAAGGTGGTTTAAATGAATAGAGATGAAGGGAGACATACAATGAAAACAAAACGTTTGAAGGTATTACTTCCGGTTTTGTTATTGGCAGTCCTTTTGGTTGTGACGATCGTATTTATCGTACAACGCGGAGAGAAAAAAGGGCAGGAGACGAAGAAGTCGGACAGGAAGAGGCCGACGGTTCTTCTGATCCTTGACGGCTTTGGGGTGAGTGAGCAGAAGGAACACAATGCGATCGCCATGGCTGACACGCCCGTGTTGGACAGGCTGAGGAAGGAGTGCCCATATGTAACGTGCGAGGCCAGCGGCCTGGCGGTAGGTCTTCCGGAAGGACAGATGGGAAGCTCTGAGGTAGGGCACCTGAATATCGGTGCCGGAAGGGTGGTAGACCAGGATCTGGTACGGATCTCCAAGGAGATCGAGAATGGTGCATTTTATGAAAATGCGGCACTTCTGAAGGCAGTAAATAACGCAAAGGAAAAGGGGACAAGCCTTCATCTGTATGGCCTGGTCTCCGATGGCGGCGTGCACAGCCATAATTCCCATCTCTATGCACTGCTGGAGCTGGCAAAACGTCACGGGCTTGAGAAGGTATATGTGCATTGCTTTTTGGATGGGCGGGATACGGCCACGGACGCAGGAAAAGGGTATATTCAGGAACTGCAGAAAGAGATGGACAGGATCGGCTGTGGCAGGATCGCCACAGTGGGAGGTCGCTATTATGCTATGGACAGGGATAACAATTGGGATCGTATCGAGAAGGCCTATCTATGCATGACCCGCGGGGAAGGCGTGACAGCAGCATCCGCCATAGAGGCTGTGACGCAATCTTATGAAAAGGGCGAGACAGATGAGTTCGTTCTGCCGACAGTCATAATGCAGGATGGTTCCCCGGTGGCAACGATTAATGACGGTGATTCCATTATCTTCTTCAATTTCCGCCCGGATCGTGCCAAGCAGATTACCCGCACCTTCTGTTGCGATGAGTTTGACGGCTTTGACAGAGGGCCTCGCAAGCAGGTGTGCTATACCTGCTTTACAGACTATGATTCGACCATCCCGAATAAGGAGGTTGCCTTCGAAAAGGTGACGCTTACCAATACCTTTGGTGAGTGGATTGCGGCAAACGGTATGAAGCAGGCAAGGATTGCAGAGACGGAGAAATATGCCCATGTGACCTCATTTTTTAATGGCGGTGTTGATGAGGCATTTGAAGGGGAGGATCGTTTTCTGATTCCGTCACCGAAGGTCGCCACGTATGATCTGAAGCCGGAAATGAGTGTAAATGAGGTATGTGACACCATGCTTGAAAAGATCCGTTCCGGGGAGTATGACGTGATCATCGCGAATTTTGCCAACTCGGATATGGTAGGGCATACCGGTGTGGAGAAGGCCACGATAGAGGCCATCACTTCAATCGATACGTGCATCGGACGGTTGGTAGACTGCGTAGAAGAAGTGAATGGCCAGTTGCTCATTTGTGCAGATCATGGAAATGCGGAGGTGATGGTGGACTCCGAGACGGGAGAACCCTGGACCGCCCACACGTCGAATCCGGTTCCCGTCATTCTTGTAAATTATGATTCCGACTACACCCTGAGAGAAGGGGGCCGTCTGGCTGACATAGCCCCTACGCTGATCGATATGATGGGGATGGAAAAACCGGCGGAGATGACGGGGCAGTCGCTGCTGGTTCACAAGTAGCTCTTCATACTCCGTCAAAGAGAAGCTATCCCGGCCGCAAGCCGGGGTGAATTCCTGTCAACGGAAGAAAGCTGGAATGATGAATGGAGGCCTTTGGCATGGGAAAAGATTTATCTAAAATGACATTGGAAGAGTTATGGGCATTGTTTCCCATCTTTCTTGTGCCGCACGATGATCAGTGGAAAGATAGCTTCAATGAGATCAGGCAAACGCTGACCGGTCTTTTAGCTGCTCAGCCTGTTGTGCGGATCAGTCATATCGGAAGCACCGCCATTCAGGGAATATGGGCTAAAAATATCGTTGATGTGATGATTGAGATTCCTCAAAGCGCTGACATGAAAGATATAGCACAACTATTGGAACAGAGCGGTTTTACCGTCATGTACGCCGAGGCAAACCGGATTTCACTTAATAAGGGATATACTGAAAACGGATTTGCGGATAAAGTATATCATATCCATCTGCGGTACGCCGGGGACAATGATGAACTGTACTTCCGTGATTATTTGAACGAGCATCCTGCCGTGGCAAAAGAATATGAAACCTTGAAACTCCGGCTTTGGAAACAATATGAGCATGACCGGGATGCATATACAGATGCGAAGACGGATTTCATCTCCAAATGGACGGCAGAAGCACGAAAGGAATATGGAGACCGATACTGATATATTCTGATTATGAGCAAACAATAAAAGGACTTCTAGACCGACAATCGGTATTTGTGGAGGTACAAATGGAAGAGTGTATATTTTGTAAAATAGCATCCGGTGAAATTCAAGGGTTGAGAATATATGAGAACAACGAAACACTCGCATTTATGGATATTGCCAAGGATGTTGATGGTCATATACTTGTTATCCCCAAAAAACATTGCAAGAATATATTGGATTGCGATTCAGAAACGCTTTCTGCTGTTATGAATACCGTAAAACGAGTATCGAATCATTTAACAGAAAACTGTGGTTACGATGGTATAAATTTGCTTAACGCCAGCGATGAGAGTGCAGGACAGTCGGTTAATCATTTTCATATCCATATTATCCCTCGTAAAAGTAATGATGGAATTGATGCCTGGCCTAAATTTGAAGGGGCGAAGGAAGAACTTCAAACTGTATTTGATAAAGTGAAGATGTAAGCAAATTCTCGTTTGTCGGGATGATTGTTAGAACATAATTCGGAATTCGAAAGAGTGCTTTCTGATAGCTCTTATATGGTGTTAAAAGGACACGCCAAAATCACTGAGAAGCCTTATTCCATAAGGGGTTAATGAATAATGAACGCCCTATGATGTTACGAGGTGTTATACCGTGTCGAGGGTGTCCGCGAAGCTGATAAGGGAAAAAACAAGGGAAAGAAAACAGGACAAAACGAGATAACACCAGGCAGTGGAATGACAGAGATATGCGGATTTATGAAGAGCAGCTTCAATTGAGGCTGCTCTTTACTTTGCGCGATACGGCCGGCAAGCGGGCGTGCTTGCACGCACATTTGCCGGCCAACGCGACATCGAGTAGGAGGGGACACCTCCTACTCGATTATGGACAATAAGGCGGATCAGTTGTTGTCCCGATGGGACAACGGCAGCAGCGCAAGTATAAGGGGGTAAATCCAGTGACTATGAATAGATATTTGTCCCGTTTTGAGGCCCTCTGCAATTGGTAGACTTCTTACAAGCAACGTCTCCATGTACATCTCGGAAACCGAGAGTACAGGAGACTGCTTCTGGGGGTGCCCCAGACCCCGTCGTTTGGAAAAAGGAACGAGCTCTTTTATAATAATGTGGAGAAGTTTGAAGTGGATCTCAGGGCGAAGTGCTCTGTGAACACCAATCTGGGCATTTTCCTTTGGCCTTGTCCATCCAGTAAGAGTATAACATCCTATTTTGGTAATCGTGTGGCTCCGAAAGCCGGTGCGTCCACGGATCATAAGGGTATTGACATAGGTGCATCCATGGGAGAGTCGGTTATTGCAGCAGCTGCAGGGAGGGTAACTACTGTCGCATATAGCGGAGCCCGTGGGTATCACATTATGGTGGATCACGGGAATGGATATGAAACCCTATACCAGCATCTCAGCCGACAGGATGTTCTGACAGGAGATATGGTGAAGGCAGGACAACAGATTGGAGCAGTAGGAGAGACAGGAATCAGTACAGCACCGCATCTGCATTTTGAAGTGCATGAGAATGGAACACCGGTGGATCCAATGCAGTTCTTTAAATGAGAAAATGTAAGAATTAACAATACTCGGGTGGCTGTATTATCGGCTACTCGAGCTTTTTTATTGTTTTGAAAAATCTTTTTTGGACTGTTGTAGTTCTGATGTAGAGGCCCTGATATACTGCGATCAGAAACAAACAAAAACCCCGGACGGGGAAACGAAAAAGGAGGAAATCAATATGAAAAAGATGATGAGTATGATCAGGGCAAAGAAAGCAAGACTCGCTACAGCAGTACTGGCAGCAGCAATGACCATGAGTATGGCAGCACCGATGGTGGCTTCGGCGCATAGTGCATTTGATGAACCGCAAGGAAGACTTATTGATGCTTCTATCAGCGTTGAAACACCGGAAACTGCAACACTTCACAGTGAAGCTGCGATGAAGGCAGCAACCAACGCCGCTGCGACAACCGGACAGAAGTCCGACAGATACTATAAGCGAATGAAGGAACTGCAGCTTAGAAGGTGGAAGCCTCTCAGAGTGACTATGGGTAACGCGGGACTCTACATGAACAAGTCAATAAAATTCTATGGCAGAAAGATCGTAGATGTTGCTGACAATGGAGACTACATCCTTGGTAAGTGGGAGATTCTTTATGAAGCAAACGATACTTGGGGAGGAAAAACATTTGAGATAACCAGAGACTATGCACAGTTTGCTTTCAGTTTTGATATCAAATGGGGAACGGACTTCCCGTATAGTGGTATAATCTGGGACAACGTGGAAGATGTGGTCTTCGATATAGATATTGGCACCAATGGTGGCTGCAGAAACGCAAATGTATATATCAAGATCTGTTATGACAAGCCGCGTGATCCGTCGAATTATTATCGGGTTATCGAAGAAAAGAACTGCTCATCTCACGATGAGTGGACACCGTAAACGTCTTCCTAAACCAGGCAGAAGTTGATGATGATCAGCAAAAACATTAAAACGCAAGAAAGAAATGAGATCAAATACTCCCGGCATACAGAAAATGCCGGGAGTTTTCCGTTGCGTGATTTTGGAACGATTGGGGACGGTTCCATTTCCCCTGTCATACAGGAAGGCTGTTCCAAGGCGAAAAAAAAATTATGCAGTTTGTTGATTTTGTGTGATATAATATGATTTAGTGATTTATTTTTTGAACCAACAGCAATACTTATATTCCCTTCAAGGGGGCTGACAGATTATGAAAGGTTCTTCGGTAATTAGTAAAAGAGGAATATCACTCAGAAAACTGAATATTATCATGCTGATAATAGCGGTCGTCACTTCCGTTGCTCTGATCTATGCCATGAACAGAACAAACAACCTGTACAAGGAGACTCATACCATTACCCAGGATCTTCTGCAATGGCGTCAGGATTCCTTCGACCTGAAGCTTGCTTCGGATTATCTTACCGAAGAGATCCGATGCTTTGCAGTGACCGGCGACAGAACTCATCTGGATAATTATTTTAATGAGGCTAAGAACGTTAAGCGCAGAGAAAAAGCAATTGACAGATTAAAGGATTTCCACGGCGATTCTTCCGTGATCAAGAAGTTGGAGATGGGTATGGAAGAATCCCTGAATCTCATGAAGATCGAATACTATTCGGCAAGGCTCACCATCGAGGGTTATGGTTTGAACGTGGATGATTTCCCTCAGGAGATCAGAAATATCACACTTTCGGAGAAGGACGCCGCTCTTCCTCCCAATGATAAGAAAAATGCTGCTGTAACGATCCTCTTTGATCAGGACTATCTTAAGGCCAAGCAGCGTATCAATGAAGATATGAACGACTGTCTTGACAGGCTGGAGCACGATGTATATGTTATGCAGAATGAAATGTCTTCAAAGCTCAGCCAGCAGGTCTTTATAGAGCATGTCCTGACATTCCTGCTTATCGGTATCATGATGGGCATCGTTCTTTTCACCCGTATCCTGGTATTCAATCCGCTCCGAAACTGTGTGGAGCTGATCCGAAGGGAAGAAGAAATCCCGCTGTCAGGTGCATATGAGGTTCGTTTCCTTGCAAAGAATTATAACCTCATGTATTACACCACGAAGGAAACCGAGAATAAGCTTAATTATGATGTAAACCACGATCCCCTGACCGGTCTTTTCAACCGGAGAGGCTATGATTTCTTCCTCAACAATGTAGATATGGAGACATCCGCGCTGCTTATCATTGATCTGGATCACTTCAAAGAAGTTAATGATCATTATGGTCATGATGTGGGAGACAAGGTGATCAAAAAAGCAGCAAATATCCTTCTTGCAAGCTTTCGGTCCCAGGACTATGTGTGCCGGCTTGGCGGTGACGAATTCGCAGTCATAATGATCCGTTCCGATTCTTCCATGAAGGATCTGGTAACCCGTAAGGTAGAAATGATACTCAGGAAGCTGAATGATACTTCGGAGGATGAGACAATACCTGCGATAGCCTGCAGCGTGGGATGTGCTTTCGGACGCGTGGGTATAAAGGCTCAGGAGCTCTTCAAAAGAGCAGATAACGCTCTCTATGAATCCAAGGAGAACGGCAGAGGAAAGGTTTCCTTCTATACGAATACGAATAAGAATAAGAACCAGTAAACCCGAATGGACACCTTACTCTATTGGAATTCTCTTATCCATACCCATTGTCTTCAGAATACCCATGATATTATCCGGTACATTCCGAAGCATCATCTTCCCGTTCAACTTCTTATAGGTGGCAACAAACTGTCTCAGTCCGAAGGATGCAACATATTCCAATTCAGCCAGATCAAGGATCAGACTATCACCCTCCTTTAATTTATCAACCTCGTCCTTCAGGTCCGGGGCCGCCTTGGTATCCAGCCAGCCCACCAGCTTCATTGTCACCTCAGTTCCATTTTCCGTTTTGATGATTTCCATAGTTTACTCCTTTTTCATTATATTATAATTATTGACGTCTATATCCTGTCATGCACCCTTCTGGGCGTCCCGGAACCGTCCCCAATCGTTCCAAAATCACGCAACGGAAAACTCCCGGCATTTTCTGTATGCCGGGAGTATTTGATCTCATTTCTTTCTTGCGTTTTAATGTTTTTGCTGATCATCATCAACTTCTGCCTGGTTTAGGAAGACGTTTACGGAGTCCACTCTTTATGGGATGAGCAGTTTTCTTCGTCAACTACGGTCTTATTGCCGACCTTGATATTGATATCAGCCATTCTGCAGGAACCGTCGAGGTTGATGTCGATTTTTTCCCAACTTGTGTCGTCTTCATTATTCCAGAAAACTCCGCTGTATGGATAATCGGTTCCTGCGGTAATATCAAAACTGAAGGCTAATACTGCGTAAGTTCCCTCAATGTCATACGTCGTGGATTGGGTACCCAGTCCATGGAGGCACTTTCCTTTGCCAATCACCTCCCATTCGTCAAGGAGATATTCTCCGTCAGGATACACTCCCAGGATTCTTCTGCCATACAGACAAATATCCTTAGCGTGGTAAGCGCCATTGTTGGTTATGGTGACCATCTTTCTTGTTTGACAGAGACGTGTATACTCATTCTGTCTCTTATAATAGTACTCGGAGCGCTCTTCCTTCTTTTTCATATTGATTTCCTCCTCGTTTTTGTTTCCCCGTCCGGGGTTTTTGTTTGTTTCTGAACGCAGTATATCAAGGCATCTACAGCAGAACTACAACAGTCCGAAAAAGATTTTTCAAAACAATAAAAAAAGCTCGAGTAGCCGATAATACAGACACCCGAGCATTCTATATCCTGACAATCTCTTAATCATAAAACTGCAACGGATCCACCGGAGTTCCGTTCACCTGAATCTCAAAGTGAAGATGTGGCGCCGTGCTGATACCGGTTTCTCCTACTGCTCCAATCTGCTGGCCAGCCGTTACCATATCTCCTGTCCGGACATCCTGTCGGCTGAGATGCTGGTACAAGGTTTCATAGCCGTTCCCGTGAACCACTACAATGTAATATCCCCGGGCTCCGCTATATGCGACAGTAGTTACCCTCCCTGCAGCTGCTGCAATAACCGACTCTCCTATGGATGTACCTATGTCAATACCCTTATGAACCGTGGACGCACCGGCTTTCGGAGCCACACGATTACCAAAATAGGATGTTATACTCTTACTGGATGGACAAGGCCAAAGGAAAATGCCCAGACTGGTGTTCACAGAGCACTCCGCCCTGAGATCCACTTCAAATTTCTCCACATTATTATAAAAGAGCTCGTTCCTTTTTCCAAACGACGGGGTCTGGGGCACCCCCAGAAGCAGTCTCCTGTACTCTCGGTCCCCGAGATGTACATGGAGGCGTTGCTTGTCGGGGCTTCACATTTTTTGGCATGAGTTGAAATGGCTCCAAAATGTCATATTGGCATGGCTTTTCGGGGGCAATGGGCCCGAACATTTTGATAGAATTTCTGGGGCAATGCCCCAGAATGACATGAAGGGAAAGTTGGAACCGATGGTTCCAAAATGATTATCAGTATCGGGTATCAGATGCATGCAGTAGATTCAGCCGGAAAGTTGGACCCACTGGGTCTAAATTTCATACAGGATATGCAATGCTCCAGACTTCCGGAGATAAACAGAGGTGTCTATACAGTATTTTTCGTAATCGAATTTCTGGGGCATTGCCCCAGAACGACATGAAGGGAAATTTGGAGCCAATGGCTCCAAAAAGATAGTGCCGCCGGCACTAACTTCCTGCGCCGAATGAAGGATAATTTCTACCCACTGGGTAGAAATTTAATGTGGTTGGGTATGCTATCAGCTCGTTCGTTTTCCGGACGAGCTCTTCTTTAGCTCATTCTGGATATCAATCTCATAATTCCGAAGGCATTCTCTGTATTCGGCTTCAAAGACTTTTACATCCCAGTCGCTGTGCTCGGTTCCGGCGATGTAATACTCCGCCTTGTTGATGGTGCTGCTTAGTGCCATGAGGCAGGAAAGCCGGAGTGTGTAGCTGACATGGACGCCGGCCTCATCTAACGCAAAGCTGTGACGGATTTCCATGCCGTATTTCTCAAATATATCAAGATCATTCAGAAAGGTAGCGAAAGCCTGTTGCCTTTCTTTTTTTGATGCGTCCTTCAGTTCGGGGAGGAGAAGCGTCAGTGTCAGTCCACCGTCCCCGCGTCCGAAGAGTTCATCGCGTGCAGATACATGGATTCCCTGCTCAATCATGGTTCGGATATGAACGATGATGAAAGAATGGCAAAGAATTCAGAAATGGATTTGATGCCGATTTTTTTTTGCAGAATTATTATTTTTGCTTGACTATGACGTAACGTAATAGTTTATGATGTAATCACACGTGAAGGAGATGATAGCCATGAAGACAGTTAATGAAGTGAGTAAGCTGACAGGAGTGAGTATACGCACACTGCAGTATTACGATAAGATAGGACTCTTAAAACCGACGGAGTATACCGAGTCGGGATACAGGCTGTATGACGATGCGGCGCTGGAGAGACTGGGGCAGATTTTACTGTTTCGTGAGCTTGAGTTTCCGCTTAAGGATATCAAGGATATCGTAACCAGATCTGATTTTGACAAAGGATTGGCACTTGATCAGCAGATAGAACTTCTTGAATTAAAGAAGGAACATATTGAAAATCTGATCAGTATGTGCCGTGGTTTAAAACTGAGAGGAGTGAGACATTTGGATTTTACAGCATTTGATTCAAGTAAATTAGACGAATATGCTAAGCGCGCAAAAGAGCAGTGGGGCAATACTCCGGAATATAAGGAATTCGAAGAGAAGAACGGGAAGCGGTCAAAGAACGAAGAAAAAAGAATGATGGCCGATTTTATGAAGATCTTTGAAGAGTTCGGAGCGATGAAAGATCAGGATCCTGCATCTTTAGAAGTTCAGGATCAGGTAAAGAAGCTGCAGAACTTTATTTCCGGGCATTATTATCAGTGTACGAATGAAATTCTTTCCGGCCTTGGTAAGATGTATGCCGGTGGCGGAGAATTCACCGAGAATATTGATAAGATAGGCGGAGAAGGAACTGCTGAATTTACTCAACGAGCGATACAGATCTACTGCGGATGATCTATATATCAGGCACGGACCTGGCATCGATTACGCAATAGTTCAGTTTATTCCGATTGGTGTTTATGCTATTGCGGAAGAAATAACGGATGTTCGACAGACCTGTGGGGAAACCTGCAGGTCTTTTTTCGTATAGGGGTTAAACCTACGGTTTTTCTTTGACCGGGATGTGAGAGAAAGAGAAAATCCGGGTTAAGAAACGAGCGTGTGAAAGTTTTTCTGTAAATGAGATATCCTAAGATAATTAACAAGCTGGATAATGGCAAAATCCACTGTTCAGCTTGTTTTGACTAGACGTAATCCCGTTGTTTTTGTCAAGAATTATGTTAGAATACATATTATATTACAGGATAATGAATAAGCAAATCGGAGTTTGTTAATATGAGCTTAGTTACAAAAACAATCGACAGCCGAATCCTCGGTAAGAAAATGAATCTGGCGATTTATCGTCCAGCTGTTGATGATACAAGTGCCCTGCCGGTTCTGTATTTCTTTCATGGAAGAACAGGAAACGAAAGCCTTCTTCAGTGGCTTGGAATGGAGAAGATAGCAGATGCCATGGTTGAGGTAGGAGAAATACAGCCCCTGATTGTGGTATGCCCGAATTTGGACAACAGCAGGGGGATTAACTCTTCCGTGCTTTATCGAGAGGTTAAAGGCAAATATGGCGTCGTCCACAAAGGGCGGTATGAAGATTATCTGCTGGACGAACTCATACCGTTTGTCGACAATACATTTCATACCATCAGAGATCGCTCGGCAAGATATATCGGTGGCATTTCCTCCGGAGGATACACTGCCTTAAGTATAGGGTTGAGGCACCAGGGATTGTTTTCCAAAATCGGCGGGCATATGCCGGCCATTGACTTGTCCTACGCAGACGAAGATGAGTGCTATTTCGCGGATGAAACGATGTGGCTAAAAAACGACCCAATTTCTATTGCGAAGCAGACGGTTTTTGATGATTTGCAAGTATTCCTGGACGATGGAAAAGAAGATGAGGGGCAGTTCTATCGCGCATGTGAAAAACTGTTTCAATTGCTGCGACAGAACGGAGCCGATGTGCAAAATCATGTGTTTGAGGGTCATCACAGTGGTGACTACATAAGATTTAACATGGAAACTTATCTCCGGTTTTATAGCCCGCGCACAAATTCTCGTTTGTCGGGATGATTGTTGGAACATAAAATCGGAAGAGTGAACTACCCCGACCTATAGAGGTCGGAGCTTCCTGTTTCAACCACCACAGCTTCGTCAACGATATTCGTTATAGAAGTCTTACACGATGTCCACAGGCGTAAGGTTCGGGCTATTCCATCCCTACCATATATTTATCGCATTAGGCGACAAACTGTTGTTTATAGATGCGCAGACCTTCCGTTAGGATGTTTTTGGCTGCATTGATATCGCGATCATGCGTTTCACCACAAGCAGGACATGTCCATTTCCGAACATCAAGCTTTTTGGTCAACGGATTTATGGTCCCACAACAATGGCAAAGCTGACTACTTGGAAACCATTTGTCTACCCGAACCAGACATTTCCCGCGGTCGGACAGTTTGTATTCCAACATGCCGAGAAACATTCCATAACCGTTATCCAACGTAGCTCTGCCGTTGCCAAAGCTCTTATTGGCCAGAGACTTCATGTTCAATGATTCGACACAGACGATGTCATACCGGTTGGCTATCCCTGTTGACAGTTTGTGCAGCTGATCTTTCCGCTGGTTGGATATATGTTTGTGTATTTTGTTTATTTTATGCAACTGTTTCAGATAATTGGATGATTTGGATTCACCTTTTCTCGAACCAATCCTACGAGATAGTCTGCGTTGTTCTTTTGCAAGACGCTTTTGACTTTCCTGATAATACTTATGGTGGCTGCCATGATTTCCATCACTATCCACATATAGAGATTTTGATGAATAATCCAACCCTATAGCATTTTCAGTGCATAGTACTGGTTCCACCGATGTAGATTCATACTCAAACAACACAGACGCGAAATACTTACCATCACAATCCTGTGATATAGTTACGGACTTCAGTCTCCAATCCGGATCCGGCATACGATGGATTACCGCCCTTACAACACCAACCTTCGGTAATCGTATAGAGTTTCCAAGGATAGCAACAGTTCCTTTCTGATTATTCGTGGTGTACGACTTGCGACTGTGTTTTGCGGACTTATACTTTGGAAAAGCATTACGTTTCTTCCGCGTTTTGCTGAAGCAATTGCGAAATGCCTTCTGCAGATTCAGTTGAGTATTGGCCAATGCCAGGCTGTCTACTTCCTTTAGAAATGGGTAATCTGTCTTATACTTGGCAGGAGTTACAACGACAAACTTACCGGTATTCCTATAGGCTTCTACCTTTTCTGACAGCATAAGATTCCAAACCTTACGGCAACAGCCGAAGGTCTTGGCAAACATCTGCATCTGTGTTTTTGTTGGGTATAATCTGTATTTGAGTGCTTTATTCATACATTTATTATACCAAACATGCGTTCGACTTTCAAGCGCTGATTGGCAATTCATCCCACCGCCTTGGAGGCGGGGGACGTCTTGCTTATAGGGTTAAAAGCTGACAGCAAAGCCTTTGGGTATTGAGAATTTTCATAAGGGAGGATTCTGGGATTACCCGGATTCCACAGAACAGGAGAACAAATGATCAGATTTATAGAAACTGCTGATGAAAAAAGAAGGATCGCAAGAGAAATTCTTGAATCCCTGACAGATTGGTTTGAAGTAGAAGAGAGCCGGGAAAAGTATATCGCAGATTCGGCAGGACAGCCTTTCTGGGCGTCTGTCGATGAAGATATTATTGAGGGCTTTCTTTGCCTTAAAGAGACCGGAAAAGAGACAATGGAACTTGCTGTAATGGGAGTCCGCAAGGAGAGTCACAGAAAGGGAACAGGAAGGAGACTTTTCGAGGAAGCTAAAGATTATGCTGTAAGGAAAGGGTATGAATTCATCCAGGTTAAGACAGTTCGCTCAGGTGTATATGAGGACTATGACATAACCAATGAATTCTATAAGAGCCTTGGATTCAAAGAACTTGAAGTATTACCGGATTACTGGGATGAAGCAAATCCTTGTCAGATCTATGTGATGTCTTTGAAAAGTGCAGTAAATACGATAGAGGCACGCCACAGTTACCGCGGGACATACTTGCAGGAAGAAGTACCTGAAGAAGACCTTAAAACGATAGCAAGAGCAGGGATAAATGCACCGTCAGGATGCAATAAACAGACTACCGATGTGATCATTGTCAATGATCCTGAGGTCCTTGCCCGGGTAAAGGCCGAGATAGATCCTCCGGTTGCAGAGACTGCTCCTGCTATGATAGTTGTTCTGACAAGGAAAATCAACGCATACAGGGATAGGTGCTTTGCTGTTCAGGATTATTCTGCTGCTATCGAGAATATGCTACTTGCCATTGTCGAACTCGGATACCAGAGCTGCTGGTACGAAGGCCACATCACAGATGATGACAGAATCTGCGATAAGATTGCTTCTGTCCTGAATGTCCCGGGAGACTATGATGTTGTATGCCTGCTTCCTGTAGGAAAGGCGGAAGATGAGTTCCACGCGCCGAGCAAAAAGTCTTTCTCAGAAAGAGTGCGATTCAACAGTTGGTCATGAGATTTCCGTCATCCGGAAAAATCAGAAAAGGGCTGTCGCAGATGCAGCACCGACTGCTGCATCATGCGATAGCCCCACTGAAATGCATGCTGACCCGTGCTGCGGAGTACACAGTCAGCTTTTCTCCATGCCGACCCGTCAGAAGATCAGTGCGCATCCTTGCTCCGGATGGCTCTCTATACCGTCGGTCCAGATATTGCATCCGTAGTTCCAGAACCGTACTTCTTTATCGCGGTCTGTCTTTTCGTCTACATTGATCCCTCTGTAGCGTGCGTGATACCACTGGATCCCACCTAAGCCGGTAAAGAAATTTCTTGCGATGATGCCGTCGGTATAGGCATCGCCGGTAACCAGATAAGCGTTCTGCGGGCCATGTCTGCTGAAGATGAAAACAAATGAAAGAGATTACAGTTGAACAATTACACAATTTACCGCCGGAGACAGAGAATCGGTTAAGAACGAAATATCGGATGTTGTGAAGAGACGAGAGGCATTGAAGAATAAATTGGATTCACTTATAGAAGAACTAAACCATTGACGATTCGTATGTTGTGCTTATCCTGATGATTTGTTATACTTTTCCTGATTCGTGCAGCTAAAGATTCTATGATAGGGGAAGTATGAAATCAGATAAAAAATTCAGTATCAAGAAACTGCTTTGGCGCCTGTTCGGAAAAGCACGCTGGTATTTACTGGGAATGGGAATCTGCCTCCTGATCCTCGGCTTGATCAGCATTTGGAGTCCGGACAGAAAATCATCGGAAGCGCTGTCGGACAAACTGTTCGGAGAGGAGCGTCAGATCTCCGATATCATCGGATCATCGGTCGACCGGGATGGTGATATCCTGGTTCTGATGAACAAAAGCGGGGTCAGCATATCTGCGCTCATCCATATGGACACCAATGAGCAGATCCACGCCACTCTCGCGGAAATTAAAAGAGATGGTCAGTACGCCGCTCCGGATAAGCAGGTTTTGGGAGACGATCATCATTACTATGGATTTATCTATGAGTATGATAAGGAAACCGATATATATATCGTCGGGGAGAGACTTGTCGAAATCTCTGAGACGGGAGATTACATAGGAGATATCTGTTATGTGGAATATCCGAAGGGTACGTATTACCGGGATTCCATCATCAGCAAACCTGTCTTCCAAAACGGAATTCTGTCATTTTCCGTAGTCGGACTGGGTGAAACAAGATTATACGAGATTGAAACCCGGACCCAAAATGTAAGGATCAGTGATCCGTATGCCATCGCAGAGGACGGGACATATACGCAAAAGGTGATTCCCCTGGGGAAGCAGTTTTTATTCCTGCAGAGTAACGGGAAATACTATCTGACGGGCTTTAATGAGCCGTTAACGGAGTGTATATATGAGGTAAAAACCAATCCTTCGAAGCGGGATGCGGCTTATTTCGTGAACCTGGCGGCAATGGTCGGCGACAGGCTGTATGTAACAAAAAATGCGTATGATGGTAAGATATTTGTCATGGAAGATCAGGAAATAAAGGAGGTTCTTGATCTGCATGATCATCTCAGTCAATATGGCGAAGTAGTCCCTGTTCACTCTCTGGAAGCCTTTGTCTCCCAAACTACAGGAAGGGAAGAGTTGGCAATCACGTTACTGGACGGGTTCGTTACCTATGACGGAGATAAGGTTTCGGAAAAGTATCTTACGTACCATGTCCGAAATGGATGGCTTTGGTGGGTTTCCTATCTCTGCTCCATTCTTCTGATCCTTTGTACCATAGGACTTTTGATCAATATTATTATCCGGAGGAAGACTCTGCTGTATAAACAGCTTGTGTTCACAATCCCGATACTTCTGATCCCTGCCGGCTTCGT
The DNA here is from genome assembly GCA_000703065.1 of Lachnospiraceae bacterium AC2029. Classification (GTDB taxonomy): domain Bacteria; phylum Bacillota; class Clostridia; order Lachnospirales; family Lachnospiraceae; genus Eubacterium_Q. The sequence goes on along the minus strand of JNLK01000001.1, from coordinate 1,194,175 downwards.
CATCCGGATGTTTTATGCTGACATGGAGGAGGATACCACCGCAAAGACCGAGCAGGAGATCACTATGGCAAGCAGTCTGGCAGCCGAAGTACTGGAAGGTTATGATTTCAGTGGATTTGATCAAATGAACGATCATACGGGAACAGCGGCTCTGGAGCTGTCGAAAAAGCTTCAGGCCTTTGACGGCGGAAAGTATGTGTTCTGGGTTGTTTCTCTCTCGGAAAGCGGTAAGAATTCTATCCTTGCCAGATCGGACACTGTGTCCGCCCCCGGTTTCTTCAAGGATAATGTCTTTACTGCTTCCGGGCAGGAGCAGATACACGAGGAATTAATGAACAGCGGTCATTCCTTTTATCAGGAGATTACAGGGCTTTTTTCGAAAAATGTCCGAAACAGTAAGATGGTCTCATACAGACAGATCGCGAATCCAAAAGGAAGCTGTCCTGCGTATATCCTTCGTGTGTCGTCGGATACCTGGAACCTTTGGACCACAAGAAGAGATCTTTTTATCAAGGTTTCGGGTTATATTTTCTTTATCGTACTGGCATTGATCGTCATGACGGTGTTCACTTCCTGGTACATCACAAGAACCATTAAGAAGGCAAAGGGAACCGTACATAAGATCGCCGGAGGTGATTTCTCTGCAAGGGTTGATTACCGGTCAAAGGACGAGCTCGGGGAGATCTGCGCAGAGGTAAATACCATGACGGAAAGCCTTGAGGAGATGTTCAATGAAAAAGACAGGACCGAAAAGTTCTATTATAAATTTGTCCCGGAGAAATTCAGGGAACTGCTCGGGAAGGAGAAGTTTACGGATCTGGCACTGGGGGATGCCCGGAGCCGAGATCTTACCGTGCTGTTCTTTGACATCCGCGCTTTCTCGATCAATTCGGAGACCATGACTGCGAAGGAAAACTTTGAGTTCGTTAACACGATCTACGGCAAGGCCGGCCCTGTCATCCGGGAGCATAACGGGTTTGTGGATAAATACATCGGCGATGCGGTCATGGCACTTTTCGAAAATGCGGATGACGCCGTATTATGCGGGATAGAGCTGTACAGGAAAATTGTACTGGATAAAAGCACGGCGGAGGAGATCGGGATCGGAGATGTGAATATCGGTATCGGTGTTCATTCGGGTATGACACGGATCGGGATCGTGGGAGAGAGCGAGCGGCTTTCCGGAACCGTCATTTCCGATACGGTGAACTTAAGCTCCCGCCTGGAATCCCTTACAAAACAGTATCACACGGCCATGCTGATCACGAAGGATACGGTGGACCGCATGACAGATCCGGATGCTCTTAAAATGAGATATCTCGGAGAATTGCAGGTGGCAGGCGTAAATGAAGTGAAGGCTGTTTATGAGGTTTTGGACTGTCTGCCTGAGGAAGAGGGAGAAAAGCGATACAGGAATGCTGCAGAATTTCGTGAGGCTGTGCGTTTATTCCATTTGAGCCGCAGAGAGGAAGCGATAAGAATCCTGTCCGACCTTTCGAAGGACGGAAGAAATGACAGTATTTCAGACATGTATCTTGCATATATCGGACAGCTTCCGGAAGATGAAACAGGAAATGTTTTCCGGTTTGTACGTAAATAATGGTTTGGCTATTTACCAACTCATGGTTGATATTTATAAATTCCCGAAATGATTTACATCATTCCGGTCTTTTAATGGCACTAGCCTGATGCCTCTACCTGATCTAATTCAGGCTACTTATATAGTGATTTGTATATAGCGAGTTGGCCTTTGTTAAGTTTCAGCCTACACACCTTTAAGATTTTACACTATCAAGGAAATCTAAGTAATATAGATCAATATTTGTGATAGAAACCGCATATCTTAACTTGTCAATGAACTATATACATATTTATTATACCGAACGCATGTTCGTCTGTCAACCATAAATCATATAATAGCCAATGGTTTTATTCAAGTGAAGCTTAATGAAGAAGTAACAGACGCTAGGAGGAGAAAATGAAGAAGAGATGGCTGGTAAGAAAGACTTTCGCAGTTCTTATTTCGGCAGCCATGGTATTCAGTACCATGGTGATCACACCCAAAATAGAAGTGTATGCAGAGGCGGCAGTCAGTGAAGCTACGGCGACACAGCAGCTGGAGGATATATTCACGACCATTGATCTGATGGACGCGACCATCGCTGATCTTCAGGCAGAGATGACGGCAGGACATGTGACGTCAGAGCAGCTGACGCAGATGTACATTGACCGGATCAAGGCCTATGATGAGAAACTGAAGCTGAACTCCATCATCAGCATTAATCCTGCAGCATTGAAAGATGCGGCAGCCCTTGATGCGGAGCGTAAAGAGGGAAAAGTAAGGGGACCGCTGCATGGAATTCCTATCGTGGTCAAGGCGAATTACGATGTGGCCGGCATGGCGACTTCGGCAGGTTCAAATGCCCTGGCGCACATGATCGCTCCGGAGGATTCCTTTGTTGTGAAAAAGCTGAGAGAAGCCGGAGCCGTGATCCTGGCTCAGGCAAATATGTCTGAGTTTGCTTTCAGTGCATCGGACTCGAAATCCACACTGGGTGGAATGGTTCATAATGCGTATGACGGGAGTAAGTCATCTGCAGGTTCCTCGGGAGGAACGGCGGTAGCGGTAACATGCAATTTTGCTGCAGCAGGTCTTGGAACGGACACGGGTGGATCCATCCGAAATCCCTCTTCCTTCTCGAATCTCTATGGCATCCGGCCATCCAAGGGAATCACCTCCATCAGTGGTGTTGTTCCTCTTCTGGCCAGCCGGGATACCACAGGCCCCATAGCAAGAACTGCAGAGGATATGGCACTGATTCTGGAAACCATGGCGGGAACCGATCCGGCAGATGATTTTACCGTGGAAGCTGATGCGGATGCACTTGTTGGCGATGGCTACATGGACAGTCTTTCGAAGGATTCGCTGAAGGGAATGCGGATCGGATATCTGGATTATTCCTTCTGTTACCCCTATGCGGAGTATCCTGAGGAAGAAGCCGGAGGAGACGAGACCGGAAATGACGAGACCGGAAACGACGAAACCGGTAATGATCAGACCGGAAACGACGAGACCGGAAACGACGAGATCGGAAACGACGAAACCGGTAATGATGAGACCGGAGAGGAAGAAGATCCCGGATATGTAATAAAATACCGCTATCCGGATGCGAAGCTCAGTGCCATGACAAACCGCACGCTGGCAAATCTGAGGAAAGCCGGCGCAGAGATTGTGGATCTTTCGGATATTCTTCCGGCTGACGTCTATTACAGCTATTATATTGGCGCAACAGGAGATACCATGGAGTACGATCTGAACAAGTATCTGTACGAAAAAGGGGATGCTGCGACCTATAAGACCATGAAGGATATTCTCAAATCCGGAAAGGATATCTCATATACGTATCTGAATCAGGGGATTGAAGATCCGAATGCACTGGCAGATTCTTTTGAAGAGACCGAGAACCCCTATACAACGGAAATCGATTCCTTTATGCGGCTGGACACCTGGGAAATCACTCTGGAAGGCAGAGCGTATATCACGGAAGTTCTGGCGGAAAATAATATCGATGCCGTGATGTATCTTCCCTATTATGACGCAGTTCCGGATCTTCCGATCACGGATAACTGGGAACCAAACGCTATCGGTTATGATTATATCTTCGGTCCGGCCATGGGTCTTCCAGAGATCTCCATACCCATGGGATTCTCCGATGCGGGAGGAGAGTATACTTCGGAAATGCCCCTCGGTCTCTATCTGTTTTCCGGCTTTGGAAATGAAGAAAAACTGATGCAGATCGCGTATTCCTATGAGCAGCAGGCCGGGGAGAATATCCGCAGGATGCCGGAAAGAACACCCGCGCTTCCGGATGCTAACCTGAATGCATTTCTTGAGGATCTGATGGATAAGGCATACTCCATTGATTACTCCATGTATAACAAAAAGCCGGACGGTAAGGTTCAGCTGATGTTGAATGCATATGACCGTGCGAAAACAGTAAATACCAGGGATCCGTATGCCGTATATGATGCGGCGAAGGCTCTGGCTAGAGCTTATGACAATGTGATCGCGGCGCTTGCTGCTTCGGGGGTGAACCCCGACTGGTCTGGACACCGATATGAGAAGATGTCCTGGAACTGGAATGGAGTTACCGCGGCAAGCATTACATTTACCTGTCTGGATGACAGCAGCCATACGAAGACAGTAGCCGCCAGAGTTACCGGCAAAGTTACAAAGGCAGCGACCTACAGCGCTCCCGGGCAGAAAATATACACAGCCAAGGTCAGCCTGAACGGAAAGACCTATACAAGTACCCGGAGCCAGACCATTTATGTATATCAAAATGAATGGGTGAACCGCATCTGGTATAACAAGGATGGTTCACAGACCTATGCCCCGAAAATGTCCTGGAAGAAAAATAAGACCGGCTGGTGGCTGGAGGATACCTCAGGCTGGTACCCGAAAAGCCAATGGCAGAAGGTGGACGGCGAGTGGTATTATTTCAATTCGAAAGGCTACATGGCGTCCGAAGAATGGGTTGACGGCTACTGGCTGAGCAAGAACGGTGCATGGACCTATAAGAAGAAAGCGGAGTGGAAGAGATATGGCAACAAGTGGATGTACAAAACCTCTGACTGGATTGCAAAGAAGGGAAGACAGAAGATTGACGGTACCTGGTATTACTTTGATCTTGACGGATATCTGGTAACGAATCATTGATCTTACGGTTTCTATGTAACTGAATCTGTGCTGTCTGCGCCCTATGTGAAGTAGGGCAAGACGCAAAGCATTTTGTGCATTGTTTCGACCTGTTCGTGCAGGAAATGAAACAATGCACTTTTTCTATGCTATAAGGCATTTGAACAGATGGAATGCTTCGGATCAACAACCGCGGCGCAGCTGTCTGGAGAATCTACTTTACTTCACAGAACGATGAAAACGTGCTACGATGATAAAAGAGCCTTGATCGTTTGATAGAGGTCTGGGCACAAGAAATCCGGAACAGGGAGTGATTAACATGCAAAGACCGGAATTTGATGATATCAAAGATTTCGAAGAATTCAGCCGATACTACTGGTATCGGGAGGAACTGATCAGAATCTGCAAGGCACACGGATTGAAATCAGACGGAAGTAAGATCGAATTGAACGGTGTGATCCGGGCATATTTCTCCGGTGAGATGATCCGGCCGGAAAAAAAGACAGCCAGAAAGAGAAAAAAAGTGGTTTCCGAGCTGACATTGGACACCGGACTTATTGAATGCAGCTTCACTTTCGGGAACAGGTTCCGGGACTTCTTCTCCGAACAGACAGGCGTCCGTCCCTTCAGGTTCAATGTAGATATGGTCGCCACTGCAAAAGCCGTAAAGGAAAACGGAGACGAGTCCTTTACCTTAGGGGATCTTCTGGATATCTATTACGGAAAGAAGACTTATGCGACCTATGATAAGTCTGCGCTGCAATGGAATCAGTTCGTGAAGGATTTCTGTGCAGATGAAATGACAGAGGAATTCGGGAATCGGCTCTCTGCGGCAGCGGCTCTTTGGAAGATAGTAAGAGAATCAGACAGGGAAAAGAAATACTCGAGAGAATTACTTGAGGAGTACAGAGAAGTGATCAAGTCGGAGAATACCTCGAATGAATCAAAGGTCCCCCTCGGCCTTCGCCGTGGAATGGTTTCTATGGAACCGCATAATCCTGAGTGGGAGATTTCTGCAAAGCAGACAATTCAGAAATTAGGCGATCTGCTTGGCGACGTCGCGATTGATATCCAGCATATCGGAAGTACAGCGATAAAGAGCATTTCGGCAAAGCCTATCATCGATATCGTTGTCGGTGTTTCAGATTTCAACGACCTTTTTGCTTTGAATGATGTGCTGCTCACGAATGGCTTCATCTTCCGAGGACAGGACATCCCGGAGCAGTATCTGTATGTATGCGGTGAGGAAGACTTTAGAACCCATCATATTCATGCGGTGATCTATGATTCGGAGGCGTGGAATAATTATATCAATATGAGGGATTATCTGAACTGTCACCGGGAAGAGGCGAAAGCATACTCTGAATTAAAGGAATCTCTCGCAAAGCGTTATCCCAAGGATCGGATAAAATATACAGATTCGAAGCATGAAATGATCCGGGAGATTTTGATGAAAGCGCGGAAGTGGCGTGATAGTTAAGAAAATGTGGTAATCAAAGTGAATGTTGAATAGGAGGAATAAGCCATGAAAAGACAAGTGATGGCAGTGCCATTTTCCTGTTTCCTTGGGGTGGTTTCCATCTGCGTGGTTGGAATCATCATAGGGTCATTCTGTGATTATGAAATCAATGAGGCACTGGCGAACAAGACAGATATCGGAAAATTCTTTGCCACATACGGTTCGTATTTCTCATACTGTCTCTATCCTGCAGCCGGGATGTGTCTGTTTAAGGGGTTATCAAAAAAAGGCCGTCATTTTAAAATGCTGGCATGGGTGCTCCTGTGTATCGGATTCTTTATGGCGGTATATTACAGCAACAGCTATAACGGAAAGAGCGTCAGAGAACTGTTCAACTATACCGCAGGGGAATCACCGGCATTGCTTTCAGTATTATGCTGGGGCTTTTGGGCGGTGCTGTATGCGTGGGTTCCGATTGTATGTTATTTCCTTTTGGATGACATTGATCCTGACAAGCTTATCGCTGTTGGAGCGGCGATCCTTATTGCCGGGATCGTTGCGGACAATGTGAATGCCTGGTTGAAGCAGGTGGCTTCAAGACCACGATACAAGTATCTGATAACGCTTGAGAATCCCAGATCGGAATATCGTGACTGGTGGCAGATGGTACCGAATCTTGCGGGAAATGATGATAATTATAAAAGCTGGCCCAGTGGAAATATGACCATAGCGACCATGATGTTCTCGCTTCCCATGCTGGCGGATGTCTGCAAAAAGAAAAGCATGACGAAGAATATCATTTGCTTTATTATCGCATGTGCATTTGTTCTTCTTTATGGTTACAATCGGATTCACATGACGAACCATTTCCTTACGGATGTATGCTTCGGGACGCTGTTTACCTACCTCATTTATGCTGTCTGCAGTGCGGCATTTTTGAAGATCACGTTGAAGAAAACAGAATCAGGGTGCATTGAAAATGAGAAAAATAAATGAAAAAGATTATAAGGAATACAGCTCCTGGGCGAGAGAGAATACCGCTAACCAAGTTTATCCCTGCTCCATAACCGAAGGTTTTCAGTCGGGAGAAGTTTATGTGAATGACGGTCCTGATGTGGAGTCGGTGTTCTTTTGGCATTATTGCGGTTTTGGCTATATCTCAGGGCATGCGTCGGACGATTTCCTGCAGGATATCTATTCCGAAATGATTTCAGGCCGGAATGAAAGACGCCTGGTGCTCATCACAGCAGATGACGATGTAACAGCATTCTTCCGTAACAGAAATGTACTGATCGATTCCAGAGCGGAATACGCTTATCCTTGCCGTGATGGATTTGATGTCATAGATGAAAGTGAGTATCGGATAGAGCGGATCACCCGTGAAAATATATCAAAGATCGAGGGCAGGATCATCCCGTCCTTTTCCTGGGAATCCCGAGAGCAGTTTCTGAAAGAGGGCTTCGGATATATCGCGCTTGATCAGGAACGGGTATGCGCTGTGGCTTTTTCAGCGGCGGTCAGTTCCATGGAGATCGATATAGGTGTTGAAACGCATGAAGATTACAGAAGGAAAGGACTTGCGGCGATTTTGGCAGGCAGAATGTGCGAGCATATCGTTGAAATCGGGAAAAAACCGGTGTGGGCGCACTCGATTTCCAATAAAGGCTCTATGAACACTGCCCTGAAATGTGGGTTTGTTCAGGATAGGATAACCACTGTGATCAAGAAGGATGAGACAATAGTGGCGCGATAGTTAAAGGGGCGTGATCAACGCGATATTGGGAATGAGAGGAAAAGGAGGTTGCACAGGTATGAAGAAAAGGAACAGATCAGCGAGAGCGGTAAGGATCCTGAGCGGGATTGTGTCAATGACTACAATCATGGGAAGCTTCATGGGAACCGGACTTACTGCATATGCAGGGGGAGAAGGGGTTGGGTACAGCCTGACAACAACCGGTTCTTCGGACGGAACCGTGTTGAAGAATACCTGGAAGAAGATTGACGGAAAATGGTACTTCTTCGGCAAGGACGGCAGCATGGCCGTAAACCGTTGGGTGAAGGATAACGGCAAGTGGTACTATCTGTGTAAGGATGGTGCCATGGTAACGGGCTGGAAGAAGATTGACGGAAAATGGTACTTCTTCGGCAAGGACGGCAGCATGGCCGTAAACCGTTGGGTGAAGGATAACGGCAAGTGGTACTATCTGTGTAAGGATGGTGCCATGGTAACGGGCTGGAAGAAGATTGACGGAAAATGGTACTTCTTCGGCAAGGACGGCAGCATGGCCGTAAACCGTTGGGTGAAGGATAACGGCAAGTGGTACTATTTGGGGAAGAATGGTGCGATGCATACCGGTTGGATCTCATATAAGGATGTATGGTACTTCCTGAAAAAAGCGGGGGATATGGCGACCGACTGGCAAAAGATCAAGGGCACCTGGTACTATTTTGACAGTGATGGTCGTATGTATTCGAATGCCTATATCGACAGGAAATACTTTGTCGATGAGAATGGTGCCTGGGATGGTGTGACGATCACGGATATACCGGGAACTGAGCCGGTGGATCCCGTCGTAGAGGACGAAGAAGGAACAACAACTCTGAAATTTCATCAGGATGGGTGGTATGTGGCTCGTCTGGAAGTGCAGGTCTGGGACAAGAGTAAAGAGGACTTTGTCTGGATTTATTCCGACAGCTGTGCCAAAGGAGAGAATAAGAACGTGAAAATCGATACAGACAGATACGAGATCCATCGTGTGGGTTATCAGATCTGGTTCTTCGGCTGGGACAATGATTATATGAATATTCTGTGGGAAAACACAGATTACTCGAAGGATTTTACTCTGAGTGGATATGGGGATTATCCGGATTTTACATGGAAATAGACGATAGAATTATGCAGCATATCATGAAATGAATATGAGTGAATTCACATGGTTTACCAGAAAGAACGTGGCTTTTAGCTACGTTCTTTTTCGATCGTGGTTTTTGGTGCACTTGATTAAGCAGACAAACGTGAGATCGAAAAGGCTGAAAAAAAGGAAGATAATCTGACCGGTCTGTCAGCATTCAGGGACAGAATGATAAATGAAGGCAATCCCTCATCTTCCGTGCTTGAAGAAGTAATGTCAGTTTGTTATATTTGTGACATAGATTGTGTACTGTGATATCACTGAATCTTTTTTCGCCTTGGGAAGGATATAGGTGCTACCGTCAGAAAGGTTAACGGAAGCGCCGCTGATCCTTTCGATATACTCAGGATTGACGAGAAGACCTCTTCGCAGTTCAATGAAGTCTAACGTATAGGGGTATTTTTCGTGCATCATTTTCGCCTATTCGTGCAGCGAGTATAAGAACAAAGCGGATTTATGTTATAAGTAAATAAATAAAACATATCTAAGGGGAGGTTACTTCAAGTATGAAAAAATGGAAAAATGCATTATGCGGGATCCTTACGGCATCACTCATGCTTCCCGCCGTAGCTTGGGGAGATGGTTCTTCCGTCGAAGCGGCGAGCGGCAGTTGGCAGCATAACAGCAAAGGCTGGTGGTATTCTTATTCCGACGGATCCTATGCGAAGAGTGCATGGGTTCAGTACGAAGGAAACTGGTATTACTTTGAAGCCACAGGGTATATGGCGACCGGCTGGAAGAAGCTTGACGGAAAATGGTATTACTTTGAAAAAAGCGGAGCCATGAAGACCGGATGGAAGAAGTATGACGGGAAATGGTATTACCTTGAAAAAAACGGAGTCATGAAGACCGGCTGGAGGAAGCTTGACGGAAAATGGTATTACTTTGAAAAAAGCGGAGCCATGAAGACCGGCTGGAGGAAGCTTGACGGAAAATGGTATTACTTTGAAAAAAGCGGAGTCATGAAGACCGGTTGGAGGAAACTTGACGGAAAATGGTATTATTTCAACAAAAGCGGAGCCATGGCGGATGGTTGGAAAAAACTTGACGGGAACTGGTATTACTTCGACAACGGAGCGATGGTGACCGGAGAGAAAACCATCAACGGAGTGGTATATGTCTTTGATGAGTCGGGCGTCTGGACCGGACCTGTTGAGGAGGATCTTCCGACGAAGCTGAAGAAACTGGATGGGGTGATCAGTGTTGAAAAGGTTGATAATCTGTCAGATTTCTACAGTGAGAGGTATATGGTTGTCTTTGAGCAGCCATTAGACTGGAGTGATCCGTCAAAGGGAACCTTCCCCCAGAGAGTTCTGCTCGGCTTCAGAAAAGACGCTTCCGTAAATGTCCTTGAGACCTACGGATATTCACTGCCGGATATAGTATCTAAAAATCCCGAAGTTTTGGGTAAAGATGAGCTTATCTCAGATCTGGCGCTGACTCTCGAGGGAAATATGATCCTGGTGGAAAGTCGTTTCTCCGGAGGTTCAAGACCGGAAGGTATTTCGAATGATGACACGAATTATTGGGAATATCTGACTTCCGAAAATGCATCAAATGATTATCATAGGATCTATCAGTCGCTTTCCAAGGTCCTTGGTGATGTCTGGGCAGCTACAGGCTCAAGCCGCGGCGGTCTGAATACCAATGTATATGCATACTATTTCCCTGAGGACATGAAGGTATATGTTCCGTTTGCGGCTCCCTGCGCCGACGGAATGGATGATGATCGCATGTACCCCTTCGTATATACAGAAATCGGTAACGCTGCGTACGGAGAAGAAGCAGCCGCCCAAATGAGAGATACGGTAACGACATTCCAGGTCGAAATGATGCGCAAAAAAGACCTGCTCCTGCCCAAACTGGAAGCCTATATTGAGCAGAATGGTCTTATTTATCGAGACGGCGTATCGACATCTATGATCTATGATCTTTGGACTCTGGAATGTGGTATTCTTGTATGGCAATATCGAGTGGTATCCTTTGATGTACTCAATGTACTTATTAATTTGCCGGAGGATACTGATGATGCGTTAGATTATAAACTGACAATGATGTTCCAGGTAGCAACCATTCTCCAGAAACCGGATGACTGGGCTGCGAATTCCACGGAATGGCCCTACTATGTAAATACGGCAACCACCTACGGCCAGTATCGTTACGATTTCTCTTACCTCAGAGAAGCACTTCAGGAAGAAGGGCTTGAGGATAAACTGACCATCACTGCAGATATGGAAGATGAACTGATCCGGAATTTCGTATTTACGGAAGAGCAGAAGGAGGCATTTACCTATGACGGAACATTCTTTGCTGCGCTTTCCGCTTCCATGGATACAACCCGGGCAAAACATGTCATGATCTACGGCGTGGCAGATCCCTGGTACTGCATGCGGATCCGCGAAACCGAAAATCCGAATGTGAAGGTATTCGTTCATCCGACGGGTAACCACATGCCAAGGATTTCCTCTTTCCCGGAAGAAATGCAAAATGATATAAAGGAGACACTGGAAGAATATCTTACAGCGGAGTAGGAAAAGGCATGGTTTGTTTTATCAGAAAGGAGAAACTATGAGGGTTAAAATGTGTTTGAAAAACACAGCGATCATGACTGTGATGTGCGTGGGATTGATGTCCCCGATGGCAGTATACGCGGAGCCGGATACATTTCAATCCGGCGATCCCGTAAACTGCACGGAAAAAGAGGTCCCGTTGTATAGAAGCAGTCTTACCGAAGAAGATACATTTACCTGCTACTTCTTTGAAGATATGCCGAATGTACCATATGTGTCCTACGAGGACTTCGTGGAGACTTTCTTTAAGCTCGATCTTACGGTAACGGATCAGGGTTCCGGAAAGTATTCTGTTGTCAAAAAAGATGTCGATGGTAATACATATACTGCCATATTGGATACGGAAAAAGAGACGCTTATTGTCGGGAATAACGGATTATTCTTTTCTGTTTCCGACGAGAAAACGGACGAAGACGGACGCAGCGACGAGGTTCCTTTTATCAATAAACGAGTCAGTGTAACGGAAGATGGAACACTAAAAGATAAGACATATGATTATTCGAAATACGGGATCGACCTCAGAACGGTGGATGATGCGCCGGTGGTTCCACTTGCCAGCATTTCGGATCTTTATGGAAATACAAACGGCACCGGGACCATTGTTATTTATAACGGAGAAAAGATTTATTTTAACGGTACTTCTCTGATGCTGGACTGTGGATTGGCGCGAAATTCCGATTATGAGCTGGTACAGCCACTGATCGACGGAAACCGTTCGGAGGATATGATAGAGTTTAATTACAGGGAACTCTGCGTTGTGATCGATAATATGTATGGATTTCCGAATCCCTCATATCCATTTGCAAAAAAAGTAAGTGAAGCCGGACTTGACGCCGCTTTGACAGCGATGGATCCGCAGACAAAGGAATATCTGCTGTCCTCCGACTCAACGCTTTACATGGCAGGACTGAATCGCCTTCTGACTTACTGGTTATGTGACGGAGGTCATACCGGGATAGGTTTTAGTGAGCTTGTTACATCCATAACAGATGATCCGACAAATCTGAACAGGGAAAAGAATTATGAGTTTTTGAGAGCTATACTCCCAATCATTTCCGCTGGTAATGGAACTGTTGCATGGCAGGAGAATGCTGATCTGATCAACTATGAAAGAATGTATGACCGACAGATTGCAAATGCGACCTATCCGGAACTCCGGGCAGAGGCTTATGGTATTGATCAAAGCTCTGTACAGGGTGTCGTATATAAAGGGGATACAGCGGTAATCTATTTTAACAATTTTACCTATGACGGTCAGGGCTGGGTTGATTATTATAATGCAGTGGATCAAGGGCAGGAAGGTGTGATCCCGCAGGATACCTATGGTTTCTTCCAGACAACAATGCGTGAGATCAGCACTGATCATCCGGAGATCAAAAACATTGTGATAGATGATTCCTTAAATGGAGGAGGCGTCGATGTTGCAATGCTGGGTATTGAAGAACTTTTGTTTGGCAGCCATGCAAAAGAAATGCTGAATCAGGGGACAGGCATTACCACAACCATGAGATTCACTTTTGACCAAAATCTGGATGGCGTATTTGATGAAAAAGATGCAGCGGTGGATTACAGTAAGTATCACTATGCCGTACTTGAATCCATGTCTTCTTTCTCCTGCGGAAATCTCTTTCCAGCCTTTGCAAAGGAGCACGGTATTCTGATCCTCGGCGAAACGAGCGGAGGTGGTTCCTGTAGTGTGGCCTTTCATGCGACGGCAGACGGAATGCTTTTCCAAATGTCATCAGAAAAAGAACTGCAGGGCAAAGCTGCGATCGACGGTGTTCTGGATAAGGGTGTCGCGCCGGATAAAGTAACCTTTGTTACAAAGGAGAGACAGAATGAATTATTGGCAGCCGGCGATTACGATGAGCTTAAAGCCGAAATGCTGAAAGGCTATGATATCGATGCGATGAGTGAAGCAATAAATCAATTCTACGGCGAGACTTCCTATAAGAATGAGTGGCAGAAGATTGACGGAAAGTGGTACTTCTTTGACAAGGAAGGCCTTTTGGAGACAAATGCATATCGTCAGGGTTACTATCTTACAGCAAACGGCGCATGGGACGGCAAAGCAAAAGCAACAGGTTGGAAGCAGGACAGCAAGGGCTGGCGGTACTCCTTAGGCGGTAAGAACTACCTGAAGAATGGCTGGAAGAAGATCGACGGAAAGTGGTACTTCTTCGACAAGGAAGGCCTCATGGAGGCAAATGCATATCGTCAGGGCTACTATTTTACGGCAAACGGCGCATGGGACGGCAAAGCGAAAGCCGCAGGCTGGAAGCAGGACAGCAAGGGCTGGTGGTACTCCTTAGGCGGTAAGAACTACCTGAAGAACGGCTGGAAGAAGATCGACGGAAAATGGTATTACTTCAAGGCAAACGGTTATATCGCTGTAAACGAATTTGTTCAGGGATGGTGGCTTGACAGGAATGGTGTACAGAGTGATCCTGTGAAGTATAGCTGGCACAAGACCGGAAAGGGCTGGTGGTACGGCGCGGCAGGTGGCTGGTACGCAAAGGGGAAGGCATACACCATCGACGGCGTATCCTATAAGTTTGACAAGAACGGGTACTGCACCAATCCGTAAGCCTGTAACCGGCGACAACATACAACGCAGGAACGAGGGGGTCAGCAGACCCTCTCGTTCCTTCGTTAAGGCCTACGTTGAGTCGTACCTCTTAGAGTATAATTTTCATTGGCATGAAAAATAAAAAGAAGAGGCCGAAGCCTCTTCACAATCACATAAATAGACCTTATTATTAAGTTTGCTGACTAAAAAGATAAGGAGTTATGTGATGAATACCATGTTAAATGAAACCGCCTTAACTTTCAAGGACTTTGAGAAAAAAACCTTTCAGATGGTATGTGAATGGGCAAGGAATTACACCAGGGAGTTCCTGGAACGATATGATGACTATCTTATGGAGTCCAGAGACAAGGAAGCATACCGGAATAAAGGAAAGAGAAGAACAACAGTAAAGACGGTTTATGGCGAGGCTGAGTACGAACGCCGGATTTATGAAGTTATCAGAGAGGATGGATTGAAAGAGTTCGTCTATCTGTTGGATGAGCAGCTTGAGATATCCGGAGTCGGACTGATCTCAATGAATATGGCCGAGCAGATGGTTTCTTCGATCACAGAGACATCCTATCGTGAGACTGCAAGCAGAATATCTGAGACAACCGGACAGTCTATCAGTGCCATGGGTGTATGGAATGTGATCCAGTCGCTGGGGGAATCCGTTTGCGAAGATGAACGGCAGCTTGTGAAGGCACACAAAGCAGGAAATGTATCTGGAGAGAAGGAAACTCCGGTACTCTTTGAAGAGACAGATGGAGTCTATGTCCGACTTCAGCGCGAAAACAGCACAAAGGGTGAAATCAAAGTTGGCCTGGCCTATGACGGATGGAAAAAGACGGGGAAAAATCGCTACAGTCTGGATGGCAAGGTGGTTGTAGCCGGCTTTTCAACATCATCGGAATTTCAGTCCTACAGAGAAGCAGCTATCGCGGAGATGTATAACATGGACGAGGTTGAGCTTCGGATCATGAATGCAGACGGAGCTGAATGGGTAAAGAATATCTGCGATTCAGATACGGTATTTCAGCTGGATCCGTTTCATAGAAACAAAGCCATTAAAGAAAATGTACCATACCCGGAACATGCAAAACAAATCCACACATTGTTGGAACAGAAAAAACTGGATGAAATGTTTGAATACCTTGAGACGTACAGGAACAGCTTGACTGATGGCGATGAGATTGAAAAGGCTGAACGATTGATCACCTATTTTTCCAACAACCAAAAAGGGTTAATCCCTTATAATCAACGCAATCTTCAGATGCCCGATAGTCCCAAGAACCTGGAATACCGAAACCTTGGAACGATGGAGAATCACATATGGAGTGTGATAGCAAGGCGAATGAAGCATAACCACACATGCTGGAGTATTCGTGGGGGAAATCATCTGGCTAAGATTCTTGCAAAGAAATGTTCCGGCAGGTTAAATGAAGTCGCAGACAAACTGAAAAAACCTGCGTTTGAGTATCGGGTGGTTGAACAGATCAAAGAACAGATTCTTTCGGCCTATGAGGCAAACAGAAAGATTGGTAAGGGATATAGATATCCGACGCAGGGAAGCATTCCCTATGTGATCACACAGGTCAAGCCTGCAAGGCAGGCGTGGATGTCTATATCAGGCATAATGACAAACTGACCATTCGACGAGGCGCTAAAAAGGGATGGCCACGATGCCTTTCGAGGTCATTGCGGGTCCCGGCACTTGGCAATCCGTGAGCGAAGCGAAACGGGAAGCCTATGTGCCGCTGGGGGCACCCGCAACTAAGGCGCGAGCCGGGCCGAGAAAGGCATCTGTGGCCAGACAAAAGCGCCGAGGAAATTTTATGTGATGGGAATCGTGCCAACGATTACTTGACAGTGACGTCGTACCTTCAGTCGCTTCACAGAACGGCCAAATTGTGCTACGATGAAAAGGTAGTGGTGAAAGGAGATCTGACGCTTGTCGCTCAGAATGCAGAAAGCCCCAGTGAAGCCATGGAATGGACGCTGAACTATGTGTATGAGAAGTACGACACGTATATGCAGGATGTTCCTGAAGCGCCGAACGAAGATTACAGCTTCCTGTATGACGGTACGACCGGAGAATACCTTCTGAAGAAGGATACCAAGGATCAGCTGAATGCCCTGACAGAGGACCGGCCATTTTGTTACTGTCTGGCTGGGCATCGTAGATCTTACCACAGGCAATGTGGACATCTGCAATGCGGGGCATGAATATCCGGCGATCTGCAGAAACGGAGAGGGTTACTCCATTCAGAAGATGCCCCATGGTTCTCCGGTGGCTTTCCTCCCGGGAATTCCGCATACGGCAGATCATATCACGCTGGCTCCGGGAGAGCGTATCCTGCTTTACACCGATGGGGTAACGGATGCCAAGCAGTCAACAGAGGAACGCTTTGGTAAGGAACGCCTGACGGAGGTCCTGAACGCAAATAAAGACAAGAACGATGAGCGATACGGTAAAACAGCCTTCAAAGAGATCTGCGGAAACAAATGGAACGTCATTGATCGTCTATCTGCTTACCGTTGTCTGCAGCATCCTAAAATCGTTGTGAATCTGAAGGAGGAGAGCTCGCCATGATTCGAAAAAAATACTTTTCCATGCTGGCGGTTGCATCCTTCTCCTGCATTATCAACGCATTGCTGATCATTACGGATTCTGTTATCTGCGGTCAGATGCTGGGAGAAAAGGCGGTATCTGCGATAAGCCTTGTGGCCCCGATCTACAACATCTGCATCTTTATTGCCGTGATCCTTTCGCTTGGTATTCCGGTCCTGTATTCAAGAGCCATGGGCGGCTTCCAAAAGAAAGAAGCGGATCGGGTGCTTGGCTGCGGCCTCTTCGTGGCGCTGATCGGCGGAGGTCTGATCTTTCTTCTGGTGACCGGATCTCAGGATGCATATCTCGCGCATTTTCAGCCTACGGAAGAGCTGTCCCGGCTGGCGAAGGACTATCTCTTCTGGGTCCGCTTCGAGCTTCTGCTGATGCCTGTGGCCGAGGTGATGGTCGGAACTGTTTTCGCTGACGGAGATGAATTCTGTACAACGACCGTTGTCATAGTGGAAACCATGACCAATATCATCCTTTCCATCGTTCTTTGCCGGGCCATGGGAATCGCTGGGGTTGCACTTGCGTCCTTCATTGCGGTGGCACTTCGTCTGTTGGTCAGTCTGACGCATCTACTGAGGAAGACCAATTCACTACGACTGAACCTGTATTTCTCCTTTTCCATCTTTCGAAACAGCATTCGTCTTGCGATGATCGATGCCGGGAATTATCTGTCACTGGCTCTTTTCAGTTTTGTGTTAAATCACTTTATCATCTGGCGCTTCGGACCTGAGATGCTGATCATAGCAGCAGTGATCCTGGTGGTACAGGAGTTTCAGCTTTTCTTTGACGGGGTCGGGACAGTCATTACCCCGATCATCAGTGTGTATCTTTCGGAAATGTGCTATGCCGGAGTTCGGAGGGTGTGGCGTCTGGCTTCCCGGACCGCCGTCATCATGGGCGGGATCGTCACGCTGCTTCTGATCTCACTGTCCGGCTGGATCCCCGGTCTTCTGGGACTCAAATACTTCGGCCTGTCGGACATGGCATCCCGCGGGATCATACTGATGTCCTTTGGGATGATCTCCGTCTCCTGGCTCTACCTGCTGACCTCCTATTACCGCGTGCTGGACAGGATCCTTCTGTCCTTCTCGATCGGAGTTCTGAGAGATGCCGTGTGCGTGCTCGGTTTTCTCTTCCTCTTCGGAATGCTGTTCGGGATCTATGGCGTATTTATCGGGATCGCCGTCGGAGCACTGGCAGCTCATTTCCTTTCGCTGGGATATGTGTATCTGCGCTATGGTAAGGAGAATCTGCCGCTGCTGCTCGCGGACAGGGAGCGGGATGTAAAGAGCGGGGTCTTCGATCTGACGGTTCAACCGGAAGCGATCGTCGAGACACGGAATGCAGTGGAGGGCTTTCTTCGGGAGAATCAGATGGAGGAGATCGTGGCCCTTCGTTGCATGCTGGTGCTTGAGGATGTGCTCATGCTGATCTATGAGAAGAACGAAGGAAGAAAGGTCCTCGGAGAGTGCGCCTTGACAATCTTTCCGGAGAAGGTTATGCTGGTTATCCGGGATGATGGTGAGGAGTACAATCTGACTGATGAGAATATGGATATCACTTCATTCCGCAGCTACATTATCACAAATGTTCTCCGGTACTGGACACACGAGGGCAGGCACCTGATGACCATGAGCTTCAATCGGAACTGTCTGGAAGTGAAACGGGAGGTTCCGAAAAATACAATTCAAACAAACTGAAATAGCATACAATCATGCGTGTATATGATAGCAATGGCGTTTTCATCCACCGGTGAAAACGCCATTTTTTTATAGGCGTATCGTGGCCGGGAGGTGTCCGTATGAATAGCAGAATAACAGAACATCCGATCTTGGGGGCTGTCGAGAAGGGAAAAGAGGTTTCCTTTTATTACAATGGAAAATGCTGCAGGGGTTACGAAGGAGAACCGATCGCGGCAGCTCTGAAGGCGGCGGGAGTGATGATCCACCGGTATACAAAAAAGGAGCATAGGCCGCGCGGCATCTTCTGTGCGATAGGAAGATGCACGGACTGTGTAATGATCGTAGACGGAAAACCGAATGTCAGAACCTGCATCACACCCTTGAAGGAGGGGATGGTAGTTAAGACGCAATATGGTGTATCCGATCAGCCGTTTGATGAGCAGTAGGGAGGAGTGTTGACATGAAGAAATATGATCTTATAGTAGTCGGCGCGGGTCCCGCGGGTCTTTCCGCAGCGATCGAGGCGGCAAAACGCGGTCTGCATGTGATCGTGTTCGATGAAAATGAGAAGCCGGGAGGACAGCTGTTCAAGCAGATTCATAAATTCTTCGGATCCAGAGAGCATAAGGCGAAGATCCGCGGATTTAATATCGGGACGCAGCTGCTGGAGGAAGCGGGTGCCTGCGGAGTGGTGGTTGCTCTGAATTCCACGGTCATGGGACTTTATCAGGACAAGGAGGTAGTGATAAAGACCGGTGATGCCATAGCCCACGTAAAAGGAGATGCGGTGATCATAGCAACCGGTGCGGCCGAGAATATGGTTACTTTCCCCGGATGGACCCTTCCCGGAGTGATCGGTGCGGGAGCGGCCCAGACCATGATGAATCTGCACGGAGTGAAGCCCGGAAGCAGGATCCTGATGCTTGGTTCCGGAAATGTGGGGCTGGTTGTTTCCTTCCAGCTGATGCAGTGCGGCTGTGAAGTTGCTGCGATCGTTGATGCGGCTCCCAAGGTAGGAGGCTACGGTGTCCACGCAGCGAAGGTCGCCAGGACGGGCGTACCGTTCTATCTGTCCCATACCATTGTGAAAGCGGAGGGAGAAGAGAAGGTCGAGGGCGTGACCATTGCGGAGGTGGATGATCATTTCCGGTTTATCGAAGGAACGGAGAAACACTTTGATGTGGATACGATCTGTCTTGCGGTCGGCCTTTCCCCGATGTCCCAGCTGCTCAAGATGGCCGGTGCGGTTATGGAGGATAATCCCAAACGCGGAGGACAGGTACCGGTCTGTGATAAGGATGGGAGAACGTCGCTGCCAGGCATTTTCGTGGCAGGGGATGTGTCCGGTATCGAGGAGGCTTCCTCGGCCATGATCGAAGGACGAAAGGCCGGAATTGCAGCAGCTGCATTTTTGGGCTATATCGACGAAGATGAAATGAATGAGGAGCTTACGAAGCAGGATGAGGCTCTGGACGGACTCAGGCAGGGAATGTTTGCTCCGGGAAATCGAGGCAAGAAGATCGAAAAGACGGATGAGGGAATTGAGATCTCGGAAAATCTTCTGAAATACGGATTTGTGTCGGATGATGAGATTGAAAGATTCCCGGGAGTGACCAGAAGAAAGGGAATTCATCCGGTGATCGAATGTACGCAGAATATACCCTGTAATCCATGTCAGGATTCCTGTCCGAAGAAGTGTATCACGATCGGAGATAAGATCACGGCCCTTCCGAGACTGAACGAAGATGCGGAGTGTATCGGATGCGGAATGTGCGTGGCAAGCTGCTCCGGTCAGGCAATCTTCCTCGTAAATGAGGAGTATGAACCGGGATTTGCGTCCATCACGCTCCCCTATGAATTTCTTCCTCTGCCGGCTCCCGGGACTGCAGGGATCGCCCTGGGAAGAGACGGGAAGAAGGTTTGCGAGGCGGAGGTCATCGATGTGAAGAGCGCGAAGGCTTTCGACAGGACACACCTTCTTACCATGAAGGTTCCGGCGGAATATGTGATGCGGGCCCGCTTCTTTAAGGCGAGTGAGACGTAAATCGGAGGTGCAGTATGAATTCAGTGAATGACAGAAACAGAGATATCGGTGATTTCATCCCTGCTCCGGATGATGACATGCTCGTGTGCAGATGTGAGGAGATTACCAAGGGGGAGATCAGGAAGGCTGTGCATGACGGAATGTGGACGCTTACGGAGATTCGAAGATACCTTCGTACAGGTATGGGACTCTGCCAGGGACAGACCTGTTCCAGACTGGTAAAGGGAATCGTGGCAAGAGAACTGGGAGTATCTCCGGCCGAATTGGAGCCGGCGACCTCCAGGGCGCCCATGAGACCTGTCGAGATGCGGATATTTGCAAATGAGGAGGTGGATCCGGATGAGTAATACAGCAGATGTAGTAATCATCGGTGGCGGGATCATCGGATGTGCCACGGCGTATTATCTGAGGAAGCTGGGGAGCTCGGTCATAGTTCTGGAAGGCTCCGACCATATCGGAAACGGAGGCTCCTCAAGAAACGGAGGCGGTGTCAGACAGTCGGGACGGGATCCGCGGGAGCTTCCGCTGGTGATGTACGGGATTCAGAAGCTCTGGCCCACATTGTCCGAAGAACTGGAGGTAGACTGCGAATATCATCAGGACGGAAATCTGAGACTCGGGAAAACGGAGAAGCACAGAGAGATACTGCAGGGCCTTACAGACAGAGCGGTGGCCTGCGGTCTTGATGTGAAGGTGATCGACGGGGAAGAGGTAAGAGAGATCAATCCGTATCTTTCGGAAGAGGTGATCTGTGCCAGTTGGTGTCCGACAGACGGACATGCCAATCCCCTGACAACAACACTCGGATATTACAAAATGGCCAGAAGGCTCGGGGTAAGGTTTATTACCGGTGAAAGGGTAGTAAAGCTTATGACGGTAAAAGGAAAAGTACGCAAGGTGATCACGGCGGCGGGAGATGAGTATGAAGGCGAGACGGTAGTCATCGCAGCCGGACTGGAATCAAGAGTGATCCTGGGAACCATAGGCGTTGATGTGCCGCTGCAGAAGAGTCTTCTGGAATGCCTGGTCACGGAAGCGCAGCCCCGCATGTTTGATCAGATGCTGGGAACCGCGGAGGCAGACTTCTACGGTCATCAGACGAAACACGGTTCCTTTGTATTCGGCGGTTCCTCCGGTATGGAGCGCTATAACAAGGATAACGGAACACCGGTGAACAATGCAAAGACCGCACCCTGTATCTGCAGGGGCATCATGAAATACTTTCCGTCACTGGCGGATGCCAAGATCGTGCGGACATGGGCAGGATGGATGGATGCATGCTATGACGGGATTCCGGTTCTCGGAACGGTTGAGGAGGCTCCGGGTCTCATCCTGGAGTGCGGATTTACAGGCCATGGTTTTGGGATCGCTCCGGGCTGTACGGAACAGATCGCGAAACTGATCGTTACGGGGAAGACGGATATCGATCTGTCTGCTCTGCACTATAACAGATTTAAGGCGAAGATCTAATGAGAGATGAAAGAATCAGACCCACACAACCTTATATGGTCCTGGATGGTGAGAACTTCATGCAGGAGGTGTACCTGAAGCAGGGGATCTCCCATTTCTTTCAGTGCAGTATCCGCGGGGGAACCACCGTGCGGATCGTTCCGACAGGCTGCATAGATATTACATTTCTTTATTCAAAAAGCGATGGATACATGCGTGCGGTTGCCGTCGGTACATTTCTGCAGTATACCGAAAAAACGGAAACGGAAGATCTGGAGATGTTCGGGGTAAGACTGTTCCCCGGATTTCATCCGTCGTTTCTGAAGTATTCCATGGTCGAACTGGTTGACAGGATCAGGGTGCTTGACTCGGAAACCTTTTCCGGAAGAATGATACGGAAGATGCAGGAAACAAAGTCATTCTATGAGAGAGTAGGCGTATTTCTGAAGGAATTTACCGCGCTCGAGGATGAGAAGGAAGAGCCCTTTGGGAAGAGAGAACTGCTGGAGGTCGTGAAGGAAACCATATACAGAAGAAACGGTCTGATCGAGATCGCATCCCTCGAAGAGATCACCGGCTATTCGACGCGTTATATCAACAGGGTCTTCATGGCGGAAATGGGTTTTTCGCCAAAGGTCTTCTGCAAGATCCTTCAGTTTCAGCATGCGGTCGAGTTTCTGAACTATGGATCCCTCGCCTGGTCCTACGGAAAAATGGATGACAATCTGCCAACGAAGATGGCGGATATCGCAACCTTTTTGGGATACTACGATCAGCCGCAGTTTATCAGGGATTTCAAGAAGTACGCGGGAATTACACCGAAGAGGTACCTGGACATGGTGAGTGACGGGAAATACAGAAGTCGGACGAACAGTTCCGATTTTTACAATAGATTCTTTCCCTAAAGTGGTAATCTGTGTTCAGTTTTTAGAAAAGGCAAGGGCGTCTGGCGAGAGATCACCGGACGCTTTTCTATTTATTCAATAAGTGTAATATGGCAAAGGGGCTGTTTCAGATCTGAGACAGCCCTTTTCCAATTTCAGATAAACAGTAAACGGAGGCGTCGGCATGGGAAATATAGTTGAGATCAAGGGCGTGAACAAAATATACGGTACGAACCATGTTGTAAAGGATCTGGACCTGGAGGTAAGGGAAGGTGAGTTCCTGACACTTCTCGGATCCTCAGGCTGTGGGAAAACCACAACACTTCGGATGATCGCCGGTTTTGAGGAGCCTACCTCGGGCAGCATCACGGTGGAGGGAGAATCCATAGAGGATAAAGAGCCCTTCGAGAGAAATGTAAATACAGTGTTTCAGAGCTATGCGTTATTTCCGCATATGACGATCTACAACAACATCGCTTACGGTTTACGGATGAAGAAGGTTCCGAAGACCGAGATCAAGGAGCGGGTAACGAGAATGATGGAGCTGGTACAGTTGGAGGGCTTTGAGAAAAGATATCCCAGTCAGCTGTCAGGCGGACAGAAACAGAGAGTAGCCATTGCAAGAGCCCTGATCAACCGCCCGAAGGTCCTTCTTCTGGATGAACCCCTGGGAGCCCTGGATCTGAAGCTGAGAAAGCAGATGCAGCTGGAACTGAAACGGTTGCAGCGTAAGCTGAACATCACATTTATCTACGTTACACATGATCAGGAGGAAGCACTGACCATGAGTGACCGGATCGCCATCATGCATGACGGGATCCTGGACCAGCTTGGTACGCCGACGGAGATCTACGAGACTCCCAAGACCAGATTTGTTGCAACCTTCATAGGAGAAACGAATACATTTGATGGGATCATATCCAGTATTGAAAATGATGTGGTGACAACCTTTATTGAGAACGGATATATCACCGGAATGGGAAAGGGCTTTACCCCGGGCGAGTATATCACAGTTTCGGTGAGACCCGAGAAGATGAAGTTTTCGAAGACGCCGATCCCCGAGTTCGGAATTTCCGCAACAGTGAAGGAGATCATCTATGTGGGCTCTGTTCTGAAGTGCATCATAGAGCTTCCGAACGGAAATGAACTGAAGGTGGAGAGACTTTCAGGAGAGGAGCTTCCGGTGATCGGTGAGGTGATCTATCCCTATTGGAATTTAGAGGATGCGGTTCTGATCCACAGTATGAATCATACCGTATTCCAGTCAATTGATCGTATTCAGTTTGCATAAGCATGAGGAATGTTTCTATGGCAAAGAGTAAACACAGATTAAAATCGAATACGATACCTGCCCTGGTGACGGTGGGACCCGTGGCAACAATGCTGATCCTGCTGGTTGCGATCCCGCTGATCTACGTGGCGGTTATGAGCTTCTGTAAGACTGATCAGTATTACAATATCGAATTTTCCTTCAGTCTGGATAATTACAGCAAACTGCTCAGCCCGGACTATCTGACGATCTACGGACAGTCACTGCTCATAGCATTTGTCACAACGGTGCTCTCGCTGCTGATCGGATATCCTTTCGCCTACATCATTGCAAGAGCGAAAAGCAAAAGAACAAAGAAGATCCTCTATATGCTGATCATCATTCCGTTCTGGACGAATTCACTGATCAGGATCTATGGATGGAGAACATTCCTGGGATCTTCCGGATGGCTGAATAAGCTGCTGATCTCACTGGGTATCATTTCGGAGCCGGCGGACTTCCTGTACAATACGGGAACTACCATCCTGGGTATGGTTTACTGTCTGATCCCGTTTATGATCCTGCCGCTCTATACGGTGATCGAAAAGCTGGACGGTTCACTGCTTGAAGCATCCTCCGATCTGGGGGCAAAACCGTTTCGGACCTTCTGGGAGGTCGTGTTACCGCTTACGGCAAGCGGGATCTTCTCCGGATGTATCATGGTATTCATTCCGTGTCTTGGATACTTCTTTGTATCAAACATTCTGGGCGGCGGCAATTCGGACGTGATCGGTAACCTGATCGAACGACAGTTTAAGAGCGGAAATAACTGGCCGCTGGGAGCTGCACTGTCCATCGTCCTGATCATAATCACGCTTCTTTTAGTCAAGGGCTATCAGAAGCTGGGCGGGGACATGGATTCATTGGGAGTATAGCCTATGAACAGAAAGAGCAAAACAAAACTGAAAGCCGTTTTCTCCAGGATATTCTGCTTTGCTGTATATCTGTTTCTCTTCCTTCCGATTTCGGTGGTGATCGCAAATTCATTTAACGCCACCACCTCGAAACCGTATCTCAGCTGGAAGGGATTTACATTTAACTGGTATGTGAAGCTTTTTGAAAATAACGCGCTGCTGACCTCTTTTGGAAATACGCTGATCATCGCAGTCGTCAGCACGGTTCTGGCGACGGCCATCGGAACTCTGGGGGCGGTCGGAATGTACCGATATAAGTTCAGGGGAAAAGGGATCATCGACGGTCTGCTGTATATTCCGGTAGTCATCCCCGAGATCGTACTGGGTATCTCTCTTCTGACGATCTTCTCGGCGGTCAATGTACCGAGGGGCATGCTTACCCTGATCCTGGCACATGTAAGCTTCTGCGTTCCTTTTGTTGTATTCAATGTAAGGGCCAGACTTTCGGGGTACGATTCCTCAATCGAAGAGGCCAGCATGGATCTGGGAGCAAACCGGATCCGGACCTTCTTTGAAGTCACGCTCCCCGTACTATGGCCCGGGATCACAGGCGGAGCGCTGTTATCCTTCACACTGTCCATCGATGATGTCATCATCAGTTATTTTGTAAACGGACAGACAAAGACCTATCCGCTGAGGGTAATGGAGAGTATCAAGAGCGGTGTGGCACCGGATGTAAACGCCTTATCGGCGCTGATCCTGATAGGAACGATCCTTCTGGCGGTGATCCCCCAG
Source organism: Lachnospiraceae bacterium AC2029 (assembly GCA_000703065.1). GTDB lineage: Bacteria > Bacillota > Clostridia > Lachnospirales > Lachnospiraceae > Eubacterium_Q. The sequence continues at coordinate 1,168,326 of JNLK01000001.1, read as the reverse complement.
AGCGGTATCCTGTCAAAACGTAAACAATGATATCTGCGGAGCGCATAAGCGTGAAGTATGGAATATAGCGCGTAAGCGCAAAGGATGGAACAGGCGCCCCGGAGCGCCAAGTACAGATTCAAGGAGGACAAGGATATGAGAAAGAAATTAGCGGTACTATTATCAGGTTTGATGCTGGTGGCATCACTGGCGGGCTGCGGTGGCAGCAGCTCGGAAGGGACAACTCCGGCAGGGGACGAGAAACCTGCGAGCGGGAGTACGCAGAGCAGCTCCGAGGGCTCGGGTGAACTGAATGTATTTGTCTGGACAGAGTATGTTCCGGATTCGGTGTTTGAGAAGTTTACAGAGGAAACGGGGATCAAGGTAAATGTGTCCACGTACTCGTCAAATGAGGACATGCTGGCGAAGGTAAAGTCGGAATCGGAGGGAACCTATGATATGGTTCTGCCCAGTGATTATATGATCCAGCTGATGATCGCACAGGATATGCTGGAGCCCCTGGACAAGGATAAGCTTACAAATCTCAGCAATATCGGAGAAGCGTATCTGAATCCTTCCTACGATCCGGGAAATGTGTACACGGTTCCCTATCAGGGCGGTGTTGCAGGAATCGCCGTAAATACGAAGAAGGTCACAAAGCCTATCACAAGCTACGCAGATCTTTTTGATCCGTCTCTTGCAGGTCAGCTGGTGGTTCTGGATGATTACCGTGCAGTGATCGGTATCACTGCCAGAAGCCTTGGGTATTCGATGAATGAAACGGATCCTGCAAAGCTGGATGAGATCGAGGCAAAGCTTCTGTCTCTGAAGGAGAACATTTCCGTATATGATTCGGATTCTCCGAAGAGCGTAATGATCTCCGGTGACTGTAATGTGGGAATGATCTGGAGTGCGGAGATCGCCCTGTCCAACGCAGAGAACCCTGATATCCAGGTGGTATATCCGAAGGAAGGACCGTATGTCTTCATGGATAACTGGGCGATCCTGAAGGGCAGCAGGAACAAGGATAATGCGATGACATTTATGAACTATATGCTGAAGCCGGAAACTGCGGTAATGGTATCGGAGGAATTCCCGTACCTCTGCCCGAATACGGAAGCGGTCAAGATGATGGGAAGCGAATATTCGGATAACCCGGCCAAGAATCCGCCGGCAGATGTGATCGCAGCAGGTGAGTATGTACAGAATCTGGATAATGCAACTCTGGAACGCTATAACGAAATGTGGACGAAGCTGAAGAAATAACTGAGGCAAAAGAATGAGTACTAAATTTCTGTTTCTAAATGAAGAGGATATGATCCGCGCAGGAGTCCTGGACGCCGGAAGGTGTATCGGTACCATGGAGGAGACCTTGTCTCTGTTCGGTAAGAAGGACTTCCTGCTCGGAGGTCCCAAGGGGGACGAGCACGGACTGCAGGTGAACTTTCCTCAGAAGTCGGACATTCCGGACTTCCCTTTGGATGACGGACCTGACAGGAGATTTATGGCCATGCCGGCATATCTGGGAGGAAGATTTCATATCGCCGGACAGAAGTACTATGGTTCCAACGCCCATAACAGTGCGAAGGGGCTTCCCAGGTCGATCCTTATGGTCACGCTGTCGGATGTGGATACGGGAGAGCCGGTTGCGATCATGAGCGCCAATCTACTTTCGGCTATGAGGACCGGAGCCATGCCTGCCATGGCGGCGAAGTATCTGGCCAGAAAGGATTCAAAGGTCTTATCCCTCATCGGACCGGGAGTGATCAATAAATGTGCTCTGATGTGTTATATGGAGGTGCTTCCTGACATTGAGGTGATCAAGCTGCGGGGGAGTTCGAAGAACTCAAGGACCGCGCTGGCGTTAAAGGAATTTATCGAAGAGAAGTACCCGAAGGTCAAAGAGATCATCCTGTGTGACAGTCTGGAGGAGGCATGCAGGGATTCCGATGTTGTATCGGAAGCAATGTCCGTAACCAGGCAGGATATGGAGGAGTTTCATGTATCGTGGTTTAAACCGGGATCAACGGTTTTCTCCATGGGAAGCTTTCTGTACAGAGACTATGATGATTTCCTGAATACCACCATGGTGGTTGATAACTACGGCATGTATGAAAAGTATCTGTCGAATTTTAAGGCGAGAGGGCCGGTGGATGAACTGGGGAATAAAAGAGAATGGTGTATCATGGGAATCCATTTCGTTCATCTGGTAGATACGGGAAAGGTGCCGAGAGATCGGGTTCTCAATATCTGTGACATGGTAAACGGTCTCTCCGGAGGAAGGACTTCGGAGGAAGAGATCGTAATGTGCTCCATCGGCGGAATGCCGCTGGAGGATCTCTCCTGGGGATATGACTGCTATCAGAAGGCCACCCAGCTGGGCGTGGGAACGGAGCTGCTGTTATGGAACGAGCCATACATGAAATAGTTCGAAGCAAGAGGTGATTTGAATGTGCTATCCGAGGATCGAGTTTTTGTTTTTGAATGAGAAGGATATGATCAGGGCCGGAGTTACGAAAATGGACAGTTGTATCGACGCCATGGAGGAAGTGGTCCGGTGCCTGAATGCGGGGGATTATGTGATGGGAGGAGAAAACCATAACTCCCATGGCTCACAGGTATCATTTCCGGTCACATCCGTATTTCCCAATATGCCCCTGGATCGGGGAGATGATCGAAGGTTTATGGCGATGCCTGCCTATATCGGCGGTTCCTTCGATATGATGGGAATGAAATGGTATGGTTCGAATTCGGCGAATAAGGAGAAAGGACTTCCGAGATCCATTCTGACCCTGATGTTGAATGATAAGGACACCGGGGCACCCCTTGCTCTTATGAGTGCGAACCTTCTCAGTGCATACAGAACAGGCGCGATCCCGGGAGTGGGAGCCAGGTATCTGGCACGAAAAGGAGCCCGCGTTGTGGGGATCTGCGGCCCGGGTGTTATGGGAAAGACCAGTCTGGAGGCGATCCTCTGTACCTGTCCGGATATCGATACCGTGAAGGTAAAGGGAAGAGGAAGAGATTCCCTGAACGCATTTGTCGAGTATGTCAAAGCCACATATCCCAGGCTGAAGAATGTATATGCGGTGGATTCCGTCGAGGCACTTGTAAGGGACAGTGATGTGATCTCTTTTGCAAATTCGGGAAATACGGATCCCAGGACCTATCCTTATGTGAAGAAGGAATGGGTAAAGAAGGGAGCACTGATCCTCGGTCTTTCCTGCTTTGAGATGGACAGCAGGGAACTGGCCGAAATGGCGACGCTGGTCGTAGACAATATGCAGCTGTATGATGCGTGGGCAGAGGAATTTCCCTATCCTTCCTTCGGTGCGAATAATATCATCGGATCGAAATTCACGGATATGGTTCATGACGGGATCATCAAGAGAAAGGACATCTATGATCTGGGCGATATCATCTTTAAGAAAAGACCGGGAAGAGTGTCCGACGATCAGATATTTGTATTCTCCGTGGGCGGAATGCCCGTTGAGGATGTGGCATGGGGAAAGATCTGTTATGAAAAGGCAAAGCTGATGGGCCTGGGAACGAAGCTCACTCTTTGGGAAGAACCGGCGTTGAGGTGATGGGATGAAGAATTTTACATTTCACGTTCCGACGGACATCCGTTTCGGAAAGGGGCAGGTGGAAGTCCTGCCTTCAGAATTAGAGAAGCTTGGAAGAAAGATACTGCTGGTGTACGGCGGGGGAAGTATAAAAAGAACAGGGCTTTACAGTACGGTCATGGATCTTCTGCAGGATTTTGAGATCTATGAGCTTCCCGGAATAGAACCCAATCCGAAATTATCCTCCGTTCGGGAGGGAGTGCGGATCTGTAAGGAGAAAGGGATCGAAGTGATCCTGGCGGTGGGTGGCGGAAGCTGTATCGATGCCGCGAAGCATATTTCCTGCGGGGCATATTATGACGGTGATCCCTGGGACCTTATGCTGGACAGAAGCAAGATGACGCAGGCGCTTCCTGTGGTGGATGTCTTGACCATCTGCGCCACGGGTTCCGAGATGAATTCCGGTGCCGTGATCACAAATGAGGAAACCAATGAAAAGCTGGAGATCAACGGGCCGATCCTGTATCCGAGGTTATCCATCTGTGATCCGCAGTATCTGTATACCTTACCGGAATCGCAGACGGCTGCCGGGACGGCGGACATCATTTCCCATGTGTTTGAACAGTATTTTCAGCCGAATGACGGAGCGTATATCACAGACCGTCTGAGTGAGGCGGTGCTGAAGACCTGCTTCAAATACGGCCCCATCGCAATGAGCGAGCCGGACAACTATGAAGCCAGATCAAACCTGATGTGGGCGAGTACCGTCGGACTGAATCATCTGTTAACCGTGGGGAAGGGCGGGGCCTGGTCCGTTCATCCCATCGAACATGAGCTTTCTGCGTATTATGATCTGACGCACGGAGCGGGGCTGGCGATCCTGACCCCGGCGTGGATGCGGTATGTCCTTTGCGATAAGACGGTGAAACGCTTCGCAATGTATGCCGAAAATGTGTGGCGGATACAGACTGCGAATCCCTATGATGCGGCAAATGCCGCGATAGACAGAACGGAAAACTTCTTTAAGGTGCTCGGACTTCCCGGAAGACTCAGCGAGGTCGGGATCGGACCGGAGAGATTTGAAGAGATGGCATCGGAGGCGGTCAGGACCAGCGGTATTTCCGACCGGTCATATTTCCCTCTTGAGAAGGAGGATATCGTCAGAATATTTGAACGCTGCGCGTAAGGAGGAATTCATCTATGAAAGAAATCGTAACGATCATTCGACCGGAGAAGCTGGAGATCCTGAAGTCCGTGCTGGAGGAGGTCTCTTCAGGAGGAATGACCATCAGCACCGTTATGGGTTGCGGTACCCAGAAGGGCAAGATCGAATCTGACGGCGTGAATGAGATCAAGGGATTAAAAACCAACATCAATCTTCTTCCAAAGATCAAGGTTGAGGTGGTTGTGAATGATAAGGATGTGGACAGGATCGTTCTCGAGATTCAGGAGAAATGCGCGTCCGGACATGTGGGAGACGGAAAGATCTTCATCAAGAAGGTGGAGGATGTGATCCGGATCCGTACCGGTGAGCGCGGAACGAGAGCTATATAATTGACGAACGGAGACCGTCAGAACCGGCGTTTGCCGGCTGATCCAATGAAATATGCTTACATCTCTCCGCCCCGAAATGATGAATCCATATTGGGCGGGGAAGTACGGGCGTTCCATCACCGGGGATGGAGCGCCCTTTTGTGCGTGAAATGAGCTATGTACAGCCGCAAGGCATCCTGAGAGGCCCCATGGCTCATGCACTGTCGTGAGGTGTGCTTGCTCACAAAAGCGGAACGTGTTACCATATTCTCTGAATTCATATGCGAAAGGGGATACATATGGAAATCAGAAGATTTAAAGAATCCGATGCATCGGCGGTTTCTGAACTGATCAGGACCACCATACAGATTTCGAACAAGAAGGACTATCCGGCGGACCTTATGGACGCGTTGATCCAAACGGAGACTCCGGAGCATGTTATGGGGAGGGCGTCGTGGACCCATTTTTATGTGGTGGAGGATGAGAACGGGATCATCGGCTGCGGTGCCATCGGACCTTATTGGGACAAGCAGGATGAGAGCAGTCTGTTTACCATATTTGTCCATCCGGACTGTCAGGGCAAAGGGATCGGCAGGTTGATCATGGATACCCTGGAGAAGGATGAGTTTGCTCTTCGTGCGAAGAGGATCGAGATCCCGGCGTCGATCACCGGGCTTCCCTTCTATCAGAAGATGGGATATTCCTTTAAGAACGGGAATACCGAAATCGACGAGGAACATCTGTACAGATTGGAGAAATTCAGGCAAACGGTATTCCGGGTGATGACCATTGATGACTATGACAAGGTGTATGCTCTATGGATGTCCTGCAAGAATATGGGATTCAACAACCTGGATGATTCCAGAGAGGGAATTGAGAAATATCTGAAGCGTAATCCGTCGACGTGCTTTATCGCGGAGCAGGAGGACGCGGTCGTGGGCGTGATCCTCTCGGGACATGATGGACGGAGAGGCTTCATCCACCATATGGCAGTGTCGGAAAGCTGCAGGCGTCAGGGCATCGCGTCCGTTCTCCTGGAACAGGCATTGGATGCTCTTCAGAATGAGGGCATCAATAAGGTAGCGCTGCTTGTATTTAACAGGAATGAGGCCGGTAATGCATTCTGGGAGCGTCAGGGATTTACTGCCAGAGATGATGTGAGATACAGGAATAAAGCGTTGACCGAGATCATCAGGATCGACACATGAAGTTGAACAGAACCTGTGATGCGGGGCTTCAGCTTAAGAAATCTGAATGATATCAATTTGGAGGCAGGAAATGAGATACGTTACCGATCATTTTATGTATGCGGCAGGAAGCGATTTCCGGAATACCATACGGACCAGCCTGGAAATGACCGAGCCGGTGGATGAATCCGTTCTGAGACAGGCGGTGGACCGTCTGCCCCTTCGGTTCCCCTATTATGCCGTTCGTCTGATCCGGGAGGGAGAGGATTACTTTTATGAATCAAATGATGCACCCTATGTCATCTCTCCGAATGGAAAAGCAGTGACTCTGGGAAGCGAGGAGAGCAATGAGCATCTGGTGGCTTTTGCGTACAGCGGAAACTATCTCTACATCGATTCCTCCCATTTCCTGATGGACGGTGGCGGACAGTTCCCCTTCCTGAAGATGCTGCTTTATGAGTATCTCAGCAGGAAATATCCGGAGGCGGAGTTTGATGTCTCTGATATCCCACAGCCGGGGGACGAGATCCGGCCGGAGGAAATGACGGATGATCCCTATCCGTCAGACGAGATCCCGGTGGAATTCCCGATCATGGAGCCGGAGCCGGAGGAGATCTTTATGCTGAAGGATCAGCCACAGGGATATGAACATGCGGAAGAGTGGACCTCCTTCCGGTTCAAGGTAAAACAGGCGGATATGATGAAGTACGCCTCCAGTGCGGACGGAAGTCCGGCCACATTTGTCAGCTCTCTGATCTATCGGGCTATCTCCGATCTGAATCCGGAGAATCGGCTTCCGCTGGTGTGCGGAATGCAGCATCAGTTCCGTAAGGCTCTGGGAAATCCTTTCAGTCATTCCTCACATGTGAGGATCGTGCCCATTTCCTATCCGGATAAAGTGAGGGAGAAGGATCTGATGATCGTCAACACCATCGGTCGGGGAACCCTTCTGATTCGGGCTTCCGATGAGGCGGATTCTCAAAGCATCAATGAATATCTGCGGAACAGGGAACGTCTGCAGAAGATGACGCTTCCGAAGAAGCAGAAAATGGTGCGCTGGATCGTACGTTCCGCCATCGGAAAGAATACCTTCGAGGTCAGCTACACCGGGCGCGTTCGTTGGAGCGGACTGGACCGGTACATCCGGTGCTTCACCCCGTACATCGATCTGACCCTCAGCGGAGGGATCTCAGCCGAGATCTTCGCTCTGGGAGAGTATTTCGATATCAATATCATGCAGAGAAACAGTGATCCCAGGTATGTGGATAATATCCTGGCGCAGCTGGAGGAACTGGGGATCCATAGCGAGGCGGAGACCCCGGAATCCTTTGAACTCTGTGGTTTTCAGGCTCCGGCCGGAGTGTAGGCAAAGAGAGTGGAGTACGGTCCGGACAGAAAACGTGCGAGAATGTACTGCCTGATCACGGAAGAGGCGGCGGGTTCGCACAAAAAAGGGGACGGTTCTGGATGATCATGAATTACTGATCATCCAGAACCGTCCCCGGCTTACGTGGACAGCCGTCCCCGGCTTACGTGGACAGCCGTCCCCGGCTTACGTGGACAGCCGTCCCCGGCTTACGTGGACAGCCGTCCCCGGCTTACGTGGACAGCCGTCCCCGGCTTACGTGGACAGCCGTCCCCGGCTTACGCATGGACAGCCGGGATCGGCTGTCCATTTTTGTGTGAGATTTACGGAATCCTCACGGAGAACCGTTTGATCCCGCCTGAGAACTTGTAATCTCCGATCCAGAGATATGCTCCGTCATAGAAGGTGTAATGTGCATTGTAGAAGGTATCGGCCGACTGGATCGCAACCGGATCGTAGGCCGTTTGGAATACGGGCCCCGTGGGATCTGCCAGCATAACGTCATACAGATCGTAGTCTGAGGAGCCGTGTCCAAGGGTAGCGATACGATGGCTTGTACCGTCTGTCTCCATTAATGCGGAGCTGAGGCTGTCCCAGATGATCAGTCTGGTGAAACCGCCGTCACAAAGGAGGATGCGTCCGTTCGGTGTGACCATGACATCGGATGCACCGTTGAAGGACCGGTAGTAATCCTCGTAAATTCTTTCGCCATCACGGTAGTCGACCACTGCATGAACCGCGGCGCCTTCGATCAGCTGTACGGATTCCGTGCCGGTTCCCGAAAGCACATCGGTAACATTCAGGATCGCCACACTGTCAGAGGAATCCGCAATGCCGACATATGTGCCGGCGTCCATAGCCTCGGTCTGCTCACAGGTCGTAACATGGAGCGTGGGGTTGTAATAGTCGACAGCTCCGCCGCCGGTCCGTGTGAAGCGGAGGTCGATGGTCTTTACTGGCTCCGAGTTCTTCTCCGGAACTCCCCGGAAGATGGTCAGGTGGGTTCCCTGGGCCATATAGAAGTATCCGTCGCAGTAGTCGATGGAACGCACATCATACATGGTGACCGAACCGATGGTTCCGCTGATGTAGGTATCCGGATACTCGCCCTTATATGCATTGCTGATGTCGGACCAGTAGTAGAGCCGGGTCCGTTCATTCACCAGGAGTCCGGTCTTTCCGTCGTGCTGAACATAGGCGATATCCTCAACACTGGAGGTAAAGTGCATCTTCACATCCGGAAGTGCATCATTTTCATCTGGAATATGCTTCCACAGACAGAGTACGGAATGGTAGTCGTCTACGGCCGCAAGCTGTGTTCCGTCGGAACAGATGTCACAGTTCTGATACTTTGACAGGGTGTCTGTTACCTTTTCGTCGGGAGTGTCCGCGCCGATGGTCAGATCCGGATACTCGATGCAGTGCTTCTCTACAATGCCGATGTCCCGGCGGCGATCCCAGTAGTAAGCTCCGTTATAGACAAATGCGTCGCCGTCCGGACGCGGGTCCAACTCGTCGGGATCGATGGTGGCGGGCTCACCGGGGAAGGACCCCTTCAGGTATCCCACCAGTTTTCCCTGGTTCAGTCCGGCAAAGATCACATTTCCGAAAGGATCCTGCTCGATGGAAGCGATGTCTCCGCCGAAGAAATAATAGTAGTCCGTGCTGGTGATCAGATTTCCGCCGATATAATAATCAGGGCGGTCCTCCGTACTGTCGATCTTTCCGTCCTTCCAGACGCTGATGGCGCCGCCCTCGTGAAGCAGCAGGGTTCCGGCTGCGAGTTTGGTTCCGTCCGTTGTCGTGAGTGTCTTTGTCAGGAAGGTTCCGGAGGGCTGGCCGGTGTTCGGGTCGGAGTAGATAAAGTCTCCGCCGTCCTCGGCATATTCAAAGAGCGTTTCGGATGTACCTGCGGCAGTCTTCGGGGTGAACTCTACAGAGGAGAGGTCGTTAAAGACACGAAGTGCGGCATCCTCTGTTGAGGCCGTACGGATATTGTGGTCTCCGATCAGCAGAGTATTTCCCTTGCAGGTTATGGTTCGGGGCGTGCCGCCGGTTTTCAGGACCTTATCCGGATACCTGTCTTCCGCTGTCGGAAGTCCGTCTTCCCACAGAAGCACATAACCGTTGGATGTAGAGGTTGCGATAAGACGGGTTCCGTCGGTCCAGAGATCCCAGGGCCAGCGGATCGCGGATTCATTTGCATTGGGGAATACGCGGTCGGAGGCTTCGTAATCATATTGTTCCGTATCGATCATCTGCATGATGGAGAAGTCCGCCGCTGTTCCATGGGCACCCTTCGCGGGGATGTCGTTCCAAACCAGGATCCGGTTGTTCTTTGCATCTGCAACCATGATCTTGATGGTCTGATCCGCCTGGACTGCTGCGCAGACACCTACGGGCCAGTTCAGCCCGGACATTGTATAGCCGGCTTTTGAGGAGGTTGCATCCTTCTGACCGAGAACGCAGTAGAGGTTGTCGATCAGCTTTGTATTCTTCAGGCTGGCTGTTTTTGAAACGCGGTAGATCAGAACACGGTTTTCCCAGGTGTCCGATACGAAGTAGAAAATGTAGTTCCCGCGGGTCACGGTACAGATATCTGCAGGATGCTCGATCCGGTCGGAATAGCAGGTCTCCATACCGGAGGAGAGGAGAGTCAGGTCTGCGGCCATTCCGTCTTCGGGAGCGGCAGTTGTGGCTCCCGACGCGATCTTATAGGTGTTGCCCTCATTGACTTCTGCGTACATCAGGGTGGAGAAGGGCGCAACGTGCACCTCGACGGAATCATAGTGCATTCCGTTTACGGTCTCGAAACCGATTCGGATGTCACAGGTTCCGCCATTTCCGGGAACGGCGTAGATCAGACCGGTGTCGGAAACGGTAGCGACCGTTTCGTCGGAACTGCTCCAGGCATAGGGAACCTCAGTACCCCGGCGGGTCATTTCCAATTCATACTCATCACCGGGCGCCAGCTGCATGCCGCCGGCCGAGAATTCAAATCTTACAGCCTTCACCGTGCAGCTAAGGGTGACACCGTAGCAGGTTGCCGTGATCGTGCAGGTTCCCGGTGTATTGAAGGCTACCTGTCCGTTGCCGTCGACGCCGGCCACCTTCGGAGAGGAGCTTCGCCATTCAATCTTGTCTGCCGGGGCATTTTCCATGACAAGCGTGAATTTCTCATCGGACCCCAGATATACGTCAGTTTCGGAAAGAGTAAAGGATGAAGTGTCGATCAGGGAACCGTCGGTGTCGAAGTAGTATACCTTGCCGTCGATGGTCTGCTTACCGGTACGCATAACGCCGTTGGTTCCGAAGTAATACTTTTTGGAGCTGATGGTCTGCCAGCCGGTACGCATAACGCCGTTGGTTCCGAAATAATACTTTTGGGAGCTGACGGTCTGCCAGCCGGTACGCATAAGGCCGTCGGTTCCGAAGTAATACTTTTTGGAACTGATGGTCTGCCAGCCGGTACGCATGACACCGTCGGTACCAAGGTAGTACTTCTGCTTGCCGAAGGTCTGCCAGCCTGTGCGCATGATGCCGTCGGTGCCGAGATAGTACCACTTGCCGCCGGACTTCTGCCAGCCTGTGCGCATGATGCCGTCGGTACCGAGATAGTACCACTTGCCGCCGGACTTCTGCCATCCGGTGCACATGATGCCGTCGGTACCGAGATAGTACCACTTGCCGCCGGACTTCTGCCATCCGGTGCACATGGCGCCGTCAGTGCCGAGATAGTACCACTTACCGCCGGATTTCAGCCAGCCGGTATCCATATAGCCCTTGGAATTGAAATGATACCAGTACTTCCCGATCTTAGCCCATTTGTTAACGGGATAGGAACCATCGGAATAGGTATACCACCAGCCGGTGGAATCATGCTTCCAGCCTGCGGTAGCAGCCTCCGATGAAGAGGAAGGACCGATGAGAAATACAGTTACAAGAAGGAACAGAGTCAGTAAGGCGAATAGAGATTTCCTTGCTTTTTCCATAGAGACACCTCCTTTGTAAGAGATCAAGGTGATATCTTCATTGTAACATAGTTCCCATTGAAAACAAGAATTATATTGAGCGTTGTTGCACTTGTCTTCCCAATGATTTTCCGAAACTTCAGAGTGACACGAAATCGATCCGTGTGGTAGAATGAGGATAGAGTCTGAAGGGTCGGGCGAAGCATCTAAGGGCTGCGGATCTTCGGCAGGGGGACGGATCCCGGTATCATGAAAATGTATGGGAAAGGACGGCGTCGTATGGCAGCACCGAATACCGAACTTGCAAAGTTTCTGGAGCAGGAGATAAAAAAATACGAGGGGATCATGGTCCCGATCAAAGCAAGCGGCAGGGAACGGTTGTTTACGAAGAAGGTTCCCATTGAGCAGCTTCATCCGAATCCGGATGATGAATTCTGCAGTAAGACCGTGGGACCGAACTACAGCATATACAACCGGTATGTCCGCGAGTTTCAACGGCTCGGAAATATGGGGCAGAGCGTGATGGAAGAACCTATTACGGTGGAGAAGGTTTCTCCTGACGGTTATATGATCCTGAACGGACATCACCGATGGGCGGCTGCCCTGCGTGTCGGTTTCAAGATGATCCCCGTGAAGATCGTGAACCTGACAAATGAGGTGGATATCGAGAAGATGCTCCGCGCCTCAACCCATGAGAAGAGAGTGGCCATGGATCTGGATGAGGTGATCTTCTGCATGGAGGCTTCGGATCCGGCGGAGAACCCGCTGAAGCCCTCCCTCAGTAAGACCTATAAGGAGAGGATCCGGCTTGGGATACCGGCGCTGCTTCATTTTCTCGGACAGAAGGGCTATGACGTGTGGATCTACACCAACGAGTATTACTCCCTGGAATATATGCGGAATTATTTTAAACACTATTCCGTAAAGGTGGACGGGATCGTAACCGGCCTTTCCAGGAAGGACAGCAGATTTGCCTCCGAGAAGAAGAAGGTGGAGAAGAAGATCATGAATCAGTACCGGGAGACGCTGCATATCGACCGGGAAATGCTGGTCAGGATCTTCCGCGAAGAACGAAAGCACGAGGAATACGAGATTTCGGCCATGCCGGAGGAATGGTCACGGAAGGTGATCGGTATCGTTCAGGGGTTCTGACCGACAGTACGGCAGGACGAAAAGGGCAGAGCGGAAACGGCAGGCGGGAACAGATATGATCAGGACGGAAAGAGTAGAACAACATGATGGGGGCAGTGGGAAATGATCAGAATAAAATGCGGGTCTCCTTTGACCTGGATGAGGTCCTTTTTGTGCTCCCGGAGACGCACAAGACGGAACCTCCGCTTCGGTTTCCCTGGAATAAGATTTACAAGGAGAGACTTCGACTGGGAACCCCGGATGTGATCAGTTCACTCCAGGAGCAGGGGTATGAGGTGTGGGTCTATACCTCGTCCTTTCGCTCGGAGAAGTATATCCGGCGGCTGTTCCGGCACTATCATGTGAAATTTGACGGAATCGTAAATGGCACAAGACATCTGAAGGAGGTTCAGAGGGACCACAAAACAACACTGCCCCAGAAGCTTCCGAACAAGTACCGGATATCGCTTCACATTGATGACGAAGCAATCATCTGTACCCTCGGAAAGCAGTATGGGTACGATGTCTTTCAGCTGGACGCCCAGGATGACGACTGGAAGGATAAGATCATAGCCTGTGCGGACCATATCCGGAAGAGGGATTTCGGAAAATGACAGTCGGCAAAAGGATAAGATAACAGAAAAGAAGTAACCCGTAGACATGGATCGAAACCAGAAGTTAATGTAGTAAAGAAAGGATGAAGGTTGAGTATGAAAGCAATTCGAAAAGGGCGAAGAAGCCTGATCTGTCTTGTTCTTTCGTTCTTCCTGGTGTTCCAGACCCTGTCGGCTGCGGGCTTTGTGTCCCATGCCGAGGAGGCAGGACCAACGAAGGTCACGATGACAGAGGGTGAAGTAAAGAAAGAATTTATCCCGGCCGGTGTGGCTGCCACATCGGAAGACCCGGCCATAGCCTGGGTGGACGGGGAAGGAAACCTGAGGGCCATGAAGCCGGGTTCGGTACGGATCAGTACCGAAGAAGAGGAGTACACGGTATTCGTTGACGATTATTCCGACGGAACCGAGATCGTGGGGAATCTGAAGCTTCTGGTACGGTATAATGACTCCATGCCGTTCTATGACGGACATGACTACCTGCTGTTCACATCCTATAAGGACGGCGTTTCCATCGAGGTGCCTGATCTCTATGCGGGATATACGATTTCCGATCAGTACTATGCGGATATCCGCGAGGACATTTCCTACGGATCCAATCACACGGGAAATGATCCCTCGGATTATTTCACACTGACGGAAGGCATGACGGGCATTACGCTGAACCGCGGTGAGATCGTAACCATCGGAATGTACCGGGCTTTTGATCTTTCCATCAAGGATACGGTCCTTAATATGCTGCAGAACAGTACTCTTTGGACGGAGATTACCGAGGCCGGAAAGACCGCGGTGATCAGGATCATTCTTGCCGCACTGGCAGAGAAACCGAATGACGCCATGAGTGAACTGGAAGAACTGAAGTCGGTTCTGAATAAGGAAAATCTGGACATCATGAAGCTTCTGGACGGTGTGACCGATGGCGGCGTATGCTTTAACAGGGAGCTCTATAATCAGAAGCTGGAGTGGGATCAGTATGAAAATGTGACCTATGAGATGGATATCACAGAGAGGCAGCTGGAGCTGCTGACCGAAGGTCTTCAGGGAAATCTGAACAGGTTCTCTCTTCTGAAGAACGACTGCACATCGGTTGCCACACGTGCATGGAACCTTGCGGTTGGAACCAGAGACGGGGAAGATACCTCCTATAAGCTGGATCCGACAGGGACAGGAATCTTTTCCATTATGGATGCACCGAAGGGGATAAGAGATGATGTGGTAGAAAATCTTCCGGGTTACTACATGAACAACAGTAACGGTGTGGAGGAACCGGATGCAGGTTATCAGGATGATACCGGCTGGGTCTATGTCAGTGCACCGAAGAAACTGGAGTATGAGACCGGTCCGGATTATTCGCTTCATACCGAGGTTGTTGAAACGGAAGGATCAAAGGGGAAGGTTGCTCTCTTTGATGAGGCGGGTCAGGAACTTGACGGGGATCCTATCGCTCCGGGAACAAAGATTTATGTATCCGCAAAGGGTACCGAGACAATTTTATATGCATGCGAGCTTGCGGAGATCCGTCTGAACGGCGAGTCCATACTGAAGGAGGAGAATTACGATTCTGAGAAGGATGCCTACTTCTTCACCATGCCGGAGAGAGAAACCTGGCTGAAGATCATCTTCTCCGGTATTTCGGTAGGTTCCGACAAGCACATCATTCTTCAGCTGCCCGTTGGGGCCGAGCTTAACGTTTCGGAATATGCATACATGAAGAGAGAGGACGGATATATCACGACGGATGACCTGACATGGGAGACCTCGATCCTGACAGAAAGCGGTGTGGCTGAAGTGAAGGAGGGTTCCGACGGCAGGATCCTTGAGATAAAGAAGGCAGGAGAAAGTCTGGTCTTTGTTAAGTACCGTGATTATGATTATCACGGCATAGCATTCGTCATCCAGGCGGTAGATGATATCGAGGATTATGCTGCTGTAACCTTTGACGAGTATAACAGCGATTTCATACTGACTGAAACCACAGACGGCAGCTCCATACCTCTGCTTTTCTCCGGTTTTATGGTTAAGAAGGGAACGGAACTGACCATCGAGCCCATACAGGAGGAACCCAAGGTGATCTCCTCCGTGAAGGTGAACGGAAGGAAGGTCAAGGCTTCCGGCAAGATCATCGTAAATGAAGATACGGATATCAAGGTGGAGTTCGGTCAGGCTGAGGTTACGGGACTTCCCCGGACCGTCAGACTGGAGCGTAAGGGAGATATCTATCAGCTGAATGCGAAGGTTACCGGTTCCGGAACGCTTTATGATACGTCCCTTCGCTATGAGTCATCGGATCCGCTGGTGGAAGTGAATTCCTTTGGCCGGATCCTCGTAAAGGGAGATGTGCCGGAGGATGGCAAGGCGGTGATCGTAACCGCATATGCAGGTTCCTCCAATGACAAGGTATCTGCTTCCTGCAAGGTGGTGATCGGAAACTATTCGGGAGAGAAGATCGTCGGACAGCTTACGATCTACGGCCGACCCAGCGGAAAGGGACAGCTGGTACCTCACGGCAGTACCACATTTACGGCATATGAAGATATGGACCTTCAGGCCAGCTATTATGCGTACTATAAGCCGGAGGACAAGTTCACCGAGCTGATCATGGATTATGATAAGGATCCGGAGAAGTATACCTCGGATCCGGCACTCTACGATCCGGATCTGGATCTGGGGGACAGAGAGAGTTACTTTAAGGAAATCACGAATGACAGCCATTCCCAGGCGGAAACCATTCAACTGAAGAAGGGCGAGACCATTACCTTCACCAACTATTCCTATGACGATTCCAACCTGGTTACGCTCTACAGAGCGATCAGGGGAAGTGCCATGTACTACTATGTACCGGACCTGAGAACATTTGCCGATGAACTCCAAAAGTATTTGAACGGCGAGGAGATCGACGATGTTGAGGCCTTTAACAGCATGATGAAGTCAGCTGTCGTCATGTACACTATGACACGGAGCCTGGGAAAAAACCCGATCAACGGGGAGTCCGAAGGCGGTCTGGTCATCAACCGGGAGATCTACAAGCAGTTCCGGGGGAATGATTCCCAGACTCCGAACTACTATTACTCCGTAGAACTGACGGCAGATGAGTACGCAATGCTTCAGGAGTACACCTCCAATCCGGATAACAATTACTATTCACTCTTCACAAAGAACTGTGCCACAGGTGCGGTGGATGCATGGAATGCAGCGCTGTCCGATCGACCGGAGCTGCAGATCAAAGGAAGCCTTTCCTCTCTGGCTGTGGAGCCCGAGGCCCTGAGCCTTGAGATCAAACAGCTGGGCAAGAAGGTTTATGAGGGTGATACGGCAGGTAAAGACTACTATCCACGTTCCCGTTTCGAAATTCCTGAAGATGAGAAGGAAGAGGAAGAAGAACAGGAAGAGGAGAAGGGGGATGACAAGGATAAGAAGAAGTATTCCGAGGAATGGATCAAGGGCAGGTGGTACAATAAGAACGGCACACAGACCTATAAGGGAATCGGAAAATGGGTGAAGGAAGGTTCCAACTGGAAATATGTGGATTCCCTCGGCTGGACCGCTAAGAATTGCTGGCAGAAGATCGACAGCAAGTGGTACTTCTTCGATAAGAACGGTTACCTGGAAATGGGTACCTACCGGCAGGGTTATTATCTGACCAGGGGCGGTGCATGGGACGGCAAGAACGCCGTACCCGGCTGGAAGGAAGATAAGACCGGATGGAAATATGTCCTGGCCGGCGGTAAGACGCTTGCAAAACAGTGGATGAAGATCGACGGTAACTGGTATTACTTCCACGCAAACGGATATGCCGCACATGATGAGTTTGTTCAGGGCTGGTGGATCGAGAACAACTGTGTCCAGAGAGATCCGGTTCAGTGCAGCTGGCACAAGACAGCCAAGGGCTGGTGGTATGGTTCGGACAGCTGGTATGCAAAGAGCAGATCCTACACCATCGACGGAAAGAAGTACAATTTTGACGCAGAAGGATATTGCACAAACCCGTAGGATGAATAATCATCATCGGGGGGTATAACAGAGGGACGGGTTCAATGTCACATGAAAATGCGACATTGAACCCGTCCCTCTGTTATGTGGAAAATGTGACACGGAGGCTGTATCGCTGTTCTTCTCCTGTTCGATTTTTCTGAAGGTGACATTTACAGTCACATTAACGTCACTTTGGTTTGTTATAACAGACGGTGTAAGCAAAAACGGACAGAAAAAGAGAGGTTAGGAATGAAGGTAAAAAAATTACTTGTAAGTGTGTTGATCCTCGTTGTAATCGTAGTTCTTCTGGCGCTTGCAACTCGTATGTGGCTGAAGGCGACAGGGTATGACAGATATTCCCGGAATGAAGAGCAGGAGAAGTATCAGGTGACGGTACCAAGTACGGAAGATCCTGAAACGAAGTCTCTTGTTATGACGGGATTTGAACAGATGTGACAGGAATCCGAAGCGACGAAAATGAATTGGTGAGAATCGGCTTATCAGTCACAGATTTTTTTGACCGAAGGGCCGTAATGTGGTACAGTAATAGTGTCAGTGCTGAACGCACGATCAGCTCCGACGGTAGTCATTATTAACTGTCAAGGAGGGTTATTTATGGCATGTTTTATTGTACCGGCTGTGGAAGCAGTCATCACAACAGTAGCTGAGAAGGTTGCTAAGTCGAAGGAGACTCCCGAGACCCTGGATGTGGTGCAGGAGGACGGAACCGTTGAGACGGTGACCCGTATTCCTTTTTCAAGAAAACTTGGTTGGTTGAATAAGCTTCTCTGGGGAGGCGTGATCCTCCTTGCCTTCGAACATTTGTGGCACGGAGAGGTGGTTCCGTGGTTCCCGTTCCTGACAGCCATGTCGGATCCGGCGGATGCATCGGAAATGTTCCATGAAATGATGACGGTCGGCACGTCCATGGCCGGTCTCATTACGCTTGTCTGGGGAATTATGCTGATCGTGTCTCATGCAATGGAGAAGAAAGCGCTCCGCGAATTCAAGATCGCTAAGGAGGTATCAAAGGCATGACACTTCTTACGACTGTATTTGCGGCCGTGATCAGCACGGCAATCTGGTATAAGCATGCTCCGGACGATGAGCTTCACAGAGGGATCCTCTGCTGGCTGTTCTGGGGGGCTTCCCTGATGTGGCTTGTAGACGCCGTATTTGAATATATCGAGCTTGGTGCTGCGTACTTTACTCCGGATCCGAAGGATATGCTGAATGACTTCTTCCTTGGGCTTTCAGTTGTTGCCCTCGCAATGGTGATCTGGATCGTTATTCTGCTTATAAAGGACCCGAAGGGTGTAATAAGGGCTTCTTTATTCAAAGCAAGTAAGTAGGACCGATGAGCGGTTCCGCATTATTTACGGAACCGCTTTTTTTTATAATGAACGGAGAACTCGACGGACTGAAGGGGTCGGATATGAACGGTGATTTAAAGGAGGTCCTGACTGCAGTGCAGGAAGGAGCGATGACGATAGAGGATGCGGTGCTGGAAATAAAGAAGGCGCCGTTTGAGGATCTGGGATACGCCAAGCCGGACACTCACCGGAGCATCCGGCAGGGAGCTGCCGAGGTGATCTACGGGGCAGGAAAGACCACGGAGCAGATCCTTGGGATCATAACCCTGATGCAGGAGAAGGGGCAGGACCGGATCCTGATCACCCGGCTTTCCGCCGAAGCGGCGGAAGAGATCCGGAAGACCTGTCCCATGGAATACCATCCGGAAGCGAGGCTTGGGATCCTGGGCGAAACGCAGGAGAGAAGCGGACTTGGGAAGATTGTTGTAGCCACCGGCGGAACCAGCGACATCCCGGTAGCGGAGGAAGCGGCGGTCACTGCTGAATTCTACGGAAATGAAGTGGTCCGTCTCTATGACGTGGGTGTGGCAGGACTTCACCGGTTGCTGAGTCATATGGATGATATCATGGGTGCAAGTGTAGTGATCGCCATTGCCGGAATGGAGGGTGCACTGGCCAGCGTGATCGGAGGCCTGGCGGACTGCCCGGTGATCGCGGTTCCCACCAGTGTGGGTTACGGAGCCTCCTTTGAGGGACTCTCGGCACTTCTTTCCATGTTGAATTCCTGCGCTGCGGGCGTCTCCGTTGTAAATATCGACAATGGTTTCGGTGCCGGATTCCTGGCAAACCGGATCAACCATATGGAGGCTAAATGATATGAAGACGATATATCTGGACTGTGGAATGGGAGCTGCCGGCGATATGCTGACGGCAGCCCTGGCGGAGCTTCTTCCGGACAGAGAGGCGTTCTTTGAGGAACTGAACGCTCTTGGGATCCCCGGGGTGACCTATACCTGCGAACCTGCAGAGAAATGCGGGATCCGCGGAACACATGTGACAGTGAAGGTCGCAGGGCAGGAAGAGTCCGGGGAAATGTTCGAGGGCGATCATGCACATGCTGCGGACTATCATCATGAAGACCATGCGAGTATGCATGAGCATGTACATGACCATGACGGTCACGATTACCATCACGATCATGAGGGGCACGAGCGCAACCATGATATGGATCATGATCACGGTCACGAAGCGCATGGTCATCACCACGATCATGAGGGACATGATCATCACCACGATCATGAAGGACATGATCATCACCACGATCATGAAGGACATGATCATCACCACGATCATGAGGGACACGATCACCACCATGATCATGAGGAGCACGAGCATCACCATGATCATGAAGGACACGGGCATCACCACGATCATGAGGGACACGATCATCATCACCACCACGGCTGCAGAATGGCGGAGATCGAGAAGATCGTAGCGGCCCTTCCGGTGGGTGAGAAGGTGAAGGAGGACATCATTTCCGTCTATCGGCTGATCGCGGAGGCGGAGAGTCATGTCCACGGAAAGACCGTGGAGGAGATCCATTTTCATGAGGTAGGGACCATGGATGCGGTGGCGGATGTGACCGCGGTCTGTCTGCTGATGGACCGGCTGGCTCCGGAAAGGGTGATCGCCTCACCTGTGCATGTCGGAAGCGGACAGGTACGGTGCGCTCACGGGATCCTTCCGGTTCCCGCACCGGCTACGGCATATATTCTCAGGGATGTTCCAATCTACGGAGGAACGATCGACGGAGAACTCTGTACTCCTACGGGAGCCGCGCTCCTGAAGCATTTTGTCACGGAGTTCGGAACCATGCCTGTGATGAGGACACAGAAGATCGGATATGGCATGGGGAAGAAGGACTTTCCGGCTGCAAACTGCGTCCGGGTCCTTCTCGGAGAGACCGGAGGTACGGAGGACCAGATCCTGGAGCTGCGGTGCAATATCGATGATATGACGGCGGAGGAGCTGGCCTTCGCGTGCGAGACCTTCTTTGAATCGGGCGCTCTGGACGTATATTCTATCCCCGTACAGATGAAGAAATCCCGTATGGGAACGCTCCTTACGGTTATGTGCCGTGAGGCGGACCGGGACAGGATTCTGCCGCTGATCTTCCGGCATACCACCACGCTGGGTGTCCGTGAGAGCATCAGCCGGCGCTATACGCTGAAACGCAGGATGGAAACCGTAGACACCGAATACGGGGAGATCCGGAAGAAGGTCTCCACAGGCTACGGAACCGAGACGTCCAAATATGAATATGAGGATCTTGCAGCCATTGCCAGGGAAAGAGGCGTGAGTATC
This sequence comes from Lachnospiraceae bacterium AC2029, assembly GCA_000703065.1. Lineage (GTDB taxonomy): Bacteria > Bacillota > Clostridia > Lachnospirales > Lachnospiraceae > Eubacterium_Q. The sequence goes on along the minus strand of JNLK01000001.1, from coordinate 1,147,330 downwards.
GCGGAGGTTCGAAGCAAACTTCCGTAGACGTAGAGGACGCTGGCGAAGGTTTGTGATAAAAGAGAAAAACAGTTTTGTAAGGGAAAATCATACTTAGGGGGTACCGAAAATGGAAAAAAGAAACCAGAGCATGGAAGCCCTGGCCGGAGTTTCGGACGAGGTCGCCTTTGTGGCGTGCGCCGGAAGTGCGGCAGGCAAGAGGCGATTTGCCGAGAAGCGATGTTCCACCTGTGCGGATGCGGTTGAGTCCGGATTTGAGCGGGGCGAATGTCGGAGTGGATGCGTGGGCGTAGGAAGCTGCGCATCGGTATGTAAGCAGAATGCGATCCGTATCGAGGGCGGGAAGATCACCGTGGACCGGGAGCTTTGTAACGGCTGCGGAGACTGTGCGGCTGCGGATGTATGTCCCCAGGGACTGATCCGTATGATCCCGCGGAAGGCCACGAACTTCATTCCCTGTTCTTCCACGGAGGAGGACGAGGATGTGGTACGGAAGACCTGCGGCTACGGCTGTATCGCCTGCAGTGAGTGCGTACGCGCATGTCCGAAGGGCGCGGTGTCCATCGTGGACAATCATGCTGTGATCGATTATACAAAATGTGCCGGCTGCGAGGCCTGCACCGTAAAATGCCGGAAGAAGATCATTGTGGATACGCTCCATGATCTGACGAAGCTGAAGGAGAAGGTGGCCTTCGTTCGCTGCTCCGGCGGAAAGAAAGCACAGGAGAAGTACAAATCCATGGGCATCCAGAGCTGTGCCGAAGCTGCAAAGCAGGATGCAAAGGCACTTGGCCTCTGTACCACCGGCTGTCTCGGACAGGGCAGCTGCACCGCAGTCTGCCGGTACGACGCCATCTCCGTTGTGGACGGCACGGCATACGTGGACCCTGAGAAATGCGTCGGCTGCCGGGATTGTACCTATGCATGTCCGAAGGGACTGATCACTATCGTTCCCTATCAGGGAATGAAGCAGGTACCCTGTTCCTCCACCGACGATTATGAAGACAAGCGCAGGGTCTGCGATTCCGCCTGCGTTGCCTGTGAAGACTGTAAGGCCAACTGCCCGAACGGCGCCATTTACATGGAAGAGCGCCATGCGGTGGTGGATCCCGAGCTTTGCGAGAACTGCAACATGTGCCAGTATGTCTGCATGTACAATGTGATCCGTGAGCAGAGCGTTCCGGAGTACATTTACGCACAGCGGGCAGCTCTGGCAAATGAGGCGCTGGACAACGAGGCTTCCGATCAGGAAGCGGCTGAAACCGGGAAAGGAGGAAACCTGTAATGAGAAAGATCAAAACCATGGACGGAAATACGGCAGCGGCTCATGTGGCCTATGCATTTTCTGAGGTTTCCGCCATTTATCCCATCACACCGTCCTCTCCCATGGCCGAAAGCATGGACGAATGGGCAGCTGACGGCAGAAAGAATCTCTTCGGAGAGACAGTAAAGATCATTGAAATGGAATCCGAGGGTGGTGCGGCAGGTGCCGTACACGGATCCATTACCGCGGGCGCCTATACCACCACCTTTACGGCGTCCCAGGGACTTCTTCTGATGATCCCGAATATGTATAAGCTGGCGGGTGAACAGACCCCGGCAGTCTTCCATGTGGCAGCACGTGCGCTGGCAACCCATGCACTTTCCATCTTCGGGGATCACTCCGATGTCATGGGCTGCCGTCAGACCGGCTTTGCCATGCTCTGCTCGAATAATGTGCAGCAGGTCATGGATCTTGCGGCGGTGGCACACCTGTCCGCCATTGCGGGAAAGCTTCCGATGATGCATTTCTTTGACGGTTTCCGTACCTCCCATGAATACCAGAAGATCCAGGTATGGGATTACGAGGAGCTGGGATCCATGGTGGACTGGGATGCGGTACAGAGATTCCGTGAGAAGGCGCTGAACCCGAATCATCCGCATCTTTTGGGCTCCGCGGAACAGCCGGAGACCTTCTTCCAGCACAGAGAGGCCTGCAACCCCGCATACATCGACACGGTGGACATCGTTGCGAAGTATATGGAGAAGGTCAACGAGAAGCTGGGAACGGATTACAGACCGTTCAATTACTATGGTGCGCCGGATGCCACCGAAGTGATCGTGGCCATGGGTTCCGTCTGCGATGCAGCGGAGGAAGTGGTGGATTACCTGAATGCAAAGGGCAGGAAGACAGGTATCGTAGAGGTTCATCTCTATCGCCCGTTCTCGCCCAAATATCTTTGCAGTGTGCTTCCGGAGACGGTACAGAAGATCGCGGTCCTCGACCGGACGAAGGAGCCGGGAGGAGCAGGTGAGCCGCTGTTCCTGGATATCTGTGCAGCCCTCAGGGATACACAGTGGAAGGACTGCCTGATCACCGGAGGCCGTTACGGTCTCGGCTCCAAGGACGTACAGCCCGGAGATATCCAGGCGGTATTCGAGAACCTCTGGAGCGATGCGCCGAAGAAGGAATTTACGATCTCCATTACGGATGATGTGACACATTTGTCCCTGCCCGTGACCTCCAATCCGGATGTGGCTCCCGAGGGAACCGTAGCCTGCAAGTTCTGGGGACTGGGAGCGGACGGAACCGTTGGTGCAAATAAGAACTCCGTCAAGATCATCGGCGATCATACGGAGAAGTATGTACAGGCTTATTTCCAGTATGATTCCAAGAAGTCCGGCGGCGTGACCATTTCCCACCTCCGGTTCGGCGATAAGCCCATCAAATCCTCTTACTATGTAAAGCAGGCTGATTTCGTGGCGTGTCATAACAGCGCATACCTTACCAAGTACGATATGGTGCAGGATGTAAAGCCCGGCGGATCCTTCCTGCTGAACTGCGTATGGTCCGACGAGGAGCTGGAGCAGCATCTTCCTGCGGCCGTGAAGAGGTATATCGCAGAGAACGGAATTCATTTCTATACCTGTAACGCGGTGGATATCGCGAAGCGTGTGGGCCTGGGAGCAAGAAGGACCAATTCCGTTCTTCAGGCGGCTTACTTCACCATCGCGAAGATCATTGACATCAATGAAGCAGTCGGCTATATGAAGGACGCCATCGTGAAGACCTACTCAAGGAAGGGTCAGAACATCGTGGACATGAACTGTGCAGCCGTGGACGGCGGCGTGGAGAGCGTCCATGAGGTGACCGTTCCCGACAGCTGGAAGACCGCATCGGACGATCCGGCACCGGAGAAGCTGGTAGGACGGGATAAGCTTCATACCGATTATCTGAATGATATCCTGGTTCCCACGAATACCCTGGCAGGTGACGACTGTCCGGTATCCGTATTCGTGGAGACCGCAAACGGCATGGTTCCCTCCGGAACGGCTGCCTACGAGAAGCGAGGCATCGCAGCCGACCTTCCCCACTGGTGCTCCGGAAACTGCATGCAGTGTAACATGTGCTCCATGGTCTGCCCCCACGGCGTGATCCGTCCCTTTGTCCTGACGGCAGAGGAGGCGAAGAACTATCCGCAGGCAAAGCCCATGAAGGGAACGAAGGACAAGTATTTCGTCCTGGGCTTCTCGGCAAAGGACTGCACCGGCTGCGGTTCCTGCGCATCCGTCTGCCCGGCAAGAAAGAAGGCGCTGGAAATGGAAGCCACCACGACCGAGTTCATGGAAGCACAGCAGAAGGACTTCGATCAGCTCTTTGCATCTGTGCACAATGAGGACCGGAAGGTTCCCTTCACACCGGATACCGTCAAGGGCTCCCAGTTCGTTCAGCCGCTCCTGGAATTCTCCGGAGCCTGCCCGGGCTGCGGCGAGTCGCCGTACGCAAAGCTGGTAACACAGCTCTTCGGTGACCGGATGTTTGTGGCAAATGCCACCGGCTGCTCCATGATCTGGGGCTGCTCCGCACCTTCTGCACCTTACACGATCAACAAGGAGGGCAGGGGTCCCGCATGGGCAAACTCCCTCTTCGAGGATAACGCCGAATTCGGATATGGTATGGCAACCGCTGTGAATGCCCGCAGACTGGAGCTGAAGACTGCAGTGGAAGCGCTTACCGAGAAGGCAGGCGTGGCAGCCGAGAACTGGCTGAAGTTCATGGATGACGGAAGAGCATCGAAGATCACGGGCGACGCACTTCTGGCGGCCTGTGAGAAGCTGGCCGACACAGATGAGAATGCCGCATATGTGGTAAGAAACGCAGACCTGCTGACACGGCCTTCCATGTGGATCTTCGGCGGTGACGGCTGGGCTTATGACATCGGATACGGCGGACTGGATCACGTGCTTGCTTCCGGTGAAAATGTAAATGTTCTTGTATTTGATACCGAGGTTTATTCCAATACCGGCGGACAGTCCTCCAAGGCTACCCCGGCGGGAGCCGTTGCGAAGTTCGCGGCTTCCGGTAAGAAGGTGAAGAAGAAGGATCTGGCGCAGATCGCCATGGCTTACGGCTACATTTACGTGGCACAGATCGCCATGGGAGCAAATCCGGCACAGACCCTGCAGGCCCTTCGTGAGGCGGAGGCCTACAACGGTCCGTCCCTCATCATCGCATACGCACCATGTATCAACCACGGTGTGAAGGCGGGTATGAACAAGAGTATGCTGGAGATGCGGAAGGCAGTCCGTGCCGGCTACTGGAATCTGCTCCGTTACAATCCGGATCTGCCGCAGCCCCTGTCTTTGGACAGCGGTGCGCCGTCGGAGGCATACCGTGATTTCCTGATGGGTGAGGTAAGATACAACTCGCTGAAGCTCCGCTTCCCCGATGAAGCAGAGAAGCTCTTCACCAGCGCGGAGAAGACCGCCATGGAGCGGTATGAAACGCTGAAGAGAAAGGTTGAGGCAGAGCGTCGGAGTGATAAATGACCGAAAGATATGTCATTCCATGGTATGTCATTCTGAGCGAAGCGAAGAATCTTATCGCATGAAGGAGTGCGAAGAATCTTAGTATTGGAGGTAGAGCATGATAAATCTCAGCAAGTCCGGAACCCGGATGCCCGTCCAGGCACCGGAGGACCGTATCCATAATATCAACGAGGTGGCAGAGGGCTTCACGGAGGAAATGGCCGTCCGCGAAGCACTTCGCTGCCTGCAGTGCCGGGAGCATCCCTGCATGACGGAGGGCTGCCCCGTGAGCAACCATATCCCCGATTTTATCCGGAAGATCACGGAGGGGGAGTACGAAGAAGCCTATCAGATCCTGACGGAGACCACCGTGCTTCCTGCAGTCTGCGGACGTGTGTGTCCGAAGTATCTGCAGTGCGAGGGCAACTGTGTCAGAGGAGAGAAGGGACGTTCGGTAGCCATCGGTTCCCTGGAGCGTTTTGTTGCGGATCTGCACAGAAAGAGAGTGCTGGCAGGAGAGATCGAAGAGAAGACCGCAGCGTGCAGTGCGGAGGAGACAGGATCAGAAGGAACGGCTGCATCCGGGAAGACTACAGACGGAGCTGCTGCAAAGAAGGTAGCCGTGATCGGTTCCGGTCCTGCAGGACTTGCCTGTGCAAAGGACCTTTCCGGTGCAGGCTATGATGTGACCGTCTTCACCCGGGAGAGTACACCCGGCGGAGTGCTGGCCTACGGGATCCCCGTATTCCGGCTTCCTGAGGAGGTTCTCCGGTTTGAGGTGGACGGACTTTCGGCAGCGGGAGTAAAGATCGAAACGGAGAAGGAGCTTGGCAAGGATATTACCATTGATACCCTGATGGGTGAGATGGGCTTCTCGGCCGTATTTATCGGCAACGGAGCAGGCCGCTCCATGGGTCTCGGGATCCCGGGAACCGATCTTTCCGGCGTCATTTCGGCTGCAGACTTCCTTGACGGACTGAATGCGGCGGGAGAGGATAAGGAGAAGTTGGACAGCGTTCTTCCGGGGGCGAAGACCATCGCCATTATCGGCGGCGGAAATGTGGCCATGGATGCCTGCCGGTTCGCAGTCCGTATCCCCGGTGCAGAGAAGGTTTCCGTGGTATATCGACGTTCCGTAAAGGAAATGCCCGCCGATCCGGCAGAGCTTGCAGAAGCGATGGAAGAGGGCGTGGAATTCATTTATCTTACCGCACCCCTGGAGGTACTGGGAGAGGGCGGAAAGGTAACAGGACTGAAATGTCAGAAGATGGAGCTTTCCGAACCGGACGCATCCGGAAGACGGAAACCGGTTCCCGTCGAGGGCTCCGAGTTTACACTGGCAGTGGATGCCGTAGTGGAAGCCATCGGAAGCAGCAGTGATAATGACGGTCTGGACGGCGTGGCTGTCAGCGACAGAGGATACATCATCGTTGATGCAGATACCCTTGCCACCGGTCGCGCGGGCGTCTTCGCCGGAGGTGACACCGTGACCGGACCGAAGACGGTCATTGCCGCCATGGGGGCCGGAAGACGTGCAGCACGGGAGATCGATGCTTACCTGAAAAAATAGAGTAGATACAGGAAAAACTCCGGATGCTGTTCCGGAACCCTAAGGTTCCCAGAACAGCTCATCCAGAGTCTTCCCCAGCGCCTTGCAGATGGCGCGGCAGAGATTGATGGTGGGATTGTAATCCCCCTTCTCGATCGCATTGATCGTCTGCCTTGAAACACCCACCATTTTCGCCAGATCCTCCTGGGACAGATCCCGGGCGGCTCTGGCGGATTTTAGTTTGAGATTCTTCATCAGAGCACCTCCCGGTATTATTCTTCGTCTTCAGTGAGTCTTCTGTCATGGATCTTCTTTATCACCAGGGTAACCATGAGCGCAAGGAACAGGAACGCACATTCCAGATTCAGGAACTGTTCCGAGAAACGGCCGTTCTGTATCATGGTTCCCCGTATGATGCCGGTAACGGCGATCGCCAGATTGAAGAGACCGATGAAGGTAAAGAAGACGATCATTATATTTGCCCGCTGATTCAGGGCAAAGTAGCAGTCATTCCATACGCAGTAAACCGCGTAGACCAGAATTCCGAAGAACAGACCGGAAGCATAGAAGATCATCTGGTTCTGACCGGGGATCAGTCCGGTCCAGTCAAAGCAGAGCACGCCGCCGATGAAGATCAGCATAGAGTAGAAGGCGTAACGGAACGCCCGTCCGCGTGCAAGCTCCTGACGCTCGTCGTACTCCTGACGGAGAGTCTTCTTTCCCCGGGTAAAGGCGACGAGGAGGATGATCGATACACAGACAGCCAACAGGATGGCGAGGAGAGCGGGGATCACCTGCGTGATACTGTTCGCTGCGGGGGAGACCCGTGACGTGTATTCCATTTGCCAGGAACCGTCCATTCCCCGTGAGCCGAAGTTGAGATCCTTTGCCAGAGTCTCAGCCATCATCTCACCGCAGAGATGCTTCTTTGCATATGCGATGTAATCGTCTTCATTTGTCAGATAGGTAAATTCGATGGTGTAATTTCCCGGCTTCAGTTGAAGCTTCGTATCCAGAAAGACAGCAGCTGCGGAGGTTCCGTAGACTTCATTTCCCTCCGGGTCCGTCATTGCGATGCCGGTGATGAAACCGATGCCGCCGTCCTCGGAGGCTTTGGTCAGATCTTCTCCTTCACCCGCCAGATTCCAGGAGAGAGCAAGGGTATGTTCCCCCTCCTCCTGAACGGTGAATTCCATCGTGGACCCGCCGGGATCTGCCTTTCCGTTCTTTACGGTGACCACATGAGACCAGGTGCTCTTACCGCCTTTTCGGTTGTTGGCGACGAGCAGGAAGACCGCACCGCAGAGCATGACAGCGGTTATAATTAACATCAAGGTGAGTAATGATTTCTTCATAGTGTATCCTTTCCCGGAGAACGTGTCTCCAATCCCCTGTAGCGATGAAACGCAGGGACGGTGAATGGACATATGTCCACGATATGCCGGGTCGACCACGGCCCGTCCTTGAGGTTATCCTAACTCCCGGTTTACAAAATGTCAAGTATATTTTACAAAGAGAATGATAAAAGTGACAGGACCCGGGCCCTCACCTTATTTTTCCACAAATGGAATACAAATAGAATACAAATAGAATCCCTGGTCCTGTCATGTGATTTTCGTTATGATCCTGTAGTATGTCCCTGAGCCTGCCGGATGTGGATCCAGCGCAGGTCAGCGGGAGTTCGGCACTGTCAAACAGACGCCTTCGACGCCTCCAGCGCTGCGATGACCCGGTCGCACCAGTCATCGAACTCCGGATCCTCCACCTGGCATTCCGGATGGGAGAGTACATAGTCCAGTGCGATCCGCACGCCCTGATCAAACCGTACAGTGGTCTGCATGGTGGGTACGGCGCGCTTCAGCTTCCGGTTATCGAAGACAACGGAGACGGACTTGTCGCCGGTCAGGCTGCCCTCGAAGTCATAGCCGTATTTGTCTCCGACGGCACTGAGATACTCGGATGCTACATGGTAGGCCTTCAGCTCCACACCCAGGGCATCTGCGATGGTCTGATAGATCTGATCCCAGGTGAGAGACTCGTCTCCCGTGATCTGGAAGGCCTCGCCGATGGCATGAGGATTACCCATGAGTCCCACATAACCGGTGGCAAAATCTCTGTTGAAGGTTACGGTCCAAAGGGAACTTCCGTCGCCCTGGATGATCACCGGTTTTCCGTCCATCATACGTTTGATCACCTGATAGAAGCCCTTCCGGCCATGAACGCCGAGAGGTACATTTCTCTCATCATAGGTATGGCTGGGACGCACGATGGTGATGGGGAAGCCCTCCTCCCGATATTTCCTCATCAGGAATTCCTCGCAGGCGATCTTGTCCCTGGAATACTGCCAGTGGGGATTTGCCAGTGTGGTTCCTTCCGTGATGATGTAACCTGCGGCGGGCTTATGGTAGGCGGAAGCGGTGCTGATGAAAATGTACTGCTTCGTCTTTCCTCTGAAGAGCCGGTAATCCCGCTCCACCGCATCTACATGAAAGGCGATGAACTCGCTTACCACATCGAATTCCATACCCTCCAGCTTCTTAGCAACATCGGCCTCATCGTAGATGTCGGCCACGATACGATTCACGCCCTCAGGGAGCACATCGTCACGGTTCCCGCGGTTGAGTACCCATACCTCCCAGAGCGGATCCTCTGCCAGTCTCTTTACGATGGCAGTGCTGATGGTTCCCGTACCCCCGATAAATAAAGCCTTCATGTGTGTAACCTCCTTGTAAGGATCATATCTCCAATGATTCTACATGTGATTATAAAAGGCCGATTTCTAAAATGACAGGTGGTTTTTATTGAACTTTGCCCGATTTTTGTTATGATGAAAGTATGAAGAATGAAGAACGTGAAATCATAGAATACAGTGCTCTTCAGGGGATCTCCATCACCTACAGGGATGCTCCCACATCCTTTCCTCCGCACTGGCACAATGCTGCGGAATTTACCGTGATCACTAAGGGTGACTGCAGGTATCGGATCGGAGATACGGAGTATCATGGGAAGAAAGGAGATCTGTTCCTGATCTGGCCCAGAGAGCTTCATGAGGTGATCGCCACGCCGAAAGACGGGACGGTCTTTATCCAGATCGCTCCGACGCTTATGGAGCAGAATCTGGACCTGATGATCATCATGAGACTGATGAGCAGATGCCACCATATACAGGCAGACAGGGAGCCGGAGCTCACAACTGCTGTGAAGGATAAACTGGACAAAATACGGGACATTTTCAAACATCGTTATCGCCTCAGCGAGACCAGATGCAAGATCCTGGTTTATGAAATCCTGCTGCTGATCGGAGAATATGTGCTCCGTGAGCGTGCGGAAGAGCTGGGTGAAGAGGAGATCGCCGGTCAGGCCTGGGCCTATATCCGGGAGATCTGCAACTATATGGCGGAGCATTCCACAGAACGGCTGACGGAGACGGAGGTTGCTTCAGCAGTGGGACTGAGTCCCTATTACTTCTCCAAGCTGTTTACGAAGTACATGCAGACTTCCTTCCCGAATTATCTGGCAGGTATCCGGGTCCGTACTGCGATCCGTCTTCTGGCGGACGAAAGGATCTCCATCACGGACTGTGCCTTCCAGGCAGGATTCCAGTCCACGACTACATTTAACAAGGCGTTCAGGGAGATCACGGGATATTCCCCGCGGGAATACCGGAAGCTGCACCTGCATTCATGAGAAATGGGGAAAAGATAGCTTGAGGAGGCCGATAACTATGCTGTGTGGGAAATGCAATTCAAAAGAGGTTGAGATCTTTCGGGACGGAATACATGGTTTCTGCCACAGGTGTGCACAGATGGTTCCCCTTGTACCCGGGCAGGAAGAGGAGAAACAGGAAATGCAGATCTTCTTCAGTTATGGCCATGACAATCATGCTGAGTTTGTTGTACAGTTGAGTCAGCGGATCGAGCAGATCACCGACGGACGGATAAGGATCTGGATCGATAAAACAAAAATAGATGAGTGGACGAACTGGAGACAGAAGATCACCGAGGGAATCTGCGGCTCCTATGCGGTGATGGCTTTTCTGTCCAAATATTCCACCCGGGAAAGGGGCCCCTGTCTGGATGAGCTGGCCATTGCCATCGCATCCAAGCATGGAATGATCCGGTCTGTGCTTCTGGAGCCGGAGGGAAGAATCGATGCCCCTGCCCAGACCAGGGAGTATCAGTGGGCGGATATGAGCGATTACCGGATATATCTGGACCGGGGCGGTGATGAATGGGATAAATATCTGGAGGAGAAAGCGCTTCAGATCATCCGGATGCTTGACAGTGACGAGGTGAGACAGTATAACTCGGAACTTCAGACCCTCCGGGAGAAGCTTCGTCTTCCGGAGATCAATTTGGAACTGACGAAGCTGGATATTCTGGCCGGGAAGAAGCTGATCGGCCGGGAATGGCTGCGGAAAAGGATCGATACCTGGCTGGATGATCCGGAAGGAAAGAGGATCCTTCTCCTATATGGCAAGCCGGGTGCCGGAAAATCTGCCTTCTCCGCCCATTTGCAGCATTATAATCCGAGAGTGGCTGCAGCGCTTTCCTGCGACTTTCAGAGCGAGGAGTACAGCAGCGAGGACAGCATCATCGTATGGATCGCCTATAAGATGGCCATGCGAATTCCGGAATACCGGAGTCTGCTGATGAAAATGATCCAGGACGATAATTTCAGTATCGGACAGGGAAAGGACCGGTTCCGGCGTTTGCTGGTGAAGCCTCTGGGAGACTGCAATATCAGCGGAAAACGAGAGAATATGATCCTGCTGATCGATGCCCTGGATGAGGCATCCGGCGATGAACTGATGCATTTCATCCGGGATTATGCCGGACAGTTTGCGTCCTGGTGCAGGTTTCTGATCACTGCCCGGCCGGAACCGGAGATCCGTGAGTGTTTTTACGGTTGTGACCGGATCGAACTGGATGAGATGGTGGAGGAGAACAACGCAGATATGCGGGAGTATCTCCGGTTCAGGCTGGATGAGACTCTGGCGGAGTACGGCGGAGAGAGGGAAGAATTCTACCTGCGGCTTACCGAAGCTGCAGGGGGTGTATTCGCCTATGCGGAATGTGCATGTGAAAATGTGCTGGAGGACGTAAAACTGGACCCGAAGACGGATCTGAAGAGTTATCCCCTTCCCGTGGGACTTTCGGAGCTTTTTCGCCTGTCGCTTGACCGGAAGAACTTTACTCTTCCGGGATCGGAGGAGGGGGCGGATGGTTACCGAAGCTTCTGGCAGAAACCCCTGGGGATCATTACCGCTTCACCTGAGCCGATCCCGGTAAATACACTGAGACGGATGATGAAATGGGGTGAGAACGAGTATTACGCCTTTCGACAGCCCATTTCCATGCTGCTTTTGGAAAAGGGAGACCGGATCACCGTGTTCCATCTCTCCTTTGCAGAGTGGCTGAATACCACAGGAGCAGGAAGGTATTATAGTTCGCGGCAGGATGGCAAAAGGAATTTTGCATCGGCCGCCTATGAGATGTATATAGAGGACCGACTGGACAACTTTAGCACCATGTATCTTCTTCGTTTCCTCAGGGAGGCGGAGATGCGGAAGGAATATGAACGGGTAAAAAGGGATACGGCGCTGATCGGCAGAGTGCTGGAGCTTGAGGAATATCTTCGGAGGGAAAGCCGTTTTCAGGATGCGCTGTCCCTCTGTGATGAGCTTGAGCGGATGTTCGGGGATGCGGAGGATGAATACTGCCTTTACCAGCTTCGGAATGCAAAGGATAAAAAGGGCTCAAACTACTGGCATCTGGATGACCTTGTACAGTCTGAGAGGTACCACAGGGAAGCACTTCTGCTGAGTGAAAAACTGATGAGTATAGATCCGAAGAGGAGAGAGTACAGGCTCGCTCTGATGACGGACCTGAAGCAGGTGGCAGACGTACGGTTCGATGTTCAGGATATGGAAACGGCGCGGAGGTTATATCTGGAGAGTACTGAGCAGGTCAGGGCGCTTGCGGGGGATGAACCGGACTGTCTCATGCACCGGCGGGAGATCGCTTCCTGTGTCGCAAGATACGCCAGCTCATGGACGGAAGAGGATCCGGAGAAAGCTCTTGAACTTTACCGGGAAAGCCAGAGTATTCGTGAAGAGCTGATCAGGCTGGAACCGGATAATCTGGTATTTCGCCTTGCTTATACGGTCCCGCTTGTGCGTATGGGGGAGATCCTGGATACTCAGGGCAAGGATGAGGAAGCAATGAAGATGTTCCGGGAGGCACTCCTATATAGAGAATCCATGGTGGTGGATTATCCGGAGGATCCGGTATGCCGATCCTTCTATGCGGAGGGGTTGGAACGTATGGCTGATCTGAAAATAAAAATGAATGCTTCTGAGGAAGCGCAAGAGCTTTGCAGAAGATGTATAGACATCCGAAAAAAACTGGTTTCGGATTATCCGCAGAATCTCCATTACCGCAGAGACCTGAAGCTGACAAAAGCAAGGTGGGGAATGGGATGATCGGTGTACAGATGTGAAAATACCGGTTTGTCCCCCTAGTCCTTCTGTTACGTGTGATCCCTGTTTCTCTTTTTAGATTCAAGATGAAGTAGTGAAGTTTTTAGTGAAGTAAAGTGAAGTTTTTGATAAGAAAAAGACATGGCATCATGCGTGCGTGCATGAGAAGCCGTGTCTTTTTTTAGTGAGATGGGAGTTCATTGGGACATCGCCGGAATGCATAATATGATCAGGCAGGACACACCCGGACATGTCCGCGCGGCGGGAAACGCAGGGAGAAGTAAGTTCCGGAGTCTGCAAAAAAATGAGAAAGAGAGGAACAGGCTATGGAAGAAGAAAGCGTAAGAAAAGGTGCGATACGAATGGCGAAATGGGTCCGCGTACTCCTGATATTTATGGGAGCGGTGCTGATCCTGGCGCCCATCGTACTGTATTTCCTGGGAGGGGACAAGAAGGCTCCCCTGCAACTGGAGACCATACTGTTGGCGGGACAGAAGTATTTCCTTCCGGGGATCCTTCTGATCCTGGCCGGACAGTATCTGTACTATCATCTGGTGGCACAGGCCTTTATTGCGTACAACAGCCGTCGGATGACGGACAGCTGCGATGTGATCGAAGGCGGCGTTCACCGTATGGCCGGCCTGGGTTACGGGCAGAATGTCCGTCCGACGGATCCGGTGAATCCGCAGCCCATCAACATGCGGTAAAGAAGGTGAATTTTCCCTGATATTATGGTAAAATGTTGTCCTGAGGGGATAGCAGAAAACAAGGGGGATAAGCAATGCTGATTGGACGAGGATTGTTTTGCTTTTCCATTGAAACAGGGAGCTGATCAAAGGGCGCTTGAATGCACTCACCGGAAAATGGTGCTGAGCATTTCTTCAGGCGCCTTTTTGTATGAACAGTAAGGAGCGTAAAATGGGACACAGAGAAACAAGTAAATATATGAGCCTCATCCTCCGTCATAAGCCGGAAACCATCGGCATCACCCTGGATGAGCATGGCTGGGCAAATGTGGACGAGCTGATCGAAGGCATTTCCCGCACGCATGAATTCAATATGGACATTCTGGAGGAGATCGTCCGGACGGATGAGAAGCAGCGCTACTCCTTCAACGAGGACAGAACCCTGATCCGTGCGAACCAGGGGCACTCCATCCCGGTGGATGTGGAGCTGGACGAGGTCGCACCTCCGGAGGAACTGTGGCACGGCACCGCCACCAAGTATGAAGCCTCCATTGACGCGCAGGGTCTGATCCCCAAGAGTCGCCTTTACGTACATCTCTCCAGGGACAGAGAGACCGCGGTGAAGGTGGGACAGCGCCACGGCAAACCGGTGCTGTACATCGTAAAGGCCGGGGAGATGAACCGGGACGGGTACAAGTTCTACCTGTCGAAGAACGGAGTATGGCTGACGAAGGAAGTGCCGGTGGGGTATCTTTGTAAGGTGGCAATATAAATGCCGTTGGAAGATATCTCAAAAGTTTCATATGAGTTTTTGCTGACGAGGATATGCTACGATTCCGGAAATAAAGAAGGAACAGGAATTCATTTCGACATTACTGAACACGAGTTATATTGATTCAGCAAATACTGAGGAGTGGGAGGAAATTCGCACAAGACTTCGTGATTTAATGAAGTATATTCCGAAAAAGGATCTTGAATATCACACTAACTTTGAAGATCAGATCATTTCTGAAGAGTGGCAGGAGTCTGATCTTGAAGATCAAAGCCTTCAAAATTATAAGGCAAAGGCCGAGTACTATGTTCGTCAACATAAGGACGATATAGTCATAGCAAAGCTTCGAACGAATCGACCGCTTACAAAAGAGGATGTAGATTCTTTGGAGGCAATACTGTGGCAGAAGATTGGTACGAAGCAGGATTATGAAGCGGAATATGGTTCGAAGCCATTGGGAGAGTTTGTTAGAGAGATTGTCGGACTTGATATGAATGCAGCGAAAGAAGCGTTTGCCGATTATCTGAATGGTACGACAATGGACTCTAGACAGATATATTTTGTGAATCAGATTGTCGAGTATATCGTTCGAAATGGAATGATGAAGGATCTGTCTGTCCTTCAGGAAGCGCCGTTCACTGACCAGGGCAGTGTGGTTGAGATATTTACTGATCTGTCCGTATGGCAGGGGATTCGGAAGGTCATTGATGAGATAAACACGAATGCGGTTGCATAAATAGGAGAACATCGGTTGACGTGAAGAGGTGAAGAAGAGGAGTGATTTCTTGACGAGTGAAATGGAGCACAGGTTGCTCAGTTGTAGAAGTATTTCGGAATTTCTTGCGATGTATTTCGGTTTAAGTAATAGTGAGAAACTGAGCGTTTTTACAGAAGATGTGACAATTTCAAAGGGCGACGAGTTTTACAGAATAAGACGTGCGGAAGGGATAAAAGACCCCAATGATCCGCAGGAGTGGGGACCGGCACCGAGGTCCATAATTAGTCAAGGGAGATTAAATTCAAAAGGGGAATCGGTTCTTTATATTGCATCAACTCCTGATGCACTTGAACGAGAAGTGAAACTGAAGGATGGTGAAGAGTACTATCTGGCTCGTTATATTTGCAATGAACCATTTATAGTTAGTAGTTTCCTAGGGGGTAAAAGCAGGGTCAATTCATTACTTCATAAAATAGCTATGTCGATAGCAAATGAGGGCGATTTGACGGACACAGAAAAAGATCTGATTGAAAAGTATTATAAATTGGTCAGAAAGCAGCCTTTGGAGGAATTAGCACTTGATATGCTTGCCCCGCTGTACATTTATAAATTATTACCAAAGATATATGATGCTACTAACAAACTTGGTAAACTTCTTTTCAAGAAAAATGGTTATGGTATCAGATACTCTTCGGTATATGCACCGATGGAGTTATCGGGAGTTAAACCGATAATAACACTTAATGGTTTGGAATACGGGAACTACGCATTGACGGCAAAGGGATATGATAAAATTGACTTTATTTCGGCAGAACCGAAGAAATGCGAGAGGGTGAAAGGTCTAGAGGTGATGATAAAAACATTCAGCAAGACTAACAAGAACCATTGATAAGGGGGACGGGGACCTGGATCCATGAGAAAAATGTTGGATTAAGAAGGTGTGTTTAGGATATCTATGCTGCAAGATGATATTGATGGAGTTGCAATGGTTTTAGATAGTGCTACCAATAGAATCTATGAAGCTGTAAAGTGCATTCCGTATGGAAAGGTTTCAACCTATGGAGACATTGCAGAATTAGCGGGTAACAGAAATCTAGCCCGCGTTGTCGGGAATGCACTTCATAGGAATCCGGATCCCGAGCATATACCATGTCATCGTGTGGTGAATGCAAAAGGAGAACTGTCCAGTGCATTTGCGTTCGGTGGTATTGAGGGGCAGACGATGCTTCTGGAGGCTGAAGGTGTCGAAGTGAGTGGTGGAAGAGTTGATCTGTCGAAATATCGTATGAATATGTGAAGAGGTACGAAGGAGGTAATGGCAGTGTCTACACGTAGTGAGAGAATAGCTGTTTTTAAGGATACTCTGTCCTGGATCGAGGCGGATAAGGAGCTTTCGGATTCGGTGACAGAGGCGAAGAAGAATACCCACGTGTTTTATGAGGACCAGTACCCGGCGTTTGACGCAAACTGGAGAAGAGATACGGTGATCACCGTAACGCAGGATCGGAGTTTTCAGGCTGCCATGCGGCTTCGACAGGAGAACCCTTCGGCGAAGATCGCGGTGATGAATTTCGCCAACGCATTTCATCCCGGGGGTGGGGTTGCAAGTGGTTGCACCGCACAGGAGGAGTGCTTGTGCCGGACATCTACGCTGTACCCGCTTCTGGACCGACGGACGATCAGAGATACATTTTACAAGCATCATATTGACAGGAATGATCCGAAGGCTACGGATTCTTTGATTTACACCGAGGGTGTGGTTATCTGTAAGACGGATGAAGACCTGCCCCGACGTATGGAGAAGCAGGACTGGGTTACTGTGGATGTGATCACCATAGCGGCACCGGATCTTCGGGAGTCTTCGAATCCCTATGTTCCCATCGTGAATGGCGGGTCCTATATGAAGGACGTGGAGCTGTACGGCTATCACGTGAAGCGGGCCATCCATATGCTGACATGCGCAGCGAGCATGAAGGCGGAAATTCTGGTACTTGGTGCATTTGGCTGCGGGGCGTTTCAGAACAACCCGAAGGTTGTGGCAAGAGCGTTCAGGACGGCGTTGAATGAGTTCCCGAAGGTTTTTGAGAAGATTGAATTTGCGGTTTATTGCCCGCCGGGAAGGGATGAGAACTATCGGGTGTTCTCGGAGTGTTTTTGCGGATGAGGGTGCTGAGAGACACTTGAATCACGGAATGAATTCTGATAAAGGAGTGTATTACTGTGGGCGATGACCTTTTTTATGAGAAGTATTCGGCGAACGATAAATGGTATCCAAAATATAACAAGACAGGGAAGGAGGATTATTTTGTTACCGGATATTAATGAGTCTAATGAAGATAAGCTTGCCTGGCTTCAAGATGCCATAAGGGACAGGCTTGTTGAACAAAAACCCGGAAATGAAAGATTATATATACTGTCAGATGAAGAGATAGAACAAATTGCAAAATGGCTTTTGAATTCAAAGAGCAAACAGGTATTGATTCATCATCTTCAGGAAATGTTTAGAACAAGTGAGATACATTATATATACACTCGCTTACAAGATCTGACATATTTCAGGAAGGATTAGTATGTACTACGTACCTGGCGAAACAAAACGATGTGTTGTTAAGCCTTGCAGAGACAGGCGGGAATTGGAGGAGATTTATGCTTGAAATTGGTACATCGGCACCGGAGTTTACACTTCCGGATCAGAATGGGGAGATGCATTCTCTGAAGGATTACAGAGGAAGAAGGGTGATTTTATATTTTTATCCGAAGGATAACACCGCCGGATGCACAAAGCAGGCATGTGGCTTTGCTGACCGCTATCCGCAGATACGGGAAGCCGGCGCTGTGGTTTTGGGTGTGAGCAAGGATTCCGTGGCCTCACATAAGCGATTTGAGGAAAAGTACGGTCTTCCGTTCACGTTGCTGTCAGATACAGAGCTTTCTGTGATCAAGGCATATGATGTCTGGAAGGAGAAGAAGAACTATGGAAAAGTCTCCATGGGAGTTGTCCGCACGACATATCTGATTGATGAAGATGGCGTTATCGTTCAGGCGATGGATAAAGTGAAGGCTGCGGATAATCCCCAGGAAATGTTGGACATGTTGGGATAATCGGTAATTGAGGCAGAGTTTACACATGTGGGAGAGCTCTTATTATGAATACTATCATTTGGTTCGGTTGCACAATTGCGGCTATCATTCTTTGGTCGACTACATGCTTGCTGTACAAGGCAGGGATCCATAAGGAAAAGGAAGAACATACCTGCATAAAGTATTCAGCATCTATCGGGATTGTTTTTTTCGTGATCGCTCTCATTTATCTGATCATGCGTGATGAACCTTTCTCTATTTGGGAGAGCGCAGTAAGATATTGGCCCATGACATTGTTTGGAATTGTTTATGCCATTATCAATACGATCTCATTTAAAGGATTCATTTATAATGAGGTTACCGTAGAGTCTCCGGTTGAGGGGATAAGCGGAGGCACATCCACAATACTTCTGATCCTTGCATATGTGGTAATGGGCAGGGTGGATTCCATCTTAACGTTATTGACTCCGTTAAGGACCATAGGGATTTTGATCATTCTGATAAGCGTTATCGTGTTGGCGGTTATTCGCAATAAGGATGCCAGAAGCAAGAGGGATGCCGAACCATTCGGCTCCAAAAGATCATGGAAGCATATAGGCTTGGGAACGCTGATCTTCCCGCTCATGTATGCTCTGATCGACGGTCTGGAGACTGTAGTGACGGGGATATGTCTTGATACCACTTATGGTTTCTCGATGCCTGAGGGAGACAGCATCATCATTGTCGGAATGGAGTATGCAGTATTTGCTCTTGGATGCCATATCTATATCTTTTGGAAGGAAAAGAAAGTCTATAATCCGTTCAAAAAAGAAAATGTTCCAAGATTGTTCGGAGCTCTCGCGGATAATGTCGGGATTGTTGTTTACAGCTATGCTATGGCGATAGATTCTGTTTCAACGGATCCTATCATTGCTGTATATCCTGTCTTTGTAATGATCGGCGGACGCGTGCTTCTTAAGGAAAAGGTAAGTCTTAAGCAATACATCTGCCTGCTCAGTATCGTTTTGGGAAGCGTCCTGATCGTTGCGGATGCATTTGGCGGCGCTGCTACCACGTAGCTTGGATGAAAGAAGAGAGGGAAGGCAGCAGACTGAGATACGAGATGCTGACTTATTTTTTGGAGGATTAGTATGTACTACGTACCAGACGAAACAAAACGTTGCGGATTCTATGAATGTGATGACTGTGGAACACGGTTCCTTGATGTAAAGACCGGGCCGATGATCGTATGTCCACACTGCGGTGAAGAACCGGACATGGAGGTTGGACCGGACGAAGAGGCACCGAAGGTGAAGGAAAGCGCGAAGCTTATTCAGATACTGGAAGGGGAAGATGTCGAGAAGTACGATGCCTTGTTAAGCCTTGCTGAGACAGGTGGGGATTATAGCTGGATATAGTTGTCAATGAAGACCGGCGCATGGACTTTTGTTCGGCAGTAATGAGGAGTAGACGAAGCCTCTAGAGACTGAGATATTATTTGCTGAAAGGATAAGGTGTTTACATGTTGTGGGATGATGACGATGACTGGGATGACGATGATGATTGGGACGATGACTGGGATGATGACGATGACTGGGATGATGACGATGATGAGGATCGTCCCAAAAGCAGAGGCTGGTATATAAAAGCGGGATCTGCATCCCAAAAGATTAGCAGATTGTTCACATTGATTCAAAAATCCCCGATGTCAGAAGAGGATCGTGAAGACTTTCAGGAACAGTTAGAAGATATCCGTGATGATCTGGAAGATGCAGAGGATGACGATGATCTGGAAGATATTCTTGAGGAACTTGACGATCTTGAGAATGAATTGGAAGATTCCTGGGATGAAGCATGGGAAGTGGATTGGAATGATATCTTTGATCTTCCGTGGGATGATTCTTTTTGGAGGAGAGAAGGCGCACATCTTCCGCTTCGGGTATCATGTTCCGCTGAAATGAAAGGAAAGATTGGAGAGAAAATAGTGAAAGATCTGCTTTCCACGCTTCCGAAGGATCAGTATCATGTAATGAATGATGTCCTGATTGAAATAGGAAAAACATCCAGTCAGATAGATCACATTGTTGTTTCGCAGTATGGCATATTCGTTATCGAAACAAAGAATTATGCAGGAGTTATCCTGGGACAGGAAGAAGACTATCGATGGACACAGGTGGTTAGAGAAAACCGGAGATGGTTTTATAATCCCTTGAAACAAAACGAGAGGCATATGCAGGTTCTTGAACGTTGTATTCATCGGACTATTGATGAGTTTGTTCCGGTTGTAGTCTTTTCAAGAAATTGTAATCTGCAGGTGAATACAAAATCACCGGTACTATATTCGGATACAATGTTGGACTACATTCGATCCTATGACCAGCCTATCTATAGCAGAGAAAAGATTATGGAGATAGAGAATCTTATTCATGAGTCCAGCAATCCGTCATATCAAGCGAGGATGAGACATATAATGCGATACAAGCATTAAATATAAATATCAGGTGTTTTCGTGAAATAGAAAATGAGGTGATGAAATGCGATTTAAATTTGGTTCATTCAATGTCATGAATATGAGTTGGGCAACTACGGATGATAAAAAACGTTTCATTGCGGATCTGATTAGAAAAGAACAATTTGATGTAGTTGCTTTTCAGGAGGTATTGAGTGAAGGGAAAGCTATCCGTGACATGAAGAAGAAATACTTCCCTACTTGGGGGGAGTGTTGGGGATATCCAAAAGATTCTCTTCTACCTGGGAAAATGGAGGAAGTGAAAGATAAACGAGGAGAAGGTTTTTCTTATATCTGGAATACGAGAAGAGTGAAACTTGCATCGAATAAGGGGAAGGTATATGAACCTAGAATCCTTAATCAAGATGGTATGAAATTTGATGGGTCAAAGTTTATTCGCGTACCATATTATATTCGATTTATTCCAGTATATGGTGGGTTCTTCGAATTCCGTTTGATCAATGTTCATTTGTATTTTGGCAATAATAACAAGAGCGAAATTGAAAAGCGAAAAGAAGAATACAATTATTTGGTAAAGAATGTATATCCTTCGATTAGTATGGATAGAACATATGGAAACAATCGAGAGGCATATACCATAATCATGGGAGATTATAATCTCAACCTATACAAGAACAGAGGTGAAGCAAACGAGGGAATAATAAAAAACTCAGTTCTCAGCAGGGAAGAGAGTGTGTATCTTAACGAACGGCAAAGCATTATCACGGTTCAACATGAACTAACATCATTAAAAAGCAATGAGGATTTAAAAGAGAATAAGAAGACTCGTGGCTACTCTCAAAACTATGATCATTTCACATTTGACGTAAAGGTTTTCGAAAAAGAGGGTATACAATACAAGGCAAAAAAAATAGATGCTGTGAGAAGATATTATGATGATGATTTTGAAGAGTATAGAACTAAGATTTCGGATCATGTTCCAATTTCACTGGAATTGATTATGAATGAGCCGATGGTAATTATGCATAAATGAGTTGGAGGATGGATTTATGGGAAATGAGAATTACGCATTGATTGATCAGATTCAACAGGGGACTTTTGATTTTAATGATCCTAAGGTTAAGTCGGCATATGCATTGAACCTTTGCACAGTGTCAGTATCGCAGATCATAGATTACAACGACATCGTTATCCTTGAGCAGGAATATGATGCTATCTTAAACAATCTAAACCTTGAGCAGATGCCGAAGGACGAGGCATTATTGAATATTCTAAAGCAGTTGCTTGATACAATTACATTCTTCCGTATGCAGGAAGGAGACAAAAAGTTTATTGATCTCGAGTATCAGAATAAGATGAAGAACTCTATTTGGAGTGCCATCCCCAATATCGGTTTCTTTATCGGGACGAACCCGATCACATTGGCTATGTCACTTGCCTCGCAGGTAGGTGTTGGATATATGAATTATCGTAAGCAGAAAGCGGAGAATACGCTTGCTTATGAGAAAGAACAGTGGCAGTTACACCGCGCAGCTATCGAGCAGTTCAATGGTCTTCGCCGGGAACTCTTTGATACTGCATGGCGTTTGATGGATGCCTATGATATTCCGGATTCCTATCGTCTGACTGAGCGTCAGGTGACTCAGTATAACGAGATCCTTATGGACCCGGATAATTTCCGGCGTTATGAGCGTCTGGATACCATTAAGGAGAACTTTGTGGCTTATCCTCCGTTCTGGTATTTCTTTGGAAATACAGCGAACGCCCTGTGGAAGGAGACCGAGGGTGAACTTTCAGAGTATTATTTCCAGGCAGCCAAGCTGTATTTCGAAGTCTTTGTAAGATCCTTCAAAGCCTGTGATCTTCTGCGTGAAAACCAGGTGGCTTCTTCCTGTGCGCTGGAGTATATTGATCTGCTCCGCATCGATGTGCCTGAAGAACGTGAGAAGATATCAGAATTATTGCAGTTTGCCATCGACATGTCAGGAGGCGCAAATGATGTACTTCAGCTCTGTGCATTTTCGTACCTCAAGATCGGCGATGCAAAGAGTGCGGCAAAGCTGTTCCGCAGGCTTGTGAATGAAGACTATAATCAGGTGATAAATGCACAGCTTCTCAGCAGGTACTATGTCAGTGCATTGCTGGAAGGGGATCCTTCGGCTGCTGTGGGCTATCAGTATATCAGCAAGCGGATCGATGAAATGTATCTCTATCCTATGCCGGACCAGAAATTGCTGGCGGCTGCGGATGGTTCCGGCCCCGGCCTCAGCCCGGACGTTGCCCGGACAAATGAGATCAAGAGGATCGAAAGCACATTTCTTTCGAATCAGAAGGAGATCCTTGCGCGAAAAGCCAGAATCGTGTTGGATGAATTCCATGACAAGTACGAGATCCTTTTCAATAAGTGTATCCCGGTTCCGAATGATAAGGAATACAGTGATGAATACTTTAATGGGTCCACGGATGCATTTGCCGCTCGTAAGAGGGATGCAAGTGAGCTGAAGATAAAAAGAACGCTGTCTGCTTATCGTGAAACGTTACAGGAGGTGGACTACCCGTACAACTATCTGAATGTTTTGAATGATATGCTGAATGCGGTGCATTTGCTGAATTGTGTACAGGGACGTGAAGGAGAGCTCCTGACCTGTGTCAGTGATGCGATCATAAAGGATCATGATAAACTGAAGCACCTGGCAGAATTGGTAGCTGAGGAAGATTTTGTGTATGAGACATATGATGAAATTCTGGAAATCTCGTTCGATCTGTATACTGCAGGTTTCTTCCGGAATCTGCTGAACTATGCTGCCGAGTATATTGCAACCAAGGAAGACATCGTAGCGATGAATGAGGCGGAGACGAACCTGCGTGAGTTCTGCATCGTTCAGGGATTTGAGACACCGGAGGTTCTCTATGATAATTCCGATGATCTGGTTGAGGTGGTGGAACTTCAGAAGCAGTACCTGGGTATAGAATTGATCGATGATGGCGTAACGACTGCAGAGGTGGATACCCGCTATGAGGAGATTTTGCAGAATGTCCTTCAGTATTCGGATTCCCTGAAAAATGAGGATGCAGGGATTGCGCTTTTGGTACGCACAGTTCCACTATTTGATCGTTACTTCATCAATCTCAAAAATATTTCCAGTGCCGAGGCGCACGCGCTGCAAAGAAAAACTGTGGCGGTTTTGGATGATCAGGGGGAGTCTGATAATGATCTTCTCTTCACGACAGACGGTATCGTACAGATCGTAAAGGGGAAGATGAAGGAAGCAGTGGCTTATGATGATATTAAGATCCTTCCTGAGGATAGGGGCCTGATGATCTACTATGAATATGAAAATGAGCGGATCAATATGACTGTATTGAAATCGCTTGTAAAGTCACTCAGAACAAATCCGATGATGGAAGTATATGAGAGCAAGAATCCTCTGGATTTTGTTTTTGGGTGGTTTAAATAGAGGTTGACCCGGTTTCGTAAATGAGGGAATACGGTTATGACAAATCCAAATCAGGATATATCAAGTACATATATTGAGAAGTTCAAGAAACTCAGATACTTTGTAGAAGGCGGGAAGCATGAGGCCTTTGTTTTCTATATCCTTGGGGGAGTCATATTTTTACTCGCCCTGATATTTGGAATCCTTTTGATGGTGCAGCAGGTTGATGAGGCCTATATTCTGATCATGGTAGGAGCGGTTGTCGGTCTGATCACGGCTGGATATGGTTTCTTTTATCAGAGAAAGAAATCATACAAGCTTTATAAAGATGTGCACAAGAGGATCATGGATCAGGGCGTGATGTATATCGGAGTGGTAACGGAAATGAATCTGAGAGGTACATTGTCGCACCATGTTGCGGATGCCGTGGAATTCTTTCAGAATGGTGTTGTAGGAAACAGCACGGAGCATTTTTACACCTACATCGTGCAATATACGGATGCTTACCACAATCAGAAGACAACGGAGACCTACGAGATCGCCAATTACAGTGCGAAGGATGTAGGGAAGAGGTGTACGGTATACGAGCATGACGGCAAGGTTATCGTTGACGCGGTTGAAAGATAATGTTAATGCTGGAAGACTGATAGATGAGATGCTTTTCCCTGACAGGAGGGTGTTTGGCATGGATGATCGAATTGTGAATATAATTACTTTAGAATCGAAAAGAAACGTCAAAGGAAATTTCAGGAAGCGGTTTTTCGATACAACTATCGATACGGTCTTCGGTATCTATTTTTTTCTGTGGGTGCTGATCCTTATTGCTCTTTTCATCTTTTGGATTGCTCTTTCAAACAAAAGCGTTGAAAATGTCTACAGCGAATATGAAGTAACATACGTAGATTATGCTCCGGGTTTATCCAGAGGTGAAGACTGTACGGTAAAAGTAAAAGAGGTGATAAAAAAAACTTCGATCACTGAACGAGAATATGCTCCAAGAAAAACAGTAAAATATCATGGTGAGACGGTTGATTTAACCCAGGAAGAAGACCGGGGAGAAATGATAGACAGAGCGTATTATTGGATTCGGGATGATAAAGGAAACACCGGTGTGCTTTTTTTGGAGGGCGCCCAGATAGATCGTTTTGAAAAACTGAAAACGAGCGGGGAATTATATGAAACAACGTTATATGGAGAGATTGTAGAACGATCGATAACAACCGGGTATGATGTAGATGATATCAGTACAAAGAATATAAAAAAGGCAAATGAGTCTGTCAAACTTTCACAGGAATTGGAAGGTGAGACCATTATGCATGTGAATTTTGGGAAGAGCAGTACCAAGCGGGTGGTGGTTGGTTCAAAAACAGTTTATCCACGGTATTTCATACCGTCATTAATAGCCCTGATTGTTGTGATCACGCTGTACTTGTTTGTTAAATACGGGTTTAAGAATTATGTTGAAAAAAGCGTAAAGGAATCAGAGGAAGATGAAATAGTTTTTGAGGAGATCAGTAAGTTGCTTCGAAAGAGACTCCAAATGGAGAATACTCCCGAAGAAGAAAATATGTGTCTCTTTATCCTGCAGTTACTGAATAACAAAGCCGGATGGTATGCCATTCATGCAAAAACCATTACAGAGATACTGATCTTTTTGGGCGTTGTGAGTAAAGATAAGAGACAAGATATGTATGAGATGATCCATTTTCCGATGAATGAAGCGAGGTATGGAGGCAGAGATCTCATCTTTATGAAGAAAAATCAGGGCTCGGACCATTCATAGTCCGTTTCAATGGTTGCGTTTGTACAGCATTCTTTGAGTTCGGATAAAATGGGGCGGAAGGCTTCCGTATCGGGGATATCAAATGAATAAATCGCCCGATCGGTTTCGATGTTGATTCGTTCTATGATTTCTTTTCGGGTGATTGTTTCCGGGGACTTATTATCCTTATGATTTACGAATTCCTGGCGACCCCAAATTTGGATCCTGGTTACATTTTCGCAGGGGATTTTTCCTTCAGCCCATAAGCCGGTTGCCGTGATATTTCCGTCTGTGATTTTGAGCTTGGTTTTGCCGGGGACCTTGTATTGATAATTTTTGGATCGGAGATACCAAAGATCACGAATGATAACATAGACTATGGGAATCATACATATTAACCAGGCGACAAGAGGGGCCTGAATGACTAAGAAAAGGACAAGGAGTCCTATAAATACTATGCCTAAAGTTATCAGTTCATTGATCAGGTCGCGTTTTGATTTCATACCGTTTTGGATCCTTCCAAAGAGTATAGCGAGATAAAAGGTAATGTAAGCTTTTTCAGTATATCATGCCTGGAAAAGAAAGGGAAGAAGAATGACAACAGGTACCGTGGATTATATGACGGAGTTTTTATTGTTTCTTTTTCCGGTGGCGATCGTCACGATTCTTGTGTTCGGGGCCGGCGTGAAGAAGAAGGGTGAGTTCAGCGGGGAAGCCTGGAGCCTGGGACAGGCCAAGGCGCTTCAGGCATTTTCTGCGCTGATGATCATCCTACATCATCTGGTTCAGACCATCACGCGTTACGGCAGAGTGAATAAGGGACCGGTCACCATATGGAATTCCTTCGGGATCCTTTTCACCAGCGTCTTCTTTTTCTTCTCCGGCTACGGACTGTACAAAAGGTATAAGACCGGGGAGGATTACTTGAAGGGTTTTCTGCGTCATCGCTTTCTGAAGGTTCTGATCCCTTTTCTTCTGACAAATGTCATCTACCTCTGTGTCTTTGCCGGTGACAGGATCTCCGGTGTATGGCAGGGCGTCACGGCCATATTCGGATGGCCTCTTCTGAACCGAAATGCCTGGTATGTGATCGAACTGCTCCTGCTGTATCTCGCATTTTTCGTATTCTTCCGTTTCATCCGGTCTGAGCGTGCGGCGATGATCTGTCTGACTCTTTTTACGATTCTGATGATCACCTGTTCCCTGCTGCTCGGGCATGACAGTACCTCCGTCAACCGTCGCTGGTTTATGGGGGAGTGGTGGTACAATACCACATTTCTTTTTATCGTCGGCATGCTTGTTTCGAAGCATGAGACGCGCATCCGGTCAGCGATGGAGAAGCGTTACAGGCTTCTGCTTCCGCTGTCGGTGCTCCTTTTCATCGGATGGTATCTGCTGGGGATGTTCGTGGAGGGACGCTTCGGTTACTATTCGGAATGGGCGGGGCATCCGGGATATCCCGAGAAGCTCATCACTCTGCTGGCGCAGATCGTGCTCTGCATGCTCTTCCTGTCCGTTCTGCTTTTAGTAAACCTGAAGGTGGAGTTTCACAACCGGACACTCCTGTTCCTCGGTGGGATCAGCTATGAGATCTATCTGATCCACGAATTGTTCCGGGAAGTGCTTCCGGGTGGACCGGACGGATCCATGCCGGATGTCCTCTACGTTTTGCTGGTGTATGTACTGGCCGTTGCAGCAGCGTGGCTGCTGGCATTTGTGGACAGAAAAATGATCCGGGCTGCGACCGGGAGGTGACGGCGGGGAAGAGCGCGCTGAAAGGGCGACATCCCCCCGGAGAACTTTGTCAGATGTGGTGATATTGGCTTCACTTCATAAGGGAAAAATAGTATAATATTAAGTGAGTCTGTCACAACATGACAGCGGTATTTCTGTGAAAAAACGTCATCAAAAAGAAGGTAATATATGGTTGCTTACAAATGTAAAACCTGCGGAGGACAGATAGAGATCAACGGGACGACCGGGTTTGAGTGTCCGTATTGCGGTTCCAAGGGCTATCTGTCGGATGAGGATTTTAAGGGGAATGAGGAATTCAGAAAAAGACTTCTGCAGTTCTACAGGGCAGAGGCCCTGAAAAAAGAAAATGATTACAGCAAAGACATAAGCTGGTTTTGCAGGGGGCAGGACAGCTATACCCTTGCCGGCGGAGATCCGCTTATGATCGATTATATGCTGAAGACAGAGCACGACGGGTATGTGTGTTATCTGGCCAGGGAATCCGTTATCTATGTTTTTGACAGGGCAGAGGATGCAAAGACGTTTCTGGCGGGAGTAAGACGGCTGAGTTTTCCTCCGGCGGATGACAAGCTCCATCGCACCGTGCCTGAGCTTAAAATGGAGCTTGGGCTTGAGTCGGGGGCTTATGCACTTGTGTTCCGCAGATATCCCAATTTCTATCCCGCCGAGTATTTCCGCCCCTGGGCTTCAGAGCAGCTTGCATGGGTGATCTCCAGAATGGAGAATATTTGCTGCTTGTTGAAGTATTCCGGTATACAGCATGGGAATATCACTCCGGGTTCGATATGGGTCAATCCGGTTACTCATGAGGGGGCTTTGTTCGGAGACTGGCGCCGGGTTCAGTCGGCAAGCGGGGTGCTGGATCTTTCCGCTGTCCGGGACACGGCGATCGCTCTTGCGGAGAATACAAGGGATCCGAAGGAACTATACGACTTTCTCAATTCGATTCCTGAACCTGACGCATTTCTCGATTTCGAAAAGTGGGATAAGGTTATCGAAAAGGGCTTTGGCGGACATAAATTTGTAAAAATGACAATATAGGAGGAGTGTATTATGGGGTATGGTAGTTATTCAGCAAGTGACTGGTCCAAGCTTAAGCAAAGCAGAAATCTTACTGCAACCAGAAGCGTTCAGGAGGTTTTCAAGAAGAAAAGCTGTGATCCGAAGTATGACCCAAGGTACATCGGAACAAGAGAATGCTTTGATTCCGAGGATCATCCGCATTCGACTCCGATCGTTGTAGGACTTGATGTTACAGGCTCCATGGGGTATCTGGCGGTTAAGGTTGCTTCGGAGGCATTGAATGACCTGATCATGAAGCTGTATTCCACCGGCACGGTTGAGGATCCTGCACTTATGTGCGCTGCATATGGTGATTATGCGGATGGTTCTCCGTTGCAGGTCACTCAGTTCGAGTCCGACATTCGCATCGCCGAGCAGCTGCTTGATCTTTACTTTGAGAATCGCGGAAGCGGCGATGTTGTACCGACATGTCTTTGGGAATTTCTCTCCAGACATACCAATATAGATGCGATCAACAAGAGGAATCAGAAGGGCTTCGTTTTTACCATCGGTGATGACGCGGAGATCAGAAAGGATCGGGTCAGTGAAACCATCAAGAGGGTGATCGGTGACGATATCCCGAATGCGTCCGTGAACGATCTTCTCAAGGAGGTTCAGCAGAAGTTCCATGTATTCCATATCATGATCGGCCTGGACGGTAATCCGGACATCCTTCATGGTCACAAGATCGTGATCCAGAAGTCGGAAATAGACATGATTCCGGATATCATTATCGGAACCATAAGACTCCAGAATGGCGAGAGTCTGGAAACCATTCTGAACGAGTGCGATACTCTCAAGGCTCCGATGCTTGAGAATATGCTCAGACAGTTAACACTTTCAAATACGGGCGGAACACTGAGGTTATGAGAACAGTTGCCGTAATAGGGAAAAATTTCGGAGATGAGGGAAAGGGATTGGCAGTCGATTACCTTTCCCTTAATTCCATACATCCGCTTATCGTGCGTCATAATGGCGGCGCACAGTCCGGTCATACCGTTGAGCGTCGACTGCCGGAGAATACAAGATTTGTTTTCCATGAGCTTTCATCGGGCTCGCTTTGTCATGCGGCGACTCTTTGGGCGCCCGGATATTATCCGGACATTTATAAGCTCGGCGAGGAGATGACGGAGTTTCAGGATGCCTTTGGTTTTGTTCCCGATATCTATGCCATGGAGGATACCTGCATCACCGTTCCCGATGATGTACTGCTGAATATGGCGCTGGAGTCATCACGCGGTGAGAAGAGGCACGGAAGCTGCGGCATGGGCATCAACGAGTGTGATATTCGTACAGGAGCCGGATATGGTCTGAAGCTCGGTGATATCCGCGGGCTTTCTGCAGATGAGCTTTGTGTCAGACTGTTCAAATTGCGTTCCGAATACACCTTTGCACGGCTGAAGGATATCGGAAACAGCCTTGATGAAAGGGCTGAAGAGTACTGCGGCCTTCTCTCAGATGACAATGTGATAATAAATGCAGCGGATGTGATGGCCGACAACCTTCGCCATGTTAAGATCCTGACCCCGCGTGAACTGAAGGATCTGCTCGATGGTGTCGGAACGCTGATTTTTGAATCGGGGCAGGGGCTTTTGCTGGACAAGGACAATGAGGAATATGCACCACATGTGACCGCCTCGAATACAGGTCTTCTTTCCGTCAGAAGGTTCCTTGATCTGATCGGCAGTTCTCTTGATGAAGCGATTTATGTCTCCCGATCCTACGTTACCCGACATGGAGCGGGAAGACTTGAGTGTGAATGCAGTCCTGAAGAGATAGGGAAGATCTGTAAGGACAGGACAAATGAAACAAACAGATGGCAGGGGCAGCTCAGGTATGCACGTCACGAAAGCGAGACCGCATTTGTTAAGGAGGTTCGCAGGGATCTCGACAGAGGCGGCATGGAGAACTGCAGGGTTTCATTGCTCCTGACCCATCTTAATGAGACCGGTCACCGAATTTCCATGAAAAACGGGGATGTTACACCGGAGCAGTTTGTCAGCTGCCCGTGTATTGAAGAAACGTTTGATGATTTCTATCTCTCCGCTTCGCCCTATGCGGAGGACGTGAAAAAACTGAACTAGTTCACATAGCTGAGCTGCATCCGGGGACAGATCACCTGTGGCTGAACTGAAAGACTGCGTACAGGAGGTTATGGTCGGAGCATTCCTTTTCCGAAACGCCGCTGGAAAGCTCGGAGAAGCCTTCGCTCACTACGATGTTGTCGATGGCAAGATTCCAGCGATGGAAGGTGATATAGCTTCGGTCGGGGCGGTTGACGCAGTAGGCGGCGTTCAGATGGCTGATATCCTCAAGATGAAAGCTGTTGAGATCGCCGAGAAGTGCATAGTGTTCAAATGTGTCCAGCATGTCGCCGATCGTCTCCATCTGATCGATCACCAGTGAGCGGTTATTGTAGGAAAGGTGTGTTACAAGCACGTGAAGCTTTACGCCCTCTACGGAAATGACTGCATGTCCGACGGAACGGTTTTCGCCGGCCCCTGAATACAGGGGGATGACGTCAAACTGTTCTATGGGATAGCGGGAGAGGATCGCGGTTCCGTACTCTCCGTCACCGAGGGAGATGGCCTTCGCGAAGGCATGGTAAGGATAGCCGGCCAGCCGTGCAAGCTCCGCCGGTTCGTCCGTATATCCGGAGCGTTCACATCCCACATCCACCTCTTCGAGACCGATGATATCGGGACCTGCTTCCCGGATCGCTTCTGCAATCTTATCGAGACCTTCTTCTCCGTGTCTGATGTTGAGCGTGGCCAGGACCAGCCTGGTCGTAACGATGCTTTCGTTATTGCCTGTCTGTGCAGATGAAGCATCCGTGGCAGACTCATTTTCCCTGCAACCGCTGAGGAGAATTAGAAGTACAAGAAGATTCATACAGATATATCGTTTGATCATGATTCTCTTGCTCATTGAGACTCCCTGTATTATCCTGATATATAGAAGTATATTTGAATTTCCGGCTTTTGACAATAAATGTGATGCTACATTACCGATAGGAATGCATCATGAATAAATACGTGAAGAGATCAGTGGAGCTTATTTTAGGGAAAGAGAATCAGTAAGAAAGGAACAGAGTGAAATTGAACGGAAAGAGACCAAATTATATATCAGTGCTCGCAGCGATCGCCTTGCTTGTCGGAGCGTTTCTCCCGTTTGGATTCGGGGGATCTGCCGGTGGACAGAACCTGTTTCTGTATGCAGGTTCATTTGCTGCCGAACATATCAATGTACTCAACACCGCTGAACAGAACGAAAGGCTTGGTATTGCTGTCGTTGCGGTACTTTTTGGCGGATTGTTCCTGATTCTTCTCATTGATTTCTTTAAAAAACTTCTGATCCTCAAATACATTTTCCTGGTACTGTGCAGCGTATGTATCTATTTTGGGTGTCTGTGGGGAGGTTTATTTGACAAAACAGGTAAGGTTTTGATCGAGGATCCGTATGCCGGACTTTTTACCCTTTTGGGAGCCTTTCTTCTGACTCTGGTCAGTTCATTTACCTATGACAGAGTGGTGTGGAAGAGTAGAGGTGCAGTAGTGGCGGCGGTGATCGTCGGTGTTCTGTACCTGGGCATGATCGGCGCGGGTTTGGCTTGTATGCGGATCATGTTACCGGCCGATCCGGGGACGAATGATGAACCGGGAACCGAAATCACAACGGAAAAACCGACAACAGAAAAACCGGAACCAACAACGAGAACGACTGAGGCCACAACGGCGACGCAGGAACCACACACCGAGTCGACAGAGGTGACCACAAGCTTCCCGGGTTCTGAGGATCAGGTTTATATAAACTATATTGAAACGGCTTTGGCCTATAAAAATCTGGATTATGATAAATCATATGCCGCAACGATTTCTACATGTGTTAATGCTGCGCGGGCCAATGAAGAAGGGTACGAGGAAATTGATAATGCTCTGAAACAGAATGTTCCGTATATCATCGAAATCGGTCAGAAGGGAGAGGTGAAAAGCCGATCCGGTACTTCGCTTGATTTTGTGAAGAAAGAGCTGGAGATGGATTTTCCCTATGCTTCGAAGGGAACATTGAAGTATTTCGACAAGGGGGCAGATCATTGGCTGGTCACAATAATTAATGATGAACCAATCGTGTATGTGGCAAATGCCAATGAGTCAAGAGTGTGGGAACTGTATCCGGAAGTTGATCCGGAATACGATATCCAACTGCCGAATGAACCCGCAGGAATGGAAGAATGGATAAAGAAACATGAGGATTGGATCAAAAAGACATATGGTTTGGAAATAAATAAGAACACGGATCAAAACTCGAATCAGAGCACGAATCAGAACACTGAAAAGTTTCAGGGTATAGACAGCCTGACATCTGTGGAAAAAGAACTCATCAGGTATTATCAATACGCGAATGTACCAGGTGCAGATATCACTTTTGACACAATGCTGCATCGATCGGGTAAAAATGTGAGGTGGTCTGTCGTGGATCAGGGAAACGGAACATACGTGGTTCATGCATATGCAGATGGAGTGCACCTGAACCTGGAGGATGAAACCGGTCGGGAGTACAAGATAGAATACACGGATGCGAAGGTCGAGATTGTGTTTGAGACAAAAAAAGACAACTCCGGGTCATATGTTACTACAAAATATGACGTGCTTGTGAATGGTGAATACCAGAACGATTTCTATATTCAGGAGGTGCTTCAAAGCATGTGCTACCCATAGAAATTATTTAGAAGGTGTGTTGCGCTTTTGTTACGTCCTATAAATTATAATTTCGAGAGAGATTAACAAAACCATGAGGAACAGCTATGCTTCCGGCGGATCCGAAGCCGGGCGGACTCGGACTGTAAATCGTCGATGATATTTCACTGTTTCTGTTCGGGGTATTATATACGGGTGATGAATGGGAAAAAGGAATATGAGTAGAAGAAGAATATATCAGATGATAGCCGCGGCATGTTTTCTGATCCTGGGTGCGGGTCCGATGATCCT
Source organism: Lachnospiraceae bacterium AC2029 (assembly GCA_000703065.1). Classification (GTDB taxonomy): domain Bacteria; phylum Bacillota; class Clostridia; order Lachnospirales; family Lachnospiraceae; genus Eubacterium_Q. Next base: position 1,113,802 of record JNLK01000001.1, on the reverse strand, counting down.
GGATCTCGGTATGATGATCGCCGAAGGGTCGAATATCCGGTCCAGCATCGACATAGAGTCCGCACTTAGCTGGATCATGTTCATCCTCATCGCAGTCGTTCTTTTCGCAAACCTGAAGCCGTTCTTCCTGCTGACTCTTTTCGGAATAAAGGTATTTCAGGAACTGTACGTTACCATATGGGTTGTGGGAAGAGGAGATCTGATACTGACACTGTGGAACGGAGGATACCTTGTTGCCTTCGGGCTGCTGCTGATCGTTCTTTTTCGAAGGAGTAAGGATCGGCCATATGGTCGGGTGGACCGCGTGTTAAGCGTTCTTTCCGTGGCTGCCTTTATCGCCGGCCATCTTATAGGCGTGAGCATCTGGGGCGGATACTCTGCTATGTCGATCTTGCTCTGGGTGGTTGAATGCGTAGCGCTGGCTTTTACGGGCTTATGGATCAGGGAATGGGGTCTGCATGGTTCAGGCGGAGAAACTGTTGGGTAGGATCGGACGAAGGGCGGGTACGTCAGCAATACGATCAATAATCTCTTCACGGATGAATACCGCGTCTTTCTTACCATTGCGGGGATCAAGAACAAGATGGATGCATTTCTGATCGACGGGAAGACGCCGGAGGAGATCTGGGGTCGGAAATACAAGGATGTCAGGGATCCCGGTATGAAGGAACGCTGTCTGCAGTTCGAGGTTTTGAAGAAGATCACGGCAGGGGATACGGAGGTCCGCGCAAAGGTATTTGGCTATGATAAGAACGACAGGATCTCCGTACAGGGGAGCATGCTCGTGGCTCCTACTGCAGATATGGCAAAACGTCTGAAGACCAATTTTGCCGTTTATCCTCTCTCAGCAAGAAGACCCCCTCCTCTAAGGTGGGGGATGAATTGCGCACAAATTTGCTGAATGTTCACATGACAATTACATGAAAATGTGCTATAATATAATCAGTCGAATTCTTCTATGGAGGTATAATATATATGGATTTAGACAACAATGCACATTCAGTATTTTTGCTTCACTATCATCTTGTTCTGGTTGTAAAGTATCGGAGAAGAGTTTTCAATAAATCAATATCAAACAGGGCGAAAGAGATATTTGAGTATATCGCTCCCCGATATAACATTTCCCTTGAGGAATGGAATCATGATGCCGATCATGTACACATTCTCTTTAGGGCACATCCAAATACCGAGATCAGCAAATTCATAAACGCATATAAAAGTGCGAGCAGCAGGTTGTTAAAGAAGGAGTTCCCTGAAATCAGGTCGAAATTATGGGAAGAGTATTTCTGGAGTCAGAGCTTCTGTCTGCTTACCACGGGCGGTGCACCGATCGAGGTGATCCGAAAGTATATTGAAAGTCAGGGGCAGAAGAAACGAAGCGGAGATACCGGTAAAGCGAAGAAATGATACAGAAAGGTATTATATGGCTAACAAAGCGTTCAAATTTCGTCTCTATCCCAATCAGGAGCAGGAAGTTCTGTTATCGAAGACATTTGGATGCGTAAGATTTGTATATAATCGATGGTTGGACCGAAAGATCAAACAGTACGAGGAAGACAAGACAACCGTTACATATACAATGTGCGCCGGGGAGATGGCAGAACTGAAGAACGAAGAAGGCTACACATTCTTGAAGGAGGTTGACAGCATAGCACTTCAGCAGGCGCTGAGGCATCTTGATACAGCCTTCCAAAACTTTTTTCACCTGCCGCAGACAGGATTTCCGAGATTCAAATCTAAAAAAAGCAATCGAAACAGTTATTCAACCGTATGCATTAATGGAAACATAAACATTGCAGACGGTTTTTTAAAGTTGCCGAAGATCGGAAGGGTGAAGGTGAAAATGCACCGTGTCATTCCGGAGGGATACATACTGAAATCCGTGACGATCAGCAAAACACCCTGCGGAAAGTATTATGCCAGCATATTATATGCGTATGAACTGAATACTGTCGAAAAGAAAATAGCTACATATCTTGGGATGGATTATTCCATGCATGAATTATATATTGACAGTAATGGAAATGAACCGGAATATCCGGGATACTACAGACAGGCAGAGAAAAAACTGAAAAGAGAGCAAAGAAGACTTTCGCTTATGCAAAAGGGATCAAATAATCGGACCAAACAGCGGATAAAAGTTGCAAGACTTCATGAAAAAATCGCAAATCAGAGGAAGGACTTTCTTCACAATCAGTCCAGACAGATAACCAATGGCTATGACTGCGTGTGTGTGGAAGATCTTGACATGAAGAAAATGTCGCAGACAATGAAGTTTGGCAAATCGATTTCGGATAATGGATGGGGGATGTTTGTATCATTTTTGCAATATAAACTGGCGGAGCAGGGGAAGAAGCTCGTAAAGGTAGACAGATATTATGCCAGCAGTCAGATCTGTTCGTGTTGCGGTTATGTAAATGAGGAAGTGAAAAAACTTTCAGTCAGACAGTGGATTTGTCCGGATTGTGGGGCTCATCATGACCGAGACATAAACGCGGCGATTAATATCAGAAATGAAGGCATGAGGATTGTTTCTGTATAATATATAGAAAAGCAAAGAATGAACCGTGGGGCACACGGGGATAGCTCGCTTATGCTTAGCACATTAGTGCTATCGAACGAGAACCGACAACTCGCCGACAGGCGAGAGGAAGCCCCTACCTCTTCAGGTGGGGGAGGATGTCACAAGAACAGTATGGATCATATGCTCCAGCAGCTGAAGCAGGAGAAACGCAGGGTGGACGGAGAAAACTGCGATCCGGCAAGGTATGTACTAACCGGAAGTGCTGTAAAGGGAACACTCGGGACGGGAGTTGTGGAGAAGAATATAGTAGAACAGCGGTATCAGCGGCTGGGAGACTACATTACCAAGCAGATCCTTACGGAGTCGAAGAATGCTGCTGTGGTGAATGCCATCTGCTCCGGACGAATGGAGTATGACGATGTGGTGAAGAACGTGGTTTCCGTACTGAAGAGTAAAAAGGTCTTTGCGGATCAGTCCTATGATGCAGAATGGCTTCGTGAAATGCTCACCTCCGGACAGCTGAAGGATCATGTGATCGGAACGATCATGAAGCAGACAGCGGAAAAGGCCAAGGTCCGTTCCAATGTTATGGCGGGACAGAAGCCTGCAGCGAGGAGAGAGAACCGAAACACGAACCGGGCTGCGGGAAATCCTGCACGGTAGTGATGCTCCGGCATAACGGAGGGCAGGGCAGCTGCCATGAGAAGCAGGAGATGGGATAACTTCGCCTGCGGTACGGCAGGCAGAACAGTGCAGATCGTGATTGATCTGCGTGAGTTATTGGAGTGGGAGGTTGCTCATGAGGAAGATGAAGAGGAGAGTTGTGTCGATTCTTCTTACTGCCATGCTGACAGTCGGAACCATGTCCGGTTTTACGCCTGTGGCAGCGGCAGAGTCGGAGGAGAAGAAGAGTGAGCCCACGGTTCGGGGGACACCCGGAGTCGATTATGTCGAAGGCGAGGCCATCGTCTGCTATAAAACCGAGCCGGAGGATGTGAAGGCGGAGGATGCCGTGAGATCCGACGTGGAGGAGATCCTCGAGAAGGAAGACGGTATCGAGGATGCGGATGCCCTTCTCGTTCTAGAGGATGTGGATGAAGCTGTGATCTCCGGAGAGACAGAAGCGGAAGGCAGCACGGGTGTCGAAGAGAAGGAAACTGCAGACATCGCAAATGCCGGAGAAGATGCAGACGGAGAAGCTGAGGATGAGCAGGAAGAAACCCCCGGCGTCATCACACTCGTTAAGTCCGATCATCTGACTACGAAGGAGCTGATCGCAGAGCTGGAGCAGCAGGAAAATGTGCTCTACGCCGAGCCAAACTATACCTACAAGCTGCAGTCAACGGATCTGTCCGGAGACCAGTGGGAGAGTACCGGCACCTACGGGATCGGTGTAGACGGCTGGAACACCTACAACGAAGGTCAGCCGACGCCGTCGGTGGATACAAGCGAACAGGTCATAGCCATCATTGATACCGGCGTGGATTACAACCATGAGGACCTGCATTCCGTTATGTGGAATGAAGGGCTGAACTATCCGGAGCTTGTAGAGATGGGTGGCGGCATGTACGGCTTCAATGCAGTTGAGTATGATTCCTTCGGCAGGCCTGATGACTCCACAGATCCCATGGATACCTACGGGCACGGAACTCATTGTGCCGGAACCGTGGCGGCAGCCTGGAACGGAACAGGTGTCAGCGGAGTGACCTCCGGTGCCAGGATCATGGCGGTCCGCATTTTTAATGATCTTCTGAGCCTTCACGCAGATGAGATGATCCGTGCGTATGAGTATGTCATAGCAGCGAAGAAGGCCGGCGTAAATGTAGTAGCGACGAACAATTCCTACGGCGGTTCCATCACCGGAGTCACCGAAAGCCTGATCCTTGAAGAGGCCGGAAAGCAGGGAATCGTGTGTGTATTTGCAGCCGGAAATGAAAATAAGGATCTGGATATGGTGAACTATTCATCTTCCCTGCGGGGACGGTTCGGACATGTGGTGGTTGTGGGCGCAAGCTCGGAATCCGGAAAGCGGGCGGCCTTCAGTAATTACGGAAACAGAGATGTTGATGTCTTTGCCCCCGGCGTGAATATATGGTCTACGCTGCCCATGGGAACAGCAGGGCCGAATCCGGATACGCCTGTTCTGACACAGGGAGGAAAGACGTATGTGCTCGATTACTCCTCAAAAACCACAGTGGAGGATGAGCTGTTCGGCTTGGAGACAGAGGATTCGGAATTCTCAGTGATCACAGCGGGAGACGGTAAAAATGTGCTTCATGCGGAATCTAAAGCAAACAGGTTGGGATGGATATCCTTCCACACGAAGACCTATGAGGATATTTCCGACTGCTACGGGATCCTGATCCGGCTATGGACGGATAAAGAACAGGGGATCACTTATGAGGTACAGGAAGGAAGTGAATGGGGAGAGACGAAGCTGAAAACCGGTTCTGTCTATCTGCAGCCCGGATTGAATGATATCAGCATACCCTATCCCTATGAAGAATACAGCGACACCAATAAGCAGAATGTCTGGTTCAATATTGTGCTTGAAAGCGCAAATGAGGATATCTACGGAGAACTCGACGCCGTGAACATCCGGGAGATCCGTCTCACAAATACCATGGAGAACTATGAGTGCTGGAACGGAACATCCATGGCAACGCCTGTGGTGACCGGGGCGATTGCGATCCTCTCGGCAGTATATCCGGAGGATTCGCCCGAGAAGCTGGCGGCGCGTGTGACAGGAAGCGTTCAGAGAAATGACTACCTGGAGGAAATCTGCGCGTCCGGTGGACTGTTCCGCCTGGACAAGGCAATCGACGGGGATACATTCCCGGTACCGGGCAGGGTATCGGTGAATGACGGTACATTTACGGTGGAGGGCTTCTTCTTCGGTGAGGAGAAGGGAACCCTGAAGTTAGGGGAGACGGAATGTACAGTAAGCTCCTGGACAGATACAAGGATCGTAGCAGCGCTTCCGGAGAACTATGAGCCGGGAGAGTATATGGTGGAGGTCACATCGGCGAAGGGAATGGGCCACCGGCGCCTTCGTATGGGAACCGCAAAAAGCCTGACGAAGAGGCTGACACTGCCCGGCAGTACATTTGCGGAAGACGGAACGTATGTGGTCAGCGATGAAGCCATGAAGAAATACAGGGATTTCTACAGCGGGGATGTGAAGGCACTGGTCGCAGTCGACGGATGTCTCTATGCCGTATTTTCCACCATGGAGGGAGGAACGGCGGTTTACCGGTACAGTATCAGCTCAGGCCTCTGGGAAGAGTTGTGCGTGGAAAGAGGCTTCCGGCCTATCTGCGGAGTCGCATGGAACGGGAAGATCATACTTCACGGAGCCAACCCGCCGGAGAATAAAGCGGCCATCGGTCTCCTGGATCCCGAAACGGGAAAGATCAAATGGAATGTATATGATCAGGAGTCCTATGAAGAGCTGACATCCATGGTAAATAACGGATATGGGATCTATCTGATAGGTGGAAGGAAGGCCATTTACGGAAATGACAAGAATTCCATGGACAACGGAAGTATACGACAGGTGGATCCGGTGAAGCTCACGGTATCGGAGCTGGAGGATGATGAAGTGGGACCCAGCGGATACTCACTCACGTTCACATCCACCGAGGATGGAATCCTTTACTACGGAACCGGTGCGAGTATCGGGAAGCCGCTTGATGTTGAATTCTATTCCTTTATGGTCAACGGGGGAAAGTCTGCCGATATCAGTCACATCAAGAATGAGAAGCTCTTTGAGGACATATATCAGGGGGCGACAGCGTCATGCACGGCGGTTGCCACAAAGAACGGCCTGCTGCTGACAGGTCCCTTTGAGGTGGATGAAAATGACGTCGTGATCACGGATACCTGGCTCCTCAGCTATGACGGAAAGTCAGTGAAGAAGCAGGCAAAGGTCTTTAGTCAGAGAGAGATATCGAATCCGGTATCCGTAGGTTACCGGGGACGGTTTTATATCCTGGGACAGACCATGGGAGAGACAACTCCATATCTGTTCTCTTCCGTCAAGGCGGATGTGGCGGAGCCTTATGGCGAATATGCATATCAGGATGAATGGGTCAACGGTATCCGTTACGGTAAGAACGGCTTCCGTACACGCGCTTATCCGGAGAAGGCAGTCTGGAAGAAAGACAGCGGACAGTGGAAATATCAGACCGGTAAGGACAAATATCTGAAGAACTGCTGGGCGAAGATCGACGGTAAGTGGTACTACTTCGACCGGGACGGCTTTATGGAGAAGAACGCATACCGCAAGGGATATCGTCTGAGCAGCAGTGGCGCATGGGACGGAAAGACAGTGGTGCCGGGCTGGAAGCAGGATAAGACCGGCTGGTGGTATTCCCTTGGTAAGGGACAGTACCTGAAGAACTGCTGGGCGAAGATCGACGGCAGCTGGTACTATTTTGATAAGACCGGGTACGCCGTGTCCTCCGCCTTCGTAAAGGGCTGGTGGATCGGAAAGAACTGTATCTGCTCCTACAAATATCAGTCAAAGTGGAAGAAGGATAAGACCGGCTGGTGGTACGGAGATTCCAGCGGCTGGTATGCAAAGAGTGCGACCTACATCATCGACGGAGTGAAGTACGCCTTCGATGCGAAGGGATACTGCGTGAATCCGTAGGTGGCATTCTGAGTAAAGGACAGGAAAATGTCGGTTATAGGAGAAGAAAGGATTAAAGGATGAAGAAGAGTTTTAAAAAGGGTGTTACGGCAATCTGTGCATCTGCCATGCTGGCGCTGATGACGCCGCTGGCTTCCTTCTCCGGCTTCGTTTCGGAGGCGGCGGAGGATACCTCATATTCCGAGGAATATAAGGGCACGGAGTATTACACACGTCTGCAGGCGGCACTGACGGAGAGTGCGGATCAGGACATTATGGACCGGGTGATTGCCGTGGCTCTTTCACAGGAGGGCTATAAGGATTACTGCATGTCGGGAACCACGCCGGAGGCGGCGCGGGAAGCGGGATATCTCTGGACCGGTGAAGAAGGACCGGGGGACAATGTCAACGGTGCAGGCAATACGGAGTTCACACGCTGGGCCCAGGAATACATTATGGGACGCACAGGACAAGAAATCTATCTGGACTGTGACTGGTGCGCGATCTTTGCCAGCTGGTGCATGTATCAGGCAGGTTATTACAGTGAAGCGGAGCTGAAGAGATATTTCTATTCGTACTATGCGGATCCCCGTGAAGAACGTAACGCATCAAGCTGGATCACTGCCTTCAACTTCGATCATGATAAGGTATGGTATACTCCTGCGGCTGCCCGCAAGGTGGCAGCTTACGACTGGAGCCGCTACAGTCATACGGATATCGATCCCTATGAGATTCCTTACCGGCCGGGCGGACTGATCTTCTTCTCCTGGGATACAACGGGAGATTATTTCAATCACGTGGGTATTGTGGTGAGCTACGATGCGGATACCCATGTGCTTACCTACATCAACGGAAATACGGATTATGCAGTAACCATCCGCGAGATGGATCTGGATCTGGATGAGGCATACCACGGACAGGTGAAGGCACTGAACTACAAGCGTATCATGGCCTATGCCGAGTATGGAGCATACAAGGCACCGGAGCCGAAGGAGATCACCGCAGAGCAGACCTCCTTCAAATGGACCCGCGGCAGCGGCGAAAGTCTTCTGGTGAAGACAAATTCCGAAGCCAAGAAGGTGCTTCTTACGGCAGACAACGGTTTCTTTGATGATAATACCACATGGCCCCAGCAACTGATCCTCCGATACGGAGAGATCACCATCGGACCTGCCCTTCTGGACTATCTTCCGGACGGCGAAAATGTGGTGACCCTCAGTTTTGCAGACGGAAGCCTGACGATCCGGATCAATATAACCTCACCGCTGATCACGGCGGATAAGACTACATTTGTCTGGAAGAGAGGTTCCAAAGAGGGGATCACTGTAAAGACGAATTCCGTATCCGAGACGGTGGAAGTATATGGTCCCGGGATCACATCCAAATCCAAGACAGGTGAGGTTTCCATAAAAGACGGCAGTGTAACCATTACTCCCAGACTCCTGGAACGGATGAAGAACGGTGAGGGATCTCTGGCGCTGGTATTCGATGACGGCGGCGTGGTGCTTCGTGTCACGGTATATGTGACCGGCTGGCAGGTGGAGGACGGCGTCCGCTACTACTACCTGAAGAACGGAACCAGGAAGACAGGATGGCTTTCCGACGGCGGGAAGTGGTATTACCTGGATGCCTCCGGAGCCATGCAGACCGGATGGGTCAAATGGAATGGCGCATGGTACTACATGGATCAGAAGGGCCGGATGGTCACGGGCTGGAAGGAGATCGGGAAGAAGTGGTACTGCTTCCACCGGGACGGCACCATGGCGGCTTCGGAGTGGGTCGGCGGATACTGGCTCGGAAAGAACGGCGCCTGGACCTACAAGGCCCGAGGAAGCTGGCATAAGGACAGCAAAGGATGGTGGTTCGGTGATACCACCGGATGGTATGCAAAAGGCGCGTCATATATCATTGACGGAGTGAAGTATACCTTCGATAAATCCGGATACTATGTTGCTAAGTAACGGAGTCTGGGCATGGTGCCTCTGAAGTGAAAGCCGACGTATCTGACGGGTACGCCGGCTTATATTCATGGTGCGTTTAAGGCGAGAACGTGATATACTAAAATGGACTATATCTATCCCTTTGAAAAGGTGGTCCGGAAGGGGCAAAAACCGGAGCAGGGATAGTTTACGAAGTGATCATTTTGAAGGTAAAGGATGGAGGTTAATTATGGCAAGAATAGGAGGGGGACTGTTCGGACTGGTAGGAAGTATCATGCAGAAGCAGGAGGAGGATGCCAGAGAACAGCGGCAGAGAGAGAATATGCTTGCGGCTACCATGAGCCGCTCAAGGGGATACCAGGAGCCGGATGGTTCGGATTATCCGGATCCGTCAATGCAGGCGCCGCCCACGATCAGTCTGCCGGAGGCGGTAAATCAGTCCCTTCAGCATGCGCTGGAGCTGGCGTCAAGGATAGAAAGTCCCGAGGAAGGAGCACTTCGGCCGGATGACCAGCTTCGGAAGGATTACCTGTCATTTTTCGGGTATCTGCACAACCCGGATCATGCGGATCCGGTGCAGCAGGTGGGCATGGTCTGCTCGCTTCTCAGAATGAACCTGACCACACAGATGTATTTTCAGCTTCGAAACGAGAACAGTCTGGCTCCGGAGTTTCCGAATACGGTTCCTCAGTCCCTGAAATATTACGTGGATGATGAGCAGGGCGGAGGAGCAGGCCCCATCAGTTCCGGATTCAGTATGTCCAGGTTCCTTGTGAATACCTTCCGTGATCTGGGACAGGCATATATTGCCTATGGCGGAGTCAGTGAACCGGAGATGCGCCGCCTTACGGATTATATCAAAATGCTGAACAACTATCTGAAGGAGCATAACCTGCTCCGTACCATGGATCCCTATCGGAAGGGAGAGTACGGAACACCGTATTTCGGACTGATGATGTACCCGGAGGATGCTGCGGAACTTTCCCAGAGCCAGGGGATCGACATGCCGGGTGCCGGAGGGATCAATATGTCCGGCAATGGCGGGATCGATATGCCGGGCTCCAAGGGGATCGATATGCCGGGCAGCGGAGGAATTGACATGCCGGGTGCCGGCGGGATCAATATGCCGGGCAGCGGAGGAATTGATATGCCGGGTAGCTCCGGGATCGATATGCCGGGCTCCGGTGAGAATGAGAGTCAGCCCTCGATGGATTTGGAAGCAAGAGGAGATTTCAGCCTGGGAGGCGGAGATGGTCTGGGCCTCGGAGAGCGAGGAGATTTCAGCCTGGGAGGCGGAGATGGTCTGGGCCTCGGAGAGCGAGGAGATTTCAGCCTGGGAGGCGGAGACGGCCTGGGCCTGGGAGAAAGAGGCGATTTCAGCCTGGGAGCCGGCGGACTCGGAGACAGAGACGAGTCAGGCCTCGGAAATCGGGACGGCTTTGGATCCGGGGAAAGAGATGCCTTCGGTTTCAGTGAGGGAGAGGGCCTCGGCCTTGGTGACAGAGATGATTTCTACCTGAAATAAACAGTAATTATTTGTACGGGAGTTTTTCATGAAATGTAATTTATCTGACAAGGTCCGTCGAAAGGCAGTGGTGTTCCTTCTGTTCTGTACCATGGTCCTGACGCTGGCGGGCTGCGGTTCCGGAGCGAAGGATACCGGAACGACAGCTGCTGCAGCGGATCCGAACCAAACGACAGAGAACTCTGCAACAGTCACGGAAGCTTCGACGAACGCCGGGACGGATACAAAGAAACCCGGTTCTGAAGGCGAAGTAACGGAGAGCGTAACGGAGAAGGATACCGCAACGGAAGCAAATACAGAGAAGGAAGCCGGGGAAGGTACAGAAAGCGAAGGTGAGAATATGGGAAGTGCGGTTATTTACTATCAGGGACATGCAAGTATGAGGATCACAACATCCGGTGGGGAGACGATCTACGTGGATCCCTTCATGGGAGACGGTTATGAAAATGAGGCGGATCTGATCCTCATCACGCATGGACATTATGATCATACACAGACGGATCTTATCAGGAACAGGAAGGCGGACTGCAGGACGATCACCTGGAAGGAAGCACTGGAGGGCGGCAGTCATCAGACCTTTGATCTCGGGTATGTGAAGGTTGAGGCTGTGGAGGCAGGCTACAACAGGAATCATGATGTTTCGAACTGCGTGGGATACATCCTGACATTTACGAACGGGAAAAGTGTTTATCTCTCAGGAGATACCTCGACCACTCCGCAGATGAAGGAGCTTGCCGGAAGAAATCTGGACTACGCGTTCTTCTGCTGCGACGGAGTTTACAACATGGACATGGCGGAGGCGATCGAATGCGCGAAGACGGTTGGTGCAAAGCACAGCATCCCGTATCATATGGTTCCGTCGGACAATACCAACGGCTTTGACCAGGCTGTAGCGGAAAGCTTCGATGTGCCCGGAAGGATCATCCTGAAACCGGGTGAAGAGCTGACCGTAGAGTAGTCGTAACGACCGCAGATCAGCTTCTTCGGCAGGCAGGGAGATCAGCTTCTTCGGCAGGCAGGGAGATCAGAAAAAAATCAAGGAAAATGGGAAGATAATCCCCTCTACGCAGTAAAAACATGGTACAATGAAAACGATACCATCGGCACCGGTTTGACAGTATGACGAGAAAAGAGGACGAGCTATGGGTACTGAAAAAACGAATAATAACGCCCCCATTTCATTCGGAGAACTTGCAGTGGCACTGGCAGGTGACTATGACAGTATTTTTGTCATCGACGCTGTGGATGACAGTTATGTGGAGTATCTAACGAAGGGCAGTGATAAGGAACTGGTAATTCGTGCTTCAGGAATGAATTTCTTCGAGGATGTGGTCCGGGACGTGCGGGAACAGGTGTATCCCGACGATCAGGGTTATTTCCTGGATTCCTTTAAGAAGGAGACCGTACTGGGGATTCTTAAGACAGGAAAGTCCTTCACCATGAATTATCGTCTCATGATAAATGGCGAGCCGGTTCATTATTACCTGAAGACCATACGTGGCTTTGAGAAGAAGGTGGTCATCGGTGTGCGTAATACCGAGGCGCAATGGCAGATCGAAAATCAGAAGGACATGGAGATTCAGACCTACCAGCATATCGCCGGAGCCCTGGCCAGCCGCTATGAGGTGATCTACTATGTCAATGCCGAGAATAATTCCTATACCCAGTACAGTGCCAGTGATGAGTATGCAAAGCTGGGAACTGCCAAAAACGGGGAGGATTTCTTTGCCGATGCCGAGGTGGACATTCGGAAGTATATCTATCATGAGGATATGAAGCGGGTTCTGAAAGCCATGAATAAGGAAAGGCTCCTTCAGAATCTGAAGGAGTCGGGTTCCCTTTCCCTCACCTATCGGCAGCAGCTCGGAGATACTTCGAAATATGTTGCCATGAACGTGGTACGTCCGAAGAATGATCCGGAACATATCGTCATGGGCGTTATGAATATTGATGCGCAGATCCGCAGGGAGCAGTCCCTTCTTGCGGAGAGCCGTGCATTTGATGAGATCGCCATGGCGCTGGCTACGCGCTATGAGGTGATCTATCATGTCAATCTGCAGACAAATGAGTACGCCGAGTACAGTGCAAGTGAGAAGTACAGTAAGCTGAAGGTGGGAAGCCGGGGCGGCAATTTCTTTGCGGAGACCCAGGAGAATATGAAGAGGGATATCTATCCGGAAGACCTGCCCATGATGCGTCTGGTGATGCAGAAGGATTACCTGCTGCGCAGTCTGGAGGGGACGGGAAAGCTGTTCTATAACTACCGTCTGATGCTGGACGGCCGTCCGCAGTATGTAACCCTGTTCGCGGTGCGTCCGAAGGAGGATTCGGATCACATCATCGTAGCAGTTGCAAATGTGGATGCGGCAAGACGGAAAGAACTTGAATTTGAACAGGCCATCGGCTCGGCCATGGAACTGGCCAACAAGGATGCTCTGACCGGAGTGAAAAACAAGCATGCTTATTCCAGTACGGAGATGCAGATTGACAGGGAGATTCAGAAGGGTGAGGAAGTGCCCTTTGCGATCGTGGTCGGTGACATCAACGGTTTGAAGCATGTAAATGACACCTGCGGACACAGCGCCGGGGATGAATTTATCCGGAGTGCCTGCGAATGCGTCTGCAATGTATATAAGCACAGCCCGGTCTTCCGGATCGGCGGAGATGAGTTCGCGGTGATCCTGAAGGGGAGCGACTATGAAAACCGTATGGACCTGCTGGTTGAGATTACACGGCTGCAGGAAGAGAATAAGAAGAAGGGGAAGGTCACCATTGCCTTTGGCATGTCGGATTATGATCCGGAGAAGGACATCCGGATGCAGGATGTTTTTGAACGTGCCGATAAGCTGATGTACGAGAGAAAGAAAAGAACAAAGGATGCAGATGGGACGGATACATCGACGGATGATCCCGAAGAGGATCTGCATGCTTATCCTTCAGCAGTAGAGAAGCTGCAGGAGTATCCGGATGAAAGACGGAGGCGGCTGGACCGGCTCTACGAAGCATTTTCCATCGTTGCGGAAGATACTTATGTATATCTCTGTGATATGCGCTATGATATATCCAGATGGTCAAAGAATGCCGTGGCTGCCTTCGGTATGCCTTCTGAATATATGTATGCAGCCGGAGATATCTGGGAAGAGCATATCCACCCGGAGGATATCCGGGTCTATCATGCCGAGATTGATAATATCTTCCGTGGAAAGACAGACGGACATGATATGCAGTACCGTGCCCGCAAGGCTACCGGAGAATACGTGATCTGTACCTGTCGTGGTACGGTGCTGATCGACAAAAACGGTGTGCCGGAATATTTTGCGGGATCTATCCGGAATCATTCCGTTCAGGCGCATATCGATACGCTGACGGGCTTGGGTAATCAGTACGGCTTTTTGGAGAACCTGCAGGGGAATATGGCGAGGGAGAAGGAAATGGAGATCACTCTCGTCGGCATCGGGCGTTTTGTTGAGTTTAATGAAGTCTACGGATATCATTTCGGAAATAAGATCCTACAGCGGTTTGCACGATATCTCTATGAGTTTGTCGGTAATACCGGACAGGTCTTCCGTCTGGACGGAACAAAGTTCGTGGTTATAGGCAATACGTATGATTCGAATACGATCCTGAACAGGTATGAGGAGTTTCGGAGGTATTGCAGGACCAGCTTTGACGTGGAGGGAAAGAGTATTATCCTGGATCTGAACGCAGGTCACATCTCGGTGAATGAATTTGATGTGGACGCCCAGACCGTATTTGCCTGCCTCAGCTTCGCATATAGTGAGAGCAAGCTTCATAAGCAAGGGGATCTTGTGAACTTCCGGAATGCCATTAACAACGATAATTCCCAAAGGATAGAGAAGCTTCATTACATCCGCGGTTCCATCATGAAGAACTACGAAGGGTTCTATCTGGTGTATCAGCCGGTTGTGGATTCCGGAACGGAGAAGCTCATCGGTGCGGAGGCGCTGATCCGATGGAAGAGCGAGCGTTACGGAGTGGTACCTCCGGACCAGTTCATCCCTCTTCTGGAGAAGGATCCGCTGTTCCCGGAGCTTGGGGAATGGATCATGGAGACAGCCCTTCGAGATGCTAAAAGGATCATGAAGCAGATACCGGACTTCGTGGTAAATGTGAATCTGTCCTATACCCAGCTGGAGAAGAACGGATTTGTGGATATGGTGCTGCAGAAGCTGAAGCTGGTGGACTTTCCGCCGGATCATCTCTGTCTGGAGATCACGGAGCGATGCAGACTGCTGGATATGGGAATCCTTAGGGATATGATCGCAGCCATGCGGGGATATGGAGTGAAGATCGCGCTGGATGATTTCGGAACAGGTTTCTCCTCCATCGGACTTGTGAAGAATCTTCCCTTTGATACCATCAAGATCGATCGGAGCTTTGTGCTCCGGATCGAGGAGGATGAGAAGGAGAAGGCCCTGGTAGAGAACTTCGTAAATGTGGCTGCCACCTTTGGCGCCAAGGTATGTATCGAGGGTATCGAAACCGAGGGCATGAAGGAGATCCTGAAAAAGTACCGTGTACAGAGCTTCCAGGGCTACTACTATGCAAAACCGCTCCCCATTGAGGAGCTTGAGCAGAGGCTGGAGAGATGGAAATAAGGAACGGATCATGATCGTACATACACTTCCGAAAGTGTAGGATCCGGAGGGTGACTTACATGGCGACAGAAAAGAAACAAGGGTTTTTGGAAGCAAGCATTTCAACAGCCAGGATCGTGCTGTTTCTTTTGCTTGCTTTCACGGCCTTTGTTTTTCTTTATTATGGCATTATCAATAAGGAGAGTCCTATGGAAAGCGAAGCCATACGCTTTATCGACCATTGGACCGTATCTGATGGGGAAGGGAATGAGTTCGAGACCGGCAGAACGTATGTGGTCGGAAATGACGATCAGAAGGATTATTCGATCACATCCACGCTTCCGGAGGATGTGAAGGATAACGAATATATTTTCTTCTATAACCGCAGAGATATCGAGGCCTATGTCAACGGTGAGCTCCGGGCGGAGTTTGTTGAGGACCGGGATGTCAGTATCCCCGGCGGCGCCATCAAGAAGTTCTATATGATGGTTCCCCTTACGGCGGCCGATGCAGGTGCCGAGGTCCGGATGGTCAGAACCTCCAGGATCAAGGACGGGCAGGTGGTTCCGGAAACCTTTATCAGTACCAGGTACGGGGCTTTCGATTATCTGGTGCATACGTGGGGACATTCCTTCTTCCTGGCCGTTATCGTCCTGATCTTCTCCGTTGTCGTGATCATTGTAAGCTTCGTGCTGCGGTTCGTGTACAAGATGAGGATCAATATGATGTACGGTGCGCTTGGGATCGCCGTGCTTGCATTATGGATCATCACGGATTCCTTCCTCTTCCCGTTCATCTTCGGGGTGTTCCATGTAAATGGGATCATCAACTATATGATCTGCTTTATGATCCCCTTTGCGCCGGCCATCTATCTGAATGAGATCCAGCATCGGCGATACCGGAAGAGCATGAGCGTGATCCTCTGCATATCGGCGTTGAACGCCGTTGTCTGGCCGCTGCTTCATTTTACGGGGATCAGTCCCTTCTATCATACGGTGGACATCATCAATTCGATCCTGGCGGTTCTCACCGTCGCGTCCATCGTGATCCTGATCGTCGATGCGATCCGAGGCAATATCGGCGAGTACCGCTATACGTTCTTCGGCTTCATGGGATTTCTTGTGTGCGGTCTGATCGAGCTTACGATCATTCTTTCCACGACCACCACAAATGAGGCAACGCCCATGGTGATCGGACTGGCGATCTTCCTTCTGTTCATCGTGATCCAGCAGGTGCATGACATCCGAAAGATCAACCTGGAGAAGCAGCATGCCATCGACATCTCCGAGGCGAAGACCCGGTTCCTGGCAAGCATGTCTCATGAGATCCGGACACCCATCAATGCCATCCTGGGCATGAATGAGATGATCTTGAGAGAGAATAATGACAAGGTGATCGGAGAGTATTCCAGGAGCATTAAAAGCTCCGGAAAAATGCTGCTGATGCTTGTAAATGATGTGCTGGATTTCTCCAAGATCGAGGCAGGTAAGCTGGAGATCGTGGAGGCACATTTCAGGATGTCGGATATGCTGTCGGATGTGATATCGCTTGTTACGGAGAGAGCGGATGAGAAGGCGCTGTCACTGCAGGTGGAGCTTACGGATGATATCCCGGAGGAGATGATCGGTGATGAATTCCGGATCCGTCAGATCCTTGTGAACCTGCTGAACAATGCCGTTAAATATACGGACAGCGGAACGATCACCCTGAAGGTGGGCGGAAGCTATACCGAGGAGGACGGATATCAGCTGAGTCTTCTCGTGAAGGATACCGGAAAGGGGATCCGCAAGGAGGAACAGCCCTACCTCTTTGACGCATTTTCAAGAGCGGACACGAAGAGCAATGCGAATATCGAGGGTACGGGCCTGGGACTTGCGATCGTAAAGAGTATCGTGGATTCCATGAAGGGAACGATCGGAGTCGAGAGCGAGTACGGTGTCGGTTCCGAGTTCCGGGTGCAGCTGCCGGTTCGTTATGAAGGAGAAGAACTTCTGAAACCTGACTTTATGGAGCAAAGCTCCGGGCAGGAGGTTGTATCGGAGACCGTTCCCTTTACGGCGCCGGAAGCGAAGATCCTGGCAGTGGATGACAATCAGTCGAACCTGACCATTGTGAAACTGTTCCTGAAACGGACCGGGATCAAGCCGGATCTCTGCAGCTCGGGAAAGAAGGCAGCGGAGCTGTGCAGAGAGAAGAAGTACGATCTGATCTTCCTGGATCATATGATGCCGCAGCCGGATGGCATCGAGACACTGCATATCATCCGATCAGATGAGACTTCGAAGAACAGGGATACAAAGATCGTTGTGCTGACAGCCAACGCCGTGGCGGGAAGTCGCCAGATGTATCTGAAGGAAGGCTTTGACGATTATCTGACGAAACCGCTGGATTCCAAAGCGTTGGAGCAGACAGTACAGTCCATGCTTCCGAAGGAGAAGGTGATCCTTCGCGCGGAGGAAGAGAGACCGGCGGAAACCGTAGAGGGGGAAATGTCACCGCTGAAGAGAAGACTCACCGCCATCGAAGGTATGGACTTCGAGTCGGCACTCTGCTACTGCGGAGATGATGAGGAGATCCTGGGTGAGATCGTGGAGGATGTGGCGGCGGAATGTATCGACCGGGCCGAGAGAATGCGGAAGGATCTGGAGGCAAAGGATATGAAGGCCTACAAGATCGAAGCGCATTCCGTGAAAAGCTCTATGGCCACCATCGGGATGAAGGACTTCAGTGAGAGAGCCAAAAAACACGAATTTGCAGCCAAGGATAATGAGACGGATTTCATCTACGGCGACGCGGAGGACTTTATCCGCGAGTATGAGGAGATCTGCAGAAAACTGACGGGCACCGATTGACATCGGCATCCGTAAAACGAGGGATTCCCGGACGAGTTCCCGGGTTGTTGCACGAATAATTGGGGGAATTATCATGCCGAAGAAAGAAAACGAGAAAAAGAAAGCGAATACCAGGGATAACAAGAACAAAACCGGTGGCGGAGCGCAAAGTGCCAAGCCGGTGGTGAAACCACCCAAGCCAACTCCGGAGCAGATCAAAGAGCGGAAGAGAACAGAGCATCAGAGTAAGCTGGAGGAGTTGCGGACTACGCGGGAGAAGGTAGAGCAGAAGTTCATTAAGCGTTACGGCCCGAGAGGCCAGATGTATGCCATGAACGGTCAGGATGATTATGACCTGATGGTGATCAATCCTCCGAAGGATCTGGATCCGCTGGAGGTTTCAATGGTCGTTATGGGATCCTGCATGCGTCCCGAGTGGTTGGACCGGCCGATGACCGGATCCGGTTTTCCTCCGGGAAGTACAACCGTTATTGATTTCAATCAGGAGTTCCTGGTTCAGAATATAGTAGTAAAGGAGGATAAGAGACTGGGACATTTTCCGCCGGTCCTGCTGGAGGGAAGAGCGGAAGCCAGAGAAGCCATAGAGGCTTATAAGAAAGGCGATGCCACCCGTATGGTGGAGATGGTGGATAATTTCATCAAGGTTGCTGTCCACGGATTGAAGGATCAGACCTATTATTCCCTTGATCAGGCGTTCGCATACTCAGCCGACGATGAATTCGGCTCTTCAAAGTCTATGCTTCTGATGGCCGGACGGATCCTGGAGAAGGAGCCCTTTAAGAGTCATAGCACTGTCTCTGAAGGAGACCATCTGAAGCTGACGGCTTACCTCCACCTGTCCGAAGCGCAGTCGGCATGTATCGATCAGAAGCTTGCGCTGATGAAGGAGCCACCGAAAGCAAATACGAAGGAACGTGAGGATCAGGTGGCCGAGTTTCTGTTCAATGAGTATCTGTCCAATACACTTGCCACAGTGGAAGGGGAAAAAGGTAATCTCCACGAGCAGGAAAGGGACAGACTGCTGGAAGAGATTGGCGTGGTTCCTGGTTCACAGGATTACTCCATCATGTGCGGGAACGGGAACAATATCAATCGGATCCTTCTTCCGCTGGTGAATAACGCCAAAGTGAGAAAGGTTACGGACAGAGAGGCGATCCTGGCAGCCCCTGATTATCGGGAGAAGTTCAGGAATCTCTACATGGAGGAGGTCCGAAAGACAGACCATTATAAGAAGCTTGTGTCCGCGGAAGGCAATGAGTTTAAGGATGCCCTTCTGGAATCGGAAAAGAAGACAAGGAAAGGGTTTGGTGAGTTCGAAAATGTGAAGCTGAACAACGAATCAGCAGCCATAAACCAAACAATGCAGGCAGCTTATGATGCAGAGGTGAGACGTGTCCGCGGAGTGGTGGGTACCGTAGCGGAGGAAATCGCACTGGCACGTGGTCAGATCACGGAATTCAACGCCGAGGGTACAAAACAACTCCATAACAGAGCAATCGAGATACGGGATGACTTTGTGAAGAATCTTCCGGAAAGTCAGTTGGAAAGGCTTCCGGGGAAGGGTGAGAATCTGATCAAACCGAAGGTTACGGATCCCATGTATAAGAAGCTTTTCACGGCGCTGGCGGATATGGGAAAAGAGGCGGAGACACTTGTTCCTCTGGGTCAGAAGAAGAAGGTGACCGGAAAGCACATCGATTCCTATTCGGAGAAGATCGACCGTGCGATCGCAGCGGCCGATGAATACCTCGAAGCCAATAAGGCCGTACCGGCCGAGGCTGAGGCGAGGGACGCTTACTACAGCGTGCTCCGGGTGAAGAGGTCACTGACCGGTCATAAGATCGGTGTGGCCCGCGCCATGAAGCAGACAGAGCGTTACGCTGAGGTACGTAAAATTGTTTCTTCCAAAAAACCTGTAACGGGAGCGGAGACCGATCCGCTGATCCGGGGGATGAAGGAAGAGCTTGAGATGGAACGCTTCGGAGCGGATGAAGCAAAGAACCGGATGCTGGATAAGGCGATCACAGCAACCGGTCGACTTGGCGAGCTCATTTCCAAGGATGGAGAGCTTACTCCGGACGAAATGGCGGAAGCAAAGAACTGTGTGAAGGATGTCTTCGGATATAAGCTTTACACAACAATGAGGAATCATTTGGACAAGACGCTGCCGGTTCCCTGTGACACCGTGATCTCCGGGGCGATTGACCGGATACCTGAATTCGCAAAGGAGACGGGGCATCTTACGAAGAAGCAGCTGCTGCAGTTTGCGGCCGGACGTAAGTCGGAAGAGATCATCGGGATCACCGGAGATGCATCAGGATTACCCGTGGGTGACAAATTGGAATCGAGAAGGACCACGCTTACAACCTTTTTTGAAGATGAACTGACGAGCCGGGCCGAAACCAAAACTGCGGAGATCAATAAGAAACTGCAGGACCGTAAGGACCGGGCAGCCGAAGAGTACAAACGGAGGGTGATGCAGGGACGGGTAGAAACTGTAAAGGCACTTTATGAGGATCATCATGGCGTGTACCGGCTGTACCATCAGTACTACGGTTCAAAACCGAATATGCCGGAAGGCCTGAAGCTTCATCAGGATTACAATGCGATCACCATTGATCCGCCGAAGGATATGGATGAGAATATGGTCACAGCCATTGTTCTGGGCGGTATCATGCAGGAGGAACGTCTGAAGTATCGTTCGACCTCCTCCAGTTTCCGGGCAGACAAAACCACATTCCAGAATTTCAATCAGAATTTCCTGATTGAAAATATGATCAAGACAGATCCGGATCTTCAGAGACAGGGAAGTATTCCGCTTGCCATGGTGGCGGGGCGGAAGAAGGCATATGACGCCATCGAGGATTATAAGGCGGGTAAGCCTGAAAAGGCACGGGAACTGCTGGAAACCTTCATCAATTTCGGCGTGGATTCCCTGGAGAATGTGTCTACAAGTAACAGCGACTCTCTTTTCAACACAAAAACAGGATTGAACAATGAAGGAAAGACCCTGATCCAGATGACCGGAGAACTGATCGGCAAACCGCCGTTGAATGCACAGGGAAAAGCAACCGAGGCGGAGAAGGAAAAGTGTAAGGCCTTCGATCTGTACATGAAGACCATAGACCGGATCTATGATACCAAGTATAAGATCCTTTCGGAGCCTGAAAAGCCGGGATCGAAGGAGAGAGCACAGCAGCTCGATGAATTGATCTTCAATGAGTTCCTGGTCAGTACCGTCAGTATGGCGAAAAGTGAGAAGGAGAAAATGGCCAACGCCTACGTGAACGGTATATATGAAAAATTAGGTCTGGACTCAAAGCTGGATTTCGAGTCCAGGACGGATGTTCAAAGTATGGCTTCTACGGAAGGGATTGAGATCGAGCAGAATTTCAATCTGTTCCATCGTACGGATCTTGAGTATCTGACGGGGACACCGGAAGGAATTGAGACCTTGAGAAAGGCGTATCTCCCCGAGATCCGGAAGTCGAATATGTATAAGCAGCTGCTTTCTGCAGAAGGAGATAAGTATGCTGAACTCCTTCTGAATGTAGATCAGGAGGCGGAAAAGGGATTACAGAGCATCAAGGGCGTGAAGATCGGAAATCCTTCTGCAGACTTCAATGCTCGAAATGAAGCACAGATTAGTCTCAGGAATGCGGAGTTGGAAGAAAAGATCAACGATATCGCACGAATGGTGAATCGATCCTATTTCCGGGAGCAGGACGGTTCAATCGATAATACCAGCTTCGATATGCGTCTGCATCTGTTCTCTGACGTATATGATAACTTCACCTATAATATGAAGCAGGTTTCCTTCGCTTCTTCGGGACAGCTGAAGAATTTCAAAAAGGCATTTGACAATCTGCAGAATCATGCAAATGCTATCGCGGCTCAGGATGAGATCAGAGATGCGGATGCAAGAAAGTACAGCGAACTTGCCATGATCGTTGAGAAGAATGCTGCGGATATGATCAAAAAAGCGGATCTTTCCAAGGCGAATAAGCAGGAGAGGAAGCTGATCATGATGTGCCGCAGGGCACAGACGATGCTGAAGGCATCCCGTGAGGTGATCCTTGCGCCGATCCTTCAGCGGCAGCGTGAGTCCGATATGGAGGAGCAGAAGCAAAAGATCGATCCCGCAAAACAACAGGCATTCCTGCAGTCGCATGAAAAGGGTTCCTACTCGAAGGAGGACCTCCTTTATGCGAGCCTTTCCAAGGATGCAATGAACTCCCTGCACCGGATCCAGAAGGAATATCTGGATGAGCAGAAGGTGGGGACACAGGATTCCAGAAAGTCCATGATTGATAGTGCAAAGACTGCCACCACCGAGCTTTCGAAAATGATCCTGAAGGGTGAGGACTATATAAAGACACATCAGGCGGAGGCGAAGGGCTTTGTGTCCGAAATCATGGCAGAGCGTGTGCTTGCTCGCTTTAATACCGCCGGAGTTCCGCTCATTGAGCCGAAAACCTATGCGAGCCGCTTGGTAAACCGGATTCCGGAATTCACGGCAGCATTGAATGATCTTACCATCGGGAAGATCGGTTCCTATGTGTTTGACCGTGCGGCGGATAAGGTGATTGCTAAGATACCGAAGCAGAATCTCATGGATACGGTCGACGAAGAGTACAGGCAGAAATATGAAGAGGGGCTTGCGGAGATCGAAAAGATTGAGGAGGCAAGAGGCAAGAAGGCAAAAGAGAAGAAGGAGATCCAAGAGGAGAATCCGAATAAGATCAATGAGGTCAATGAGGAGAAGGGGCAGGAGAAAGAACCGGAGAAGCCGAAGAATATCGAGAACTTTGTGGAAGATATGACCTTCATCGAAATTAAGCTGTTCTCGGATGAGCTGCATCGTGAGGCGCCGCTCGTGAAGCCGGTGGAAGAGCCGAAGAAGGTAGAGGAAGAGCCGAAAGTGGAGCAGCCCGTGAAGCCGAAGGAAGAGCCGAAGAAGGTAGAGGAAGAGCCGAAGGTGGAGCAGCCTGTGAAGCCGGTGGAAGAGCCGAAGAAGGTAGAGGAAGAGCCGAAGGTACAGCCGGAAGGCATGAAGGAAGTGGAACCGAAGGCACAGCCGGAAGGCATGCAGGAAGTGGAACCGAAGGCACAGCCGGAAGGCATGCAGGAAGTGGAGCCGAAGGTACAGCCGGAAGGAATTCAGGGACCGCAGCCGGATCTTGAGCAGCTTCAGAACTTCTCGAATGCCGTACATGTATTCAACTACAGCCGCGAGAGATTCCTTTCGGGTCTGAACGCCCTGAAGGAGAAGTTCCTGACGGATCGGCCGAGACCGCGTGGAATGTCGGATGAGGAATTCCGTCAGCATGCCCTTAGTGAGTTCGGCACAACGGGAAATCAGAAGTATCAGGATGTGGAGGCACGACTGGACAGCTGTATATCCGTACTGTCGGATCCGAAATCAACTCCGCAGCAGATGTGGAACTCCATGAAGCAGTTCCGGAAGGCTTCTGCAGTCTATGCAAAGGATTTTGATACCTGGAACCCATTTGCAGGCAGTATACGTAAAAATCAGGTGATCCATGCCAAGGAGTCCGTGCTGACAATGCGCGTCATGATGTCGGCCTTTGAGTCGGCGACAGCGCCGCTTACAGATCCAGGTTTCGGATATGGTACCATATCGGCGGAGAACTGCCTTTCCAGAAATATGGAAGACATCTGCAATGAGTGCAGAAATGCAGAGACAAAGGGTAGGGAGCTGTATGACATGAAGGTCATGTCGGTACGGCAGGCACAGGATGAATACGCGGTTCTTGAGGATCTTTCCAAGGAAAGACTTCTGGTGAAGGAAGCCTGTGAGAAGAAGGCCAAGGGCAGAATGATGGATGAGCTGCATACCGAGAATAAGGATCAGCTGCTTCAGTCGAAGACCGGAACCCTCAGCGTATACGATGTTGCGGAGGATTGTCTGCTCAAGTCGTATATTGTACGCTCCGGTGCATCCAAGGATCCCGCGGAGCTGAGAACCATGAGAGAGGAGATCCGGAGTAGCAGCTTCAACAAAAAGGTGACGGAAATGGCGGAGGATCCGCTGTTCCGGCAGATCGCATTTGCCCATCCGGATACATGCTATACACGCTGGGCAAGGATAGAGAATAAGGCGGAAAACATCCGTCAGGAAGCTGGCAATTCCATCAGCGGATTTAACATGAGAGGCGGAATGCTGGGCGCTGCCGGCTATGTTGCCTTTGGGGACGGACCCTGGGATCCGGCTGCCCCGGAGCGGGATGCCGCAAGAAATGCAAGACTTGCCCGGGTGATCACCGACAGTATCTTAAAGGATCCGCAGTACGGCGTCCTTCAGCGGGCGATCGCCGCAAAGCAGCTGACCAAGGCGGATGTGGTGATCGAGGCGTTGGACTATGTGGAGCGTAAGCACATCAACATCCTGAACAACAACAAGCAGATCCGTCCGGATTTCCGGCGCCGGTTGGAGAACGGAGACCTCGTAAAGGGCATGGTGAATTCCCAGAAGGCGATCCTTGAGCGTGCAAGCCGGAGAGACCCGCAGGAGAGAAGAAACGTAACCCGTAAATTCAACCTCAATAATACACAGAAGAAGCAGGAGATAAAGCAACAGAATCCGGTATTCGGATAAAGAAAAGGAGGGGCGAATGAAGAAAGGGAAAATGAAGAAAAGACTGGTAACGCTTGTATTGCTTCTGGGGCTGTGTCTGTCACAGGTCTTTGTGTTCGGTGATATGGCATCGGAAGCAGCAACAGGAAAATGGAAGAAGGATTCCAAAGGGTATTACTATGAATACTCCAAGGGCAAGTACGCGAAGAACGAATGGGTCAAGTCATCCGGTAAGTGGTACTTCATAAATGATAAAGGGTACATGGTGACCGGATGGAAGAAGATCGGCGGCAAGTGGTACTATTTCAACGGCGCCGGCATTATGCAGACCGGCTGGAGACAGATCGGCGGCAAGTGGTATTATTTCAATACCAACGGAACCATGGCAGTAGGCTGGAAGAAGATCGGCAGCAAGTGGTATTTCTTTGCGGACGGAGTGATGGTGACCGGATGGAGGAAGATCTCCGGTTACTGGTACTACTTCAAAGCGGGCGTTATGGCGACCGGATGGACGAGCGTGGGAGCTCATACGTATCTGATGCTGAATGACGGTACCCTTTTTACAGATAGGATTTATGTGGATGATGAGTATGTCTATCTGTTCAAGACGAATAATGAGCTGCAGTCATACTCCACCTATAAGAGTGATCTGGTATTCGTATTTGAAGAACTCTACTATAACAAGAGCGGAGACCTGGTTGTGAAGGGGTACTATGTGAATACGAGCAAGACGAAATATATTACGAGCTATAGTAGTGTGGATATGACAATTTATGACGCGGATAAAGAAGTTGTTACAGCTGTCAACTACACGAATTCTGAAAAGGTGTATCTGCCGGCAAATCATCACAAGTCATCGCTGACTACGATTGTGATCCCGCCGAAGTTTTTGGAAAAGAAGAATGCAGATCTTTCTGATTTCTCGTGCGATTATCAGTTCTATGGAGTCTATTAGAAAGGACAATAAACTGAGATGACAGTAACCTCCGCGGATCGGTGTGATCTGCGGAGGTTATTCATATTATGACAGGGGCGCATGACAGAGGGACGGGTTCAGTGTCACATGAAAATGTGACACTGAACCCGTCCCTCTGTCACGCATGTGGCTCGGAACATGTCCCCTTGTTAGGATCATGTGGCACGGTTCCATGTAAACGTTTGGTTCCTAGATTCCACTATAACAGAAAGAGGGTAACAAAAGTGCAACATTTTAGGGGGTTGTTGCACTTTTGTTGCGTCCGGAGAGGTATACTGACATTATATAGGATAAGATCCCCGAGGAGGGGCTTTGATTGTTGTGCGAAAAAACTGGAGGTATGGATCATGCCGAAGAAAACGAACGATAAGAATGATCAGAACGATAAGAATAAAAAGAATAATAAGAATAATAAGGTGACAGCGCCGAAGCCTACACCCGAGCAGAGGAAGGAACGGGCGAGAGCGGAGCATCTGGAGGATCTGGAAGCTACCGCAAAAGCGCGGACTAAGACGGAGAATCGCTTCATTAATCATTACGGCCCCCATGGATCTGTAATGATCAAGAGTATTGAATCCAGGTATACGAATATGGTGATCAAACCGCCCGAGGACCTTTCACCCGGGGATGTGTCTCTGGTGGTGCTGGGTTCCTGCATGCGTGATGAATGGACGGACCGTGCGATGACCTCCTCCAGCTTCACTCCAGGTTCCATGACGGTTAAGGAGTTCAACAGGGAATTCCTGGTTTCGGGTATTCTGAACGAAGATAAGAGAACGGGGTATTTTCCGTCGGTTCTGGTAGAGGGGAGATACCAGGCAAATCAGGCCATCGAGGCTTATAAAAAGGGTGATCCCAGTCGTATGGTCGAGATGGTGGATGACGTGTGCAACTTTGCCATCAGAGGGTTGAAGACTCATACCTTTTATCCGGCAAGTTCGATCATTGTTCCCACCTCCAATGAGTACTCTGAGGGAAAGGGACTCCTGCTGATGACGGGAAGGATCCTGGAAAAGGAACCCTTTAAGAGCGGCAGCAAGATTCCTCCGGAGGAACGTGCAAAGCTTATTGCATACTCACATCTGGCGGAGTCACAGAGTGAACTTGTAACAAGGAAGATCGCTCTTATGAAGGAGCCTCCGAAACCGAATACCAGGGAAAGGGAAGATCAGGTTGCGGAATTCCTGTTCCACGAGTATCTGTCCAATACCCTGAATCATGCAAGTGATGAGAAGATGACTCTTCAAACGGAACTGATGAGACAGGTGATGGAACGATGTGCGATCAACCGCGGCTCCTCAGAGTATACACGTCTTATGAGCAAGCCTGAGCTCATAGCTTCAGTGGGGATGGATCTGCTGAATCTGGTAAAGACCCAGAGGGTCACAGATCTGGAGACAATCCTTGCTGCACCGGACTATAAGGAGAAGTTCCGAAGTCTCTACATGGATGAGATCAGGAAGACGGATCATTATAAGAAGCTTGTATCGGCGGACGGAAATGAGTTCAAGGATGCACTCATGGAAACGGAAGGTAAGGTCAGAAAGGGCTTTGCCGCATTTTTCGGAGTGAAACTGAATGGTGAGGCTGCAGCCTTCAATCAGGCGATGCAGCCTGCTTTTGATGCGGAATTGAACCGGCTGACTGATCATGTCAATTCCTATGCAGAGGAAAAGGCCGTTGAACGGAATCAGGTAGAGAAATATGATGCGGAAGGAACCAGGCGTATCAAGGCCGTTGCCGACGGCGCGTGGAATGATTTTATAGAGAATCTACCGAAGAGTCAGCTCGTTGTAAAAAAGGTGGGAAAAGAAACCGACATTACACCTAAGGTTACGGATCCCAGATACAAGGGTGTCTTTGAAACCCTGAAGGATCTCTGCCTCCAGGCCGAAGATTTCCATAATCTGGGCAAGAAGAATAAAGTGAAACAAAAGCAGATCGACTCTTATTCGAAACAGCTGGATCTCACGATCTCCGCTGTGGATGATTACTTCAGGAAGAACCCGGAGATTCCGGAAGAGGCAGAGGCGAAGGCGGCACATTTCAGTATGATCCGTGTAAGACGAGCGCTGAACGGACAGAAGATCGGGATGAATCTGAGAAAGAGACGGGACGAGAGAGTCGCTGATACAAAGAAACTCCTTACTTCCAAGGCACCCATTACGGCGAAGGAGATAGATCCGCTGGTTCAGCGCGTGAAGTCAGAGATGGAAATGGAGCGCTTCGGAGCGGATGATATGAAGAAGCGGCTTCAGGACAAGGCGGTCACGGCTACCGAACGCCTGGGCGGTCTCATTTCCAAGGAGGGTGAGCTGACTCCGGAAGAGGCAAAGGAAGCAAAGAGTCTGATGAAGGATATATTCAACTACAGACTCCTGACAACGATGAAAAATCAGGCTCAGGCGAGAGTCGTGATCCCGCTGGATCAACTGATTCCGGGAGTGACGGATCGGATTCCCGAATTCCGAAAGGAAACGGCACATCTGACGAAGGCGCAGCTGATTCAGTTTGCGTTCGGTGAGAAGTCGGAGGATATCATCGGAGTCGGCCGGGACGGATCTGCACTGGATCCGCAGGATCCCAGGATCAGGAGACGGGATGAAATAGAGAACTACTTTGGGGATGAGCAGAATAGTCAGAGCAAGGTCGTCACCGATCAGATCGATGCAAAGATCAAGGAGCGTGACGATGAGCTCATGAGGCGGGTTCAGCGACAGGCAGTAGTGGAATACATGAAGAATGTAGAAGGCCTCTCCAAGGATCATGATCATGTGGAACGCCGGTTCCATCAGGTCTACGGATCGAAGCCGCAGATGTTTGACACCATTAAGCTGCATGAGGAGTACAATGAACTGACGATCGATCCACCTCCGGAACTGGATGAAAATACGGTTACAGCGATCGTTCTGGGAAGTATCATGCAGAGCGATGTTCTGAAGGTCAAGGCATGCACCTCCAGCTTCCAGTCTGGAACAACGACATTTTTGGACTTCAATCAGAATTTCATTACGGCAAATATCCTTTCGGAGACCCCCGATTTTGACAGGCAGGGAAGCACAGCTCTGGCAATGGTGGAGGGTCGTAAAAAAGCGATCGAGGCGATCGAGGAGTATAAGCAGGGAAAACCGGAGCGGGCGAAGGGGATGATCGAAACCCTGATCAACTTCGGCGTTTCGGCCGTGAACAGCGCTCAGCAGATCAGCAGCGAATATCTCTACAGGAATGAGCACGGAGAGAATACCGCTACAAAGCAGATGATCAAACTCACAGGTGAGATGATCGGTAAGCCGCCCTTCTACGCACAGGGAAATGCGACAGAAGCAGGAAAGGAGAAGTGTAAGGCCTTTGATCTTCATATGAACTCGGTCAACTGGGTTTATGACCATAAGCCGGAGCTCTTTTCAAAGCCGGCGAAACCGGGAACAAAGGAGCGGGCAGATCAGATCGGTGAGATGATCTTTACCGAGTATCTGATCAGTACCCTCAGGGAAGCGGCGAGGGAGAAAGCCAAGATTGCCGACAATTTTGTAGAGAGTGTATACGATAGACTGGGGTTGGATCTCTCCATTGATCCGGAAGCCAGGATGGATGTGTCCGGCCTCTGCCAGTTTGAGGGTGCCGAGGTGAGTAATAACTACTCAATTTACCAACGGACCGGACATGAGATCCTGGCCGGAAGTCCCGAAGGAGTCGAGACCCTGAAGAAACTGTATATGCCGGTAATACAGAAGTCCAAGCTCTATCAGCAGCTTCTTACGGCAGAGGGAGACCGGTATGATCAGCTTCTCCGTGATATCGACCAAGAGACGAAGGGCGGATTACAGAGTATCAGGGGCGTGGACATCGGCAAACCTGAGGAGAAGTTCAATGAGCAGAATGCAACCCAGCTCTCATTATTGAATGAAGAGATCGGAGACAGGATCGAAGATACGGCTCGGATGGTGAACCGCAGATATTTCAAGGATATCAATGGCTCGGTGGTGCCCGGTAGTTTTGCCGAAGTGCTGAATAATATCGAAGCGCAGTACTGCATTTCGGAAATGAATTCAAAACAGATCGGGATCGCTTCCAGCGGACAGCTGAAGAAGCTTAAAACATCATTTACGAAACTGAAAACCTATGCCGGGACATTTGCCGAAGCGGATGAGATCACCGAGTCGGATGTAAAGACCTACAGCGATTATGCCCTTCAGGTAGAGCAGAATGCCGAAAGCATACTTAAGAAGGCAGATCTGTCCAAAGCGAACGGAGCGGAGAAAATACTGATCATGCTGTGCCGGCGGTTAAAGTTTATGCTGCCGCAGAGCAGGGAGGTTATAGCGGAATCCGTGAAACAGCGTGATCGGGAAGCCAATATGGCGAACTGGAAGAAGGATATCGACAAGACGAAGGATGAGGCTTTCCGAAAGGCCCACGGCGATGAGAAATATTCGAAGGAGGATCGTCTCTACGCGGGGCTTTCCAAGAACGCACTTACGAATATGCATAAGACCCGGCTGAAGATCCTGGATGAGCAGATGGTCGGCGTGAAGTATCATAGGAAGCCTATGATCGAGGATTCCAAGACCGCCACCACCGAGCTTACGAAGATGATCCTGAAGGGAGAGGATTACATTAAATCCCATAAGGCGCAGGCAGAGAAATACATGCTGGATATCATGGCGGAGCGTGTTCTTTCAAGGTTTGAAAATGCGAAGATCACCCTGATCGAGGCGCCGACCTATGCACGCCGTTTCGCGAAAACGGTCCCCGAATTCAAGGATGCGCTGGAGAATCTCACGATCGGAAAGATCGGCTCCTTTGTGTTCGACAATGCGGCAGACAGGAGACTTCGTCAGATCCCGCCGAATAAGCTTCTGACTGATATCGATGCGATCTATGCAGCTGATCTGCAGAAGAATGAGGAAATAATAGCGAAGAGAGAAGAGGAAAGAGCAAAGAAGAAGCCGGCGAAGAATGTGATCAATGAGATCATTGAGGAGGAGAATCCCGACAAGATCAATGAGATCAACGAGGAGAAGGAGCCCGAGAAGGAACCGGAGAAGGCCGACGAAGAGAAGCCGAAAAATGTAGAGGAATTCATCGAGAATCTATCATTTATCGAAATTAAGATCTTCTCGGATTCGATGTACAGGCCGGATGTGCTTCCGAAGCCCGAGGTTGCTCAGCCGGAAGTTCAACCTGTAGTGCAGCCCATAGTGCAGCCCGTAGTGCAGCCTGAAGTGCAGCCCGTGGTACAGCCGGTTGTTCAGCCACAGGGAATGGGAGAAGCAGATCCTCAGCCTGAGATTCCGCAGGCAGAACAGCCGAGCCGGCAGCAGCTGAAATCCTTCTCGGATGCGGTTCATGTACTGAACCACAGCAGAGAACGGTTCATTCAGGGGCTGAATGAGATCAAGGAGATCTTCATGAGAGATCATCCGAGACCGGCGGGAATGACAGATGAAGAGTTCCGTCAGCATGCGCTTCAGGAATTCGGAACTATAGGGAATCAGCAGTATCAGGATATGGAGATCAAGCTGGATCATTGTATTGAATCCCTTTCGAATCCCAATTCCACACCGCTGGAGATGTGGAACAACATGAAGCAGTTCCGGATGGTGGCTGCAAAATTCGCCAAGGATTATGACACCTGGAACCCATTTGCCAGCAAGATCCGGAAGGATCGTGTACGGCATTCGAAGGAAGCAACGCTGTCTATGCGAGTGATGATGACGGCCATGGAGGCAGCGGTTGCACCACTTAAGAGGAAAGGCTTCGGATATGGACAGGTTACGGCCGAGGACAGCATTTCCACAGGAATGAGGACCCTTTATGATACCTGTACTGCAGCAGAGGCTAAGGGACAGGAGCTGTATCATATGAATGTCATGACACAGCAGCAGGTTCACGATGAGTATGCCGTGCTTGAGGACCTTTCCAGGGAAAGAGTTCTGATCAAGGATGCCTGTGCGAAGAGGACCAAGTCGAAGCTGAACGAGGAACTGTATACGGAGAATAAGGAGTATCTTCTGGAAACCAAGCCGGGATATGTCAACACGTATGAACTGGCATCGGAATGCCTTGTCAGAAATTATCTGATCCGCGCTGCGGAATCAAAGAATGCGGCAGAACTGAGAAACATGCGTGAGGAGATCCGGGGTAATGTATTCAAGAGAAAGGCAGAAGAACTGAGGCAGGATCCCACATTCAGGGATATTGCTCTGAGACATCCGAATTCGATTTTTACCCGATGGACCAATATTGAACGTAAGATCAATAAGCTCAAGAATCAGTCGGCATCCGATCTCGAGGGCTTCAAAATGAGAGGAGGCGTGATGGGTGTCGCAGGCTATGTTGCTTATGGTGACGGCTATCATGATCCGGCTTCCGAGGGACAGAAGACGGTCAGAAATGCAAGGCTTGCACGTGTGATCACCGAGAGTATCCTGAAGGATCCGAAGTATGCCGGCCTTCAGAGGGCGATGGCTGCAAATAAGCTGACCAAGGCGGATGTGGTCATTGAGGCTCTGAACTATGTGGAGAATAAGGGAATCCGTATTCTTGACAGCGAGAACAGGATCCTTCCGGAATTCCAAAGAAAGCTGGAGAACGGAGATTTTGCAAAGGATATGGTGAATTCCCAGAAGGCAATCCTGGATCGCGCACGGACAAGAGATCCGCAGGCGAGAGCAAATGCAACCAGGCAGTTCAAACTGAACGCCCCAAAGAAGAAACCACAGAATCCTGTGCTGGGAGCCTGATGCGGCGAAGAACGTAAATTAAGACAGTGATCCGGATGTCCGGCGGCCTGAGGCTGCCGGGCATCTTCTGTTATGTGGATCCCGCTCTATCGAAACTGTTCACATACCATTTATTCGATCACGAACCTCCCGTGCTTCGAGAGTGAGTCGTGCCCAGGGAACTTGCATTCGTGATGAATTGAGGAGTATCTGCTTCACAAATATCATAAAATACTTGCTTTATTTTACGCAATCACGCATACTGAATTCTGGAGGCCAAATTCGGGAATTAATGGATATCAACCACGAGGTGATAAACAGTTATTCCGGAAGTTGGGAACAGGACGGGACGGTGACACGGTTCGGGAAACAGAGAGGAGAAAAACCATGATTGTTGCTATCGATCTTACAGGCGATATGATTTCGTACTCCTATCATGACGGAAAGGAAATCGTGACGGAGAAGCTCCAGAATACCATCGGATTTCGGATGCCGGAGCTGTTTCAGCGGGACGGGGCGCTGCGTGCCCTGATGAAGGTGACGAAGGACATGATCGAATATACACTGGGGAATCCGGTGACGGAAGCGGTCTGTGCAGTTCCCTCGTATTGCAGTTATTCCGACAAGAAGCAGCTGAGAAGTGCTGCGTCGGAATGCGGCCTGAATCTGGTGCGGGTGATCCGCGGAACCCTGGCCTCTGCGCTTCTTCTGTTCCAGGCCACAAAGCCCGATCACAATACGAATATCCTCTGCAGCGTCTACTCGGACTATGCAGGCTTTATGGTTTATAAGACCGACGGGGACAAGCTTCAGGTGCTGGGCTCCACACCGCTCCGCTTCGATAAGGAAGCCGGAACGAAGGATCCGGAGGGCCTGAAGAAAAGAATCCTTTCGGAGATGAAGGCATTGTACGGAGAACTCTCCATGACCTACGGGGAGAAAGGAGAAGCGATCTTCGTTGCATTTGACGAAAATGCGGAAGCAGAGAGGGATGTGTTCCGGAATGCGCTGGAGGAATGCTTCGGTCCCAGGATCGTTACCTATGCGGATGACGCGGCAAAGGGTGCTTACTACCTGCTGATGAAGCAGATGTCCTTCCGGACCGACGAGATCAGGGAGTGCAGTCTTACGGACTGCAGTGTGGAGTCCTTCAGTATCGTTTCCGGTGTAAATGATGACCTGAAGGATGTGTTCGCGAGAAATCAGCCGCTACCGATCCAGAAGACGGTGGATCTGATGGCGTCCACCGATAATGTGGTCTGCTTCTATGCGGGCAATTTCCGGAACCGAAAGCTGGACGAGGTGATCGGAACCTGCCGGATCCCCACCCAGTACAGGGGTCAGATGATCCATGTGAAAATGATACTGAACGAGGAAGGGATCGTGGAGTATACGGTTCTGGATGCGAAGAAACAGATCATATATCCGAAGGCATATCTTCGGTAACAAATACCGGGGCGTGATAAGTGTGTGTTGCACATTTGTTGCGCCCCCTGTATTATGCTCATTTACGTAGGATAGTTTACGGTGGATCAGTATGAGCACCGTGATGAGACAGATATAGATGAGCGGATCTGAGAACGAGACAAGGAGGAACCGAAGATGCCGAAGAAAGTATATGATCATTTCCTTTCGAGAGATGAACAGGCCGAAAGGAATAATGCGCATAACAAGCTGAGTCCTGAGGATCAGAGCTGGCTGCAGGAGAAGTGTGAAAATGCCAGGAATTCCACGGGTTACCGTTTTACGGGACGGGCTTCTGCCGATAATGCGCTCCGATTATATCTGATCGCAGACAGAGGGTTTACATTGGAGCAGGTTTTGGATCTTAATGATCTTCCGGCGGATCAGATCAAGAATTATTTCGAGGATTTTTTCAATACCTATGTGGATGATAAGAAGACTCCGGCGGAGAATCTCCGGCGCATGGGAGATCTGCACCGTCGTGCCTTCCAGAAGATATGCGATTATCGTTTTCCGGACTATTCGCAGGTCCGCAAGGTGGAGGATTTCTATGCGATCCAGGCGTTTGTGTCCGGAGTGGGATCAATGGCTACGGATTATCTCCAGGATGTGGAACAGATCACACAGCCGGAGCTCATTCAGGCTTATTATGACGGGGCAGGAGGAAGACCGAACATAGAGAAGCTGCATGGGCATGTGAATTCCTTCTGTACTACGTTCGGACTTGCACTGCCGCTCATGGACCATCCGGAGAAACTGCTTGCACCGGATTCGAAGGCGCAGGCACTTCGCCTGTGTCGCAACCATCTTCAGAAGATATCCGGGGTGAAGATCGGTGAGATCCCGCGCTCATTTTCATATGAATCGGCTGCATTACATGAAACGTTATCTGATATTTCGAAGTTTCCGGTCTATATCGATGAAGAGGAAATCCCCACCAAGGGGATGAAGCGGTACAACCAGTATCTGCAGGGAAGAAGAAATGATATTCCGCCGAGAGCCGACCTGGATGCTGATATCGTCAATATGGCAAAGGATATGACGGACGGGGATATGGGATATATCCGGGATGAATTAAACTCGAGATATCCGGACCATAAGATCCCTGATGCTGAAAATGTGTTGGCTCCTGCTTATGAGGATGTTCCGGATCTCTTTCAGATCCCCGAGGAGGATCAGAATAAGCTGCAGAGCCTGTATCATCAGACCTTCCGGCGGCCCTTTACCCGCGGGAGTATCTATCTGATCTATGATCTGGGATACGATGAGTTTGATCTGATCCGGCTCCGGGGCGGTGAGTCTGTCCGTCAGCTGGTGGATCGGAAATATCCTGATGCGGATGAGAAGCAGAAGCACCGCGCGATGCTGATGGAAACCATGCGTCACGCGTTGACGGAGGGAATCCGGATCAGGGATATTAAGCGGAATGCACAGGGAGAGATCATTCTGGATGAGGGCTTTTCCCTTGCCCGTCAGACCCAGCCGGAGATCGAGGCTCAGGAGCTGTCCGCCATGGAGGCGGGGCTTTCGGCCACCAGAGAAGCGCGGGCGGCCATGTTCCTGGCTCCCGAAGGAAATGCGATCCCCTCCGTGGACACGCTGTCACCCGAACAGCTGCAGTTTGCAAATGCGATGTTTGAACAGATTTACGGTTCCACGCTGAATTCCAGGAATCATCAGGATTATCTTCAGCGGAATCCGGAAAAGCAGTTTGTGGATTTCTTCCGTGTGGGCGGTGTGACCCTGCGGAATTATCTTGGTGAGAACAGGGTTAGTGCGCTTTCTGCAGGTAACGGAGAGGGTCTCAAGGCGGAGATCCTCCGTATGAGTACGGATCCGAGGATTGCACTTTCCTTCACGCCGATCAGTTATGATGCAGAAAATGATACGTATCATTTCCGTGATACGATCCATGTCATTGATGAGGCGGACAAGGACCATATTCTGGCGACCCATTCCTATCTCACGAATACAGAAGGCTATAAGACTTGGGCTTCAAGAAGGTATGGCGCAGAATTTGTGAACGCCCTGGATGAACGCATGTTAAATGACATGTATCAGCAGGAGTTCCACAGGGCAGCACAGGAAGGCATGGTTCCCGTAGAGCGTATCACCTCCATAGAGGAGATCCGGGCTGCGGCAGATCCGAGGCTCCCTCATTCCGTTACCATGGGAACCATCGAGACCCTGTACGGAGCCGAACCGAAGTACGTTCGCGACTGGAGCGGTGTCAACGATGATCATAACGCGGTATATAAGAATACCGAATTCCTGAAATATATGAATGATCTTCCAAGGGGAAGCTTCTCGAACCGGGATTTCTCATTGGTTGCTTTTCTGATGGCAATGTCGCCGGAGGTGATCACGGGAGACCCCATGCCCGAAGCGGGAGAAGATCTGATCAACCATGAGGATAAGGTTCGCGGAAAGTCCACCATGTGGACCTATGATATATGCACACATTATCCTAATCCGAGAGAACGTCTGGGATCGGATCATTTTGAACTGGCTATCAGACCCGCAAGGGATACTGCGTCCAGACTGATCGGAGAATATGAGGCGGGCAACCCGAATAAACTGGCAGAGATTATGGCGGACAGTCTTTACGATACAGTCAGATCCGCCTATTCCATGGACTCTCTGGATGAAGCGAATGGTACGGTAGCACTTCAGCTCCAGATCCTGCAGGAGACCGAGAAGCTGCTGGAAAAGAATCCGAAGTTGAAGGACGCGGTAACAGCCGCGATGGATCCTGAGATCCGGCAGGAAATGCGCGCGCTGATCAGCCTGAAGGAAGTGATGGATGAATCCCTCCTGGCCAGGGCACGTATGGAGCAGGCAGACCGGGAAGGTGTGCCTCCCACTCCGGAGGAGCAGAAGGAACTGGATCGTAAGGTCAACGCATTTTCCTCCTATGTGGTCCGTTGGAAGAAGGCAACCCATGATTTTGATAATTCTCCTGAGTATAAGGAGGTGGATGACAGGATCTCTCAGGACACCATGTCCCGGTTCATGAGCAATACGCAGGATGAGGGACCCCTGAAGGCCAGCATTCCGCTGAAAATGAGTTACAGAAGAAAGCATCAGAGACTTCCGAAGGATATGATGGACAATCTGATGTCCGAGGATCGTCTGGCGTACGGAAGCAGCATGGAGGATACCGTAAAGCAGCTTAAGGACTATTACGAAAAGAACCTTCAGGATCTTCATCAGGCACGGGAACTGGTGGGCGACAACATGGACTTTGTTGGGGGCCTTACGCCGGAGAAGTGTATGGAAGCGATACGCACGAAGGCATTTGCCGAGAAGCATCTGAATGATATGACATCTCTGGTTCAGGGCAAGCTGACACATTCCATGCGGACAAATATCATAAGTCGCTTCAATGCGAAAGCAGACGAAAATCAATGGGCGAAGATTAAAACAGTAAATGATCTTTCTGCGAATTCTTCTCCGGTTAAGCCGGATAATGAGGAACGGTTCCGGACATTTTTTGATATCGTCCTGCAGGAGGTTCGCCGCAATCCCTATAGGATCGCCGGGATCGATGAGGATCTGAAGAAGATCAAACATGTGGGTGAGAAGAGCCTTGACGAGCTGCTGGTACGACCCCTTGAGAATAAGGTGGAAGCGGTACGGCAGACTGTAAGAACAAATGAGGATCAGCAGGTAAGGGAGGCGGATCTGCTGATGCTGGACCGTGTGAGCAATGCGCTGGCAGAGATCGACGGGTCTGTTAAGAATAGTCTTTGCACCGTAAATAACTACGACTATCCGATGTACCTGAAGGATGAGGGTCTGAAACTCCAGATGGAAGGCTATGATCCTAAAACCCGGAAATTCCCGGATTTCTTCCGGAGGAAGAAGCTCACCGACGATCTTGAGGTCGAAACCATATCAAGAGAAAATGAACAGGAATTCAGGGATTTCCTGGACCATCCGCCTTATATGACGAGGGCTACACGGGAGAAGGCCATTCTCCAGATTTCTACGATGGAGCAGAAGGGGATGCTGAGTGCGGATGCTCCGCTGGAAGAGGGAACCAAGGTCTACAGTCATAAGCTGTCTGCCCGGAAACGTCAGAACCTGAAGGCCGCGGTGGAATCAAAGGATCTGGAGAGGATCAGAACGGCTGAGGAGGAGTACCGCAGGGCGGTTGAGAGTGAGAAGGCGATCTTCCGTGAGATGAACGGCTTTGGGAAGGATGCCGGTATCCCTGGAAATCTGGATACCATGAGAACCGGAGTCGTTCCGGCGGAGTTTGCATTTGATGTGGTATCCGACAGCCGGATGAACGGTCTCTATCTGGTGGGCGTTGCCGCAAAGAAGATGGACAAAAGCTTTGTCGAATTTGCGGAGAATCCGGGGAAATGCATCCTCGGGTATATGAAAAAGAACCTGTCTACAAATGGATTCGATTCGCTGGTGCCGAAGGGGACGAATTTCTTCGAAAGCATGGAAGTCCTTTATGAGAAGGGTGAAAGCGAGACGAAGAATGATAATATCAGAACCGGGGCATTCGGTTCACACATGAGCGGCGACGCATTTGTCGAAAGATGCATCGGAGGACTGTACAATCTGGAGACTGACCCGGAGGTCAGGAAGGCGCTGCTCCGTTATCAGAATAAGATCGGCAGGATCGCTGAGTCTGCGGTGGAACGTGAGACGGCATATGCTACCAGCGTATACCATATTCTGAATCCGGATTCGGTGGTGGATGACAAGACCATGGATCAGTTTAAGGAAGGCATGAAGATGGCGTTCCTGGAAGAAAATGGGATCCAGAAGAAGCATCTTCCGCTCCCGCTCGCAGGGTCCCTCGGTCTCGAAAAGCCGAAGCCGGAAAACTACAGCGATATGCTGAAGGAGAAGAATCTTTATGCGAAACTGACCTCACTCTATCAGAAAAACCGGACCTCTGCCCTTGCGTCGGATATGGATGCACCGAAGATCGTGATCCAGGAAACCATGTTTGATTACCTGAAGGCACATCCGGAGGACCGGGACAAAAAAGAGTATAAGGCGTTGGAGAAGCTGGCGCTGAATGCGGATCGGGATCTGAATATGACCGCGCCCGCAGATGAAGCGGAGATAGCAGCCCAGCCGAAGAGCGTGTATCTGAAGTGGAAGGACGATTTTAAGAATGAGACCCGGACCATGGAGAACAATCTTCGGAACGCGGATCTGGAGCTGAACCGGAACATCATTTCCATCCAGAACAAAATGCGAACTGACATATCGAATAAAACGAAGAATTACAAGGAATTCTGGAAGGACGTGGACCGGCTTGGAGATATGATCCGTGAAAGACAGCAGAGTCTGGTGGAAATGTGGCATAAACGGGAGGTGACCGGATCTTACTTCAAGAAGAGGTACACGGACCTGCAGAAGGTATTGACGAATATGGATGCGTCGCCGGAGAATCCGCCGAAGCTGATCGATACCCGGGACAAGGCTCAGCAGGAGAAGGATCTGGCAAGGATCAACCGGAGAGTAAACTTCAATTTCGGAAGCGGACGGTTTAATAGTCTTGACAACTTCAAGAACTGGAAGCTGGAGCAGCCGGGCGTTAACGCAGAGGAACTGAGAAATTCAACGCCGGATCAGTGGAAGCAGATGTACCGTGACGAACTGGCCGTTGCCGCAAGGCAGCAGGATAAGAACCCCGCATGGCTGGAAAGCATGGAGGCACAGGCAGTGGAACGGATTGCGAAGCTGGGACGCCTGAAGGAACGACAGCTGCGAAGAGCTGCGAATGGTCAGCTGCAGAACGGCCAGCGCCAGAACGGCAGAAATGTGCAGAACCAGGTTGGAATGAATGCGCAGAATCAGGCAGGAAGGAATGCTGAGAAGAGCGGAAACGTAAATGTACCCGGACAGAGCGGAACCGGAACGGTTCCCGAGAAGAAGTCCGTTAAGGGTAGGTAAAACTAAAGTCGGTTCCTGCAAATCGGGGACGGTTCTGATTCGATCAGAACCGTCCCTCTATTGCACCTGTCCCTCCCTGATCAGACCTGTCCCCGTCAATTCGGGGACGGTTCTGGTTTGATCAGAACCGTCCCTGGCTGATCACAGTTCTCCGTAAATGGGGCGGAGTGCCGGGTAGATCTTCCGGAAGATGCGGTAGCGTTCCTCGTAGAGTGCCACCAGTGCGGGATCCGGGACTTCCGTGCCGGAGATGCGGACCACGGCGTCGGCAGCAGTCCGGACATCCGGATAGATACCGCACCCGACGGCGGCAAGGAGGGCACCGCCCATGGCAGGTCCTTCCTCAGCTTCCACGGTTTCCACGGACAGATTCATGACATTTGCCACGATTTTCCTCCACAGCGGGCTCTTTGCCCCGCCGCCGCAGATCTTCGTTTTGTGTATCTCCAGACCTGCGCTTCTTGCCACCTCCAGGGAATCCCTGAGTCCGAAGGCTACTCCCTCGAAAACCGCCTGCAGCATATCGCCCCTGGTGCTGTCCATGCTCATTCCCACAAATGCGGCTCTGGCGTCTGGGTCATTATGGGGAGAGCGTTCTCCCATCAGGTAGGGCAGGAAGTAGACGTGGTTCCTGCCGAGTTCCCCGATCTCCTTTTGGGCCTTCACCATATCAGAGTTGTTCAGGATATCCTCCATCCACCATTTGTTACAGGA
The DNA here is from genome assembly GCA_000703065.1 of Lachnospiraceae bacterium AC2029. Taxonomy (GTDB): domain Bacteria; phylum Bacillota; class Clostridia; order Lachnospirales; family Lachnospiraceae; genus Eubacterium_Q. Next base: position 1,073,325 of record JNLK01000001.1, on the reverse strand, counting down.
GGCAGCCGAGAGCATGCATCCCATGAGATGATACCGGCCTGTGGCATGGGCGAAGGAATGCAGTGCGTTCCTCTGATCCACGGAGAAGCTGTCTGCTGCGATAAAGATGGTTCCGCTGGTGCCAAGAGATATGTTGCAGTCTCCGTTTCCTACGGTGCCGGTCCCCACAGCTGCAGCCGCGTTGTCCCCTGCACCGGCGATCACCCGGACCTCATTCGGAAGTCCGAGGGCGGCCGTGATATCAGGACGAAGGCTCCCGATTACCTCGTAGCTTTCATATACCTTCGCCAGCTGGTCCGTGGAGATACTGCAGATCTCACACATACGGTCCGACCATTTCCGGTTACGTACATCAAAGAGCAGCATACCGGAGGCGTCGGAGGCGTCCGTGGCGTGCACCCCTGTCATGCGGTATGCCAGGTAATCCTTCGGCAGCATGATCTTGTCAATCCTTGCGAAGAACTCCGGTTCATTCTTCTTCATCCAGAGAAGCTTCGGTGCCGTGAATCCGGCAAATGCGATATTTCCGGTTTCATGAGAGAGAACATCACGACCGATCTCCCCGTTCAGATACTCACATTCTTCGGAGGTTCTTCCGTCGTTCCAGAGGATCGCGGGGCGGATCACCCGGTCCCTGTCATCCAGGACCACCAGTCCGTGCATCTGTCCTCCGAAGCTGATGCCCGTGATCTTGTCCTCATATCCATGGACCAGCCGGGTCAGTCCCTTCATGGTCTTTTCAAACCAATCCTCCGGATTCTGTTCCGACCAGCCGGGCTTCGGAAAACTGAGAGGATACTCCTCCGAAACCGTGCGGATGACATTTCCGGCCTCATCTAAGAGCAGAAGCTTTACTGCTGAGGTTCCGAGATCAATACCTATAAATCCTTTCTCCATATCCATTCCCTCTCTTTTCCGTAGTTGTTCGCCGGCGATCCGGGCACATTGTGCAAATGTTGTGCATGCGTGCTGCGGGATCCGCCGTGGTTGAGATGCGTTCTATCCGTCGGTGACAGCCGTGGGTGGGATCCCGTCTGCCCCACAGTATTATTATATGGGAAATGCGGCGAAAAGGGAACCGGTTCCTGCGCCCGCGGCGGTGCATTTTCATTTTACTTTTGCTATAAAGTTGAAAGCAAAATGAAACGAAAAAGCAGGTGGGATATGCTATACTTTTCAATGGTATGTAACGATGTCCGGGCAGGCCGGACAGGTGCAGGGACAGATCGGTCTCGGAAGGAGAAGACGCATGGGAGCAAAGGAAGTAATCGAAGCCGGTAAAGCGGTACTCGGAATTGAGTTTGGATCGACCAGGATCAAGGCAGTGCTTGTGGATGAGGCGGGCAGGCCCATCGCCCAGGGCAACCACGACTGGGAGAATCAGTATGAGAACGGAGTCTGGACCTACAGTCTGGATATGATCTGGACGGGTCTTCAGGATGCATATGGCAATCTTCTTTCGGATGTGCAGGAGAAGTACGGAACCGTCATCAGGAGTCTCGGAGCCATCGGCTTTAGCGCCATGATGCATGGATATATGGCATTTGACAGGGACGATACGCTTCTGGTTCCTTTCCGGACCTGGAGAAATACCATCACGGAGGAAGCGGCCGGGAAGCTGACCGCGGAGCTGGGCTTCAACATTCCCCAGCGCTGGAGCATTTCCCATCTCTATCAGGCAATCCTGAACGGAGAGGAGCATGTGAAGGACATTACCTTCTTTACGACGCTGGCAGGATATATCCACTGGCAGCTGACCGGTGAGAAGGTGCTTGGTATCGGTGATGCGTCGGGCATGTTCCCCATCGACAGCACCACAAGAGATTACAATAAGGGTTATATTGAGAAGTTTGACGCGCTGATCGCGGACCGCGGTTTCGCCTGGAAGCTGGAGGATATCCTTCCGAAGGTTCTGATGGCGGGGGCTGCTGCCGGAAGTCTCACCGCAGAGGGAGCAGCAAAGCTGGATGTCAGCGGTCAGCTGGCTGCGGGAATTCCGTTATGTCCGCCGGAGGGCGATGCGGGAACCGGTATGGTTGCGACCAACAGCGTGGCTGTCCGTACCGGAAATGTGTCCGCGGGCACCAGCATTTTCGCCATGATCGTTATGGAGCATGCACTGGCAGGTGTCCATGAGGAGATCGATGTGGTTACGACGCCGGTGGGTGATGATGTGGCCATGGTACATTGCAACAACTGTACCTCCGACATTAACGCGTGGGTGAATCTCTTCCGCGAATATTCCCGGCTGATGGGCATTGAGGTGGATACGAATACACTCTATACGAAGCTCTTCCAGGTTGCTCTTTCGGGTGCGCCTGACTGCGGCGGCCTGGCAGGCTTCAACTACTTCTCGGGCGAGCCGGTGACCGGCTTCGACGAGGGGCGTCCGGTCTTCCTTCGGAAGGTGGATGCGGATTTCAATCTGGCAAACTTCATGCGGCTGCATCTTTTCTCCGCAGTCAGCACTCTGAAATACGGACTGGATATCCTGTTCAACGAGGAGGATATCAAGGTGGATAAGCTCTATGGACACGGCGGTTACTTCAAGACGAAGGAGGTCGGTCAGCGGATCATGTCCGCAGCCACCGGCGGACCGGTAACCGTAATGGAGACCGCAGGAGAGGGCGGTGCATGGGGCATGGCGGTTCTGGCTCTGTTCCTTGCATCCGGCGCAGGCGAGTCCCTGTCGGATTTCCTGAACGGGAAGATCTTTGCAGGCGAGGAAGGCACCACGCTGACAGCCACAGAGGAAGAGATCAGGGGCTTCAATGAATTCATGAAGACCTTCAAGGAGACCCTTCCGGTGGAGAAGGCGGCGGTTTCTTCGCTGTAGACCGGGAGTGAAGGGCGGTAAGGCAGTTGAGGCGTTGACTCATTTGCAATGGATTATGCTATGGGTGAGGAAGCATGATAAATTAGATAAATGTTTTTCGGTAACAGGATCCGGTGAGTGAAGGCCGGGTCCGGAAAGGGATGAAAATGTTAGAGGAATTAAAGAAGCTCGTTTATGAAGCAAATATGGAGCTCCCGAAGCGGGGGCTTGTGACCTATACCTGGGGAAATGTCAGCGGCATCGACAGGGAGTCCGGGCTCTTTGTGATCAAGCCCAGCGGTGTGGATTATGAGACCATGACAGCTGATGATATGGTAGTGATGGATCTGGAGGGAAATAAGGTGGAAGGAAAATACAGGCCCTCCTCCGACACGCCGACACATTTGGAACTGTATAAGAAGTACCCGGAGATCGGCGGCGTGGTACATACCCATTCCCCGGAGGCAACCTCCTGGGCCCAGGCGGGAAGGAGCATCCCGCTGTACGGAACCACCCATGCGGATTATTTCTACGGTGAGATCCCCTGCGCGCGGAGTCTTACGCCGGAGGAGATCGACGAGGCCTACGAGAAGAATACGGGGCTTGTGATCATTGAGACATTTGAGGAAAGAGGCCTGAACCCCATGTATACGCCGGGAGTGCTTTGCACGAACCACGGACCCTTTACCTGGGGCAAGGATGCGGCGGAAGCCGTACACAACGCGGTGGTTCTTGAGGAGGTCGCCAAAATGGCACTGAAGACCGAGCTCATTAATCCGGACGTAAAAACCGCCCCGGACTGCATCCGGGATAAACACTTCTTCCGGAAGCATGGGGCGAATGCATATTACGGACAAAACTAAACTTCGGGTGCCATAGGGTGCAATAGGGGGACGGTTCTGATTTGATCAGAACCGTCCCCCTATTGCACCTGTCCCCGGCTGATCAGACCTGTCCCCGGATTGCCGGAACCGACCTTGTTTTAGACCTGTCCCCGAAAATCGGGGACGGTTCTGATCAAACCAGAACCGTCCCTGTATTGCCGGAACCGACCTTGGTCAGGCTTTGAACGGGTTCTCTGACGGATACCGATCGCCTGCCGGGCGGTTGTATTCGATTTCGTCCAGTTCGACGCCAATGAACTTGAAGGCTTCGAAGAGGAGGCGACCGCAATGGTGGAAGGCAATGGCCGCATGGTGCGGATAGTTCTTCTCAACCAGTACGTGTCTGTAGAAGCGTCCCATTTCCGGGATGGCGAAGATTCCGATGCCGCCGAAGGAACGGGTTGCTACCGGAAGGATCTCGCCTTCGGCTACGTAAGCACGGAGCTTCGCGTCGGAGGTGCTCTGGATCCGGTATACAGTTGCGTGTCCCGGGATCAGATCGCCCTCCAGGGTTCCGTTGGTCACTTCCACCGGAAGGGTACGTGCCATGATCTTCTGGTACTTCATCTCGTGAGAGGAGAGCTTGGTGGTGCAGGTATTTCCGCAGTGGAAGCCCATGAAGACATCCTTGATGGTGTAGTCGTAGTCGAACTTGCCCTTGATGTCGGATTCGAACATATCCCGCGGAACGGAGTTGTTGATATCGAGGAGTGTTACGGCGTCGTCGCTTACCAGCTGGCCGATGTACTCGCTGAGTGCTCCGTAAATGTCAACCTCACAGGATACCGGGATGCCTCTCTTGGCAAGACGGCTGTTCACATAGCAGGGAACGAAACCGAACTGGGTCTGGAATGCGGGCCAGCACTTGCCTGCGATCACCACGTAGCTGCGGCTGCCCTTATGGGCCTCGATCCAGTCAAGGAGGGTCAGCTCATATTGAGCCAGCTTCTCGAGAACCTCGGGCTTCTTGTTGCCGGCGCCCAGCTCCTCGGCCATATCCGCAACCACACCCGGGATGCGCTCATCGCCTGCATGCTTGTTAAATGCTTCGAAGAGGTCCAGCTCGGAGTTCTCCTCGATCTCAATGCCCAGATTATAGAGCTGCTTGATGGGAGCATTGCATGCCAGGAAGTCCTGCGGACGGGGACCGAAGCCGATGATCTTAAGGTCGCTGAGTGCGATCTTCACTCTTGCGATGGTCTTGAAATCATTGATCATATCTGCGATCTCATCGGCGGTTCCCACCGGATACTCCGGGATGTATGCCTTGAGATTCCTGAGATAGAGATTGTAGCTGGCATTCAGCATACCGCAGTATGCGTCTCCGCGGTCGTCGCAGAGTCTGTCACCGGCCTCCTCGGCTGCGGCAACCACCATGGACGGTCCCTGGAATTCCTTTACCAGCAGGATCTCGCTGCTTTCCGGTCCGAAGTTTCCGAGGAAGACTACCAGTGCGTTACAGCCGGCGGCATTTACCTCTGCCAGGGCCTTCCGCATGTCGACCTCATTTTCTACGGTGGTCTCACATTCGAAGATCTCTCCGTAGGTCTTTGTGTACTCTGCTACAACTGCCTTTCTTCTGCTGATGGAAAGGCTCATGGGGAAGCAGTCTCTGCTTACCGCAACAATACCGAGTTTTACTTCCGGCATATTTTCCATTTTCGTAACCTCCATATTCTTCGTGGAAAGATCCTTCGCCCAGGGGCTCAGGATGACATCTGTGGAAAGATCCTTCGCCCGGCGGGGCTCAGGATGACATTATTACTCCGGGCATTACTCCCCGAATACCTTCCTGTAGTCCTCCTGGAACTTCACGATTCCCTGGTCGGTCAGCGGATGCTTCGTCATCTGCTCGATAACAGCGTAGGGAACGGTGGCGATATCTGCTCCGGCAAGTGCGCACTCCGTTACATGAACGGTATTGCGGATGCTTGCTGCTATGATCTCGGTATCGATATCATAGTTTCCGAAGATCTGAACGATATGCTCGATCAGCTCGATACCCGGAGAACTGATATCATCAAGTCTTCCCAGGAAGGGCGATACGTAGGTGGCGCCTGCCCTTGCGGCCAGAAGTGCCTGGTTCGCGGAGAAGATCAGCGTCACATTTGTCTTGATCCCTTCGGCGGAAAGAACCTTCACAGCCTTAAGTCCCTCGACGGTCATGGGGATCTTCACGATCATATTCGGATGGATGGCTGCGATCTCGCGGCCTTCCTCGATCATCCCTTCCGCATCGATGGTAGTCGCCTTGACCTCGCCGCTGATGGGACCGTCCACGATGGACGCGATCTCACTGATCACTTCCTTGAAATCCCGGCCTTCCTTGGCGATCAGGGAGGGATTCGTGGTCACACCGCAGATCACACCCATGTCGTTCGCCTTCCGGATGTCAGCAACATTTGCCGTGTCAATAAAGAATTTCATAGTTACCTCCTTCGTCTGTTGGTGCCCTAACTGTGAGAATACATCATTAATTATTCACATTCAATACAATATCATTTTGCTTTAGTTCAATATTATTTCATGTTGAGTTCACCCCTATTAATTTGCCGGAACAGATGGTACAATGATACTGTTTGAGTTTTCGGAACGGGGAAAGGAGGAAATATCCTCGTGAATTACAGAGACGAAAATGAGTGTATATTAAACATAAAACAGTCGCGGATCCCGGGGAAATGGCGGATCCTGGGGAAAGCACGGATCCTTCTGCTGGCGCTCTGCCTCATTTTCTGCACAGGGCTTTCGGGGTGCGGAACCAAGGAAGCAGCGGAGGATCCGGAGCTGCTGCTGGGCTTCAGCCAGCTGGGATCCGAAAGCGCATGGCGGATCGGAAATACCCGGGATATCGAGAAGAAGGCCGGCGAGTACGGCGTCAGTCTCATGCTGGAAAATGCGAACCAGAAGCAGGAGAATCAGATCGCTGCCATTCGTCGGTTCATCGCCTACAAGGTGGACGTCATCGCCTTTTCGCCCATCGTGGAGGAGGGCTGGGACAATGTGCTGAAGGAAGCCAAGGAAGCCGGGATCCCGGTGATCCTGGTGGACAGAGACGTAAATACGAAGGAAGAAGGGCTCACCACCTGCCTGATCGGCGCGGACTTCTATAAGGAAGGCGTTATGGCGGGAGAGTACCTGATCCGGAAGACCAATGCCCTGGGGAAGGACCATGTGAAGATCGTGGAGATCACCGGTACGGAGGATTCCACTCCCATGCGGCAGCGACAGGCAGGCTTCATGGACACCATCCGTTCGGACAGCCGGATGGAGGTGATCACAAGTGTGAACGGGGACTTCCTCAAGAGCCGCGGCGCAGAGTGCATGCGGGAGCTGCTGAAGACCTACGGAAATGAGATCGATGTGGTTTACAGCCACAACGACGAGATGACATTGGGGGCCCTTGCGGAGATCGAGAAGGCGGGACTTACTCCGGGCAAGGACATCATTATCATTTCCATTGACGGCGGGCAGGACGCCATCAATGTGCTGAAGGAAGGAAAAATCAACTGCATCGTGGAGTGCACGCCCATGCTGGGAAGCACCCTGATGGAGACGGCGCAGAAGCTGAAGAGAGGCGAGACCGTGGATAAGCTGATCCATCCGGAGGAGCGGTATTTCAGCGATGAGCAGGATCTTACGAATCTGGAACCGAGAGGATACTGATCCTGCCACACAGATCATCAGAAGTCAGACGACAGCATCAGCTGTCCCGGAGAGATAAATGGCGAAGATAAGAAAAGAGAAAAGCATCATAGGCAAGATCGACAGTATGAGCCAGCGTCTGGTGATCATGCTGGTCTTTCCCATCTTCGTCAGTCTGGTCCTCATGCTCGTGTATGCGGGACGCTACCATAATGCCATCAAGCGCATGGAAACCATAGCCAGCCTGAAGACCGTTGTGTCGGAGGATATTCCCGGAAATGTATGGGATATCGTCAGCGGCAGAGAGACGGTGGCGGAGAGCAAGGTTTACGCCACCATTCACGAGGTTCATGAGACCATCAGCGAGATCATGGAGGGGGCGGATGATGAAGACCGGCTTTCACTGGTGGTGGCAGACCGGACCATGCAGACACTGGAGAATTATGTAAACCAAATACGAGACAACATTGATGCCGGACGTCCGGTGGTGGATAATGAAGAGATCCTGAACGAGGTAAGAGATGTGGCGAACCTGGTGGACAGTATGCTGAATGAGTACATCGCCAGGGAGATCGATTCAACTGCAAGGCGCAGCTCCATCCTCCGGCTTATGATCCTGATCACCGCCATTTTGGAGGGCATCGTCGTGATCCTGGCCTGGTTCCTTCGGAACAAATCCATGAAGAACACCGCCGCATTTGTCAGAAGGCCCATCGACCGTCTGGAGGAAGTGACGGCGAAGCTGGCGGAGGGAACCCTGGACGCCAGACTGACCGAGACGGAGGTGGCGGAGCTCCGGAACCTGACCGTTCAGGTAAATACCATGGCGGACCGGCTGGAAGACATGATGGAGAAGAGCCATAAGGACGAGCGGAACCTGCGCAAGGCGGAGCTTAGAATGCTTCAGGCGCAGATCAACCCGCATTTCCTTTATAATACCCTGGATGCCATCATCTGGAAGGCAGAGGCGGGTGAGAAGGATGAGGTCATCCAGCTGACCAGCGCCCTCAGCAATTTCTTCCGGATCAGTCTGTCCTCCGGTGCCGACTGGATCCCCATCCGGCAGGAACGGAAGCATATCGAAGGCTATCTTACGATCCAGCAGACCCGCTACAGGGATATCATGCGTTACGAGATCGACATCCCGGATGAGATCGGTGAATACTATATACTGAAGCTTCTGCTGCAGCCGCTGGTGGAAAATGCGCTGTATCACGGCATCAAGATCAAGCGGGGCGGCGGTACCATCCGCGTGGTGGGAAGAGTCGTGGATGATATGCTGGAATTCTCCGTCACGGATACGGGAACCGGCATGACTCCGGAGCAGCTGGAGATGTTAAATGAAAGAATGAAAGCGGGCCAGCCCACCGTCAGCGAGGGCTCGGGCGGCTTCGGGCTTGTGAATGTGAACCTCCGGCTCCGGCTGTATTATAACCAGGCGGAGGGCCTGCAGATCATAAGCGATGAGACAGGGACCACGGTCAGCTTCCGTGTACCCTGCAGAACCAAAGAGGAGATAGAGGAAAATGAAAGTATTTCTGGTTGATGATGAGGTTGTGATCCGGGAAGGGATCCGGGAATCCTTTCCCTGGGAGGAAACGCCCTATACCCTGGTGGGTGAGGCGCCGGACGGGGAAATGGCTCTGCCCATGATCCGCGATACGAATCCGGATATCGTGATCACGGATATCAAGATGCCCTTCATGGACGGGATCGAGCTTTGCCGGGTGCTCCGTACCCAGATGCCCTGGATCGGGATCATCATTCTCAGCGGGTATGATGAATTCGAGTACGCACGTCAGTGCATCCAGCTGGGAGTCCGGGAATACCTGCTGAAGCCCATCGATTCCGAGGATCTCCGCAAGATCCTGGACAAGGTGGGAACACAGCTGGAGGAAGAGAAGAAGCAGAGAGAGCATTCCGAGAGTCTCAGGGCCCGGATGAACAGCAATACGGACGGACGTTTCCTGAAGGAGAAGCTGATCGGTTCTCTCTTCTCCGACGAGGCCATGGAGGAGGATGCTCAGAATGCACTGAAGCAGCTCCGTGCCATGGGAAGTCCGGTATCTGCCTCCTTCTATGCGGTGATCGATGCGGCCTTTCAGCCCGTGGAGAAGGGGCAGGAGGCGGCTGCGGTCCTGGCAGAGGGAAGCGGCGGAGTCGTACATGCATCGGGAAGCCGTACCGGAACCAGACTTCTGACCCTGGGAGATACTGCCCGGGATGCGGAGGAGAGAGCTTACGCCTTTGCTTCGTCCCTGGTGACGGAACTGGAACGTACGGGCTGCACAAAGATCAGAGTAGGCATCGGAGATATCGTGGAGAAGCCGGCGGAGATCCTCGGCAGCTTCAAGACCGCCCGGCATATCCGGCACATCCTGGAGGAGAGAAAGGAGGAGAGCACTCTGATCCTGGGCGTCCGGGAAATGGGTGACTCCGCGGGAGATTCCCCCTCCGTGATCAGTGACGCGAAGGTCTTCATGTCCCAGCATTTCTGTGATCCGAACCTGATGCTGCAGGATGTGGCGAAGGCCGTGAACATGAGCAACAGCAGATTCTCCACCGTATTCTCCCAGCAGAGCGGCCAGACCTTTACGGAATATCTGATCTTCCTCCGTCTCAGCAAGGCCAAGGAACTGCTCCGTACAACGGACATGAAGAGCTCCCAGATCGCTCATGAAACGGGGTACAATGATCCTCACTATTTCAGTTACATTTTCAAGAAAAATACCGGTATGACACCCTCGGAATACCGGCAGCAAAATCAAAATCAACCGGAATAAAATAATTATTAACCTGTCGAAATATTTCAAAATGATTTTCAACCATGTCAAAATGATCATTCATTTACTTTGAACACGGTTCAGAGTAAACTCCAAATTACAGACGACCCATAGGGGGTTAGGTTAGAATGGATCTAAAGTAAGGAGGAGTGAAATGAAGAAGATTCGTAAGTTTTTGTGTGCGACAGTTCTGTCGTCCGCTATGATGTTCAGTATGTGTGCATGTGGTTCCGATTCCGGTTCTACCACAGCAGCCAGCGGTGGCGGCGATAACACAGAGGCAGCTACCAGCGCAGCTACAGAGGCTAAGCCGAGCGGCGGCACCATCAAGGTCGGCGTTGTTAACAACCCGCCTTCAGAGTCCGGCTATCGTGAAGCTAACGTTAAGGACATGGAGAAGGTTTTCTCCGCAGAGAACGGCTATGAACTGAAGACAGCTTACAGTTTGAAGAACGATGAGCAGCTCCAGGCAGCTCAGGGATTCATTACAGAAGGCGTTGATTATCTTCTGATCTCCGCAGCTGAGACGACCGGCTGGGACGAAGTTCTGAAGAAGGCTCAGGAGTCCGGTATCAAGGTTTACCTCTTCGACCGTATGATCGATGTTGATGAGAACCTTTATGAGGCAGCAGTAGTTTCCGATATGGCTAAGGAAGGCCAGACAGCAGTTCAGTGGCTCCTTGACCAGAACCTTCCCGAGTACAAGGTAGTTCACATCCAGGGTGCTATGGGTAGTGACGCTCAGATCGGACGTACAGGCGCTCTTGACGAGCAGTTCGCATCCGGCAAGATGACAAAGGTTGTTCAGCAGACAGCTACATGGGACGAGGCAGAGGCTAAGAAGATCGTTGAGTCCGTTATCAACAGTGGTGAAGACTTCAACGTAATCTACGCAGAGAACGACGGTATGGCTAAGGGTGCTGTTGCAGCACTTGACGAAGCAGGTATCACTCACGGTGTTGACGGCAAGGTCGTAGTTATGGGCTTTGACTGCAACAAGTGGGCTCTGAGAGAACTCCTTGACAAGAAGTGGAACTATGATGGACAGTGCAGCCCGTTCCAGGCTCAGATCATCAGCGATCTGATCAAGAGCGGAAATGCTCCTTCATCCAAGAAGATCATTAACGAAGAAAAGGGCTTCGACGCAAAGACAATTACCCAGGAAGATATTGACACCTACGGACTGGGCGAATAATCTCTGAAAAGATCAGAAGGCGCAGTCAAGCTGTATATTCACAATATCAGCGGACTGCGCTTTCTTTATGGACAAAAACAGGAGGTAAGAGGGATGCAGGATGATGTCTTGCTGAAAATGAGGGGGATCGTAAAGCAGTTTCCCGGAGTCCTTGCACTCAACAATGTGGATTTTACACTTCGAAGGGGTGAGATCCATGCACTTATGGGAGAAAACGGTGCCGGAAAATCCACACTGATCAAAATGCTGACAGGCGTGTATCCCATGGACGGCGGAACCGTAACGATGGAAGGGAAGAAGGTCCACATCGGTTCGCCCCAGGATGCACAGAATAACAAAATCAGTACGGTATATCAGGAGATCACGCTCTGTCCGAATCTGACAGTTGCAGAAAATATGTTTATCGGTCGCGACAAGAGCCTCACGGTAAAGAAGAAGGATTATGAAAAGCGTGCGGATGAAATTCTGATGAACCTTCAGATTCCCGCAAGATCACGCCAGCAGCTGGGGAACTGTTCTCTGGCGGTGCAGCAGATGGTGGCGATCGCCCGTGCGGTGGATATGCAATGTAAGGTTCTGATCCTGGATGAGCCTACATCCTCTCTGGATGATAAGGAAGTAAATATGCTCTTCACCCTGATGCGGGACCTGAAGTCCAGAGGTGTAGGGATCGTATTTGTAACCCATTTCCTGGAGCAGGTATATGAGGTCTGCGACAGGATCACGGTTCTTCGGAACGGCGAGCTTGTAGGGGAGTATCTGATCGAGGATCTTCCTCAGGTTCAGCTGGTTGCCAAGATGATGGGTAAGGAGCTGGATGAGCTGAACAGCCTGACGGATACCGAGGAGAAGAAGGTCAGTGAAGGCGAGGTATTCTATGAGGCGAAGAATCTCTCCAGCAGCGCCGCATTTCCTTTTAACTTCTCCATAAGAAAGGGAGAAGTAAACGGCTTTACCGGTCTTCTGGGATCCGGACGAAGCGAGAGCGTAAGAGCCATCTTCGGTGCGGACAAGGTAAACAGCGGGAAGGTGAAGATCAAGGGCAAGGATGTGAAGATCACCAAGCCCGTACAGGCAATGAAGAACGGTATCGGCTATCTGGCCGAGGACAGAAAGCGGGACGGTATCATCGCCGAACTCAGCGTTCGGGAGAATATCATGCTGGCCATGCAGGTGATGAACGGCTTCTGGAAGCCCATCAGCCGCAGCGAGTCCGAGGCATTTGCCGATGAATATATCAAGGCTCTGAATATCAAGACCGCCAGCCGGGAGACACCGATCGGTTCCCTCAGCGGCGGTAATCAGCAGAAGGTGATCCTGGCAAGATGGCTGCTCACCCATCCGGATTATCTGATCCTCGACGAGCCCACCAGAGGTATCGACGTAGGTACCAAGCTGGAGATCCAGAAACTGGTTCTGAAGCTGGCAGAGGAAGGTGTGAGCGTAACCTTCATTTCCTCGGAGGTAGAGGAAATGCTCCGTACCTGCAGCAGACTCATCGTCATGCGCGACAGGCATATCGTCGGAGAACTGACAGGAAATGATCTGAATCAGGCGCAGGTAATGAAGACCATCGCCGGAGGGGAGGCCGTGAAATGAAAAACAGAAAAGAAGGCTTTCGTGCAGGCCTCGGTCAGCTGGCCATCCCGCTGATCGCCATCGGACTTCTGGTGATCTTCAATCTGATCCGTGATCCCGGATTCTTCAGTATCGAGATCAAGCACAATATCGACGGAAATGCCGTTCTGGCAGGAAACCTGATCAGTATCATTAACGGTGCAAGCGAGCTTGCCATTCTCGCCATGGGAATGACCATCGTAACAGCAGCCTGTGGCGGACAGGATATCAGCGTGGGCGCTGCGGCAGCCATTGCCGGCAGTATGTTCGTAAAGGTCCTGAAGTCAGCGCAGGAGATCACCGGAGGAACCGTTATTCTGGCGTTCCTGGCAGGATGTCTCATTGCCATGGTCTTCGGAGCATTTAACGGAACGCTGGTAGCGGTGTTCAAGATACAACCGATGATAGCCACGTTGATCCTATACACCTGTGGACGGTCCATCGCTTACTGGATCAACGGCGGTGCAACCCCGTCCGTGGAAAGCCCGATCATCGCGGCATGGGGAAGCTTCATCCCCGGAATTCCGATCCCCACTCCGGTGCTGATCGTAATACTGATGGCCATCATTTTCGCACTGCTCTTCCGTTTCACCTCCCTGAGACTCTTTACTCAGGCGGTCGGTATCAATGAGAGTGCAGCAAAGCTGAACGGTATCAATACCACATGGATCAAGCTTCTTTCCTTCATCATCCTGGGGGTTTGCGTGGCGGTTGCAGGAAGCATCGGCGTAAGCCGTCTGGGACTGATCAACCACGAAACACTGCTTCTGGATGTTGAGATGGATACGATCCTTGCGGTTGCCATTGGCGGTAACAGCCTGGGCGGCGGCCGGTTCAGACTCAGCGGAAGTATCATCGGAGCCTATGTTATTCAGATGCTTACCACGACCCTGTATGCCATGAAGGTTCCCTCTACGGACGTTAAGGCATACAAGGCGATCGTTATCATCATTCTGGTAGTGATCGGATCTCCTGTGGTAAAGAAGAACTTTGCGAAGTTTATGTCGGATATTCGCAGGAAGAAAGCCCAAAAAGCAGATCAATCGGAGAAAGGAGCTGCATAAATGGAAGATTTTAATATCAAACGCAGAGAGCCATTTACGGATACGCAGCTTCTGATGACCATCACCATCGGTATCTTCGTGGTCATGTATCTCGCTGCCATGATCTTTCTCGGAGGCGGTTTCCTTCGTTTTCAGCAGATCGCTGACCTTTTGAATGACAATACCAGTCTGATCATCGTATCCTGCGGTCTTACCGTCGTAATGATCGGCGGAGGCATCGATATCAGTGTCGGTGCGGTAACCTCTCTGGTAGTCATGAGTTGTGTCATGTACATGAATAACGGTGGAAATATCTTTGTATCCATCCTGCTTGCTTTAGGTATCGGTCTTGCCTTCGGCGTGGTACAGGGATTCCTGATCAGTTATCTGGAGATCCAGCCCTTCATTGTCACTCTGGCGGGCATGTTCTTTGCGAGAGGTCTGACCACCATCCTTTCCGTAAATCCGCAGAAGGCGGAGCATGAAGGCTTCTTAAAGCTGATGAGTGCGAAGATCGAGATCCCCTGGCTCGGGTATACGGCAAATAACGGAAATAAGATATCTCTCAAAATCGAGATCGGCGTTGTTGTTGCGATCCTGATCGTGATCCTGGTATTCCTTATGCTGAGATTCTTCCGGTTCGGCCGTAATATCTACGCCATCGGCGGAAATCAGACCAGTGCGATGATGCTCGGTATCAACGTTAAGAGAACCAGATTTCTGACCTACGTGATCAGCGGCCTTCTGGCCGGGATCGCCGGCTATACCTTCATGATGCATACCGGAGCAGGTAATGCGACAAATGCAGCAGGTATGGAAATGAATGCCATCGCATCCTCCATCATCGGCGGAACCCTCCTTACCGGTGGTGTCGGAAGCGTAGTCGGAACCTTCTTCGGAACCATGACGCTGACCACGATCAAGAAGATCGTTGTATCCAGTGGTCTGAATCAGCCCTGGTGGCAGAGTATCACCACAGGCGGTATGCTTTGTTTCTTCATCATCCTGCAGAGCGTGGTACTGAAGAGCAGAGAGAAGAAGAGACTGAAGTCCGCAAGTGTGAAGCCGCATTCCGTTATGAATAAGCTTCGTATGAAGAAGCAGGAGGAATGAGGCACCTGAACAACTGACACAAAAACCCTCTAAGCATTCCAGGGACGGCTCCTAAATGTGCCCTGAGCCGTCCCTGCCTTGCAGAATGTAGGGGAATGCAATAAAAACTGAAAACCCAAAGTCAATACAGGGACGGTTCTGATCGAATCAGAACCGTCCCTGGCTGATCACATCTGTCCCTGGCTGATCACATCTGTCCCTGGCTGATCACACCTGTCCCCGGCTGATCATAGACGCAATCGGCTCGGTAAAGCAACTTACGATGCTTTGCCGAGCCGATATGCTTATGGCACAAACGCCAAAGCGTTTGTGCAGGGGCCCGATTTGCTTCACAAATCGGGCGTGGATCACTCAACCAGCGCGCCGTTTTTGTCGAAGGTGTATTCCGTGCTGCCGATGGTAACGGTTCCTGTCACCATGGCGCCCTCGGAATCGAAGAAGTACCATTTGCCGTCATACTTCTTCCAGCCGGTCCACATGGATCCGGAGAGTGCGAAGTAGTACCAGGTTCCGTTCAGCTTCTTCCAGCCGGTCTGCATTGCGCCGCCTGCGAAGAAGTACCATTTTCCGTTGATCTGCTTCCAGCGGTTTACCATGGCACCGTTTGTGCCCATGTAGTACCACTTGTCTTCATACTTTAACCATCCGGTCTTCATGACTCCGGACGGGGTGAAGTAATACCATCTGCCGGCAACGATGTACCAGCCGGTAGTCATGATGCCGTCAGCGCGGAAGAAGTACCAGCTGCCCTTGTATTTCACCCACATGTTGGTTGCGTAGAAGTTGTTCCCAAAATCGAAGGTCCAGCCGTCCTTGGTCTTCTTCCAGGTTCCGCCGTCGTTCTTGGGAAGATAGTGATAACCTACGTCGAAGGTATGTCTGCTTCCGATAACATCACCGTCAACGATCTCGTAGTTCCAGCCGATGCGGACTACATAGGCCCAGTTTCCTTCTGCGGTATAGAGCATATTTCCTTCACGCTTCAATACTGCAAACCAGTGTCCGGACAGATGGATGATATCGCCCGCACGGATCTCGGAGGGATCGTAGAACTTCTCTCCGGCAGAGGGATAATCCTTTCCGTAGCAGTACTTTACAAAGTCCGCACAGTAGGAGCAGCAGCCGATGCTTCCGGAATTGGCCAGCTTCGGCTTCTGATAGTAGCCCCATTCAGCACCTGCCTGGTAATCAGGCAGCCGTATAAAGGCGTCGAAGGTACTGTTACCGGTGGGCTCCGGATCGTAGGTGTATTCGGTGGCGTAAGCTCCGTGGGGGGTGAACCAGAGAATGGCAGCCACCGCCAGCAAGAGGAGCATCGGGATCGTGAGTTTCCGTATAGATTTCATTGCCTGTCCTCCTTGGATTTCGTTACTGAACATTGTAGCATTTTCAACCCTGCATTACAAACGGAAATAAATGTCCATATACAGGGTTCATATACAGGATCATAAACACTCCGGTATTCAGCCCGGATATGGAAAAATCATTGCAAGGCAGTCCTGCAATGTTGTAAAATAGAGTCAGGCGGGAGGCCTCTCCCGCGGGGTGTATATCGGAATCGGCTTTGTATCGGAGGTTCTATGCGGGAGAAGCGTAAGGATGGTTCCGGCAGTCAGTTTAAATGGTTTCAGATCGAGCTTCTGGTGGTTTTTGCGGCGATCATCATGATCGTCACATTTTTCCTGGATTATGTGATCCTTGACCGCTCGGGACGAGCCATGCAGCAGAATGCCTCGAATCTGATCGCTGCCAACAGCAGGCAGATTGAGCTGAATATCAATTCTTATCTGGAGAGGATGCAGACGATCCCGACTCTCCTTTTTTCTGATGGAACCTACTATCTTTACGATGCCACGGATGATACCCAGGAAGCCTATGATATGGTGAAGAAGGAGGAAAGTATCCTGAACCGTATCGTGGATATCGGGCTGATGGAGAATTATTCCGATTTCGGCATCATTTACAGCAATGATCACAGTGTGGGATGGATCTCGCATGATACCATGGACCTCTTCCCTGAGGGCGGTTTCTACGAGGCCTTCTCCAAGTATGCAACGGATCCCAAGACCAATGACGGCTGGTGCTTCGGTATCGGCGGTAATGTGGACCGTCTGTATTATATCAAACGCCTGAATCCCAACGCCATTCTGATCTCGGCGACCTATACCAGGGAGCTGGCCTCCGTATTCATTCATTCGGAACAGCTGGAGGATATGGAGATCCGTCTGGTGGATCAGGAGGATGTGGTTCTGTATTCCTCCGAGGAGGATGAGATCGGCAAGACGCTTCCTGAATACATCCGGTCCGGGCTTCAGAAGAATAGTGATCCGGCAGGCCGGAGAGTCGACCGGAGCTTCGTCAGTGAGGATTATATCCTGAACAGTAACGAGTGCGAGAACGGCTGGCAGGTAGTCTGCTCCGTTCCTCTGGAGAGTATCCTGCGGGAGAATACGGATCTCAGGCAGTTTGTCTTCCGTATCTCCATTATCATGGCACTGGTCTTTGTGCTGGTAGGCGTTCTTCTGATCCGGAAGCTGTCCCGTCCCGTGGATACCATGGTTTCCTCCCTGCATGAGAAGGCGGAAATGGATCGCCTGTCCGGTGTTCTGAACAAGACCGCATTCCAGGAGGAGGTGGAGAGCCGGCTGAAGGAGAAGGGATCGGCAGATCTGTCCGTATTTGTGATCATGGATATGGATAATTTCAAGCTGGTCAACGACCGGCTGGGACATGCTCATGGAGATCAGGTGATCATCCGTGCGGCAGAGTTCCTGCGGAAGAACTATGACAGTGGTACGCTGATCGGCCGCATCGGCGGTGATGAATTTGCGCTTTATTCCGAGTGTCCGGTTTCGGTTGAGAACGCCTCGGAGTCGGCCCGGACCGAAGCCGCGGAACGTGCGAGAGAGATCGTTCTGGGAACCATCAGGGAACGGACCGACCGGCTGATGACAGCCTTCAACAAAGAGTTCAGACAGGAGCGGGAGAAGTGCGAGGTTTCCGTCAGTGCCGGTATCTATATCACACCGGTGGAGCTGTCGGTTTCCGAGGAACTGACGGAGGAATTTGATACGATCTACAAGAAGGCGGACTACGCGTTGTATGTCTCCAAGCGGGAAGGCAAGGCACGGTACACCATTTACGAGGAAGAGACCGGAAAGGAGGGCGCGCATGATTAAGGGAAAGAGTCTGCTGCTGATCCTCCTGGCGCTCGGATTGACCGTGGCAAGCATGGTGGTGATATTCCTGCTCAGCCGTCGGGCGAAAATGGACGAACAGCTGACGACGAAGGAACGTGAAACGGAGATCACCCTGTCCTGGTGGGGAAATGACGGACGCCACAAGTATACCATGGAGGGTGTGGATCTGTTCCAGGAGAAGAATCCGGATATTAAGGTCGATTACCGTTACGGAGTATGGAGCGGTTATGAGAAGCGAAACAAGGTATGGATGGAGTCCCATACCGAGGCTGATGTGATGCAGATTAATTTTGCGTGGGTGAAGGAGTATTCGCCGGACGGTCAGGGCTTCTATGATCTGCGGGAGCTGTCGGACTATATCGACCTCAGCAATTACACGGAGGAAGAACTCAGCTACGGCGAATCAAACGGAGTGCTGAACGCACTTCCCATTGCCATGAACACGCACACATTTTACTACAATCAGGACCTTCTGGATCAGTACGGCTGCAAGGTCCCCGAGACCTGGGACGACCTGTTCACGCTGGCCGGAAAGGTGAAGGCCGACGGCAAGTATGCCCTGGGCATCTCGAAGAAACAGCTGTTCCTGCTGATGATCGCCTGGCATGAGCAGACCACCGACTCCAAGTTCTTCAAAGAGGACGGGACGCTGAATGTAAATGAGTCGGATATGCAGAAGATCCTGGAATACTACAAAAAGATGATCGATGCGCATGTGCTCTGTCCCGTGGACAGCTTCGACCGGTCAAAATATTCGGCGGGGGAGATCGTGGGCGTGATGTGCTGGATCAGTGATACCAAGATCTACTGTGACGGAATGGCGGAGACGGGAGTGAATGTGTCCCGCGGACCCTATCCGAAGGTATCCGGCGCGAAGGATTCCGGCTGGTATGTCAAGCCGGCTACCATGTGGGCCATCAGTGCCAATACGCCTCATCCCGAGGAAGCGGCGAAGCTGCTGAATTATCTTGTGAACGATCCGGAAATGGCTGTGCTTCAGAAAACGGAGAAGGGAGTACCTGTCAGCGATGCCGCGATCCAGGCACTGTCCGGAGAAGGGCTGAAGGAGTCAAATGAGTATAAGGCATCCCAGGAAATGACGGAGCATCAGGAAGAGTATCACAAGATGATCCCCATCATGGAAAATGAACCGGTTCTGGATGCCTTCAAGTCCGGCGCGGATGAGTACCTCTATAACAAACAGTCGTCGGCGGAAGCGGCGAAAGCCATTTGCCGGGATATTCGGGCGCTGATCGCAGGAGACTGATGGGAACCATATGAGAGCTATATGTGAAAGAACACTATATGATGTCGTGCAATTAAGGTTTTAGGCGACTGCTCAGGTGAGTTGCCCGGATCTTTTGAGCCGATCACATTAATACAGGAAGAAGCCGCCCGCGGGCGGCTTCTTCCTGTATGACATTCCTGGCTTCCTGTGACACAATCCAGGTCGGTTCCGTCAATTCGGGGACAGGTGTGATCAGCCGGGGACAGGTGTGATCAGTCGGGGACGGTTCTGATCAAACCAGAACCGTCCCCGTATTGCACCTGTCCCCGGCATGACGGAACCGTCTTTATGTTATTTCAGGGAACGGCTTGCCACCGGGAAATCGAAATAAGTATCTGGGTAGGGCTCGTTCTCAAGGGTGAAATGCCACCATTCACAATCCAGAGGAAGGAATCCGTTTCGTACCATGGCCTTCTGAAGGAGCATGCGGTACCGGTACTGGTCGGGGGTTACGCCCTGATAGTCCGGATGGGATTCCTCACCGAACCAGTCGAAGGGGCTTCCCATATCCACTTCCTTTCCGGTCTTCATGTCCAGCAGGGTCAGATCCACGGTGCTTCCACGGCTGTGGGTGGACCGGGCTGCAATATATCCCTGAATGAACAGATCCTGCTTGGCCATGTTGGGATAGAAGAATGGCTTCATGCGAAGATCCAGATCCTCGATACCCCATAACTCGAAATGCTTTACGGCTGAGACCGGGCGGTATGCGTCAAAGATTTTCAGGCGGTAGCCGGCGGCATTCATTTCATTGCTGACGGACCGGAGAGCAGTTGCCGCTTCTCTTGTAAGGATGGCGCAGGGTTCTTCGTACCCGTTGATCCGGTCGCCGACAAAATTGTAGGTGGAAAAATATCGGATATCCTGCAGGATCCCCGGAATATAGTCCGAAAGCAGGACAAAGTCGCCGGGGTTCTTCGTCACATTTTCGTTCTTCGTCATAGATCAATCCTCCTGATGGTTCATGGCATGTTTCACAGATGTACGCTGCTTCGCGTCGCTGCTTCGCAGCGGTATCCCTCGCTTTGCTCGGGACCAGGGGGCCCTCCCTCACTTTGTTCAAGCGGTCCCCTGTTTATTATATCATGGCAGTAGGATGAAAGAAAGCAAAGAGGGAGAAGGGATTTTCGTGATCGGACACATTTTTCTTGCGTGATGTGGATAAAAAGAAGATAATGACTATAGTGGCCGTTATGGCAGAATGATCTGGAAGTGTTGAGGAATTTGTATGATTTTTTATTTTTCGGGAACGGGAAATTCGTTCTATACAGCAAGGCAGATGCTGGCGAAGGGTGAGCGCCTGGTAAATATGGCAGAGGCCCGGGATAAGGGAGAGTATTGCTATAATGTCGCCAAGGGCGAGAAGGTGGGCTTCATTTTCCCGGTCTACTGCTGGACCGTAAATGACGTGGTACTTGATTTTGTACGTCACCTGGAGCTGGAAGGCGCAGGCTATGTCTATTCGGTCATCACCTGTGGCGGAAGCATCGGGGCTGCAGGCGGTCTGCTGCGAAAAGAATTGAAGAAGCGCGGGATCACGCTGCACTGCGTATTTCCCATCGTCATGCCGGACAACTGCCTTCTGTTCTATAACAACGGAACAGAGGAGAAGCAGAGAAGGGTCTTCCGTGACTGCCAGGAGAAGCTGGCGGAGGTCCGGACGGAGATCCGTCTTCGCAGGATCCGGAAACCCATGCTGGCCTTCCCGGCCCGGATCGCCCGTCCCATGTATCATCTGGCAGCGGGTACGAAGAAGTATTATGCTACGGAGAAATGTATCGGCTGCGGCCTCTGTGCCCGGCATTGCCCGGATCACGTGATCGTTATGCAGGAAGGGCTTCCGGTATGGACGAAGGAACGTTGCACGAAATGTACGGCCTGCATCAACCGCTGCCCGGCGCGGGCCATCGAGTATGGTCGGGGCACGAAGGACAGGGCAAGATATAACAATCCGGATGCGTTCCGTTGAGGCGATATAGCCAGGGGATTGCCCGAACGAAGAGAGGGATACAGGATGCGAGCAAAGCGAGGCAGCGTACATCTGCGAAGCAGATGCATGATTTTGCGTAGCAAAAGCATGGTACAGAAGGAGGTCTTCCATGGAAAAGGAATGGAGAAATCAGCTGGCTGACAGCAGTATGCATATTGTCCCCGGCGTGGACAGCGGGGCGGCGACGATGGAGGAAGCACTGGAGGAGGTGGAGGCTGCCATTGCACAGGGAGTGAACACTATTCTGGTGACGCCCCACAGCGCCGCATTTGACACAGATGCAGAGAAGGTTCAGATCGGCTTCGGGCTTCTGCAGAAGGAGGTCGCTGCAAAGGGGCTTAAGGTCTTCTTGTATCCGGGATCCGAGGTTCTTTGCGGACCGGAAACCGTAGGTACCTGCGTTCGCCGGCTGAAATCGGGACGATATCCGACCCTTGCAGGATCGAACCATGTGTTGATCGAATTCGATCAGGAGACCTACAGTTTTGATGAGGCCAGGTACTGCATCGACGAGATCAGGGAGGCGGGGTATACGCCCATTATCGCCCATGTGGAGCGGTACGGCTTCCTGGATGCTTCCGATGTGAGGGATCTGAAGGACAAAGGCGCGAAGATCCAGATCCTGGCCTACAGTGTCGTTAACGAGCCCAACGCCACGGTCAGCCGGCTGGCAAATGAGCTTCTGGCCAAAAAACTGGTGGACTTTGTGGGTACGGATGCCCATCGGATGGATTTCTACCCTCCGAATATCTGGGAAGGTGCAAGGGCGATCGAAGAGCTGTGCGGCGATACCTATGCAAGGAAGATCCTGGTGGAAAATACAAGACAGCTGATCCTTGAGAAGAGCTCACAGTGAACTGAAATCTGTCGGAGTGATCGACAGGATTCCATCTGAATATCTGAACATATCACCGGGCGGGGCGCAGACCTCGCCCTTTTATTGTGCGATTTGGACGGCCGGCGCCACAAGCAAAGCACCGTGCCGGCCAACGTTCGATTGAGCAGACGATAAATCCTCCCTCTCCAACGGCTTGTTCTCTCCTGAAATCTCCCTCTCCGAGGGCATTGTTCCCTCCTGAGTTTTCTTTCCCCGATGCTTTGTGCCTCCTGATTTTTCCTCCGTCTTTGCCTCGCTTGCTTTGTCTCACTGGTCTCGTTTGCATGCCTCTCTTGGCGTGGTGTCCCATAATTTTACCGCGTAAGATGATACCCTATAGATGAGCATGACACGGGGACACGGGGAAAGTGTGTCTTTCTGCCGCTTCCCTATGTCATCCTGAACCCGGGGGACTAAGAACGATTAATAGAGCAGGATCGTCTGCTCAGTAAGGAGTGAGGATGAGAGGAACAGGTTATATCACAAGAATACTGATCGTGATTGCCATGGTGCTGGGAGTTCTGTGGATATTTGAAACCTACAGCCTGGACCGGAGGGCGGAGCTGCTCTGCCTGGCGGGGGTTGCCATTACCGGGTCTGCGCTGCTTCTCCTTCCTCATCGGAAGCGCATCAGTGACCGGATGACAGGTCGGGAGTTCGAACTCTGGTGCGCCGCTTATCTGAAGGAGAAGGGATTTCGGAAGATCGAAGTGACCCAGGCCAGCGTGGACTACGGGGCGGACATCATTGCCACGGACCGGAGAGGCAGACGCTGGGTCTTCCAGTGCAAGAAGTACGGGAAGAATGTTGGAAATGCGGCAGTGCAGGAGGTGGTTGCGGCACGGGCACATTACGATGCGGACCGGGCTGCTGTGATGACCAACGCCTATCTGACCCGGAACGCAAAAGCCCTGGCGGAGGAAAATGAGGTCAGAGTGATCGAAGGGCTTCGATGAGATACCCCGGGAGATGAGAAATGCCTGCGGGAGACCGACAAGGAGGATGCGAGGGGGTCGACGAGAAGGGTACAGGGAGGCCGGCATGACGGGTATAGGGAGGCCGGCGCGGAGGACATCAAAAACGGCACGAACGGCGGACTTTTGTACATGAAAGGATTTTTGGCTTAATTGTGTTTCCCAGGTGCGAATGATATAATAATTAATTACTATTGTGTTATATGCACCATAGGGGGAAATATGAAAGAATCAAAGAGTAAAAAGCCGATATTCATCATCATTGGCGTAGTTGTGGGCCTTGCCATCGTGGGTTTGGTCCTGTTTTTCGTGCTTGGAGGAGAGAAATCCTACCGGCTGCTGAAGGTTTTCGAGGTGGAAGGAAAGGCTTCCGTGACCCGGGATGGAACGGGAACCATCGAGCCGTATACGAACATGGTCCTGGAGTCAGGAGACCGATGTGCGCTTGATACGGGAAAGTTTACCATCAAAGCAGACGAAGACAAGTACATTTATCTTGAAGATCATACGGAACTGGTGTTGGTGGCAACCGGAAGCAGCTCGGCAAGTAAGACGAAGATCGAGCTTATTTCGGGTGGCATTACAAATGACATACAGAATAAGCTTTCGGTGGATTCCTCCTACGAGGTAAATACACCGAACTCCACCATGTCCGTTCTCGGAACCATTTTCTACGTATCCGTCTATGAGAAGGACGGCGTCAAGTATACGAAGATCTCGGTGTTCTCCGGACGTGTGACCACGCGACTGAAATATGATGACGGAACCTATTCCGATGAGGAAGTGATCGTGGAAAGCGGTAAGGAGACCATCATCTACTATGATGGGAAGGTTACGGACTATGTCGGTGATCCTTCGGATATCGACTACGGCGAGCTTCCGGAGCAGGCACTTCAGCTCCTGGCAGATATCGCCGAGGAGGGACGGGAGATCAGTATCACCTCCGAAGAACTGGATCACCTGCTGTACGGACCCTACGAAGTGGTATTCATGTACCAGGGCGCCGAGTTCGGACGACAGACGGTCAAGAAGGGTGAAAAGGTAAAGATACCGGATCTGCAGCCTGAGGCAACCGGCGAATGGAATTACAATTTCGATGAGCCGGTAAACAAGGATCTGGAGATAGATTGGAAGTAAAGGAGGGCCATGGCATATGAGATCAATAATCGGAAATCTTGTAAATCACATATCAAAGCGAAAGATCACTGCTATGGTTCTTGCAGCTGCCATGGTAGTCAGCACACTGTATATCGGGCCCTCCAGGGCGGATGCGGCAGATGAGCTGATCTTCGAGGTTGATGAGGATATGACGGTAGACGCAACCACGCAGGTAACAGCATCGGACGGAGAACTGCATACCTTCAGCGAACTGGCAATGGTGACCGTCAATCCCGGCGTTACCCTGACTATCAGCGGAAATGTATCCTGCCCGGATCTGTTCCTGAATACATGCACTTTGGAATCCGAGATCGTTATCGCTTCCGGGGCGACCCTGACTGTCGACCGTGCGGAGCTGGGCAGTACCACTACGGTGAACGGTACATTTAAGCTGAACACTCTTTCCCTTGGGGACGAAGAGACTGCAACACTGAATAACTATGGAACAGTGGAGTGCAGCTCCTTTATCTCAAATTCTTCAGGAATCTTCAATAATTACGGAACCTTTATCGTGCCGAACTTCGATTCCACGAGTCTCTACGGACCTTTTACGAATGAGTCCACGGGAGTTGTCATTGCGGATACGGTAAAAATGAGTATTGACTATGAGAATCCCTACGCCAACTATCTGGTGAATGTGCAGAACGGAACGGAAAATGCAGCCTACAGGGTGACAACGTCTCTCACCATTTCGGGTTATAACAGCCAGAATATCGGAGATATTTATGCGGAGCCGGATACGCTGATCACCATGGACGGCGGCGGATTTTATATGACCGTGGGAGATAAAGGCCCGGTCCTTGTTTCGGGCGATGTAAGCGGAGCAAAGGCATCTGCCCTGTTAAAACAGAAGCCTGAGTTCTATGACCACTTCCCCACGACCATTCTGTATGGTGTTCCCTACGATGCGTTGGATGAGGACTATATTGAATGTACCTCCGACGGAACCCTGTCGGCCACCTACTATCAGGTGAATCCGGAGGATCCGGACAGCCTGATCCTGATCGGTACAACTGCGCCGACGGAGGTTGGTGAGTACTGCGTCATTTATTTGGTTCCCGAAACGGAAACCTTTGGAGATGCGGAATACAGCTGCGGTTATGAGATCGTGTATCTGGATGAAACTCCTGCGATGTGTGAGATCTCAGGAACCAAGGCGGCAGAGCAGTACAGCGGTCACGATGTGTATACCGGACCGGTGACCTTTACCGCACCGGATGGATATGAGATCCGACCGGACTTTGACGAGGAAGCCGCATTTGCGGAGACTTACGTTATTGAAGAGGACGGCCTCTATGAGGGTCTGAAGGCATACTATCGCCGGAAGAGTGACGGTGCGGTCACGGAGCTGAAGGATGCCTATACCTCCTTTTTCTATATCAATGCTCACGCACCGGAGATCTCTTCTGTCCGGGATCAGGACGATGAGGAGCTGGATCTGAATGCTTCAAACATTTATAAGGCTAATTCGGCAGTTGTCACGCTGAAGGATGCGATCAATATCAAATCCGTGAAGGTGGACGGCGTACTTGTGACCGCCTCGGAGAGTAACGGAACGGAATACGATGTGACGCTGGCGCTGTCCGGATTTGCTGACGAGACATTTGCCATTGAAGTGACAAATGAGTACGACATGACTGCAAATCTCAGTGTCACGTTGCAGTATGCCTTCCTGGATACTCCGGACGATCCGTATACGATCGATGGAACAGAGGGAGATAACGGATACTATACCAGCGACGTGGTTCTTCGTCCTGCAGACGGATATCTGATCTCCACAGAACTGGGAGGAACCTACACGGCTACACTGGATTATGATCCTTCGATCACGGAGATCTGGCTGAAGGATTCTGATACCGGACGTCTGACGGATTCGGTCGCAGTGGAACCGATCCTGATCGACAAGCAGGCTCCGGTCATTGTGGCCTGGCTTTCCCGTGCAGGTGGAGATCCTGTCGAATTAAATGACGGGGATGATCTGAACTTCAAGACCATGAGGATCCAGGTTACGGACCCGGAGGGGCTGCTTACCGACTTCAGTATCAACGGAGATCAGGTTCTTGTATCACCGGGCTATGGTGTTACGAAGTACATAGATGCAGATAAGAACATAAAGCAGACCGATGAGCTGATAGCAAAGGATAAGGCGGGAAATACAACCCAGATCACGATTTCGTATCAGGATCTCCGGCAGGACGCAGAGGCCACACTGTCCGTAGAGGATATTGAGGTGGGTGAAGAACTTAAGCCCGTGCTGACCACGGATCATGATGCGAAGGATCAGGTGGAATACACCTATAACGACGGGATCCATGACTATTATACGGATGAGGTTCCCACAGAAGTGGGATATTATGAGATCAGAGCATACATTCCGCCCTCAGATACCTATAACGAGATCGAGATCTATGAGGGATTCGAAATCCTGAAGAAGACACCGGCCCTGTCTGTTACCGTGCCGAACACCGTATATGGCGAGGAATATGCACCGGTGGTTACCAACGGTTCTGATGCCACGGCAAAGGTTGAGTATAAGCTGACCAGTGAGGAGGACGGCAGTTATTCCGAGACTAAGCCTTCCATGCCCGGCAAGTACACCGTGCGTGTGTCTGTGGTCGAGACGGAGGAATATCAGGCAAGGTCTGTGGAGAATACATTTGAGATCAAGATGATCAAGGATACCACAGCATCAGTCTCGATCGGGGAGGTCAAGGTCGGTGAGGACTATGAGCCGACGCTGGTCACAGCATCAGACGGCAGGGAATATGCAACCTTTGACTACAAGGGTGCATTGGAGGACGATGATCAGTATAACGGTACACCGCCGACAGCGGCCGGAAAATACATCGTTCGTGCAACGGTTCCGGCAACGGCAACCTACGAAAAGATAGTCGTTACCGCATCCTTCAGTATCGTGAAGAGGACCCCGACGAAGGCGGTCGTAACCATGGATGATATTGAGGTTGGTGACGAGGTGGCTCCCGAGGTTGATACGGATTCCAACGGGCAGAAGGTTCTTGAGTATAAGGAAGCGGATGCCGATGATGCGCTCTACGACGAAACTCCTCCGTCAACGGCAGGAACATACAAGGTTCGTCTGACAGTTCTGGAGTCGGAAACCTTTGAAGAGATTTCTGCTGAGGATGAATTTACCATTTCGAAGAAGACGGTAGAGGCTACGGTTACCGTGGCTGACTGCGAGGTCGGTGATATCATCACTCCGATAGTGACTACCACCTCCGATGGTAAGGCTCATACTACCTTTGAATACAAGCTGGAATCGGATCCGGATATGAACTACGACGGGGATCCTCCCACAGCAGCAGGTACTTATATGGTACGTGCCACTGTTCCGGAAACGAACACCTATAATAAGATCGTATGCAACAGCACATTTACAATCTCGAAGAAGACACCGGTTTCCGCGACCGTGACTGTGGAGAATATTGAATGGGGCGGAACCATCACTCCGGTGATCACAAGTGACTCGGACGGAAAGGACGATCCGATCTTCGAATACAAGCTGCAGAGCCAGGGTGAGGATTCCTATTCGGGTACGGAACCGACGGAGATCGGAGATTACGATATCCGTGCGACCCTGAAGGAGACGGATAACTATTATTCCATCAGCTGTACGGGAAGCTTCAGTATCACCAAGAAGACGGTGACTGCAAGGGTAACCGTTCAGAATGTGGAATACGGCGGAACGATCAGTCCGGTGATCGAGACGGAATCCAACGGTAAGGCCGACGCGGAATTCCTGTATAAACTGGTCAGTGACGATGAGTCAAAGTATTCGGGAACGGTTCCGACCGCGGTGGGCGAGTATAATGTCCGCGCATTGATTCCCGAGACTGCAAAGTATTTTGCGATTGAATGCGAAGGATCCTTCAAGATCACCAAGAAGACGGTGGTTGAGGCTACGGTTACCGTTGCTGATATTTACGTGGACGGAACCATAAAACCGGTAGTTGAGACAGAGTCCACCGGTAAGGACGATGCGGAATTTGCATATAAGCTGACCAGTGAGGACGAAAGCGCGTATACGGGTACGGAACCTACTGCAGCGGGAGAGTATGACATTCGTGCCACGATCCCGGCAACGGCGTCTTATGAAGAGATCATCTGCTACGGCAACTTCAAGATCATGAAGAAGACACCGGTATCCGCAACCGTAACGGTAGCGGATATCGAAGTGGGCGGAGAACTGAAGCCCAGTGTGACGACGGATTCCAACGGAACTCCGACTTATAAGTACAAGCTTTCCTCGGAGGACGAGTCTGCATGGACTGCTGAGGTGCCGACGGCGGCGGGCGAATATGATATTTTTGCAACAGTTGCCGAAACAGCTCAGTATGAGTCCATCACCTGCACCGGATCCTTCAAGATCACGAAGAAGACGGCAACCTATGCGACCGTAACGGTAGCGGATATTAAGGTGGGCGGAGAACTGAAGCCCAGCGTAACGACGGATTCTAACGGAACTCCGAGCTACAAGTATAAGCTTTCCTCAGAGGGCGAGGATGCATGGGACGCTGAGGTGCCGACAGCAGCCGGTGAGTATGACATCCTGGCTACTATCCCTGAGACAGAAACCTTTGAGGCAACAAGCTGCACGGGATCCTTCAAGATCACGAAGAAGGTTCCGGCATCTGCAAGTGTAACGGTAGCGGATATTAAGGTGGGCGGAGAACTGAAGCCCAGCGTAACGACGGATTCTAACGGAACTCCGAGCTACAAGTATAAGCTTTCCTCAGAGGGCGAGGATGCATGGGACGCTGAGGTTCCGACAGCAGCGGGAGAGTATGACATCTTGGCAACCATCGCCGAAACAGAAACCTTTGAAGCTGCAAGCTGCACGGGCTCCTTCAAGATCACGAAGAAGGTTCCGGCATCTGCAAGTGTAACGGTAGCGGATATTAAGGTGGGCGGAGAACTGAAGCCCAGCGTAACGACGGATTCTAACGGAACTCCGAGCTACAAGTATAAGCTTTCCTCAGAGGGCGAGGATGCATGGGACGCTGAGGTGCCGACAGCAGCCGGTGAGTATGATATCTGCGCGACCATTTCCGAAACGGCTACATATGAAGAGATCGTTTGCTACGGCAGCTTCAAGATCACGAAGAAGGTTCCTGCCTCTGCCATTGTGACGGTAGCAGACATTAAGGTGGGTGAAAACCCGGATCCTTCTGTGACGACGGATTCCAACGGGACCCCGAGCTATACCTACAAGAAGAAGACGGATACGACTTACTCTAGAACCGTACCGACGGCAGCAGGTGAGTATGATATCTGTGCAACTATTTCCGAAACGGCTACATATGAAGAGACCGTATGCTACGGCAGCTTTAAGATCACAAAGAAGGTTCCAACATCTGCAAGCGTAACGGTAGCTGATATTGAGGTGGACGGAACGATCAATCCGGTTGTATCGACGGATTCCAACGGAACGCCGAGCTACAAGTATAAGCTTTCATCGGAAGATGAGACAGCATGGGATGGTAATCCCCCGACAGCAGCCGGACAGTATGACATTCTGGTTACAATCGCCGAGTCGGAGATGTATGAGGCTACAAGCTGCACAGGTACCTTCGCGATCGTGAAGAAGAAGGCAACCTACGCAACCGTGACGGTAGCTGACATTGAAGTGGGTGGAAAGCTTAATCCGGTTGTATCGACGGATTCCAACGGAACGCCGAGCTATACCTACAAGAAGAAGACGGCTTCCGTTTACTCTGCTACCGTACCGACGGAAGCGGGCGAGTATGATATTCGTGCAACCATTGGGGAGACGGAGCAGTTTGAATCCATCAGCTGCACAGGCTCCTTCTCGATCGTAAAGAAGAAGGCAACCTATGCGACCGTAACGGTAGCGGATATCAAGGTGGGCGGAGAACTGAAGCCCAGCGTAACGACGGATTCTAACGGAACTCCGAGCTACAAGTATAAGCTTTCCTCAGAGGGCGAGGATGCATGGGACGCTGAGGTGCCGACAGCAGCGGGTGAGTATGACATTCTGGTTACTATCCCTGAGACAGAAACCTTTGAGGCAACAAGCTGCACGGGATCCTTCAAGATCACGAAGAAGACGGCAACCTATGCGACCGTAACGGTAGCGGATATTAAGGTGGGCGGAGAACTTAAGCCCAGCGTAACGACGGATTCTAACGGAACGCCGAGCTACAAGTACAAGCTTTCCTCAGAGGGCGAGGATGCATGGGACGCTGAGGTTCCGACAGCAGCGGGAGAGTATGACATCCTGGCAACCATCGCCGAAACTGAAACCTTTGAAGCTACAAGCTGCACGGGCTCCTTCAAGATCACGAAGAAGACGCCGGCATCTGCAAGTGTAACGGTAGCGGATATTAAGGTGGGCGGAGAACTGAAGCCCAGCGTAACGACGGATTCTAACGGAACTCCGAGCTACAAGTATAAGCTTTCCTCAGAGGGCGAGGATGCATGGGACGCTGAGGTGCCGACAGCAGCGGGTGAGTATGACATCCTGGCTACTATCCCTGAGACAGAAACCTTTGAGGCAACAAGTTGCATGGGATCCTTCAAGATCACGAAGAAGACGGCAACCTATGCGACCGTAACGGTAGCAGATATTAAGGTGGGCGGAGAACTGAAGCCCAGCGTAACGACGGATTCTAACGGAACTCCGAGCTACAAGTACAAGCTTTCCTCAGAGGGCGAGGATGCATGGGACGCTGAGGTTCCGACAGCAGCGGGTGAGTATGACATCCTGGCTACTATCCCTGAGACAGAAACCTTCGAAGCAACAAGCTGCACGGGCTCCTTCAAGATCACGAAGAAGACGGCAACCTATGCGACCGTAACGGTAGCGGATATTAAGGTGGGCGGAGAACTGAAGCCCAGCGTAACGACGGATTCTAACGGAACCCCGAGCTACAAGTACAAGCTTTCCTCAGAGGGCGAGGATGCATGGGACGCTGAGGTGCCGACAGCAGCGGGAGAGTATGACATCCTGGCAACCATCGCCGAAACAGAAACCTTTGAAGCTACAAGCTGCACGGGCTCCTTCAAGATCACGAAGAAGACGCCGGCATCTGCAAGTGTAACGGTAGCGGATATCAAGGTGGGCGGAGAACTGAAGCCCAGCGTAACGACGGATTCTAACGGAACGCCGAGCTACAAGTACAAGCTTTCCTCAGAGGGCGAGGATGCATGGGACGCTGAGGTGCCGACAGCAGCCGGTGAGTATGACATTCTGGTTACTATCCCTGAGACAGAAACCTTTGAAGCTACAAGCTGCACGGGATCCTTCAAGATCACGAAGAAGACGGCAACCTACGCGACCGTCACTGTAGCGGATATTAAGGTGGGCGGAGAACTGAAGCCCAGCGTAACGACGGATTCTAACGGAACTCCGAGCTACAAGTATAAGCTTTCCTCAGAGGGCGAGGATGCATGGGACGCTGAGGTACCGACAGCAGCGGGAGAGTATGACATCCTGGCAACCATCGCCGAAACAGAAACCTTTGAAGCTACAAGCTGCACGGGCTCCTTCAAGATCACGAAGAAGACGCCGGCATCTGCAAGTGTAACGGTAGCGGATATTAAGGTGGGCGGAGAACTGAAGCCCAGCGTAACGACGGATTCTAACGGAACGCCGAGCTACAAGTACAAGCTTTCCTCAGAGGGCGAGGATGCATGGGACGCTGAGGTGCCGACAGCAGCGGGTGAGTATGACATCCTGGCTACTATCCCTGAGACAGAAACCTTTGAGGCAACAAGCTGCACGGGCTCCTTCAAGATCACGAAGAAGACGGCAACCTATGCGACCGTAACGGTAGCGGATATTAAGGTGGGCGGAGAACTGAAGCCCAGCGTAACGACGGATTCTAACGGAACGCCGAGCTACAAGTACAAGCTTTCCTCAGAGGGCGAGGATGCATGGGACGCTGAGGTGCCGACAGCAGCGGGAGAGTATGACATCCTGGCAACCATCGCCGAAACAGAAACCTTTGAAGCTACAAGCTGTACAGGATCCTTCAAGATCACTCGAAAGATCCCGAAACTGGAAATTACGATAGGCGGAGACATCGAACTGGATCAGAAGCTGTACGTAAACGTGGATACGGATTCGAACGGTAAGCCGGAATACGCGTATAAGAAGTACGGGGATCCGGACACGGCATATCAGCCGGATCAGCCAAATGAACTTGGTGAATATGTGCTTCGTGTATCCGTCCCCATGACGGCTACGTACGAGGCGGCTTCCACTACGGAATCCTTCGTAATTCTGAAGAAGACAGATTATCCTGATATTGACGCTTCGGATGTGGAGTATGGTGAAGCCCTTGATGTAAATGTTCACTCCAAGTCAGATGGTCTGAAGAGAGCTAAATACGAGTACAAGAAAAAATCAGATCCGGTTGGATCGTATTCGGACGAGACGAAACCTACTGAGGTTGGCGAGTATTCGGTACGGGTTACCATTCCGGAAACGGATACCTTTTATGGGAATGTGCTGGAAGCAACCTTCAAGATCGTAAAGGCATGGCCGGATATGAGTCTTGAGGTGGAAAATGTTGAATTCGGCAAGGCGATCAAGCCGGAATTCACCACAAATTCCGATGGTGGAGTGACTTACCTGTATAAGCGTTCCGATGAAGCGGACTCTCAGTATAAGAATGTGGTACCGACGGATGTGGGAACCTATAACATTAAGGTGGTTACCGCTGAGACAACTCATTTCAGAGCAGATGAGATCGAAAAGACCTTCCGCATCACCAAGACTCTCGCAACGGCATCGGTTACCGTTGCGGATATTGAGGTCGACGGAAAGCTCGCTCCGAAGGTAACAACGACTTCGGACGGAACTGCAACATTTACCTACAAGAAGAAGACAGACTCCACCTATACGGCAACCGTGCCGACGGCGGCGGGCGAGTATGATATCTGCGCGTCCATACCGGAAACAGCGAACTTTGAACCGGTAGTCTGCTACGGATCCTTCAAGATCGTCAGGAAGACGGCAACGGCATCGGTTAGCGTTGTAGATATTGAGGTCGACGGAAAGCTCGCTCCGAAGGTAACAACTACTTCGAACGGAACTGCAACATTTACCTACAAGAAGAAGACAGATTCTGCCTATACGGCAACCGTGCCGACGGCGGCGGGCGAGTATGACATTTGCGCGTCCATACCGGAAACGGCAAAATTTAAACCGGTAGTTTGCTATGGGTCCTTCAAGATCATCAGGAAGACGGCAACGGCATCGGTTAGCGTTGCAGATATTGAGGTTGGCGGAAAGCTCGCTCCGAAGGTAACAACTACTTCGAACGGAACTGCAGCATTTACCTACAAGAAGAAGACAGATTCTGCCTATACGGCAACCGTGCCGACGGCGGCGGGCGAGTATGACATCTGCGCGTCCATACCGGAAACGGCTAAATTTAAACCGGTAGTTTGCTATGGGTCCTTCCGGATCTCGAAGAAGGCAGCAACAGTAACCGTCAGCATCGGTGAGATTTTTGCAGGTACCAACTATGCGCCTTCGGCAAGTTCGAATTCGTACGGTGCCATCATTTATGAGTTTAAGGAGAATAAAGAAGGTGCTGCATATTCCGGAACAAAGCCCATGGCAGCCGGATCCTATGTGGTTCGTGCAACCGTTCTGGAGACAGATACTTATCTGTCGGCATCGGCAGAGAAGGCATTCCGGATCAGCTATCTTTCCAAGCCGGGTGAGGATTGTGAGCCCGAAGGTGAAGAGGGTGAGAACGGATATTACACCAGTGATGTATGGCTGGATGCTCCGGATGGATACCTGATCTCCGCATCCAAGGACGGGGAGTATACAACACGGATCCCGTACACGGAGGGAATGAGGGTTTATTATCTGCAGAGAAAGTCGGACGGTGCCCTGACGGATACGGTTCAGCTGGCAGCCGAGATCAAGATCGATAAGCTTACGCCGGAGGCCGGCAGTCTGGTGGATCAGGACGGAAATCCGATCAATACCAACGGTCTCAGCTATGCGGATCGTGTGAAGTTTACCATTTCCGATGATAATCTTGCATCCGTAACCGTTAACGGAAAGCCGGTAAATGTGGTGAACCATACGGCAGAGGTTGTTCTGGATCCGATGAATGATACGGTGACCTTTAAGATCATCGCAAAGGATCTTGCAGGAAATATGTTCGAACTCGGCGTGACTATCGCGGCAGCATGGATCAGGGAAGGCGTGGTTCCGGCAGGAACTCCGCTTCCGCTGAAGACCGGAAAGCAGTACACCATGGCAGCAGGAAAATGGACTACAGACTCTTCGGATGGTATGACCTATACCGGTAACCGGAAGTTCTATGTAAGAGTATCCAAGAACTATACATTTAATCAGTCCAAGTAACAGGGGGAGTAAGACAAGATGAAGAAGGGGCTTCTTATCATCATAGAAACCATCATCGTCGGAGTGATCTGCTTCCTTCTGACGGCGACAAATGCCCTGTCCCAGCTGGATTACATGGCCAGAGACAAGGTATATCAGATACCGAGAGGTATCGACAGCAGAATTAAGATCATCGGTATCGATGAGGCAACACTAAAAGAATATGGTCAGATCCAGACCTGGTCCCGTTCCAGATATGCGGAGCTGCTTGCAAAGCTGAATGAGGATGCTTCGACCAGGCCTGCGATCATCGGCCTCGATGTTTTCTTTCTGGGAAATGTGGATGAAGGTGATCAGGCACTGGTGGATGCGGTTCGCGAGAGCGGAAACGTCGTCATTGTTGACCAGCTGATCTACAATCAGCGCCTGGAAGAAAATGAAAACGGCGTTCTGGTCACCACCGTTGACCATGTCCAGGAACCATTTGAGGAACTCCTGGAGGTTGCAAGGGTGGGCTACAGTAATGTGGCGCAGGATTCGGACGGGATCGTAAGACGTGTGGTTCCCACGGAGCAGGTGAACGGAGAGACCAGAGAGACATTTTCGAAGGTCATGTATGAAGAGTACTGCCGGATCAAGGGGATCACGCCAAGTGAGATCCCGACGGACAAGACGGGACGTTCCATTATCAACTATTCCGGTAAGCCGGGGGACTATGAGTATGTTTCCATGGCGGATGTGCTGGATGGAAAGATCGATACCCGCGCATTTAAAGACAGTATCGTCTTCGTGGGTGCCTATTTCCAGGGCATGCAGGATAATTTCAAGGTGCCTAACGGCGGAAGCCGGCAGATGTACGGAGTGGAGGTCCATGCAAATGTGTTCCAGTCCTACATGGAGGAACGGTTCGCCATCAACGGCAACCCGGTGCTCTTTGCATTGATCATTTCCGTGATCGCCATGCTGCTGCATCTGGCGTTCCGGAAGCTGAAGCTGTGGATCTCACTGATCCTGCTTCTGGCGGCGGCCGGTGCGGAGGTGTTCATCTGTGTGACTCTGAACAATAACGGAACAACCTTCAGCATCATTTATCTGCCGCTGATCCTGACGATTTCCTTCGTGTATGCCATTGTGATCCACTACATTGTGGAAAGGGCAAAAAAGCAGAAGGTTCTGGGAGCCTTCCGAAAATACGTGGCTCCCCAGATCGTGGAGGAGATCTCCAGGAAGGGTGATTTCTCCATCAAGCTGGGCGGCGAGAACAGGGATGTGGCGGTCCTCTTCGTGGACATACGCGGATTTACCACCATGTCGGAGGCATTGCAGCCGGAAGAGGTAGTGGAGATCCTGAATGAGTACCTGAGTCTTACAACGAAGTGTATCTTCGATAATCTGGGAACCCTGGATAAGTTCGTAGGAGATGCAACGATGGCGGTGTTCAACTCGCCCTTCGATCTGCCGGATTACGAGTACAAGGCGGTGTGTGCTGCCATGGACATCGTGAAGGGCGGAGAAGAGCTGGAAAAGGTTCTGTTGGAGAAGCACGGACGGAGCGTAGGCTTCGGCGTCGGCGTTAACTGCGGACCCGCGGTCGTAGGAAATGTCGGATGTGAATTCCGTATGGATTATACGGCCATCGGAGATACGGTCAATACCGCGGCACGTTTGGAGGCAAATGCCAAGAAGGGGCAGGTGCTGATCAGCGATGCGCTGTATGAACGACTGAAAGACCGGATCGAAGTGAATGAGATCGGTCAGATCCCGTTGAAGGGAAAGAGTAACGGGATCATGGTTTATGAAGTGACGAAGTTAAAGTGATAAGGTCGGTTCCGTCAATACGGGGACAACCTACCTCGTGGACCATAGACGCAATCAGCTCGGTATAGCACCTTACGGTGCATTACCGAGCTGATATGCTTATAGCACAAACGCCAAGGCGTTTGTGCAGACGCTCGATTCGCAGAGCGAATCGGGCATGCAGAACCGTCCCCGAATTGACGGGGACAGGTGCAATATAGGGACGGTTCTGATCAAACCAGAACCGTCCCTATATTGCACCAAACCCATAGACCATAGACGCAATCAGCTCGGTATAGTACCTTATGGTGCTTTACCGAGCTGATATGTTTTAGATCACAACCTGGTTGCGGCCGCCTTCCTTCGCAAGGTAGAGCTTGGCATCGGCCACGCTGATGTTCTCTTCAATGGTTTTCGCGGGGTTGAACTCGGTTACACCGAAGCTCATGGTGTGGCGGATGACATGTCCTTCGGCTTCGCAGGAGGATTCCTCGATCAGCTTGCGGAGTTCCTCGGCCTTGGCGGCACATTTCTCCATGTTTGCATCCGTCATGATCATGATGAATTCCTCACCGCCCCAGCGGTAGATTCCGTCGCACTCCCGGCAGTTGTCGGACATGATCTTGGCTACATGCTTCAGAACCTCGTCACCGGCATTGTGTCCGTAGGTGTCGTTTACGGACTTGAATTTGTCGATATCACTGATGAAGAGTGAAAGGCTGATGTCCGGATTCTTGATGATCTTAAAGTAGGTGCGGTTGAAATCACTGAAGAAGCCCATACGGTTCTTCAGCCCCGTCAGTTTATCGGTGTAGGATTCTTCCAGGAAGACATCCGATTCCAGAGCCAGTCCGCAGATAATGGCGGCAAGAGACAGCTTGCGGCAGTCTTCCACTTCATCAAACTTTCCATCGCCTCCCAGCTTGTTGATAACCTGGTAGGCGCCGATGTACTCGCCCTTGATGTTGGAAACGGGCATGACCAGAATGGATTTTGTTACGTATCCGGTCTTCTTGTCCACCTCGGAGTTGAAGTTAGGGTCGTTGTACGGATCGTTGGTGACGATCACCCGGCCCTCGGCCAGTGACTTTCCTACGAGACCTGTATTGTCCGGAATGGTGATGCGGTCCGTTCCTGTTGCAGCCAGCGTCCACAAGGTGTGGTTTGCCTTGTCCCATTTCCAGAAGCTTGCGCGGTCAGCATCAGAAAGTACCTTGCCCATGGTGGTAAGGTGCTCGATCATCTTGGAGTGATAGTTCTCCGATGATCCCTTCATTTCCGCATAGAGCTGCTCCGAGACCGCGAAAATATCCTTCAGCATGTTTTCGTGTTCCTGTGACATCTGTGTATCCTCCTCTGTTCCCTGTGGACCCTGTGGTTCATTATATAACGGGGCAAGCCGGATCGCGGTTCCTTCGATCCGTTCCCGCATGCTCTGTTCATCATCCAAATGCATTACGAAGACCTCCGCGCCCTGCCGAATCCGGTCGGTGGTCTCGCTGATCATATCGTCCACGTAGAGATGCACCGGCTGCTTCTTCGTTGAGGCCTCAGTGTATAACTGCGAATCCGGGACCTCATCCAGATACGGAAGGAAGGGCGCAAGTGTGCTTGTATCTCCGGTGTAGATCACGGAACGTCCGTCGATCATCAGGCGGAAGCCGAAGCAGCGGCCCTCCAGCTCGGGGGCATGACTGGTCAGGATGGCCTGAAGGGACCAATAGGGGACAGTGTCCACCGTCGTCAGCGTGTAGGTCTTTCGGCTGCAGCCTTCCAGACGGTCAAAAAGGAATTCCAGATCCTGCCGGACCTCTTCGGAGGGCGCAACGATCGTTACGGGCAGCTTCCAGATATAATATGCATAATGGATCAGCATGGGAATTCCGCCTACGTGATCCCCGTGCGTGTGGGTGACCAGAACGTAGAGCTCATGAATGTGAGATTCCGGCGTGGAAGTGCTGTCGGAAAATGAGTCCGTACCGGCCGGCAACCCTTTTCGTCTGCAGCACGCAGCGATTCCGTCCGGACCCTTGTGACGCAGTAAATGAAATGCGGACATGCCGCAGTCGATCAAAACCAGTCGGTCTTCGTCCACGAAACAGGCTGCGTTCTGTTCGTCGGCGAAGGCTGAGCCTCTCCCCAGAAATCTAAGCATGTGTCTTCTCCTTTCCCCCCTGTGAATCCATGAAAGAATTCACCATATCATTATAGCTTTTTTGAAATGGGTTAGCAACCGGATTGCACGGAGAAAATCTCAAATTTTACTACATTCCGGAACATAATTTGTTATAATAGCCAGGGGATTGCCCGAACGAAGAGAGGGAGGGGCCCCCTGGTCCCGAGCAAAGCGAGGGATACACGATGCGAACAAAGCGAGCAGCGTACATCTGCGAAGCAGATGCATGATTTTGCGAAGCAAAAGCATGGTACAATAGCCAGGGGATTGCCCGAACGAAGAGAGGGAGGGGCCCCCTGGTCCCGAGCAAAGCGAGGGATACACGATGCGAACAAAGCGAGCAGCGTACATCTGCGAAGCAGATGCATGATTTTGCGAAGCAAAAGCATGGTACAATAGCCAGGGGATTGCCCGAACGAAGAGAGGGAGGGGCCCCCTGGTCCCGAAGGGATACAGGATGCGAGCAAAGCGAGCAGCGTACATCTGCGAAGCAGATGCATGGCTTTGCAAAGCAAAGACATGGTACAATAGCCAGGGGATAGCCCGAACGAAGAGAGGGAGGGGCCCCCTGGTCCCGAGCAAAGCGAGGGATACAGGATGCGAGCAAAGTGAGCAGCGTACATCTGCGAAGCAGATGCATGGCTTTGCAAAGCAAAGACATGGTACAATAGCCAGGGGATAGCCCGAACGAAGAGAGGGAGGGGCCCCCTGGTCCCGAGCAAAGCGAGGGATACAGGATGCGAGCAAAGTGAGCAGCGTACATCTGTGAAGCAGATGCATGGCTTTGCGAAGCAAAGACATGGTACAATACAAGGATAAGGAGTTGTCGTCAGGTGCGATACATGAAATCGATCCGACCGAAGGAGGAGAAGAATGAAAGTATGTAATAACTGCGGGAAATGGGTTGCGGACGGGGCGTCACAGTGTCCCGCCTGCGGAGCATCGATGCCGCCTATCGGTATGATGCAGTACGGGCAGCAGGGAGCACCGGGCCAGCCGCAGGGACAATACGGAACTCAGGTTCCGACGTTCGGACAGCCGGGCGGAGCATATAACGCCCAGGGCATGTCGGGCCAGCCGCAGGGACAGTTCGGGCCCCAGGGTATGCCGGGCCAGCCGCATGGGCAGTACGGGCAGCAGGGTATGCCGGGCCAGCCACAGGGCCAGGCGCCGCATAACCCGTATGGAGCACAGGGTCCGGCAGGCGGTCAGCCGCAGTATGTTCAGCAGACGCCTCAGGGTCAGCCTGCGTACGGCCAGGCGCTGCAGGGACAGTATGCTCCGCAGGGAAATGCGAACCGTCCGAACGGACAGTCGCTCCCTCGGTACGGACAGGCACAGCAGGGACAGTCCCGGTGGAAACCCGGAACGACACCGGGCGACTATGGACAGGATTCTGCGTACATAAAGCCCTCCACAGAACCGGTGGTACCGCCTCCGGAGAAGTCAAATAAAGCAATGATCATCGGGATCATTTCCGGCGTGACAGCCCTTATTGCCGCGTTGGTTCTGATGATGCTGTTTCTGTGGCCGGGCTTCCTTCGGGACCGGAAGGAGAAAAGCACGGAATCCTCGCAGATAACGACCGAATCCGGAACCGTAACGGGGAGAACGGAGCAACAGTCAAAGGATACCGAGTGGAAGACGGAGGCTACCGAGCAGCAGACGGAAAACCGGACGGATACGACCGAGAGGGACACCGAGGACGGAACAACAGAGCAGACCACGGTCGCAGACGGAACACCGGATTTTGAAAAGTATCAGATGGATTGCAGCTGCATGCTGAATGTGGAGTACAGCTTCAGAACCTGTACGTCGCAGACTCCTGTTCAATATGCCAATGCAAAGGTCACATTTACGGAGTATTCCAAGGAAAAAGTGGGGCAGGATACGATAGAGTTCGGCAGGCAGAACGGAATCGATCTGACCGGATACGAGAAGAAGGTTCTGAAGTATCGGGTCGATTTTGATGATGAAGTTTTTGAAACCTATGGCTATGATTATATCTGGGAGGTGAATGACTACTACGATGTCGATCTTCTGGATGATACCTTTGTGCGCATGACCGATACCACAGGAGCCTCATTTTACAGGATCAGGTTCAGGATCGACGGTAAGGAGACGGATGGCTATTTCTGGACTACAGTAGAGAAACTCACAAAGGACGGGCATGTGTCGGTAGAGGAAGCGTTCTATGTATTCGTTCCTTCCGGATATGACGGGATCGTGATCGGCCCCGGAAACCGGATGGTGAGCGGAGACCACATTTATGA
The DNA here is from genome assembly GCA_000703065.1 of Lachnospiraceae bacterium AC2029. Taxonomy (GTDB): domain Bacteria; phylum Bacillota; class Clostridia; order Lachnospirales; family Lachnospiraceae; genus Eubacterium_Q. The sequence continues at coordinate 1,032,146 of JNLK01000001.1, read as the reverse complement.
TTTCTACAAGGTTGAGGATTTTTGTTTCTTCCGTCTGGATTGACAGCAGATCTTCGGCCGGACACAAACCCCTTCGGTGTTTGTGAGTGTGAAAGGTTCTCGAAACGTCAGATGGCGTTTCGGAACCTGTACTGATAAAAACCTGTGCATAGTATCACCATCTTGAGGTAGGTTTTCCGCGCGCAATATGGTATACTATGAATAAGTATGGTGACAGGATCAGTTGATCCGGGCGGCACGCAGGCATGCTTCGGATCATCAGCGGAGGGGGACCGTTGTCCTGACATCATAAGATTAAGTTGATTTGTGAGAGGTATACTATGGGCGATGATCATGCAAAATTTCATGAATTTCTTCAGCGCATGGTAAAGGAAACTCATAACCGGAGCGGTTTTAACCGGGAGGAGTATGTGGCGTTGGTGAATGAGATCTCCGATTATTACGGGATCACAAAGGGAGTTACGGAATTCTATATCAACGTGGACCGGGAGAGAAAGGGCGATGGCGAGACCTTCTGTGATGTGGATCGTCCCGGTGCCGATAAGCTGGCGATGGAGATACGGATCGAAACCGCCACAAAGGCTGTGGTCAAAGGACTGCTTTATGTACCGGAGGACAGAGCGGACTTCACTGAACAGGAGAAGAATGAGCTGGATCTTCTGCTGGGGCTGATCCTCAGCTTTCTCAGCCGGATTCGACTGGTGCGTACGGTAGAACAGTTTGTCTTTACGGATGACGACGGTTATCCGAATTTCCGGGCATTTGCGCGGCATATCATAATGAAAAATGAAACGCGCAGTCTGCCGGATATGCTGGCAGTGCATTTGGATCTGCATAATTTTTCCATGGTCAATCAGGAGGTTGGTCGGGAAAACGGAAATATGGTCATGAGGAACTTCTACCTGACCATCAAGAAGATTGCAGGGGAGGAAGGATTTGTAGGACGTCTCGGCGGAGACAAGTTCCTGGGGCTCTTCCCGCCGCAAGCCGAGAAGGAGCTGCTGGAGGTTCTGAGCGGTACGCCGATATTCTATAGTGACGGCGGAGACAGGAAGATCATCGTTTCTGCTTCGGCAGGAATCTTCCGGATCCCGGAGGGCTTTGTGTTCCGTCATCGCGGGGATATCATGGAGAAGACCATGGTGGCTTCCGCAGTTGCCAAGCGCTCCGAGGAAGGTGCCATCGTCTTCTATGATGACAAGCTCCTTTCGATGAATGAGCGTGTGAAATGGGTTCAGAGTCAGTTCCGTATGGCGCTGACTGCGGAAGAGTTTAAGGTGTTCTATCAGCCGAAGGTAAATGTGGAGACCTGCGAGATCGTGGGCGCAGAGGCTCTGTGCCGTTGGTTCCATGAAGGTCGGATGATCCCTCCACTGGAGTTTATACCGATCCTGGAGCAGAACATGGATATCTGTGATCTGGATTTCTACATGTTGGAGCATGTATGCCGGGATATTCGGCGCAGACGGGATGAAGGACGGCATGTGGTCCGTGTATCCGTAAACCTTTCCAGAAAGCATCTGGTGGATGTGGATCTGCAGCAGCATATCATGGAGATCATTGACAGATACGAGATTCCGCATAATCTGATCGAGATAGAACTGACCGAGACCACCACCGACGTACATTTCCGTGATCTGAAGCAGGTGGTCAATGACCTTCAGGCGGAAGGGGTCAGCATGGCGGTGGATGATTTCGGTATAGGCTATTCCTCGCTGAACCTGATCCGTGAGATCCCCTGGGACGTTCTGAAGATCGACAGGTGCTTCCTGCCGGTGGATGAGGAGCACTCCGACAGTATCACAAGTGTCATGTTTAAGCATGTTGTATCCCTTGCCCAGGATCTTGGCATCGAGTGCGTGGTCGAGGGTGTGGAGACGAAGAAGCAGGTGGAAATGCTCCGCAGCAATCTTTGCAATATCGCGCAGGGCTTCTATTTCGACAGGCCGCTGCCTGCAGAGGACTTTGAGCGGAAACTGGATCTGGGAAACTACGATTGACGGAACCGACTTTGCCTGAGGAGGTTATCATGCACAGATTATATTCAAATGAGAATATCACGGTGTTCTGGAACTCGGAGGTGTGCCGTCACGCGAAACGTTGTGTGACCGGCTGCCCGAAGGTTTTTGATATTACGAGGAAGCCCTGGATCGACATCTCGAAGGACGAGGATGCCCGCATCTGGCAGACCATACAGAAATGTCCCACCGGCGCACTGAAGATCACCTACAACCACGGGATCCGTGTGGTGTTCGAGGAGGAGGCATGCCGAAGCGCGGCCTATGACGGTGACCGTTTGGTGGGCATGTGCCAGTACAGCGAGACAGAGGAAGGGCGCTGCATCTATCACACGGAGACGGATCCTGCCTACGGTGGAAAGAGCATCGGAAAAAGGCTGGTATACTGCGTTGCCGAAGCCGCCGAGAAGAGCAGGATAAAGCTTACGGCTACCTGTTCCTTTGCGCATGGCCTTCTGTTTCCGTAAGTGCTGCCGCAGATGAGAATAAAAACGGTTTAAACGCGGATAAAGCCGCCGTTCTGCACCCGCAGAGAAACGACCCAATCATTGATTTTCACCCCGAATTACGATACAATGTAATTTGGGGTTTTTCTATTCTCTTGAGCGTAAGGAGAGCGTAGTATGGGTTACAATTTCTATGGGTGGCAGAAGGCAAAGGTCCCGGCAATGTCCGAAGAATATTCAGGTATCAGGACACCGCAGGATCTTTATGATGCATTGACGCATGTATGGTGCGAATATACCTGCGCGCCGCGTCTTCGCGAGGAATGGAGTCCGGAGAACATGACACTGGGTCAGTGCTCTATCACGGCATTTCTTGTGCAGGATATCTTCGGAGGTGACGTCTACGGGATCCTCCGTCCGGGCGGAAACTATCACTGCTACAATGTGGTGGGTGACGCCGTCTTTGACCTGACCAGCGAGCAGTTCGGCGATGAGAAGCTGAACTATGAAGGCAATCCGCTGCAATCCAGAGAAGAACATTTTGCAAAAGAAGAAAAGAAGCAGAGATACGAATATCTGAAGAAGTACCTGAAGCGCTACACGAGAGGGCACATTCCCACCGGGCTTCCGGGAGGCTTCTTCATCTATGAGAGCGGTGGCGATGAGAAGATACTTTTCGCGGAGGAAAATGTGATCCGTCTCTATGGCTGCGAGACGCTGGATGAATTCCGGGAGTACACCGGGAATTCCTTCCGGGGCATGGTGCATCCGGATGATCTGCATAAGATAGAAAATGAGATCCAGGCCCAGACCATGTTCGGTGAGAAACGGCATGACTATGTACGCTACAGGATCCTTACCAAGAAGGGCGAGACCCGGTATATCGAGGATTTCGGCCACCTGCTCCACGGCAGGAAGGGGAAGAGTTATTTCTATGTCTTCATCGTGGATGTGGATGAAAATGAGTACCTGAACCGAAACAGGAATTCCTTCGCGGAAGCGGAGATCCTGTCCATGAATCAGGAGACAGATCCTCTGACGGGACTCTTCAATATGTCCTTCTTCTACCAGAGCGTGCAGATGAAGCTGGCTTCACCGCGGAGCAGGAGAGAGGACATTTCCATCATTCATTTTGATATCCCGAACTTCAAGCTGTTCAATGAAAGAAACGGCTTCCGTTTGGGAGATGAGCTTCTCTGTGATCTGGCAAAGACCATTCGGGAGGAGTTCCAGGACGGGATCGCGGCGAGGTTTTCCGAGGATCATTTTTTGGTATGCGTTTCAGGAGCGAAGCAAGTGATCCTGAGTAAGGTGGAACAGGTCTATAAGAGGATCCTGCAGTCCGAGGAGACCAATAAACGTGTCCGGATCAAGGCAGGGATCTACTATCTGGATGACCGTATGACGGAGATCGGCCTTGCCTGTGATCACGCGCGTCTGGCGTGCAACAGCATCAAACGCCGGCATGACGTATATTACTGCATCTACGATGATATTCTCCGGGAACAGCTCAGAAAGCAGCAGTACGTGGTGGACCATGTGGATGAGGCTCTGGATAATGGGTACATCAAGGTTTACTACCAGCCTGTCGTGCGGGTTGCCACCGGTGAGATCTGCGGCTATGAAGCACTGGTACGCTGGGTGGATCCGAAATTCGGGATCCTTTCGCCTGCAGACTTTATCGAGACGCTGGAAACCTTCCATCTGATCCACAAGGTGGATATTTACGTGGTGGAGCAGGTCTGCAGGGATTATTTCCGCGTGATCGAGAGAGGGGATCAGATCGTTCCCGCCTCTATCAATTTCTCCAGACTGGATTTCGAGCTCTGTGACATTTTCGGCATCGTGGAAGAGACGCGGGCGAAGTATGGCGTGCCCCGGAGCATGATGGATCTGGAGATCACGGAGAGCGTACTGAATTCCGATTCCGAGCTGATCAAGGCGGAGTGCAGGAAAATGCGGGAACTGGGCTATCAGGTATGGCTGGATGATTTCGGCAGCGGCTTCTCCTCCCTGAATAATCTGGTGGAGTATGAGTTCGATGTGTTGAAGCTGGACATGATATTCCTTCGCAGCTATGACAAATATCAGAAAACGGCCATGCTGATGAATTATATCGTGGAGGGCGCCAAGGGCATGGGGATTCTGCCGTTATGCGAGGGCGTGGAGACTGAAGAGCATTACGAGTTCCTGAAGAAGATCGGGTGCGAGAAGGCGCAGGGATATTATTTCGGAAAACCGATGCCCTATGAAGAGACAAAGGCAGATTCGAAAAGAAAGGGACTGACCTGGGAGAAGTATGAAGTGACAGGCGGTCCGAGATAGAGAGAGTATGATTGGAGACACTCGGAGGACAACAATATGGGTGGACAAAAGATCGCAGTGCTGATCGCACAGGCGGATGAACCCTATCAGCAGGACGTGATCCGTGGCCTGTTTAAGAAGGCTTTCTCGTACGGATACAGCGTGACTGCATTTTCAATGTATATCAAATATCAGAACAGCAAAGAGCGTGAGCTGGGGGAGTCCAACATTTACAATCTGATTCCCCTGGAGGATTTTGATGCGGTCATTCTTTTTGCGGATCTGATCCAAACGCCGGGGGTGGTGAAGAAGCTGGAGCAGCGCCTGAACCAGGAGTTTGAAGGCCCGGTGATCGTTGTGGATAACGACAGTGAGTATTTCTACAGCTTTTGGACGGACGGGTATGATGCGGTGTATGCGGAAGTGTCCCACATGATCGAAGTTCACGGCCTGAAGGATATCGCTTATCTCACGGGACGTAAGAACCATATGCATTCAAAACGGAGGCTCATGGCTTATAAGGATGCCATGGAGGCTCATGGACTTGCCGTGGATCAGAAGAGGATCTACTACGGTGATTTCTGGTATACCAGCGGGACAAACTGTGCCGAGGTGATGCTTCGTGATCCGGAGAATATGCCGGAGGCGATCATCTGCGCAAATGACTGTATGGCCATCGGCTTTGCGGAGGGGCTGGAGAAGCACGGAGTAAAGGTGCCGGAGGATATAGCCCTGGCGGGCTATGGAACCTCGGAGGAGGGACAGACCAGCCCGAAGGTGCTGACCTCCACCTATGTTCCGGCAGAGTACTACGGCGGTTTTGCCGTGGAAGCGCTGATGTGTGTGATGGAGGGGAAGGAGATCCCCGAGCCTCATACGGAAGGAATTCTTTTCCTGGGAGAAAGCTGCGGATGCTGCCCGAAGAAAGAGGGTGAGAACACCCGCAGGGAAATCTGGAGGACCGACGATTCTGAAGAAGGGTATGAATCCGTGCACAATTTCCTGGCGGAGGATCTCCTGTGTGCCACTTCGCTGGAGGAGTTTTTCCGTACGGTCTATGAGTCCATTTTCTACCTTCGCGGTGTGAGGCGGCTGGACATCTGCCTGGATGTCTGCTGGCTGAATCCGGAGGAGATCGTAAAGGATTCCTTCCTGAAGGAGGGATATCCCGCGTGGATGGTGGATGTGCTTTCCTATGATTCCGAGGATCCCAGCCGGTGCCGCGTGGGAACGGAGCGCGTGTTCGATACGGAGCAGCTGTTCCCGCAGGAGCCGGACGGCAGGCCGGAGGGTGTGATCATCACGCCGCTCTTCTTCGAGGAACGGTCCTTCGGATATGCCATTTTGGGCTATGATCCGGAGGTGGCCGTATATGAGGAGGTCACCCGGCTTTGGCTTACTTCGGTAATGCGCGGCCTGGAGTCCTTCCGTCGTTTCTGCGTGATCCAGCAGGTGGAGAAGGAACGTGCGGTGAAGTATCCTGTCCGTTCAGCGGCATCCGTGGAAATGGGTCCGCTGACGGGTGTGCTGGCCGGCCTGACGAAGCTGGAACGTGAGGAAATGCAGGAAGTCAGCCGGATGCTGGATGAAAATCTTCTGATGTATCATTTCCAGCCCATCGTATCTGCAGTGGACGGTCATATCTACTCCTACGAGGCTCTGATGCGTTCGGCAACGGATAAGAAGATCCCGCCTCTCAGTATCCTGCATTATGCGGATCTTCTTGGGCGGCTTTCGGATGTGGAGAAGGCGACCTTCTGCAACGTGTTGAAGATCGTGGACGAACGAAGCGACATTTTCGGGAAGCGAAAGGTCTTCATCAACAGTATTCCGGGCTGTAAACTGGACTATAAGGACTATTCCAGGATTGAGAGTCTGCTTTCCGCCAATACCGGGACCGCAGTGGTGGAGCTGACGGAACAGGCGGAGCTTTCGGATGAGGAACTGGAATCCGTAAAACAACAGTATCGCAGGCTGGGGATCGGTCTTGCCGTTGATGATTACGGCACGGGATATTCCAACGTCAGCAACCTGCTTCGCTACATGCCGGATATCGTAAAGATCGACCGTTCTCTGGTGTCCGAGATCCAGAACAGTGCCCAGAAACAGCATTTTGTAAGAGAGATCATCGATTTCTGCCATGCGAACGGGATCAAGGCGCTGGCAGAGGGCGTGGAGACTGTGGAAGAGCTGAGCACGGTCATCCGGCTGGGTGCGGATCTGATACAGGGGTATTATGTGGCACGGCCGTCAGAGGAGCTTCTGGAAGCCGTGGACAGCAATGTCCGGATGGAGATCAGCAGGTTCCATCAGGAGATGGAGGACGGAACCAGTGATCTGACCTATATTGCGGGAACCACCAGTCGTGTATCCCTGAATCAGCTGATCAAAGAGAACAAGACCACCATCGTGATCGGAGCAAAGGATGCAACCTTCCGGGATATCACCATCGCCGGAACTCCGAATTCCGATACGAAGATCCATATCGAGGTACTGGAGGGCTATGACGGAAGAGTCACTCTGGAAAATGTGTGCCTTTCCAACCGTAAGAAGCGTCCCTGCATCCATATGGCGGAGGATTCGAAGATGACGCTGGTGATCGAGGGAGAGAACAACCTGAAGGGCGGCGGGATCAAGGTTCCGAAGGGGGCAAAGCTGACCGTTGAGGGGGACGGGAATCTGAAGATATTCCTGACCGGCTCCGACAGCTATGCCATCGGAAATTCTGTTGACAAGGAACACGGGGTGCTGGACTTTTATCAGGACGGAGAGATTCAAATCGAATCCAAGGGCCAGACCATCATCGGCATCGGTTCCGGTCTGGGAGGAGATATTCATATCTGTAAAGGAAAATATGTGCTCCGGCTTTCCGGTGACGAGGGCGTCGGTATTGGTTCCCTGAAGGGCGACCACCCCCTGGAACTCCATGACTGTGATCTCTATATGGAGAATAACTTCTATAAAGGAGTCTACATCGGAAACCTGGAAAACAGCAGCCGTGTGAGGATCTGGCGATCCCTGATCCGATGCGTGGGAAGCGGTAAGACCATCGCAGCCATCGGAACGGTGGACGGAGACCTGGCGGAAGTGGAGGTGAATGATCTGGCACTTCAGTTTGATATCCGTTCGGATTATCAGACTGCGGTCGGAAGTCTGTCAGGTGCCACACGATTACGTATGAGCTTTGCCGGATTCAACTATAAAGGGATCGGGCGACAGGCCATGGTTTACGGAGGCTTCAATGAGGATACGGAGCTGGAATTCAGCAGTGTGGATGCGACCATAGATCTTACTTCGGACAGCGGAAAGATTACGAATGCGCCTGCCGAAAAGATCAGGGACAACTACGGACGGGCCAAAATTATCATCAACGGAGAATCATACAACATGGACTGACAGAGAAGGAACCCCGCCCACAACCCATAAGGGTTGCGGGCGGGGTTCCTTCTGTTATCTGAATGAGTCATAAAGCCGGTTACGGTTGGCTCCTTTTAATGCTTACGGGTTTAAAGACGATCCTCATTGCGTTTTGCCGGGGCCGTAACCATGCCATATATCTCTCTTGGCACGCTTCACTATGTACATCCGTTCGTCGGCCAGCTTCAGCATCTTCAGAATGTTGACCTCAGGAGTGAGGGTCGTGGTATTGAAGCCGCAGCTGGTGGTAACCGTGTAGGGCAGCTTCTGCTCTGCGTTATAACGCTCCAGATACTCGTCGATCTTTCGGATGATGGAATCCGGATCACATTCACCGAAGATGACCGAGAAGAGCTCGTCCCCGCCGAAACGGGCGGAGAGCGCATTTTCCGGAACGGCACGTTTCAGAGCTTCTGCCACGGCTGCAATGGAGTGATCCCCGTCAGCGTGACCGAAGTTGTCATTGATATACTTCAGGCCGTCCAGGTCGGACATGATGATCGTGATGGAGATCCCCTGATAATCGTCCTTCTGAATCCTTTCCGCATAGACCTTCTGGAAACCGAGACGGTTGTATAGACCGGTCAGTGCATCATGCTTGTACATGTCATCCATTTTCTGCAGAAGGTATCTCTGATACTGCAGATTGACGAAGCCTCCCACACCCATGCCGAGAGCGTTGGTCACGATGGTGGTCCGTGCATAGTCCGTGATGACGAAATCCTCATAGTAGGCGCATACAAAACCGTAGGGACGGTTCATATAGTTCACGGAGTTGAACACCAGAGGATAGTCGATGTTCAGCAGCTCGATGATCCGGTTCCGGAAATTTCCGGACAGAACGTTGGTCTCCGTGTTCACGGTGGGATCATTGAAGAGATCCGGGTCCAGGGGGATCCGGTCAAATCTGTGTTCCTCCGCATAGTCCGCATCGTAGATCATGTGGTAATCCGGTACCTTAGAGGCGGAACTGTCAGCCATGAAGTAATTCTCTTCCATGTTGAAGATATTTCGGTCCACAACAAGAAGGTGCTTCTTGGTCTTATGATCATGGATGGCGGAAGCCATGGACCAGACATCCGTGCAGCACTCCATATTGGAAGTGATATCGTTCAGGATCCGCGTATCGTCCTGATGACGGTAGAAATTGTTGTTATTAAAGCTTTCCCGTAAATGTCGGACACTGCGGCTGTGGGGCGGACATCCGCAGGATGCGTTTACCTGCAGCTCCGGTTCTATATAAGCATCGGAGGCCGGCTGCCCCTGGGCGAGCTTCAGTGCGATCTGACCGGTTGCTTCCGCAAGAAGCTCCGTGTCGCAGCTGCAGGTGGAAATGATGGGGTCTGCAAAGTAGATCTCATCGTATCCGTCGAAGCCCGATACGATCACCTGATCCGGGACTTTGACCCCTGCTTCCCGAAGTTCGTCGGTTACCGTGATGGCCATAATGTCATTGGCGCAGATGATGGCGTCCGGAAGCTCGTCCCGCTTCAGGATCTCCCGCATGGCGATACGGGCCGGGTCGGCCCAGAAATCACCGTAGGAAAGCATGGAATCGTTGAATTCGATCCCATTTTCCTTTATAACCTTTTTGAAAATGTCGATTCTCCGGTCGGAGAAGGGATTGTTTGGAAGACCGGCCATCATATGAGGTCGTCTGACGTGATGGTGCTCGATCACATGCCGGGTGATGGCTTCAAAGCCCGCTTCGTAATCGAAATTCACGTGAATGGTTCCTTCATATCTGCCGTCTACGACCACGACGGGAACATTTTCCTGCTTTGCACGGGAAATGATCCGCTCGGATACCTTCCGGCTCTTGATCTTCTCATCCATAATGATGATACAGTCCAGCTCCCGGTAGGGCATCAGCTCGTAAACATGGGTCTCTGCAGGATCCAGGTCTTCTACCCAGTAGATATCGGTATTTATCGTAAAGATCATCAGGGCGCAGTTATCCGCCCGCAGCGTCTCCGTAAGGGCCTTGATATACCCGTGGACCTGCGGATCAAATACTCTTGATGTACATAATGCGATTAACTTCTTCCCGTTTACCATACTGTAACCTGTGTAAATCTAACCTGAAATGTGAACCCCTATATCCGTTCTGATACTGCGAACAGACTATGTCCTAAGTATACCACCATCATCGGTTGTCTTCAATACACGGGATGTCATGATTTTGCTGCTTTTTGTGTTCTCTGAAGGACTGTTTGGGTGACATAAATCGCGGATATGGTGTTTTCATGAAGCGGAAACCCCAACATGTAGATAATGCCAAAAAAAATTACATTTTATTAAAATTTTTAGTCGAAACATCTAATAAAATGTTGTATAATGGTTTTAAACTATTGATTTTTGGAGGGGGTTGCGTATGAAACCATTCAGCACCGCGTATCAGGCAATTAAGAAATTGCTCTCTAAAATGTTCCATAAAACCGAGGAGCCTGTAACACCGGAGCCGACGCCGGCACCGAAACAGGAAACGAAGAAGGCAGAACCGGCACCTGAACCGAAGAAGCAGGAACCGAAGAAGGAAGAACCGAAGAAGCAGGAACCGAAGAAGCAGGAACCGAAGAAGCAGGAACCGAAGCCCGAGCCGAAGAAAGCGGAGCCGAAGAAGGAAGAACCGAAGAAGGCAGAGCCGAAGAAGGCGGAGCCGAAGAAGGCGGAGCCGAAGAAACAGGAGCCGAAGAAGGAAGAACCGAAGAAGTCCGCTGAGGAAGATATGGCTGCTTACGTTCGTGAATCCGAGCGGAAGGAGCAGGAGGCATATGCTGCAGAGGCAAAGCGTCGTGCAGAGCGTGCGGCTAAGCGTGAAGCAGAAGAAAAGAGGGCGGAGCAGAGACAGGCTCGCCGTGAGATGGAAGCACAGGCAGGTATGGGTGTCCGTCGTGTGACCGATCCGGTCACAGGTGAGGAAGTGCCGTTGGGCGCTCTTCCTTCCAGAGCCACATACCTCAAGAAGTATAGTAAGATAGCGTCCACTTCGGACGATGTGATCCTTTCGGTTAATTCCATCCTTCGTCACCCCGAGATGTCGAAGAATATCGTGATCCTTGGTAAGAACGGATTCGGTACCGTAAGAGTCGGCGAGGATTTCGCGAGAAGCTTCTATTCGATGGAACTCGTCAAGTCCGATAAGATCGCGAAGATCAGAGCGAAGCAGCTGAACAAGATCGGTCTTGAGAAGCTGGCAGGCCTGAAGGGCGGATGTCTGATCATCGAAAATGCAGGACTGGTTCAGCCGGAGAAGCTGGTAGAAGTAATCAAGAATTCTGCAGAGGATGTAAATGATTATGTAGTGATCCTGACCGGTGAGATCGACTCCCTGGCTCGTTTCTTCGAGGACAACCAGGAGGTTGTGGATCAGTTCATTTATCTGGTTGGCATCCACAAGATCAAGGAGAAGGGCATGCTTTCTCTGGCACGTGGTTACATCAAGGAGAAGGGCTTCACCGCAGATAAGCCGGTATACGAGCAGCTGAAGGAATCCCTGCAGGGAATGGAGGCCGGAAATATCGACCGATTCCTGGATTTCCTGGATAAGGTTATGGAGGCTGCCGAAAGCCGCGAAGCTTCCGAAGGAAACGGAGGAAGAAAGGAAGTCCTCGTTGAGGATGTACGTCGGGCGTAACCCCCTCGGAACGTCTACGGCGTTTCGGAACCAAATTAAGAAAAGATACAGTGAGAAGGCCTCTGCGATCTGCGGAGGTCTTCCTTTTTCTTTGGATTGGTGGTATAGTAGAACGCAGATTTTACGTAAATGACACGAAAGGTGATGTAATTATGGCGATGAAGAAGAAACCGGTAACCGGTATGAAGGATATCCTCCCCCGTGAGATGGAGATCCGGGACTATGCGATCGGTCTGATCAAGGAGACCTACAGAAAGTTCGGATTTACATCCATGGAGACTCCCTGTGTGGAGCATATAGAGAATCTGTCCTCCAAGCAGGGCGGAGAAAATGAGAAGCTGATCTTCAAGATCCTGAAACGAGGCGAGAAGCTGAAACTGGAAGAGGCGCAGAGTGAGGCGGACCTGGTGGACGGAGGCCTCCGGTATGACCTGACCGTACCTCTCTGTCGTTACTATTCCAATAATGCAAACGATCTTCCCAGCCCCTTCAAGGCGCTTCAGATGGGAAATGTATGGCGTGCCGACCGTCCGCAGCGCGGACGCTACCGCCAGTTCATGCAGTGTGATATCGATATTCTGGGAGAGCCCACGATCCTCGCCGAGATCGAACTGATCCTGGCCACCACGACGCTGTTGGGCAAGCTGGATTTTGAGAAGTTCACCATCCGGATCAATGACCGGAGGATCCTTCGTGCCATGGTGGACTATGCGGGCTTTACCGCTCCGAAGCGTCCGGAGAGCGAGGAGCAGCCGGAGGGCGTGGATTATGACGGCATCTTCATTACTCTGGACAAGATGGACAAGATCGGCCTGGAGGGTGTACGCGAGGAACTGATCGCTGACGGCTATGAAGAAACAACTGTGGATAAGTATCTGGAACTCTTCCGGAAGGTGACCGGAGATACGGCAGGCCTGAAGCTTCTGCAGGAAATGCTGGGAGATGTGCTGCCGGCAGGGATCACCGAAGATCTCTGTACCATTATGGACAGCGTGGAGGGAGCGAAGGAAGCGGACTTTAAGGTTGCCTTCGATCCTACACTGGTTCGGGGTATGTCCTACTACACAGGCCCTATCTTTGAGATCTCCATGGATGAATATGGCGGCTCCGTGGGCGGCGGCGGACGGTATGATGAGATGATCGGCCGTTTCACCGGACAGTCCACTCCGGCCTGTGGCTTCTCCATTGGTTTTGAGCGGATCGTCATGCTGCTTCTGGAGCGGGATTTCAAGGTTCCGGGAACTGCGGGAAAGACCGCGTTCCTGATCGAAAAGGGGATGCCCCGCGAGAAACTGGCTGCCATACTTGCAAAGGCAAAGACACTCCGGAGCGAGGGTGCGGAGATCAATGTGGTCATGATGAAGAAGAACAAGAAGTTCCAGAAGGACCAGCTGGCTGCGGAGGGATACACCGAGATGAAGGAATTCTTCGCAGACCGCGACGTGGAATAATAAAATTATATCGTGTCATCCTGAGGGTTTCGGCCCAAAGGAGCTTATGTACCGCCGGAGACTGCTTCGGCGGTACATTTTTGTTGTGCGCCTGGCGGCGCACGTTTCTAACGGGTGAAAGTCCCGAATCCGCCCGGTAGTGGGAAGGATATAGCCGAAGGCAAGGGTGTCCATCGCGAGGTGGAATCTGAAGGAAGCCGGATGTGGGAACAGACTAACCACGGGCAAACCTCTGGCCTGACGAACAGAAACCACATATAAGGTCACGCATGAGGGTAAGACTGCAACACAAGTCGAAGCCCAATAGCTACACGGAATCATGTGGGATAAATGTGGCAGGTGGATGGAGGGAAAGAAACGTGTGGTACCCGGGGAGATCTGCGCGGGACGCTCTGAAAAGAGTAACCATCATCAAGAGGTGATGCTGAGCGCGCAGAAGTCAGCAGAGGCCATAGTAGCCGAGAGGTGAAGGGCCGAATCAGTAGGAGTCCTAAATACGACCGAGAAAGGAGGAATGCGCACATGGATGCAGAAAACATCAGTAATGAAGGCTGCTCACAAAGAGATAGTGCGGAACACAAAGGGTATGTGAGAGCGCATCGCTCATTCAACCGGATATGGAAGGAAAGGGACAGTGCACAGCCGGATCTCTTGGAGAAGATACTGGAAAAGGACAACCTCAACAGAGCTTTCAAGAGAGTGAAGGCAAACAAAGGAGCGCCGGGAGTCGACGGGATGACCATAGACGAGACGCTTCAGTGGCTGAAGGAACACAACCATGAGCTAACAGATAGGATCAGGCGTGGAAAATACACACCGAAACCGGTCAAGCGAGTGGAGATCCCAAAGCCGGACGGCGGAGTACGTAAGCTTGGCATACCCACCGTCATAGACCGTACCATTCAACAGGCCATGGCACAACAGATGATACCGATCTTTGAGCCACTGTTTTCGGACGGAAGCTACGGCTACCGACCAGGACGGAGTGCCAAAGAAGCCATTCTGAAGGTGAAGGAGTATGCGGAACAGGGCTATACCCATGCGGTAAGTCTTGATCTCTCGAAATACTTCGACACCCTGAACCACACAATCCTTGTGAACCTTCTTCGGAAGGAAATCAAGGATGAGAGGGTCATACAGATGGTGAAGCGGTACCTCAGAAGCGGGGTCATGGAAAACGGAGTGGTCATCGAGACTGAGGAAGGTTCACCACAGGGAGGAAATCTCTCCCCGTTGCTGGCAAACGTCTACCTCAACGAGTTCGATCAGGAGTATCTGAAACGGGGAGTTCCATGTATTCGCTATGCGGACGACATCGTCTTGCTGGCAAAGAGTGAACGAGCCGCTAAGAGACTGCTGGAGACGAGTACGAAATATCTCGAAGGGACGCTGAAACTAAAAGTGAACCAAGAGAAAAGTCGTGTAGTCAGCGTGTTTGCGATCCGAAATTTTAAGTATCTCGGCTTTGCATTGGGAAGGAATGGCAGAGGGGTCTACGTCCGCGTTCATCCAAAGTCGATGAAGAAGTTCAAAGACCATCTGCGTGAATACTCTTCCCGTAGGAGATGTCAGAGCATCAGACCGAGTATGGAAAAGATCAGGGTCTATGTCAGAGGGTGGATGAACTACTATGGGATCGCGAGCATGAAAACCCCGATCGATGATCTCAATGGATGGCTGTACCGACGAATCCGCATGTGTATCTGGAAGCAGTGGAAACTGCCAAAGACAAAGAAACGGCATCTCATCAGTCTTGGAATACCGGAATACTTTGCGCGCATGGCGGCGAATAGCCGGAAAGGCTACTGGAGAACGGTCAATACGACAACGGTGAAAAGAGCACTGTCAAAAGAAAGACTGATACGCGCAGGCTTCTATGATTTAGCCCTTGCGTACCAGTCTGTGCACGTCAACTATTGAAACCGCCGTGTACCGAACGGTACGCACGGTGGTGTGAGAGGACGGGGGTTAATCACCCCCTCCTACTCGATTGTCGAATGAGCCATGCACAGCCCGAGACATGGCTGCTCAAAAAAAACAGTTAATTCTTCAGTTTGGTTTAAGGTTGACTCTGTATAGTGCATACATACAAAGCAACAGGGAAACCAAAGGAAGGAGGGGCTGCATATGCATAAGAAATTTACATCTATCATCGTAGCATTCGTTCTGGCAGGAACACTGGTTGCCTGCGGATCGGCAGAAAAAGAAGGAACAACAGGAGCATCCTCCGGGACTGCCGTGACGACCGAAGCCGGGAAGACGGACGCTTCGGAAGAAACCACGGTCGAAAGCGGTCAGGCGACAGAGGCGGAAGGAGCAGAAGCTTCGACTGCTTCGACCGGTGCAGATGACCTCTTCACGGAGCGGGATCTGGCACAGACTGCGGATACCTCGGATGCGGAGAAGATCACGGTCAGTGACGGGCAGGACATCAGCATCACGAAGGCCGGTACCTATGTGATCTCCGGAAATGCGTCAAATGTAACGATCTCCGTGGACGTGCAGGATGAGGATAAGGTACAGCTTGTTCTGGACGGCGTCAGCATAACAAATGAAACCAGACCCTGTATCTATGTGAAGAACGCGGATAAGGTATTCATTACAACCACGGATTCGGAGAATTCCCTCTCCGTGACCGGAACCTTTGAGGCGGACGGCGATACGAACACGGACGCAGTCATTTTCGCAAAGGATGACATTACTCTGAACGGCGTGGGAACGCTGAATATCAGTTCAAGTGATAATGCGGTCAGCTGCAAGAACGATCTGAAGGTGACCGGCGGAACCTATAATATTGAATGCTCTCACAGTGCGTTTGAGGCGAAGGATTCGATCTCCGTGGCGGACGGAACGATCAATATCAGTTCCTGTGTGGACGGACTCCATGCAGAGGACGACGATGATAATTCAAAGGGAACGATCTACATCCGTGGCGGAAATATCAGTATCAATGCCTCCGATGACGGGATCCATGCAACGGTGGAGGTGACCATCGACGGCGGAAACTTTAACGTCATCGCAGGCGAGGGTATCGAGTCCACGACGATCCGGATCAATGACGGTAACATCTACATCGAAGCGTCTGATGACGGGATCAATGCAGCGAAGAAATCGGATAACGTGACACCGGAGGTGGAATTCAACGGCGGAACCACGAAGATCGTGATGGGCGCAGGCGACACGGACGGGGTGGATTCCAACGGGAATATCACCATGAACGGCGGGACGGTTGACATCACCGGACAGTTCACATTTGATTTTGACGGGCAGGCGACCGTAAACGGAGGTACCATCATTGAGAACGGAACCGAGACCAACACCATCACGAGCAGCATGATGGGCGGCGGCGGTGGCGGCCGCGGCGGCAATCCCGGCGGAGGCTTCGGTCACTGACATGAGCCTGCACCATAGGATCTCCACTCGATTATTATAAGACTTCAGCATTTTTATCTCTCTATAACCCCCCCTGAAACGGCAGTGGCCTCCTCCCTGCCGTTTCTTTTTTTTGCGTGACCTGATCTTATTTTGTTGCGCTTTTGTTATCTGAAAGATGATACAATCAACTTAGCATGTTAACCTGGGTTTGGAGGGTTGATAATGGGAAGTAGAAGAGCAGATGCAAAAAAAATACTGGAATCCATAGATGGAACCATCTATCAGCTGCAGGACCGGCTGGGAAAGCTTAAGTACGAAGCGGAGCATTCCGAAGACGAAGCTGCGGAGCGGGCGAAGAAGGAGATGGCCTGGGTCAGCCGGCAGATCGGCATGATGGAGTCGGCAAAGAAAGAGATACAGGTGTCGATGCAGAAGGCCAGGACCGAAGAGGAGCGGCGTGCCATCAACAAGCTCATCGGGCTTGTCATGATGGTCGGAGCGGTAAATGAGAATCTCCGCATGAAGTCCGAATATCTGAAGCGGGAGGAGAAGAAGACAGCGGCATTTGATGATCTCTTCAATTCCGTGGCGGATGCGATCTTTGCCGAGGACATTTTCCGTTTCACCAAGAGGGAGGATGTGGATGACATCCTGAAGGATGAGGAACTGCAGAAGATGGCGAAGGAAGACCCGAACCGGCTGGAAAGAGAGGAGGAGGACTTCCGGGCGGAGTACGAACGGATGATGTCCCGGACCTTTGCTTTTTACAGCCTGAAGCTTGGAGATGACTTCGATCAGAATGAAGAGCAGTTCCGTAAGTTCCTGAAGCGCCAGAACGGTTACGAGATGGTGGAGACGATCACCGGTGCATATGTCAGGGATCATTTCATTTCCCCGGAGGGTGACGAGATCAGGGATGAGGACCGCCGGTTCTTCACGGATGTGATGGCCGAGGTTGATGATCTGAAGAAGATCACCAGGGAATTGCAGACAAAGTATATACTGGGAGAGAGCAGCTTTGAGAAGGGAAATGGGTTTACTCCCGAACTGGTGGAGCGTGAGAAGGCGCTTCTGAAGAAGATCCGGGATTTTGGCGAGGAGAAGATGAAGCAGGCCATGGATATGGATTCGGGGGCGAAGGACTATACCACGGTCATGATGATGTATGAGAAATCCCTTATGATGTATTCTCCCATTGAAAGGCAGATGGAAAGGGATTCTGTCCTTCAGAAGAACAATGAGCTCCGAAGGAAGATGGAACGGTGGTACGTCTATCGGCAGCTGCCGAAGGATGATGACACGGTCCTTGTTGAGAGTGATGAGGTGAGACTGCATAAGGGGGCTCTGGCCAAGCTGCAGCGGATGGAACAAATGGCTGCGAAGCGGGGCATGCGTGCGGATAAGGAACTGACGCCGGTGGAGCTGGAGCAGCGTAAGAAGGCTCTCGTGGAAGGAAAGGGAGACCTCACGTCCAATACCTCGGTCTGGGCGGTTGAGAAGCTTCAGGATCTGCTGGGACAGCTGGATGATCAGGAAAATGTCGAAAAAGACCGGCTTCCGCTGATCCGGGAGCGACTGGCCGCGTTGGTAATACATCAGCTGATCTCCGATGATATGCGCAGGAAAGAAGGAGAACCGAGGTTTTATTTTGATGAGATCAAAAACCATATCAATCAGGGGACGTTTGAGACTATGTCGGAGGAACTTGCCGAGAGTAAGACGTTCCGAAAGATCGTGGATCCGATGATAAAAGGAGAGAAGGTCAGAGAGAACGTATGCAGGTTCCTGGCATGTGACTTTGAACGCGGCGTCGCAAAGAGGATCTATGCAGAACGGGTAAAAACAGCGAAGAACGTAAAAAAGACGATAAAGGAACTGACAAAAGCTAAGAAGAAATGAACCGTAAAAGGGGGTATGGCAGATGCCGAACTTTAGTTTTACAAATGAACAGCTGGATTCCATGGGGCGGAAGATCTTCGAGAATACGGATTCGGAGTTCCTACGGAAGGGACTGGATCCTACCGGCGAAGGGGATTTTATGATCTGGCTGGCCGGCTCCCGCGGGTTTAAACTGGATGAAATACTGAAAATATGCGAGAATCCGAATAGGGAACTGAATGCATTTCAGAAATCTATTAATTCCGGTACAAATCCGACGGCAGCAAAACAATCCATACTGCCTGCCCAGGATTATGCGGAGGCCATGAATACCCTGAAGAACTACAGACTGCCGGAGGTTGACTATACGGATCCGGAAGGCATGAAGAAGGCCTGTAAGGAACTGAAGGTGGTCAATACGATCATCGACTGCATGTGGAGGAACGGCATCGGTGGAGCTGCAAAGCTGAAGACCGCATTTTCCGGGCTTTATGATACGATCAAGAAGGCATATTCATTCCCTGCGGATGTGGAGGATGGGAAAACCGTTATTATTGACTCCGAAAAGGCCGTACGAAGAAGATATGCTCTGGAAGGTCTCGGAGGAAAGACCATCAATGAAGCTGCTGCGCTCCTGATGCGGCGCGGCGCCCGGTACGGCGTCGATGACAATAAAACAGCAGAGGCCGGCAAGGTGGAGGATGTGATCTTCCGGGAACAGCCGGCAAGGCCTGCTGATGAGAAGGTAAATCAGAAGGCACAGGGCAAAATAACGAAGGATCACTTCATCGAGTATATGACCATGGGACAAAGATCCGCTACGGCGGGGAGGATGAAGGAAGCAGATCCGGAGATCGCAGATCACACGGTCAGTGATGAGGAGGTCCGGCAGGTTGAGGATTCCCTTGACGCCCTCGAGAAGCAGGAACTCAGGAAGAGACAGGCCGAGATAAAAAAGCAGGTTGATTTTGCCGAGAAGAAGAAGAAAAATGAGGCGGCGCTCGAAAGAAGAAAGATACAGGACGCGGAAAAGCTTGCCGCGGAAATGAAGAAGAAGGCGGAAGCACTTAAGAAACTGGAAGAGAAGAAGGCGAAGGAGCAGCTCCGGAAGGCGAAGAAGCAGGCACTGGAGAGGAATCAGGAGGTATTGGAGAGCGTCCTTGACGGATCTGCCGCGAGGAAGGCTGCCATGCCGGAAATTAAGCTGCCGGAGGATTCCACAGCGAAGACGGAATCAGACAGGCTGGTGCTTATGGATGCGCTTCGGGAAAGCGCCGAAGAGGATGTGAAGCGTCAGGAGGAACAAAGAGCCCTGAAGGAGAAGATCCGGGCGGTGAAGGCGACTCTTCCCAGAGTGAAGAAGGAACTACCAAAATCCTTTGAATCCTATCGTATTCTTCATACGGGATATTTTGTCATAGATGAACCCGTGGAGAAGATGCAGGACAGCCTGGCAAGGGTTCTGGCTGCAAATGTGGTACAGAACAGCAAGGAATCCTTCAATGTGGATAAGATCCACAAGATGGCAGATAAGATCAAGGATACACTGTGTATCTGGGCCATGGACAAGGAGGACCTGGAGACGGCGCTGATGGATCCGGCCAAGTCAGTGGAGTTTGCGGTTGAACAGGAGCGGAAGTTGTATGGGATCCCTGCTGCCAACAGAGAAAATTATAAGATCCATATGGGCATGCTGAAGAAATCCATCGACATGACCGTGGAGGAATTCCCCAGGGCTGTGACGCCGGATTACCAGGCATTTGTAAACGCGGTGAACCGGGCGTACAGGCTGGATCCGAAGAAAGCAAAAGACAAGGACTATATACAGGCAAATATAGAGATTGAGAATGCCGCAGTGAAATATATGCGCGGAAAAGGCAGGATGAAGGTATTCGGAGGTGTGGATGCCAGTGAAAGGGTTCAGAATGACATGGACCGTTTCAACAGCTGTCTGGATGCCATGAGTCTCATTCACAGAGATTCCGAGACGGATGTGGGCTCGGATGTGCGGTTAAGAGGCATGTTACGGGACATTAATATCGCCAGAGGTGTCGAGCATAATATCAATACGCCGAAGCATCTGGATATCCAGAATGTCGGTATCAATCATTTAAGCAGGCGTTACGGGATCACGAGGAAAAAGTATCTGGCTGAAATGAAAAAGAAGGCCGAAGAAGCCGTGAAGAGTAAAGAGACAGATTCCAAGAAGGTGGCGACGGCCGCAAAGAAGCCGAAGTAATTGTTTCCAATCGAAGACAGAACCGTCAGGGAGGAACAAAGGATGAATAGTTATAAAGCACTTGATACGCTTACAAAACTGCAAAAGCAGACAGCACAGATATCGGCGTATATTCAGAAAAGACGTAACAGAAGTGCGAATCTGCAGGGAGATGCTGCTAAGAAGGAAAAGGATATTCTTGATCAGGCGGAAAGCACGATGGAGGTCGTTTCGATCCTTCAGAACCGTGTGAATACGCTGTATTCAAAGAACAAAAAGGGTGCGTTTAAGATCCTGAGCGGTCAGGACGTGGAGGAACTCAAGGGATACTATGATTATGTTTCGCAGTCCTTTACGGCCATGAAGCAGAGTCTCTTTCCGTCGCAGAAGCTGCAGAACGGGAAGGAAGCAAGCCCCTTCCGGGAGGCGGAGAGGATCCTGAATCACGATAAGGAGATCGTGAAGCATTTCCGTGCGGATGACGGCCTTACGCTGCCGGCGGCAACCTTCAAGTCGGATGCGGAGATCCGGACGGGTCAGTATGCGAATGCAAATGCCCCGCAGAAATGGCCGGGCTTCTATGAATATGCCAGAATGTTTACCACCGATCCGAATATCACGGAGGATATGGCGCTGCAGATGTATATCAACAGCACTCCGGAACAGATCAGGAATGAATATCAGCAGGCTGTTCAGACGAACCCGCGTATGTATGAGTATCCGTCCGTCGATTCGAACATCGATCTCAGGATCAAGCATACAGGAGATATCAATGCGATCGATCAGTATCTTCAGGAGGACAATAACAAGCAGAATCCTGAGGAGAAGCTGACTTATCGTGACCGCTTTATGCTTCAGAAGCACAGGGAGACCGCTGTGAAGGTCCAGGAGATCCAGGATAATGCACGGCAGCAGATGGATGCGAGACAGGAGATAGGTACACGTCCGAATCTTCTGGTGGACCGGGATGATGCGGCTGAGCTGGATATCCATCAGACCGCACATCAGAGCAGCGGCTGCGGCTGCTGGTCCTGTGCAGGTGCACTCATGGCAAAGAGCCGTGGAATGGGCGATATCACGCAGGAGGATATCCGTTTCTATCGTCCGAACATCCCGCAGAACGAGGTGGTTCTGAGGGACGGAGATGTGGATTACAACTATGGAACGGATGACTACAAGAGTATTGTGGAAAATGCGGACTCCGTCCTGAAGTATGCTCCGAATTCCATGATGCGTTCCCTGGAGATCCAGCCCTTTACCGTAGCGAATGAACGGGACGGCTACTCCTCGGATCAGTATGTGAAGAATACGGTGCAGCTTCTGAAGAAGCAGATCCTTCATGCGATCAGGGAGGATCGTTCTCCGGTCAGCTTTTTTATGCCGGGACATTATATCACGATCACCGGTATTAACGGGGATATCGTAAGATATAAGGATTCCCTGGAAATGAACAATAAAACGGGAAATCCGGATGAGTCTCATGACATCAGCCTGGAGGATCTGGTCACAAATTCCTTTTTCAGGGACAGACCGCACTCCGTGGAGATCAGCTGGCTTTCCGATATCAAACTGGCAAATGATCACAAGACGATCCACGGGGTTCCCAGTGAGTATGTATATATGAATCCGGACGGCTCCGTAACACAGCAGCCGGAATCCATGCGTGCCATGGGAGGAGATGTGGGAGACCATCCGTTGAACCGGATGGGCGTACGTGTCATGCGTCCGGCAGATGACGAGATGAACGTTTTTGCGCCCGCGGGTGTAAACCGGTACGGTTCCGCCGGGGTTCAGTACATGGAGAGAGTCTATCTCCCGAAGCAGCTGGATGCGGAATATCTGAAGACCATGGCTGACAACAGAGATGCACAGGCAGAGCAGAAGCTGGTCGATGCAGACCGTGATCTCTACCATATCAAGCCGGGCAAGACAGACCCGGCGCTGGCAGAGCCTGCCATGCATCAGAGGCTGCTTGAGTTTGAGCAGCAAAGGGTGCGGCCGGATTTCCAGAACCGGAATCCCAATCAGATCCCGAATCCGGCACCGGATCCGAACCTCAATCCGAATCCCGGGCCGAATCCGAATCCCAGGCCGAATCCGGATCCCGGACCGAAATCGGAATCGGAAAAGGAGCAGGGAAAGCCCGGTGGGGCAGAGACGTCCGGAGAGAAGAAGGGTCCGGAACAAAGCGTAGGAGAGCCGCCGAAGAAAGAAGGAGAAAAGGGCAGTGAGCAGCCGGAGAAGATGGTGGATGATACCCGGCCGAAGGCGGAACGCAGGAGTAAGGATGACTTCGATATCGGAGGAAAGGATCATTCTGCAGAGTTCGAGCGAACCCTGGTAAAGAATCCTGAAAAGCGGATGGATGCCCTGAGGCAGAATCTGGAGATCAAGGAGAAGGAGCTTTACAGACAGCTGAAGAGTAAATATAAATTCTCGGGGATCAAGGAGACTGCAGACCGCCTGGCGACGAATCTGAATGCGAATAAGCACTGGTATCTCTGGGGTGCAACTCCTGAGTATAAGCTTCTCTTAGGGCAGATGGACATCATTCAGCGGACGTCTGAAAAGGCGGCTGCAGCGGATCCGAATCATCCTTTTACGGAGGAGGATGCGCGGAAGATGGTAAATGCCATTGACAGGGCGAGAAATGCTGCAAAGACATATCTTTCCAGCAAGCAGAAGGAAATGGAAAAGGATCCCAGACGGAAAAATGATCCGGGGAATAAGGATGTCGAGCAGGCGAGGATCAGAACGGTCCTGGATGTATTTGAGAATCTTTCCGAAATGCAGATGAGTCTGAGACCGAAGAGTAAGACGGCAGGCATTCTTCAGGCAAATGAAGACTGGAAGGCGGATTATAATGAGTTTCAGGATGTACTGGTCAGTAATGCCGCAGATGCGGCTGAGAATCAGAAGGCCAGCTTCAAAGACCG
This sequence comes from Lachnospiraceae bacterium AC2029, assembly GCA_000703065.1. Taxonomy (GTDB): domain Bacteria; phylum Bacillota; class Clostridia; order Lachnospirales; family Lachnospiraceae; genus Eubacterium_Q. The sequence goes on along the minus strand of JNLK01000001.1, from coordinate 1,008,466 downwards.
GATCTACATTCCGAAGGGAGCCCGAAAGGGACTCGACAGGCTCGAAGACCTTTTCGGAATGGAACGGCTTTCCCTGAAGGAGTTCTCCGATGTTAAGGCACTTGATAACATCAAGCCGATCTCCCGGAGACCGAAGGCCATCGGTTCCGGAAAGAAAACGGATATGATATCAAATAAGGATTTCGTGGCACTTGCGGCTGCGGCATCCACCACCATGGACTGCGATACGGAATCCCGCAGGGATGATCCTGCAAAGCGGTTTACCAGAGAAGAAGCACATGCATACCGCAGGATGGATATCCTTCGGGCGGCAGCGGGTGTGCCGGCAAAGGAACCGGACGGATCAAAGAGAAAGGCGGTTTCCGTGGAAGAGGTAACGCCGGGCATCGTCAAAGCCAGAGATATTGCGAACAGGGCTTTGAAGGCATACCACAGAGGAGATAAAAAGCCGCTGGCGAAGCTGATCGCAGAGGGAATTAAGAATATGACATCTATCGGACATGGCAGGGAGTCTTCGGATCTGCGGCTTTACAGTGCCGAGATGGGCCACCGTATGTGGGGAATGCTGGACCGTGACCGTGAGCTTATGGATCTGGCGCTGAATTCGGGACTTAAACCGGAGATGCTGAAGCACCTGAAGAATCAGAAGATCGAGGCTGCTAATGCTGCGGCAGCTGATCGTATGGCAAAGGAGGGCCTGAAGGCCGCTCCGGATGAATGGGGAATACGGACGAAGGAACGCAACTATGTGGAGCTTCTGATGAAAACGTATCTGGGCGAGAACGGTGCACGGATGCGTGAGGATCTGAAGGATAACGCAGAGTATACAACGAAGAGGAATGCGATTCTGACGCGGGATCAGAGAGAATCGAAGGCTTTGAAGGATGCGTATGATAAGGAGATCCTCCGGATCATGAAACCCTCCGACGCTTATGCAGGTGCTACAAAGGTAGTGACCGAATCGCTCGTAATGGATGTGGAACAGATCGACAGAACCAAGATGTCACGGAAGAACTATACGGCCACCGTGAAGAAGATGAAGGGTGATGCTGAAAAGAAGATGAATTCCGAGATACTGAGGAATGCGCCGAACATCGTTGAAGCCATGGAGAGACAGGTGGAATTCTATGAGGCAAAGCTTCTGGCAAAGCATCAGACGGCCATCGGTGAGCAGGCGAAGAGCCTGGGAGTTAAGGTTGAGGAAATGGATCCGAAGCTGAAAATGGAGGTTGCCATCGAACAGGAGACGGCGATCTATACCTCCGGGAAGGCTCCGAAGGATCCGGAGCAGAAGAATAAGTTCGACAGGGACAAGGCTGCGTATCGGAAGTACCAGAATGAGAAGAGTATCGTGAATCAGTACAGACGTGCGGAGAATCTGTATAATAAACGCGCCGGGAATCTTCGGGACGCAAAGAACATTGCGCTGAATGCACTGGATGAGAAATATCTCGGGGAAAGCGCTGTGGGCAAGACGCTGAGTGATCCGGGTAAGGAGCGTGAGATCCGCGGAAGACTGCGTGATTATATCAGAGGAAACGGATATATCAATTATTCGCCGGAACTCTTTATCGAGAAGATCGTCGGTGTTCCGGGAAAGACGCCTCCTACCGTACGGGATATGGAGCTCTCCATTGAACTGGTAAGATTTGAGTCGAGACCTGTAACGGAAAAGGTGAAGGCTATGGATAAAGCGGATGCTTTCAAAAAGCCGGAGATAACGGGGCCGAGATCCAAGGATGTCCCGGCCGGTGAGGAGCATAAGTCAAAGCGGGTAAACAAATTAAATCTGTAGATCCGGCAAAGTGGCAGATTGTAGGAAGGCGACCGAAATTCGGTCGCCTTTATTATAAAAAAGATAGATTATTTCTACAAGATATGGTATACTAAACTGTCTTATGTCTACTGTATTCGCCTTATTTAGGAGATAAAGATGATCACTATATCTGTAGACGACCAGAAGAAAACCGCAGAAGAGATTGCGAAGCTGATGGGGGAGATCGATCCGAAGGGGGATCATTCCCCGTTTTCGGATGTTCATGAGGCGCTGGAGTATGCGGAAGAGCATCATCCGGATGTGGCCTGGCTGGATATCGAAATGCCGGGAATGTCGGGGCTTGAGCTTTCCATGGAGATCAAGAAGGTGTCCCCGAAAACGAACATCATTTTCGTGACGGGTCATGAGCGTTTCGCTTATCAGTCCTTTCAGCTTCATGCCAGCGGTTTCATACTGAAGCCCTTCCGTAAGGAGGATCTGGTGCGGGAGATTGAAAATCTCCGGACTCCCGTGGAACGTGAGAGCCATGGGGTCCTCAGGATCCAGTGTTTCGGGAATTTTGAGGTGTTCGACAGAACGGGAACGCCGGTAAGGTTCAAGAGAAGTAAGAGCAAGGAGCTCCTTGCGGCTCTTGTCGACCGGAGAGGGGCCATGTGCTCCGTGGGCGAGCTCTGCGGACTTCTCTTCGAGGATCGGGATGAGGATTCCGGAACCAAGAAGCAGCTTCGTGTATTTCTGTCCAGCCTCCGGGATGATCTGGCAAAGGCCGGAGCGGGGGATGTGCTGCTGAAAGGCTGGAACGCCTATGGTGTGGACTGTTCCCGCCTGGACTGTGACTACATGGATTATCTGAAGGGAGACAGTGTGGCGGTCAATTCCTTCATGGGAGAATATATGATCCAGTACTCCTGGGCGGAGATGACGCTGGGAGAGCTGATCATGAAGCCCGGACACTGACCGAAGCTATCGGTTCGTCGGGAAGCGGCGGTGAAGACTGCGGCCATGAAGACTGCAGCCATGAAGAGACACGATCATGGAGACAGTGATCATGAAAGAGAGTTTTGATTATAAATCCATACGTGCACTTGCGTACTTCGTACCGGCGCTGCTGTGTGTCATGACGCTCAGAGTCGGTTCTGCCGCGCTTACGGTAGAACCCAGGGCGGGGCTTGTGCATGTGTCGCTTTTTCAGGCTTCCGAGGGCTTTGTCATGGCCTGTCAGCTGATGGAATACCTGATGGCACTTGCATGCTTTATCTGTGTGTACCGGCTGTCGGATCTGGATGTCTGGCTGGACGTATCCAACACCATGTTCCTCTGCTATATGCTGATGTCAACGGTCATGCGGGTCCTGGAGTGGATGCTTTCCGTTACGAAGCTCAGTTCCTATACGACCATCGGACTTCTGATCACGGGGCTGATCCCGATGTTCTTCCTGCTGCTGGCGGTCAGCTTTATGCTGACGGGGATGATACGGCTGTATCCGGAACCGGACGGGAAGGATAAGGGTAGCGTGAAGAATGCCCGCCTGGCACGAAGACTGTGGATTCCGGCATGCTTTCTGCTGATGCTGGCGGAACTGCTCCTTGCGGTATTCATCCTCTATATGGATGTGGAGTATAGGACAGTGATCCGCGGGCTTTCCGTCGGACTTACAGTGGCCTATGCCGGAATGTGTATTCCACTGGTACTCCAGCTTCAGCGCTTCTGCTACAGGTATTATATGTACAGATATAATAATGCGGTCTGATCCGGGAGAGGGCGGGGATCATGGAAGGTAGTACCGAAGTTCTATCGCAAAACAGAGAAGTATATCATGTCTGCGTGACTTTGACGCTGGTAGCGATCGCATTGGCGGTGATCGTTTTGATCGTGTCATTTCAGATACAGAGCAACCGTATCCGGATGGGCTGGTTTTTGGTGGCTGTCTGTGTTACCGTCGGCGGGCTTATGTTCCGAATGGCGGAACTGAATACGAGTGGGGCGGACGGCAGCGTTTACGCTATCTACTCATGGATGTTATACTCCCTTGCGGCACCGCTCTTCAGTCTGTATTTTATGGAGACCGAGAGAGAGGAAGGCGAAGAATGGGATAATAAGTTCTGGGCGACGATCCAGTTCCTGATGGCCATCCTGGTCAGTTCCTTTGCGGTGTTCGACGGAAGTGCATTCCTGATGGACGTTGCTTTCCTGGCACAGTATATTGTGGTAATGATCATGCTCCTGATCTCTTCAAAGAGCATTCGGGCCAGTGTGGGCTTCCTGCTGGGAATCCTTTTCCCCATTGTTGCGACCTTTGTGGGAATGGTGAATTCGGAGGTTCGTGTTCTGGGGTTCGGTATCATTATGCAGATGCTGATCGTTTTCTTCTGTTATCAGCTGGACACGGAAAGGGAGATCCTGAGAAGCAAGGCGGAGCTGTCCGAGAAGAGGGTATCTCTTCTGATGGAACAGATCCATCCGCATTTCATTTATAATTCTCTTCAGCAGATCTCGTTACTATGCGATGAGGATATGGAAGCCGTTAAACCGGCGATCATTAACTTTTCCGGGTATCTACGGAGGAAGTTCCAGGCGCTGACGGGTGAAAGCATGATCCCCTTTTCCGAGGAACTGGAGCATGTGGAGATGTACATCGACCTGGCCAATATCCTTCCCTCCAGACATTTTGAGGTGGAGAGAAGCTTTGAGGTGACGGATTTCATGCTTCCTCCGCTTACGCTTCAGCCGCTGGTGGAAAATGCGATCCAGTACGGTATCGGGATGAGCGAAGAAGGAGACAGGATCCGGATCAGCACCGTAAGGCGCAGCGGATATATTGAAGTCTCGGTTTCGGATGACGGCCACGGGAAGGTGACGAGGCTTCCTACGCAGAAATCCTATAAAAGCGTGGGAACGGAGAATGTACGGACCCGTCTCGGGCTGCTCTGTGACGGTAAACTGTCCATCGTGAAGTCCGAACAGGGGACGGTCGCAACGATCCGGATCCCTGAAAATACAGGGGCTTCAAAAGAAAAATAAAAAAAATTCAAAAAGTATTTTTCGTGTTGCGCTTTTGTTATCACCTATATGCTATAATCAGCTCAGCGAAACAAAAAAAGGGAGACAAACCCGAAAAACACTCAAATAAGGAGGAAGACATTATGTCAGAGAAATTAACAGCTACGTTAAAGACTATTTCGCAGAACAAGAGAATGGTGATGGTATTCAAGGTTATGGCAGTTGCATTCCTTGCCTTCATCGTAACGTTATCGGTAAATGAGGTGGCTATGGCCGCTGAGGTAGATATCGGAACTGGTATTGATGATGCCGTACATCCGGTACTCGCCCTGATCAACCGTCTTGTTAACCCGCTGCTTCTCCTGGTTGGTGCAGGTGGTGTTCTGTTCTGTATCGTTCTCGGTGTTAAGTATGCAACCGCTGAGGAGCCGCAGGAGAGAGAGAAGCGTAAGCAGTCTCTGAAGACAGCGATCATCGGATACCTTCTGATCTTCGTTCTGGTAGTTATCCTGAAGCTTTCCATCAAGCCGCTTACAAACTGGATGGTTGGCAATACAACAGCAACGACAGTATTAAAGCCGTGAGTTACAGGGGCTTAATAAACGATACCGACAGAGTGCGGTAGTGAGTGAAATGACAGAGGGGAATATGGCTTGGAAGCTGTATTCCCACTTGTCATACTTAAAGGAAACTATATTTTGGACCGTTTTATCCCGGATTCAGGGGAAAGGAGGTCGCCTTGAAGAAGACGAACGGAGTACAATTCCATAAAAAACATCCCTTCCTGGCGATGCTGCTGGTGGCCCTGATGCTGTTCTGCACCATCCAGATCCTGGATGCACCAACGATCTATGCGGATCCGACCACGGATGAGACGGGAAAGTCAGATGATGCCGGGACCCCGGGTTCCGCAGCCGGATCCGGAAATGCGGGAGCCGCAGGTGTTGCGGACGGATCGGGAGCTGCGAACGGTACCGGGAGCTCGGAGAACGGGGTTACGGGTAACACGGGGTCAGGCTCCGGTACGGAGAGCAGTACCGGGACCACTGAGGCAAAGACTCCATCGGACGAAAAGGATGTCACAGCACAGCTCCTGAATGATGAGTACGGGCGGATCGTATTCTGGGAGTGGGATAAGGTGACGCCGCAGAATTATCGTGATACATTCCTGAAGGAACTGAAGGAAAGCTACGAAACTACGGGAAATCCCTACGCGATTCAATTTGACAACATGAACTACAGAGCATCCATGCTGGTGTATCATGATGCGGATATGAAACCGAAGGGATTTATCTCTCTCTATGATGATACGGAGCACCTTTACAGATCTCCATACAGAGCGATGCTTGGGAGCAGGACGGCTGAGCTTGAAGGAGGAGACGAGGAGAAGATAAAGGCCTTCAAGACTGCATTGAATCAGTCTACATGGAGTTCTGTTTCGGGGATGAAGATCACGGACAGTATGTCGGAAAGCACGTTCTATCCGAAACTGGATTCGGAAGGGACTTCGTATAGCTCGGATGTCTGGGATCAGGACAACTTCTTTACGCCCGGGGCGCCCAAAGGGGTTCTCTGGATGCGTGCCATCTCCACGAGAAAGAATGGCTTCATGTTTGGTGGTGACGAGCTGACATACGTCAGAGACATTCAGGTTCAGACGGCTCTGATGCCTGCTTCGGCCAGGAATAATACCGCTGATATGTTTTATAACAGCATCGGAAAGGACCTGAACGGGAATTCGAATCTTTTCATAGGGTTTAACCAGGCTGATCATTATTACGAGGATGAGTATGATCTTGATCAGGACCATGTGGGCGGAATCATGCTGACGGATCAGTCCCAGCAGATGGTGAAGTCGAGATTTATCGACTTAACGTCTATGGATGATACTGATGATATTGAAAGCTACGAGAGAACAAGTATGCATCTGGAGCGGGCCAACGGTAACAATATCTCATGCTTCCACCTCTATCCCTACGGGGCGGAGGAAGATACCGACAAATGGATCATAGGAGAGACAGCTAACGAGCTGAGTATCACTCAAAAAATAAAGGGCGGTCTCCTGGGAGAGTATGAAACCTCTCCGACTGTCATCTCCCAGTATCTTGCCGTTAAGAACGGTTATCTTTTCGGAATCGATGCCTGGTACTTCTCGACTCAGAAGACTAAGAAGGGAAATACGCTGTATCGCTGCGGCAAGGAGATGTTCAATCAGTTTGCTGACCCCACCCTGAATATGGTCTTCACCTGGTATGTGGGTACCCCGCACGTATTTGCTTCCATAAGAGGCGAAGGCGGAAATGAAGAAACCGGCGAGGGAGGAGTCACTACCATCAAAAATGGCGAGATCCTGGTCCTCAGTGAAGCAAAATACCTGGATGTGGACGGGAATGAAGCGCTCTCCGAAGGAGTTGTGCTTCCGGAGTCCTCCTCCATCGTGATCGAAGAGGGCGGCATTCTTTCCATCGAAGGAAACTTCATCAATGACGGAAAGATCATCAACAAAGGAGGCACTATCATAGTGAAGGACGGTGGGTGCATTTCCCCCTTCGGCGTAACGAAGGAAGCCACCATCGAGTGCTGTAAGGGAGAGAAGACCGGACGGGCCGCTGATCTCATAATCATGCCCGGCGGGAAGCTTGTGGCGCTGACGTCCAAGGACACCTATCAGTCCAACGGTGCTGTACCTGCGCTGGATCTGAAGGACGGATCGACTCTGATCAACTATGGAACATTTGCCACATCCTACACGAGAGTAACGGTGGGAAGTAAGATTGAAAACCGGAAGGACGGTGTGATCTTCGCCGGCTATAACCGTGATAAAAACACCGTTTTCTACTACAAGGCAAATATCACGAAGGATTCCATGCAGGGACTGGAACCGATCCCGCCCAAGAGCGCCAATACCAATGTCGGGATTAAAGGAATCATTATCGCAGCAAGATATAACACCTATGTTGAAAAGAATATGGGAACACTGGTGGTTGAACCGACCTCCACGTTGAACCATAAGAACGGAACCGCAGACTATGCGGATCCGTATAACATTGAAATCGTAACTCCCGAATATTAAGCGGGAACGGACTCCCGTGACGGAGGAGGAGATACCGGATGGATAAAAAAAAGAAACTTATCTTACATATCGCACTCTTCGTTCTGGTCACCCTGATCTCAGGAGTTGTGATCCGTGTGATCGCGATCATGCTTCCTGCCACACTGAATGATCAGGAATGGGAGATCAGTTTCGGAATCGTTTTTGAACTGAAGACATGGCTGTTCGGACTCCTTGGGTCTTTGGTGATGATGATCATCTGGATCCTGACCGGAAACAATCTGGACTTTTATATCTTCGAGAAGGCGGGAAAGCTCCTGGGACGGAAGGGTAAGGTCGATGTGGTCAAGGGCTCTCTTGAGAACAGCCGGTTCCTGACGGAGAAGGAAAGAGATAAGTATTTCCCGGAGCACGTCTATGAGGATCTGGCAAATGTAAAGCAGGACGGGATTCCGGTACGTGCGGTTTTGGATAAAAAGAATCACCTGCAGGTGAATTTCCTGGCAGGCGCCCATTCGCTGGTCATCGGTGCTACCGGTTCCGGTAAGACCACCACCTTCATCAACCCCATGATCCAGCTTCTGGCAGCAACCTCTGCAGGAAGTTCCATGATCATGACGGACCCGAAGGGTGAGCTTTTCGACCTGCACTCTAAGTATCTGCAGTCCCGGGGCTACAAGGTGCTGCTTCTGGATCTGCGTGACACCTACACCTCTTCCAGGTGGAATCCGCTGGAGGGGATCTGGGATCTGTATCAGGAGTATGTTCAGGCCGGAAAGGAGATCAAGCTCCATAAGGACCGGATGAGCGATTATAAGGATCTGAAACGGATGGACGGGGAAGCCGAAGAAGGCGAGTACTGGGTGGAATGGCGAGGACAGGCCTATTCCGATCTCGACCACTGCAAGGATGATGTGGCTGTTACCCGGCAGAAGTTCTATGACGAGATGTATGAAGATCTGAACGATCTGATCTCCGTTATCTGTCCCATCGAAAATGATAAGGATCCCGTATGGGAGAAGGGCGCACGTTCCATCATCATGGCTACGGCACTTGCCATGCTGGAGGATTCCGAGGACGAGCGTCTGGGCATGACGAAGGAGAAGTTCAATTTCTTCAATATCAACAAGGCCCTGACCAATTCGGAGGATGAGTTTGCAGCTCTGAAGAACTACTTCAACGGACGCAGCAAGCTGTCCCAGGCCTATACCCTGTCACGTCAGGTTATGTCGGCTGCGGACACCACGCTTTCCTCCTACATGTCCATTACCTTTGACAAACTGAATATGTTCAACGACCGTGGACTCTGCGGACTTACCTCCGCCACCGACGTACAGGCGGAGAAATTCGCGGATCAGCCTACGGCGCTGTTTATGAAGATTCCGGACGAGAAGGATACCCGTCACGGACTGGCGGCCGTATTCGTACTCTGTATGTACAAGGCGCTGATCAAGGTTGCTTCCGCAAGAGAGGATCTATCCCTCCCGAGAAATGTATATTTCATTCTCGATGAGTTCGGTAATATGCCGAGGATCGAAAAGTTCGACAAGATGATCACCGTAGGTCGTTCCAGAAAGATCTGGTTCAACATGGTGGTACAGTCCTACTCTCAGCTGAACAACGTATACGGAGAGAAGGTTGCGGACATCGTCAAGTCCAACTGCGGTATGAAGATGTTCATCGGTTCCAATGATATCGGAACCTGTGAAGAGTTCTCCAAGCTCTGCGGAAATATGACGGTACAGACCACATCCACATCCTCTGCGATCGGTGCGAGAGCCGGCGATCTGAACCTCTCCACCCAGAGCCAGGTAAGACCGCTGATCTATCCGTCCGAGCTGCAGATGCTGAACAACAAGGAAAGCACCGGAAACGCGATCATCGTTACCTTCGGTAACTTCCCGCTTCGGACGAAGTATACTCCCAGCTATCAGTGCCCTTACTATCAGATGGGGCGCATGGATCTGGATGAACTGAGGAGTCATATGTTCAAGGCGGATGAGGTGTTCTATGATCTGGATGTCCGGAACGAGACCGTTCTCGGCGAACTCCAGTCGGACGAGGACGAATCTGCATAACAGGAGTCGAGAATAACAGGAGTTGAGAATGAAGAAACTCGTTATCACATTTATATTTATCATGTGTGGAGCATTGCTTCCCGGTATGACCGTCTTCGCTGATCCTGAAGACGATACCGAGGAGGTTTCTTCAGATTCGGATCTGCAGTATATCGACTACACCGGACCACTGGATATTTATACGGGAGATCCCGTACAGAGCGAGACGTCCTCGTCGGAGGAGGTCCGTATCGGAGACGGGGTTTCATTTAACAGCTTCTCCCGCAGATTTATTTATAAGGCCGGGAAGGCCAGGATCCTCTGCAGTGTTGCAGACGGAATGGTAGTAACCGAAGGTGTGGTCCTTTCGAAGGACGGAGAGTGTAATCTGGCGGTTTATAAGGACGGCGAACCCATGGAGGAGATACCGTCCGAGATCACCGAAGAAGGAACCTATGTGGTGGTGACCTGGACGAACAGCACGGAGACACAGCTTCTTACCTTCCGGATCGTAAACGATATAACCGGTAAGCTGACACGATACGTGCTTCCTACAGGATTTACGGTAAAGAGTGTGACCGTTGACGGTACGCCCGTGGCACATGGCGCCGGAACCGTGGACATGATGCAGGAAGGCAACTATGTGATCAATTATGTATGCGCGGCCACCGGCGCTGAATATAAGCTGGAGCTGGAGGTCGATCATACTCCGCCGGACATCCTGTTCATCGGGCTGGATGACAATGATGAAGCCCGCGGCCCGGTTACCATCGCCGGGATGAAGGAGGGCGACCGGATCTCAATCGTTTTTGAGGATGAGGTCGTGGGTATGGATGAGGAATATAAGGTATCCGAGACGGGAGACTATCATGTGGTGGTCACCGATATCGCCGGGAATACCATTGAGAAGGATTTTCGGATCCTGCTGTATCTGAATTTCAATGCGGTTCTTTTTATCCTTGCGGTCATTCTTCTGATCCAGGGAATTGCGATCGCTCTTATCGTTACAAGAAAGAAACTTCGCGTACGATAGATGAGGGCTCCGGAAGTTATCCGGAAACCGTGTAACCATGCAACTGTCTGATGAGGATTGATGAATGTTCTACAACGTTTTCAACGATGCGATCGATAAAATTAAAGACTGGTTTCAATCCCTGCTCGAGAACCTGGTCTACAGGTTGTTATACCTCATTGAGACGGTAATTCTCAGAATTCTGAAGCTGGTGGAGGATTCCATGATGGTCTTCACCGGCGAAAGGACTGTGACTTACAATACCGAGGATACGACCCTGATCGATGTGTTCTTTAATCATGGTGCGATACGTGGGATCTATACCGGGATAGCCATAATCGGTATCATGTTTGCTTTTGCCTTTGCGATCATAGCCGTCGTCCGGAAGATCGGAGATCTTCGGGACAAGCAGCAGGGAGTGACTCTTGGCGGTATCATCGGAAATCTTCTGAAGAGTATCCTTCTGATCGTAGGAATGAATGCGATCATGATCGTGGCACTGTCTGTGACGAACGTTCTGACCAGGTCTGTCAGTGAGGCCATCACCAATAACAACGTTGTTGCGGATGATAACAAGATCGTCTTTACGGATGAGATGTATGCAGCCATGGGGCGAGTCATAAATACCATAGGAAACTATTCCCTGAATCCGTCCTGGCGATCGCGGTACAACCTGAACGCCTGTTACAATGACATTCGGGGAGATCTGCAGTTCCTGGCGGAGAAGGGAGTCTTCAACTTCCATTACGTCTCATACAACGATAAGAAAGAGGTCGTACCTACCTGGCAAAGCGTCATGGAAGAACTGGCGGCGGCTTATGACTATAGGGAAGAAGCCATGCTGGACGCTTATGACGATGGTCTTACAAATGCGCTTCTGAACGCCATGGACATCCTGCGGGCGAATCCGACGATGATGGTTCTGAAGTCATACGAGCGGAAGGTCGATATGGAAACCAAGGACACGGAGGTTGTTCCGATGGATCGTATCATCTTCCTGATCGGTACCATGGGGACCGTCGGAGATCAGGCTGCGGCAAGAAACTCCGCATATAATTACAAACCGGATTTCTTTGACAGTGTCAGACAGCCGTTCTATTACGGAGAGAAGAGTATCTATAAGTGGGATGACGTGAAGGCGGCATTCAATCCCAGTCCCGCATATATGAACTATATTCTGGTATATGTGATCTCCATCGCCATACTGATGGAAATGCTGGTCATTATCGTGACCTGTGCCGTACGTCTGTTCAACCTGCTGGCGCTTTACATCGCATCGCCGCTGGTAATTTCCGCCATGCCGCTGGATGACGGAGGAAAGTTCAAGCAGTGGACGACAGCCTTTATCGTTCAGCTGCTGGGTGTAGTGGGAATGGTGCTTTCCATGCGTCTGTTCCTTATGTTCCTTCCTATCGTGTGGGGATCGAGCCTGTCCATCTCCTCCAGCAAGATCCTGGAGTGTATCATCAAGGCTGTCATCACCTATGGCGGAATCACCGCAGTGAATAAGGTAAACAGTATCTTTACCGGTATTCTCGCTGATCAGGCGGGCTATCAGGCGATCCTGGCCGGTGATGTAAGAAATGAGGTTCAGGGCAGTGCTGTCGGACGTGCACTGAATTCCGTGAGCGGAAGCGCTGTGGGTGGCGCGGTTGCCGGTGCTGTCGGCGGTGCGGCAAAGAACATGGCAGGCAAGTGGGCAGGAAAGGCTGCGGAAGCCACCGGCCTTGCTTCGGTGGGACGCGCCATTCGTGGTGCGGCAGAAGCTGTCGGTATCGTTAAGGAGCACGACAAGTCCAAGGACCCTGCACACGTACAGCATACAAGAGAGCGCGGCCGTCAGAGAGATATGAACTCCCTCAAGGCGGATATCGATTACGCGGACAAGAATCATACACATCGTGACGGCTCGGCATTGAAGAAGAACGAGCTGAATCATATGAAGGCGACCTACAATCATATGGAGAAGGACGGTCTGTCACTCAACAAGGCAAGAAAACTTGCCGATGTTGACATGAAGCAGGATGATCTGGATCGTAAGAGAGAGGCTGCTGAGAAGGCAAGAGAACTGCCTACAAATCTCCGGAGACGTCTGGCTGAACAGCGCGAGGGCGGACAGGGAGCCGGAGCGGGTGCCGGACAGGGTGCCGATCCGAACCTTCCGCGCAGAGAGGGCCGGGGCGCCCAGCTTAACGTTGACAACGACGGAGATGGCGATGGTGATAACAGGTAATAAAAACAAGGGGCAGAGAAACACATGCGACTGATACCCGGTAAAACAAAAGTTAAAATGGAGTTGTTCCGAGGGGTTACCCTGTCAGATGTTATCGTCTCACTGGTAGGCCTTGGGATCGCTGCACTCTGTGCGGTATCATCGCTGCCATATCGATGGATCATCGCACTGGTTGTGGCTGGCATTTTCGGGATGACGCTGGTGCGGGTGAATGACAATCCGATCTACATTTTCTTCTGGTATATGCTCCGGTATCAGGCATATCCGAGAAAATACGCCCGCGTCTATGATGACAAGGCGCTGGCCCGACTGTCCGGAGACCGGCAGGAGGCGGTGGATGCCTTCTATGAGGAGGATAAGGAAGAAGTATCGGAGGAGCAGAAACAGGAAGAAGAGAAGAATCTGAAGGAGATCCTGAAGGAAGAGAAGAGGATCCTGAAGAGCAAGACGGCTACCGAAGAGGAAAAGAATGCCGTCTGGCTTGCCAGAGCCGAGCGAACCGCTCAAAAGAAAAAGAAAAAGGCGCAGAATAAGGATAACACATCGGACTATGATGATATCAGCAACCTTATGCCCTTCACGGGGATCAAGGATAAGTTCATCGAATATGCGGGACAGTATTTCGGCGCGGTTATCGAGATCGATCCCGTGGAATTCCGGTTCTTCTCCAAGATCCGGCGTGACAATTCCATAGAGCAGTGTTTGGGGAAAATCCTCCGTTCGCTCAGCGGTGAGTACGGAGCCAATATCGTCAAGCTGCAGCGGCCGATCATGTATGACCGGTATCTGGAGATGGAGTACGGTAAGCTGGACAGCCTGAAGAAATCCTATGAGAGCGGACTTCTCACGGAGGATGAGCTGAAGGCCAGGACCGAGATAGAATTTGCCCGGATCAGCGAGATCGATGATCTCTGTACGGACAACATGGTTGTGGAGTCCTTCTACTATCTGGTCCTTTTCGACAGGGACAGAAGAAAGCTGAATTCGATGATGAACCAGGCAATCAATTCCCTGGCTCAGGGCGAACTGGAGGTACGGAGACTGGATGACCGGGGGCTCGCCATTTTCCTGAAGTACTCCAACACCCTTGATTTCGACGAGAGACAGATCGATGAGATCCCACAGGAGCATTGGGTTGACTGGGCAATGCCGGAAATGCTGAGGATCACCTCCCGCCGGATAGAAGTGAATAAAATGATCACCCATAATCTGCGGGTGATCAGTTATCCGTCTACTGTCGGAGATGCCTGGTTGGCAGGTGTGATGTCCTTCCCGGGAAGTAAGGTCATAGTCAAGACCACGCCCATGGATCGCGCCAAGTCCATCCGGGCTATTGATCGTTCTCTGGCAGAACTGCGTGCACGCTATAATGCCACAGGTGTGGACTCCAGAAGACTGGAGCTGCAGGAGCATATCGAGACCCTGTCTTCCCTTCTGGTTACGCTGCAGCAGGAAAATGAGGCGCTGATGTCCGTGAATATCTACGTCACGGCATATGATGCGATGGCCACGAAAGAAGATCCGATGTTGAATGACGGGTTCAAGACTCTGATGCCCATGGTGCCGGACCTGAAGAAGACGCTCCGCCACACCTGGGCCGAGGCGGGCATGAAGCTGAACGGCATGGACTTTCTGCAGATTCAGAGCTTTATCGGATCCCAGGTATCTCCGTATGACCCGATGCTGAAGGAAGCCAGAGGTATTCCTACAAATACGATCGCGGGAATGTACCCGTGGATCTTTGCGCATGTTTCGGATGAAGGCGGCGTGAAGCTGGGCTCCTCTGACGGAGTACCGGTATTTATCAATTTCTTCCGCAGAGATTCCGAGCGTGTCAACTCCAACATGGTTATCGTAGGAAAATCCGGTTCCGGTAAATCCTATACCACCAAGTCCCTGCTTCTGAATCTGGCTTCCGAGGATTCCAAAATCTTTATCCTGGACCCGGAGAACGAGTATTCGGAGCTGGCACATAACCTGCACGGTAAGATCATCAATGTAGGAAATGCGACCTACGGACGTCTGAATCCCTTCCACATCATCACCGCACTGGACGATGACGAGGCAGGAGAAACCGGCGGACCTGCGGGAAGCTTTGCCACACACCTGCAGTTCCTGGAGGAGTTCTTCCGTCAGATCCTTCCGGATATCGACAGGGACGCTCTCGAGTACCTGAACTCACTGGTAGAACGTGTGTATCTGAACTTCGGTATCACGGCTGAGACAGATCTCTCCAGACTGCATGCCGAGGATTATCCGATCTTTGATGACCTATATGACGTAGTCCTGGCAGAGTTCGAGAGAACGAACAACGACTATCTGCGTCAGCTGCTCCGTTCTCTGGTGAATTATATTTCCAAGTTCTCCACCGGCGGACGAAATGCGAACATCTGGAACGGCCCTTCCACCATCACAACGGATGAGAACTTCTCCGTATTCAATTTCCAGTCCCTTCTGGCCAACCGGAACTCGACCATAGCGAATGCGCAGATGCTTCTGGTTCTGAAGTATGTGGATAATGAGATCATCAAGAACCGTGATTATAACCTGAAATATAACCTGAACCGAAAGGTTGTTGTAGTTATCGATGAGGCGCATGTATTCATCGATACCAAGTTCCCGGTTGCACTGGACTTCATGTTCCAGCTGGCAAAGCGTATCCGTAAGTATAATGGTATGCAGATCGTTATCACCCAGAATATCAAGGACTTCGTGGGCAGTGAGGAGATCGCGCGGAAATCCACGGCGATCATCAATGCGTGCCAGTACAGCTTTGTATTCGGTCTTGCACCGAATGATATGGATGATCTCTGCCGTCTGTATGAGAAGGCCGGAGGAATCAATGAGCAGGAGCAGGAGGACATCCTGAATGCGAAGCGCGGACAGGCATTTGCCATCATGAGTCCCTCCTCACGTACCTCCTTCCATATTGATGTTCCGGAACTTTTCGTTGACATGTTCGAGAACGGAGAGCATGAGAATTACTACTTCTCCGGAGAAGAAGGAGAGGAAGCATGGGAGGATTACATATCCGACAGCCGTGATTCCCATGATGCAAACTACGATGAGCGTATCGAGTATGAGGCTGAGCATCCCGGACTTCAGGAACAGAAGGGAACGCTGAAATTCTCGGAGATCTCCTTCGGGGAAGAAATCGATCTGACGTCTGAAGCCGAAGCCGGTGAGGCGGGAAGCGAAGAGAAAGAAGTTTCCGAAAGAGACGGCAGCAAAGAACGCAAAAACGCCATGGACAGATTGATCGAGGCGGAAGCAGTTGTGAATCAGAGAGATTATGAAATGGCAACGCTTCGCTTCGGCGGCATACAGCTTACCGAGGAAATGGCCGGAGAACCCGAAGCAAAGATCCCGGAACCGGAGCCTGTGACAAAAATCGGAGGCGGATCGATGTCCTTCGGCGGGATCACGCTGGAAGAGGTGGACGGTGCCACTGCCGATGCCGAGGCTGCGGAAGAACGCAGAAGGGCAGAAGAGGCAGAGAGACAGGCTGCCGAGGAGGAAGAAGAAAGGGCAGAAGCAAGACGCGAGAAGAAGAGAGCAAAGAGCCGCACTGCTGCAGCAAGAAGTGCTGCTTCGGATGCGGATGTTGATATTGATACAAAACTGGAAGAACTCCGGCGGTCAATTCGGGCGGAGATGGAGCAGGAACTGATGGAGAAGCTGAAATGGATCTCCATCGGAATGGGCCTTGGCTCCGGTACGGATCTCAGCGGCCTGATGAATCAGCCGGCTGCAAAGAAGACTCCGGGTTCGGATGAGGACTATGATCCGGGCAAGGATCTGGACCTGGATGAGGACTACGATGATATCCTGGACGAAGACCTGGATATTGACGAGGACTACGATGCAGACCTTGGCGAGGAGGATCTGGGCCTGGATGAGGACTACGCTGAAGAGCAGGATGCCGGTGAAGAGTTCGCTGATGACGATTTCGATTATGATGCAGATCTGGATGAGGACTATGATGCGGATCTGGATGAGGACTATGATGCAGATCTGGATGAGGACTATGATGCCGACCTGGGTGAGACACCGGATCTGACGGATGAGGATCTTGGATTGGACGATGATCTGGATCTGGATGAGGATTACGATGCGGATCCGGATGCAGGTAAAGAGTTCTCGGATGACGATTTTGATTATGATGCAGATCTGGATGAGGGCTATGATGTTGACCTGGATGCAGATCTTGGCCTGACTGATGAGGATCTGGACGAGGATTATGACCTGGATTCAGCTGATGACGAAGAGTATTCGGATGATGATTTCGATTATGATGCGGATTTGGATGACGAGGATGAGGATATGGATTACGACGCTGATCTTGACCTGACAGATGATGACTATGAGCTGGACGATGCAGATCTGGATGACATTGATCTGGATGCTGATCTTGAAGAGCTGGGCCTTGGTTATGATTCTGATGAGGATGAAGAGGATGACGATTATGAGCATACGCCGTTCCTGTTCGCTGAGCTTCTGGCTGAAGCGGCAGAGGAGTATGCAGATATGAGTCTGGAAGAGCGTATGGAGGAATCCGGAGAAGATGTAATGGAGATCTCTCTGGATGAACTGTCCGGCTTTATTCGTGATCGGAAGAAGAAAAAGGGAGAGTAAGAAGCAATGGATGTGAAGTTGATCAATCGGGGGAAAGAAGGAGAACTCCTTCTCTCGGGAGATCTGGATACCAGAACTGCAAGGGATGCGGATGCACTTTTTGCTCAGCTGGCAGCCAGGTTTACGAATATTACCCTGAATATGCAGGAGCTGGAGTATATCTCCAGCGCCGGACTTCGCACGATACGCAATCTCTATATCCTTCTTTACAAAAAAGGAGGAAAACTGATGGTCACAAATGTGAATGATAATGTCATGGAGGTCTTTGAAATGACCGGCCTGGCGGGACTGTTGAACATACGATGAAACCTGATGCGTCAGAAGGGGAATGTTGCGCTTTTGTTGTCTGTAAAATGCTATACTTTCAGCAGATAATGCCGATAATGAGGGATACTGTATGACGAGATTTGAAAAATACAAAAGAATAATCGCGATATTGCTTGTAGTGGCATTTTCCTTCTCTTATCTCTTTATGATGAGCGGAAAGGCTTATGCCGCTCCGAGTGACGACCCCTTCGATTCTCAGGACGGATCTTCTACCGGCACGTCAGGGGAACAGGGGATTGATCCGGACGGCACTCTGATCGTCAACCCGGATGGAACCCTGATCGGAAATCCGGATGGCACTCTGACCAATAATCCGGAGGGAAATCCGAACGGCACCCTGATCGGAAATCCGGACGGGACGACCACCGGTAATTCGAACGGGACGACCACCGGTAATACAAATGGGACGACCACCGGTAATACAAATGGGACCGCCACCGGTAATTCGGACGGAACGGTGATCGGTAATACAAAGACAACGCTGACTGCAGAGGAGACGGACGCGGAGGCGGAGGCACCTGTCTATAACGTGACCGCAGATGCCAAGCCCCAGTTTGCCCCGTTTAAGGGGATGGATGCATGGAAGGACCGGGCTGCCATCAAGGCGCCGACAAATACCTATGTCCTTTCAGTTGCTACCGGAGTTTCCGCCGGTGATACGGTTCAGTATTTTGCGATCCGCTATACGGATACAAAGGGAAATGCACGGACTCAGTTCGTCTTCCCGGGAATCGATGCAAACAGCAGGAGTGCTGCGCTGCTGAAGTATTATGCGAACGGCAAGAATATTGACAAGCCCTTCGGAATGGAGGCGCTTGCTTCCCTGAACTACCAGGAGGATGCCCAGAAGGAGGGCCATCTGGACTCCTGGAGCACTCAGGAGTTCGTGTTCCGTACGGAGAAGGAGATCAAGACCGTAGACAGCATCGATGTATATCTGGCCTACGGACAGTGGACCGTACAGGGTATCGCCGTATATAAGATGGAAGCCTACAAGGGATATGAGGAATATGGTCTGGTTTCCGGAAAACATTTCCTTGATTTCCAGGGAAATATGATCGCGGAGATGATCAAGATGAATCCCGGAACCCTGACTCTTTCCACCAGGAAGATCGATTCGGTCTTCTGTATCGGTGGACCGGATTCTTCCTATTTCACGATTCAGAACTATGAGGGCACCGTAAAGAGCAGGGATTTTGCCAGTGCGAATTCCCTCTATTCCTTCCGCTTTGAAATTACGGATCTGAAGGATGCCGGCGTTTCGGCATTCCTGAACTCCTCCGCTGTCACCCTGTCGGATGACAACGGTATCGTAGAGGATATCCTTCTGGAGTTCCAGTATCGGGATACCCATGGCTGGACCAGGAACGCTTCACTTCCGATGGTGCTCAGCAGTTATATCATGGCTTCAAAGTCGAATCCGGACGGAACCGCGATGGGATTTGCCCAGAAGGGAGACGTCATCGGATTCCAGGGTTACCTTCCCGAATTTGAAACCATCCTCGGACAGGTGAAGCTCTCGGTCGGAGAAGCGGCAAGAACCACCCTTGAGGAAAATGGGATCTCCGTTTCGAAGGCTACAAAGAAAATGAATGCAAATCTTGCAGCTACCGCAAAGGACGGGCTGAGATTTGCCAGCATTTCCCTTCATAAGGGCGGATGTATGGCATATATCAACGGCGGAGTGGATAATATGGGAGTCCGTCTCCAGGGCGCCACGGTAGACTATGTATTTGAAAATGAAGTGCCCCTGCTGTATTTTACCACTACAACCAGCGGAGGACAGCCCATCACCGCAAACGGCACATATTCCTTCTTCCTGCGGACCTATACCTCGGGAAGTCCGATCAGTGCAAAGCCTGTCTACAGCGGAATGGATCAGTATCTGATCACCGTCTCCACCACCGACAAGCCAAGGGCAGGAACCACAGGTGATGTCACCTTCCGGCTTGACTATGTGGACCAGGATGGGGAAACAGGACATACACAGACCTACAGTGTGAAGACCGAGGCAGAGACCTTCCTGGGGCCCTGGCCGGCTTCGGACGGATCCTCTTATGTCACAAAATACGGATTGCAGACCGGCAATTCCGTCTCCTTCCTGGTTGAAGCCAGAGATGTACAGGAGTTCACGGGAGCGGAGGTCGGTCTTGTTGGAAATGATGAGTGGGAGATGAAGAACATCACCATCGCCTACATCGATTCCTGTTCCAGACGACAGAGTTACCTTGCGCCTCCGAGCATTACGGACTCCAATTACTATGTTACCCGGGATATGGTACTGGTCGAAATCTTCAACCTGATGAAGGTGGATCCGACAATCGTGAACGGTGACGGAGAAAAGGTGAACGGTGACGGAACCACCAAGGAACAGCGAAAGCAGCTGGTGGATGAAAACGGAAATCTGATCTATGACAGTGACGGAAACCCGGTCTACGTGGATGAGGATCAGAGGAACACTGACGGATACCGTCTGAACGGGGGACAGCTCTTTACGCCGGATACCACACTGCAGATCAATTTCGGCAATGGTACGGCAACGAATGTACAGGACAAGGATTATTCCAAGGTCCGTTACAAGATGTCATACGAAGATACACAGGTGGACTGGGGATTCTTCAAGAAAAAGAAGACTTATGATGTGGTAGTTCAGGTGGCTCAGGATTCCGAGATTGAAACAGGTAACGGTGATGCGGGCTCCGTAAACTACTTCTATTTCCAGCTGATATTTGCCAACGGACACAGTGCTTACGTGCAGGCAAATCAGCAGCTGGCCGGTGATGCGTTCCGTTCAGGACGGGCGGAGACTTTTGCAATCTCCACAAACCGGGATTACGGAGAATTACAGGAAGTACGGATCCTTCCCGAGGATCTTGCTACAGACGCCACTCCGTTTGATAAGCTGAATATCGACAGGATCACAGTTACTGAAAGGACCACCGGCGGAACCTATATCTCACATGTGATCGAAAATGTGGGCTGGATCGATGTGGATTACAGGGATGAAGCTGAGAAGGGCTCCAGCCGCGGCCTTCAGGCAAGAAGCGCCAAGGAGATCGCAAGATCCTATGAGGTAACCTACCATGAGAGATCCGTGAAGCTTCTGTGTGAGCTTTCCACTCTTGCCTGGGAAGGTAATTATCACCAGTTTGAGGGCTCGGTTACAGCAGAGGTTCAGTATATCCAGGCAAGCGACAATGCGGTTAAGACCATTGATTTTGACGTGGTACAGCTGCTGGCGGCATATATGGACAAGTCGGCTGCCTCCATGGAGGCGGCAACCAATGTCCGCGAGCAGAAGGTCCCCACCAAGGGACAGGGAATGATCTCCGATCCTGAGTGGATGTTCCGAGCCGGTAAGACAGACCGCTTTATCCTGCCTGCCATTTCGGATCTGTACTGTCTGAAGTCCATTACCCTGACGGGTCAGACGAAGAATAATGAAGGAGCATATCTCCGGATCGGTAAGGTGACCGTATCCCAGATCATAGAGGACGGCCCGCTCCAACTGACGGCAAATGAAGAGTATTACCGGAATCTGAAGACCAAGAAGCTCTGTGTCAACGAGGATGATAAGGTGTTCACAACCTTCTTCCCCATGGGACAGATCCGGGATATGGAGACTATCCGGTTCACGGAGAACAAGATTGTCTGGAGCTCGGAGCAGTGGGCAACACCGGTATCGCGAATTCCGGAGTCCTCGGATGATACGGTAAATGTTTATCTGTATCCGAAGGGAAACCGCGGGGGATATTATACGTCGGACGAGACTCCCAAGAAGCTGTATGACAATCTGAGCTCGGAATTTATGACCGCAAGTATCAATCTGAAGTATTCGATCCCGTTCTCCCAGACTATGGCGGCGGCATGTACGCTGAAGGCGGCTACGGACGGAGCAGGAAATATGTTCTACTATGCGACGGGTCTGGAAACGCCGAATATGGTCAGTCCGGAGAAGCTGACGATCCGAGCGGCTTCCTCCACCGGCTTTGATCATGCGATCGTCCAACATGTCAGGGGCGGTGTGGTCATTTCCAATACGCAATTCATTTTCGACGGCATGTCCGCGAAGAACGGCTTGAAGGTAGAGGGCTCGGGCGGAAATATTTACTTAGATGATACGGAGGAGTCAATCTACCTGCTATTCGGAACCAGCACGAAGCCTCAGACGCTTCAGGAGGTGAACAACGATATTGCGGTGGCATTTACCTATACGTCATCTATAGATGGAGGTGCCAAGGAGTATTCCTCACCCTATGTATATCTGACCGATCTGGGATACAGCACGATCTATGAGGGCCTTACGGCTGAATTGAAGTTCGATATCCCGTATGTTCGAAGGATCACAGGCTATAAGATCGCTGCGTACGGAAATCTGTCCGGTAATATATCCGCTTCCGCAGGTGCGGTTTATCATGTGGACGAAAGAGAGGATGTGGTCACGGGAGGCAATGTTGCTACCGCGCGTTCACTCCGACTGTATACTTCCATTGCCGACGGCTACACTCTCAGTGACCGTGTGATCCCGCATAAGTCCACATCGAAGAGTATGTACGGCGAAAACAGTGTGACGCCGGTCGACCTTACATTTACCACTACCGAAGCGGCAAAGGCCATTGATAATTCGGAGGATGCCGCGGTACGTATGCGTGTGACCTATACTGATTTCACGGGAATGCAGCGCATTATGTGGTATGACGATATAACGAAGTACATTGTGGGAGGAGCGAAGGCATTTACTCCGGGTGATCCCCCGACGCCTCAGACCGTAAGGTTCTTCCTTCCGGAAATGGGAGCGGATCTCAGTGTTCAGTCCATAGAGCTTGTTCCTTACAATGCATCCATGACCATCAACTCGCCGTCGACAGGGGAACCGGTGAACGGTGCTTCCGTATCGGTGGATACACTGGTTCAGCAGATGCAGGACGGAACCGGAGACAGCTGGATCTTCACGCCTCAGTTTGTGGAGAATCTGACGAAGCTAAGAGGTGCGGCGTGGACCATATCCCACGTGGACTATGATGCCGGATTCGGTACGAATACCGTTCCGAAGGCAGTGGATCAGACCTTCCAGGGCCTTTCCAACGGAGCGATCCTGCGGCTTGCAACGCCCATCCTGAATACCTATGTAACGAAGAACTCTCTCATGCAGGGACAGGTGGTGGACCATCTTAAGCAGCTGTCCGCGAAGGGAGGAGACATAATCGGTGGAACTGTGACCGTACGTGGAGTCGGTGCCGGATCGTCAACCTTCAAGGCACGTCTGTACCGTATGGTAGGCGAAGCCGGAGAGGATATCACGGCCGGAAATCTTACGGTGACGGATGCAAACAGAAGCTTCAGCTTCACGGTACCTCAGAATCTGACAGACAGTCTGGTCGTTTACAAGATCGAGATATCTCCTGTGGATGAACCGACGCTTGTGGATCAGATCATGATCACCGTGGAAAGCGAAGCGATCACGCTGGAGACACAGTATGCTCTGAACGGAGCAGCGGCAATCCCGGTAACAAATAATACGGCGATCGTTTCGGCGAAGAGCAATGACGAGATCAAAGTAACCACGAAGGTGACCAACTCCACAGGAGCGGACATTTTCGTATACCGTGTGAACAACGAAGGCGGATCAGATGAAGCTATGACTTCCGTATCTGATTCCAAGAGTATGTTCAGTTATACCATTCCCGAGAATACCACCGGAAATGTGGTTCAGTATCGTATCGAGATCACACCGGTCGGAGATCCGGACACAAAGCATACCATTTATGTGTCTGTCGAGAGTGATCCGACAGAAGACACAAGCGAACAGGATGCTCCGGGTGATTCCGGTGATTCCGGATCGGGAGGTGAGGATGCCGGTGGGGGGACCACTCCTGACGAGGGAACCCCCGCATCGGAGAACACTGATGAAACGACCCCGTAACCAAAGGGAAGAGGAAGAGAATGAAACGTAAACTACTGACCATCATTCCTATACTTGTTATCATGGCAATCGTCGTCCTGATCCTGATCCTTACCCGGGATAAGAAGCCTGACTTCACTTTGCTGGAGGGGACTTCTTATCCGGTAGGGGGGCGTTATGACGGGGAGGACCTGATCCTTACGCCGGATGGAAGAGAGTCCTTGGGCCTTGAGTGGAGTGCCGTGGCGGAGAACGGATCCGTTGTGGAAATTTCCAAGAAAGGGAAGGAAAAGCAGGGAACGGCTAAATTTGTGCTTTCTCCGAAGAGTCAGGGTGTCACCCGTGTGACTCTGAAGCGTTCCGGTGAGGTGGCAGGAGTTTCCTGTGAGGTGGCGCTGATTTATATCAATGTTATTGTAGATACCAAGGCGGATGCCGAAGACCTGGCAGTGACCTGTGATCAGGCGGCGGAGCTGGTCTACGGAAGTGAGATCGGAGGGGAAAAGACAGATTATCCCTATCTGCTCACAAATACCGGCGAAGGAAAGGCCGAGATCACATTTCTGAAAGGACAGAATGACTGGATCTTCCTGGATCCTGATAATCGGGTGTCGGTAAACGACATGGCAAATGAAGAGGGAAAAGAACAGCTCGCCATTGAAATGATCCCGGAAGCGGTAAGCCCCGGCGGTGGAGAGCTTGAGGTCAATGAGGAAGCAAGAGAACGGGAAGTAGTTAGGGCAACTACCGAGATCAACGGTGTTATGTATGAATACTTTTCCGAGGTAGATACCTCGACAGGTACGGAGGCAACGGAAAGTAAGGACAGTACGGAAAGCACGGAAGCCAAAACTACGGAGACGGTAAAGGAGATCGGAGAATCCACTGAACTGCAGGCACTTCTGGATAAGTACAGGGGATGCTCCTCCAAGTCGGAGGACGGAAGCATCAGGACCGTGCTTGTGGCAAACAGCCGGAGCCTGGGAGTGACGGAATTCGTTGATGTCACGGTATACAGTGACGGAAGGATAAGGATCACCGAAGGAAAAGAACCCGATATCAGGGGCGAGTAGGTAGTAAGGAGCCGGACGTGCTGACAGCAAGAAGCAAGAATAATCCCATATTGATGGAGGCCTATCATGTGCTGCTCGGACATGTGATCCGTGATCCCGAGGGAAAGCTGGTTGCAGTTGACCATGTCAGCGGAGCCTGGGGGCCGGCGGACGGAGCCAATAAGCTCCGTTTTCTCGGTGTATCCAGAAGGAACAGGATCTACTACTCAGGACGCAATAATACCCAATCCGTGTATGATGTGGGGAAGGTGTTCGGAAATATGGGAAGAGAGATCCGGATCCTTTCCAGGGACAACGTCAAGGGGTGCCTGATCAAGACCTATGTTTTCTATCCCGTGGTAATGGTTTTCTATGAGAATGATGAAGGACAGCTTCAGATGTCCGGATATACGGCGCGGTGCCTGACGGCAGGACTGGTACTGTTTCTGACAAGACGTAAGTTTGAGAAGTATACGGCATCCTTCCTGGTTAAGATCGATAAGCCGAAGGATGATAGGAAGGATAAGAAGGACAAAAAGGATAAGCTTTCCCGGAAGGAACGGAGAAAGCAGAGAAAGAGGAGCCGCAGGGAAAGAAAAATCCCCCCGGAGATCCTTGAAGCAAGACTGGAAGAGGAGCTTCAAAGACGACAGGAAGAGGAACAGCAAAGACGACGGGAAGAGGAAGAGGCAAGAAAGCATGCCGAGAAACAGCAGGCAAACAGGGATGCCAAAGAAATAGTGAACAGGAGTAAGAGTAGTCAACCGAAGGAGTAATCGACATGGAAGAGATTTTTCACCTGGGTGGAAGGCCTGACACGGTGAACTATTTTCATAAAGAAGAGGATGGTGCCATTATCGTGGATGCGGTAAAGGATGCTCTGGATGATGTGACGGATTATGTCATAAAGATCCTTCGGGCCAGCCACTGCACCATGAAGATCATGAATGATGTTCGTCTGGTGGTGGAGGAGATTTTCATCAATATATGTTCCTATGCATATACACCGAATATCGGGCGGGCAGAGATCCGCTGCTGGATCGAGCAGGGATCGGTCTTCCTGCAGTTTACCGATTCCGGGGTTCCTTTTGATCCGCTGGCTCGGCCGGAGGTGGATACTTCGGGAAAGATGTTCCTGGAGAAGGTTGGCGGCTTCGGGATCCATCTGGTCAAGAAGGTCATGGATGAAGTGAGTTATAAATATCAGAACGGACAGAATGTTCTTTGCATGAGAGAAGGAATCCGAAAGTAGGGAGGTAACGTGTATGCCCAGAAAGAAATTTGATATACCGAATGTTGATGATAATCTGGATGAGGAACTTGGTGCCGTTGAGAACCCAAAAGAGAAGGATGCTGAGGTCCACCCCCCGCTGAAGAATGCCGACGGGCCGGAACCGGAGAAGGAACCGGAGAAGGAGCCTGAGAAGAAGCCGGAGCCGGAGAAGAAGCCGGAGAAGGAACCTGAGAAGAAGCCGGAGCCGGAGAAGGAGCCTGAGAAGAAGCCGGAGCTGGAGAAGAAGCCGGAGAAGGAGCCTGAGAAGAAGCCGGAGAAGGAGCCGGAGAAGGAACCGGAGAAGAAGCCGGAAAAGAAACGGAAGAAGGAAGAAGAAAAGGAAGAAGAAAAGGAAGAAGAAAAGGAAGAGGAGATAGATGAGCCAGAGGACGAGGCTGACCGGGAGATCTTGGAAAAGCTGGAACGGGCCGAGGAGAAACGACGTCAGCAGGAGAATCTGAACATTCAGGCAGACGGGGATAGGAGGACGGCGGATAAACGTAACGAAAAGAAACAGGCGGATGCCGAGAAGGAGGCCGTAGCGCAGGAACGGAAAAGGTCGAAGAAGGCGGTGAATAAGAAACCGGCGGAGAAGGAAAAGCCGAAGGCGAATCCGTATGCCGGAACCGTAAATGCGCGGGAAGGAATGGATGAGGATTTCCTCCGCGGCCAGGCCAATACCATTCGTTCTCTTCGTTACCTTACCAGAGAGGTGACCACCGGCGGACGCCATGGAGCATTTTCTTCCAGGGAGTTTCGCAATGTCAAGAAGTCTCTGTATGAGCTGGACCAGTTCATGAAGAAGGTCAGCGGAAGTACCACCATGTCCAAAGCGGAGATGGAGGAATATGAACGCTTGACGCTGGGAGTTCTTAAGGAGACCAGTACCTACATGAAGAAGAAGGCGGCTGACCGCGAAAAGCGTGTCCAGGCCGGAAAGAAACCTGCATCCGCATATGAGATCAAGCGCACGCTGGCCATAAAGGAGATCCATGAGCAGATACGGTTGCTGCGACAGAATATGTACGCGGATGAGTACAAGCGAAAGATGAATGACATGCGGAAGAAGCAGGATGAACAGATTCAGAGCCTGGAAGAGACCTTTGACCGGATGGTCCGTGCCGGGGCTAAGAACCAGAATCTGAAGGCCGTACTGGAGGAGTCTGTGGTAAAGACTCTGTTTTATCTGAACCGCATGGATTCCCTGGAGAAGAATTTCAAGCCGAAGCCGGGAGCTTCCTTTAAGAGGAACTCTGACCGGCTGGACAAGGATCTGAATCCCTCGAAGCAGGATCTGGATAATATCAGGAAGTCGGAACTGACCCAGTCCATCGTGGAAGAGGGAATGAAGGCAATCAAGAATGGGAAGAGTTTTGGGGCGGATGATATCCGGAAGCTCCAGCAACAGTATATCCGAAAGAATGCAAAGCGGCTGATGGAACAGAGGAATCGTCGTGAGAACCTGAAGAATCTGCGCCAGCCGAGTATGGATATGCAGAAGAATTTGAAACCGAAGAAGGAAGTGGCGAAGAAATAAGCTACAGAGGTTATGCAGTAATCATGGAAAAGATCCCGGTGGGATCTGTACGGAGTTTTTGAAAACGAGGAGCGGGATATGAAACGAAAGAAAAGTATTTTTCATAAACTGTCCGTACAGATCGTCATTGGGATCTTATTCTTTATCACCGTTCTTACCATCCTGATCATTCTGATCGGTTACAGCGTATTTATGAAATCTATATATGCCGAAAATGTGAATTCGGCCAGGATAACCGCAGATTATGCCGGATCCAACAGTCATCCATGGGATTTTCAGGCGTATGTGGATATCGGCCTCGACAGAATGTGGAATATGGAATGGCTGTATGACGGCGAAGAACTGAAGGAGGGAATGGAGCGGGAGCAGGGTCTTATCTCGGACTTTTTTGTTATGATGTATGCCCTTGACGGAGTCGTTTCGGCGGACGAGGAGAATACGGTTGCGCTGATCCTGGGGGTTCCGGACCGGGACTACCGGGGGTATAGGGTCGTCTATTCCTATGAAAAGAAGCTTAGGAGTGAGAATGGGCTCTTTGCCGATCAGAAGAAGCTGGGGGATCATGTGGATGAGGTTCCGCAGCAGCTCAGTGATTCCATTCAGCAGGTATACGGTCAGTCAGTGGATGATACCGAGGACAAGGTCATCTATCTGACGGTGGACGGTGAGTATTGCGTGGGCGTGGTCAGATCTGTCTGGGAAGGGGATCAGTGCTTCGGATTTCTGGCGCTGTTCCGCTCCCTTAAAGATGTGATCAGCACCGGTACAAAGTATGTGATCGGTATCACTGCGTCTGCACTGAGCATCATGGTGGTGATCGCTGTCCTTCTGATCCTCTTCCTGAAGGTCCGTGTGGTACGGCCGGTCAAGGTGATGTCGGAGGAGGCAGAACGTTTCGCTGAGGAGAATAAGAAGGGTGAGACCGAACTGGTGAACAGGGTCGGAAATTCAGCTGAGATCATTCAGCTGGCGGAGGCTCTGGACAAGATGGAGGAAGACACCGAGCGGAATATGCATGAGATCACACGGATGTCCAGAGAAAGCGAGAGGATCGAGACGGAGCTCGCTCTGGCGGCACAGATCCAGAGGAGTGTCCTGCCGGGTGAGGATCCGAATCTTGCAAATCGACCGGAATTCAGTGTCCATGCGACCATGGATATGGCCAGGGAGGTCGGAGGCGATTTTTATGATTACTTCCTCGTTGATCAGACGCATCTGGCATTTCTGATCGCGGATGTTTCGGATAAGGGGATGGGCGCCGCTTTCTTCATGGCGATGTCCAGGACCTATATTAAGACACGGGCCGATCTGGGCGGAAGTACCGCTGAAATCCTGTCCTATGTCATGAATAAGCTTTCCGAGAAGAATGAGACCGGAATGTTCGTTACGGTCTGGATGGGGATCATTGATCTTGAAACCGGAGAGATCGATGCGGGGAACGCGGGACATGAGTATCCCGCGACCCTTCACGCCGGACAGGGTTATGTGATCGAGAAGACGATCCACAGTCCTCCACTCTGTTTCCTTCCGGGGATCAAGCAGTCATCCTATCAGATGAAGATCGGCCCGGGGGACAGAATATTTCTGTACACGGACGGGATCAAGGATGCCAGGAATAAAGAGGGTGAACGATACGGTGAGGCGCGTCTTCTGGAGGTTCTGAACCGGAACAGGAATGCGACGGATGAGGAAATCATCCGCATGGTCAAGGCGGATGTAGACGCCTTCGCCGGAGACGCGGAGCAGTATGATGATATGACGATGCTCAGCTTTACCTTCCACGGACCGAAGGCTGCGGACGTGTAGTCGGATATCCCGTCGAAGGCAGGTCCGTCCGGCATACCGTTCGCGGCAATAATATGAGGAGAATCTGTATAACGAGACATGGGAAAAGGCTTATCTGCTAATAAACTGAAATATATCGCTGTGATCGCCATGGTCATCGATCATATCGGGATGGTATTCTTTCCCATCTCGGCGGGAGCACCGTTTCCGGGGATGATCTTCCGGATCATAGGGCGCCTTACGGCGCCCATTATGTGTTTCTTTCTGGTGGAAGGGTACGTACATACCTCAAACCGAAAGAAGTATGGAATCAGGCTTCTCTGCTTCGGACTCATTTCCCAGGTGCCGTATGCGCTGATGAACTACGGCTGCGAGGTCCGGGAGGGGGAGACGAGGCTGTCCACGATCGGAAAAGCCTTTCTGCATCCGGATTTCAACGTGATCCTGGGGTTCTTCTTTATCTTCCTTATGTTGTACGTATATGATATGGTACCGGGCTTTTCCCGCCGTTGTATCCTGATCGGATTGCTTCTCGGTGCGGCCATGTTCTGTGACTGGGGCCTTGTGGGAGGAGTCTACGCCCTGATATTTCTGAGCTTCAGAGATGATCAGAAGCAGAAGGTGAAATGGTTCTGTTTTGTGACGGTGGCATACCTCTGTATGAACATCCTGTTCTGCATTTCCGCAGGCCGTAACTGGTACGGGGAGCTGTGGCAGGCAGGGCTGTTCCTGTTTGTTCCCGTGATGTATCTGTACAACGGGGAAAGAGGCAGTAAATCCGCATTTCACAAGTGGTTCTTCTACATTTTCTATCCCCTGCATATGCTGGTGATTTGGTTGATCGCGTTCTTCTGCTGACGGGAGGCCGTTCTTACGAAAAAAACGGTGCATCCCGTGAATCCGAGAGTCGGCCTTCTGACCGAAAAAGGATGTATCATGTGGATTCACCGAGGGCTGTTCCGGTAGAAAAATGTGGTGTATATCGGGGTTTCATGGTACAATGTAGATTGTGGGCGTAGTAGAGTCGGTATGCATCGGAATGCGCCCGCCGAGGGGTTCCGATGGGAGTTATGGAGGGGTTGTTATGACGAATTCGAAACAGACGGGATTTGGAGCGACAGCGGGGGTCTGCTTTGCTCTGTTAACTTTATTCCGTATTCTGGCATTGATTGATGTATTTAAGGTGATCAAGTATATCGGAAGCTACTATGATCCGGGCTGGGCATTCTGGATAGCCTTGATCATGGATATCGGCGTTGCCGTATGTATGCTGGGTGCGACCTATTTCCTTTTTACCGGAAATGTCCGGGGCTATGGAAATATGGCGATGGCCACGGGAATTGCTCTTGCCATCGAGTATGGTGGGCTGCTGCTCCAGACGCTGACCGCTGCAGGCAGATATGCAGGTCAGCTCATCTTTAACTGGAGGATGATGCTCTGCTACGGTGCGATAGCGCTGTTCTGCTTCAGCTTTATCCATTCCGGAAGGACCGCCAAGAAGCTGGATGACGGTGAAAGAGTCTGGAATAAATGGCTTACGGCTACTATAGCCTATGTTTCAGGACTTGTATGTATCTGGCTCGCAACGCTGGGTTCCGGCGCAACGCTTACGGAGCTGCTGTCTTCGAATTCGGAGCCATGGAAGACCTATGTGGTCCTCTTCCTGGATATCCTGGCCCTTCTTATGGTGGGACTCCATCTGAAGGAGAGAGATGCCATGAACCAAAACTCCGGACGGAGGGAGGAACCGCCGGTACATGGCGTTCCGGCATATAATTCGACGCCGTACGCGCCCTTTACCAACCCGGTTCAGGGACAGATCCCCTATCAGAACTCCGCTCCCCAGGGTGGATATACACCTCCGATTCAACCCTATCAGGGCCAGTCACAGCCGCTGAATCAGTCCTTTATGGGTGTCTATGCGGGCATGCAGCAGGGAAACTACACAGGAGCACAGCAGCAGGACAGCTATGCCGGACAGTATGGCGGAGCGCAGCAGGGCTATTCCGGAGCACAGCAGGGCGGCTATGCAGGACAGTATGGCGGAACACAGCAGGGTGGCTATGCAGGACAGTATGGCGGAACACAGCAGGGTGGCTATGCAGGACAGTATGGCGGAACACAGCAGGACGGCTATGCAGGACAGTATGGCGGAACACAGCAGGGTAGCTATGCAGGACAGTATTCGGGAGCGCAGCAGACCGATCACGGTCAGTCGGATTCTGATCCGTATCAGGGTTATTTCCATCCGACGGATTCAGATCTGTAAGCCGGAAATGATCAGAAGTAACAGATGATACAGGGTGGTTTCGCAGAGCGCGACGTTACGGACAGGAGAAGAAATATGAAGAAATGGGAAGGATTTACGAAAGGCGTTAATCTGGGAGGCTGGATCTCCCAGTTTGCAGAATATGATGAAGCACATTTCCGGAGCTTTATCACGGAAGAGGACTTTAAGGAGATCAAACGGCTGGGCTTTGATCATGTGCGGATCCCGGTGGACTATAACGTGCTGGAGAATGAAGATGGTGAGGAAAATCCCATTGGCTATGAAATGCTGAGGAATGCACAGAAATGGTGTCACACCCATGATCTGAGGATGATCGTGGATGTGCACGAGGTATATGGTTATTCCTTTGATCCGCTGAAGGATATGGACCGGGAGAAGTTCTTCTATGACGAGGCTTTGCAGGCGCGGTTCTACGCACTGTGGTCCAAGATTGCGAAGGCCTTCGGAGATGACCCGGATACCGTGGCGCTGGAGCTGCTGAACGAGGTGGTCCTGATCGGTGTTGCGGATGCCTGGAATAAAGTGGTTGAAAAGGTGATCGACGTGATCCGTAAGGAGGCACCGCGTTCCTGGATCGTGGTCGGTGGCGTGTGCTACAATTCCATTACCACGATCAAGCTTCTTGATCCGCCGAAGGATGACCGGATCGTGTACAATTTCCACTGCTATGAGCCCATTATCTTTACACATCAGGGCGCATACTGGGTAAAGGGCATGCCGGCGGACTTCCGGATCGCCTACCCGGAGAGCCTGGAGACCTATCGGGAGCAGAGCATGAAATATGCAAGGGATCTGGTGGGAGCGCTGTTCGAGGAAGGCGTTACCAAGATCGGACCGGAGTATTTTGAAACGCTGCTCGAACCGGCAGTGAAGGCTGCAGAGGATTTTGGCGTTCCGCTTTACTGCGGAGAGTACGGTGTTATCGAGCTGGCACCGATGGACAGCACGCTTCGCTGGTTCCATGAGATCCACGAGGTCTTTGATAAGTTCGGTATCGGTCGCGCGATCTGGAACTACCGGGGCAAGGACTTCGGTCTGGTTGATGAGTATTATGAACCCATTCGAGAGGAAATTCTGAAGTGATCCGCAACCGGTTACCGGTTGCAGGAAGGAAGGAAGGTCCTATGAGGTACAAATGTCCCTGCTGCGGATATTACACTCTGGAGGAACCGAACGGAAGATACGCCATCTGTCCGGTCTGCTTCTGGGAGGATGATCCGAAGGCGGTCGAAACACCGAATATCGCATTCGGCGCAAACAATATAAGTCTGAATGTAGCGAAGAAGAATTTCCGTGAGCTGGGAGCCTGTGAACCGGAATCCGTCAAGTCCGTGAGAGCGGCTACACCTGCGGAGATCGATCCTGCCGGCGGGCTCACCCTGATCCGTGCCACCGAGCTGTGGCAGAGAGCAGGAGTGTACTATGTAAGGATCCGCGCCAATGCAAAACGGTACGGGATCGAACTGCAGACGGAATTTGACGAGCATGATACGGATGATACAAAATATATCCTGCTGTTGGATGAGAATCTTCCGGCAGCAACCTGCAGATTATATCCCACTGACCAGGGATATATGATGATGGGCCGGGTGGTGGTTCTTCCGGAGTATGAACGAAGAGGTGTGGGAACCCGTGTGATCACTGAAGGAGAGAACTGGGCAAGAGAGCTTGGATATGATAAGATCGTGATCGAAGCAAGGGCGATCCTGGCGGATTTCTATGAGGCCAGAGGTTATTCCCTTCACTCAAAGCATCTGATCCACAGAGAACCCTTTGACTGTGTGCAGATGGAGAAACGGTTGTAGATCAGCCGGTTCCGGCCGGATACCGGTATGTTTGTGGCATATCATAACGGATATAGCAGCCCCCCTGTTTACAGGACGGGCTGCTATGTCATGTATGTAAATGAGGCTTGTACAGCATGGATGCGGAATGACCGGAGATGCCGCTCCGGCGTAAGCTGTGATCATGGGACATGGAGTCAGTGACGGTCAGAAGAGGAGTGATCGGGAATGGTATTTACCAGATCAAAACTTCATATCAGAATTGCGGCACTGCTTGCCCTCCTTATGCTTTTCGGAAGCGTCATCACGTATTCCGGAACGCCTTCGGAAGCTGGCTATCCGGAGATCCGTTCCATGGCCCAGATGTATTCCTGTCTTGTGGATCAGATCAACGCAAGGGAAGTGACACGCTATTACACCGTTAAGGATCAGGCCCTGCGTGATCAGCTGATCCACCTGGATCTGGATCAGTTCGCTACGCATGTGAACCAGGAGGATCCGTTGAACAGCGGCTGTTATCTGGTATATTATCTTAGCACCGTATATCTGTCCTATCGCGGAAGCCAGTTCAAGGTGGTGATCCGTTATCCCTATTCCAAGGAAGAGATGGACAGCCATTTTCAGAAAATGAAGTCGCTGGCGACGCAGCTGAAGGGTGCGACGGATTTTGATACCATAAAAAATGTGCACGATTATCTGATCGATAATTTTGAATATGATCAGAAGACCACCATGGTAAATCATACGGATATCGACGGCTTTCGTGACGGGGTCATGGTCTGCTCCGGATATAGTCTGGCTGCCTATTATCTTCTGAACGTGGCAGGGGTGCCGACCCGGGTGATCACCGGCTACGGAGGACCTGACAACGGAGATGAGACAAACCATATGTGGAATATGGTGCAGCTTGACGGGAAATGGTATAATCTCGACGTGACCTGGGATGACGGCGGAGGAACTTCAAAGTACTACGATTACTTTCTGAAGAGTGATGCGGATTTCCCGGATCACCGGAGAATGGGTGTATACAGTAACGAGAGCTTCCGGTTGGATGTGGCGGAGGATTCCTATCCCCTTCCCTTCCACATGGAGCTGAAAAAACCACTGATCATCCTGATCGCTGTCTTTGTCGGAACGATCCTTGTGATCATCATTCTTTCAAAGAGGAAAAAAAGAAATGCTTACTATGGTTCCGTGGTCGTTGAAGACGATCCCTTTGACGGGGCATATGAACGGGACTATGAAAGCTGGAAGAACGGAGGAAACGGATATGTATGAGAAGCCGAAGGTGAATCGCATCTGGTATATCGTCCTGGGAGTGGTGGGAGTGACCCTCCTTCTGCTGGGATTGCTGGCTCTGCTGGTGAACAGCATGAACAAGGGTGAGGAAGCCTCGACCGGAACCACGGAGCAGACCACGGGAGAGCAGGTGACCACGGAGTCATCGTCTGTTACGTCGGAACAGGTGACCACAGAGACGACGTCCGTCACATCGGAGCAGGTGACCACGGAGGCAGCTTCAACCGCGTCTGAGGAGGGCGCGGTCGGGGCCGCAAAACCTGCAGGCTATACCTTCCGGAAGAAGTCCTACAAGGACCAGCATTATGAAAAGCACGGGAAGGAAATGGGATTTCCGGATGCGGATGCCTACGAGGCAGCGGCAAACGAGGTGATCAGCGATCCTTCGAGTTTACATAAGATTGAAAAAGAGGACGGGGATGATGTGTATTACCGGGAAAGCGACAATTCCTTTGTGATCGTTTCCACGGACGGATACATACGCACATTTTTCTATCCGAGCGGCGGAAAGGCCTATTATGACAGGCAGTAATATGATGGTAATATGTGAAGAGGACCTTAAGGTCCCTTTTTCTGTGTAAGGGAAGGCTTTGTAAAGGATTGTTCATTTGACTTCGACGGAATAATTCGGTACTATCGAAAATGAATTTTTATCGGGTTTAGAAGGTTTATGCAGCGATAAAGGAGACAGTATGCTTTCAAAATTCAGTGTAAAACGACCTTATACGGTCCTGGTCGGGGTGGTAATGATCCTGGTGCTGGGATACGTGGCCTATACGAAAATGACTGCGGACCTGCTGCCGAACATGAGCTTCCCCTATGTGATCATCATCACCACGGATCCGGGAGCCAGTCCGGAGGAGGTGGAGTCGGACATCACGGCGAAGTTGGAGGCGTCTCTGTCCACGACTTCGAATCTGAAAACAATACAGTCCATTTCCAGAAACAGTGTGTCACTGGTGATCCTGGAGTATGAGCAGACCACCAACATGGATTCCACCATGATCGAAATGCAGCAGAAGCTGGATCAGGTGAAGGCAGGCTTCCCGGAAAATGTGGGCGCGCCCATCGTTATGCAGATCAATCCGGATATGCTTCCCATCATGGTAGCGGCCATCGGTGTTGACGGAATGGAGCCTGCGGAGATCACGACCTATGTGGAGAACAATATCACTCCGCAGCTGGAAAGTATCGAGGGTGTGGCTTCGGTAACCGCCAGCGGCGGAATCGTTGAGACCATTCAGGTCACCCTCAATCAGGATAAGATCGATAAACTGAATGACAGAGTTATGGAGGAGATCCGCAGTCAGTTCAAGGATGCGGAAGAGGAACTCCAGAAGAATAAGGAGCAGATCGAGAACGGACAGGCAGAGCTGGAGAGCGGCAAGGAAAAGCTGGCCAATCAGGTGAGCCAGGGTGAGACACAGCTGAACACCCAGAAGATCCAGCTCTATACCACGGCAGCGGATCTGGACCGTCAGCTGGTGGAGCTGCAGGCAGCCCAGAAGGGACTGGACACCGCCCTTGAGTGGCTGGGCAAGATGCAGGAAGCGGCAAAGCAGCTTCGGGAAGGAATCGCGCAGCTGGATGCCGGTTCCAGGGAAATGAAGGCGCTGCAGGAGTCCCTTGCCCCGCTGGCAGACCTTTCGGATGAGGAACTTGAGGCGGCTACGGGAATGACCCGCGAAGAGTATAATAAGCAGATGGCAGATCTTGCAGAGCAGATCGCAGCGGCTGTGGTCCAGAGAGCAGATCTGCAGACCAAGCTGGAATCCATGAACGACGAGCTGGCCACCGCTGCACAGACCATGAATCTGTCCCTGTACGGGATCGAACTGAAGAGTGCGGATGAGATCCCGTCAGCCATTGAAGTGCTGAATCAGGCGAAGACAAAGCTGGAAGTCGGGATCAATACCATCAAGGAAGCCCAGAAGCAGGTGGAGGCCGGAAAGGCCACCATCGACCAGGCGCTGACTGCCCTGAATAAGAGCGAGATCCTGGGATCCCTGCAGATCAGCGATGCCTCCAGCAAGCTGATCTCGGGTGCTACCGCTATTGAGAGTGCGGAGAAGACCATGGACGATACCAAGGCGGACGCAGAGGCAAAGGCGGATATCAACTCCGTTCTTTCCGCAGACGTGATCCGTCAGCTCCTGGTTGCCCAGAACTTTGATATGCCTGCGGGCTATATCAACGAGGAAGACGGAAGCTACCTGATCAAGGTAGGAGAGTCCATCAAGACGGTGGAGGACCTGCAGAAGCTGGTGCTCATCGATATGGGAATGGACAGTATCGGTAAGGTATATCTGACTGATATTGCAGATGTTGAGGTCGTGGATAATTCCGACAGCTCCTATGCCCGTGTGGACGGAAAGCCGGGCCTGCTGCTGACCTTTGAGAAGCAGACGGGATACGCAACGGCGGATGTTTCCGACCGGATCCTTGCCAAGTTTGAAAGCCTTGAAAAATCGGAGGAGGAGCAGATCCATTTCTCCACCATGATGGATCAGGGTATGTATATCGACATCATCGTCAGCTCGATCCTGAAGAACATGGGACTGGGAGCTCTGCTTGCAATTATCGTTCTGATCATATTCCTCCGGGATTTCCGGCCGACGCTGATCATTACCTGTGCGATCCCGCTTTCCGTGGTCTTTGCGGTGGTACTGATGTACTTCTCGAACATTTCTCTGAATATCATTTCCATGTCCGGTCTTGCACTGGGTATCGGTATGCTGGTGGATAACTCCATCGTTGTTATCGAGAATATCTTCCGGTTGAATAAAGAGGGGATGCCTGCGAAGAAGGCCTGTGTCAACGGAGCAAGCCAGGTGGCGGGCGCCATCACATCCTCCACACTGACAACGGTCTGCGTATTTGCCCCCATCATCTTTACGGAGGGTATCACAAGGCAGCTCTTCGTGGATATGGGTCTTACGATCCTTTATACGCTGGGTGCCAGCCTGATCGTTGCGCTGACGCTGGTTCCGGCCATCGCGCAGGGCGTACTTCGGAAGCCGAAGGAGATCAAGCATGGCGTTTATGATAAGTTCCTGAACGTTTACGGACGCTTCCTCCGAAAGGCAATGAAGCTGAAGGTCCTGGTATTCCTGGTGGCCATCGGATTCCTGGTGCTCAGCGTGTGGCTGTCTCTCAGCAAGGGTACTGCCTTCATGCCGGAAATGACCTCCACCCAGGTGACGGTGACGCTTTCCGTGCCGGAGGGCGAAAGCCGGGAATTTGAGGAAATGACAGGTTACTCGGATCAGCTGATGGAGAACCTGAAGGATGTGGAGGAGATCGAGACCATCGGTGCCATGGTGGGTTCCGGAACCATGCTCTCCGGTATGGGAGGTATGGGAGATATGAGCAGCCTGTCCGGCAGGGGAAGTGCCAGCGGAACAGGCGTGAAGATCACCATGTATGTGCTGCTGGATCAGTATTCCACGATCTCGAATGATGAAATTGAAGAGATCATCAGCAATGCGTCAAAGGATCTGAACTGCGATGTGAAGATCAACACGTCCATGATGGACATGAGCATGCTGTACGGCTCCGGCGTATCTATTCAGGTATTCGGACGTGACCTCACGGTTCTGCAGGATCTGGCCCGGAAGGTGGGCGAGACGCTGGAGACCGTTCCGGGAGTGGAGAATATCAACAACGGACTCCGGAACATGGAGAGAGAGGTTTATGTCTCCGTAGATAAGGAGAAGGCGGCAAAGTACGGCATGACGGTTGCACAGGTGTTCCAGCTGATCTACAAGAAGACAGCGGAGACCTCGTCCTCCATGCAGCTGAATACGGCGGTCAAGGATTATGATGTCTATGTCAATTCGGCAGAGCAGGCGTCCATGACCAAGGAGGATCTGTCGAAGATGACCTTTACCTTTAAGGATCAGAAGACCGGTGACGAGGAGGAGATCCCTCTGACCAGGATCGTGGAGATCGACGAGAGAGAAGAACTCGCTTCCATCAACCGTGAGTCTCAGACCCGGTACATCCAGGTCAGCGCCGGCGTTGCAGAAGGCTACAACGTAGGTCTTGTGGGCAACGATGTAGAAGACGCACTGAAAAAGATCGATGTTCCGGAGGGATATTCCATCAAGATCGGCGGTGAAAATGAGGCGATCAACGAAGCTATGAGCCAGCTGGCTCTGATGCTTCTTCTGGCGGTCGTCCTGATCTATCTGATCATGGTGGCACAGTTCCAGAGTCTGCTGTCCCCATTCATCATCATGTTCACGATTCCGCTGGCATTTACGGGAGGTTTCTTGGCACTTTGGATGACAGGAAACGAGCTGAGTGTCATTTCTCTGATCGGATTCGTTATGCTGTCCGGTATCATCGTAAACAACGGTATCGTGCTTGTGGATTATGTAAACCAGCTTCGCCGTCAGGGTATGGCCAAGAAGGACGCCATTGTCGAGTCTGCCCGGACCAGACTCCGGCCGGTACTGATGACGGCGCTGACCACCATCATTTCCATGTCCACCATGGCGGTGGGTATGGGACGTGGTTCCGAGATGGCTCAGCCGATGGCGATCGTATCCGTGGGCGGTCTGGTCTACGGTACTCTGCTGACGCTGGTGGTTGTGCCCTGTATCTACGATGCCCTGAACCGTGAGAAGGATATGCGGGAAGAGGATATCGAGATCGTGAAGGCCGAGGAGGATCCGGATCTGATGATCGAGGATCCGGCCGGCCAGACGGAAGCGTATGCAGGTCAGGTGCAGGATCATGCCGGGCAGATGGAAGACTATGCAGACCGGACCGATGATATGAATGAATAACGAAATATACGCATGTCACCCTGAGCAGGGTGAAGGGCCGTGCCGGTTTTCACAGGATCATATGATGTCGGGGCACAGGGGATCCTGCCCCAACCATGATCGGAGGCAGGAAGAAAGGAAGAGACGGATATGCAGCCGGAGCTGACCACACTGTGTTATATCGAGAAGGATGATAAGTATCTTATGCTTCATCGCGTGAAGAAGGAGCATGATATCAATAAGGATAAATGGATCGGGATCGGCGGCCATTTCGAAGGGACGGAGAGTCCGGAGGAATGTCTGCTCCGGGAGGTAAAGGAAGAGACCGGGCTTACACTGACGGAGTACCGCTTCCGGGGGATCGTGACCTTTGTCTGTGGAACGGAATGTCTGGAATATATGGCACTCTATACGGCCTCGGGATATGAAGGCAGGATGAAGGAATGCGACGAGGGAAACCTGGAGTGGGTCCCGAAGAAGTCGGTCTATGACCTGGAGCTCTGGACCGGAGACAAGATCTTCTTCCGTCTCCTTGAGGAAAACCGGCCGTTCTTTTCGCTGAAGCTGGTCTATACGTCGGAGGGCGTTCTGCAGGAGGCCTGCCTGGACGGAAAGCCACTGGAGATCCCGAAGGATCTGTGAACCTGAAAAACTTCAGATGATTCAAAAGAGAACAGAAGGGCGTGAACACATGATTACGTGTTCACGCCCTTCTGTTCTATGTGATCTTAACCGCCCTGTATGATGGGTATGCTCCGGAATGATCTCGCGACTATTCGGCCGGATCATTACTTTGCCGGCGGCTTCGGAAGTATCCGGTTCACCTGATCCATGTAGTCCAGATATTCCTGACTGAACCGTTTCAGCATATCCCGTTCCTCCGTCTTCTTCAGAAGGAAGGTCAGGAATGCCCAGAGCAGGATGGGAATTACGTACATATATACATTTCCGGAGATGAAGAGCGATCCGGCGGAAACAAAGATGATCGCAGCGTAGATCGGGTTCCTGGTCCATGCATAGATCCCCTCGGTACAGAGCTTTCCGGAATTAATGTAGTTATCGATCTTGATCCCGAATACGGCCTTCCAGTAGATGAACAGTCCCAGCAGGATCAGAAGGACCCCAAGACCGAGATAGGAGTACTTCCAGATGTCGCTGTCGGGGATGCCGGATTTGAAGATCCATTTATCCCGGAGAAGGATACCCGCCACGGTCAGTACGATGGCGACCAGACCGAAGATCGGACCGATGCCGTAGGTCGACATGGGAACCTTGACATCCGTAGCAACGATGGGAGCGAGCTGGCCCTCTTCCAGATCGGAGAAGTCGTCCGCTTTCTTTTCTTCCGTTACCTCATTCTTTTCGTTCTCTGACATGATGATCCTTTCTGCACCGGTTCCGGTGCGGTCAAATTCCAAGAAGAATTATACTCAATCTGAGAAAAAAAAGCAAATCCGGGGTTGACAAACTAAAGTGTGAGCGTTATTATATGCAAGAACATATGAACAGATGAACATATGTACATGAACGATAGATTGTTTTTCGTTCATCGGCTACACGATAGCTACTGCTTGTTTAATCATTATATGAACTATAGATGAAGGAGGCCAGTATGTCAGAAGAAGAAAGACTGTTTTTGGAGATTGTGGATCTGAAGAAGGGGTTCGGATCCGGTGAGGCACGACAGGAGGTGCTCCGGGGGATGAACTTCTCCGTGGCAAAGGGAGAGTTCTGTGTACTGCTTGGGCCCTCCGGCTCCGGAAAGTCCACATTGCTGAATATCATCGGCGGGATCGATAATCCGGACAGCGGATACATCTCCATCAACGGAGATAAGCTGGAGGATATGGGAGAGAAGGGGCTGACACGGTACCGCCGGAAGCATCTGGGCTACGTATTTCAGATGTACAATCTGATCCCCAATCTGAACGTAAAGGAAAATGTGGAAGTCGGTGCATACCTTTCCGATAAGCCGCTGGAGATCGACGAGCTGCTGAAGACCCTGGGACTTTATGAGCACCGTCACAAGCTGCCGAACCAGCTGTCCGGCGGTCAGCAGCAGCGTGTATCCATCGGCCGGGCAATTGTAAAGAATCCGGACATCCTGCTCTGCGACGAGCCCACCGGTGCGCTGGACTACAACACCAGCAAGGAGATCCTGAAGCTCATCGAGGATGTGAATCAGAAGTACGGAAATACCATTATCATGGTAACACATAACGAAGCTATTAAGCAGATGGCGGATCACGTGATCAAGCTTCGTGACGGTGTGGTAAGACGTAACATCATCAACGAGCAGAAGGTATCGGCGGTTGACTTAGACTGGTAGATCGATTGTCACTTACAATTGGAGGACGGAATTGTGAGAAAGAAGAAAATGAAGAATCCGCTTCAGAAGCGTGTTCCCAAGGAACTCATGGGAGAATGGAGAAAGTATCTGGTGATCTTTCTTCTCCTGGCCATCACCATCGGATTTGTATCCGGTATGTATGTTGCAAATAACAGCATGCTGGCAGCTATCGATGAGTCGGTGACCAAATATAAGATGGAATACGGACATTTCGAGCTGAACCAGAAGGCGGATGCGGAGCTGCTGGCTAAGTTGGA
Source organism: Lachnospiraceae bacterium AC2029 (assembly GCA_000703065.1). Classification (GTDB taxonomy): domain Bacteria; phylum Bacillota; class Clostridia; order Lachnospirales; family Lachnospiraceae; genus Eubacterium_Q. Next base: position 966,072 of record JNLK01000001.1, on the reverse strand, counting down.
AAGCGGTGAGAAGGCAGATGTCTGGGCATATGCGACAGACGAGGCCCGGAAAGAAGCAGATGCCGAGATCGAGAAGAAATCCAAAGAAGAGGCTGAGAAGCAGGCAGAGAAGCTCCTGGAGGAGGGCGTGAAGAACACCATCGAGACCCAGGTACAGGCGGCTGTCGAGGCCAAGGTACAGCAGATGATCCCCGCGGGTACGCCGGGATATGAGGCTGCCCTGAAGCAGGCCATGGACGAGAATTACGAGGCTGCCCTGAAGCAGGCCATGGACGAGAACTATGAAGCGGCCCTGAAGAAGGCGAAGGACGAGAACTATGATGAGGTTCTGACGAAAGTACAGGACTCTGCCGAATTCAAGGATGCGGTAGAGAAGGGGCGGAAAGAGGCCTACGAAGAGATCGATAAGAAGATCGCAGAAGAGAAGGAGAAGCAGGAGAGTAAGAAATCCGAGGAACAGAAGAAGGCAGAAGAGAACTTCTTCGCGGTTCCGGTGAAGCTGTATGAGAACTTCTACAAGGATGTGGAGGAGGATCATAACTGTGACGAGAAGAAGGATGGAAAGGTCCGTGTCTATAAAACCACGGATGAGATCAATCACTCCTGTTATCTGGAGGGCGAGGCGCCGAAGAATGATTCTGAGATTGCCATCGACCGGATGCATGCAGACAATAACAGCATCAAGGTGGGAGATACCATCCGGGTGCAGGGAAAGGATATGAAGGTCACCGGCCTCATCTCCATGGTGAATTACTCAACCCTGTATGAGAAGAATACGGATTCCATGTTCGATGCCATTACATTTGACGTGGCAGTGGTAACACCGGATGCCTTCGATGCATATGACATCAGTATCCATTACAACTATGCGTGGATGTATGACGACGCGGCACTTGGGGACAAGGCCATTGACCTGAATGCCGAGGACGAGCAACAGAAGGAGCAGCAGAAGACCCTGTCCGACAACTATATGCAGGCAGTGGTCAGCCAGAGCGTGGTTGCTGACAATGAACTGAAGGATTTCGTTCCGCGCTACGGAAATATGGCAGTGAAATTTGCCAGGGATGATATCTCCGGAGATGAGGTCATGGTAGGAATCATGCTGTATATCTTCATCGCCATGATCGCATTTATCTTCGGTGTTACCATTACGAGCACCATCAACAAAGAGGCATCCGCCATCGGAACCCTCCGGGCGTCCGGCTATTCCAAGAGTGAGCTGGTGCGGCATTACGTGACGCTCCCGGTGGTGGTGACTCTCATTTCCTCCATCATAGGAAATGTGCTGGGTTACACCCTTTTCAAGGGGATCGTGGTTGGCATGTACTATAACAGCTACAGCCTTCCCACCTATGTGACCCTCTGGAATCCGGAAGCGTTTATCCGAACCACGCTGATCCCGGTGGCCATCATGATCCTGGTGACCTGGGTGGTGATCCGCAGAGCCATGCGGTTCTCGCCCCTCCGATTCCTGCGCCATGATCTGAGAAGCAGTAAGAGGAAGAAAGCAGTGAAGCTGCCGCATTTCCCATTCTTCCACAGGTTCCGCCTCAGGGTGATCCTTCAGAACATCCCCAATTATCTGGTGCTGTTCTTCGGACTGGCATTTGTCATGATCCTGCTGGCCTTCTCCTTCGGACTTCCCTCTACCCTGAACAGCTATACGGACAATGTGGTGGATGAGATGTTCGTGAAGAATCAGTACATCCTTAAGAGTACGGAGGATGAGGACGGGAATGAACTGACCACGAAAACGGCCGGTGCTGAGAAGTTCAGTATGACGGACCTGAAGACCACGGAAGGACCGCGGGTGGGTGAGGCCATCACGGTATACGGCGTGGTAAATGACAGTAAGTATCTTTCGATCCCTTCGGATCTGGCAGAGGATGAGGTGTATGTTTCTTCTGCATATCGTGATAAGTTCAAACTGAAGGAGGGAGACAGCATCACGCTGAAGAAGCCCTTCGCGGAAGATAAGTATACGTTTAAGGTTGCAGGTGTCATGGATTATACCGGCGGACTCATCGTGATCCTGCCGCAGGATCATTTCAACAGTACCTTCGGGTACAAGGTCGGATCCTTCAGCGGATACATGAGTGATGAGGAGATCACGGATATCGAGAAGAAGGACATCGCAGCTTCCATAACGGAAGAGGATGTGCTGAAGATCTCACGGCAGCTGAATCATTCCATGGGTGACTACATGTCCATCTTCCAGGTGGTATGTTTCTTCCTGGCCATGATCCTGATCTACATGCTGACCAAGGTCATCATCGAGCGCAACGAAAACGCCATTTCCATGGTGAAGATCCTGGGATACGAGAACAAGGAGATCGCGTCTCTGTACCTGATCAGTACCACCTGGTTCGTCCTGATCTCGGCCATTGTCACAGCTTTCGCAGGCGTATGGGCTCTCGGCGGCATTTGGGTTGCATATATGAACAAAATGGACGGCTGGCTGCCGGTTCATTTCGGCGCTACGGATTACCTCTGGGTGATCGGGATCACCTTCGGTGCGTATCTGGTGGTCATGCTCCTGGATTATTTCCGAATAAAACGCATTCCTATGGACGAAGCGCTGAAAAATGTTGAGTAAAACGGCACGAAAAGGAATATGGCAGTACGCTGTTTCACATTATGTTTTACTTTAAGATACACATTTTGGTACAGAAATTCGTTCATTTTCTAAATATTAACAAATTTTGAACAAATTTTGAATAAAATTTGCGAAAAGGGGTTGACTTTTATTCATAAATGAATATAATCAGTTATAGAAGGTGCGAGTGAGGCAGTCCGAAATGCAACACTAAGCGGTCCGAAGGGATAGCACGTACTAGACAAAACAACATGAGAGAGTTGTGAGAAATAATGGATTTTCGTCAATAAAAGGCGAAGATCGCAAAAAAGAGGGCGGATTGATCTGCTCTCTTTTTTCGTTGCGTTCCACCCGTGATTCGGTTATAATTTGGTATGGATGTCAGGGAATGAAAGGAACCGAATATGGCTTATGTTGCGTTGTATCGGAAGTTCCGGCCGGATACCTTTGAAGAGGTGAAGGGACAGGAGCCCATCGTTACAACTTTGAAGAATCAAATAAAACATGACCGGATCGGACATGCATATCTGTTCTGCGGAACCAGAGGTACCGGTAAGACCTCCGTGGCAAAGCTTCTGGCAAAGGCCGTAAACTGTGAACACCCGGTGGACGGAAGTCCCTGCGGAACCTGTGACAGCTGCAGGAGGATCGCGTCCGGAGCGGCCATGAACGTGCTGGAGATCGATGCGGCCTCCAATAACGGTGTGGATAATATCCGTCAGATCAATGACGGCGTACAGTATGCTCCCACAGACGGGAAGTACATGGTATATATCATAGACGAGGTTCATATGCTTTCCTCGGGCGCGTTCAACGCCATGCTGAAGACGCTGGAGGAACCGCCCTCCTATGTTATTTTTATTCTGGCGACCACGGAGTCTCACAAGGTTCCGGTGACGATCCGTTCCCGATGCCAGCGCTATGATTTCCGCAGGATCGAGTACACCACCATAGCCGACAGGATGCAGGATCTTCTGCAGAGGGAAGAGGTGGAGGCCGAGAGGGAAGCCCTGGATTATATCGCAAAGGCGGCCGACGGCTCCATGCGTGACGCGCTTTCCATCCTGGATGAATGTGTGTCCTACAACCTGGGTGAGAAGCTGACTCTGGGACGTGTGCAGAAAACCATCGGAGCGGCGGATACGGAGGTATTTGAGAAGCTGACCGCAAAGATCGCGGAGGACGACCCCGTGGGCGTGATGGAGTTGATCCATGACGTGATCTGGCGGGGAATGGACCTGACGCGGTTTGTGGATGATTATGTATGGTTTCTCCGGAATATGCTCTTCCTGGCCCTTTCGCCGGGACTCGGGAGCAGACTGGACATGACGGAGGAACAGGTGGCGCTGCTGACGGAACTGGGTAAGAGCTTTTCCCACGATACCCTTCAGAGGCAGCTGCATGTGATGCAGGATCTGTCCCAGCAGATCCGGAGCTCCGCAACCAAGCGGGTGACTCTGGAAATGGGAATGATCCGTCTCATGCGTCCGGAATCGGATGTGGATCTGGAAGCGCTTCTGGCAAGGATGGACCGGCTTGAGCAGAGAGCGGAGAAGGCGGAGGCCGAGGTGATCCGGCTGAAGGAACGGACCGGAGAGCTGGAACGGCGTCCGGCAGGATCGGCTGCAGCTGTACCGGTGCAGACGGTGGCGGAGAAGACGGAAGAAACAGCGGCACCGGTTACACCTGAGGAACGGGAAGCAACACTGCGGGAGAGCTTTCCCGAGGCAACCGTTGAGGATGTAAAGAAGCTGATGGAGGACTGGAATACCAGGATCGTTCCCCGGATGACCGCCCTCATGCAGCGGTACATCAGGAGGATCGCAGTTCAGCCGAGAGAACCGGATCAGGGCGGAGATGTAGGGATCAATCTGCTGATCACCGGAGCCGAGGTGGGAAGCCAGATCAGCGATTATTTCAAAAACCCCCAGCATCAGTCCGAGCTGAAGGAGATCCTGGCCTCGGAGACGGGGCGCAGCTTTGAATTATATGTTATTGAGAAGGACCGGGTGACCCGGCGGGATTATATCCTGGATATGACAAAGATCTGTTTTGAAGTAGAACAGAAATAGGAGGTTTACATAACAATGGCAAAAAGAGGTGGCTTTGGCGGCATGGGCATGATGCCCGGCAACATGAACAATCTGATGAAGCAGGCACAGCGTATGCAGAAGCAGATGGAAGAGACCAAGGAAGCACTGGAGGCAAAGGAGTACGAGGGTACTGCCGGTGGCGGTGTTGTAAAGGTAAAAATGAACGGTAAGAAGGAGATCACCGAGGTGAAGATTTCCGAAGAGGTTGTGGACCCTGAGGATATCGAAATGCTGGAGGATCTGGTTCTGGCAGCCGTAAATGAGGTAGTTCGTCTCCAGTCCGAGGATGAGCAGGCTGAGATGGGCAAGATCACCGGAGGAGGAGGTCTTCCGTTCTAAATGGATGTCTACGGAGGAGAAGTCAATCGTCTGATCGAGGAGCTGACCCGGCTTCCGGGCATCGGCCCCAAGGGCGCGCAGCGTCTGGCATTTCATATCATCGGAATGCCGGAAGAGCAGGTGGACGCTCTGTCCACAGCCATCCGTCAGGCGAAAAAGAATATCAAGTACTGTAAAGAATGTTGTACCATTACAGACCAGGAGCTCTGCCCGATCTGTTCCTCTCCGTCCAGGGATCATAAGCTGATCATGGTGGTGGAGAGCCCGAGAGAACTGGCGGCCTACGAGCGGATCGGAAAGTATGAAGGGGTCTATCATGTATTGCACGGAGTGATCAATCCGTCAGCCGGCATCGGTCCGCAGGATATCCGTCTGAAGGAACTTCTGGAACGTCTGCGGGGAGACTGTGACGAACTGATCATTGCCACGAATTCTACGATCGAGGGCGAGGCAACGGCCGTTTACATCTCCAAGATGGTGAAGCCGGCAGGGATCAAATGCAGCCGGATCGCGACCGGAGTTCCGGTGGGAGGCGATCTGGAGTGTACGGATGAAATGACACTGCTCCGGGCACTGGACGGTCGGATCGAACTGTAAAGCGGCAGTACATCATCTGCAGAGCGTGACAGGTACGGACGGAGTGACCGGAAAGAACGGAAATGCAGGAATAAACAACGCGGTAATATAACAAAAAGGAGGGTTGCAACATGAAGAAGATCGGTATGCTTACCAGCGGCGGCGACTGCCAGGCGCTGAATGCAACGATGCGAGGGGTGGCAAAGGGACTGGAGAATCTCTTTGGTATCGGTGAGGTAGAGATCTACGGATTTAAGGATGGCTATAAGGGACTGATTTACGGCAATTATGAGAAAATGAAGCCGATGGATTTCACGGGTCTTCTGAACAAGGGCGGTACCATTCTCGGTACATCCCGTATGCCGTTCAAGATGATGGATGTGCCGACGGATGACGGGATCGAGAAGGTTCCGGCTATGGTAAAGACCTACAAGAAGCTGGATCTGGACTGCCTGGTGGTTCTGGGCGGAAACGGTTCCCAGAAGACGGCAAATCTCCTGTCTCAGAACGGACTGAATGTAGTCGGACTTCCCAAGACCATCGATAATGATATCTGGGGAACCGATGTTACCTTTGGTTTCCAGAGTGCGGTGGACGTGGCTACGCATGCCATTGACTGCATCTACACCACAGCTGAATCTCACAGCCGTGTATTTGTCGTTGAGATCATGGGACACAGAGTAGGATGGATCACGCTGTATGCAGGAATCGCAGGCGGTGCCGACGTTATCCTTCTTCCCGAGGTTCCGTATGATATGAAGAAGGTATACAAGGCAATCGAGAAGCGTACCAAGCAGGGTAAGCGCTTCACCATCATCTGCGTGGCAGAGGGTGCCATTCCGAAGGATGTTGCGAAGCTTCCGAAGAAGGAGCGTAAGGAGGCGATCGCCGCTCTCCAGCACCCGTCCATCGGGTATGAGATCGCCGATCAGATCCGTGCGAAGTTCAGTGCGGATGTCCGCGTAGCGATCCCGGGACATACACAGCGCGGCGGAAGTCCGGATGCGTATGACCGATTCATTTCCAGCCGCTTCGGTGCGAAGGCTGCGGAGCTGATCCGGGATAAGGATTTCGGAAAGCTGGTGGTTATGCTGAACGGCGAAGTGAAGGCGATCCCGCTGGAGGAGACGGCAGGAAAACTGAAGTATGTAAATGTTGATAATCAGGCGATCCAGGAGGCAAAGACTCTTGGTATCTGCTTCGGAGATTAAAGGATAAATGTGGAAGAGCACATTCATTAAAATTTTGTTCAGGGTGGTTCTCTTTCTTGCGGTTTTCACGGGAACCGCCCTGATCATAAACGCGATAAGCAACCGGGGGAGTGACCGTACCTACGTGGAGTTGGACGGCGCAACGCTTCCGGTTGTTTATACGTACTATGGAGAAGAACGACTCACGGCGCTTCCTGCCTATAAGCAGGATATGGACCCGGCTCTTATCCGGGATTCCATCGTGCCGGTGGGAGATGCAAAGACTGTCAGCTTTTCCATAGCGACAAAGGGGAGCTCCCTCGGGGAGGTCTCCTATCAGCTGCGCGATTCCACAGGAGAGACCCTGATCGAAGAGGGAAAACTGGAAACCACTCAGCTTCGGGAGGGGGTGGCCTTCTGTAATGCGGAGATCCGGATGGACATGAAGAAGGATCAGCCTTACAATTTCGTGATCCAGATCATCCGCGGAGACGATACCCTCCGGTACTATACCCGTGTGGTACGGCTGGAGCGGGAATATGTGAATGCCTGTCTGGCAGCAGCCGGAAGCTTTCACAAACTGCTGCTTTCCGAGAAAACGGAAGCGATCGAGAAGGAGATCAAGGCGTATCTGGAAGAAGCACCGGAGGAGTACGACCGGGAGGATCTGGGCTTTGTATCCCTGTTCTCCACCTATGAAACTCTCGCCTGGGTAGGACTTTCCCCGGAGATCTCCGAGATTCAGGAGACTGCGCTGACGGAGCTTTATGACGACGGCGGGACCGTGGTGTATCATTATCTGATGAACACGGTTGAGGAGGAGACTCAGGAGATCCGCACCTATCGTGTGGAGGAGCATTTTGTTCTGGAATATGTTCCCGAGCTGGGCGCTGCCCGGATCAAGGATTATTTCCGCAGAATGAACCGCCAGTTCACGCCTCTGCAGTTTGAGAGAGATATCAACGGGATACAGATCGGCACCTCGGACAGGGATGTGGTATTCCGGACCAGTGAGAATAACCAGCATACGGTCTTCGCGACCGACGGAAGTGTCTGGTACTATGATTACAATGCATCCACCCTGACCCGCATCTACGGGGCTGAGGCGGACCGCGCCGCATTTACGGGGATGGAAAGTCCCGTAGTCCTTTTCGTGGACAATACGGAGGCCTACTTTGCGGTCTACGGACGGATCAGCAGCGGCGCCCATGAGGGTGAAAACGGGATCCTGATCCAGCAGTTCGATGAAGAGAAGCGTGTGATCAGAGAATGCGCATTTATCTCCACAAATCTGCCCTACGAGTGGATGACGAGAGAGGTGGGACGCCTTCTCTACCTGAATGAGACGGAGGGTGTTCTGTTCTATCTTCTGAACCAGAGCCTCCACTCTCTGAACCTGAAGACCGGGGAGGAGCAGACGCTGGCTGAGGGACTGTCCGTTCCTTCAGTGCTGGTTTCCAGAGACGGAAGCGTGATCGCATTTCCGGAGGATTCGGGGAAAACCCCGGGGGCCGAGTCCATTACACTCTGGGACCTGGCTTCGGAGAAGAAGAATACCATCACGGAAAGCGGAAAGCAGCTGGAAGCACTGACCTTTATCGGGGAGGACTTCGTGTACGGGGCGGCCAAGCCTGAAAATGTTTCGGTGGCAGCGGACGGATCCCCGAGTATGCTTTACAGTAACCTTAAGCTTCTGAACCGTGACGGTTCATTGGAGAAGGATTACAGCCAGGGAGGACTGCTGATCTCGGGAGTCAGATTCCTGAACAATACGATCTACCTCAGTCTTCTGGCGTTGGATCCGGACAGCGGAGTGAAGGTGGAAGCGGATCCGGATTATATCACCTATAAGCTGGAGGATGAGAAGGGAAAGACCGTTCAGAACAAGGAGCCGGGAGTGGACGGATATTCCCTCATCTTCCCCGGAAATATCTATATGACGTCGATTCCGGAGGAACTGATCTCCAAGGCGGGGACCGAGGAGGGATATCAGGTGCGGATCAAGGGAGCCATCGACCGGAAATGCGGGTACCTTTTCCTGGCAGGACATCTCTCTGATATGTCGGAGCGGATCGGAATAACGATCCGGGAAGCCGTGCAGGAGCATGGCTATGTGGTGCTTGCAGACGGAAGTACCCTCTATCGGCGGAGAACCGGAGCTCCGTATCTTACAGTGGCGGACAGTGTGAATTATGTGAAGGCCGGGGACGGAGAGAACGGATATACCGCATGCCTTGTTATGGCGCTGCAGATGGCAGGCGCGGAAACCACCTATGATGCTGCAAAGCATGCGCTGGACGAACATGGCGGAAACTGGGATCAGGCGTTTGAAAAGCTCAGCGATGACACGGTCAGCGGACTGAATCTGTCCGGGGCGGATCTGGATACGGCTGTCCTTTTCCTGGGCGACGGCGTTCCCTTCGCGGCCCGTCTGGAGAACAGATATGTCTTCGTGGTGAGCTTTAATTCGGATGCGATCCGTTACTATGACCCCACCATTGACAATGAAGTCCGGGTGGACCGGAACACTTTCCGGAACAAGGTGGACAGTGCGGGAAACGAGTTTTTCACTTATGTCAACTGAAATGATAAACTGTTTCAGCGTTTCACCGTTTCTTCACAAATTGCACCTAACTTCTTCATAATTTCATGTTATCTTAAAGATGTTCCAAATGAAGGAATCTATACCTTCCCCCACATTTTTTCATACCTTGAGCTCGCTGATTGCCCAGCGAGCTCTTTGTTTTATGTATGTCCTGTCCCTGTTACCCTCACAGAAACATGATGAAATCATTCCCCAAACGTGATATAATATTCCTTACCCCATTAACAAAGGAGGAATGCGCATGAAATACCTTGATTTGGTAGAACTGACCAAGGCATTGGAACAGGCGACCGGCTGCAGCCTTGAGGCGGCGGATTCATTTATCAGAACGCAGGATCTCTACTTCGACAAGGTCGGGGTGAACGTGGATCCCGATGCGGTATCGCTGACATCGCCGGAGCCGGCGGTTGTGGATGATGCGGATATGATCCGGTATATCGTGGAAAATGCGGGTATGGCAGAATCCTTCGTGCGTCGTTTGGCTGATGCGGAGCGGGAATATATGGAGAAGAGCGGCTTCATCGACGAGGGCGGTGATTTTGTGCCGTTTGTGAAAGGCAGGAAGATCAAGTGAAGAAAGCATTTGTAACCAAAGAACAGGTGGAGGAGATCGTAAAGACTCATCCCACCCCGTTTCATATCTATGATGAGAAGGGCATCCGTGAAAATGCGAAGAAGATGCAGAAGGCCTTCTCCTGGAATCCGGGATTTAAAGAATATTTTGCTGTTAAGGCAACACCGAATCCGACGATCCTGAAGATCCTTCACGAGGAAGGCTGCGGAACCGACTGCTCTTCTCTGGCGGAGCTGATGATGTCCGAGAAGTGCGGGATCGTAGGAAGAGAGATCATGTTCTCCTCCAACGACACACCTCCGGAAGAGTTCGCCTATGCGGCAAAGCTGGGTGCGACCATCAATCTGGATGACATCACACATATTCCCATGCTGGAGGAAGTCTGCGGGATCCCGGAGCGGATCTCCTGCCGTTTCAATCCCGGCGGGTTCTTTGAGATCTCAAATGCCATCATGGACAATCCCGGGGATGCCAAGTACGGCATGACGAAGGATCAGCTGATGGAAGCGTACAGCTATCTGGCAGCACATGGGGCGAAGGAATTCGGAATGCATGCTTTTCTGGCAAGCAATACCGTAACAAATGATTATTATCCCACACTGGCGGGCATTCTCTTCAGCCTGGCGGTGGAGATCAAGGAGAAGACGGGTGTGGCCCTGTCCTTCATTAACCTGTCCGGCGGTATCGGAATCCCCTACAAGCCGGATCAGGAAGGAAATGATATCGAAGTCATCGGAGCAGGCGTGAAGAAGGTCTACGAGGAGATCCTGGTTCCGGCGGGCATGGGAAATGTCAGCATCTACACGGAATCCGGCCGTTTCATGATGGCTCCCTACGGACACCTGGTTACAAAGGCGATCCATGAGAAGCATATCTACAAGGAGTACATCGGTGTGGATGCCTGTGCGGCCAATCTGATGCGTCCGGCCATGTATGGTGCTTACCATCACATTACCGTTCTGGGCAAGGAGGATGCAGCCTGCGACCATACCTACGATGTGACCGGATCTCTCTGTGAGAATAACGACAAGTTCGCTATCGACCGCGAGCTTCCGAAGATCGACATGGGAGATTACCTTGTGATCCATGATACCGGAGCCCACGGCTTCGCCATGGGCTATAACTATAACGGACGACTTCATTCCGCAGAACTTCTGCTCCGGGAGGACGGCTCTGTTATTGAGATCCGCAGACCCGAGACGGTGGAGGATTACTTCGCTACCCTTGACGGGTACTGGGATGTGATGTAGCCGAGGGACGGGTTCAATACCGCTGTCACATTCTGCAATAACAAGATCCGCGCCGTGCGCCATTTTCATGACGTATGGTGCGGATCTTGTTTTTTCATTCCTTATGCGTGACATTGAACCCGTCCCTCTGCCGCATTTTGTGGCACGGAAACCGTCCCTCTGTCATATTATTCCGCGATGGTCTCCGGTGCGGGATAGTCCACTCCGAAGGTCTCCACCGTAACGGTTTTCATTACCTGCGGCTGTACCGGCTTGTCGCCCCAGCCTGTTTTGGTGCGTGCGATATTGTCCAGCACATCCTCGCCCTCGAGAAGCTTTCCGAAGGCTGCATACTGACCGTCCAGATGTGGAGAGTCCTGATGCATGATGAAGAACTGGGAACCTGCGGAGTCCGGACGCATGGAGCGTGCCATGGAGATGACGCCGCGGGTGTGCTTCAGATCATTGGGGAACCCATTTTCGGAGAATTCGCCCTTGATGGAGTAGCCGGGACCGCCGGTTCCGCGTCCGTCCGGATCCCCGCCCTGGATCATGAAGCCGCTGATCACCCGGTGGAAGATCAGGCCGTTATAGTAGCCCTTGCCCGCCAGCGCGATGAAATTGTTGACCGTGTTGGGAGCAATCTCAGGATACAGTTCCAGTTTCATAATGCCCCCGTCTTCCATTGTGATTGTTACGATAGGATTTGCCAAAATAATGCCCTTCTTTCCTTGATATTTTTCATAAAAGATGCTATTATATGATAGCATTATTGTAAACTGAGTGCAAGTATGCCCTTTTATAAAAAATAAGTTGATTTCAGGAGGGTTCGGGATATGACCCCGGGCAGATTTTCAATCAAATTCGTTAAGTTCATGATCGGCGTCTGTGCCGCGCTGGCACTGGGAATGATCGTCATGACGAGGATCAAGGAATACAGAAACGCGTATAACGAAGAACTGACAAATACATCAACAACGGCCGGTCAGGATGTCAAGGTCGTGATCCCGGAGAATGCTTCGGTAAAACAGATCGCACATATCCTTTACAAAAACGGGCTGATCAAGTACGAAGGCGCATTTGTCGAACGACTGCAGGATTCCGAGTATCGGGGAATGCTCAGGCACGGAACCTATACATTGAACACCGGAATGAATACACTGGATATGATGGCTGTCATGTCCAAGGAGGACGAGACCGGAGGAGTGCTGCAGAAGCTGGTAGTGCCCGAGGGCTTCTCCATAGATCAGATCGCTGCACGGTGTGAGGAACAGGAGATCTGTACGGCAGAGGAGTTCATCAACGCCTGCAAGTCTGTAACGAGGACCAAGTTCCCGTTCCTGGAGGATGTTCCTGTCGGGGTGGATGTCCGGTATCGCCTGGAGGGATATCTCTTCCCGGCTACATACGACATTACAAAGGATACCACGGCAGAATCTCTGGTTGACTGGATGCTGGATACATTCCAGATCTATTATAATTCTGAGCTCCAGGCCAAGGCTGAAGAGTTGGGACTGAATTCATATGAGGTGATCACCAGGGCGTCCATGATCGAGCGTGAGTGTCGTATTCCTGAGGAACGCCGGGTGGTGGAAGGAGTCATCAATAACCGTCTGAAGGAGGATATGCCGCTTCAGATCGATTCGACGGTTCTCTACCCTCTGACCAAGGGAATGTATGACAAGGACAAGGTTTTGTACGAGGACCTGGAGATAGAATCAAAGTATAATACCTATAAGTACACGGGGCTTCCGGCAGGACCGATCTGTAACCCGGGACTTGCATGTATTGAGGCGGTTCTGGATCCGGCGGAGCACGATTACTATTACTACAAGATCGTGGATGAGAAGAAGGGAGTACATGCCTTCTACAGGAACTACGACGAGTTTGAGAGCGGTGAAGGTGTCACCGTTGACCAGATGGATCTCGGAGATGATTCCGGAGACGATTCCGGAGACGATTCCGGGGATGACGGACAGGACTCGGAGTAAGGTTATCAAGGACGTAATATTTTGAGACGATAAAGGGGAGGAAGTAAGAAAATGAGAAGTTTCAGCTTTCACGCAAAGACAATCGGAAAGGAGCGCTACCTGACCTATATTTTAGGGGAGGGCATGGAGCTTGACGAGGATACTTTGGATTTCATGGAGGAGGAAGGCTCGGAAGAGCTGGTCAGAGTCATCTTCGAGCAGGACGAGGACTATGACTATCTTACCTACGACATTTCCGGGAAGGTTTCTTTGCAGAAGTACACTTCCGGTGTTGTAAGCAAGGAACTGGTGCTTAAGATTCTGAGAAATATATCATTGGGCCTGATCAACTGCAAGGAGCAGGCTCTGCATCTGGCATATATCCTTCTTCACAAGGATTTTATCTACATCGATCAGGATTCTCTGAAAATGCAGTTCATCTGCCTCCCGGTTGAGGGAGAAGCTTCCGTTTCCACGGAGTTCAAGGGCTTTGTTCGCCAGCTGATCGCAAACTTCAAATATGACCTGGACGGTGACGTGACATACGTTGGTACGCTTTTGGCATTTATCAACGGTGATACATTTAATCTGCGTAATCTGATCGGACTGACAGAGGCGCTGATGGAGGATGAAGGAATCACTTATGATGCTGAGGAAAGCATTTCCACTGAGGACGGAGAAGTTGTTGACAGCGCGGCTCCGGTACCGGAGGAGAAGAGCATTTCCAGCTTCATGGATGATATAGCCGACAGCGGCGAGGCACTTCCGGAGATCGGTGACGATGAGGAAGAGGCAGAAGAGGAGCCGGCTGAGGAAGAAGCAGAAGAGACTGAAGAAGTAGAAGAAGCATCCGAAGAGACAGAAGAAGCTGAGGAGGCTGAAGAAGAGGCTGAGGATGATGAGGTTGAGCTGACGGAGGCTGAGCCCGAGGCGGTTGAGGATGAGGCCGAGGAGACTGAGGAAGAGCCCGAGGCAGCTGAGGAAGAGCCGGAGGAACCGGCCGAGCCCACATTAGAGGAGCTTGCCGAGAAGGCAAAGCGTCTGGCAGAGGAGGCAAAGCTGGCTACACGCGGCGCACGTACGAGTTCCAAGAATATCAAGGTCAGCCGTGCGGCCATTATCCAGAATGCAGCAGCCCAGGAGGCTGAGATCGTACAGGAGACGGGAGACCGCGAAGCTACCGATCTGCTGAGAGGCGACGAGCCGGCTGAGGTTACCCGTGAGTCCAAGAATGCAAAAGAAAAGAAGAACGTCGTGACCGAGGACATCAATAACGTAAATGCTTCCAAGGAGGCAGAAGCTGAGGAGAAGGCAGCAAAGTCCAAGTCCAAGGGCAAGGGAAAGAAGGAAGCGCCGGCACCCGCACCTGTGGCAGCATCGACAGGTCAGACCGGAACGCTCAGTACTAATGACGGAGCAACGATCAAGGTGAATCCTTATCTGATCCGTGAGACTACGGAGGAAAGAACCATGATCACCAAGGCTGTCTTCAAGATCGGCAAGGCAAACCGTGGCGTTGATTATCATGTCAGCGGTAACGGGGCCATCTCCAGACAGCACGCCATCATTACCAGAAAGGATGACGGATATTACATCAAAGACAATAAGTCCACGAATCATACTTACGTGAACGGCAAGGAACTGGAAGACGGAGAGGAAGTTCTCCTGACGAATAACTGCCGGATCCGTCTGGGTGATGAGGAATTCTTGTTCAAGTATTAAGATTGGGGGAAGTGTAGCATGAAGAAGTACAGGATTGACGTTGACCGGATGAACGGATACCTGATGCTGAAGTATCAGGTTCAGGTGGCTGATGTGATCGATGAACGCGCGGTTGACCGCGCCAGAACGACTCAGATTCCGGGCATGATGTATATGCAGCCGGCTGAAATGAACGGGCAGAGGATCATGATGGTAAATGTGCCGGATTTTCCGACACTTTCCGCTTACATCCAGAAGGTATTGAAGAAGCAGGAGGTTCTTGCACTCGTAAGAAATCTGGCAACAACACTTTCTGCGGGAACTCAGGGGATTCCTGTAAGCTGCATATTGAAGGATGAGGATGTCATCTACGTGAATCCGCAGAACGCACAGACGATCTGCATGTTACTTCCCATCAAACAGGATTCTGTTGATATGACAGAGGTTCCTGCATTTTTCCGCAGGCTGATCTCGAAGATGAAATTTGACGAGTCTGACCGGGACAATTATGTTGCGAGACTCCTGAGCGAGATCAACGCGTACCAGTTCAGTCTGGAGCGTTTCACCTCACTTGTGAATGAACTGTTTTCCATGGCCGGAACAGATGCCGGTCCGGGAAAGGTGAACCGGATGGAGGTTATGAGAAATCGTGCATCCGGTCAGATGACAAACGGAGCACCGCAGGCGGCGCCTTTTGCGCAGGGCAGACCACAGGGAATGGCACCTCAGGGAATGCTGCCACAGGGAATGGCACCGCAGGGAATGCCGCCGCAGGGAATGGCACCGCAGGGAATGCCGCTGCGTGGAATGGCACCGCAGGGAATGCCACCGCGTGGAATGGCACCGCAGGGAATGCCGCCGCAGGGAATGGCACCGCAGGGAATGGCACCGCGTGGAATGGCACCGCAGGGAATGGCACCGCAGGGAATGCCGCCACAGGGAATGGCTCCGCGTGGAATGGCACCGCAGGGAATGCCACCGCAGGGAATGGCACCGCAGGGAATGCCGCCACAGGGTATGACTTCCCAGGGAATGCCGAAAGCGCCTGAGGCACCGGAGATGCCGAAAGCACCGGTACCGCCGGTAGCACCTACAGCACCAGAAATGCCGAAAGCGCCTGAAGCGCCGAAGGCGCCTGAAATGCCGAAGGCGCCGGAGATGCCGAAAGCATCGGTACCGCCGGTAGCACCTACAGCACCTGAAATGCCGAAAGCGCCTGAAGCGCCGAAAGCACCGGAAGCGCCGAAGGCACCGGAGATGCCGAAAGCACCGGTACCGCCGGTAGCACCTACAGCACCTGAGATGCCGAAAGCGCCTGAAATGCCAAAGGCACCGGAAACACCGAAGGCACCGGAGATGCCGAAAGCACCGGTACCGCCGGTAGCACCTACAGCACCAGAAATGCCGAAAGCGCCTGAAGCGCCGAAAGTACCGGAAGCACCGAAGGCACCGGAGATGCCGAAAGCACCGGTACCGCCGGTAGCACCTACAGCACCAGAAATGCCGAAAGCGCCTGAAGCGCCGAAAGCACCTGAAATGCCGAAGGCACCGGAAGCACCGAAGGTACCGGAGATGCCGAAAGTACCGGTACCGCCGGTAGCGCCTACAACACCGGAGATGCCGAAGGCACCTGAAATGCCGAAGGCACCGGAAGCACCGAAGGCACCGGAGATGCCGAAAGCACCGGTACCGCCGGTAGCGCCTACAGCACCAGAAATGCCGAAAGCGCCTGAAGCGCCGAAGGCACCGGAAGCACCGAAGGCACCGGAGATGCCGAAAGCACCGGTACCGCCGGTAGCACCTACAGCACCAGAAATGCCGAAAGCGCCTGAAGCGCCGAAGGCACCGGAAGCACCGAAAGCACCGGTACCGCCGGTAGCGCCTACAGCGCCCGAGATGCCGAAGGCACCTGAAATGCCAAAGGCGCCGGAAGCACCGAAGGCACCGGAGATGCCGAAAGCACCGGTACCGCCGGTAGCGCCTGCAGCACCTGAAATGCCGAAAGCGCCTGAGATGCCGAAAGCACCGGAAGCACCTGCAGCACCGGAGATGCCGAAAGCACCGGTACCGCCGGTAGCACCTACAGCACCGGAGATGCCGAAAGCACCGGTACCGCCGGTAGCACCTACAGCACCGGAGATGCCGAAAGCGCCGGTACCGCCGACACCTGTAATGCCGCAGGCACCGGTACCGCCGGTAGCGCCTGCAGCACCTGAAATGCCGAAAGCGCCTGAGATGCCGAAAGCACCGGAAGCACCGAAGGCACCTGAGATGCCGAAAGCACCGGTACCGCCGGTAGCACCTACAGCACCGGAGATGCCGAAAGCGCCGGTACCGCCGACACCTGTAATGCCGCAGGCACCGGTACCGCCGACACCCGTAATGCCGAAGGCACCGGAAGCACCTAAGGCTGCTCCGGATATCCCGGCAGCAATGAAGAATCCGACAACAGAATTAACATCTGCCCCTGAATTGGATCTGGGAGCAATGATGCAGGGTGGAATGCCGCAGGCACCGGTACCGCCGACAGCACCGCAGGGAATGCCACCGCAGGGCGTACCGCAGGCCCCGAAGCCGGTAACTCCGCAGGGAATGCCGCCGCAGGGCGTACCGCAGGCACCGAAACCGGTAACTCCGCAGGGAATGCCGCCGCAGGGCGTACCGCAGGCACCGAAGCCGGCAGCACCGCAGGGAATGCCGCCGCAGGGCGTACCGCAGGCACCGAAGCCGGCAGCACCGCAGGGAATGCCGCCGCAGGGCGTACCGCAGGCACCGAAGCCGGCAGCACCGCAGGGAATGCCGCCGCAGGGCGTACCGCAGGCACCGAAGCCGGTAGCAGCGCAGCCCGGAAAGCCGGAACCGCACTTTGTACGTAAGAGCTCCGGTGAACGGATCATGTTCACAAAGGATAAGTTCAAGATCGGAAAGTCGAAGGTCCAGGCGGATTACTCAATAGAGAACAATTCGGCCATCAGCCGTGCGCATTGTGAGATCAATCGCCGGAATGGTGTGAACTATCTGAGAGACCTTAATTCTACCAACGGTACATTTGTGGACGGAAAGCGTCTCGCACCGGATGAAGAGGTTCTTCTGAAGAAAGGGACAATCGTTCGTATGGGCGATGAAGACTTTGAATTCCATCTCAGAATAGGAGATTAACATGGATTTTACCGCAACTTATAATACCGATATCGGAATCCGAAAGAATACGAATCAGGATTCTCTCGCGATCCGGATCATAGATTCTCCGGCCGGAAAGGTCGCCTTCAGTATCGTCTGTGACGGAATGGGCGGCCTGGCCAAGGGAGAACTTGCTTCTAAAGAAGTAATATTTGCCTTCTGCGACTGGTTTGACCGGGATTTCGCCCGCATGGTCATGGAAGGGACATTTACGGTAGCGTCACTCAGAAATGACTGGAACCGTATCATCCAGGATCAGAACCAGAGACTTGGCCGTTACGGT
The DNA here is from genome assembly GCA_000703065.1 of Lachnospiraceae bacterium AC2029. Taxonomy (GTDB): domain Bacteria; phylum Bacillota; class Clostridia; order Lachnospirales; family Lachnospiraceae; genus Eubacterium_Q. Next base: position 947,736 of record JNLK01000001.1, on the reverse strand, counting down.
GCGGAGAACAATCTCATGCTCGGTACCACCGTTTCCGCGATCCTGATGTTCAATGACGAATTCTATATTGTTCATGTAGGTGACAGCCGGATCTATGAAATGTCTTCTGCAGGCGTGCGTCTTCTGACGAATGATCAGACCTTCGTAGCGAGAGAGATCGCAAACGGACGGATGACGCCCGAGCAGGCAGCTGTGGATCCGAGACGGAGTGTGCTCCTTCAGTGCGTAGGAGCCTCCAATGTGGTTGAGCCTGATTTCGTAAAGGGACATCTGAAGAAGGATGCCGTTTACATGCTCTGTTCCGATGGCTTCCGCCATCAGATCTCCGATGAGGAAATGGTGGAGAAGCTGGGGCCTGAGGCCTGTGGTTCGGAAGAGGAAATGAAATACGGATGCGTATATCTGACAGAAGTAGTTAAGAATCGGAAAGAAACCGATAATATTACAGTAGCAGTGATAAAAACAAAGTAACGGGGATAACAGGATGACTAAAGAGGGTACCGTCCTTGACGGAAAATATGAAATACTGAAGGAAATCGGTCGCGGTGGTATGTCGGTCGTTTACCTTGCCCGTGATAACCGGCTGAACAAGCAGTGGGCGGTCAAGGAGATGAAGAACGACGGATCCAAGAGCACCGAGACACTTCTGAAGGGCCTGGAGCGAGAGGCAAACATTCTGAAGAATGTAGACCATCCCGTTCTTCCGCGAATTGTTGACATCATCAACAGCCGCGGCACGATCTATGTAGTAATGGACTTTATCGAGGGTACCAACCTCGGTGATGTACTGAAGCAGGAAGGCGCACAGTCACAGGAGGATGTGATCGACTGGGGTATCCAGCTCGCATCCGCGTTGGATTATCTGCATTCCATGAATCCGCCGATCATTTACCGTGATATGAAGCCGGCGAATGTAATGCTTCGTCCGGAGGGCGGTGTAAAGCTGATCGACTTCGGTACTGCAAAGGAATATACCATCGAGAACAACGCGGATACGACCGCTCTCGGAACCCGTGGATATGCGGCTCCGGAGCAGTTTGGCGATGCGCAGGGACGCGGTATCTACAAGACAGATGCCCGTACCGATATCTATAACCTGGGTGCGACTCTGTACCATATGGTTACGGGTATGAATCCCTGCGAGCCTCCGTATGAGATCAAGCCGATCCGTCAGTGGAATTCAGCGCTTTCCACCGGCCTTGAGCAGATCATCCTGAAATGTACACAACCTAACCCGAACGATCGTTATCAGTCCTGTTCGGAGCTCCTGTATGCACTGGAGCATTATACCGAGCTGGATGATTCCTATAAGAAAGCAAATAAGAAGAAGGTCATTCTCTTCGGCGTCTGCGCAGCACTTTCCGTTGCATCCGCGATCACCGCTATCGTGGGATACAATGGCATGCGCCGCGAGGAACGTGAAAATTACGCTTCCTATATTGAAACCGGAAATGATATGAAGATCCAGCAGAGATATCCGGAAGCAGCGGAGCAGTATAAGAAGGCAATCGACCTGAAAGCGGATGATGCGGATGCATACATTGATTTTATCGATCTATATATCGATGCATCCCACGACCCGAATGTAAATGAGGTTAATGCTCTGTCGCTGAGCGATGGCCTTACGACGATAGCAAACCGTGTGGATAACGGTGATTCCGACATCAACACCAATCCGGAGGTCCTGTATCGTCTGGGCCTGGCATATTTCACCGAGATGGGAGACTATGCCGCAGCAGACAAGTATTTCCGTATGGTTCCGAGTGATGATCCTGATTACGGTGAGCTTGCCGGATACTATGAGAGTATCGCATTTATCTGTGCCAGCAATAACGTAAATGTTGAAGAGCTGATCGGAAATGTAAACAGCTTTGCTGATTACAATATGAGCCGGTTCAGCAACACAGATCAGCAGAAGTTTGTCAATTACCAGACCCTTGGAAGGATCTATGCCACCTATGTTACTACAGAGGGCGTGGCTGAAAAGGGTGAGGCAGTCATGAGCCAGGCTTTGGAAGACCTGGATGGCTATGGCGGCAACGACTCCTGGCGCTTTGATTTTGACTATAACAACAGCCTGTCCGAGATCTACTATCAGCTCGGAAAGACGGATCCCTCCATGTATAAACTGGCGATCCAGTCCTGTCAGGAGGTAGTGAACGTACAAAAGGGAAACCTGAGCATCTCGCAGGCGGAGGGTGATAATGCAAGCCTGACCACATATCGGAAGTCCTATGAGGAGAAAATGTGCCGGATCGCCGAGATCTATGGTATAGAGGGCGAGTTCGATCACGCCATGGAGACCTTTAAGGAAGCCGAGACGGTTCTGGCCGATGCCGGAGAGACGGCAAATGAGAATCTGGCCAGAGTCTATACGAAGCATCTGAATTATGTGTATCAGACCTACTCTGAAAAAGAGAACGATATAACCAAGTGGTCTGCTGCCAACAGAAATACGATCTTGGAGATCTATGAGGCTGGACGCAAGATCCCGGGAATTGAGAAGAACAACAACTGGGTGAAGCGCGTATCCGACATGGATGCCCTGGAGGCACTTAAGAACAGCACAACAACAGCAACAACAGAAGAGAAGGGAGAGTGACAGGTATGTATCGTACATTATTCTATGCCGGACTCATCCTGGCAGTGGTCTTCCTGATAGCTGCAGTTGTTCTCTTCTTTGTTCTGAAGATACCGAAAGCATTGGGAGTTGTAACCGGCCGGACAGAAAGAAGGGCTATTGAAGAGATTCGGGCCGGCGGAATAGAAGCAAGATCAAAGAGAGAAGCAAGAAGAGGCTCCGAGAAGAGGATCCATGTTCGTGAAGTTGAGATGGATACAGGATCCCTTGCACGTCAGAACGCGTCTGCCGGAGCAAATACAGTTCAGAATGCCGTAAATGATGCGGCGAGGGATTCCGCAAGAGATGCGGCAAAGGCAGCGGCTGCACAGGCGGCCACCTCACAGGTGACCGTATCCGTTGGCTCGGGAAGCACAACGATCGGAAGAACCAAAAAAGACCGGAGCAAGGCGAATGAGCAGACAGAGGTCCTTGGCTTTACCGGAAGCCTGGATGAGCCGGAGCTTACCGCAGAGCCCCAGGGAGATGATACTGAGATCCTTGGCGGCGGCGGATATGATCAGGCGGATGAGGAGGCAACAGATGTTCTTTCCTCCGATTCCGGCAGACAGACTGTAGCAGGTGCGTCACAGCGCAAGGTGGATTACAGTCCGGAGCTTGAGGAAGAAACCGACGTGCTGTCCTCCGGACCGCGTCCTTCCGAGGACAACGACATGGAGACGGATGTGCTCTTCTCAGGAACGGGAGTTCCCGAGGACGAGAAGATCGTCGGACGTTACAGCGCAGAGGAAACCGCAGTACTCCGAAGCATTCATACCGAGACCGAAGCCGAGAGCGAGAAGAAAGAGATCAGAATTCTCTACAGTGAAACCATCGTTCATACGGACGAGAGTTTGTAGCAGAGAGTTTACAGTAGTATTTTGACAGCATTGTTTACAGCGGATTATTACAGTAGAGTGTTTCTTTGATAAGGTGAAGATGAGAGACAAGCAAGAAAGGATGGGAACAATGAACAAGAGAGCGAGAAGAAAATGGCAAATCGCACGCCGTGCGACTGCGTTTTTGCTCAGTCTGGCCATGGTTTTCAGCGTGATCTATCTAAATGACCGTAAGAAGGTATCCGAAGCCGAGGGAGAGACCCCAACGGTTACCATAGAGACGGACATTTTGGATATTTCATATCTGAATACTGTGGATTTGGAACAGGAGGGGGCGACGACAACGGTCTATGTACCGTCTGACAAAATCTCCTTCCAGCTGCCTTCGACTGACGGATTAGATCCGGGCTATAATTATGTCTGGGCAGAGGTGCGTCCGTCTGAAAAAGCCGATAAGACAGTTTCGGTAACTCCGTTGGCGCAGGATGTGCTTTCCGCAACGCAGAAAGAGGTGACCCTTTATCGCTATAAAGACGGGGATGACACGGAAGATCCGAAGGTAGATGCAGAAATTGATTCCCTCAGGAAATTTAAGTACGAAGTAAAGGCTCCGGTTGCGCTGGATCAGGCCGTTCAGATAGTTGACGGAACCACGAAGGTTGTTATCACCGGTGATGATGACTATTCGGAGGAAGACAGCGATACGACCATGTATTACGGAAAGACTGAGTATGCTTGTGAGACTGCTTCTGCGCCACGTACGGCTGCATCCCAGGTTTCAGGCTGGGGCAGCTTCGATGCAATCGATTCCGCTCTGAATGCTGATGGTGAAGAAAATGACAAATCCTATGTGATCAGCAAGAAACTGACATTGAAAGGATCACAGGGAACAAATATCGTCTTCTTCCATTCAATCCTTGTGGAGCGTGATACTTACATGGATCTTAAGGCTACGCTTCAGGAAAAGGACGGAGGATCGGTGGGCCCCACGGCAGACACAGATATTACCATCGATAAGGTCATTCCTAAGGCAGATGTTACACTGACATTTGCATCACAGGGGACTGATGAACCCATCACGAAGATCGTGGCTGAGAAGCAGGGGGAGCCTGCGGAGACCCCGATCGAAGTGACCTCCGGGAATTCCATCGTATTCCCCGGCAATGAGGAGAAAAATTCCGGGCAGGAATTCAAATACAAGGTTACGGTTTCCGCAACCGATAAGAATGCGAAGGTTTACAACGTAAAGATCAAGTATGTAAGTCCGAATCCCACGATCTCGAATGTCGTTGTGAATGATCAGAATAATCAGGCCATTACACCGGTTGACGGAATCTATTACATCCCGAAGGACGGAGGCGCTAAATTTACAGCTACTGTTGAGACCGCGCAGGATGTAAAGACGGATAAGGCCCAGCTTCGTGAGAAGGGCTCCGTTACTCCGGTGGCCTCGGTCACACTGAATGGCAGTACAAATGCGAAAGCGGAACTGGATTATACACCTGCCGCTCCGGGACAGAAGGAATTTGTGATCTTTGCCAGCTCCGATATGGGCGGAGAAACGACCACGGATGATAGTTATAAAGTGTTCTATGATGATTCTCTTCCGGAGATCGGAGAGATCGATGTTACCCAGACTATTTCGGGAACAGATAAGACTCAGAAGGTTGAATCCGGTACGGTAGCAACGAGACTGACCGCATCACAGGATTTCAAATTAAGCATTAATGCAACAGATAAGAAAAATACGGAAGAAAGCAAGATTGACTCTGTTACTGTAGAGGTATGGGGTGATAAACAGTCGGCAACAAAGGTCGGCGATACAGATGTATATGAACTGACCATGTCACCGAAGGACGGATTTGCCGGAAATGCTCCTGAATTTAAAGTCACAGTAAGGGATAAGGCCGGAAACACCACGGAACAGACCTTCCAACTGCCCTTCTCGAATGACAAGATCACGATCGCCAGTGAGATCCTGGGGCCGGAAGATCAGCAGATCCCCAAGGACTCCACCACAGGCTATGGATCCCTTAGGATCAAGTATACCTTTACAGCGGATACAGCACTGGATACTGCAAAACTTACTTATACCGATGAAGAAGGTCAGACTACAGTTAATATTTCAAAAGCGGAACTTGGAACTCCGACAGAATCGGGAAACGACCTGATCTACACCTATGTCTACACTGTTCCGGACAAAACGGTATCCACGAAGCTTGAGAATATCAAGATGACCGCGACGAATGTCAATGGTATAGAAGCGAAAAGCCCGGATACGATCGATTTTATCACCATCGACCTTGCAGGACCGACGGCTGACATAGATGAGGCCGTTAAGCAAATGATCGCGGATGGCAAGTGGTTCCGGAAACTGGTTCTGATCGTCAATTTCAAGGATGGTGGTACCGATGACGGTGGATTTAATGAGAAGAAGATCTTCGACAGCTTCACCGGTGTTACAGTGCCGCCGGATGGCAAGGAGTTTGATCCGGGGGATAAGAGCGGAAGAGTATATCTTGAAGTGAATCCGTCAACAAGTCTGAGTGGAACAGATGTTTCCTACACATTTATAGACAAGTTCGGGAATAAGAGTGCAACCTATAGCTGGAAGATCAAGGTGGATGCACAGGAGCCGCAGTTTACTGAAGTAAAGGTCGGCGGACAGTCCGGAAGTTCAATCCTTACAAAGCGTGATCCGATCGTCATGTTTACCACAGGGGACAACCTCCAGATTACAGATGCATCGGCTGAGATCATTACACCCGGCGGAGCATCCGTGGATATCACATCCTTCATCAATGAATGGTACGACCTGCCAGGAACGAAGCTGAGTAAGCTGCTTGGCGTCACGGGTACTCCGGAGGATGGTAAGTATACTTTGGTCATGAATCTGGCGGACAATCCCATCGGAACTATAGCAGCACCGGTGGAGCCGGTAGTTACAAAAACCATTACGTTTGATCTGGATAATACGCCTCCGACAGTATCGGAAACCTTTACGAAGCCGAGTCAGTTCAAAAACGGCAAGTATACATCATCTTCTACCGTTCAGATCGCTCTTCAGGCAAAGGACGAGCATTTGGATATCAGTACGGCGGTAGTAAAGGATGTAAAGGTTATAAAGGGTAAGAAATCCACCACTGTGCTTAAGGCGGACTGGACCCCCCACCCGGGCGGCGGACAGATCGCATATGTGACGGTTTCCGGTGAGGGTGAGCATGAAGTCACGCTGTCGGTAAAGGATAAGAACGGATTACCGTCCGATACAAGTATCGGCCCATTCATTATCGACCTTACCGATCCGAAGCTGGATTTGAGACTGTCTCCGAAGACCAATGCGAACGGATTCATTTCACAGGAAGGCACGGTTACTGTAGCGGTAACGGATAATAATGAAGACAAGGTTCATGGTCTTACCATGACCGTGGTGGAGATGCCCAGTGACGGCTCCAAGACCACGACCAATGTGTATCCGGATCAGAAGGCGGGTTCCACTACATTTGGAAATAATTCCAAATATGTAGTTACCTATACCGCGACGGATCTGTCCGGAAGAACCGCCAGTGATAAGGTAAGCTTTACGGTAGATACAATTAAGCCGATCAGTGATATCGCACTTACGTCTCCGACGGATGCAGCGAAGTTTGACCGCTATCATGCAACCTACTCCAACAGCGAGAAGGGTACGCAGTATGATTATGCACAGTACTTCAAGGATAAGGTGCCGATGACCATCACTGCTGATGACCTCAACCTGAGCAGAGTACAGATCACGGATAACGGTAATACGGTTGTGGATAAGAGCGGAATCGGCACGACCTCCTTCAGCACCGGTTATACAGCGGAATCCGAGGGAATGCACAATATCACCGTGACCTCCTGGGATAAGGCGGATAAGGTATCCACAACTCAGTCGGTATCCTTTGTGATCGACAAAACGGCGCCGACACTTAGCACTACGCTGAATGCAAGTCCGTTCACCAGCGGCGGGGAGACCAGATATCTCCCGTCAAATGCGACGCTTGCGGTTACCGTAACGGATGCAAACAAGGATACAGAGGATCTGAAGAGAACACTGAAGACCACCATTCCGGGCGGCGGAACCTCCACATCAACGGATGCCATCGCCGAGGGATCTCAGGATCTCAGCACGGAAGCGGATTATGAAGTGAGCTATGTTGCAACTGACCGGGCAGGAAATGTAAGCTCGACGCACAGTGCATCCTTCCGCGTGGATAAGACACCTCCGGAGCTCCGGATCAGCGGAGCCGTAGAGGACGGAACCTCGAGGGAAGCGCTGAATATCGTTTACAACGTCCGCGAGGCATTCTACAGCGATATGCCGAGAGCAGTGGTTCAGGTATATCAGAAGGTTGACGGATCGGCAGAGAAGCTGCTTCGTACAGTTGACTTTAAGGCGACAGGTCAGGATTCCAGCATGACCGAGAGATTCGAAGACGACGGTGTATACCGTTTCGTATTTGAGGCAGAGGACAGAGCAGGAAATAAGACCAGCACCAACTACAGCTTCATTCTGGATGCTACCGCACCTACAGTTGTCCTGAGTGGCGTTAAGAATTACGATAAGACAAAGACAGATGTAAAGATGGAGGTTCTGGTAACAGAGAACTTCTACACCAGCAACAAGCTGACCATCGACGGTACACGCCTTGATATCGAGGGCAAGAAGAATCCGATCGAGGTTCAGCCGTACAACGTAAATTCCGGCCGTGAAGTTAACATTGAGCAGCTGTTCAAGGATGACGGTATCTATGATGTTAATATCGCATCAAAGGATAAGGCAGGAAATGAGGCAAAGACGGCAGTACATTTCACCATCGACAAGACACCTCCGGTGATCGGAGACCTTTCGAAGTATGACGGCAAGCGCCTGAGTAAGTTCGTCTGGGATATCGATGAGGAAGAGCTTGTTAAGGACCTGACGGTATGTGATGTGACCATTTACCTGGATGGTACGGTTTACGACGGTATGGCGAGTCTGACGGACGGAGCTCACGTACTTCGTGTGACGGCTACGGACGAGCTGGGCAATACCTCCAGCAAGGAAGTGACCTTTACCCTTGACCAGATCGAACCGACCATCATCATCAGCGGAATCGAGGATAGGCAGACCATCGAGGAGCCTGTGGATGTAAGAGTTGCACTTCAGATCACTGAGGATACACTGGAATCCGTAACGCTGAATGACCAGAAGATGGCGATCGATGCAAATGCATCTTCCTTCAAGGTTGATAAAGAGGGAGATTACAATCTGGTTGTCAAGGCGAAGGACGAGGCCGGCAATGAGAAGATCCTTGAATGGAACTTCACCTACGGAACCAAGTTCAACTGGTGGCCGGTGATCGCCGCAGGCGGCGTGGTCATCGTTCTGGCAGTTCTGCTTGTGATCATCAGAAAGAGAAGCTGGAGCCAGAAGAAGTAAGACATCATAATCGTTACAGCGCGGGTTCATCGCCCGCGCTGTTTTTTACAAAATGGCTGAAGATTCTGTTATGAAAGGAAAGTCTATGGGAAAATATCAGGCAGTTGTATTCGATATGGACGGAGTGATCTTCGATTCCGAGAGGGTTTACCGGATGATGGAGCATCGCCAGGCGGCAAAGTACGGACTTCCCGATGAGCTGGTGGAACCCTTCTGCGATCTGATCGCAGGAGGAACCAAGGACACAAACAGGAAGCATTTTGAGGATATGTTTGGAACGGATATCGATTATATGGAATTTCGGGAGGGAGTAAATGCCGGGGTGGACGCCTATGGAAGAGATCCGGGCTATGATGTGAAGCCGGGGATCCTGGAGCTTCTGGAGTTCCTGAAGAAGGAGGGGATCCGGATCGGACTGGCTACATCCACGGCGCACGAACGGGCGGAATACCACCTGAAACGTCATGGACTCTATGACTATTTTGACGAGATCGTGTACGGAGATTCTGTTCCGAGGGGAAAGCCCAACCCGGATATCTATCTGGCGGCCTGTGAACGCCTCGGCGTCGCACCGGAACAGGCGGTGGGTGTTGAGGATTCCATCAACGGGGTGGTTTCCTCCGGAAGAGCGGGACTCTTCACCGTTATGGTGGTGGACCTGATCCGGCCGAATGATACGGCCAGGGAGCATGCGGATCTGATCCTGGACCGGGCGGATCAGCTGATTCCGGTCCTGCGGGCATGATGGCGGAAAATTCTGACGATTGCGGCGGGCCGTCTGTGAAGGATACATAGGATGCAGGCGAACACATTTTTTGTTTGCATTTATATGGGAATGTGTTATAATGTCACAGTATTATGTCCTTTTGAAGAAAGAAGGACAGTAAACGGAGGAGAGAATCATGGAGAGAATTCAGACTTTGACAGAGACCACATATCAGGAGACACAGGAGCACGGCGGTTGCGGCGAGTGCCAGACATCCTGCCAGTCCGCATGCAAGACTTCCTGCACAGTAGGAAATCAGAGCTGCGAAAATCAGTAAAAAAAGGCCCTGTAGAAGACTCTGTTATAGAAATCTTTAGGAAAGGGGACCATCCCGAGGGATAGTCCTCTTTGCTTGCATGGAGAGCGAAATGAAGCAGGTACATCAATTTAAGAATAACGGTTATAACATCGTGCTGGATGTATGCAGCGGTTCCGTCCATGTAGTAGATGATCTGGTTTACGACCTGATCGCCCTTTATGATAAGGAATCCAAAGAGGAAGTGCTGCGTCAGCTGGCGGAGCGTTATCCCTCGGAGACGGCGGAGGGGATCGATGAGGCCTACGAAGCGGTCAGAAAGCTGGAGGCGGACGGACGTCTCTTTGCGGAGGATACCTACGAAAATGCGGTGATCGACTTCAAGAAGAGGAAGACCGTGGTGAAGGCCCTTTGCCTGAACGTGTCCCATGACTGTAACCTGGCGTGCAGATATTGTTTCGCCGGACAGGGTGAGTATCATGGGGACCGGGCGCTGATGTCCTATGAGGTGGGAAAGCAGGCGCTGGACTTCCTGATCGAGAATTCCGGAAACCGACGGAATCTGGAGGTGGACTTCTTCGGAGGTGAACCTCTTATGAACTTCGATGTGGTGAAGCAGCTGGTGGCATACGGCCGGCAGCGGGAGAAGGAGACGGGAAAGAACTTCCGGTTCACCCTTACCACCAACGGCATCCTGCTGGATGACGAGGTGATCGACTTCGCCAACAGAGAGCTGAAGAATGTGGTCCTTTCCATAGACGGAAGACGTGCGGTGAATGACGCCATGCGTCCTACACGAAACGGAAAGGGAAGCTATGATATCATTCTTCCTAAATATAAGCACTTTAAGGAGAAGCGGAAGGGAGAGTACTACATCCGCGGAACCTTTACCCATAACAATCTGGATTTCTGCGAGGACGTGCTCACCCTGGTGGATGAGGGCTTCGACGTGGTATCCATGGAGCCGGTGGTAGCACCGCCGGAGGAAGAATACGCCATCCGTGAAGAGGATGTGCCGAAGCTGCTGGAACAGTATGACCGTCTGGCGGCGGCGCTGGTGGAACGTGCGAGGGCCGGAAAGCCCGTGACATTCTTCCATTTTATGATCGACCTCACCGGTGGACCCTGTGTCTACAAGCGGCTGTCCGGCTGCGGCTCCGGTACGGAGTATCTTGCCGTGACGCCCTGGGGAGACCTGTATCCCTGTCATCAGTTCGTGGGAGACGAAAGATTCCTTCTGGGAGATGTATGGAAGGGGATCGGGAATACCGAACTGGTGGGTGAATTTAAATGTAACAACGTGTACGCCAAGGAGAAATGCAGGGACTGCTTCGCACGGTTCTTCTGTAGCGGCGGATGTGCCGCGAACGCATTTGCCTTCCATGGGAAGATCCTGGAGGCGTATGATATCGGCTGCGAGCTGGAACGGAAGCGCGTGGAATGTGCGCTGATGATGAAGGCGGCCCTGGCCGGAGTCGGCGGAGGAAGCGCAGTCCGGAAACCGGAGGCCTGTGGATCGGAGGAAACCGCAGGACAGGAGAACGGAGCCTGCGAGGACACCTGTGAGGTGACCGGAGGCATGCCCGTCTGCTGATCCGGGGATTATGATCATGTACCTATTTTCCGGGAGACCGGATGAAGAATAAGGAGTAAAACGATGAAGAAAGCAAAGAGAAATGCGGTGCTCGGTCTTCTTCTGTTCGCCCTGCTGGTAGCAGGTGCCGTGTATACGGTAATTTGCGGACTGGGAGAGACAAATGCCGGTCGTGCAGAGGATATCGTCCTGGGTCTTGACCTTCGTGGCGGTGTCAGCGTCACCTACGAGATCGTGGAAGAGGATGCGGACGACTCGTCGATCGCCGCAACCAAGGACAAGCTGCAGCGAAGAGTTGACAACTACAGTACGGACGGTGAAGTCTACATGGAAGGCGGCAACCGTATCACTGTAGAAATTCCGGTGGATACCAGCAAGTATGATCCCAACAAGATCCTTGACGAGCTGGGACGTCCCGGTACCCTTGAATTTATCGATCCCACGAACTATCAGTTGTTCGAAAGCGGACAGACCTACGAGGCTGCCCTGACCGGTGCGGATATTAAGGACGCACAGGGCGGGATCCGTGAGGATCAGACCAAGGGAACCAAGGAGAATGTGGTTTCCCTGCAGTTCACGGAAGAGGGTGCTCAGAAGTTCGCTGAGGTGACTGCCGCAAATGTAGGCTCTCCGATCTACATCGTTTATGACGGAAAGGTTGCAAGTGCACCTACCGTAAATGAGGCGATCACAGGCGGAAATGCCGAGATCAACAACATCAGCACCTATGAGGAAGCAGAGTCTCTGGCCAGCACCATCAAGATCGGTGCACTGCCGCTGACACTGAAGGAACTGCGTTCTCAGGTTGTCGGCGCTAAGCTGGGTAGTGATGCGGTTTCCACATCCCTGTTTGCCGGCGCTATCGGCCTCGGCATCGTGTTCCTGATCATGATCATTGTATTCCGGTTCCCGGGATTCCTTGCATCTATCGCGCTTTCCTGCTATGTCATCCTGGATCTGTTCTTCATTCAGACGCTGAACATTTCCCTGACACTGCCGGGTCTTGCCGGTATCATACTGGGTATAGGTATGGCCGTGGATGCGAATGTCATCATTTTCACACGTATCAAAGAGGAGATCGGAGAAGGAAAGACCGTTAAGACAGCGATCAAAAACGGTTTCTCCAAGGCTTTCTCCGCGATCTTCGACGGAAATATCACAACCATTATCGCAGGTGTCGTACTTCTGTCCATGGGCTCCGGTGCAGTTAAGGGCTTTGCCAAGACCTTGATCCTGGGTATCGTGCTTTCCATGTTCACCGCTCTGGTTGTAACACGTGTTCTTCTGAACTGTTTCTCGACCCTGGGCGTTACAAACAAGAAGCTTTACGGTGAGTCCAGACATAAGAAGGTCGTTAAGTTCTCCAAGGCCTTCAAGTTCACCGCACTGATCTCTCTGGTAGTGATCGCATGCGGTATCGGTGCACTCTTTGTAAACAAGAATATGGACGGCCGTGGTGACTCCCTGAACTACAGTCTGGAGTTCAGCGGCGGTACATCCACAACCGTTACATTTGACAAGGCATATACTCTGGAAGAGGCTGAGACGGAGATCGTTCCGGTGATCGCAGATGCGGCAGGCATCAATGCGGGTTCGGTTCAGATCCAGATCGTAGACAATACCAACCAGATCGTATTCAAGACCTCCGAGCTGAATGAGGAGACCCGTTCGGCTGTCAGCAATGCGCTGGAGAACAAGTTCAGCCTGACAGACGACAAGATCGATTCACAGAACATCAGCAGCACCATCTCCAGTGAGATGCAGAGAGATGCGATCATTGCAGTGGTTGTAGCTTCTATCCTGATGCTGATCTACATTGCATTCCGGTTCTCGGATGTCCGCTTCGGTGCGGCAGCCGTGATCGCTCTTGTGCACGACGTCCTGGTTGTGTTCATGGTTTATTCCGTGGCATACCTGTCTGTCGGCGGAACCTTCATCGCATGTATGCTGACCATTGTCGGTTACTCCATCAATGCGACCATCATCATCTTCGACCGGATCCGTGAGAATCTGCGTGAGATGAATCCGGCTCAGGTGGGCTACGATACGATTGTGGATACCTCGATCTCTCAGACCATGACACGAAATATCTATTCCACATTGACCACCTTCGTTACGGTGCTGATGCTGTACATCCTGGGTGTACCTTCTCTGAAGGAGTTCACTCTGACGCTGATCGCAGGTCTTCTGTGCGGTCTGTATTCTTCCATCTTCATCACAGGACCGCTGTGGCTGTTCCTGAAGAAGCATATCGGTAAGAAGAAGGCCCCGGATCAGAGTGAGAAGCAGAATTCGATGAAACAGACGGCAAAAGCCGGAAAGCAGTAATACGTAAAGTTTCGAGCCACAGGGGGTTCCCTGTGGCTCCTTTGCTTCCATGCGGAAAATGTATCAGGATGAGCTGCTTTGGTGATGCGGAGAAACCGATGGAAGCAGGTACGAGGAGAGGGTATGAGCAGAGAAGTTGAATGGAGACTCCATACGAAGCGTGCGGATTTCAATGAGATCGCAGAACGTCTGGGGATCTCTCCGGTGATGGCGAGGGTTCTGGTGAACCGGGGGCTGGATACACCGGAGGCGCAGGAGGAGTATCTTTACGGGACGCTGTCCTGCATTCCGGATGAACTGCTGTTGAAGGGAATGAAGGAGGCAGTGGAGATCCTGCAGGAGAAGCTGCGGGAGGGAAAGCCTATCCGGATCATTTCCGACTATGATGTGGACGGTGTGACCTCGAATTATATTCTGTATGACGGTCTGAAGGCGCTGGGAGCGGATGTGTCCTACGATATTCCGGACCGGATCAGGGACGGCTACGGGATGAACGTTCGGCTGGTGGAGGAAGCCCATGCGGACGGTGTGGATACACTGCTGACCTGCGACAATGGGATCACGGCCTTTGAATCCATCGCGCGCGCGAAGGAACTGGGGATGACGGTGGTCGTGACGGATCATCATCAGGTGAAGGAGGGACTTCCGGCGGCGGATGCCGTCGTGAATCCCTGGCAGCCCCTTTGCCCCTATCCCTTTAAGACGATCTGCGGTGCGGAGGTCGCCTACAAGCTGATGAAGAAGCTTGCGGAGGCGGAAGGCAAACCGCTTTCCTCGGAGAAATATCTGGAATTCGTGGCTTTGGGAACCGTATGCGATGTGATGCCTCTCAACGGAGAGAACAGGATCCTCGTAAGAGAAGGTCTGCGGGTCATGGAGCATACGGAAAATGTGGGACTTCGGGCGCTTCTGGAAGCGGAGGAGCTTTTGGGCAATACGCTTACGGCGTATCATCTGGGGTTCCGGATCGGTCCCTGCATCAATTCGGAAGGACGTCTTAACAGTGCAAAGGATGCGCTGAAGCTGTTCCTCTGTGAGGATCCGGGGGAGGCTGCCGCTCTGGCTGCAGAGACAAAGCATCTGAACGATGAACGGAAGAACGCCACCCTCAGCGGAACTGCCTGTGCGATACAGATCGTGGAGGAGGAAAGACTCTGCGACCGGGATCAGATCCTGTTGATACAGGTGCCCGGACTGCATGAATCTCTGGCGGGGATCGTTGCGGGGAAGGTCCGGGAACGGTATTACAGACCGACGGTCATTTTCACGGAGAGCGCGGAGGATCCGGAAATGCTGAAGGGATCCGGACGTTCGATCGAGGCCTACAATATGTTCGAGGGCATGAAGTCCGCTGAGTCCCATATCGACCATTTCGGAGGACATCCCATGGCGGCGGGACTCACGATCCGGAAGGAGGAGCTGGAACCGCTTCGGCGGCAGATGAATGAGGAAGCCGGACTGACCGGGGATCAGCTGACGGAAAAGATATTTATCGATGTTCCCATGCCGTTATCTTATGTAAATCTGACCCTTGCGGAGCAGCTGGCACAGCTGGAGCCCTTTGGAACCGGCAATCCGAAACCGCTTTTTGCGGAACGGGGACTTGCGGTGGAGGGAGTGAAGACCTTCGCCGGCGGTAAGGTCGGATTTCTGACACTCCGGAATGAGAGAGGGGAAAGGGTATTCGCGAAATCATTTGACATGGAATCCCTGATTGAAAGCATAAAAGTATGGTCTGAACACGCTGAGTGTGATAAAATAGAAAAGTGCGTTAAGCTTGATATCATGTACAGAGTATCGATCGATACTTACCGCGACCGAAAAGCGGAGTGTATCGTTGAGCATTTTCGAAGAAGTACAGTTGATGACGGAAAGGAGTCCTCATGAAAGATGTAAAGGATTATATCAGTACGATCCCGGATTTTCCGACACCAGGAGTGATGTTCAGGGATGTCACCAGTGTCATCTCTGATCCGGAAGGCTTCCGGCTGGCCGTGGATAAACTGACCGGGCTTTTGGACGGCGTGGAGTATGATGTTATAGCCGCCGTGGAATCCCGTGGATTCTTATTTGGGACTCCGATCGCATATAATGAGAATAAGTCTCTGATCCTGGTCCGCAAGAAGGGGAAGCTTCCGAGAGAAACCGTTGAGGCAACTTATGATCTGGAGTACGGAACTGCGACCATTGAGGTCCACAGGGATGCGATCCGTCCCGGGCAGAAGGTCGTGATCATCGATGATCTGATCGCCACCGGCGGAACCATTGAAGCGACAGCAGGTCTGGTGGAGCAGCTCGGAGGCGAGGTAGTAAAGGCAATCTTCCTGATCGAACTTCCGGATCTGAAGGGAAGAGAGCGGCTGAAGAAGTATGACGTGGCAAGCGTTGTACAGTTTGAGGGAGAATAGAAACAAATGGACGACACGATCCGCACTTTGGTCAAATCGCATAAGCAGGAGCAGGATCTGACGACCCCGGAGGACTTTACTTCTCCGGAGGTTCTTTATGATGTTCTTTTGGAGAAGATCCGTCTGTACCATCCGTCGGATGATTTTTCCATGATCGAGAAGGCATATCGTACGGCGGACGAAGCCCATGAGGGGCAGAAGAGAAAGTCCGGAGAGCCGTACATCATCCATCCGATCTGCGTGGCTATCATTCTCGCGGAACTGGAAATGGACAAGGAGACCATCGTGGCGGGTCTGCTTCATGATGTGGTAGAGGATACCGCCATGACGAAGGAGGATGTTGCCAGAGAGTTCTCCGAGGAGGTTGCCATTCTGGTGGACGGCGTTACCAAGCTGACCCAGTTGAACCTGTCCCAGGATAAGATCGAGATCCAGGCGGAGAACCTCCGTAAGATGTTCCTGGCCATGGCGAAGGATATCCGGGTGATCATCATCAAGCTGGCGGACCGTCTGCATAACCTCAGGACCCTGCAGTATCAGTCTCCGGCCAAGCAGATCGAGAAGGCGCGTGAGACCATGGATATCTATGCACCCATCGCTCACAGGCTCGGTATCTCCAAGATCAAGATCGAGCTGGATGACCTTTGCATGCAGTACCTGTATCCGCAGGTTTATACGGAGCTGCAGCAGAAGATCGATGAGCGGCTGGCAGAGCGCGAGGACTACATCACAGAAGTGGTGGAAGAGGTGCGTGAACTGATCGCGGATGCCGGCATCGAAGCAGAGATCGACGGACGTGTAAAGCACATGTTCAGTATATACAAGAAAATGAAGACCCAGGGGAAGACGCTGGATCAGATCTATGATATTTATGCGCTCCGGATCAAGGTGGATACCGTCCGGGACTGCTATGCGGCGCTGGGTATCATCCATGCGAAGTACAAACCGATCCCCGGACGTTTCAAGGATTATATCGCCATGCCGAAGGCGAATATGTACCAGTCGCTGCATACGACCCTGATCGGAAATGAGGGACGCCCCTTTGAGATCCAGATCCGGACCTATGACATGCACCGGACGGCTGAGTACGGTATCGCCGCACACTGGAAATACAAGGAGAGCGGTTCGAAAAATGTCAGCCGTGAGGAGGAGAAGCTGATCTGGCTTCGTGAGATCCTGGAGTGGCAGAACGATACGGCAGATAACCACGAATTTATGAATGCGGTGAAGACGGACCTGGATCTGTTCCAGGATCAGGTATATGTCTTTACACCGGCGGGTGATGTGAAGAGTCTTCCCAAGGGCTCCACGCCCATTGATTTTGCATATTTGATCCACACGGCAGTGGGAAATACCATGGTGGGCGCGAGAGTCAACGGCTCCATGGTTCCCATCGAGACAGAGCTGAAGAGCGGTGACCGTGTGGAGATCATTACCTCGGGTAACTCCAAGGGCCCCAGCCAGGACTGGCTGAAGGTGGTGAAGAGTTCCCAGGCGAAAACGAAGATCAATCAGTGGTTCCGTCAGGAGCATAAGGCGGGCAATATCCAGAAGGGCAAGGCGGCTATGGAGGATTACTGCAGGTCCAAGGGCATTGTACTTTCGGAACTGCTGGTGCCGCCTCTGATGGAGGCAACGCTGAAGAAGTATAATTTCCCCGACTGGGAAAGCCTTATGGCAGCGGTCGGACACGGCGGGATCAAGGAAGGTCAGATCGTCAATCGTCTGACCGAGGAGAAGCGCCGTCTGGACAATGCGGGGAAGAGCGATGAGGAGGTCGTCTCCGAGATCCGGCGTGGTAAGCGGGTGTACGAGATCCCGAAGGACGGAATCAAGGTACACGGGATCCACGATGTGGCTGTTCGTTTCTCCAAGTGCTGTTCTCCTGTGCCGGGAGATGAGATCGTGGGCTTCATCACCCGCGGCCGAGGGATCTCCATCCACAGAACGGACTGTATCAATGTGGTTGGCATGGATGAGAGCGAGAGGGTGCGAATGATCGATGCCGAATGGGCTGAGGGCGTGCAGGAGGCCGATTCCGAGTACATGACGGAGATCAATGTCTATGCCACCGGCCGTCAGGGGATCCTCTTTGAGATCTCCAAGATCTTCAACGAGGCAAAGGTGAATATCAAGGGAATGACGGTGCGGACCTCCAAACAGGGCAAGACCACCATTTCCATGCAGTTCGGTGTCCGGTCCAAGGAGCAGCTGGCATGGCTGTCCGCAAAGATCCGCAGCATCGACGGCATCATCGACATCGAACGTACCACAGGGTGACGTGGAAAGGTTGAAAATATGGCAGAGTTAAATATCATCTCGGCGGTCCTCGGACCGGTCAGTACAAATTGCTATACGGTCTCCAATGTGCAGACTAAGGATACGGTGATCATCGATCCCGCGGACAGCGGTGAGCATCTTGTGAAAATGATCGAGGATCAGGGGCTGATCCCCAAGGCCATCCTTCTGACACACGGGCATTTCGATCACTGCATGGCAGTTCCCCGGCTGAAGGAGGAGTATCCCGAGGCGGAGGTGATCATCGGAGAGGATGACCTGCAGTGGCTGAAGGATCCGCAGCTGAATCTGTCCCTGCCCTTTATCGGGGAGCCGTTCACACTGGATGCGGACCGTACGGTGAAGGACGGAGAAGAGATCGACATCATGGGAACGAAAATGGTGTGCATTCAGGTTCCGGGACATACTCCCGGTGGTATGTGCTACTATTTCCCTGAGCAGCATCTGCTCTTTGACGGAGATACTCTTTTCTCCGGAAGCGTGGGAAGAACCGACTTCCCGGGCGGAAGCCAGGATGCGCTGATGAGCGGGATCCGGAACAAGCTCTTTACTCTGCCGGAGGAGACTCTGGTCTTCCCGGGACATGACAGAGCCACCACGATCCAGAGAGAGATTGCGGAAAATATGTATTTCTAACGTAAATTGTCTTCCGATACTCATCCGTACTCTGAGCCTTAGGCATGACTCACGCACGGATGCTGTGAGGAAGGACGCGCATAGATCATAGGAGAGCGGTAGATGATTTTACTGGTTGAGAATGACACATCCTATACCAATGATCTTCGTTCCATGCTTCAGGCCTTCTATGCGGATGAGAGGATCCGTGGCGTGACGCCGGAGCAGGTGGCGGATTACAAACGGGAGCTCTATGCGGAGTTCCGGTTTGTCTTTACTGCACTTTTTATGGAGCAGCACACCCGGCTTCGTCTGGAGGAAAACGGTAAGGTGGTCTTCACGGCCTATATCAACGGGGACTACGAGGATAAGCCCAGGTTCAGGAACCGTCTGAAGCTGGCCTCCTATCGCCTTCTATCCGAATACACCGGAAGGGAGCTTCCCTGGGGAAGTCTCACCGGCATGCGTCCCACGAAGATCGCTTCGAAGGCTCTGAGAGACGGGCTGGAGCGGGATGAGATCATTGACGGCTATATGGAAGCCTATCAGGTTTCCGAAGAGAAGGCGACTCTTGCAGTAGATGTGGCTATGCGGGAGAAGGAGATCCTGGAGGAGGTGGATCCGAGGCTGGATTACTGTCTCTACGTGTCCATTCCCTTCTGTCCCACACGCTGTCTCTACTGTTCCTTTGCGTCGTATCCCATCGACATGTATGCCCAGTCGGTCAGTGATTATCTGGATGCATTGATCAGAGAATTACAGATCATATCTTATGTAAACCGCAAGCGAAGATTGGTATCCATTTACATCGGCGGCGGAACTCCTACCTCCCTGGAGGCGGGCTTCCTGGACCGGCTGCTGGGTGCCATTGAGGATAATTTTGATTTTACCCATTTGAAGGAATATACCGTGGAGGCCGGACGCCCGGACAGCATTTCCGCAGACAAGATGCGGGTGATGAAGCGGCATAAGGTGACACGGATCAGCATCAATCCCCAGACCATGCGGGACAGGACGCTGCAGAAGATCGGAAGGAATCACACCTCCGAGGATGTGATCCGGGCCTTCCGGATGGCAAGGGAGCTTTCCTTTGACAATATCAATATGGATCTGATCGCGGGGCTTCCGGATGAAACGCCGGATGATATGCGATACACCCTGGGACTGATCGAGAAGCTGGCGCCGGACAGCCTGACGGTTCACAGTCTGGCGGTAAAGCGTGCTGCGGAGCTGAAGAACCGCTTCGACCAGCTGAGGGATACCTTCCACCGGTACACGGATCAGATGCTGACCCTTGCACACGAAAGTGCGCGGAGAATGGGACTGGAGCCCTACTATCTGTACCGGCAGAAGAACATTTCCGGGAATCTGGAAAATGTGGGGTATGCGAAGAAGCCCTGCCTCTACAACGTTCTCATCATTGAGGAATGGCTGGATATCATGGCTGCGGGAGCCGGCTCCGTTACGAAGCTGCTCCGGATGAATGAAGAGACCGGGGAGATCCTGGGCGTGGACCGGGTTGAGGATGTAAAGAATGTCGACCAGTATATGGGCCGGATCGATGAAATGATCGAGCGGAAGCGGGAAGCCACGGAAGGAATGATGAGGTTCGGATAACATGGGGTATTACAAACAGTGAATGGTTATATGAAAAAACGAACGACTCATCGCAGCAAAAAAGGGAAAAAGAGACTTCTGTTATTGGCGGTTCTGGCTTCCCTGTTTCTTACGGGATGCGGGAATTCCGCTGAAACAAAGAATCAGACGGATGAGACTTTGACTGATCTTAAAGCGGCAAAGGCAGGGTCTCTGATCGCGTTCGGACACTATGAGCAGGATAATGATACATCCAACGGAAAAGAACCGATCGAGTGGATCGTTCTTGAAAAAAGAGAGGACGGGAGCCTGCTGGTGATGAGCCGGTATGCTCTGGATGTTCAGCCGTACCATATCGAACGAAAGTCCGTGTCATGGATGACATGTACACTGCGGGAATGGCTGAACGGTTCATTTATGAATACCGCATTCTCAACTGATGAACTGGCTGTTATTTCAACGGATAATTCATCGAATGCCGAATATGCATCATATGGAGCAGATGCAGAGGATCGGGTGTTTCTGTTCTCTAAATTTGAAGTAAGAGAGTACTTCGCGGATGATGCGGATGGCGACTCAGTAGCACGGGCATGCAAGCCTACGGCCTATGCAAAGGCGCAGGGGATATGGACATTTGAAGGCGGCGCCCTTGACGGGAACTGCAGATGGTGGCTTCGGTCGCTGGGCGATGATACCACAAATGCCGCGTATGTCGGTTTTAACGGTCGCGTCTATGACCTGGGCTGTATGGTCAACCGCGATAATTTAGGGATCCGTCCCGCATTGGTTATTAAGCCCTGATTCTTTCTAATTCCATGCGGATGTGATAAAATGACAGAATGATTGGTGACCGGAACACTTAGCGTATGGGTCACCAGAAGGAGATGACAAGAATGGCAGAATCCATGAAGGGACTGAAGCGGTCCCACAGATGTGCAGAATTATCAAAGGCAAATGTCGGTGAGCAGGTCACGGTCATGGGCTGGGTACAGAAGAGCCGCAATAAGGGCGGGATCGTATTCACGGACCTGAGAGACCGCTCCGGCGTGCTTCAGATCATTTTCGAGGAGAAGACAGCAGGTGCGGACGCCTTCGAGCGTGCGGCCCGGCTTCGCTCCGAGTTCGTGATCGCAGTGACCGGTAAGGTGGAGCTCCGGGCCGGCGGCGTGAACGAAAATATGGCAACCGGTGAGATCGAGCTGATCGCGGATTCTCTTCGGATCCTTTCCGAGGCGGAGACACCTCCGTTCCCGGTGGAGGCTGACAGTAAGACCAAGGAGGATATCCGTCTGAAGTACCGGTTCCTGGATCTTCGTCGTCCGGATATCCAGGCAAATATCATGCTGCGAAGCAAGGTGACCACAACGGTCCGCGCATTTATGGCGGATGAGGGCTTCCTGGAGATCGAAACTCCGATCCTCTGCAAGTCCACTCCGGAAGGGGCGAGAGATTATCTGGTTCCCAGCCGGATCCACCCGGGCAATTTCTATGCGCTTCCCCAGTCACCGCAGCTGTTCAAGCAGCTTCTGATGTGCTCCGGTTACGACCGGTATTTCCAGATCGCAAAGTGCTTCCGTGATGAGGATCTTCGTGCAGACCGTCAGCCGGAATTCACACAGATCGATATGGAGCTTTCCTTCGTGGATGTGGATGATGTCATCGATGTAAATGAGCGTCTGCTTCAGCGGATGTTCAAGGACGCCATCGGTGTGGACGTGGAACTTCCGATCCAGAGAATGACCTGGAAGGAAGCCATGGAACGCTACGGCTCCGACAAGCCGGATCTTCGGTTCGGCATGGAGCTCTGCGACCTGTCCGATACGGTTGCAGGCTGTGAGTTTGTGGTCTTCAGCGGTGCGCTGGAGGCAGGCGGAACCGTTCGCTGTATCACGGTTCCGGGCATGGGCGGCATGGCGCGCAAGAAGCTGGACGCCCTGACGGAGTTCGTAAAGGGCTACGGAATGAAGGGCCTTGCCTACATTTCCATACCCGAAGAGGGAGATGAGAAGTGCTCCTTTGCCAAGTTCATGAAGCCGGAGGAGCTGGGAGCGATCAAGGCAAAGGCCGGTGCAAAGGCCGGGGACCTGGTTCTGATCCTGGCAGATGCCAAGAAGAAGCTGGTTCTGGAGACTTTGGGTGCACTCCGCTGCCATATGGCCGAGGAAATGGGACTCTGCGATAAGGATACCTACAGGTTCGTATGGATCACCGAGTTCCCGCTGCTGGAGTGGAGCGAGGAAGAGGAGAGATTTGTAGCCATGCACCATCCCTTCACCATGCCCATGGAGGAGGATCTGGACAAGCTGGACAGCGATCCGGGTGCCGTACGTGCAAAGGCATACGATATCGTACTTAACGGCGTGGAGATCGGCGGAGGTTCCGTCCGTATCCACCAGAATGACATACAGGAGAAAATGTTCGAGGTCATCGGCCTTACGAAGGAAAGCGCAGAGGATAAGTTCGGCTTCCTTCTTACCGCGTTTAAGTACGGAGTTCCCCCGCATGCGGGACTGGCCTACGGACTGGATCGTCTCCTGATGCTGATGTGTAAATGCGATTCCATCCGTGAAGTGATCGCCTTCCCGAAGGTAAAGGATGCTTCCGATCTGATGAGCGAGGCTCCGAATGTGGTGGATCCTGTACAGCTGGAGGAGCTTGGTATCAGGCTGGAAAGCGCTGAGCAGGATTCATAAGGGGGACATTTTATGGATGTAGTATTGATGATCATCTTTATCCTGGTCGGAATTCTCCTGGCCGGCGTTATGGCCATCGTCAACCGCAGATGGGATGCGGCGATCCGTGCCCGGGAGGACTACGACGAGGATGTGGATGGCAAGATGACCAAGAAACAGAAGGCGGAATTTCTTGCCAGAAAAGAGGCCGAGGCGAAGCTGATCCATATGCCTGTGGGTGACGTGATCAAGGAACGTCCGCGCCGTTTTGCGGCGTTTCTCGTTCTGGGAGCGGCACTGTCGGCAGGGCTTGTGATCCGGTACGGAGCAAATGCGGCCACCTGGACGCTGCTGGCGGTTACGATCATACTGCTTCTGATCGCGATGATCGATCTGGATACCATGGAGATCCCGTTTGTGCTGAACGTGATCATCCTTGCCATCGGAGGTCTGTCGATCCTGACCTTCCAGTGGACCTCTCCCTTTTCGGAGATCACGATCGTGAACCGTCTTGTGGGAATGGTGTGTATCGCAGTTCCCATGATCCTCATCAACCTGATCATTTCCGGCGCATTTGGCGGAGGAGATATCAAGCTGATGTTTGCGGCAGGCTTCCTTTTGGGGTGGAAGATGATCGTCAGCGGTTTCTTTATGGGAGCCATCGTCGGAGGAGCCGTGGGGATCACGGTCATGCTCCGGAAGAAGAAGGGTGGCAAGGAGCATATTCCTTTTGGCCCGTCGCTCTGTGTCGGACTGTATCTTGCGATCCTGTTCGGGACACAGCTGATCGACTGGTATGGCGGTATCCTGAAGAATGCAATGGGGAAATAGGTTTACCGGAAATGGATTGTAACCTGTGGTTAGAGGGGCTTGCGTAGTGTGGCATCAAAATGATGTAAAGATGGAGTGGGATTATGAGAAGGAAATGGAAACTGGGGATGGCTGCGGCTTTGCTCTGCGGGTCGCTCAGCCTGGGAATTCCGCAGGGAGCCGAGGCGGCCGAGGTGCCGGATGAGGCGGAGTCTGCGGTGATGGCAGAGAGTTCGGGGGAGGAGACGACTCCGGAGGAAGAGGGCGGAGTGGCAGTACAGAATGAGACTGCCGGAACAGATTATCAGGAGGCCGTAGCGCAGGATGGAACTGCCGGAACGGATGATCAGGAAGCCGTAGTGCAGGATGGAACTGCCGGAACGGATGATCAGGAAGCCGTAGTGCAGGATGGAACTGCCGGAACGGATGATCAGGAGGCCTTGTCACAGGACAGGACCGCCGGAACAAAGAAGCAGGATACGGCTGCCGCGGAAAAGGATGCGGCTGATTCAAATGACGTCGATGCATCGAAGCTGGCAGCTCCGGCACTGGCTGTAAATGTGAGAACGGAAGCAAAGGCCGGATGGGTGAAGAACGGCAACAGTTATTCCTATATCGATGCCAACGGGAATAAGAAGACCGGCTGGATGAAATGGAAGGGCCAGTGGTACTACTTCAGTCCTGCCGGGATCATGCAGACCGGCTGGAGACAGATCGGAAAGAAGTGGTATTTCTTCGGCAAGGAAGGCTTCATGCGGACCGGCTGGAAGCAGTTTGGGAGAAAGTGGTACTTCTTCGGCAAGGAAGGCTTCATGCGGACCGGCTGGAAGCAGATCGGCAGGAAGTGGTATTTCTTTGATGCCCAGGGTGTCATGAAGACGGGCTGGAAGCAGTTTGGAAGCAGCTGGTACTACTTCGGCAGTGAAGGCTTTATGCGGACCGGCTGGAGACAGATCGGCCGGAAATGGTATTTCTTCTCTGCAGACGGAATCCTTCAGACCGGCTGGAAGAAGCTGGGTGGGAAGTTCTACTATCTTTCCTCTGACGGTGCGATGCTGACCGGAATGCAGGAGATCGGCGGAAAGACGTATATCTTCGGCGACGACGGCGTCATGAAGACCGGCTGGGCCCAGGTAAAGGACCAGTGGTTTTATCTGGACAAAGACGGAACGCCGGTGACCGGAAAACTGAGACTTGCCGGAAAGCTCCAGAGCTTCGGACCTGACGGCGTATGGGACGGAGAGGTTGATGAGACCATAACCAAGCCCATTTCCGGTTATGATCCTGCAAAGGCGATCGATTTTGCCATCAAACATACTGCAATCGATGTCAGCAAGGGACTGGCAGGAGATAAGTGTATCTACGGCTGGCAGTGTGCGGAGTTCGGTTCCA
The DNA here is from genome assembly GCA_000703065.1 of Lachnospiraceae bacterium AC2029. Lineage (GTDB taxonomy): Bacteria > Bacillota > Clostridia > Lachnospirales > Lachnospiraceae > Eubacterium_Q. The sequence goes on along the minus strand of JNLK01000001.1, from coordinate 922,096 downwards.
ACTGTCTGAAGGCAGGCGGCGGTATCAATGAATACGATCAGCACGCAACCGCGCTGCATAATAAGCTGGCAAAGCATTCCGATATCGAGGAGATCGTTGTTCCCATCGAAGACGGATATGTGAAGCTGGAGAATATACCGGAAGGCAAGGAGATCGCGGCAGGAGATCTGATCCTCCTGTACTGTCCTCATGAGAGAGACGGAAGACCCTTTGTTCACACCCTGCTGTTCTATGGCTGGAGCGAGGACGGACTTGCAAAGGTTTACTGTCATAATACCCGGACGGTAGGCACCGTAAGCCACAGAGTATATTGCTATGCATGCCATGGCGTGATGTCGGAAGCTCATGTAATGCACATGATCGGCAACTCGCCGAAGCAGAACAACACCTATCCGAAGAACACCTGGATGAAGATCGAGGGCAAGACCCTGCATATCGATGCAAACGGTGTAAAGGAGATCGGCTGGTCGAAGATCGACGGTTCCTGGTATTACTTCGAGAAGGACGGAGCAATGTCCACCGGATGGAAGAAGATCAACGGTTCCTGGTTCTATTTCGCGGCTGACGGCAAGATGCTGGAAGGTTGGCAGAAGATCGACGGCAAGCAGTACTACTTCAAGAACGGTGTCATGACGACACTCTGGCTGAAGGACGACGGGATCTGGTATTTCTTCGAGTCGAGCGGAGTCATGGTGACCGGTCAGAAGGTCATTGACGGAAAGACGTACTACTTCACAAACGGCGGAGGATGCAAGAATCCGTAATTTCCATAACCATAATATCGTATGACAGAGGGACGGGTTCCGTGCCACATGAAAATGTGACATGGAACCCGTCCCTTAGTCGTGCTTTATCAGAATGTGACACGGATCCTGTCCCTTAGTCGTGCTTTACCAGAATGTGACACGGATCCTGTCCCTTAGTCGTGCTTTACCAGGAAAGAGGAACAGCCCCCGTGTCACATTTTCATGTGACACGGGGGCTGTTCCTCTATCATGTATGAACGAATGTTCAGCACGGATAACGATTTGATGCGCTGTCCGACTGATCACGTATGGGAGAGGATCACTCCACCTTCGGCAGCTTTGCAACGGAGGCTGCGATCTCTTCATCTGTGGGGATGTAGTCGCTCATCTCGCCGTCGTTGTACTTCTGGTATGCTACCAGGTCGAAGTAACCTGTACCGGTCAGACCGAAGACGATGGTCTTCTCCTCGCCGGTCTCCTTGCACTTGTTGGCCTCGTTGATGGCAGCGCGGATAGCATGGGAGCTCTCCGGTGCCGGCAGGATACCCTCGGTGCGGGCGAAGAACTCAGCCGCCTCGAAGACATCGGTCTGCTCTACGGAAGTTGCCTCCATATAGCCGTCATGGTACAGCTGGGACAGAGTGCTGCTCATGCCGTGGAAGCGAAGACCACCTGCATGGTTTGCGGACGGAATGAAGCTGGAGCCCAGAGTGTACATCTTTGCCAGCGGGCAGATCATGCCGGTATCGCAGAAGTCATAGGCAAATGTACCGCGGGTGAAGCTGGGGCAGGATGCCGGCTCCACAGCGATGATTCGGTAGTCTGCTTCACCGCGGAGCTTCTCGCCCATGAAGGGAGCGATAAGTCCGCCCAGGTTGGAACCGCCGCCGGCACAGCCGATGATGATGTCCGGCTTGATGCCGTACTTATCCAGAGCTGCCTTGGTCTCCAGACCGATCACGGACTGATGCAGCAGTACCTGGTTCAACACGCTTCCGAGCACATAACGGTAGCCCGGATTCTTGGTTGCAACTTCAACCGCCTCGGAGATGGCGCAGCCAAGGCTTCCGGTGGTTCCCGGGAACTCGGCCAGGATCTTCCGTCCTACCTCAGTGGTGTCTGACGGAGACGGTACTACGGACGCACCGTAGGTACGCATAACCTCACGACGGAAGGGCTTCTGCTCATAGGAAACCTTTACCATGTATACCTTGCAGTCCAGGCCCAGATATGCGCAGGCCATGGAGAGGGCGGTTCCCCACTGACCGGCTCCGGTCTCGGTGGTCACACCCTTCAGACCCTGCTTTTTTGCGTAGTAGGCCTGAGCAATGGCGGAATTCAGCTTGTGGCTTCCGCTTGTATTATTTCCTTCGAATTTGTAGTAGATCTTGGCCGGTGTCTGAAGTTTCTCCTCCAGACAGTATGCGCGAACCAGCGGTGACGGACGGAACATCTTATAGAAATCCCGGATCTCCTGGGGGATCTCGATAAATGCGGTGTCATTGTCCAGCTCCTGCTTTACCAGTTCTTCACAGAAAATGGGTGAGAGCTCCTCTGCCGTCAGGGGCTTTCCTGTGCCCGGATTCAGCAGCGGTGCCGGTTTTACCTTCATGTCGGCACGCAGGTTGTACCATGCCTTCGGCATCTCGTCTTCTGTGAGGTAAATCTTGTACGGGATCTTCTGTTCTTCTGCCATGGTTTTGTCCTCCTTTTTCTTATTCCGCCCGACTTCGGTCGGTGCGGGTACCTTGAGCAGAGTGCTGGGACATAAAGAAAGCCTGTCCCAAACAGTTGCTGCTGGGACAGGCCTGAAATTCTTACTCAGCCTGCGGTGCCACCCGGCTTGATGCATGTGCATCCTCTTAGTGCATACCCTTCGATATGCCGGATTTGATAACGGAGATCACGTACTCCGGCGCCCATACTTGCATTCATGCGTTCAGGTTGCCCTCGGAAGCCCATTCGGCACGGAAGCATATTCGCTGCAGTCTCACCATCTGCGGCTCTCTGTGACAATAGAGGCTTTGCCTACTCACTCTTCTTCAACGGTTTAAAATATGCTAACACATTTCCACCGGTGTGTCAAAGGAAATGTGTCGATGATCGAAACTCCTACACGATCTCAAGGATCGTATTCACCATCAGGTCATTCTGCTTCGGGTTCATGAAGCAGAAACGGATATACTTGTTGCCGAGTCCGCGGATATCGTCACATTTCCGGATCATGATGCCCCGGAGAGCACAGTGCTCGGCAACCTTGGAGGATGTGAGTTCATCCGAAAGGATCCTCATCAGCATGAAGTTGGCCGCCGGCTTGTACAGCTTGATGGTACGGCAGGGAGCCATAGCCAGGTACACCAGGCTGCGCTCCGTATGGATGGTGGAGCGGGAATCCTCGATGTACTTCGTATCCTTGAACATGTCGATCCCGGCGATGGCCGAAAGGGTCGCGATGTTATTCTTCGTTGTGGTAAGGTCGATGATGTTCGACAGCTCCTCATTGTTCATGACCGCATAGGCGAACCGGAGACCGGGAACCGCAAAGAACTTGGATACACTGCGGAGAACGGCCAGGTTTTCGAACTTATCCGTCAGCGGAACGGCAGTGACCTCTTCGTAGTCATCCAGGAACTCCACATACATTTCGTCCACCAGAAGGAAGATGTCCAGAGCCTTGCATGCCTCTGCGATGGAGGCGATCTCCTCACGGGTGATCCTCTTGGAGGTGGGGTTGTTGGGGTTGCCCAGGATCAGAAGGTCCAGAGAGGAATCCAGCTTTCCGATCAGGTCCTGCACATCCAGCTCGAAATCCAGCTCCTCATCCAGCTCGTAGAAGACGGGCTCACATCCATAGGAGGTGATCACCTTCTCGTACTCGGAGCTGCTGGGAACCAGGATCATGGCCTTCTTCGGCGTCAGAAGTGCGGCGAAGAGACGGAGCAGGTCCGGAGAACCGTTCCCCATGATGATCCTTTCCAGAGTAGTTCCGGCATAGTCTGCGATCGCCGTTTTCAGATTCGCATAGTAGATGTCGGGATACTTGATGATGGATCCGATATTATTTGCGATGGACTGCTTTACGGACACAGGAATCCCCAGGGGATTCAGATTTGCATCGTAAAGCACCGTTTCGTATTGTTCGATCCTTAATTGATTTGGACTCATTCCGAAACCTCCGGCGTGTAGATATTTGGACTTTCAAAACATGACCGAATCTGCTATAATAAGTTGATTTTGTATGTTTTTATTACACGCTGATTCTATTCTACAACATTTAGAGTGGGATTCGCAAGTTTTTTATATCGGAGAGGGTTGCATGAAGGCGATTGTGGAGCAGTACGCGAAGGGCGAATTTCGGATCGACCGGCCGGACGTACACATTTCAAAGCAAAACTTCAAACTGAACATCGAGGCAGGCACCGTATACGAGGGCTCCTTCTCGGTGGAAAGCCGGAATAAGTATCCGATCAAGGGTATGGTCTATGACAGCCGATACCTGCTCCGCTTTGAGAGCCACAGCTTCATCAGCCGCCGATTCGAGGTGCGTTATTCCTTTGACGCAACCTGCCTGGAGGCAGGACAGAACTTCCGCGGACACATCAATGTGATCACCGACGGAGGAGAGTTCCGTCTGCCCTACGATATCAGCATCGTTCCGCCCTGCGTTACCTGCGGGAGCGAGCGGATCGATGATCTTTTCAAATTCGCTGCTCTGGCGGAGCGGAACTGGAACGAGGCCGCCCGTCTGTTCATGAGCGATGACTTCCGACGTACATTTATCAACAGGGAACCCCATCTGAAGCTGATCTACGAGAGTCTTCTGGACAGTCATTCCGTGGATCAGGCCATGGAGGAGTTCCTGGTTCTTGTGCATAAGAAACGTACCGTGACCCTGTCCACCGACAAGGCCAAGCTGGATCTGGTGATGCCGGCGGAGACGGAGAGTATCACCATCGGACTGACGAAGAACACCTGGGGCTACACACGGTCCGAGATCCGAAGCAATGCGGAGTTCATCATTCCGGCGAAGAAGATCCTTGCCTCCTCCGACTTTACGGCGAATTCCTGCGATCTGCAGGTGTACATCTCGCCGGAGCATGTGCCGGACGGAGAGAACAGCGGAAAGCTGATCATTGAGAATATCTACCAGAAGATCGAGATCGACATTCACCTTTCCAAGCCGCAGCAGCGGCGGGTGAATCAGGAAAACCGTCTGAAGGAACAGGAATACAAGCAGTGCAAGATCAATCTCACCCAGGCCTATCTGGATTTCCGTATGGACCGGATCGGGCTGGAGGAGTATGTGGCGGATACCCTGGAGGCATTGCGTGTGCTGATGGAAATGGAGCCGGAGGAGGATATGTACCGGCTGGCCGTCATGCACATGAACATCCTGAAAGGGGACTATGCGAAGGTGGAGCAGGAGTTCCTCCGGATCGAGGCGGATGTGGACCGCAGCCTGATGACCAATCAGGAGAAGTGCTTCTACGAATACCTGAAGGCCATGATGCTCAGGGATGAGGAGACCATCGAGAAAACGGCGAACATGATCCGCCGGAATTACCGCACCCAGGAGCCGAAGATGTTCTTCTTCTGGCTGCTGCTCTTTGTGGATCCGGTCTACAACGAGGATAAGGGCGCGCTTTACCGGGAACTGACGGAGATGTACGAAGAGGGCGAGAACAGCCCGATCATCTACTTCGAGCTCTGTGATATCCTGAACGCAAATCCGCTCATGCTGAAGAGACTGACTCCCTTTGAGATCACAACCATCAAATGGGGCCTCCGTCATGAGTACATTTCCGATGACGTACTGAATGAGTTCGTGAAGCTGGCGGGACGGAACAAGGAGTTCAACAAGCAGATCTTTGACCTGCTCCGTTCCATTTACGATAAGAACGATGAAGAGCTGAGGAGAGAACGCCGGAAGCGCGAAAACCGGAAGACGGAGGAGTCTCTTTCCGAAAAGGAGACCGACGAGGAAGAACAGCCTTCCTTTGCCGGTGAGGACGATTTCATTTTCACGGGATTTGATGAGGATGAAGAGGAAGAGACCGACGAGGCGGAGAAGGAGGGCTTCAGCATCAATGATCCCGAGGATCCCCTGCGGCTTTCCAGCGAGGGTGAGATCTATGACCGGGAGGAGGAGCAGCTGGACAGGAAGGTCCGCCAGTCCTTCGACGATAAGTTTGACGAGACCATCCGTGCGGAGGAAGAGGAGCGTCTCCTGAAGAAGGAGAATGAGAACCTGGAGGTTCTGGGCTCCATCTGTTCCATGCTGATCTCCGCAAATATGCTGGATCAGAGATACCACCGGTTCTACAAGGCAGCGGTTCTCCGGTCCCTTAAGTTCATCGGCCTGAACGAGTGCTACATCCGCAGTATGGACAGGACTCACTACGAGCTGATCCCGCCCTCTGTGCTGATGTATCTGAATTACAAGAACACGCTGAACGAGGACGAGCTTGCATATCTCTATGCAAATGTGATCTTCAACAAGTCCGAGCATATGAAGATCTATCATGAATATGCGCCCACCATGGAGGATTTCATGGAGAGCATGATCATGAAGGGCAAGGTCAATGACGACCTGACCGTGATCTATGATGAGTTCCTGGAGCCGGAATCCGTAAGCTCCCTTTTTGCCGGCAAGCTGATCAATATCATCTTCCGCCGGAAGCTGGTGTGCTACAACAAGAATATCCGGGCCGTGATCGTCAGCCACGGAGAGCTTTCCAGTGTGCAGCACGTACCGCTGGATGACGGCGAGGCTTACGTGGAGATCCTGTCGGACAATGCGTCCATCATTTTCGAGGATAAGGACGGCAACCGCTATGCGGGATCCATCCCCTATCACTTCGAGCGGATCGTGGACGAGAAGGCGTACATCCCCATCTGCCGGGAGTACAGCCCCAGGGATTACCGTGTGCTGCTCTACAACTACGAGAGCATCGGGGAATTCACCTACAAGAACGCCCGTGAGGTAAATGCGGCGCGGGAGATCATCAACTGCGAGGAGATCTCGGATGACTACAAGCAGTCCGCCTGCCTGGAGATCATCGAGTATTACCATGAGAATCTGGATACGGACGTGCTGGTGAAGTATCTGCGCCGGTTGGATATCGAGTATCTGACCCACGCAAATGCCCGGACCATCATTACCTATCTGATCGATATGAACCTTTTCGACAAGGCATTCCAGGCGGTAAAGCTGTACGGCTTTAACGAGCTGGATGTGCGGGAGCTGTACCGCCTTGCCGACTATGGTGTACAGGATTCTGAGGGCTTCCTGAACGAGGACCTGATGTCCATCTGCCTGAACCTGTACAAGACGGGAACGGTCAATCCGAACATTCTGACCTACATGGCCATGAATTTCAACGGCTCCATCGATGAGCTGGCCGGACTCTTCAAGCTGGCAAAGGACCGTGTGGCCGATGTGGGCTCCCTGGCGGAGAACACTCTGGCTCAGATGATGTTTGCCGGAGAGCATCTGGAGTATATCTACGATGTTTTCGCAACCTATTACGGAGGACGCAGCAGAGGACTGGTGGTCAAGGCCTTCCTGCGGCTGGCTGCCCATAACTATCTGATCCGGGATATGCAGGTTCCGAACTACATTTTCGAGGCGCTGTATTCCGAGATCATGAAGGGCAATATCGACGATGAGATCTCATCCATGGCGCTGCTGCTGTACTTCAGCCGTCTGGAGAGATATACGAACGAACAGAAGAAATGGATCTCCGAGACGGCACTCCGCTTCGTGGATGCAGGCAAGATCCTTCCCTTCTACAAGAGCTTTGTCTCCTTCCTGGAGCTGCCTCAGGATGTGTTCCTGAAGACCTACCTGATCTACAAGTCCGAGAACCGGAGACAGGTCTTTGTACGGTACAGCACCGGAACGGGCACCCGCGCCAGAGAGCATACGAAGGTGCACCGGATGGAGGAAGTGGTCAGCGGCCTTTACGTGATGGAGTTCGTGGTGTTCCACGGCGAGCGGCTGGTCTACAGCATCGAGGACGATCCGGAGGGAAATGCACAGATCGTGGAGAGCGAGGTTCTGAAGAAGAAGTCCTACAACAAGCAGGATCTGAACCGCTTCGAGATGATCAACAGCATGCTGGTAAAGCAGGAGATGCGGAAGGACCGGGAGCTGCTTGAGGATCTGGATATCTATATCAATACGATCCACCTGTTCGAGGAGAACCTGACATTGTTGTAAGATCCTTCGGGCGTGCGCCCTCAGGATGACAGAATATGTCATGCGCCCTCAGGATGACAGAATATGTCATGCGCCCTCAGGATGACAGAATATGTCATGCGCCCTCAGGATGACAGAATATGTCATGCGCCCTCAGGATGACAGAATATGTCATGCGCCCTCAGGATGACAGAATATGTCATGCGCCCTCAGGATGACAGAATATGTCATTCTGAGCGAAGCGAAGAATCTTATGACCTTCGTCTATCAGCGCGTTGGATGATACAAAACACAGAGGAATGAAATTATGGCAGACGCATTTTACATCGGAATGGATCTTTGTTCGGACTTTACACAGCTGTCGTACTATAACGACATCACACGTGAGCCCGAATCCGTCAGCCAATTGAATAACAAAGAGACCTATCTCATGCCGAACATCCTGTTCCACAGCACGGAGACCGGCCACTGGTATGTGGGCGGGGAAGCCTCCGAGGCGCGGTTCAACGAGGACGGCGTGATCATCGACGGCATTTTCGAGAATCTGGAGAGTGACGAGGTCATCACCGTGGAGGGAGAGGAGTACACCTATCCGGACCTTTTCGTGAAAATGGTGAAGCTTCACATCGACTCCTTCCTCTATCGTTACGAGGATGCCACCATCCGTAAGCTGGTCATTTCCGTACCGGAGTACAGCAGCCACATTTATCAGCTGCTTTCCGGGCTTTACAAGCTGATGGAGGTGCCGGAGTCCGCCATCGAGATCACAAGCCACCTGGACAGCGGTCTGTTCTACATTTTCAATCAGGAGCAGGGGCTGTGGATCAATTCCGTGGCGCTGTATGATTATAATGCGGACGGGCTGAATTACTACCGCATCGACATTTCCAGGAACAAAACGCCCAAGCTGGTGACGGTGACACATGAGGACTATTCCTCGCAGATGTCCCTCGGCAATTACGGAAATGATACCTATCAGATGGATGTGGATTTCGCGAAGATCGCGGACTACGAGATGAAGAAGGCGTACATTTCGTCGGTTTATCTGACGGGCGTCGGCTTCACGAACAAATGGATGAAGAAGTCCACGAACGTCCTCTGCCAGGGGCGGAGAGTCTTCGTGGGTCAGAATATCTACACCAAGGGAGCCTGCTACCGGGCCGTGGGCGGAGAGTATAAGGCCTTCTATGACCAGTTCTTCGTGGAGACCAAGGAAAATGTCCTCTTTGACGTGGGCATCTCCCTGGACGACGAGAAGGATACCTTCGTGCCTATTGTCAACGGCGGTAAGCAGTGGTATAACATTCGGGGTAAGATCCACGTGATCCTGGATGATACGGATACCATCACCCTGGTGTACCGCAGCCGGCACACCGAGGAGGAGAAGCGGGAGGTCGTGAAGATCCACGGGATCCCGAAACGCCCGAACAAGACAACGAAGCTGTCCCTGGAGGTGGAGTTCGAGAACCCCACGGACGGTGCCGTGATCATCCGTGATCTCGGCTTCGGAAAACTCTTCCCGACGACGAACAAAGTCTACAGAAAGGAGTTTTCCATCGTATGGCAAAAATAATCGTATGCTCACCGAAGCAGGCGGAGACTCCCTTCACATTTCTTAATACCAAGGTGGAGATCTACACCTACGAGGAGCTCTGCTTCTACATTTACAACAACACCGTGCTGATCTCCAAATCGGCGCTTTCGGAGAAGCTGTTCAACTGGATCCGCGACGAGCTGGACATGCCGCAGCTGGCGGACCGGCTGACGGGACTTGCGAACAAGACTCCCTTCGCCCAGGATCTGCTGGTGGAGATCCTGAATGCAGGAGAGTATTATACGCCGGAAGAGGTGAAGACCTATGCGGCAGCCTGGCAGAAGTACCGGAAGCTGTCCACCCTGCAGCGGGAGAAGCTGAAGGCCGACGGGTATCTGGGATACCGCAGGTTCATCCGGGCCTCCATTATCTACGATGGCATCATCGAACAGGAGGCGGAGATCCAGGATAAGGAATTCCTCGGAAATGTATATCACAACCGGGCGGTGGCAGCGGCCAACAACCTGGACATCGAGGATGCGAAGAAGTATTTCCTGAAGGCCTATGACCTGAACAGCAATCAGGAATCCCTGAAGGGATATTTCTATGTGGTCTCCGTAACGGAGGATATCACCACATTAAAGAATGAGGTCCACAAGATGGGTCTGTCCGAACGGTATTTCGAGGACATCATGATGGAGATCGGCGACTCCAAGGACGATGTCCGTGAGATGACCATATACGCCATGCTCCAGCGTGCCGTGTACAACAAGATGCATAAGGACATGACGGATTACGACAAGAGAATGGATATCATCCTGGCTCAGCTGAAGGATGAATTCCGCGATCAGATCGTATGATGAAAGATTCTTCGGCTGACGCCTCAGAATGACATGGGCTTGTCATCCTGAGCAACGCGAAGGATCTTAAAAGAAGATATAGAGAGGAAAACAACAACAATGGCTAAGGAACTTGGAAAGACTTACAGTCCGGAGGACATCGAAGAAAGACTTTACAGAAAATGGGAGGAAGCAGGCTATTTCCATGCGGATGCAGACCGCTCGAAGAAGCCCTTCACCATCGTGATGCCCCCTCCGAACATTACCGGACAGCTGCATATGGGACATGCGCTGGACAATACCATGCAGGATATCCTGATCCGTATGAAGCGGATGCAGGGATACAACGCCCTGTGGCAGCCGGGAACGGACCACGCGGCCATTTCCACAGAGGTTAAGATCATCAATGCCCTGAAGGAACAGGGGATCGAGAAGGCGGATCTGGGCCGGGAAGGCTTCCTGAAGCGTGCCTGGGAATGGCGTGCGGAGTACGGCGGACGGATCGTTCAGCAGCTGAAGCGCATGGGCTCCTCCGCAGACTGGGAGCGTGAACGCTTTACCATGGATGAGGGAAATAACCGTGCGGTCGGTACCGTATTCAAGAAGCTCTATGACAAGGGCTGGATCTATAAGGGTTCCCGGATCGTAAACTGGTGTCCGGTGTGCAAGACCTCCATTTCCGATGCGGAGGTTCTGCATGAGGAGCAGGACGGACATTTCTGGCATATCAATTATCCGGTTGTGGGTGAGCCGGGACGTTTCGTGGAGATCGCAACCACACGTCCGGAGACCATGCTGGGTGATACGGCAGTAGCGGTAAATCCGGATGATGAGAGATATCAGGATATTGTAGGGAAGATGCTGGAGCTGCCCCTGACGGGACGCACCATTCCCGTGATCGCGGATCACTATGTTGACAAGGAATTCGGTACAGGCTGCGTAAAGATCACTCCGTCCCATGACCCCAACGACTTTGAGGTCGGAAAGCGCAACAACCTGGAAGAGATCAACATCATGAACGATGACGCCACCATCCGGCTTGCAGGCAGCAAGTATGACGGTATGGAGCGTTATGAGGCAAGAAAGCAGATCGTAAAGGATCTGGAGGAGCTGGGCCTTCTGGTGAAGGTAGTTCCCCATACTCATATGGTCGGGACCCATGACCGCTGCGGCACCACGGTTGAGCCCATGGTGAAGCCCCAGTGGTTCGTAAAGATGGAGGAAATGGCCCGCCCCGCAAAGGAAGCTGTGGAGAAGGGCGAGCTTCGCCTGATCCCCGAGCGTATGAATAAGGTATATTATAACTGGCTGGATAACATCCGTGACTGGTGTATCTCCCGTCAGCTCTGGTGGGGTCACCGGATCCCGGCATGGTACTGCCAGGACTGCGGTGAGGTGATCGTTGTCAATCCTACAGTGGACGGTGAACCCTTTAAGTGTCCGAAGTGCGGCGGCTCCAAACTGGAGCAGGATCCGGATACCCTGGACACCTGGTTCTCCTCCGCACTCTGGCCCTTCTCAACCGTGGGCTGGCCGGATACGGAGAGTGAAGACTACAAATACTTCTTCCCCACGGACGTACTGGTAACCGGATACGACATCATTTTCTTCTGGGTGATCCGTATGGTCTTCTCGTCCATCGAGCAGACAGGCAGGCTGCCCTTCCACACGGTTCTCTTCCATGGTCTGGTACGTGATGACCAGGGACGGAAGATGAGCAAGTCGCTGGGCAACGGTATCGATCCGCTGGATGTGATCGATCAGTACGGTGCCGACGCCCTGCGTTTCACGCTGATCACCGGAAATGCGCCGGGCAACGACATGCGTTTCTATTGGGAGCGTGTGGTAGCAAGCCGTAATTTTGCAAATAAGATCTGGAATGCATCCAGATTTATCCTGATGAATATCGACAAGGCCGATCCGGCAGCCATTGACGCCGTAAAGATCACGGATCTTACCCTGGCTGACCGCTGGATCCTCAGCAAGTGCAACACCCTGGTAAAGGATGTTACCGAGAATATGGAGAAGTACGAGCTGGGTATCGCCGCAGACAAGATCTACAGCTTCCTCTGGGAGGAGTTCTGTGACTGGTATATCGAAATGGTGAAGCCCAGACTCTGGGATGATGCCGACGAGACCAAGGCTGCAGCACTCTATACCCTTCGGACGGTGCTTACCACCGCGCTGAAGCTGCTGCACCCCTATATGCCGTTTGTAACCGAGGAGATCTTCTGTACACTGACCGACGAGGAGTCCATTATGATCTCTCAGTGGCCGGTATACAGCGAGGAACTGCATTTCGATGAGGAGGAGGCACATACCGACATCCTCAAGGAAGCGATCCGCAGCATCCGGAATGTACGTGCGGAGATGAACGTGCCGCCTTCAAGAAAGGCAAGCGTAGTGGTTGTGACCGAGGAAGAGGAGCTTCAGAAGCTGTTTGAAGAGACGAAGAACTTCTTCGCGCCTCTGGCATATGCCGGTGAGGTTGCTGTACAGGCAGATAAGACAGGCATCGCAGAGGATGCGGTTTCGGCCGTGATCCACAATGCCGTTCTCTACATGCCCTTTGCGGATCTGGTGGATGCAGAGAAGGAACTGGAGCGTCTGAACAAGGAGAAGACCCGACTGGAGGGCGAGATCAAACGTGGAGAGAATATGCTCGGAAATGAGCGGTTCCTCAGCAAGGCACCTGCAGAGAAGGTGGAGGAAGAGAAGCAGAAGCTTCAGAAGTATAAGGAAACCTATGCTCAGGTGCTGGAGCGCCTGGAAAGCTTTGCAAAGCAGTAAGACTGCGGGAGGACATCCATGTCAAGCAGCAGAGGATTGAGAAGAAAAATCAAATATCTGATCCTTGTGCCGATCCTGCTGGCAGTGGTCCTGCTGACCATCTGCATCATGAATTTCGGCGTGGAGTCCAAGGAAGCGCTGATCGCGGCTATCGTGATCGCCGTGTATATCCTGGCGGTGATCATTGCCTATTTCCGTCTGACCCCGCTGGTGAAGGCCACGATGGTGGATTATTCGCTGGAGCAGGGAAAGGTACAGAAGGAACTGCTTCATGGTCTGGCCGTGCCCTATGCACTGCTGGATACGGACGGCAAGGTCCTTTGGGCAAACGCAATGTTCTACAAGACCATCGGGATCAGTGAGAAGAAGTTCCTGCAGCGCAGGATCGAGGATTATTTCCCGGATCTTACTCCCGGCGTCATAGAGGACGTGGAGGGCGAGTTCAAACTGGACGTGCAGTACGGAGACCGCCGGTTCAACGCCATGATCCGGAGAGTCGATCTGTCCACGGTGTTCGATGACAATCGGCAGGAGAAGAAGGGCGATGACGTGGTGATCGTAATGTACCTCTTCGATGTGACGAAGGAACGCCGGTTGGAGCAGGAGGCCTACGATCAGAAGCTTTTCGCCGGACTGGTGTATATCGATAACTATGATGAAGTCATGAACTCCCTGGAGGAGGTAAAGCACTCCATCCTGACGGCGCTGGTCGACCGGAAGATCAATATGTATCTTTCCAACATTGACGCCATAGTAAAGCATCTGGAGAATGACAAGTATCTCTTCGTCTTCCGCCAGAAGTACATCAGGACCCTGCAGGATGACCGTTTCTCCCTGCTGGATGATGTAAAGAATCTGAATGTGGGAAATGAGATTCCCATGACACTTTCCGTAGGTATCGGCGCCGGAAATGACAGCTTCATCGACGCATTTGAAAATGCAAAGGTTGCCATCGGTCTGGCTCTCGGACGAGGCGGAGACCAGGTGGCACTGAAGAACGGAGAAAATGTAACCTACTTCGGCGGTAAGAGCACCGGAACCGAGAAGACCACCCGCGTCAAGGCGCGTGTTAAGGCACAGGCCTTCGAGGAGCTTCTGGAGAACAAGGACCGCGTTATCATCATGGCGCATAAAAGACCGGATGCGGATGCCTTCGGTTCTGCCATCGGTATCTATCGCCTGGTAACGACCCTGGGCCGGAAGGCATTTATCGTTCTGAATGAGGAGACGGAGGCGATCCGTCCTCTGGTGAACAGCTTCAAGGGCAATAATTTCTACGGGGACATGATCATCCCCAGCGGACGGGCCCTCAGTATGGTGGATGCAAATACCATGCTTGTAGTATGCGACGTAAACCGTCCCAGCATGACGGAGTGCGAGGAGCTTCTGACGCTTGCGCCCACCGTGGTGGTTTTCGACCATCACCGTCAGTCCAACGAACCCATCGAGAATGCGACCCTCTCCTATATCGAGCCCTTTGCATCCTCGGCCTGCGAGATGATCACGGAGATGTTCCAGTACATTTCCGTAAAACCGAAGATCCGTCCGGTGGAAGCGGACGCCATGTATTCCGGTATCCTGATCGATACGGATAACTTCCTGAACAAGACGGGAGTCCGTACCTTTGAGGCGGCTTCGTATCTTCGGAAGAGCGGCGCGGACATCACCCGTGTCAGGAAAATGTTCCGCAGCAGCCTGACTTCCATGAAGGAGCGGGCACAGGGTATCAGCAATGCGGAGATCTATATGGGAGTTTACGCCATGTCCTTCGTGGATCCGGATCCGGACAGCGGTGAGTTACCGACCGTTCCCGTTGCGAAGGCGGCAAATGAGCTTCTGAATGTGGAGGATGTGAAGGCGTCCTTTGTATGTACGGAATCGGAGAACGGTGTCCTTTATATATCCGCGCGTTCCATCGGGGATGTCAATGTCCAGCTGGTCATGGAGCGTTTCAACGGAGGCGGCCATGCAACGATCGCGGGAGCGCAGCTGCGTGATACCACAAAGGAAGAGTTCTTTGAGAAGCTTCGTCTTGTTCTGAAGGAAATGACGGCAGAGGGCAGCATCTGATGCTGGAATGTCCCGGATCCGTTGAGAGCGGGAAAAACGAAGCGGCAGAGAGTTGAAGACAGATGAGTCGTAAGGGCAGGACATGATGTCGGCGGAGACAGTATAAACAGAGATAAGTCAGATAAAGAAGATACAGACAGAAAGGTTATAAGCTATGAAGGTTATTTTATTACAGGATGTAAAGTCACTTGGTAAGAAAGGTGAGATCGTGGAGGTAAATCCCGGCTATGCACGGAACTTTGTGCTTCCCAAGAAGCTGGGTGTTGAGGCAACACCGAAGAATCTGAACGATCTGAAGCTGAAGAATCAGAATGATGCAAAGGTGGCAGCGGAGAATCTGGCGGATGCAAAGGCACTGGCAGAGAAGATCGGTGCGGCATCTGTAACGGCGGAGATGAAGATGGGTGAGGGCGGTAAGGCCTTCGGATCCATTTCCTCCAAGGAAATCGCGGAGCTGGTGAAGAAGCAGCTGAGCCTGGACATCGACAAGAAGAAGATCGTGGTAAAGGATCCGATCAAGGCGCTGGGCAGTTACAGAGTTCCCATCAAGCTTCATCCGGAAGTGACTGCGGAGCTGCTTGTCAACGTGAAGGAGCAGAAATAAGGCGTGTCATCCTGAGCGGAAGTGCGAAGGATCGCATGAGAAATACGAGGAGAGTATGGCAGAAACAGAAGGTATCGTAAAAAGAATACCACCCCACCATAGTGTGGCGGAGCGCAGCATCATTGGTTCCATGTTAATGGACCCTGATGCTGTTTCCGACGTGAGCGGAATATTGATCAAGGAGGATTTCTACAATCCACAGTACGGGATCCTTTTTGAAGCGATCTGCGGTCTTCACGAAGAGGGAAAGGCTGTGGACGAGGTGACCCTTGCAGAGCGGCTTCGCTCCATGGGAGCGCCGGAAAGTCTGTATGAGATGAGCTATCTCGGCGATATCCTGGCGGAGCAGAATACCTCGGTCTATGCCATGGACTATGCGAAGATCGTCCGGGATAAATCCATGCTGAGGCAGATGATCCGTACCGCGGAAGGAATCGCGAAGGATTGCTATGAGGCACAGGGAAATGTGGATAACATCATGGACCAGGCAGAGGAAAATGTCTTCAGTCTTGTGCAGTCCAGGAACGGAAAGAAAGACTTTGCCACGATGCAGAGCATCATCGTGGATGTGATCGATGAGATAGAAGAAGCCTCCAGAAAGGACGGCCGGATCAACGGACTTCCCACCGGTTTCATTGATTTGGATCAGAAGCTGACTGGTTTACATAAAGGAGAACTGATCCTGGTTGCGGCACGTCCGGCCATGGGAAAGACCGCGCTGGTGCTGAATATCGCAAAGCACGTGATCCTGAAGGAGAAGACCCCCACCGTTATATTCTCGCTGGAGATGAGCAAGGAGTCGCTGGTGACCCGTATGATCGCCATGGATGCCATGGTTGACGCACAGGCGATCCGTACCGGTAAGCTTTCCGATTATGACTGGGACAGTATTATCGAGAGTACGGAACGGCTGGCACATGCGCCGCTGTTCATCGACGATAATTCCGGTATCACCATTCCGCAGCTGAGATCCAAGTGCAGAAAACTGAAGAATTCACCCCAGGGTCTGGGTCTGATCATCGTTGACTACCTGCAGCTGATGAACGCCAGCCGTCCGGTAGAATCCCGGCAGCAGTTCATTTCCGAGGTATCCCGTGCACTGAAGAGCCTTGCAAGAGAACTGGAGGTTCCGGTGATCGCGCTTTCCCAGCTGAACCGTGCGGTGGACTCCCGTACCGACCATAAGCCGGTGCTTGCGGACCTGCGTGAGTCCGGAGCCATCGAGCAGGATGCGGACGTGGTCCTCTTCATCTACCGTGACGATTACTACAATAAGGAAGAGTCGAAGAAACCCGGTATCGCGGACATCATCGTGGCCAAGCAGAGAAACGGTGAAACAGGCACCATCGACCTGGAGTGGCTGGGTAAGTACACCCGCTTCGCAAACTGCGAACCCCAGAACAAACAACAAAACTGAGCGTGCAATACGGGGACGGTTCTGATTCGATCAGAACCGTCCCCATATTTTCACACCTGTCCCTGCAAATCGGGGACGGTGCAAATCGGGGACGGTTCTGGTTTGATCAGAACTGTCCCTGGTCGATCACGTCTATGGTCTATGGGGTAGGTTGCTCCCCCGTCATGCCGGAACCGACTTTATCCTCTCTCAGCAAGAAGACCCCCTCCTCTAAGGTGGGGGATGAATTGCACACAAATTTGCTGAATGTTCACATGACAATTACATGAAAATGTGCTATAATATAATCAGTCGAATTCTTCTATAGAGGTATAATATATATGGATTTAGACAACAATGCACATTCAGTATTTTTGCTTCACTATCATCTTGTTCTGGTTGTAAAGTATCGGAGAAGAGTTTTCAATAAATCAATATCAAACAGGGCGAAAGAGATATTTGAGTATATCGCTCCCCGATATAACATTTCCCTTGAGGAATGGAATCATGATGCCGATCATGTACACATTCTCTTTAGGGCACATCCAAATACCGAGATCAGCAAATTCATAAACGCATATAAAAGTGCGAGCAGCAGGTTGTTGAAGAAGGAGTTCCCGGAGATTAGGAAAAAATTATGGGAAGAGTATTTCAGGAGTCAGAGCTTCTGTCTGCTTACCACGGGCGGTGCACCGATCGAGGTAATCCGGAAGTATATCGAAAGCCAGGGGCAGAAGAAACGAGGCAGAGATAGCGGTAAAGAGAAGAAATAATACAGAGGAGCATGATATGGCCAACAAAGCGTTCAAATTTCGTCTCTATCCCAATCAGGAGCAGGAAGTTCTGTTATCGAAGACATTTGGATGCGTAAGATTTGTATATAATCGATGGTTGGACCGGAAGATCAAACAGTACGAGGAAGACAAGACAACCGTTACATATACAATGTGCGCCGGGGAGATGGCAGAACTGAAGAACGAAGAAGGCTACACATTCTTGAAGGAGGTTGACAGCATAGCACTTCAGCAGGCGCTGAGGCATCTTGATACAGCCTTCCAAAACTTTTTTCACCTGCCGCAGACAGGATTTCCGAGATTCAAATCTAAAAAAAGCAATCGAAACAGTTATTCAACCGTATGCGTTAATGGGAATATAAACATTGCAGACGGTTTTTTAAAGTTGCCGAAGATCGGAAGGGTGAAAGTGAAAATGCACCGTGTCATTCCGGAGGGATACATACTGAAATCCGTGACGATCAGCAAAACACCCTGCGGAAAGTATTATGCCAGCATATTATATGCGTATGAACTGAATACTGTCGAAAAGAAAATAGCTACATATCTTGGGATGGATTATTCCATGCATGAATTATATATTGACAGTAATGGAAATGAACCGGAATATCCGGGATACTACAGACAGGCAGAGAAAAAACTGAAAAGGGAACAAAGAAAACTTTCGCTTATGCAGAAGGGGTCGAATAATCGGAACAAACAACGGATAAAAGTTGCAAGACTTCATGAAAAAATCGCAAATCAGAGGAAGGACTTTCTTCACAATCAGTCCAGACAGATAACCAATGGCTATGACTGCGTGTGTGTGGAAGATCTTGACATGAAGAAAATGTCGCAGACAATGAAGTTTGGCAAATCGATTTCGGATAATGGATGGGGGATGTTTGTATCATTTTTGCAATATAAACTGGCGGAGCAGGGGAAGAAGCTCGTAAAGGTAGACAGATATTATGCCAGCAGTCAGATCTGTTCGTGTTGCGGTTATGTAAATGAGGAAGTGAAAAGCCTTTCAGTCAGACAGTGGATTTGTCCGGATTGTGGGGCGCATCATGACCGAGACATAAACGCGGCGATTAATATCAGAAATGAAGGCATGAGGATGGTTTCTGTATAATATATAGAAAAGCAAAGAATGAACCGTGGGGCACACGGGGATAGCTCGCTTATGCTTAGCACATTAGTGCTATCGAACGAGAACCGACAGCTCGCCGACAGGCGAGAGGAAGCCCCCACCTCTTCAGGTGGGGGAGGATGTCACACTCCCTGTATTCTCTTTAACTTACGTAGGAATTGGGCGTCGGACATGGAGTAGATATCGTCAATGACCCAGATATGCATATCCTTGGCCCGCTGCTTGAAGAAGGAGGAACCGCTGGTGGAGGTGTCGCAGGGTGTGGACATGACCAGGGCCTTCTTGGCATAGCGGCCTCCGAAGCGGGAGGTTACGGTCTCCAGTTCATGCAGGGCCTTGGAATCAGCCCGGCCGCTTTTGCACGAGATAAATGTCGGTATCGCGGAACGCATCAGGATCACATCGATCTCGTTGATGGTCTCGCTTTTCGGACGTCCGTCGTATGTGGAACCGCCGGGATTTCCGGCCTCGCCGTCCCAGTCGATCACGGCGCCGACCACGGCGTCCGTAAACTCCGTAGGCTGCCGGGTGGCAACCTCGTAGACGTGGAGTTCCAGGATATTTCCGGTTTTGGTAACGATCTCACGGATCTGCTTCGATTTGAAGCGGAAGACGATACGGGAGTGCTCGTAACGGAAGAAATTCATCATCCCGGCTTCGTCCAGCTTCTCCAGGGTGATTATGGCGTCCCGGAGAGCAGCCTTCGGAATGCGGTAGACCCCGTCATCATCCGCCGGGTAATTCTTTACGACTTCCTCGATCACGGCCAGGTGCTTGTTCCAGTTGTGCCGGAGTTCCCGGGCAACCTCCCAGATGGTCCGGATCTCCTCGCGGAACTGATCTGTGAATCGCCAGTTGTTCATGGGAGCGCGAAGCACGCCACCGTGCAGGACGATATTCTCGGAGACGGAGATCTTAACATCGCTCTTTGAGGACAGCGGCGCCGTACCCTCGGAGAAGTCCATTTCCGTGCCGGTGTAGGGGTCGATCCGGAGCGTCCGGGTCTTTCTTGCGGCACTCACGTAGCCGAAGGCGATGAGGAACATTTCCCCGCCGCCGGTCAGCTCGAACCGGGCGTCAGGATATTCCTCGCAAATGTCGTCGATGGTCTGGATACAGAGGTCCAGGCTGTCCCGGGGCACCTCGATGAATTCCAGAACCGTGTCGGGAGACGTGATGGAAGCGAACTTCCGCAGGCTCTTCATTTTTTTTGTGATCATGTTGTGCTTGTGACCCAGATAAATGATGCGCTCCGGCTTATACTGCAGGAGTGCCATGATATTCTCCAGTGCTTCTTCGGAGAAGAATTCCACAAATACATCACCCATGATATTCTCCTTTTCGTTTAATACCAGCCACCGTCCAGGCGGAGGATGGATCCGGTCAGATAAGAAGGCATTTCCGCGAGACGAAGGATCGTATCTGCGGCTTCCTCCGGAGTGGCAAAGCGTCCTGCCGGGATCTCGTCTGCGAGAGCGTCCCGGTCCTCTGCCGAGAGGTTCCGGTTCATGTCCGTATCGATCACGCCGGGCTGGAGGGCGTTCACCGCGATCCCCGAGGGGGCGAGCTCCTTGGCCAGTGCTCTGGTGAAGGCGTCCACGCCGCCCTTGGAGGCGCTGTAGGCCACTTCGCAGGAGGCACCCACCGCGCCCCAGACAGAGGACAGGTTGATGATCCTACCTTCTTTAGTTGACATAAGATCGGGGATAAATGTATGGCACGTATTATAAAGTGCCGTCAGATTGGTCCGTATCACAAGGTCCCAGTCCTCAGGACTCATTTCCGAAAGAAGACCGTGGTAACTGACGGCGGCGTTGTTGATGAGAAGCTGCACGGTTCCGCCGGCGGAATGCAGTTCGCGGGCCAGCTGTTCCGTAAAGGAAATGTTTCCGATGTCGCCGGTAAGACAGAATACGGCCTGCTCCGGATATTCGGTGCGGATTTCCTCCGCCAGTGCTTCCAGAAGGGCACCCTGTGTATGCGCGGTCAGGCAGAGGAGGGGATAATTCCCGGCTTCTGCCAGCCGGAGTGCGGTTGCGCGTCCGATGCCTCGGGACGCACCCGTGATCAGTGCTGTTTTCATAGTATTCTCTGCTTCCTTTCGGGAGGGATCGTTCACTAAATTCATTGTATCACATTCTGTTTTTATTTGAAAACGGAAAAGACATTTGTTATACTATATGATAATGATAAGGCAGTGTTGTGGAGGGGAGACAGATGAAGAAGAAACAGAGTGCCACGGGTATCTTTTTCTCTATGTTTTTGAGGGCAGTCGTTGTGATCCTTGCGATCGTGATCGTCTGTCTGATCGTTGCCCTGGTCCGTTCCCTGATTCACGGAAAGAACGTGAAGGATGAGTCGGCAAGCGGAACCGGGACTGTGGCGTCCGAGAACCAGTCAGATCCGCTGCTTACGGCGGTAACCACGGAAGCGACGACGGAAGCTCCGAAGGTGGATTACGGGATCAAGATCGCAGTGCTGAACGGAACTCAGACCAACGGGCTGGCAGGCGCCTGGAAGGAGAAGTTGAACGGAGAGGGCTACACCTCTGTGGAAGCAGGAAATTTCCAGGGAAGCACCGAGAATACGAAGATCTATGTGCTGACGGAAGGTAAGGGCCCGGAGCTGGCGGCGTATTTCCAGGGAGCAACCACAGAGACCGGAGAGCTCAACAAGGATGAGACGGATGTGGATATCACAGGCATGGACGTTCTCATTATTATAGGTACAAAAGACGATATTTTGTCCCAGAATTAGCAGAAACTCGGCAGGTTGTACAAGAATGATACCTTGATTTTGGTACCTTTATGAGTGGTTTACATATTGTATGAATATTTCACAAAGGAAGGGCGCTTTTCAAATGGGGCGCCCACCTTTTTTTGTTGAAAGTGATGGGGGTCTGAGGGGCGGTGTGCAAGATAGACAAAGTTTTTTCGCGTTCTTTATGCAATTCACATATAGTTTAATAAAATCAAAAAGGTTAATATAGGTAGCAGTGAAAAAGTGTATATACAGCTTAATTAAGTTATATTATTTAGGAGGAAGCAAAAGATGGCTAGTTTATCACTGAAGAACATTTACAAGATCTATCCGAATGGATTCAACGCTGTAAAGGACTTCAATCTGGAGATCGCAGATAAGGAGTTCATCATCTTCGTTGGACCTTCCGGATGTGGTAAGTCCACAACACTGCGTATGATCGCAGGTCTTGAGGACATCAGCTCCGGTGAGCTGTGGATCGGCGACAAGCTGGTAAATGCAGTAGAGCCGAAGGACAGAGATATCGCGATGGTATTCCAGAACTACGCTCTGTATCCGCACATGTCCGTTTATGACAACATGGCATTCGGTCTGAAGCTCCGTAAGGTTTCCAAGGAGAAGATCGACAAGTCCGTTCATGAAGCAGCTAAGATCCTTGAGATCGAGCACCTTCTTGATCGTAAGCCGAAGGCTCTGTCCGGTGGTCAGAGACAGCGTGTGGCCATGGGTCGTGCGATCGTTCGTGAGCCGAAGGTATTCCTGATGGACGAGCCTCTTTCCAACCTGGATGCTAAGCTCCGTGTTCAGATGCGTGTTGAGATCTCCAGACTTCATCAGAGACTGCAGACAACCATCATCTACGTAACACATGACCAGACCGAGGCTATGACACTGGGTACCCGTATCGTAGTTATGAAGGATGGTATCATCCAGCAGGTAGATACACCGCAGAACCTTTACGATCATCCGACAAACCTCTTCGTTGCAGGTTTCATGGGCATGCCGCCGATGAACTTCATCGACTGCAAGGTTGTAAAGTCCGGCGCAGACGTTCTTCTGATGTTCGGTTCTCACTCCATCAAGGTTCCGGAAGTAAAGGCCAACAAGCTGATCGCAGGCGGATTCATCGACAAGGACGTTGTTCTTGGTATCCGTCCGGAGGATATCCACGACGAGCAGCTGTTCATCGAGTCCTCTCCGGAGTCCGTAATCGATGCTCGTATCAATATCTACGAAATGCTTGGTGCTGAAGTATACCTGTACTTCTCTATCGATCAGTTTGATATCACAGCTCGAGTTAATGCACGTACAACCGCTCGTCCGGGCGACACAGTACAGTTTGCATTCGACCTGTCCAAGATCCACATCTTTGATAAGGAAACTGAACAGATAATAGCAAATTAGTTCGGGTTGTAAAGTTTTTATGAAATTTCTGAGGAAATACGGCGAAAGGCCGTATTTCCTCTTTATTTTTTTGTGAATTTTTGCTAAAATGGATGGGATGTTTCATAGAACAATGGGGGAATGCTGTTCATCGGACAGATAACAGGCATAGAAAAGGAGAAGACACATGATTTCAAATCAGATTCTGCAGGATACCATCGAAGGCATCCGGACCATAACCAAGGTTGATCTGGTCGTTATGGATGTAGAAGGCAGGGCACTGGCAAAGACCATCGACGGGCCCGCAGACGGGTATGAGGACGCGGTTTCCACCTTTGCGGATTCGCCGGCTGAAAGTCAGGCCATGCTTGGTTGTCAGTTCTTTAAGGTGAATGATGATAAGCAGCTGGAATATGTGATCATGGCAAAGGGTGAGAATGATACCACCTATATGGTCGGCAAGATGGCGGCCTTCCAGATCCAGAACCTTCTTGTGGCATACAAGGAGCGGTTCGATAAGGATAACTTCATCAAGAACCTCCTTCTGGACAATCTCCTCCTGGTAGATATCTATAACCGTGCGAAGAAGCTTCACATCGACACGGATGTTAAGCGCGTGGTCTTCATCATTGAGACCAAGACCGAGAAGGACAACAATGCGCTTGAGACCGTGCGGAATCTTTTCGCAAGCAAGACCAAGGACTTCATCACTGCAGTGGATGAGAAGAACATCATCCTGGTGAAGGAAGTAAAGGTTACGGAGAATTATGACGAGCTGGCGCGGATCGCAAAGGTGATCGTGGATATGCTGAATACCGAGGCCATGTCCAGCGTACATGTTGCCTTCGGTACCATTGTCAATGAGATCAAGGAAGTATCCCGTTCCTACAAGGAAGCCAAGATGGCGCTGGATGTAGGAAAGATCTTCTACAGCGATAAGAACATCATCGCATATAATAACCTGGGCATCGGCCGTCTGATCTATCAGCTTCCGATCCCACTCTGCCGTATGTTCATCAAGGAGATCTTCGACGGAAAGTCTCCGGATGAGTTTGATGACGAGACACTTGTGACCATCAACAAGTTCTTCGAGAACAGCCTGAATGTGTCCGAGACCTCCCGTCAGCTATACATCCACCGGAATACGCTGGTATATCGTCTGGACAAGATCCAGAAGGCAACCGGCCTGGATCTCCGCGTATTCGAGGATGCGATCACCTTCAAGATCGCCCTGATGGTTGTCAAGTATATGAAATATATGGAGACCCTTGAATTCTGAGAGAGTCCCCGTAAGTAATACATGGAAGGATACCCATTATGATTACAATGGAAAATGTAACAATGAAGTACCCGACCGGAACTGTTGCCCTGCAGGATGTAAACCTGCACATAGAGAAGGGTGAATTTGTGTTCATCGTAGGTAGTTCCGGATCCGGGAAGACCACCATGCTGGAGCTGATGCTTCGTGAGCTGGTTCCCACGAAGGGAAGGATCCAGGTGGCGGGATTTGACTATTCGAAGCTGAAGCGTCGACAGATCCCGAAGGTCCGCCGTAAACTGGGATTCGTATTCCAGAATTTCCGTCTCATCAAGGACCGTACGGTATACGAAAATGTGGCATTTGCCCAGCGTGTTGTAGAAACACCTGCAAGATATATCCGCCGTCAGGTACCAGCCATGCTGACCATGGTAGGCCTTGCGGACAAGTACAAATCTTATCCCCGGCAGCTGTCCGGTGGTGAGCAGCAGAGAGTCGCACTGGCCCGTGCGCTGGTGAACAAGCCGGACATCATTCTGGCGGATGAGCCTACCGGTAACCTGGACTCCAAGAATACCTGGGAGGTAATGAACCTGCTCGAGGAGATCAACTCCAAGGGAACCACGGTTGTTGTTGTAACTCACAACAAGGAGATCGTGAACGCCATGAAGAAGCGTGTCATCACGCTGAAGAAGGGCGTCATTATCAATGACGTGGAGAAGGGAGGCTATATCGATGAGGATTAGTTCAGTCGGATATAGTATCCGTCAGGGATTTAAGAACATCCGGAGAAACCTCCTGTTCTCACTGGCATCCATCGGTACCATCGTGGCCTGCCTGTTCCTGTTCGGACTTCTGTATGCAGTCATTGTAAACTTCCGTACCGCGATCAAGAATATTGAAGGAAATATTTCCATTTCCGTATTCTTTGAATCCGGTATTTCAGACAATCAGATCGATCTGATCCGGGAACAGATCCGGACCAGAGATGAAGTGGCAACCCTTGATTTTATCTCGGCAGAGGATGCATGGAAGCAGTTCTCCGAGGCGAATTATGACGATCCGGAAGCCGCAAGAGAGACCTTCGGCTCGGATAACCCGCTGGCGAATTCGGCGTCCTTTACCATCACACTGAAGGATGTCACCTATCAGGCGGACTTTGTACAGTTCGTAAGCTCCATCAAGGGCGTGCGAAAGGTCAAGAGTTCGGAGTATACCGCGAATAATGTGGCGGCGATCAATACCTTCGTCGGTTACGCTTCGGGATTTATCATCGTGATCCTGTTCCTGGTATCCATCTTCCTGATCAGTAATACCATTACCATCGGTATTACGGTGCGTAAGGAGGAGATCAAGATCATGAAGCTGATCGGAGCGACGAACGCCTTCGTTCGTGCCCCCTTCATCATCGAAGGTGTGACCATCGGTTTCATCGGATCCGTGATCCCCGTGATCATTCTGTACTACATGTACGAAGCGGTTATTGACTATGTTGTGGGACGGTTTGCCGTTCTGCAGTCCATCTTTGATTTTGTACCTGCCATGGATCTTTTCAAGGTGCTGGCACCCATGTCACTTCTGATCGGTATCGGTATCGGTTTCATCGGAAGCTGGCTGACAACAAGGAAACATCTCAGGGTATGATGCCCGGTTAGGAGGCGATTCGTTTGAAAAAAAGAATACGCATTCTCATAACATGTATGTTGCTCTTCGGTCTGACGGGATCCGGCGTTTATGCGGATGACCCGGTACCGGGAGAAGAGACATCTTCGGAACAGACGAGTCAGGGACCTACCGAGGGTAATCCGGAGGAACCGACCGAGAAGCCGACGGAGAAACCGACGGAGGAACCGACAGAGAAACCGACGGAGGAACCAACGGAGAAGCCGACGGAGGAGAAGACGGAGAAGCCGACCGAGGAGAAGACGGAGCAGGGCTCCGAGCAGAGCTCCGAACAGGGTTCAGAGGAGGGCTCCACCGAGGAAGCATCCACGGAAACGATCCAGCCGTATTTAAATGCTGCCGAGATCGCTGCGCTTCGTCAGCAGTACGCCGACAGCATCAGAGAATCCCAGGCGATTCGTAAGAAGCTTGCAGAAATGAAGAAGAACCAGAATGACTTCATCGAGAATCTGCAGGAGATGGATAATGAGATCATTCGTCTTCAGGATGAAATGGACGAGATGGCCATGCAGCGGACAAAGGTGGATGCGACCATCGAGCAGCTGAAGTATGAAATGGAGTTCGCAGAGGAGGATGTGCAGGTTCAGTACAACAAGCTGAAGGATCACAT
Source organism: Lachnospiraceae bacterium AC2029 (assembly GCA_000703065.1). GTDB lineage: Bacteria > Bacillota > Clostridia > Lachnospirales > Lachnospiraceae > Eubacterium_Q. The sequence goes on along the minus strand of JNLK01000001.1, from coordinate 895,296 downwards.
TCAGAATTCCTATGAGAATGGTAATTATTCTTATATGGACGCGCTTCTTCAGGCCGTGAATTTTGCGGATGTCCTGAACAAGACCGAATATGTGGAGCAGGTCAGCGACTATGATCAGGTACTGCTGAGGAATTATCAGGCCTCCCGGCAGCAGCTTGCAAATAAGCTGAAGATGCTGGAGACCATGACCGAGGATTTCGGTATCATGCAGGAGGTCTATCAGGACCGGCAGGATGCGCTGGTTCTCCTTTCTGATGAGAAGGAGAAGCAGATCAATGATTATCAGTCCCAGATTGATGAGGAGCAGGCCGGACTGACCAAGCTGCAGGTGCAGGAGCAGATCCAGGCGAACAGGATCGCTGAGATCGAGTCCACGGCCCGTACAACCATTACCCGCGATGTCACCCCCTATGACGGTGCGGCCTTCGTATGGCCCCAGCCGTCCAGCACCTACATCACATCTGATTACGGCTATCGAGGCGACATCGGAGTCCCGGGAGCGACTGCAAATCACCAGGGTATTGATATTTCAGCTCATATGTATGACCCGGTAGTAGCAGCGGCACAGGGAACAGTTATTTATGTTGGTTATTACGGAACCGGTGGAAAGACGGTAATGATCGATATAGGAAGTAATCTGACGATCATTTATCACCATTTGAATGATTATGCGGTAACGATGGGACAGTCGGTCAATGCCGGACAGGTGGTAGGACATGTAGGCATGACCGGTGCCACCAGCGGACCGCATCTGCATTTCGGCGTCCGTTTGAACGGACAGTACGTGAACCCCAGACCTTATCTGGGACTCTCATACTAGGATTACCTTTGAGCGGTTGCTTCGGGCGACCGCTCAATAAACTTATAATAAAGGTCCGGATTATGGGCCGGACGGAATGACTTGCATTGAGACGGAAAGGACAGAAAACAACATGAGAAAGCTTAGAAGGAGCCTGGCCGCAGGGCTGGCACTGGCATTTCTTCTGACTGCGGGTGGCTGCGGAAGTGCCGGGCAGTCAGAGGATCAGTCGGAGGTTCAGGGTTCGGCGTCCGATTCAAACGGACCCGGCGGAGTGAACATTTATTCAGATGCGGTCAGACAGAAGACGGGCGTGATCCAGCAGCTGATCGACAAGAATTTTATGTATGAGATCGATCCTGAGAAAACGGAGGAGGCGTACTACGACGGTTTGCTCCGCGGATTGGGTGATAAATATGCCACATATTATACGCCTGAGGAGTTTGCAAAGGTCCGGGAGGAGGACGAGGGTGAATTCGTCGGGATCGGCGTTACCGTGACCAAGAATATGGAGAACGGAACGATCTACGTGGTATCACCGATCAAGAATACTCCCGCGGAGGCTGCGGGACTCGAGGCGGATGACATCTTCGTTGAGATCGGGGACACGGCACTCACCACGGACATGGAACTGGAAGAGGTCGTAAAAATGATCCGCGGAGAAGAGGGGACCAAGGTACATATCAAGGTATACCGGGAATCTCTTGAGGATTATGTGGAATTCGATGTGGAACGCCAGAAGATCGAGACCATTTCCGTTGAATATGAAATGCTTGATAACGGTTACGGCTACATTTCCATATCGGAGTTTATCGAAAAGACATCGCCTCAGTTTAAGGCTGCTGTTGACGATCTGGTGGCGCAGGGCGCAAAGGGTCTGATCATTGATGTAAGAAATAATCCCGGCGGTCTGACGAACATTGTCATTGAGATGGTTGACTACCTGATCGAGGATGGTCAGATCCCGAAGGACGGGGATCCCTCCAAGCCCGGACTCCTTCTGGAAATGAAGGATAAGAACGGTAAGATCATGTATAATGACTATACAAAGGACGAGCACAGCGTGGATCTGCCCATGGCGATCCTGATGAACGGAAACAGTGCAAGCTCCTCGGAGATCATGGTCGGATGTCTTCGTGATTATGGTAAGGCAATCATGGTAGGAGAGAAGACCTATGGAAAGGGTATCGTACAGCAGACCTTTCCGCTGACGGACGGATCTGCCGTGAAGTTTACCATCGCAAAGTACTATCTTCCGTCCGGAAGCAATATCCACGAAACCGGGATCGAGCCGGAGGTTGAGGTTGCGCTGACTGCGGAGCAGAGAAAGAAACTCTACAAAATGGAACCTGAAGAGGATCCGCAGCTGGCAGCGGCCATCAAGGCACTGGGTGGAGAGCCGCTGAAGGGTTCGACAACGACGGAAACCGAAACCACAGAAAAAACCGAGACTACAGAATCCACTGAGAGTACTGAGTCCACGGAGGAGCCGTAGGTTGCGGGGAATACTGTCGGGAGCAACAGGAAAAGAGGAATTGACATAGAAACAACATTTCACGAGGAGAGAAACATGAGCCGAGAAATGATCGTTGTCCTTGATTTCGGAGGACAGTACAACCAGTTGATCGCACGCAGGGTGCGGGAATGTGAGGTATATGCGGAGGTACATCCCTATACCATTTCCATCGAGAAGCTCAGGGAAATGAACCCGAAGGGGATCATTTTCACCGGAGGACCCAATAGTGTCTATCTGGAGGATTCCCCGTCCTATTCGAAGGAGATCTTCGAACTGGGGATCCCGATCCTGGGAATCTGCTACGGATCCCAGCTGATGGCCTACAAGTTGGGCGGAAAGGTTGCAACTGCCCCCGTCAGTGAGTACGGACGGACCGAGACCTTCGTATGCGATGCGGCTGCGGGTAATTCCGAGGAGAAGGGCGAAGAAGCTTCTCTGCTATTTAAGGGCGTCGGAACGCCGTTTACCTCATGGATGAGCCATACAGATTATATAGCGGAGGTTCCGGAGGGCTTCCGGATCACTGCCAGGACGGAACACTGTCCGGTGGCAGCCATGGAGGATCCGGAGAAGAGGCTCTATGCGACCCAGTTCCATCCGGAGGTTCAGCATACCGAGTATGGTCAGGATATCCTTCGTAACTTTGTGATCAATGTCTGCGGCTGCAAGGCGGACTGGAAGATGGACTCCTTTGTGGAGCGTACCGTACAGGAGCTCCGTGAGAAGATCGGCAAGGGCCGGGTGCTCTGTGCCCTGTCCGGAGGCGTGGATTCCTCAGTAGCAGCGGTACTTCTTTCCAAGGCTGTAGGAAAGCAGCTGACCTGTGTCTTTGTGGATCACGGTCTTCTTCGGAAGGACGAGGGCGATGAGGTGGAAGCGGTCTTCGGACCCAAGGGTCAGTACGACCTGAATTTCATCCGCGTCAACGCACAGGAACGGTTCTACCTGAAGCTGGCAGGAGAGACAGATCCGGAGCGGAAGCGTCATATCATTGGTGAAGAGTTCATCCGTGTATTTGAAGAAGAAGCAAAGAAGATCGGTGCGGTGGATTTCCTGGCACAGGGAACTATCTATCCCGATGTGATCGAGTCGGGACTCGGCAAGTCTGCTGTGATCAAGTCCCATCATAACGTGGGCGGTCTTCCGGATCACGTGGATTTCAAGGATATCGTGGAGCCCCTGCGGATGCTGTTCAAGGATGAGGTGCGACGGGCCGGACTTGAACTGGGGATCCCGGAGTATCTGGTATTCCGTCAGCCCTTCCCGGGACCGGGACTGGGCGTTCGTATCATTGACGATATCACCGCCGAAAAGGTACGGATCGTACAGGAAGCGGATGCCATCTATCGGGAAGAGGTAGATGCGGCTGTGGCAAGAGGAGAGATCACTACACCTCCCAACCAGTATTTTGCCGCACTTTCCAATATGCGTTCGGTCGGTGTTATGGGAGATTTCCGGACCTACGATTATGCAGTCGTACTCCGTGCGGTCTGCACCAGTGATTTCATGACGGCGGACTGTACTGATATCCCGTTTGTGGTGCTGCAGCGCTGCATGACCCGTATCATCAACGAGGTGAAGGGTGTCAACCGGGTACTGTATGACCTTACCTCCAAGCCGCCGGGAACGATCGAACTCCTATAATGTACACAAGCTCAGAAATGGCTAAAATAGGCCGTTTCTGAGGATAAATAGCCACTACTAATTCCTATAGTATGCTTTCTCCAGAATCTTTTTTTTCAGCTCCACCGCTTTATGGAACCCGGATGCTTCGAGCGTTTCTGCCGCTTCAGATAGAGCACTTTCGAAGATATCCGCAGTCTCATCAAAAATCTTCATTGCCATTCGTTCAGCAATGCCTGCCTCGGAGGCGGCGTGGGCGAACAGAGAGCGGTTCATTTTCTGCAAACGAATCTCTCCGCCGAGGAAGATGCTCATTTCATCTGTGAGATCATATACCCTTGTACTGACGATATCATAGGCCGGTGCAAGGGTTATTTTTTTCAGGTCATCACTGTATAATAAAGAGAAGTTCTTAATGTGTGCGTCGGTATTGCCGATCAGAAAATGAAATACCAGCATCTTCCATAGCTTCAGCTGCTCCGTGATAGGATCTGCGGCGTTGGCACGAATCAGCTCGAACATGCGTCTGAGGTAGTGCTGATCCTCTTTTTCGTATTTTTCTTTTGCGGGAATTCCCATGGCCTGCGAGAAATCCTCCTGATGGAGCCTCTCCGGTATCTGAAGCTTGCCGTTATGGCTTTTCCCGGTAAATGCTCGGTCATAACGTTTTGTTGCGAAGAGAATCTCCGGATCAGTGCCCTTCCCTGTGCTCACGATAAAGCTTTCCGGTACGTCTATCCCTGCCAGGCGGGCAGTCTGCATACAGAGCTGTTCGTTTAAAACGATATCCTTCAGTCGGACATGGCTTTGTTTTACTATGTGCGTGCTGGGGGCGTTTCCCCTGGGCAGGTACCACTTCTTCGATGCTTCATCGTAGTATAATCCCACCTTTCCGTTTGCTCCGGCTAAAGATAAATGTGTTTCCATAAGGAGCTCGGTGGATTTTGTCACACCCTCTGCTGCAAGCTCGCGGACACGCTTCATAGACAGGGGGATGTATTCTGTGTCTGAATCATCGTCTCCTTCTATGATCTTTAGTGCGCCGATGCATTCGCGTCCCAAGACGGAGAGAATGGTAAGGTAATCGTTCTCATCGGCCTTGAGCCATGTGGCAACCGCTCTTCGGGAAAAGCCCTCCGGAAGAAGGCCTTCGAAATAGTTTTTTGTCTGCGCAGGAGAAAATGGTTCGTCGGTAAGCGGGAGGGAGACAGAGATCGGTCTGCTGAACTCGCTGTCCAGATAATCCCGGGTATAGCGGAACCGTGAATCCATATAGGTTTCCCCATCGATACTGCCGATATGCCGTTGCTCGCCCTGTATTTCAAGAAATACCTTCAATGACCGCATAGGCTATCCCCTTTCGTTAAGCTCGATATCCAGCCCCAACAGATTTGCCAGATAGAGCGCCTTTCCAAGCTCGGTTGTTGTCTTTCCGTTTTCCAGGTCGGAAATGAAACTTGTGCTCATTCCGCTGACCTCGGAAATGTATTTCTGAGTATACCCCAGTTTCTTTCTTCGCTGCTTTATAGCTGAACCGAAATTGATGGTAGTATTGATTTTCATGAAGCCACCTCGCATTTCGCCGTACGGCTAAATACACAGTTGAGATGCTTATATTTCGCCGTACGAACATATTTCAGTGATTGCATTATATATTTCGCCGTACGGCAATGTCAAGCAAAAAAGTGTGCCAATATGGAACGACTTTAGAAAAGGATATCATGATACAATATCCCTATAGAGTCAGATAATATGCCTGAAAAAAGAAAACTGACGGAAGAAGACAGGTCATTCGCTGTCACTTGTGGCGGGGGAATCTGACCGGGAGGGGTTTGAAAGAGAAAGGAGAGAAGTATGAAGCTGAGAAGGCACTTGAAATGTACAGCGATTCTGTCAACGCTTTGTGTGGGAATGTTGTTCCCCATGGCAGCGCAGGCAGAGCCGGAGTACGAGATGCAGGATGTAACAGCGTATCTTTTTGACGGTGAGCATCCTACGGAAATGACACTGGCATTTAAGAGCGATCTTCCGACGATCCCGTATATTAAGGTGACGGATTATCTGAATGCGGTCTATAAGGCGGATGATTTTGCGGCGACGAAGCAGGCGGATGGGACTTATCTGGTCGGTTCTGCTACATCAGAGTACACCATGACGGTGAATCCGAATGATGAAGTAGTGAGTTTTGAAAAGTATTATGATTTCGTTTCGCAGTCGCCCAATGTGGCTTCTGACATGAATGTGACCTTTGCGGAGATGATCGAAAGGGGATATGATGGCGGAGCGAAGCCGGCATCCTTTGATCTGGGAGCGTATGACATCGATATTATGGAGATCAACGACGAGGCATACATTCCGGTTCCGACCATGAATGATCTCTTTATGAGACTCTATAATGCAGCTCAGTATCTGGACGGAGAGCTTTATTTCCTGCATTCTTCGGATACGCTTACGGGAGCCTGCTACTATGACAGGGGAAAGCTTTTTGAGCGGATGGAAAGACCTGCATCCGAGGCGCAGTTTAACTATAATGAGCTCTGTTTTATGATGGATACTTCCTATGGGGCTCCCTCGAGATGTAAGCTGGCCGAGAAGATTCTGGCGGATGGCTTTGATAAGACTCTGGATTCTTCTGATAGGCTGAAGAAGGCGAAGACCTATCTTAAGTCCGAGAATCTTTTGGATTATAACATCGGTCTGATCTATATCGGCATTGACCTCTTCGATGGCGGTCATACGGCTCCCGGCCAGGATATCAATACTGCGATTGCTTATTATCCGGATTCGAAAATTGTAACAGCTTTGAAGGAGCTGCTCACAGATCCGGATCGAGTTGAGGATAAGGATGTCTTCCTTGAGTATGTTGCTCAGGCCGGTGTCAGAGATACGGTGATTGCCGAGATTTCTCAGAATAGGGCAACAACCATTCCGGCCCAATACGCAACGGTGAAAGAGTGGGAGGACTGTGGTGCAGGTCTCTATGTTGCAGGAGATACCGCAATCTTTACATTTAACAGTTTTACGCTTCCTATTGTGGATGCGTTCAAGTGGTCGGTGGATAAAGCGGCAGAACTCGGGATGAAGAATTTCGTGGTCGATCTTTCCACAAACAACGGCGGCGTTACTCAGGTAGGGTGCTATATGCTGGCATTGATGGCCAACAAGAAGCTGCAGACAAATGAATTTACCCTGTATAACTACTATCGTGCAAGTGATGAGAGGGGATACGAGAAGGCTGTACTTGACCTGAATCTGGACGGGAATATTGATGATGCAGATAAGGCGGTGTCATATGACCTGAACTTTGCGTTCCTCGAGAGCAGATGCTCCTACTCCGCCGGTAACCTTACGCCTGTTCTGGCAAAGGAAATGGGTATCGCAGTTCTGGGTGAGAACAGCGGTGGCGGCGGATGTGCCCTGAACATCGATTTTACCGCAAGCGGCTATTTTATGAACGTTTCAGGAATGACGAAGCTCAGCGCGACAGATCCGGATATAGATGTTGATCTGGGTGCAAAGCCGGATTTTGTACTCGCTTACGATAAAATGTTTGATTCGGAGATTCTTTCCTCGAAGATCCATGAGTTCTACAAGGATTACAAGAACGAATGGGTAGACGGAAAGTGGTACGACAAGAACGGTAAGCAGAGCTATAAGTATAAGGCTGACTGGAAGAAGGTCGGAAAGAACTGGACCTTTGTTGATGAATCCGGCTGGTACGCAAAGAATCAGTGGCAGAAGATCGACGGAAAGTGGTACTTCTTCGATAAGAAGGGTAACATGGAATCCTCCTGCTATCGTCAGGGATGCTATCTCACAAAGTCCGGAGCCTGGGACGGAAAGGCCAAGGCAAAGGGCTGGAAGCAGGACAAGAAGGGCTGGTGGTACGGTCTGACCGGAAGCTCCTACCTGAAGAACAGCTGGCAGAAGATCGACGGCAACTGGTATTACTTCAAGGCAAATGGCTACGTGGCCCAGAGCGAATTCGTTCAGGGCTGGTGGGTCAATAAGAACGGTGTTCAGAGTGATCCCGTGAAGTACAGCTGGCATAAAGCCGGCAGCAAGTGGTGGTACGGAGTCAAGGACGGATGGTACGCAAAGAGCGCAACCTATACCATCGACAGCATATCCTACAAGTTTGACAAGAACGGATATTACACCGAAAAGTAAAACGGTAAAATCACCACACTAAATTAAAAAGCCTCCGGAACCTGCAAATAGCAGGTTTCCGGAGGTTTTATTATGAGCGATTGGTATCAGCTGTTCTCGCATCATCCCTTCTTTTTACAGCAGGGAAGCTTGCACTTAGCAGTGCTTACCTTTTCCTTTATCGTAGGTTTGATCTTAGCCGATACGGAATCCACGCGATTCCTGAACCAGCTGCAGTGCTTGTAGGTGAACCAGCAGCCACCGATGATGATTCCGATGGTGAACAGACGACGGATCAGTCTGCTTCTGCGCTTCCTCAGTTTCTTCCTGACGGATTTCTTGACCGATTTCTTGACGGTCTTCTTAACGTCAGTTTTGATCTTCTCTTTTGCCTCGTCGTTGAGATCGGAGAGTGCTTCGTCGAGTTTTGCTTCCAGCTTCTTGTTCATGGGTAACCTCCTCCTGAGAATACTATATACCTTCATACTCGATTATAATCATACGGGAGAGTGAAGTCAAGGATACGGAGCCTAAGAAAAAGGGTGCATATTTCGTGGCAGTTTGATATAATATAAAGTGGTAGTTTCTATGGGGAAATAAGAAGGACTATAAATGATCAAAGGGGGCAGCTATGGAGATGAAATTCACAAGCAAAAGAGCCGTTGCGAGGGTACTTGCAAATTCCCTGAACCTCTTGGATGAGGCGTACCCGAATCACCATCAGCAGACGGCTTATCTGGCATATCGCATGGCCGACGAACTCGGTTACGAGGAACAGGACCTGATCGAGATCATCTGGGATGCGCTGCTTTATGATGTGGGTAGTGTGATCCTGCCGGACGGAAAGGACTATTCCTTTAAGGAGCTTTCCAGGGCGGGACTGAATATCGTCGGTGACGTAAGTATGCTGCAGTTTGTACGCCGCATGTTCCAGGCGGGACAGGCTGATTCTGCAGGTGACCCGGCATACGAGATCCTTTCCAAGGAAGCAAGATTTGCCGAGATCATCGATCTTTCCAGAAGAGTATCCATGCTTCTGAAGGAAAATGATGCTGCGCTGAATCAGGTGGAGGATATCTGCGAGACTATCTCCAATCAGGCGGGCAAGGCGCTGCATTCCTGGGCTGTTGAGTGTTTCCTGCGTGTATCCAAGACAGAGTACATCTGGATGGACCTTCTGCATCAGCCGGAGGTGATCCTGACCTATATTCCGGATGGTATGGATCTTACCATTGACGAGACGATCGAGCTGGCACGGTTTATGTCCCGTGTGATCGATTTCCGCAGTTCCTATACGGCAGCTCACTCCGTGGGTGTGGCGGTTTCCGCTGTACGTCTTGCAGAGATCATGGGCATGTCCGAGGATGAGTGCAAGATGATGCTGATCGCAGGGTATCTGCATGATATCGGAAAACTGAAGGTTCCGAAGGACATCCTGGAGAAGGGTGAGAAACTGACGGACGAAGAGTTCAATATCGTGAAGGAATACGCATACTACACGTATCTGTTCCTGAAGGATATTCCGGGCTTCGAGCAGATCGGACAGTGGGCGGCACTTCACCATGAGAAGCTGAACGGCTACGGCTATCCCTTCGGACTTAAGATGGGAGACATCCCCATGGGAGCCCAGATCCTTGCGGTTGCGGATATTTTCTCAGCGGTTGCCGAGGTGCGTGCATACCGTCAGAGCATGGCGAAGGAAGGCGTGATGAAGACACTGGCCGAGTCCATCGAGAAGGGCGCACTGTCCGGATACATGGTAGAGCTGATGCTTCAGAACTTCGACGATATCTTCGGAAAGAGAGACGAAGAGGTTCGCAAGGAAAGCGCACGTTACACCGCTTCCATGCTGGATACAGAAGATTAAAGAAATGACATCGGATATATGAAAAATGCGGGAGCCTGTTGTTGCGCTTCTTCGCGCCGGATATCGGGCACGTGGGAGAAAAGCGGCAGACGCTCCCGCATTTCTCTGTCCGAACGAAGCAGAGTGCAGCGGATAGCAGAGCGCAGCGGACAGCAGAGTGGAACAGACCGCAGAGCAGAACAGATAACAGAGAAGAAAAGAGAGCAGAAGGATGTTTGGAAGGTCGGGGACAAAAGAAGATCGCTATACCATGATGACCGAGACGCCGGTACCGAAGCTGATCATACGGCTTGCGATACCGACGATCATCAGCATGCTGGTAACCGGATTTTACAATATGGCGGACACCTATTTCGTGGCGCAGATCCCGGGAAAGGGGACACAGGCTACGGCGGCGGTGGGGATCGTTTTTCCGATGATGGCCATCATTCAGGCACTCGGCTTTATGTTCGGACATGGTTCAGGAAACTATCTGGCGCGGATGCTGGGCGCCGGGAAACAGAAGGAAGCTTCCGAGATGGCGTCCACGGGCTTTGCCATGGCCATGATCACGGGACTCTTCGTTATGGTGGTCGGAAATATCGGGATCGAGCCGCTGACGGATGTGCTCGCGTCCTCGGATGTGACGGAGGAGACGCTGGAACTGACGCAGCAGTATGCGCGCATCATCCTTGTAGGCGCGCCCTTTATGATGTGCCAGTTCGTGGTCAACAACCAGCTGCGTTTTCAGGGAAGCGCCATGTATGCCATGGTGGGACTGGTGGCAGGAGCGATCATTAACGTCCTGCTGGATCCGCTGCTCATTCTGACCTTTGATCTGGGAGTGACCGGCGCGGCCATAGCAACGGTATCCGGTCAGATCATGAGCTTCCTGATCCTGCTGGCGGGAAGCCGGCGTGGTGAAAATATCAGGCTTCGGCTGAAAAATGTGCATATCAACGGCTATTATATCGGCCAGGTGATAAACGGCGGATTTCCGTCCCTGATACGTCAGGGAATGGCGGCCGTCGCCACGGTTCTGCTGAACCGTGCGGCCGGAGAATACGGACAGGAAGCGGCCATCGCCGGTATGTCCATTGTGACCCGGGTGCTTATGATGCTGGCCTCGGCGCTGATCGGCTTCGGACAGGGTTACCAGCCGGTGTGCTCCTTCAACTACGGCGCAGGCAAGAAGGACCGCGTCCGGCAGGGCTTCTGGTTCTGCCTTCGCTGGGGAACGGTATTTCTGGTGGTGGTCGCAGCAATCTGTATCATTTTCGCACCGGATGTGATCCGGATCTTTCGGGATGATCCCGATGTGGTGGAAGTGGGAAGTGCAGCCCTGCGATACCAGGCGGCGACGCTGCCGCTTCTTGCCACTACGGTTATGATCAATATGATGCTGCAGTCCATGGGAAAAGGGCTGAAGGCATCCATCACTGCTTCGGCCAGAAACGGACTCTTCTTCATTCCCGCGATCCTTCTGCTTCCGTCTCTGTTCGGGCTTACAGGCGTCGAGATCTCCCAGGCGGTTGCGGATGTCTGCTCCGTCTGTCTGGCGGTCCCGCTGGCAGCCTCCGAACTGCGAAAGATGCGGGAGTAAGCCGGGCGGAGAAAGCAGGAAGACCCGTCCCTCTGTCATGTCCTTCTTTCGTATAAAAACGGGGACGGTACGGAACCATCCCCGATCTTTCGCTTTCTTGCGCTTTAGTTGAAACCTTCACGCGGAGCGTAGGAGGTATGCAGAAGCTTGTGGGCTTTATGCGTGTTCGGCGCACCCAGGAACTTGTCATACAGCTCTACAATCTGCGGGTTGTTATGGGACTGACGGACTGTCTGTCTCTCGTCCTCGGAGTACAGTGCCTTCGCACGCTTCTCCTTGTAGGTGTCGATGATATCGTCATCCTCGTTCGGCAGGAAGCAGGGGCGTACATAAGGCTGGCCTCCGCCGTTGATGCAGCCGCCGGGACAGCCCATGATCTCGATAAACTGATACTTGGACTTGCCGTCGCGGATCTCGTCCAGAAGAACCTTTGCGGACTTCATGCCGGATGCGATCGCCACATTTACGGTGGTTCCGTTGATATCCAGAGATGCCTCGCGGATGCCCGCATCATGGCCTCTTACCTCTTCGAAGATGATGTCTGCCTTTTCCTGACCGGTCAGCTTGAAGTAAACCGTACGGAGAGCGGCTTCCATAACACCGCCGGTGACACCGAAGATAACGCCGGCACCGGAGTAATCGCCCATGATGTCCTGATCCCAGTCTTCATCCGGAAGACGGGTGAACATGATACCGCTTCGCTTGATCATCTTGGCCAGTTCGCGTGTTGTGATAACGGCATCCACATCCGGGAGACCGTTCACCTGCAGCTGCTCACGCTGACGTTCGAACTTCTTTGCCACACAGGGCATTACGGATACAACGAAGATATCCTTCGGATCGATTCCCTTCTGCTCTGCCCAGTAGGACTTGATGATGGCTCCCTGCATCTCGTGAGGAGACTTGCAGGAGGACAGATGGGGAAGCAGATCCCCGTAATTATACTCGGCATAGTTGACCCAGCCCGGAGAACAGGAGGTGATCATCGGAAGAACACCGCCGTTCTGCATCCGGCTCAGGAGCTCGTGACCTTCCTCCATGATGGTCAGGTCCGCGCCGAAGTTTACATCGTAAACCTTCTCAAATCCAAGACGACGCAGTGCCGCGATCATCTTGCCGGTGACCGGAGTACCGATCGGATAACCGAATTCCTCGCCCAGAGCTGCGCGTACGGCAGGTGCTGCCTGCACGATCACATGCTTGCCTGAACGGAAGGCCTCGTCCACCAGATCGATCTCGGAATGCTCCATCAGAGCACCGGTGGGACATACATTTACGCACTGTCCGCACTGGATACAGGGGGAGTCCGCAAAGCTGCGGTTCTCAGCCGGGGAAACCACGGTGTTGAAGCCGCGGTTCTCAAAGCCCAGGATTCCCAGGCCGTGAGCGTTCTGGCAACGTGCCACGCAGCGTCCGCAGAGGATACATTTGGAGGTATCCCGAACCAGGCCCGGAGCCAGCCGGTCAACATAGGTCTTGCTGTGCATGCCGGCGAAGGCGTCATCCCGTGCGCCGGTCAGCTTTGCCACATGCAGCAGCTCACAGTATTCATTCTTCTCACACTGCTGGCAGTTCTTGTTGTGATTGGACAGCAGCAGTTCCACGCTTTCTCTTCTTGCTTCCACGGCTGCCGGAGAGGAGATACGAACCTCCATGCCCTCGGAAACCGGGTATACACAGCTGGCAACCAGGCCTCTGGCACCGGTAGCCTCAACGAGACATACACGGCAGGAGCCGAGATTGCATTCACCGTGATTGAAGGTGCAGAGTGACGGGATCTCGTAACCGCAGCTCTTTGCAGCCTCCAGTATGGTCATTCCCTCTTCGACTTCGTAAGGGATTCCTTCGATTTTGATGTTGATCTTTGCCATAAGTCTTACCTCCTCCCTTACTGCTTCGAAATCGCACGCATACGGCAGGTGCTGATGCAGGCGCCGCACTTGATGCACTTCGTTGTGTCAATGGTGTAGGAGGGCAGCTTGTGGCCTTCCGGAGTATAAGCGGTTTTCTGGATCGCATTGACCGGACAGCCTCTGGAGCAGAGACCGCAGCCCACGCACTTGTCCTGATCGATCACGTATTCCATCAGGTTCTTGCAGACGTGAGACGGACACTTCTTATCCCGGACATGAGCGATGTACTCATCACGGAAATGTGTCAGCGTAGACGTTACAGGGTTGGCTGCCGTCTGGCCCAGTGCACAGAGGGAATTGGTCTTTACGGTCTTCGCCAGCTCCTCCAGCTGATCCAGATCCTTCATGGTTCCCTTGCCCTCGGTGATCCGGGTCAGGATCTCCAGCATACGCTTGGTACCGATCCGGCAGGGAGAACATTTTCCGCAGGACTCGTCGCAGATGAACTCCATGTAGAACTTGGCCACGTCCACCATACAGTTGTCCTCATCCATAACGATGGCTCCGCCGGAGCCCATCATGGAGCCCTTTGCCACCAGGTTATCGAAGTCGATGGGTTCATCCAGGAACTTTTCGGTCAGACATCCGCCGGAAGGGCCGCCGGTCTGGATGGCCTTGAACTTCTTGCCGCCCGGAATTCCGCCGCCGATATCGTAGATCAGCTCGCGGAGTGTGGTTCCCATGGGAACCTCCACCAGTCCGACGTTATTTACCTTACCACCCAGGGCGAATACCTTGGTCCCCTTGGAGTTCTCTGTTCCGACCTTTGCGAATTCCTCAGCACCCTCGCGGAGGATGAAAGGAACGCAGGCCAGAGTCTCTACGTTATTGATGATGGTCGGCTTCTCCCAGAGACCCTTTACTGCCGGGAACGGCGGACGGGGACGGGGCATGCCGCGCTTACCTTCGATGGAGTTCAGAAGAGCAGTCTCCTCACCGCAGACGAAAGCACCTGCGCCGAGACGGAGGTGGCAGTCGAAGGTGAAGCCGGTTCCCAGGATGTTCTCACCCAGGAGACCTGCGTTTCTTGCCTGCTTGATGGCATTGCGGAGACGGTTCACGGCGATGGGATACTCGGCACGTACATAGAAGTAACCTTCCTTTGCACCGATGGCATAGCCGGCGATCATCATACCCTCGATCACGGCCAGGGGATTACCCTCAAGGATGCTTCGATCCATGAATGCACCCGGGTCACCCTCGTCACCGTTGCAGACTACGTACTTCTCATCGCTCTCTACGTTACGGGCAAACTGCCATTTCCGGCCGGAGGGGAAGCCTGCGCCACCACGTCCGCGGATGCCGGAAGCCAGAACCTCGTCGATGACCTCCTGCGGAGTCATGGAGAGGGCGCGCTTCAGTCCCTGGAACGCTCCGGAACCCAGTGCCTCGTTCAGATCCTCGGGATTGATCTCGCCGCAGCTGTGCAGTGCCACACGACGCTGCTTCTTGTAGAAGTTGATATCCTCCTGCTTCTTTACCTTCTCACCGGTAGCGGTGTCCACATAGAGCAGGCGGTATACAACCGTGTGATTTACGATGTCGGTATGAACGATCTCATCCACATCCTCAACCTTTACCAGACGGTAGAGAGTATCCTCGGGATAGATCTTAACGAAAGGACCCTGAGAACAGAATCCGAAACAGCCAACGATATTGACGGTCACCTGATCGTCAAGACCTTCGGCCTTGAGAACCTTTTCAAAACGTTCCTTGATCTCCATGGAATTGTTGGAGAGACATCCGGTACCGCCGCAGAGCACGATATGGCGCTTGCCGTCCGCTCCGCTGAACTTGTCGTCCATGGCCTTGGTACAGGAAGCAATGGAGCTTTCCAGAGTTTTAATATCCTTGATCATGCGTTTGCTCCTTTCTCTGCATCCTGGTAGGAAGCTACGATGTCATGCACCTGGTTAACGGATACCTTCGGGTATACCTTGCCGTTGATGCTGACCGCCGGAGCGATACCGCAGGCTCCGATGCAGCGGAGCGCGTCGATGGTAAAAAGTCCGTCCTCCGTGGTCTGTCCGGGACCGACGCCCAGAAGCTCGGAGAACTTGTCGATCACCTGCTGTGCACCCTTGACATAGCATGCCGTTCCGAGACAGCAGCCGATAACGTACTTTCCCTTTGGTTTCAATGAGAAGAAGGAGTAGAATGTAACTACCCCGTAGATCTCTGCTACAGAGATGCCGGTCTTTTCGGATACGACCTCCTGAACCTCCAGCGGGATATATCCATATTCGTTCTGGATATCGCTGAGGATCATCATGAGAGGAGTCTTCTCGTCCTTATACCGGTCGCAGATCTCGCGGATCCTGGCCGCCGCAGCGGCATTTAACTTCCCCATAGATTTCCCTCCTGAAATGATAGAATAAGACTCTTTTATCATACCAAAAAACGGGTGGCTTCACAAGGAAAATCGCGGGCCGGTCCCATGAAAAAAGGCGGCTTTCGGGCCGCCTTTCGAGAACGCGGATGAACCTGACCGTTCTCATTTTTCAAATATGAGTTTTGTTCCGTTTTGTTCGATGGATATCGTGCCTTTTTCGGTGTCGATCTTACCTTTGTATTCCTGGTAACTGTCGTAGAAACGGATGTCGCTTCCGTTGATCTCCACATCACAGGTACCCTTCTGGTTCAGAAAGGTCATGGTAGCTTTGTCACCTTTGATCTTGATGGTGAAGTCATCCACGTTCATTCCCATGCTCTTCAGCTGTTCCGTAGTGACCGATATTCCGTTCATTTCCGCACGGACGAATTCGTAGGTTCCGTCATCCGGACCGCTCCGGAAGATCCCCAGCATCCAGCCGACTACAAGAGCCACGAGCAGTGCGGCAACGACGATCACCACAACGCTGATGGAGTTTTTCTTCTGCGGTACCGGAGCAGGTTCACTCGCCATGGACCTGCTGTAGGGATCGTAGGGAGGCATGCCCCCGCCTCCGGGTACACCGCCACCTCCGGGTACTCCGCCTGGCTGAGACATATACGGATTATAGCCGGTGATTACAGGTGCGGCGGATTCCTCTAAGGGCGCCATCCTGGCCGCATGGTTCGAGGGGTCCGCCCCGAAGGGGTTGGCCGACTCATTATTACCGCCTACCAGCTGATATTTCCCGTTTGTGGGCTCTGACGGTGCAGGCTTTACGGACTTTGAGGGCTCCGTCAGGGCAGAAGTCTCCATTGGCTGGATCGAGAATCCGCAGATCGGACATTTTTCAGCACCGGCGGGGATATCTCCTCCGCATACCATACATTTCATAGCTTTAACCTCACTGTTTCATACATCTCATTTGACATTTACATTGAAATATTAACATTAAATGCGGTACAATTACAACGAAAAATGAAAATGTTACGAATTTTATCCTCTCTCAGCAAGAAGACCCCCTCCTCTAAGGTGGGGGATGAATTGCGCACAAATTTGCTGAATGTTCACATGACAATTACATGTAAATGTGCTATAATATAATCAGTCGAATTATTCTATAGAGGTATAATATATATGGATTTAGACAACAATGCACATTCAGTATTTTTGCTTCACTATCATCTTGTTCTGGTTGTAAAGTATCGGAGAAGAGTTTTCGATAAATCAATATCAAACAGGGCGAAAGAGATATTTGAGTATATCGCTCCCCGATATAACATTTCTCTTGAGGAATGGAATCATGATGCCGATCATGTACACATTCTTTTCAGAGCGCATCCGAATACCGAGATTAGCAAATTCATAAACGCATACAAAAGTGCGAGCAGCAGGTTGTTAAAGAAGGAGTTCCCTGAAATCAGGTCGAAATTATGGGAAGAGTATTTCTGGAGTCAGAGCTTCTGTCTGCTTACCACGGGCGGTGCACCGATCGAGGTGATCCGAAAGTATATTGAAAGTCAGGGGCAGAAGAAACGAAGCGGAGATACCGGTAAAGCGAAGAAATGATACAGAAAGGTATTATATGGCTAACAAAGCGTTCAAATTTCGTCTCTATCCCAATCAGGAGCAGGAAGTTCTGCTATCGAAGACATTCGGATGCGTAAGATTTGTATATAATCGATGGTTGGACCGGAAGATCAAACAGTACGAGGAAGACAAGACAACCGTTACATATACAATGTGCGCCGGGGAGATGGCGGAACTGAAGAACGAAGAAGGCTACACATTCTTGAAGGAGGTTGACAGCATAGCACTTCAGCAGGCGCTGAGGCATCTTGATACAGCCTTCCAAAACTTTTTTCACCTGCCGCAGACAGGATTTCCGAGATTCAAATCTAAAAAAAGTAATCGAAACAGTTATTCAACCGTATGCGTTAATGGGAATATAAACATTGCAGACGGTTTTTTAAAGTTGCCGAAGATCGGAAGGGTGAAAGTGAAAATGCACCGTGTCATTCCGGAGGGATACATACTGAAATCCGTGACGATCAGCAAAACACCCTGCGGAAAGTATTATGCCAGCATATTATATGCGTATGAACTGAATACTGTCGAAAAGAAAATAGCTACATATCTTGGGATGGATTATTCCATGCATGAATTATATATTGACAGTAATGGAAATGAACCGGAATATCCGGGATACTACAGACAGGCAGAGAAAAAACTGAAAAGAGAGCAAAGAAGACTTTCGCTTATGCAAAAGGGATCAAATAATCGGACCAAACAGCGGATAAAAGTTGCAAGACTTCATGAAAAAATCGCAAATCAGAGGAAGGACTTTCTTCACAATCAGTCCAGACAGATAACCAATGGCTATGACTGCGTGTGTGTGGAAGATCTTGACATGAAGAAAATGTCGCAGACAATGAAGTTTGGCAAATCGATTTCGGATAATGGATGGGGGATGTTTGTATCATTTTTGCAATATAAACTGGCGGAGCAGGGAAAAAAGCTCGTAAAGGTAGACAAGTATTATGCCAGCAGTCAGATCTGTTCGTGTTGCGGATATGTAAATGAGGAAGTGAAAAGCCTTTCAGTCAGACAGTGGATTTGTCCGGATTGTGGGGCTCATCATGACCGAGACATAAACGCGGCGATTAATATCAGAAATGAAGGCATGAGGATTGTTTCTGTATAATATATAGAAAAGCAAAGAATGAACCGTGGGGCACACGGGGATAGCTCGCTTATGCTTAGCACATTAGTGCTATCGAACGAGAACCGACAACTCGCCGACAGGCGAGAGGAAGCCCCTACCTCTTCAGGTGGGGGAGGATGTCACTGTTGGAGGATCAGGATGAAAGAAAAGATCAGAAAAAGATTCATCTTCTCGGGGCGTGTGCAGGGCGTCGGCTTCCGCTGGCACGCCAAACACGCGGCGGAGTCGCTGCGCCTTACCGGCTGGGTCCGCAATGAATATGACGGTTCCGTCACCATGGAGGTGCAGGGGACCGAGGCGGAGATCGACCGGATGCTTGTCATGCTGCAGCAGGACCGGTATATCGATATCCGTGATATGGAGTCGAAGGTGATCGCTGTGGACGAGGAGGAGAGATCCTTCCGTGTCAGCGGCTACTGATTATTGTGGATGTATGTGAGAAGCAGGGGCTCCGTCCTCTGCTTTTTTGATTCGGCGTAAACGGCATGAAATGAAATTGCGCATTTGGGTGGAATGCGGTAAAATGTAACTATCTTTGTTTGGTATTAGAGGAATTGATCATGAGAAACAGAAAATATCCCTATTATGAGAACCCCGAGATCCGTAATCTGAAGGATCTGCTGTCCATAAAGGCGGAGGCACATCCGGAGAAGGCCGCATTTGTCTATCCGGCAGGACACGGCGGGGAAGTGACCAAGAGTTATCTGGACCTTTACAATGACGTGAATGCTCTCGGAACCTGGATGTATGCCAGTAAACTGCAGGGCAGGAACATCGCGATCATCGGCGAGAATTCCTATGAATGGATCGTGACTTTCTTTGCAGTGATCAATGGCGGAGGCGTTGCCGTGGCCATTGATAAGGGGCTTCCGGAGGATGAGATCCAGATACTGCTGAAGAAGGGTGACTGCGATGCGGTCATGGTCAGCGGTGCCTACAAGAAGAAGATCAGGAAGAAGGGCGGTCTCAGGATCTACTGCATGGAAGATTTTCAGGCATACCTTGAGGAAGGCCGCGGTCTGCTGAACAAGGGACGGACGGACTTCAGGAAGTACAACGTTCAGTCCGATAAGACGGCTGCGATCCTTTTCACTTCCGGGACCTCGGGCTTCAGCAAGGGCGTGGAGCTGACAAACCGAAATATCGCATTTGAGATCAACAATACCTGCAAGCTGTTCCGTCTGGACGGAAATGTGGTAGCCGTTCTGCCGTTCCATCACGCCTTCGGTCTGATCGTCGGCATCATGATGGTGCTTTACTACGGAACAACGGTATTTATCAATAAGAGCCTGAAGCAGGTAAAGAACAATATGGAGGAGTTCCAGCCTCAGACTCTGTTCCTGGTACCGCTTTTTGTGGAATTCTTCCATCGCCAGATCTGGGCGGAGATCAGGAAGAGAGGCAAGGAGAAGGCGTTCCGTACCCTGATGAAAAGTACGAATGCCATGAGGAAGATCGGTATCGATGTCCGAAAACTGACCTACGATTCCATCCGTAAGGTTTTCGGCGGAAAGCTGCAGTATATCATTTGCGGCGGTGCGCCGCTGGATCCCATGTATGTGAAGGAATTCCGTGCCTGGGGTATCGAGATCCTGAACGGTTACGGAACCACCGAGTGTTCCCCCTGTACCGCTGTAAACCGGCCGCATCATTTCCTGGACGGTTCTGTCGGACAGATCGTGCCCGGCATTGACGCCCGGATCACGGATGAGGGAGAGGTGGTCTTCCGGGGCGACCTGGTCATGAAGGGGTACTACAATGATCCCGAGGCAACGGATCAGGTGCTGATCGACGGCTGGTACCATACGGGAGATCTGGGGCATATCACGGACGATGGCTTCATCGTGCTTACCGGACGGAAGAAGAATCTGATCATCCTGTCCAACGGCGAGAACATTTCCCCGGAGGAGCTGGAAATGGATCTTGCCCGGGACGAGGCAGTCCGGGAGGTTCTGGTCTACGACGAGCAGTCCAAGATCATTGCTGAGATCTTCCCCGACGAGGAGCATCTCGGAGACCAGGCGTACTTTGATGCGCTGAAGGACAAGGTAAATAAAGGACGTCCGCTGTACAAGCAGATCGTCCGCGTGAAGCTTCGGGATGTGGAATTCATCAAGAATGCCAGCATGAAGATCGTGCGGCATAAGAATATCTTTCCGCAGCAGTAACAGGAGAGAGCATGCAGAAGAAGGTTTCGGTACAACTGATCATTGAACTGCTCTGTATCGCGGCAGGGGCCGTCATCGCCGCATTTGCCATCGAGGAATTCCTGGTCCCCTGTACGATCCTGGACGGAGGTGTTGTGGGTATCTCCATCATGCTGAATACCCTGCTGCACATTCCCCTGGGTGTGCTTACGGTGATCCTGAACATCCCGTTCCTCATCATCGGATCCAGGAAAATGGGAAAGCAGTTCATCGCAAAGTCCGCATTTGCCATGCTGATCTTCTCCGTAGCACTTGAGGTTTTTGCACCGCTCAAGAATATGACGGAGGAGTATCTGCTGGCCGTCTGCTTCGGCGGTGTGATCCTGGGGATCGGAGTCGGACTGGTGATCCGGTTCGGCGGATGCCTGGACGGGACCGAGACCGTGGCGATCCTTCTGAATAAGAAATTCAAATTCCCGGTCGGACAGACGGTGCTCATTTTCAACATCGGGATCTTTGCGGTTGCGGGTTTCTTCTTCGGCTTTGACCGCGCCATGTACAGCCTGCTGACATATTTTATCACCTCAAAGGTTCTGGATATTGTGGAAAATGGAACGCAGCAGACCAAGGCTGCCATGATCATCACGGACGATGCAAAGGAGATCTCGGAGCAGATCTACCGGCGCCTCGGAAGGACCGTAACCATCATGGAGGGCGAGGGCCTGGTCAGCGGAAGGAAGACCATCCTGTACTGTGTACTGACGCGTCTGGAGGTGCGGGAGCTCCGGGATATCATCAACGAAGTGGATTCATCCGCGTTTATCGCGATCAGTGACGTGTCCGAGATCATCGGGCGTCATATCAAGAAGACAGAGGATCTGGTTACGGATCCGAAGAGGGCGGCAAAGGAGAAAGAGGAAGAAAATGAAGATCCTCAGTAAGAACAGAATACCCGTAACCCTGGCACTGCTTATGGCAGTGCTTCTTCCTGTCCGGGGACCTGTGGTCCATGCGGAGTCGGCAGGACTTTGCTATGAAGGAACGGACAGAAACAAGATCTACTATGTGTACGAAGGCACACGTGCAAAGGAAGAATGGAAGACCACGGGAGGTGCCACCTATTACTTCGGGAAGGACGGATATGCGTACCGGGACGGCGTCTATCAGATCGATTCCCGGTGGTATGCGTTCCGCGCGGACGGGACCCAGATCAAATCCGGCTGGACGGAGGCGGATCAGGAGCGCTTCTATGTGATGAAAAACGGTTATCTTGCCACGGGAGATCTTATGATCGGCGGAAAATGGTATTACTTCGACCGGGAGACCTCCGTTATGCAGACGGGCATCATCCGTACGAAGACCGGGTTCCAGCTCTATGGTTCCGACGGCAGCTGGACAGGCGAAGCAAAGGACAACGGATGGAATCAGATCGGCGGTGACTGGTACTATCTGGAGCAGGGTGAGACAGTGACCGGCGATAAGACCATCGGGGGAAAAGAGTATCATTTTGACGGGTCGGGAAAGATGGAGACAAGTACGATCCTGAATACGGATTCAGGACTTCGGCTGATCGGGAAGGACGGAAAGCCGGTAAAGAGCGGTTGGTTTCTCCTTGACGGAAACTGGTACTATGTGGATCCGGAGACCGGTTGCTGCGTGACCGGAGGGCAGCGTACCATCGGCGGAAAGAAATATCTCTTTGATGTACAGGGTGTAATGCAGACCGTGGACGGGATCTACGATTCCAGGGTATATTCCTTTAATACGGACGGATCCGTGAAGACGGCGAAGTCCTTCGCCAACGGCTGGACCCTGTCAGGAGGAGTTTATTACTACTATAAGAACGGAAAGCCGTACACGGGCTGGGTCGGCAACTACTACATTTCCGAGGGAAGGATGCTCCGGAATACGGAGACTCCGGACGGTTATTATGTAGGCTCGAACGGTGCGGCAAGGACCTCGGCCGGCTGGATCAGGATCACGGATGCTTCCGGAGAACGCTGGGTCTACGCCGGTAAGGGCGGAAAGCTGGTTAAGAAGAACTGGCTGCTGCTGAATAAGAAATATTACTATCTGGGCGGCGAGAACGGATATACCATGGTGACCGGTCTGCAGAAGATCGGAAGCAAATGGTATATCTTCAGTGACGGCGGCGTGTACCTGAAGGAGGTCGGAAGCACTCTTCCTGCCGGCTGGCTTCAGGTCGGACAGGACTGGTATTACTGCAAGTACGGTGAGCCGGTGAACGGACGGATCACTCTGTCGGGAAAAATCTATACCTTCGTTGAGGGGCGGCTTGTGACGGGCGGCTTCTCCGAGATCGAGGAGGACCGCTCCTACTACAGCAACGCCGACGGACAGGCCGTGGAATACAGAGGCTGGGTTCGGATCGACGGAAAATGGTTCTACTTCGGCAAGGACGGCAAGGCAGTTCTGGAGGGGTGGATCAATGATGGGGGTAAGCTGTACTACGCCACAAAGGACGGGATCCTTACCGGTTACCGGGTGGTGGACGGAACCCTGTATCAGTTCGACTCAAACGGTGTCATGGTTTCAGCCGTCAGTCCTCAGAACGGATGGAAATATGCCGGCGGCTCCTATTTCTTCTTTGAGAACGGAAGAGCCCTCGCAGGACAGCTCGTTTCGGACAGCGGATATACGTATCTTCTGGATCAGGACGGCAGACTGGTGAATAATAAGGAGGTCGACGGATACTATGCAAATGTGTCCGGTGTGGTCGTACGAAATACCTGGAAGAAGGTGGGCGGGGTCTATCATTATTACGGCTCGGACGGAAAGCGCCTGGAGGGTGTGTGGAAGATCGACGGACAGATCTGCTATCTGGACTGACGGATCGGGCTGCCTGTACAAAGATTGAGGTTTAGGGTCCGGAACGCCGAATTATTTATTGAAAAACTCCCCGGTTTCATATAATCTATTATGTGAGAAGATATTGGAAACAACCGTTAATTATAGTGGATGGGGAGAATTATGATCGAAGTATTAGAAGTAAAAACTAAACAGCAGCAAAAGGAATTTCTGGAGTTCCCGCTTCGGCTTTATCGCGGGAACCCGTATTTCGTTCCTCCGCTCTATTCCGACGAGAAGAAGATCTTCCGGAAGGATTATGTGTATTACGATGTCTGCGACGCAGTGTATTTTAATGCATATAAGAACGGGAAGATCGCGGGACGGATCTCCGGGATCCTCCAAAAGGCGGGCAATGAGAAGAGAGGAGAGAAGAGAATCCGTTTTACCCGGTTTGATGCGATCAATGACAAGAAGGTGGCAAAGGCCCTCTTCGATGCAGTCGAGAACTGGGGACGTTCCCTGGGAATGGATACGATCTGCGGACCTTTGGGATTCTCGGATCTGGAGAGGGAAGGACTACTGGTGGAAGGCTTCCATGAATATTCTACCTTCTGCGAACAGTACAATGCGGATTACTACGGGAATCTGATCGAGTCTCTGGGATATGAGAAGGAAGTGGACTGGCTGGAGTACAAGGTCTATCCTCCTGAGAACGATGACGGGTCGCTGGAGAAACTGGCGGACTTTGTCATGAAGAGGTACAACCTGCATTTCGGCACGGCTGACACCAAAGAGGAATTCCTGGACAAGTATCAGAAGCAGTTCTTTGAACTGATCGACGTTGCCTATGACGGACTGTACGGAACGGTTCCCTTTACGGACGGCATGAAGAAGATGCTGATCGATAACTTTAAGCTTATCATCGATCTGAAGCTTATCGCCGTTCTGCTGGATGAAAATGAAAAGATGGTAAGTCTGGGGCTTTGCTTCCCGTCCATCGCAAAGGCAGTACAGAAATCCTACGGACATCTGACGCCGGCGGCTCTTGCCCGCGTGCTGAAAAGTATAAAAAAACCCAGGGTGCTGGAAATGGGGCTGATTGCCGTGGCGCCTAAGTATGTGAACCGGGGGATCACCTCAGTCGTGGCATCGGAGCTGATGAAGATGCTGAGGGCCGACGGGGTTGAATATGCAGAGTCGAATCTGACTCTGGAGGAGAATCATGCGATCCAGAACCAGTGGAAGAGATTCAAGGTGATACAGCATAAACGCCGCAGAGCCTATGTCAAGAAGCTTTAGGAGAGAAGGAATATGAAACTTATCATTGACTGTATGGGTGGAGACAACAGTCCCGACGCCCAGGTTGAAGGTGCTATTGTGGGGATCCGCAGGCATGCGGATCTGAACGTCGTTCTGGTGGGTGATGAGAAGAAGATCAGAACCGTGCTGGACAGAAGAGGAGTCGGCGTGGATTCCCGTGTATCCATCGTTCATGCACCGGGAGTGATCACCGGAAATGACAAGCCCACCGATGCGATACGTCTGAAGAAGGACAGCTCCATGATCAAGTCCATTTCCATGCTGCGTGAGGATGAAAGCGTGGACGGGATCGTGTCCTGCGGAGCTACCGGTTCTCTGGTGGCGGCGGCAACACTTCGTATCGGAAGGATCGAGGGCGTGCGTCGTCCGGCTCTCTGTCCCATCCTTCCTGCCATGACCGGCGGGATCGTGGGTGTATGCGACAGCGGGGCAAATGTAGAGGTGACGCCGGAAATGCTCCGGCAGTTCGCCATCATGGGAAGCCGTTATCTGGAGACCGCCTATCGCGTGCGGGAACCCCGTGTGGCACTTCTGAATATCGGTGTGGAAGAGGAGAAGGGAGATGACCTCCGGAGAGAGACCTATCAGCTCCTGAAGAAGACGGAGGGCATCAAATTTGCCGGAAATATGGAAGCGAGAGAAGCTCTTTCCGGAAATTATGATCTGATCATCTGCGACGGTTTCTCCGGAAATGTGCTCTGCAAGTCCGTGGAGGGCACGGCGCTGGAGCTGCTGAAGAAGCTCAAGACGGATATCTACTCGAAGAAGAAATACCAGATGGGTGCGCTTCTCATGAAGAAAATGTTCAAGGAAGAGAAGGAATTCATGAACTACCAGAACTATGGCGGAAGCGTTCTCCTGGGGAGCGATAAGGTGATCGTAAAGGGCCATGGAAGCGGTGACAGGGTCGCCGTAAAGGCCTGTGTGGATCAGGCTTACCGCATGATCCGCAATAATATGATCCCGAAGATCGGAGCCTCCATAGCTGCCTGCATGCCGAAGGAAGATAAGTAAGAAGAAAAGCAGAAAGAAAAGCAGAGAGAAAAGGAGATATGACATGTTTGAAGAGGTTAAGGACTTACTGGTAAAGCAGCTGAAGCTTAAGGACCCGTCCGTTGTAAAGCCGGAATCCAAGATCAAGGATGACCTGGGTGCGGATTCCATCGATGTTCTGCAGCTGCTCATGACACTGGAAGAGACCAAGGGTATCACTATTCCGGACGAAGAACTGGCAAAGTTTTCAACCGTGAAGGATATCGTGGGTTATCTGGAAACACGGGTATAGGATTACAGGTATGTGGGACTCATTTAAAGAGGATTGGGCGTATAAGGACTTCCATTTCCGTGATATTACGAAGAAGGAATACAGGCACATTTTTCTTCTCCTGTACTGGCCGTTCTATGTGGTAACGTTCTTTGTGGTCGGAGGGATCGCGGAGAAGGGAGATTATTATGTGGTACACTGCGCACTGGATGATATGATCCCCTTCTGTGAGTATTTCGTGATTCCCTATATCATATGGTTTCCCTTCTGGATCCTGATGGTGCTGTATACCCTGGGCTTTGAGGTTCCGACATTTATCAGACTCATGAAGTACCTGATCATAACCCTCAGCCTGTCCATGTCGATCTACATACTGTGGCCGAACGGTCAGAATATGTGGCCGGATCCCATGCCCAGACATAACTTCTTCACGTGGATCTGCAGTATTATTTACGAAACGGATCATTGTACAAATGTGTGTCCGTCGGAGCACGTGAGCACGGCCTTCGGAGTGGTGTTCGCCGCCATGGATTCGAAGCGGTTCTCCGGGAAGAGGTCCATCGGATTCTGGATCTGTGCGATCCTGATCACCATGTCCGTATCATTGATCAAACAGCATTCGGTACTGGATATCCTTGCAGCGATACCGGTGATCCTGATCGGATATTTCTTAGCATTTTTCCCGAAGCACCTGAAGAAAAAGCAAGCATGACAGAAGAGCATAGCATGACAGAGGGACAGGTACAGTGTCACATGAAAATGTGACACTGTACCTGTCCCTCTGTCATGCCTGGTGCCCAACGCAACAATAGAGCAGGAGGGGATTGCCCCTCCTGCTCTATTGTTGATTTAGTCGTCGGTCGGTCTTTCGAGTGCAGCATGGGTTTCGGCTTCGATCATGTCCTCGCGAACGAAGGTTACAAGATCGTCCTCAGTCATGTTCTCATCCTGCACGATACGGGATGCCTGACGGTCGATACAACGCTCGAAGTAGTTACGAACCAGACGCGCATTTGCGAAGTTCTTGGTCTTGCCATCTACCATTCCGCGGAGGTACGCCTCTGCCATGGTAGCGGCACTCGGTGTCAGTACATAGTCGGTGGACTGGCACATGTACTTGAAGATCTCCATCAGCTCGCCGGCAACGTAATCCGGGAAGTGGATGTACTTGTTGAAACGGGAACGGAGACCGGGGTTGGATTCGATGAACTCAACCATTTCCTTGGTGTAACCGGCAACGATGACGATGAAGTCATCACGGTCGTCCTCCATACGCTTCAGGAGAGTATCTACAGCCTCCTGACCATAATCGCCTGACTCCTTGTTGTGGGTCAGGGAGTATGCCTCGTCGATGAAGAGGATACCGCCGATCGCGCGGTTGATGACCTCGGTTGTCTTCATGGCGGTACCACCGGAGAAGTGGTCTACCAGTCCGGAACGGTCAACCTCGATGAACTGTCCGCGGCTTACCACACCCAGCTGCTTGTAGATCTTTGCAAGAAGACGGGCTACGGTGGTCTTACCGGTACCGGGGTTACCCGTGAATACCAGGTGGAAGGACATGTCAATCTTCTTCAGGCCCTTCATCTCACGAAGACGACGCACCTTGATGATATTGATGAGGTGCATTACGTCATCCTTAACGGAAGCCAGTCCGGTCAGAGCCTGCAGTTCTGCGATCAGCTCATCCAGTGACTTCTCGATCTCTTCGGATTCATCCGAGCCGCGGCGGTTACCGCCGACACGGTTCTTACCACGATGCAGATCCGGTCCGTCCTGCTCTTCCTGCTTCTGGAAGTTGGAGAACTCGGTGATATCATCTGCACGCTTCTTCATGATGTTGTATCCGGATACGTTGACCGCATTCTTGGATACAAATCGTCCGGACTTCGCATCGAAGGAATTGACTCTTCCGATATCGGCATCCGATGTGTTGTTGAAATGCTCGCTGCTTCGGTTGGAACCGACGCGCTCGGGCTCATGAGCTCTTGCCGCTGCACGGGAAGTGGGGACGTTGACTCCGGCTTCCTTCAGTGCGTTGTTCAGGACCTCGATATGATCGGTCAGAAGCTTGCGGGTGGATTCGTGTACCTTGTCATAGTTCAGGAAACCGTCACCCAGCTTGCGGAATGCATCTACGATGAACTTGGACTTTGCTACATTTCCTTCTGCAACGCCGGAGTTCGGATCAAGGTCCGCCCGGATAAAGTAGATCAGGGACTTGGGAGGCTCCTTCAGATACTCGGGGTTGCTGCATTTTTCCTTTACAAACTCAGCGAAACGTTCGCCGGTCCGCATACGGAGATTGCTCTCTATATACTGGATCTGATCTGCGGTCTCGGGGTTGCCCGGTTCATACAGGTGTCCCAGAAAGACCAGCATGTCAAAACGAAGCAGATCACGAAGAGGGGTTCTTGCGCCATCAGGGAAGATCGCCCCGTTCTTATTTACTTCATCCGCATAAGCAATACACTCGGCAATGGTGTTCTGTAAGTTTTTAATTACCATATCGACTTCTCCATACTTCACATTTTTCTGTCCGTCGGGCCCCCACCCGAACAGACATAGATATTATAGCATATTTTCTTCTAATGGTCACCGATGAATTTCATTTTTAGTATAAAAAACGGCACGATAGAATTGTGCCTTCCACAGTATCGGAAAACGGTCCTCCGGAACGTGCCGGAGGACCGTTTGGATACATTATGCTTGTTTGTCCTGTTTGAATTCTTTGGCGTCTTCGGGTTTATCACCGGAACCGTCCAGGATCCGGAAGATTCCCGCGCCGATGATCGCGCCTACAAAGGGACCTACGATGAATACCCAGAGAGGACCGAGGGGATCGGCATTTCCCTTGATGGCTGAGATCAGAGCCGGACCCAGGCTTCGTGCCGGATTCACGGAGGTTCCGGTCAGGCCGATACCGAGGATATGGATGCCTACGAGGGTCAGGCCGATGACAAGGCCGCCGAAGGAACCATGCTTATATTTCGGAGAAGTTACTCCGAGGATCGTGATGATGAAAATGGCGGTAAGTATGATCTCAACGATCAGGCCTGCGGTGGCATCTCCGCCGACGCCGTTAAGACCATTGGATCCGTAGGCGCTGGTCATATCGGATTTACCGCTGAGTGAGAAGATCAGGGCCAGAAGACCGCTTCCTGCAAAGGCTCCGATACACTGTGCGATCAGGTAACCGATGAAATCGGAAACCGTGATCCCGCCGTTGATCAGAACTGCCAGTGAAACAGCCGGATTTACATGACCGCCGGAGATATTGCCCAGACTGTATGCCATCATGACAATGGCAAGTCCGAAGGCGAAGGCCGTCAGAATGTAGCCACTGCCGTTGTTTGAATCACAGCCGACAGTCATGGCGGTTCCGCAGCCGATGGTTACCAGAATAAATGTGCCGAGGCACTCCGCGAGATACTTGCGCATACGTTCCATAATAACCTCCTTCACGTGTTGAAATACCAGAAAAACAGTGGATTTTTTCCGGCGCCGGCAACCCCCTGCCGGACACCTGTAACAACTGTTTTCATCGTAACATATTCTTATCTGAGTCTCAATAGAAAACTTTATGTAAACAGAAGATTTTTCGCTGAGAGAGAGGTCCACGTACCCTGCTCTGCAGATATCAGAAAAGCGTTTGCAGTCCTGTGTGCAGGCATGTGGCGGCACGTTTTAATGATATACGTGAATAGTGACGATTTTCTGTTGACAGGAGTATCGGAACGTGCTATCCTACGTTCAGTTTCATAGTTCAAACCGTTGAAGCGGAGATAACGGCGATCATGCCTTTACAGAGAACCCGTGTTGCTGAGAGTCGGGTAAGAAACAGGTTGTCAAATGGACCGCGGAGGGCGCAGTCAAATGTGGCGGAAGCCGCAGAGTATTCTGCGACGCGAAGACCGGCGTTACGGGTCGGGGATATGCTGGTATCCTGCTAAGCGCACGGGAAGTCCCGTGAATTCAAGGTGGCACCGCGGATAGTGAAAGATTATTCGTCCTTGACAGAAGTAGATCATTTCTGTCAGGGATTTTTTTATGCATCGGACAATGAACCGGGCGGATATGCCGGCATGTCCGGTTGGCAAAACGGTACGGGGTTACCGAGACAAAGGAGGTACAGGAGATGAAGTTTTTCCCATCCATTGAACAGGCAAAGGAGTATGCTGCATCCGGAGAGTACAAGGTTCTTCCGGTCAGTACGGAGCTTCTGTCGGATTTCATTACACCGATCGAAGCCATGCGGATCCTGAAGGGAGTGTCCACACACTGCTACATGCTGGAGTCCGCGCAGGCAAATGAGACCTGGGGGCGTTACACCTTCCTGGGATATGAGCCGAAGCTGGAGATCACCTGCATCGACGGGAAAATGAAGGTGGGGGACCTGACCGTCCGGACGGAGGATCCGTCGGAAACTCTTCGCAGCATTCTGGCTGAATACCGGAGCCCGCGGCTTCCGGAGCTTCCGCCCTTCACCGGCGGTCTGGTGGGATACTTCGCCTATGATTATCTCGGCTACAGCGAGCCCACGGTACGAAGAGAGGTGGAGGACAGCGAAGCCTTCAAGGATGTGGACCTGATGCTGTTCGACCGGGTCATCGCATTTGACAATGTAAAGCAGAAGATCCTCCTGATCGCAAATATGAAGCTTGACGATCCTGAGACCGAATACAGTAAGGCCCTCCTGTCCCTCCGGCAGATGGCGGATCTCCTTAAAAACGGGGAGAGAAAAGCGGAGCCGGCGGGGCGTTTGCTGGGAGAGGTCACGGCCCTCTTTGATAAGGAACGTTACTGCAACATGGTAGAACGGGCAAAACAGTATATCCGGGAAGGTGACATTTTCCAGATCGTTCTTTCCAACCGGCTTTCGGCACCCTTCGAGGGAAGCCTCTTCGATACCTATCGCCGGCTCCGGACGATCAACCCTTCACCCTACATGTTCTACTTTGCGGGAACGGATGTGGAGGTGGCCGGTGCTTCACCCGAGACACTGGTGAAGCTGGAAGACGGAGTGCTCCACACATTTCCGCTGGCGGGAACACGCCCGAGAGGAAAGAACGAGGAAGAGGATCTCCGGCTGGAGGCAGAGCTTCTGAAGGACGAGAAGGAGCTGGCCGAGCACAATATGCTGGTGGATCTGGGACGGAACGATCTGGGACGGATCTCGAAATTCGGAACCGTCAAGGTGGAGAAGCTTCACAGCATAGAACGCTATTCCCATGTGATGCATATCGGCTCCACGGTCCGGGGTGAGATCCGTGAGGATAAGGATGCGCTGGATGCGGTGGCGGCAGTACTTCCGGCAGGAACTCTTTCGGGAGCGCCGAAGATCCGGGCCTGCCAGCTGATCGGAGAGCTGGAAGGGAATAAGAGAGGCATCTACGGAGGAGCCATCGGGTATATCGATTTCACCGGAAATATGGATACCTGCATCGCCATCCGCATCGCATATAAAAAGAACGGAAAGGTCTTCGTCCGGAGCGGCGCAGGGATCGTTGCGGATTCCGTGCCGGAGACGGAGTATCAGGAATGCCTGAACAAGGCAGGGGCAAGCCTCAAGGCGTTATATGGAGAGGAGGAATGATATGATACTGCTGATAGATAATTACGACAGTTTCTCCTATAATCTGTATCAGCTGATCGGAGAGCTGAACCCGGACATCCGGGTGATCCGGAATGATGAGCTGACAGTGGAGGAGATCAAAGAACTTGCACCGGACCACATCATTCTTTCTCCCGGACCGGGACGTCCGGAGGATGCAGGTGTGATCATCGAGGTGGTACAGAAGCTGGGTGGGAAGATCCCCATCCTGGGCGTCTGCCTGGGACATCAGGCCATCTGCGCAGCCTACGGAGCGACCGTGACCTATGCAAAGCAGCTGATGCACGGTAAGCAGTCCGTTGCGAAGGTGGATCAGGAGGCGCTTCTGTTCCGGGGACTTTCGGAGGAGGTTCCGGTGGCAAGGTACCATTCCCTGGCGGCTGACGAGGCTACACTTCCGGACAGTCTCCGGGTGACCGCAAAGACAGAGGACGGAGAAGTGATGGCGGTACAGCATGTGACCGAACCGATATACGGCGTACAGTTCCATCCGGAATCCATCCTGACGCCGGACGGAAGACAGATGCTGGCGAATTTCCTGGGGCTGACAGCTTGAGGATGAAGGTGCAGGACTGCCTGCGAATTCACCGCGGGAAGCGGTACATCTGACCGGCCCGGGGCGAAGGCTCGGAAGAATGCGAACGAACAGCAGATGGCGACACATTTGACTGACCTGGGAACGAAGGCATGAAGAAACATACAGTACTGACGGCTTCGGCCTGTCGGACGGAGATGATACAGAACGGAAAAGGAGAATACGAAAATGATCAAGGAAGCAATCGTAAAAATCGTAAACAAGGAAGACCTTACCTATGATGAGGCTTATGCCGTAATGAATGAGATCATGAGCGGCGAGACAACGGCAACCCAGAACTCCGCATTTCTTGCGGCGCTTTCCACCAAGAGCGCAAGAGCCGAGACCACGGATGAGATCGCAGGCTGTGCGGCGGCCATGCGGGATCATGCCACAAGAGTGGATACCGGTATGGAGATCTTCGAGATCGTGGGAACCGGCGGAGACAATGCGCACAGCTTCAACATTTCCACCACATCCGCTCTGGTGGCGGCAGCAGGCGGGATGAAGGTGGCAAAGCACGGAAACCGCGCGGCTTCTTCCAAATGCGGCACCGCAGACTGTCTGGAGGCGCTGGGCGTCAATATACAGCAGAGCCCGAAGCGCTGCGTGGAGCTGCTGAATGAGGCCGGCATGTGCTTCTTCTTCGCACAGAAGTATCATGCATCCATGAAGTATGTAGGATCGATCCGGAAGGAGCTGGGCTTCCGTACCGTATTTAACATCCTTGGGCCCCTGACGAATCCGGGCGCGCCCACCATGCAGCTTCTGGGAGTATACGATGATTATCTTGTAGAACCCCTGGCACAGGTACTTGTGAGCCTGGGCGTGAAGCGCGGTATGGTGGTATACGGTATGGACAAGCTGGATGAGATCTCCCTTTCCTCACCCACAAAGGTCTGTGAGATCCGGGACGGATGGTTCCGGACCAGCATCATCACTCCGGAGCAGTTCGGCCTCGAGCGCTGCACCAAGAAGGATCTGGAGGGAAGCACACCGGAGGAGAATGCAAAGATCACACTGGGCATTCTCAGCGGTGAGAAGGGACATAAGAGAAATGCGGTGCTGATGAATGCGGGCGCTTCTCTCTACATCGGCGGAAAGGCAGAGACCATGGCAGATGGTATCAGGCTGGCTGCGGAGCTGATCGATTCCGGCAAGGCTCTGAACGTACTCAGCAAGATGATCGAAGTCAGCAACCGTCCTGACGGGGACTGATCCCGACGGCATTTTCAGACAGGAGTAATATATGACGATTTTGGATCAGCTGGCGGAGCACGCAAGAGAACGTGTTGCAAAGGCAAAACAGGTAATATCAGAGGAAGAAATGAAGGCAAAGGCTCTGGCACTTCATGAGGCCGGAGAGACGGAGGATTTCCGGTTCGAGAAGGCACTCCGGAAGCAGGGCATTTCCTTCATCTGCGAATGTAAGAAGGCGTCCCCCTCCAAGGGGCTGATCGCAGAGGATTTTCCGTATACGGAGATCGCAAAGGCCTACGAGGAAGCGGGTGCGGACTGCATTTCCGTACTGACGGAGCCCAAGTGGTTCCTGGGAAGTGACCGGTATCTGGAGGAGATCGTGCAGACGGTTTCCATCCCCTGTCTTCGGAAGGATTTTACGGTGGATCCCTACATGATTTATGAAGCTAAGGTGCTGGGAGCATCGGCGGTCCTTCTGATCTGCTCCATACTGACGGAGGAGGAGCTGCGAAGCTTCCATGCCATCGCAGACAGCCTTGGGCTTTCCGCTCTGGTGGAGACCCATGATGAGGCGGAGGTGGAAACGGCGCTCCGGATCGGCGCACGGATCATCGGCGTGAATAACCGGAACCTGAAGGATTTCTCCGTGGATACGGGGAACAGTAAGCGGCTCCGGGAACGGATCCCGAAGGAGGTGCTCTTCGTATCGGAGAGCGGTGTGAAGGATGCGGCGGATGTTGCAGCCCTCCGGGAGATCGGCGCGGATGCTGTGCTGATCGGCGAGACTCTGATGCGTGCGGAGGATAAGACCGCAAAGCTGGCGGAGTTAAAGGGGAATCCGGCATGAGGACAGAGGAAAGAACGAAGTATGAGGCAGACAGAATGCTGAATGAAGCAGACAGAACCTCGGATGAAGCAGGCAGAACTCCGGATGAGACGGACAGGTCGGAACTCGGTCGGGTTCCGAGGATCAAGCTGTGCGGGCTGAAGAGGGACGTGGATATCGAGACTGCAAACCGTCTCCGGCCGGAGTACATCGGCTTTGTCTTTGCAAAGGGCAGCTGTCGCGAGGTGACGGAGGAGCAGGCCGCAGAGCTGGGAAGGAAGCTGCTTCCCAAGATTCAGAAGGTAGGTGTCTTCGTCCGTGAGGATCCGCAGCGGATCGTACATTTGCTGGAACGGGGGATCATCGATATCGCCCAACTGCACGGAGGAGAGGACGAGGAGTACATTTCCCGGCTGAGGGAAATGACCGACAGACCCATCATTAAGGCCTTCCGCATGGACGGACCGGAGGATGTGGAAGCGGCTCGGACGTGTACGGCGGATTATGTGCTGCTGGACTCCGGAGTCGGAGGGACCGGGACTACATTTGACTGGACATTGGTACGGGGGCTGGAACGTCCCTTCTTCCTGGCAGGAGGACTGAGTCCGGAAAATGTGGCGGAGTCGGTCGGTACGCTGGAACCCTTCGCGGTGGATGTCAGCTCAGGCATCGAGACCGACAGAAGGAAGGATCCGGTGAAGATGGAAGCCTTCGTGCAGGCGGTACGGTCTGCGGATGGACAGAGAATAGAAGGATAAGAAAAGGATCAGGAAAAGGATCAGGAAAAGGATCAGGAAAAGGATCAGGAAAGGATACAGTTATGACAAACCCCAATGGACGTTTTGGCATTCATGGCGGGCAGTATATGCCGGAGACGCTGATGAATGCGGTGATCGAACTGGAAGAGGCGTACAATCATTATAAGCAGGATCCGGAGTTTAACCGGGAGCTGCAGGAGCTCTTCAATGAATATGCGGGTCGTCCGTCCCGTCTCTACTATGCGGAGAAGATGACGAAGGATCTGGGCGGAGCAAAGATCTATCTGAAGAGAGAGGATCTGAACCATACCGGAGCGCATAAGGTGAACAATGTACTGGGTCAGGCGCTTCTGGCAAAGAAGATGGGAAAGACCCGTCTCATCGCGGAGACCGGTGCGGGACAGCACGGTGTGGCCACTGCTACGGCGGCGGCCCTGATGGGAATGGAGTGCGTGGTCTTCATGGGAGAAGAGGATACCATCCGCCAGGCGCTGAACGTATATCGTATGCGGCTTCTGGGCGCGGAGGTTGTCCCGGTAAAGACCGGCACCAGAACCCTGAAGGATGCGGTGTCCGAGGCCATGCGTGAGTGGACCTCCCGGATCGCAGACACCCATTACTGCCTCGGTTCCGTCATGGGACCTCATCCCTTCCCCACCATCGTCCGGGATTTCCAGGCGGTGATCTCGAAGGAGATCAAGGAGCAGTTAATGGAGAAGGAAGGACGGCTTCCGGATGCGGTACTGGCCTGTGTGGGCGGCGGATCAAACGCCATCGGTACATTTTACAACTTTATTGAAGACAGCTCTGTCCGTCTGATCGGCTGCGAGGCAGCAGGACGGGGAGTGGATACGAAGGAGACGGCTGCAACCATCGCTACGGGACGGCTCGGCATTTTCCATGGCATGAAATCTTATTTCTGTCAGGATGAGTACGGACAGATCGCGCCGGTGTACTCCATTTCCGCGGGACTGGATTATCCGGGAATCGGGCCGGAGCATGCCTATCTGCATGACATCGGGCGGGCCGAGTATGTGGCCATCACGGACGAAGAGGCGGTATGCGCCTTCGAGTACCTGGCAAAGACGGAGGGAATCATTCCCGCCATCGAGTCGGCACATGCGGTAGCCTACGCAAGGAAGCTGGCGCCCACCATGAGTCCGGACCAGATCATGGTGATCACGATCTCCGGCCGGGGAGACAAGGACTGCGCAGCCATCGCGCGCTACAGAGGGGAGGATATCCATGAGTAAGATCAGAGAAGCATTTGACGGGAAGAAAGCATTTATCCCCTTTATCACCTGCGGGGATCCGGATCTGGAGACAACCGGAAAGGCAGTTCGCGCCATGGTGGAAGCGGGAGCGGATCTCATCGAGCTGGGAATCCCCTTCTCGGATCCCACGGCAGAGGGTCCGGTGATCCAGGGCGCGAACCTTCGTGCTCTGAGCGGCGGCGTGACCACCGACAAAATATTTGATTTTGTGAGAGACCTTCGGAAGGATGTGAGCATCCCCATGGTCTTCATGACCTATGCGAATGTGGTTTTCTCCTATGACGCGGAGAAGTTTATCTCCACCTGCAGCGAGGTCGGGATCGACGGACTGATCCTGCCGGATCTTCCGTTCGAGGAGAAGGAGGAGTTCCTTCCGCTCTGTAAGAAATACGATGTGGACCTGATCTCACTGATCGCGCCCACCTCCGAGAACCGGATCGCCATGATCGCAAAAGAGGCGGACGGATTCATTTACGTGGTTTCCAGCCTGGGCGTAACCGGAACGCGGAGTGAGATCAAGACCGATCTTGCCTCCATCGTTCAGGTGATCCGGGAGAATACCGATGTGCCCTGCGCCATCGGGTTTGGAATCTCCACCCCGGAGCAGGCGGCGAAGATGGCCGGCATTTCCGACGGCGCCATCGTAGGATCCGCCATCATCAAACTCCTGGCCAAGTACGGAAAAGAAGCAGCTCCCTATATAGGAGAGTATGTGAAGTCCATGAAGGACGCGTGCAATTCGGGGACGGTTCTGGTTTGATCAGAACCGTCCCTGGCTGAACACACATCGGCTCGGTAAAGCACCGCAAGGCGCTTAACCGAGCCGATTGCGTCTATGATAATGACCTGTCCCCGGTTTGACGGAACCGACCTTCAGACCTGCCCCTGCAATTCGGGGACGGTTCTGATCAAACCAGAACCGTCCCCGGTTTGACGGAACCGACCTGGTTGGTCTCATTTTTTCTCCCATCTACCTTCCGAATATGGTACAATATACTAGTTCGGTCCCCTGTACCGGGCCGAATGAGAAGGAGGGGCAGACCTATGAAACTGGGGGTAGAATACGGAAAGGTATCACTGGCTCCGCATGATGAGAACTGGAAGGTGATCGCAGGGGAAACAATCGGAAAGCTTCGGGAGATTTTGGGGGATACGGCGATCTCCATCCAGCACGTAGGAAGTACATCGATTCTGGGGATTCCCGCAAAACCGATCATCGATATCGCCGTTGGGGTGGCGGATCCCAAATGTGTCTATCAGTTTGAAGAACCGCTTCTGAAGGCAGAGATCCATATCGTGGGAGAACTGGTCCCCGGTCAGATCATGTGCGACATAAAGACGCCGGAGGGGCTGGAGGGACAGCATATTCATTTCGTCACCTACGACTGTCAGGCGTGGAAGGAATATATCCGGTTCCGGGATTATCTGAACGCGGTTCCTGAGCAGGCGAAGCGGTATGCGGACCTGAAGCTGGAACTGGTACGGAAATATGCGGATGACAGAAAGAGCTACACGGGAGGCAAGGCGGAACTGATCACCGAGCTTCTCAAAAGAGCAGCGGAATGGTCCGAGGCAAAGGACGGATCCGATGAATGATAAGAGGAATCGGTATGACAGACGGAAATGTGACAAATAAAGGAAATAAGGCAAGAAATATAGCGATAGCCGGCCTGGTGGCCGGAGGGATCTTCGTCGGGACCGCATGGCCCTTCTTCCGGTTTACGATCTCGGCGGGTGACAAAAAGAAGAAGGAGAAGAGGAAAGAGGAGCCTCGCCCGAAGAAGAAGGTGGCGCTGGGGCTTCATCATACCGTGATCAATCACCCGAGACATCATTTTGAGAAGGAGTATGAGGAGGTTATACGGTGGTGTGAAGCGCAGACGATGGAGGATCTCTGGATCCAAAGTGAGGACGGCCTGCAGCTTCACGGCAGCTTCCTCCCGGCTGAGAATCCCAGGCGGATCGTGATCCTGAGCCATGGATACCGGGGAAATAAATTCGGAAGCATGGCGCGCATGGCAAGATTCCTGCACCGTCATGGCTGCGACCTTCTCTTCATCGATCAAAGAGGCTGCGGAGAGAGCGAAGGCGCCTATATCACCTTCGGAGCGAAGGAGCAGTATGACCTGCTCCGCTGGATCGACCTGATCAACAAGAGAAATACTGACAACCTTCCCATCTACCTTTACGGACAGTCCATGGGAGCCACCACCATCCTGCTGGCTTCGGGACATGAGCTTCCGGAGGAGGTAAAGGGGATCATCGCGGACAGCGGATTTTCTTCCATGAAGAAGCAGCTCCGGGATATCGCCTCCGGGTGGTTCCATTTTCATTCCGTCGGACTGCTGCTTGCCCGCGTGAACATCCTTTGCAAGCTGCTGGCGCATTTCTCCATGAAGGAGACGGATACGACCCAGGCCCTGAAGCACAACAGGATCCCGATCCTTTTCTTCCATGGAGAGGAGGATACCTACGTGCTGCCGGAGAATACCTGCCGCAACTTCACCCGCTGCAGGGCAGAGAAGGAAATGGTGTTCATCCCGAAGGCCAGACATCTCTGCTGTGCCTTTGTGGCGCCGAAGCTCTATAAGGAGAAGCTGCGGGAGTTCTTCAGAAAATATGACGTGTCTCCGGAGGAGACTTCCGGGGAGCTGCAGGCATGATCTGAACGCGTGATCCGAAAGCGACCGAATACAGAAGATACAGGTAGAACACATAATGAATCCATAAGAAGAAGCCGGAATGGTTTCTTCTTTTTTTGCGCACCACCGGTTCCACCACCGGACACAAAAACTTTTATCAAACACTTTTCCCTGATCTGTTCGATATGTTTCGGTCAGTTTTCTCCGAAGTGTTCATTAAGTCCGAAGGGGGGTAGATATTTAAATATATATGTGATAACGTGCACATCGTTGAAGAGAGAAATGAGCGAATCAAAGAAGGAGAACGGGTTATGAGAAAAGAGTATCCGCTGACCGCAGCACAGAACATGCATTACGAGTGGATCAAGGAGTACAAGACACAGCAGGTGTCCGGCGTCAGCATCGTGGCATCCCTGAAGGCAGAGCTGGACTTCGAACTGCTGAGGAAATGTATCAAGCTGGAAATGGAGCGCTACGGATGTCTCCGCCTCCGGTTCACAAAGCCGGACAAGGACGGAAATATTAAGCAGTACCTCGTAAAGGAGGATACGAGAGAGATCCCCATCAAGGATCTGTCGGGAATGAGCATGGCCGAGGCCGACGACCTGATGCAGCACTGGGCATACGAAACACTGGACGGAGACAACCGCCCCATGTGCGACATTTACATGATGAAGCTTCCGGAGGGTTACAATGGATTCTTCCTCCACATGGATCACAGACTCATCGATTCCTGCGGACTGGTAGTCATGGTCAACGATCTGATGCAGCTTTACACCCATTTCTGTTTCGGAACCGATTACCCGCAGGATCTTGCAAACTTCGAAGAGGTTCTGGATTCCGATCTGAAGAAGGCCAACAACGAGAAGAGATTCGCTAAAGATAAAAAGTTCTGGGACGATATGCTGGATGAGCTGGGTGAGCCCCTTTACTCCGACATCCAGGGACCCTCGGTCCTGGAGCAGGCAAGAAAGAAGCACAGGAGCAAGAAGCTCCGGGCTGCAGACATCGAGAGAAAGAACCTGTTCGTAGCCGTTAAGGATTACGTGCTGGAGCCGGAGCCCACAAAGTGGCTGGCACATTTCTGCATGAACCATCAGCTCTCCATGACGAACCTGCTTCTCCTGGCGATCCGTACCTATCTTTCCAAGGTGAACAACGGACAGGAGGATATCACGGTCGAGAACTTCATCTCCCGTCGTTCCACACATGCAGAGTGGACCTCCGGAGGCAGCCGGACCATCATGTTCCCCTGCCGGACGGTCATCAGCCCGGATACGGATTTCCTCTCCGCGGCTTATGAGATCCAGAACGTACAGAACAAGATCTACATGCACAGCAATTACGATCCCGCATTGATCCGTGCGGAAATGAAGCGCCGGTACAAGACGCCGGACGATACCACCTATGAGAGCTGCTACCTTACCTATCAGCCCATGCCGGTACAGGTGGACAACCCGGTACTGAAGCAGATCCCCGTACACTCCAAGTGGTTTGCCAACGGAGCTGCCACCAAGAAAATGTACCTGACAGTTTCCCACACACCGGAGGGCGGAATGAACTTCTCGTATCACTATCAGACAGCCTGCCTGACCGAGAAGGATATGGAACTGCTGTACTACTACATGATGAGGATCCTCTTCAAGGGGATCGCGGAGCCGGATATGAAGATCGGCGACATCATGGATCAGGTATAAATCATAAAGTAGAAATCAAATTCAGAGATAGATAAGGAGAAACAAAAATGGAAGATAAGGTAATGGAGTTCAAGGAGCTTGTGGCACAGTATTGTGAGGTCCCCGCCGAGAATATCACGGATGATATGCGTTTCCGTGAGGATCTGGGCTTCACCTCCCTCGGTTTTATGTCCTTCCTGGGTGACCTGGAGGATAACTTCGATGTAGAGCTGGATCAGGAGAAGGCCGAGCAGGTTCGCACCATCGGCGAAGCACTGGAAATGATGAAGGAGTTAATGGGGGAATAAGATGAAGACGATCAGAGAGATTTGGGAAGACACACTGAAGAAACATGCAGACCTGCCGGCAGTTCGCTGGCTGGAAAAGAAGGACATCAGGGAGAGAAGCTTTAAGGAACTGGACGGAACCATCGAAGCGGTTCGTCGGGGACTTTCCGCAAAGGGCTTTCACGGAACTCACATTGCACTGATCGGAGTATCCTCTGTCTGCTGGATCTCGGCATATCTGGGAATTACAACAGGCGATAATGTATCCGTGCCCCTGGATGCGGGTCTCCCGGCAGAGGAGCTTCTGGATCTTCTGAACCGTTCGGATTCGGAAGCGCTGTTCCTTGCACCCAAAGGAAAAGCGCTGGCTGCACTGGTGAAGGCAAACTGCCCGAAGGTGAAGAATATCTGGCTGCTTCAGGAGGAAGCGGACGAGGATCTGGAAACCCTGACCACTCTGATCGAGGCAGGCAAGGAAAATGGAGAGGATACCACTCCGGATCCCGGGCAGATCGCAACCATCATTTTCACCTCGGGAACTACAGGCAAGAGCAAGGGCGTTATGCTGACACAGACGAACCTGGCGGAAAATGTGTCCGCGGTTCCCTTCGAGGCAGAGCCCGGAACCGTACTCCTCAGTGTGCTTCCGGTTCACCATGCATTCTGTCTTGTCATGGACTGGCTGAAGGGCTTCAGTCTGGGTGCGGTGGTCTGCATCAACGATTCATTTATGCATATGGCACGGAACATGGGCATCTTCAAACCGGAGGTGATCCTGATGGTTCCGCTGATGATCGAGACCCTCTTCAAGAAGCTCTCCGTTGTGGATCCCTCCCTTCCGAAGGCTGCAGTGGCCGCACAGATCTTCGGCGGCAATCTGAAGATCATTTTCACCGGAGGCGCGCATCTGGATCCGTTCTATATCGAGAAGCTGGCAGAGTACGGGATCAATGTGCTGGAGGGCTACGGCATGTCCGAGTGCTCACCGGTCATCAGTAACAACATGCCCGGAGACTTCAAGCCCGGTTCCATCGGAAGACCGCTTTCAAATGTGGAGGTCAGCTTTGAAGACGGCGAGATCCTGGTACGCGGAAGCAGCGTCATGAAGGGCTACTACAACATGCCGGAGGAGACGGCCGAGACCTTAAGAGACGGCTGGCTGCATACCGGTGATAAGGGATATCTGGACGAGGACGGATTCCTCTTCATCAACGGTCGTGTGAAGAACCTGATCATCATGTCCAACGGTGAGAATATCTCGCCCGAGGAGATCGAGAACAAGCTGGGACTGGCTCCGCTGGTAGGAGAGGTGGTCGTGACCGGTGAGAACAACGGACTTACGGCACGGATCTATCCGGATCAGGATGTGGTTCAGATGAAGCAGCTCACTCCGGAGATGATCAAAGCAG
Source organism: Lachnospiraceae bacterium AC2029 (assembly GCA_000703065.1). Taxonomy (GTDB): domain Bacteria; phylum Bacillota; class Clostridia; order Lachnospirales; family Lachnospiraceae; genus Eubacterium_Q. The sequence goes on along the minus strand of JNLK01000001.1, from coordinate 852,949 downwards.
GACTTCAGCAGGTGCTGGATACCTATAACCAGAATCAGCCGACCTACCGTCGGATCACGGCTCTGGTGGTAAGGGAGACACCGTTCATCCGTAACTCGACCCGCAAGATCATTCGAGCAAAGGCTGCTGAGTAAATATAGATCGTACTCGCGAATAGGCACACGTGCAGGCGTGATGGCCGCCCGGACCCTTATCGTGCATACAAAAAGGTGCCCCGTGCATTTCCGTAACAGGAAAATGTACAGGGCATCTTTTCTGTTGTTCTATCTCCGTCGCCGTTCCGGTGGCAGTCATGTCCGTCTGCGTCCCGGCAGTCGCCTCAGTCTAGATACGGAAGAATTCCGGACATGAAGATCCGGGACATGATCTCCGCGATATCCCTGGGATCGGACCGGAAATTCTCGGCGATCCATTTGTGAAGGATACCGATGGTGCTTCCGATGGCGCCGGCGATGTAGAAGGAGAAGGCATCGTTGCCGGTTCCATCGTTGCTCTGGGACACATTTGTCACATACTGGTGGAACATCATGATCCCCTTCTCGAAGAAGGCGTCGCCCCGGGGACTCTGCAGAAGGTTCGCCAGGAAAGGATTCTTCTTGGTGTAGTCACAGATCGCCAGGAAGTAGGACTCGCATTTGTCCCTGTCGTTCTCCGGATGGAAGCTTTCCATCAGATTGAAGATATCCCTGATGGTTTTATCCTCGGCGGCTTCCACCAGCGCCGGTATATTTTCATAATGATTGTAAAATGTACTGCGGACGATGCCGGCCTTCTTGATCACATCCGAAACCGTGATCTTGTCCATATCCTTCTCCTTCAGAAGAAGAAGGAAGGCGTCGGAAATGGCGTCCTCCGCAAAGCTGTAGCGTTCATCAGATTCGTTCATATAGCATGTCCTCCCATGTAGGCGAGATTTCAGACCGTATTATATCAGACTATCATGGAAAAGGACAGAAGAAATCAGAGAAAAACTACGCCTGTACAATATGAAAACGATATCATATAATAGGTATGCAGGTATTTGTTTCGGAAAGGGGTGACATATGGCGAAGAAGCTGGGTTTTGGTCTGATGCGTCTTCCCGAGAAGGGAACCGAGATCGATGAGGAACAGGTTAATCAGATGGTGGATCTCTTTATGGAAAGAGGCTTCACCTACTTTGATACGGCGTGGATGTACTGCAACTTCCGCAGTGAAGAAGCAACAAAGAAGGCTCTGGTGGAACGGCATCCCAGGGACAGCTATACCCTTGCCACCAAGCTGCATTCCGGTTTCATTCAGACGAAGGAGGACCGGGACAAGGTGTTCAATGAACAGCTCCGGAAGACCGGGGCAGGGTTCTTCGATTACTATCTGGTTCACGATGTGAACAGTCATTCCATCGAGGTTTATGACCGTTTGGATGTCTGGGGCTGGATCAAAGAGAAGAAGGAAGCAGGCCTGATCCGGGAGATGGGCTTCTCCTTCCATGACGGACCGGAGCTTCTGGACCGGGTACTGACGGAGCATCCGGAGATGGAGTTCGTGCAGCTGCAGCTCAACTATCTGGACTGGAATTCCACCGGGATCCAGTCACGGAAATGTTACGAGGTGGCTACGAAGCACGGGAAGCCGGTTACGGTCATGGAGCCTGTGAAGGGCGGAACACTGGCCGCCGTTCCGGAAGCCGTGGAAAAGCTCTTTAAGGAATATGCACCGGAGGCATCGATCCCCTCCTGGGCGATCCGTTTTGCCGCAAGTCTTCCGAATGTAAGGATGGTTCTTTCCGGCATGAGCACGCTGGCACAGGTGGATGATAACACCTCCTACATGCAGGAGCTGGTACCTCTGAATGATGAGGAGATGAAGCGGATCTGGAAGGCCGTTGCCATCATCAACGGAGCCATCGAGATCCCCTGTACGGGCTGCAGCTACTGTGTGGACGGATGTCCCATGCAGATCCCGATCCCGAATTACTTCGCGCTTTACAATGCGGAGAAGCAGGAGGTAGAATCCAAGGGCTGGACGCCCCAGCAGGAATACTATGCAAACCTGGCTAAGGAACACGGAAAGGCCGGCGACTGCATACAGTGCGGACAGTGTGAAGGGATCTGCCCGCAGCACCTTCCGATCATAGAAGATCTGACGAAGGTGGCGGCGCTGTTCGAGTAACTGAAAGACAAAATGAGACAAATGAGACATCAATGAAACAAAAAGAGGACAGCCCTGTGTCGTCTGCGGACACGGGGCTGTCTCTGTACATCCGACCGGGTCATGGGGCCGGCACTGTATGTGCGCGCTAATGGCATGGTACCTGCACGGATCTCCCTTTCGCCGCGATCGTACTACTCCTCAACGAGGTGCTTCGTCTTCGCTATGGTGTCATAGTCGGAATAATACGTGATGCTCACCACCCGGTTGGAGTGGTTGTTCACGGTCATGACCAGACAGTCGTTGTTCTTATTGCTGTAGTAGAAATGCGAGGTGGAGGAGCCCGCCAGCATATTGTCCGCTTCCTGGGCCTTGCCTGTATAGGGGAAGGTCATGTCATGAACAGCGGTGATCTCCGGCTGATTAACGGAAACGTCGTAGAACTGGTATTCACGGCCGGTGGTGTTGATCCCCACCTGCTTTCCGTTGTAGTAAATGATGTTCAGTTCATCGTCCGAATGAATGACAATGCTTCCGGAGGTGGTCCCGGACAGACTGCGTGACAGATCCTGATTTGTGAAGAAGGTGGTCTTCAGCTCCGCTGCAAGATCAGCTTCCGGCATGCGAAGGTATTCCGAGATATCCTTTCCGCCGGAGCTGAGGAAGTTCCTGAGTCCCAGATAGAGCAGGAAGATCACGCCGGCATAGATGATCACGCCGAAGACCTGTCCGGCAAATGTGATCAGGTACTGTACGGTCTTGCCGGAATCGGAAACCCGCTGGGAGATCTGCCGGAAGGGAACCGCGATCGTCACACAGAGATATGCATAAATGATGAGTGCGATGACGGAGTTGCCTCCGGTGATCATGATCTGCAGAGCAGATGCGATGATCAGGAAGCTGAGCAGGATGTACTTCACTACATTTGTCAGGACATTGACAAAATGCTCGCTTACATTTTTCTCGATGAGATGATTCTTCAGCACCTTGAAGAATCCGGACTGGATTGCATGGAAGATGATAAAGATCACCAGGGCTACCAGATACTTGATCCCGTATTCGGTAACGGTATGGGTATCCTTGTGCAGCCACAGGATCACATCCTGGATGCCGGACGCCTCCGTGGCGGTCAGCTCGGTCACGATGGCACGCAGTGTCAGATACAGTGCGATGATCAGCACCAGGTAATTCAGCATGATGAAGATAAAACGAAGGGAATGCCTGTCGGCTTCGGAACGGCCGCCTTTCTTCCATACCATTTCGAAGATCCTTTCGATGACCGCCAGAACTATGGCGGATACCGCAAAGAACAGGAGAACGCGAAGAAGGGCGTCGGTCAGCGGAGTGCGGCTGGCCTGTATGGCCCGGAGGATCTGATCGCCGATGTCGTAGAGTCTGTTGTGCATGCCGGGACGCTCCTTTCGCAGTTTTTTTCCGTAATGTCTTGGCATTCCGGAACAGATATAGTATAACACAGTTCAGGAACACCTACAATTATACAAAGGAGGAATGAGATATGGCTGCACCCAAGGATCCGTACATGCTGATCAGCTGGGTAAATATGAAACTGAGGGATACCTACCCGTCGCTCTCCGAGCTGGCGGCAGCGGAGTCGGTGGAGGCGGATGAGATCCGTACACGGCTGGAGGGCGTGGGCTATCGATATGATGAAGAGAAGAATCAGTTCACGGTACGGCAGGACTGAGGAAAGAAACGGCGCATTTCCTTGAGAAATCGGCGCATTTCCCTGAGAATCCGTTTGTACTTCCGATGCAAGTATGTTAAAATAATCGGGCGGGGCGAAGGGTTTGCCCTGCCTAACCGTATATTTCAAGTGCAACACCTGCGGGTGTGATAGAGAGGAGAATAACATGAGAAAACCAATAGTGCTTATGATTCTGGACGGATTCGGTCTGTCTGATATCCAGGAGGCAAATGCGGCCTTCCTTGCAAAGACACCGAATATCGATAAGCTGAAGGCAGAGTGCCCCTTTGTTCCGGGCTATGCATCCGGTATGGCAGTCGGACTTCCGGACGGTCAGATGGGTAACTCCGAGGTAGGCCATATGAATATGGGTTCCGGACGGATCATTTATCAGGATCTGACCCTGATCACCAAGCTGATCCGGGACGGCGAATTCTTCAAGAACGAAGAGCTTCTGGCAGCCATCGAGAACTGTAAGAAGAACAACTCTGATCTCCACCTGTGGGGTCTTCTGTCCGACGGTGGCGTTCACAGCCACAATACACACCTGTATGCGATCCTCGAGCTCTGCAAGAAGGAAGGCTTCGAGAGAGTATATCTGCATCCCTTCTTCGACGGAAGAGATACACCTCCGGCATCCGGTAAGGATTACCTTCAGGAGCTGGTGGATGAGACGGCAAAGATCGGCGTAGGTAAGGTAGCATCCCTGTCCGGCCGTTACTATGCGATGGACCGTGACAATAACTGGGATCGTATCCAGAAGGCATATGACTCCCTGGTAACCGGCGAAGGCGTGAAGGAGACCGACCCGATCCAGGCTATGCAGAATTCCTATGACAACGGAGTAACGGACGAGTTCGTACTTCCCACCGTTATTGTGGATGAGGCAGGCGCTCCGGTATCTCTGGTTAAGCCCAATGATTCCGTGATCTTCTTCAACTTCCGTCCGGACCGTGCACGTGAGATCACCAAGGCCTTCTGCTTCAGCGATGAGGATATCGCAGCACAGGACGGTGACGCATCCGATACCAAGTGCATCAAGTTCCTGAAGAGAGCCAACGGCTTCATGCCTCTCACCTATGTCTGCTTCAAGGATTATGACGAGACCATCCCGAACAAGCTGGTGGCCTTCAAGAAGCAGGAGATCAAGAATACCTTCGGCGAGTATCTGGCAGCAAACGGTCTGAAGCAGCTTCGTCTGGCTGAGACCGAGAAGTATGCACACGTAACCTTCTTCTTCAACGGCGGTCTTGAGGAGCCGAACGAAGGAGAGGAGCGTATCCTTGTAAATTCCCCGGCAGTAGCAACCTACGACCTGCAGCCGGAAATGAGCGCTCCCGAGGTTGGCGCAAAGCTGACCGAGGCGATCCGTTCCGATAAGTACGACGTGATCATCATCAACTTCGCAAATCCGGACATGGTCGGTCATACCGGCGTTCTCTCCGCAGCCATAGCAGCAGTAGAGCAGGTAGACAAATGTGTCGGCGATGCGGTTGAGGCTGTGAAGGAGAAGGACGGAGTCCTCTTCATCTGCGCCGATCACGGTAACTGCGAGCAGATGGTGAACTATGAGACAGGTGCACCGCACACGGCACATACCACAAATCCGGTACCGTTCATCCTGTTCAACTATGATCCGGCATATACACTGAAGGAAGGCGGAAAGCTGTGCGACATCGTTCCGACCCTTCTGCAGATCATGGAGCTGCCTCAGCCGGCAGAGATGACAGGTGAGTCCCTGCTCATCAAGAAGTAAATCGTTAGTTTGTTCTCTGCAAAGCGAAGAGTCATTCCGGCGCAGACCGGAGGATTCTTCGCTTTGTTACAGATAAGGGAAAAGCAGGTTATATGAAGATCAGATTTATATTCCACAGTTCATTTTTAATAGAGTGTGACCGGTGTTATCTTCTCTTTGATTACTATCTGGGAGACCTGCCGTCGCTGGATCCGGAGAAGCCGCTGTATGTCATGGCAAGTCACCAGCACTATGATCATTTCTCACCGGGGATCTTCCAGCTGGTGAGGAAGTACCCGAAATGTGTGTTCCTTCTTTCGGATGACATTTCCATGGATCTGGTGGGCGCCGCAACGGAGGAGCTGGGGGAAATGCCCCAGGTGCTCATGCTGCACGAGGGAGATACCGTATATCTTCGCCCGACAGAGGGCAGTGTGGAGATCCTGGAGCCGGGCAGGCCCGAGCCCCTTGTGGCGATCGGGGCCGGAGAGACCGGGTCCGAGAGCGGAGAGGACCGGGTGATCGTCCGTACATTTTCGTCTACGGACCTGGGAGTCAGCTTTCTGGTTCAGGCGGACGGGAAGCGGATCTTCCATGCGGGGGACCTGAACGACTGGTGCTGGCCGAATGAGTGGCAGTCAAGAAATGAAGAGGTACACGCAAATTATATCCGGATCCTGGATGACATCCTGGACTACCTGAAGGGAGAGGAACTGGATGTGGTGTTCCACCCCATGGATCCCGTGCTGGGAGTATCCGGATTCCAGGGACCGGTGGAATTCCTGAAGCGGATCCCTACCAGGAGATTCTACCCCATGCACATGTGGGAACGGTATTCCATCGGACAGAAATTCCTGGAGGCTTTTCCGGAGTATAAGGATGTGTTCTGCCCCATCAGCGGACCGGGGGATGTCACCGGGGAATAAACAGAAGGCATAAATCCTATGAACGACATTTTCGAAAACAGGATCACTGAACTGGCCGAGAGGGCGTACAGGGAAGGAAGATTCTTCTTTACGGATTTTCTGGATCTGTCACAGCTCTCGGCTTTTCATGCCATGGAACGGGAGCTGGCCTATGCGGGGACGAAGGTCTTCGGAGGAGCGGAAGGCTGCGAACGCTGCATGGTTCGCTTCGGATCCCCGGAGCTCTGCGGGTACGAGGAGGAGTTCCCGATCCGGGTGCTCTGCATCCGCCCGGTACAGAAGAAATTCTCCGAGACCCTGACCCACCGGGATTTTCTCGGCTCGGTGATCGGACTGGGGATCGAGCGGACCAAGCTGGGAGATATTCTGGTGAAGGAAAATGAGGCCTACTTTTTTGTTTCGGACACCATCAGCGAATACATCATCGAGAGTCTCGACAAGGTAAAGCATACAAATGTGTCCGTGGAGCGCTGGGAGGGGGAACTGACGGAGCTTGCCCCGAAATACTCGGAGGAGAGCGTTGTGGTGAGCAGCAACCGGCTGGATTCCATCCTTGCCAGGGTGTTCGGTCTTTCGAGAGAGCTGGCGGCGCGGTACATTTCCGAGGGAAAGGTTTATGTGGGCGGAAGAGAGATCCGGTCCGTGTCGAAGACCCTGAAGGACAAGGATGTGGTGTCCGTGAGAGGACAGGGAAAGTTCATCTTCGACGGAGAGGACGGGACCACCCGAAAGAACAAGCTGTATATCAGGATCAAGAGGTATATATAGACGATGAAGAAACTGAGTTTGGGAATCCTGGCCCATGTGGATGCGGGGAAGACGACGCTTACGGAGAGCGTCCTGCTGGATACGGGGATGATCCGGACCGCCGGAAGGGTGGATAACGGAGACGCCTTTCTGGATACGGAAGCGCTGGAGAAGAAAAGAGGCGTGACCATCCTTTCCAAGCAGGCCATCTGCACACTTTCCCGGGGACACGAACTGAATAAAAGTGATTCTGATGTGAGGATCACCATCATCGATACCCCCGGTCATACGGACTTTATCGGGGAGGCGGAGAGGGTGCTGGGAGTGCTGGATGCAGCGGTGCTGCTGATCAGCGGCCCGGACGGAGTGACCGCTTCCACGAGACGCCTTGCGGGAATGCTGAAGACCTACCGGGTGCCCTACTATGTGTTCGTGAATAAAATGGATATGTGTGAACGCCCGGAGGAGGAGCTGCTGGCGGAGCTGACGGAGAACCTGGGAGAGGGCTTTCTTGGCTGTGACTCTGCCGGCCCGGAGGATATCGCATCTCTTTCCGAGGATACCATAGAGAAATATCTGGAGACGGGCGAGCTGTCTCACGACGACGTGGTCCGCCTGATCTTTGCAGGAAAATATCATCCCGTGGTCTTCGGTTCCGCGCTGAAGAACTCCGGCGTGGACAGACTGGTGGAGCTGGTCACGGAGAATCTTCCGGACATTTCCTACAAGGAAAGCTTCTCGGCAAAGGTGTTCAAGATCGGTTACGAGGACGGCCATAAGCTTGCCTTCGTAAAGGTCACCGGCGGAAGTATTCCGGTGCGGAGCGAGATCGACGACGAGAGACTCCGGGGAGAGAAGATCACCCAGATCCGTTCCTACAGCGGTGGAAGATATGAAAGCCCGGACAGGGCGGAAGCAGGCGATGTGGTGACCCTTGTGGGTCTGGAGGGTGCGTATGCCGGTATGGGCCTGGGAGAAGAGCCGGATGAGGAGCATCCCCTCTGTCAGCCGGTTCTCCGGTATGACCTGGAGATCCCGGAGGAGGTGCCCCAGAGAGTGTTCCTTCCGAAGCTGAAGGAGCTTGCCGCGGAGGATCCCCTGTTACAGCTGGAGGTGACCGAGGAGGGCAGAGTCAGCATTTCCGTCATGGGAGAATTCCAGATGGAGATCCTGAAGAAAACCGTCCGGGAACGGTACGGTGTGGCTGTGGATTTCGTAAAGGGAAGCCTGATCTATAAAGAGACGATCCGTTACCCGATCGTGGGATTCGGACATTTTGAACCTCTCCGTCATTATTCGGAGGTACAGATCCTGATGGAACCTCTTCCGAGAGGCAGCGGGATCGAGGTGGCAAGTGATCTTTCGGTAAATGTGCTGGGGATCAACTGGCAGAAGACCATTATTTCCACCCTTACGGAGCATCTGCCGGCGGGAGTTCTGACGGGCTCCGCACTGACGGATATCCGCTTTACGCTGATCGCCGGAAAGGCGCATCTGAAGCATACGGACAGCCAGGATTTCCGGGAGTCGGTGCGACGAGCCGTAAGGCAGGGACTGATGAAGACGGAAAGCATCCTGCTGGAGCCGGAGTATGATTTCGTGATCCATACGACTCCGGAAACCGTGGGTCGTGTCATGACCGACGTTTCGGAAATGGGAGGAAGATGCAGTCTTACAGAGGACGGGACCCTCGCCGGAGCTGCACCCGCCAGATGTATCTCGGATTATCAGGCAAAGCTGACTCAGTTTACCTCGGGCAGCGGATCCGTCGAGCTTCGGTTTGCCGGGTATGCGGATATGCCGGAGGATGTGGCGGAGGAAGTGATCACGGAGAAGGCCTATGATCCGGAGGCGGATAAAATGAATCCTCCCGGAAGCATCTTCTGTGCACATGGTGCGGGATATTACGTGCCGTGGTATGAAGCGGAAGCATTGATGCACCTGCCCTCCATGGAGGCTGACTACCTGGAGCTGGACGTTGAGAGTGAAGAGGAACGCCTGGAACGGGAAGCGGAGCTTGCACGGCGGGTGAAGGAAAGGCAGGAGGAGCGCGGCTCTCTGGAGGAGGGACTTCGCGCCATGGGAACCGACGAGATCGATGATATCCTGCGAAGCGCGACCCATTCCAACGCCGGCAAGGAAAACCGCAGAACGAAGCGGGTCTATCTTACAAGAAGGACCGTACAGGCTGAGCGCAGGGCCGCGGGACAGACCACCGGGGCAGTTGGCGGAGCAGGACAGCCAGGAGCAAATGCCGGAGCAGGTGGCAGGGCAGGACAAATCGGAGCAAACGGTGGAATTGCCGGCGGAGCAGGACAGTCGGGAACAAATTCCGGAGCAGCACAGAGCGGCACAGGCAGCGGAACAGCACATACCGGCACGGGCAGCAGGACCACACAGACCGGCGCAGGCAGCGGGACCACACAGACCGGCACAGACAGCGGGACCGCACAGTATCGCGCAGAAAACGGAGCACCACAGAGCGGTGCTGCGGGAAGAAAGCGGAACGCAACATCCGGAAAGAATCCTGCCGAAAAGAAGAAGTATCTTCTGGTGGACGGCTACAATATCATCCATGCCTGGAAGGATCTGAAGGTTCTGCTGGAGGATGAGAAGGCGACCGCCGACCGGCGTTCCCTCAGTATGGAGTCGGCAAGATACAAGCTGCTGGACATGATGTCCGAATACAGAGCCATGAAGGGGACCGAGGTGATCGTGGTATTCGATGCCTACAACGTGCGGGGACACCGGACCGAGAAGATGGACTATCTGGGAGTGCATGTGGTCTACACGAAGCAGGCGGAAACCGCCGATCAGTATATCGCCAGATTCACCGTGGAGAACTCCAGAAACTTCGATATCACGGTGGCAACCTCCGACGGTCTGATCCAGCTGATCATCTGCGGAGAAAACTGCAGGATCCTCAGTGCCCGGGATCTGGAGATGGATTATCAGGGGCTGAGATCCAGCCTGCTGGAGTGATCCCGATCCGGTCATCCTGTCGCGGTTACAGACCCGCTATGGATACCGTCCGGCGCAGATAACCGGTTTGCATATGAAACGGAATCGGTATATAATCTAATTGCCGGCAGAATAATAACGGTGTAGCGAAAAGGATTATTTTGTGCGGGATAAATACAAAAGCGAGGTCTGAAAATGAATGGCTTTGGTAACAATGATCAGCAAATGATCTGGCCGGAATGGAAAGTGGTGAGATGCGTCGGCCGAGGCTCCTTTGGAACTGTGTATGAGGTGAAAAGGAATGATCTTTCGGTAGAAAGTCATGCTGCGGTCAAGGTTATTTCCATACCACAGGACGATTCGGAGATTTATTCTCTTCGTTCGGAAGGAATGTCCGATGCTTCTATCCGGGAATACTATAAGAATCAGGTGGATGATTTCCTGAGTGAGATCCGTCTTATGGAATCCTTTAAGGGAACGCAGAGTATCGTCAGCGTAGAGGATTATAAGATCGTTCAAAATGGTCTTGGCTGGACCATCTATATCCGTATGGAAATGCTGACACCCTTTGTGACATGGCTTGACGGAAGGACGCTGTCGGAGGATGAGGTGATCCGGCTGGGTATAGATTTATGCTCTGCATTGGAACTCTGTGCACAGCGAAATGTGATTCACAGGGATATAAAGCCGGAGAATATTTTTGTCAACTCATTCGGTGATTTTAAGCTGGGTGATTTCGGGATCGCAACGAGTCTTGAAAACAGATCCATCCTCCTTTCCCAGAAGGGAACGTTTAATTATATGGCCCCGGAGATCGAGAAAGGCGAAAAGTATGATGCGACTGTAGATTTCTATTCCTTGGGTCTGGTGCTTTATCGTCTGCTGAATCAGAACAGACTCCCTTTTCTCAATTCGGAACAGCAGCTGGTGAGTACAGCCGCACGCATGGATGCGGCCAGGAGAAGGCTTAACGGAGAGATGCTTCCTCCGCCTTCAGAGGCTTCTCCGGAAATGGCTTCGGTGATCCTGAAGGCCTGTGCATATTATGCAAGAGATCGGTTTTCATCTGCTTCGGAAATGAAGGCGGCGTTAATACGGGTGAAGGAGTCCGAAAAAAAGAACGCCGAGGAAAAGAACGTCGAAGAAACGAACACCGGGGAGAGCATCTTCAGGAGGCCTGGGGTGTCAGAACTGCTGGGGGGACAACCCGCCGGGCAGGGAGGACAACCCGTCGGGCAGGGAGGACAACCAGCCGGGCAGGGAGGACAACCAGCCGGTCAGGAGGAGATGTTCGATCCGAACAGGACCATATCTGTACAACATGGGTATACGCCTGTAATACAGGACGGCAGAATTGTTCAGATTCCGGTGTCTCAGAACAGTCTCGGGGGAGAAGATGTGAACATGACGGGACAGCCGGTTTTTGTCGAGGGGCCTCCCCGTAATGAGCCGCCTCAGTATGGGACTTTCTCAGAAGAACCTCCCCGTTATGATCCTTTAGATGGATCTTCGAAAAAAGGGAAGGGAAAGAAGATTTCGTTGAAATTGATCCTGATCGCGGCCATGAGCCTTTTACTTTGCGGTGTTGGCGGATTTTTCATCTACCGTGCCATGACCGGGAAGAAGATCCCGGCACCGGATGCTTCGGCCTGGACTTCTGCAGATAAGATCTATGTATACTCCTGGGATAATGATCTGAAGACGAAGCTGGATATCGTCCTGGAGGAATATCCTGAATACAAGGATTACGTGGAATATGTTAATCTGGGTTGTGATTCGGAACAGTCCCTGGATCCCATCGACCGGGCGCTTTCTTCCGGCAACAAGTATCCTTCACTCATTGCCGCGGATATCGGTTCTGCAAAATACTGGATCGAGGATGACAGCAAGACACTGGATCTCTACAGTATCGGCTTCTCCGAGTCAACACTTGATGATTCCTACGATTTTGCAAAGGAGTTCGGTTCATCGGGTGGGAAACTCAAGGCCGTAACCTGGCAGAATACCGCAGGCTCGGTTTTCTATAACCGGAAAATAGCAAAGAATGTCTGGGGTACGGATGATCCGAAGGTAATACAGGACAAACTGAAGGACTGGGACAGTTTTCTTTCTGCGGCAGCGGAGCTGAAGAAAAAAAACTATATGACGGTTTACAGTCCGGAGGATGTGTATTATGCCATCATCAACTCCGACAGGGAGAAATGGATCAAGACGGCATCGGATGGCTCAAAAACCTTTACTCCGTCTTCCGCCATTGAATCATATATCGAAATGACCAAAAAGCTGTATTCCGGCGGCTATGTTTCCATGGGATCGAGGTGGGATTCCGGCTGGTACTGGCATATGAAAGGGAGTGGAAATGTATTCTGCTACTTCGGATGCCCCTGGATGATCAACGTATTCCAAACGAATGGGGCCGGGGACGGTGAATGGGGGATCTGCGAGGGACCTACGGATTATTACTGGGGCGGAACCTACATTTCCGTAGGAAAGGACACAAATAATCCGGAACTCTGTGCTTTCCTTCTCTATGAGCTGACCTGTGATCCGGATATCGGCGTAAAGATCACGAACCGGACAGGGGATGCGGTGAACAACAGGACCGCTAATGAGATGCTTTCGGACGGAGACCTGGATGAGGATAATGCGGGCGTGAAATTATTCGACGGACAGAATCCATATGATACATGGGCTGAGGCTTCGGAGCATATCGATCAGAGTGCAGTGACCCGATATGATAAGGATTATGAAGTATTCATTATAATCGCGGCAGACTTGTATTACACTCCGGGTCATTTTTCAACGGTCCAAGAGGCGATCGATTATTTGAAGCAGGAATCCGCGGCCGAGTTGGGGATACCGGCAGAGTAGCAATGCAGCAATCCGCGTATCGGCTGGGGATACCGGCGGAGTAGCAGAGTAGAGTAAGGGGGCGGCATGGATAATCTTGAGGGAACAGTTGTAGTCGGAAGAGAATCGGTGAAAATGATCAGCGATCTGAGGGTGACCGTATTTGACGGCACGGCGACACCCAGGACTTTTCAGCTGGATCATTTTCAGAAATCCATGGTTTCTTTCGGAAGGGCAGAAGGAAATGATATTCTTCTTTCTTCGCCTTTTGTTTCCAGAGAACACGGACGGATCCGGTATGAAAACCGAAAATGGATCATAGAGGATAAGGCGGTTTACGGTGCCCGCCCCAGTGAAAATGGATTGTACTGCAATAATATGCGGATCGCATCCAGGATTCTGTGTGAAGGGGATTTTATCCGCATAGATGACGGGACGGGAACGAATCCTAACGGGGTGCTGCTGGTATTTGAGTCCCAAAACTCGGAGAACCGATGGAGCGGGTTCCCTCTGCGGGGGCAGTCGATGATCATGATCGGCCGTGATCCGGGAAATGATATCGTGCTTCCTCATGTCAGCATATCCCGGGTGCATGCCAGGATCATAAGAGAGGGAAATGCGTATTACATCGCGGATAACTACAGTACCAACGGAGTGTATGTGAATAATTATCCGGTGAGAGGAAGACAACTCCTTCATGAAAAGGATGTGATCCTGATCACCAACTCCCGGCTGATCTTCACCGGCGCGGGAATCTATTACTGCTGCTGCAGAAGCGGTATTTCCGTGGATACGACGGATGTGGTGATCACCAGAGGAAGAGGCCGGAAGAAGAACATTACAGGGGACCATATCACTGTGAATATCCGGCCGGGAGAAATGGTCGCTATCGTGGGCGGATCCGGAGCCGGAAAATCCACGATCCTGAACTGCATGTGCGGATATCTTCCGCCGGCAGACGGATCTGTCTATATCAACGGTGTGAATCTCTATAAGAACTTCGATTCACTGAAGAAGATCATCGGATATGTTCCCCAGCAGGATATCGTTTTTGATAATCTGAAGCTGCGCGACATGCTGTCCTATACGGCGAAGCTCCGGCTTCCGAGAGATACATCGAAGGCAGAAAGAGAGGCGGCCATTGACCGTGCCATCAGCCTGGTGGAGCTTTCGGAAAAGAAGAACAGCTACATCAAATCCCTCAGCGGCGGTCAGAGAAAGAGGGCGAGCATAGCGGTGGAACTCCTGTCGGATCCGAACCTTCTCTTCCTGGATGAACCGGCTTCCGGTCTGGATCCGGGAACAGAGCGGAGTCTCATGCAGTCTCTCAGAAAGATGACAGATAACGGAAAGACAGTGATCCTGGTAACCCACAGTACGCTTCAGCTGGAAATGTGTGACCGGGTCATGTTCATGGGAAAGGGCGGAAAGCTCTGTTTCATAGGCTCCTGTGCGGAAGCAAGGGAATTCTTCGGGGTTTCGGATATTGTTGATATATACAGCATGATCACGGATCATGCCGACTTCTGGCAGAGGAAATACAATACGACGATCGCACGGCCCGGAAGAAGTACCGCACAGCCGGGAAAGCTTCCGAAGAAGAAAAAACGCGGGAAAAGACAGCTTCCCATACTTTCCTCCCGTTACCGAAAGCTGGTGATGAACGACCGGGCCAGGCTGTTCCTTCTTCTGATCCAGGCCCCGGTCCTGGCGCTGCTCATTTCCATGGTTGCAGACGGAAAGCAGTTCGAGCAGCATGAGATGACGAAGAGCCTTCTATTTGCACTGTCGTGTTCCGGCTTCTGGGTAGGAATGCTGAATGCGATCCAGGAAATCTGTAAGGAACGGAACATCACGAAGAGAGAGTACATGACCGGTCTCTCTCTCAATGCCTATCTGATGTCGAAGATCATTGTCCTCGGAGCGCTGTGTCTGATCCAGAGCGGAATGATCGTGGGGGTTTTTGCAGCCACGGTGGGTCTCCCCGAAAAGGGATTATTCATGGAGCCGGTGCTGGAACTGCTGATCACCACATTTTTGACCTCCATCGCATCAACTGCCATGGGCCTTTTTGTGTCTTCGCTTTTTACGAATCCGGACCGGGCCATGACGGTTGCACCGATCCTGCTTATGCCACAGATCCTGTTCTCCGGTCTGATCTTCGAACTCAGCGGAGCCACAAAGACCATCTCCTGGTTCGCGGTCTGCCGCTGGAGCATGGAGGGATATGGTACAACAGCCAATCTCAGTAAGCTGAAGATGGCTGCTGAGGAATTTGGGATCAGCAGAGATATTCTTCTTAAGGATAAAGATATGTCTTTCTTTGAGTATACGGATACCCATATGCTGATCACATGGGGTATTCTTATCGGGTTTGTAGTAGGCTTTCTTATTCTCGCCAGGATCGTCCTGGGAAGGATCGGAAAGGAGAAGGGATAGCGGATACGCTGTTGACAGCGCCGGGTATCCGGAGTACAATAGGCATTGGTCTTACAAATGAAGAGTATCGGGAGCTGGCGGATGCCGGCTGAGAGGAGACGTAATCCCGTCTCGACCGCACCTGATTTGGATAATGCCAACGGAGGGAACAGCCGGAACGATGATGCGTCCGGCTCTGAGATGACGTACTGACGAGGCAGTCCGAATGGGCTGCCTCTTTAATTTTCTTATTCAGGAGGAAATATCATGTTAAAGGAATGCCTGAGCCGTGTACAGGAGAGAACACCCCTGGTACACAACATCACAAACTATGTGACGGTGAATGACGTGGCAAATGTGCTGCTGGCCTGCGGCGGAAGCCCGATCATGTCGGACGAGCCGGAGGACGTGGAGGATATCACCTCCATCTGCGGCGGACTGAATATCAATATCGGGACTCTGAACGAGAGATCCATCGAGGCCATGTTCCGTGCGGGACGAAAGGCAAATGAGCTGGGACATCCGATCCTGCTGGATCCGGTGGGGACCGGGGCTTCGAAGCTCCGGACAGAGACCGCCGACCGTCTGGTGCGGGAGCTCCGCCCGACAGTGATCCGGGGAAATATCTCCGAGATCAAGACCATTGCCACAGGCAGCGGAACCACCAAGGGCGTGGATGCGGATGTGGCGGACGCAGTGACGCCGGAGAACCTTCCTGCAGCGGTCGCCTTCGCTAAGGAGCTGGCGGGACGTCTGGATACGGTCATCGCCATCACAGGTGCGATCGATATTGTTGCGGACAGCACTAAGGCCTATGTGATCCGGAACGGTCGCCCGGAAATGGGACGGATCACGGGAACCGGCTGTCAGCTTTCCGGCCTTGCAACGGCCTACGCAGTCGCAAACCCGGAGCAGGTAACGGAAGCGGTGGCAACGGCCGTTACCCTGATGGGTGTGGCAGGTGAGATTGGTTGGGAGAACATGCTTCCCGGCGACGGAAATTCCACCTACCGGAACAGGATCATCGATGCCATCTACAATATGGACGGAGAGACTTTGGAGCAGCGGGCAAAACTCGAAACTATGTAAGAGTAGTCATGTCATCCTGAGCGAGCGAAGCGAGTCGAAGGATCTGATGAGGCGAGTGGACGGATTCTTCGGCTGTGCCTCAGAATGACAACATATGGAAATGGAGACAAAGACAGATGAGAGTAGATAACGATCAGCTCCTTCTCTACGCGGTGACGGACCGTCACTGGCTGAAGGAGGGAGAACTGCTGGATACTCCCGTGGAGCAGACGCTCCGGGGAGGAACCACGTTTCTGCAGATCCGGGAGAAGGATCTGGAGGACGCGGAATTTGAGGAAGAGGCACTCCGCCTGCAGAAGCTCTGCAGGAAGTACGGAGTCCCATTTATCGTAAATGACAATGTGGAGCTGGCGCTGCGGATCAACGCAGACGGGATCCACGTAGGACAGGAGGATATGGAGGCCGGAAGGGTCCGGGAGATGCTCGGACCGGACCGGATCCTGGGAGTCTCCGCCCAGACGGTGGAGGACGCGCTTCGCGCAGAGGCGGCAGGAGCGGACTACCTGGGAGTGGGCGCGGTATTTCCCACCGGCTCCAAGGATGATGCGGTGGAGGTTTCCAAGGAGACCCTGAAGGCCATCTGTGAGGCAGTCTCCATCCCTGTGGTAGCCATCGGCGGCATCACCTACGAAAATGTGTCCGAGCTGGCGGATACCGGTATCGCCGGGATCTCCGTGATCAGTGCCATCTTTGGGCAGGAGGATGTGGAGAAAGCGACGGCACGGCTGAAGGCCAGGACGAGACAACTTCTTCGTCCTTAGAACGCAGAATGACATCAGCCGCAGGACACGGAAGATATCAGCCGTAGGACACGAAATAACAACATCCCCCGGACGCGGAATGCTCTGCTCCGGGACTCATACAACAGCGGCACACCGGGGGCACCACCTTGTGTCGCTATAGAAAACGAAATGCATTTCATGGCGGACCCGTCGCAATAAGGACGGGACGAAAGGAGGATACGTATGAATACTGCATTGACGATCGCCGGGAGTGACTCCGGTGGAGGCGCCGGAATTCAGGCAGATCTGAAGACCATGCTGGCACATCATGTCTTTGGCATGAGTGCGGTGACGGCTCTGACTGCACAGAATACCACCGGCGTCACAGGCATTATGGAAGTAACACCCGATTTTCTGCAGAAGCAGCTGGACGCCGTTTTCACGGACATTTACCCTGATGCGGTAAAGATCGGGATGGTTTCGGGAAGTGATCTGATCCGTGTGATCGCGGAGAGACTCCGTTTCTATGAGGCGCGGAACATCGTGGTGGATCCGGTAATGGTAGCCACCAGCGGCGCCCGTCTCATCAGTGAGGATGCGATCGCTACGCTGAAGGAGGAGCTGATCCCCCTGGCAACCGTGATCACGCCGAATATCCCGGAGGCCGAGGTCCTCTCCGGACAGTCCATCCGGAATGAGGAGGATATGGTCACCGTAGGACGTGCGATCCGTGAGACCTACGGGGTGGCGGTCCTGATGAAGGGCGGTCACAGCGTAAATGATGCAAATGATCTCCTGATCGACGATAAGGGCGAGAAGTGGTTCCATGCCACCAGGATCGATACGGAGAATACCCACGGGACCGGCTGTACCCTGTCCTCGGCCATAGCGTCGAATCTGGCCCAGGGAAGAAGCCTTTCGGACTCCATCGCCCGGGCAAAGGAATATCTGACCGGCGCGCTTGCTGCGGGACTTGATCTTGGGAAGGGCAGCGGCCCCATGGACCATGGCTACCTGATCGCAGAACCTGATTACAGTCTTCTGTACGTGTAGGGGGAAGCCATGGAGAAAAAGACAAGTACATTTAACAATGCTCTGATCTGGTTTGGGGCGGGAGTATCCATAGCCGAGATCCTGACAGGAACCTGTCTTGCGCCCCTTGGCTTCGGAAAGGGCCTCCTGGCCACCCTTCTGGGACACGGCATCGGCTGCGTCCTGCTGTTCTTTGCAGGACTGATGGGAGCCCGGACCGGGAAGTCTTCCATGGAGACGGCAGCCATGTCCTTCGGAAATCGGGGCGTTGCCCTTTTCGCCATATTAAATGTAGTCCAGCTGATCGGCTGGACCGGAATCATGATCTACGACGGAGCCCTTGCTGCAAATGGGGCGTGGGACATAGGTTCCTGGGTCTGGGCCCTGGTGATCGGCGCGCTGATCCTTGTCTGGATCCTGATCGGCATCGAGAATCTGGGCAAGATCAATGTGATAGCCATGACACTGCTGTTCGGCCTGACGGTGATCCTCTGCGTGATCATTTTCCGAAACGGCGGAGGAGAGGTTGTGGATGACGGCTCCATCTCCTTCGGAGGAGCGGTGGAGCTGTCCGTGGCCATGCCTCTGTCCTGGTTCCCGCTGATCAGTGATTATACCAGAGAAGCAGAGAAACCCTTCCGGGCCACCATGGCAAGCGCGGTTACCTACGGAGTGGTCAGCACCTGGATGTTCCTGATCGGAATGGGAGCTGCCATTATGACGGGAACCGGAGATATCGCGGAGATCATGCTGAAGGCAGGACTCGGAGTGGCAGGACTGCTGATCATTATCTTCTCGACGGTCACCACCACATTTATGGATGCCTTCTCTGCCGGAGTCAGCGCAGGAAGCATCAGCCGGTTCCTGAAGACGAAGCCGGTGGCAGTTGCAGTTACCGTGATCGGAACGGTGGGAGCCATCGTATTTCCCATGGATGACATCACGGATTTCCTGTACCTGATCGGATCGGTCTTTGCACCGATGATCGCTGTCATGCTGGCGGACTTCTTCCTGCTGAAGAGAGATTCCTCGGGAATGGCCGCGGACTGGGTGAGTTTTCTGATCTGGCTGGCGGGCTTTGCACTCTATCGCTGGCTGCTTCATGTGGACATTCCGGTGGGCAGTACACTGCCTGATATGCTTGCGACCATGATTCTGACATTTTTGGTCAAGAATTTGATAGTGCGTAGTAAAAAAGTACATATGCAGTAGGTGTTTTTTGTCGATTCTGCGCTCTTACCATCCTTTTGAAAAAGTGTTACAATACTTATTGTAGTGCATTTCATATCATTTTCAGAAGGAGTTGTTCACATGTTCAAAGTCGGTGACTTTGTTGTATACGGAAGTAACGGTGTATGCCGGATTACGGAAGTAGGCCCCATCGACTGTCCTGGCGTGGCTCAGGACAAGCTCTACTACACTATGACTCCTTGTTACATCAGAGACAGCGAGATTTTTACACCGGTTGACAACGACCGGGTGGTGATCCGAAAGGTCATGTCAGAAGAAGAGGCACAGGCATTCGTCGAGAATATGCACTCCATCGAGAAGATGCCGGTAGAAGAGGAGAAGAAGCGTGAGCTTACCTACAAGCAGGCGCTGCTTACCTGTGAACCGGCCAAGATCGTCAGCCTCATCAAGACGATCTACGAGCGGATGCAGGAACGCCAGGCCGAGGGGAAGAAAGTGACCAGTTCGGACTCCAAGTATTTCCACATTGCAGAAGACAGTCTCTACGGAGAACTGGCTATCTCGCTGGGCATGGAGAAGGATGCGGTTGGCGCATATGTAGAGGAGAAGATGCACCGGTTACAGGCAGTATGACAACAGACGAGCAAAAGGAGAAGGAATCCCGAAGATCAGGATCCCTTCTTCTTTTTTTTGTGTGATACGACAGGTTGGCAGGCGTGCATGCCCGTAAATATCCGGCCTGATCGATCAGCTGTGTATCTGGAAAAGGGAAATGTAATGTTCACGAAATATTTTTATTGACAATTCATGAAAATGAGTATATTATGGCTAATGGTTTTATCTTATATATAAGGAGAATACTATGTTCACTGTCAAGCGCGCGATCATTATGGCAGCAGGACGTGGTTCCCGGATGAGGGAACTTACGGAGACAACTCCGAAGCCCATGCTGAAGGTTAACGGAAAAAGAATGATCGACTCCTGTATCGAGGGTCTTCTGGAGAACGGGATTGAAGAGATCATCATTATCGTGGGTTATCTGAAGGAACGGTTTCAGGAAATTGCGGATGAGTATCCGCAGGTTCGTCTGGTAGAGAATCCCTATTACGCAACAACAAATAATATATCTTCCATCTATGTGGTCAGAGACCTGCTGGAGGAAGCAATGATCATAGAAGGAGACCAGTTCTTCCTGGACAGCAAGGTTTTCTTCAAGGAGTTTGAGCATTCCGGCTACAATGTATTCTGGAGTGATGTTCCTTCTCCGGAATGGGTCGTGGAAGTAGATGAGAACAATAAGATCCTTACCTGCTCGGATACGGGAGCAGACAAGGGCTACGTGATGTACGGCATTTCCCGCTGGACTCCGGAGGACGGAAGGAAGCTGAAGAAATGGCTGGAGTACGAATTTGACGAAAAGCAGAATCGTGACGGATACTGGGATCTGATCCCTGTCTATACACATTCGGAGGATTTTGAACTGTATGCATTCGTAACAGAAGGAAAGTCCCATGCGGAGCTGGACAGTGTTGAGGAGATTGCAAAGTGGGATAAGTCCTATGAAAAGTACGTAAGGAGGTAGAGAGTGAACAATCAGGAAAAGGATATCCTGCAGACTCTCATTTCCGGGAAGGCAGAGAACCAGCGTCAGATCGCGGAACTGAGCGGTTATTCCGTAGGAGTTGTAAATCGGTCACTTAAAACGTTAAAAGAGGGAGGCCTGATCGATGACGACTATCGTCCCACCGGAAAGGCGTCCAAGCTTGTAAAGGAATCCAAAACGAAGAGAGCCATCATCCTGGCGGCAGGCTTCGGAATGCGGATGATCCCCATCGGTTCGGAATGTCCCAAGGGACTGCTGACGGTGTTCGGTGAGATCCTGATCGAGCGTACCATACAGCAGCTGAAGGAAGCGAAGATCGAAGAGATCTATGTGGTAGTCGGCTTCATGAAGGAGCGTTACGAATATCTGGAAGAGAAGTTCGGCGTGAAGCTCATCCTCTGTATGGACTACACTTCAAAGAACAATCTGTACTCGCTGGCGGCTGCGAAGGAGTATCTGGAGGATGCTTACATCGTGCCCTGTGACGTGTACTGCTATAAGAACCCGTTCCATACATTTGAATTCTACTCCTGGTACATGACCAGCAGTGAGACCTCGGATGACACGGACCTGCGTGTGACCAGAGGACGGGAGATCCTGATGCTGGATGAGGAATCCGAGGGAAATAAGTATTTCGGGATCGCGTACCTCACAAAGGAGGTTGCGGCCAAAACGAAGAAAAGGCTGGAGGAGCTGACAGCAGCAGGTAAGAACTCGAAAATGTTCTGGGAAGCTGCCATCGTCACCAACAGGGTGATGGATATTCCCGCCAGGGTTGTCGGACCGGAGGATGCGGTGGAGATCAATACCTACAGCCAGCTTCGGGAGATAGAGTATTACAATCCGCTGCTTCAGAATGAAGTGATCGGGATCATCTGTAAGGTCTTCAATGTGACCTATGAGGAGATCAAGGATATCACGGTGATGAAGAAAGGACTTACAAACCGTTCCTTCCTGTTTACCGTGAAGAATCAGAGATACATCATGAGGATCCCCGGAGTGGATACGGAGGGATATCTGGACCGTGGCCTGGAGGGACGTGTCTACGATGCAATCAGGGGCAAAGGTTTCTGTGATGACAATGTCTACTATGACAATGTGAAGGGATACAAGATCGCTCGGTTCATCGAGAATTCCAGAGTCTGCAATGAGTTGGATCTCGAAGAGGCTGCGGAGTGCATGCGGATAGCAAGACGCTTCCATGACATGAAGATCACCGCAGATACCAAACTGGATCTCTATGGAAATATCCAGCTCATGGAGGATATGTGGGAAGGTCAGCCTTCCGAATACAAGGATTACGAAGAAACCAAGAAGCACTGCTGGGCCATGAAGGAATTTGTGGATGAGAATTCCACATCCGAATATCTGGCTCACGGAGATCTGAATCCCGACAACTTCCTTGTGAGCTTCGAGAACGGTCAGAAGAGAATACAGCTGATCGACTGGGAATACACAGGAGTGCAGGATCCGCTTACGGACCTTGCCGCATTTATCGGGTACAGAAAGCATGACCGTGCATGGGTGGAAAGCGTGATCGACGCCTATTTTTATGACGGATGCAGTAAGAAGCAACGGTTGCTGGCGTATTGCTATATCGCTCTCTGGGCGCTTTATAACAGCAACTGGTGTGAATATAAGCGGACTCTTGGTGTGGAGCTCGGGGATTTCGGGATAACCACATATCAGTACGCTAAGGAATACTACAAGGTATTCGAAGAAGAGTATGAGAAGTATCTTAAAGATATGTAACAAATAGAGGTAAAAGAGAGGTAAGGAAGATGGTTGACAAACAGGCGCTGGAGAATGAAATTCTCAGCAAGATCGAGGAAATGGAAAAACCGGACTATGAATGGCCCGAGAGATTTCCGAAGAAGCATTTTATCGCCGTTCTGGTATGTGTCCTTGTAAGTCTGGGCATACTGGTGATCGGTGCATTTCTGTAAGGAGGTTTTGTCAAGATGAGTAAAGCAGCAAATGCAGATATAGCAGCAATCGAAGACGAGGCTCTTCAGGGCTGTGTCCCCGTCCTTACAAGGGAGAAGACATATAAGTTTTCTGATGCATTTTTCTTTCTGGCAAGCTATGGTATCGCAACCTGGAACTATACGCAGGGTGCTTACATCGCATCCCTTGTAGGATTCAAGCAGGTTCTGATCACAACGATCTTCGGATCCCTTCTGGTCATGCTGATCTTCCAGCTTCCTACGATCCTGTCCACCCGGTACGGAATCGATATCTGGGTATGGCTGAAGGCAGTCCTCGGCCACAACGGAGTTAAGGTTGTTACGATCATCGTTGTATTGGTCAATCTCCCATGGCACGCGATATGCTGTGAACTGTTCGCGTCATCGATGGAGAACCTGATGGGGCTTGCGGGAATCGAACAGAATTCACATGTGATCCATGTGCTTCTTGCACTTCTCTGTGTAGCTCTCGGTGTGTGGATCGCTTACCGCGGAATCAAATCCATCAGTCTGGTAACCAAGATCCTGACTCCTGTACTTCTGGCAGTCGGCGTGATCGTTATCATCGTCGGATTTACTTCCGCACCTATCACAGAGATCGTCAACTATGTTCCGGATACGGTAAAATCCGGAGAGGCAGATGCGCATACCTTCTATGTGCTGGCAGTTGACGCCATGATGGCATTTACCTTTACCTGGTTTGCAGGTATGGGCGGTATCCCGCGTCTTACAAAGACGGAGAAGAGCGGATACTGGGGAGCTGTAGTCGGACAGGGTCTTGTAGGACCGTTCTTCGTAATCGTCGGTGCGGTTATGGCTATCTCCATGAACTATGTAACCGGTGAAATGGTTACCGACCCCACACTGATGCTTTCCAAGCTGGCTTTCCCGGCTATGGGTCTTTGCTCCCTGCTGCTGGTAGGCTTTGCAAATGTCGGAACAAATGCTTCCGTGTCCTACGTCTACGCCGTCATGGTCAAGACGTCCTTCCATCGAGTCGGTTACCGGACCATGGTCATCATATTGAACCTTTATATAGCAATTCTGTGTATCTGGGGCCAGATCATGGATTATCTGGGAACCCTGCTTACGCTGGGATCCTGCATGCAGGCGCCTCTGGCGGCAATGTTCATTACGGACTTTTTCATCGTACGAAAGCAGAAGATGTCTCTTAGGGCAGGCTTTGAGATCAATGGAAACAAGACTTACAGATACACCCTTGGATTTAATATCGTCGGTTTCATCTGCTTCTTTATCGGTATCGGAATCAACCTGCTGATCTACAATCCCTTCACGGGTGAGGTCAATATTCCGTTCCTGTACAACTTTACACCGACCATGTGCTCCTTTGTGGGAACCGGTGCTCTGTATCTGATACTGAACTCCATTCCTGCTGTCCGGAAGTACACTATGAAGGATCGGTCAGAGATTACTGTTTAGGCTCAGAATCTGCAAGACTCTCCCCGGGGCATTGCCCGGAGAGAGTCTTTTTGATAGAATGGAACATGTAGGAGAGGAGCAGATTATGCAATACAGAACGCTTGGAACTACAGGCCTGCAGGTCAGCGAGATCGGCTTCGGAGGAGAATGGCTGGAACGCCATCCCTTCCACAGATCCGTGAAGCTGATGCAGTATGCGGAGGAGCAGGGGATCAATGTCATCGACTGCTGGATGCCCCATCCAAAGTCCCGGGACGTGATCGGTACCGCCATCCGGGGCCATCGGGAGAAATGGATCATCCAGGGCCACGTAGGTGCCACCTGGCAGAAGAAGCAGTATGTCCGCACCAGGGATGTGCAGTGGTGCAGGACTGCTTTTGAGGACCTGCTGCAGCGTCTGGATACGGACTATATCGATCTTGGCATGATTCACTATGTGGATGCCATGGAGGACTGGGACCGCTGCATGAACAGCGATTATATCCGATATGTGGAGGAACTGCATAGAAACGGCACCATCCGCCACGTGGGGCTCTCCACTCACAATCCCAGGATCGCAAAGGTTGCCATCGAATCCGGAGTTGTGGAGATGATCATGTTCTCCATCAATCCGGCTTTTGATATGCGGCCGGCCACCGAGGATATCCATGCCATGTATAAGAACTTTACGCCGGAGATGGCCGGTATCGATCCGGAGCGAGAGGAACTGTACCGGATGTGCGAGGAACGGGGCGTAGGCATCACGGTGATGAAGGGTTACTTCGGAGGAAGGCTCTTCGATGCGAAGACCTCACCCTTCGGTGTGGCATTTTCGCCGGTGCAGTGTCTGCACTATGCCCTGACCCGACCGGGAGTTGCCACGGTACTCTGCGGATATGATACAAAGAAGCAGATCGACGCGGCTGTGGCCTACGAGACGGCCACGGATGCGGAGAAGGACTATGCTTCCATTCTGGCAAATGCACCGCTTCATGCCTACTCCGGTGCATGCGTCTACTGCGGACACTGCAAGCCCTGTCCGGTGAATATCGATATCGCCATGGTAAATAAGTTCTACGATCTGGCGGTGCAGCAGCCGGAGGTGCCGGAGAGCGTGAAGGCGCATTATGAGGCGCTGGGGATCACGGCTTCTGCCTGCGTGGGCTGTAAGGGTTGCGAGACCCGATGTCCCTTCGGCGTGGGGATTGCAGAGCGTATGAAGAAGACCGCGGAACTGTTCGGAAGATAGAGCTGTTTACATAAATTGTTTGCAAAAAATAAAAAGGTTGATAAAATCAGCGGTTCACAAGATAGAGGTTGACATAATGCAGAAGAATGATCTTTGTGAGATCAAAATTGAAGATATGGGGAAGGACGGCGAAGGCATCGGCCATGTGGACGGACTCACCGTATTCGTGAAGAATACTGTGGTGGGAGACCGGGCCATGGTGAAGCTGATGAAGGTGAAGAAGAACCTGGCCTATGCACGTCTGACGGATATCCTGGAACCATCTCCATTCCGTGTGACACCGGTCTGTGAGAAGGCAGTGCAGTGCGGTGGCTGTACGCTGCAGCACATTTCCTATGAGAAGCAGCTGGAGCTGCTGCAGAATCATGTGAAGAACTGTCTCACAAGGATCGGCGGGATTGCGGATGCAGAGTCCCTGATGGAACCGATCCTGGGAATGGAGGAGCCATATCATTTTCGGAATAAGATGCAGTTTCCGGTGGGATTGGACCGGGACGGGCATCCGGTCCTGGGCTTCTATGCCGGTCATACCCATGCACTGATCCCGCTTACGGACTGTCCCGCCGGGCATCCGGTGAACCGGGAGATCATGAAGGCGGTTCGGGAGTATCTGGAGGAAGCGGAGGTTGCTGTATACAACGAGGAGCAGCACACCGGCCTGGTACGCCATGTGCTGACCCGGGTGGGCTTCTACACCGGGCAGGTCATGGTCTGTATCGTGATCAACGGAGGTAAAATACCGGAGCAGGAATTGCTGATCCGGAAGCTGCAGGAGGCAGTGGAGGCATGGAATACACATGCTGCTGATACGACCGCAACCACAGGTCGTGCGAAGGAGCTTGAACTGGTCTCTGTGGCACTCAGCATCAATCGGGAGAAGACCAACCGGATCCTGGGAGAGCGCAGCAAGGTGATCTTCGGGAAGGGCTATATCGAGGATCGGATCGAAGACATCGCCTTCCGTATCGCTCCGGAAGCCTTCTTTCAGGTGAATCCGGAACAGACTCGGAAGCTGTACGGCAAAGCTCTGGATTACGCCGGCCTGACAGGGGAAGAAACCGTATGGGACATGTACTGCGGCATCGGGACCATTTCCCTGTTTCTGGCGAGGAAGGCCCGAAAGGTCTACGGTGTGGAGATCGTTCCGCAGGCCATCGATAATGCGAAGGAGAACGCAGAGCTGAACCGCATTTCCAACGCGGAGTTCTTCGTTGGGAAAGCGGAGGAGGTGGTTCCGAAGCTCTATTCAGAGGATCCGGACCGGTACCGCGCGGATGTGGTGGTCGTGGATCCGCCCCGGAAGGGCTGTGATGCGGCACTTCTTTCCACCATTGCTGCAATGGCGCCGAAGCGCCTGGTCTATGTCTCCTGCGACCCCGCAACACTGGCCCGGGACATCGCCATCCTGACGAAGGAGGGCTTCACCCTGAAGCGGGTGGCCACGGTTGATATGTTCCCCCAAAGTATGCATGTAGAGTGTATAGCGTGTATACAGAGGAAATCATGAAAAACAAACTGAAGCTGTTTAGTTTTAATGTGCCTTATGAGAGTGAAGTATATAGGCCTTGTGGAAGGAAATCTTATTATGATAATGAGCCTATTGATGGTTATTCTGAGGCATATATTGATTTAAGAAAAGTCAGTGTTTTATTTGCTGATATGTAAATTGGGTAACTTTTTGACTGAGACCGTTTATGCGGTCTCTTTTATTATACAAAAAAAGGAGAAAAACTATGAAGAAGTTAACAATGTTCCAGAAGTTTGATTTTGCAAAGTGGCAGGATGGTAAGAGGTTTATCATTCAAGGTGTTAAGTATAATGACAAGAAGGGCTATATATCCTTAGATGTCATTATTGTGGAAGACAACACAGATTATGGAGATCCGTCCATAAGTAATGTCTATGAGAAGTTTAAGGTGCATCTGGTAAATGAAACGGATGAAGATGACGTTGAGAATTATAGAGTGCAGGATGAGATCATCTTTAAAGGCGTTGGTAAGTGTTCTGTATGGGGCGATTATAATTCGAATCTTAGTGTCGAAGCGGAAGTAGAGGTAGTAAAGTGAAAAGATTGACCAGAAGACAGTATTATAGAAATGTTCTGGTCGCATTATATATAACGGGCGTGCTTATTACGGTAGGTGCGCCTGTTATAAACCATATGTTTTATCATATTGATCTTGTGGATGTGATCAGCATATATGCGCTTATTATAGAATCGATTATTGCGGGATTGTTTATAATCGTACCGATTGTGAAAAACAAAGGGCTTCGAAGATTGATCAGGAGAAGATCTATCACAGATCGGGTTGAGCAAAATCTATTGTCGATCGGGGCATATGAGAAACGTAAAGATAAGGCATATTACAATGTGCCGAAAATTAAGGTTTCTGATACAGAAGTTCAAGTGGATCTGAGAAATGTACGAATCAGAGCAATCATTGAAAGATATCTGGATTCGTTTAGTACGGCACTTCCTTCAAAATATATCGTGGAAGACTACTTTATCACAAAGGATCAGATGAAGCTTGTGATCCGATATGAGGACATACAATCATATAGACCGGAACATTATTCATTGGATGAGTATAAGAAGATCATAAACAAGCAGGATCGGATGAACCTGTATTTTGATAGAAAACATATTGTGAATATATGTGATTATCCACATTTTCTGATAAGTGGTTCCAGCGGTTCAGGTAAGTCATATCTAACACAGCAATTATTATTGCAGGCTGTCTGGAAGAACTGGAAGGTGGTAGTACTTGATTTGAAACGCTCGTATGGCCTTTTTAAGGCATTTATTGATTATGCTTATGAACCGGATGATATTCTGGATAAAATGCATTCTGTGGAGGCTGAGATGGCTCAGAGAATGTCAAAATTGGAAGTCGAGTTAGATAAGAATCCCAGAACTCTTGCGGCAGATATTGGATATCAGCCTATATTGGTGATCCTCGAAGAATATATATCTTTGCAGGCAACTCTTGATAAAAAGGGTAAAGAAGAGCTTGAACGAATTGTCAAAAATCTGTCTGTTCTTGCAAGACAGAGCAGTATCCATTTAATGATCGTTCTTCAATCTGCGGGTACAGAGAATATTCAGGCTACAACAAGAAGTAATTTGACGAAAGTTCTGTTGGGAAAAGCGCAGTCAAATATATTGACGGCAACATTTGGTAATGGTGTAGATTTACCACGAGTAAGCAGTGAAATGAAGAAAGGTGAAGGCCTGATACAGTTAGATCGAATAACAACGTTAAGAGTACCGATAGTTGATGGGATTGAAGATTTTCATGGTTAAGATTGTCCGCGCTGCCGCAGGCAAAGCGCGGACAATTCTATAAAAATATGTATATTTGTATATCGTTGACAGTACATATTGGAAAGAGTATATTTATAATACGGATAGGTTTGTCTCATATCATTCCTTATCATTCCTTATCATTCCTTATCATTCCTTATCATTCCTTATCATTCCTTATCATTGAGACAAACTGTATATTGTATATCAAAATGTGACCAGATGATATTGGAAACTGATATGTAAAGGAGAAAAATGCCATGAAAAAAAGCCTCAAAATCCTACTAATTCTTATGCTTGTTCTGACAATTTCAATTCCGTCTGCAAATATAGATGCTGCCACAGGAGGCTGGAAAAAAGATTCAAAAGGCTACTATTATCAATTTAATAATGGTACCTATGCTAAAAATGAATACATTGACGGTTACTGGCTTGATGCAAAAGGCTATTGGACCTATAAGTACAAAGCTACATGGAAGCATAACTCTAAGGGCTGGTGGTACAGTGACTCAAATGGCTGGTATGCAAAAAACAAATGGCTCAGAATAGATTGCAAATGGTACTATTTTACTAATGCCGGATATATCGTAACAGGCTGGAAGAAAATCAATTCTATTTGGTATTATTTTGATAATGGTATAATGACAACCGGATGGAAAAAGATTTCCGGTAAATGGTACTATTTTAATACTTCCGGTAAAATGCTTACCGGTCTTAATACGATCAACTCTAAGATGTATTACTTTGATAAAAATGGCGCAATGCTAACAAATCAGTATGTTTCTGATAAGACAAATACCTATTATATTAATAAAAGCGGCGTAGCAACTATTCATAATCACAAATATACTGTAGTAGATTCAAGAGAAGCTACATGTAGTACAGATGGCTATATTATTAAAAAATGTGCTTGTGGTGATACAATTAAAGAAATTATTAAGAAGGATTCTAACAAGCATACATGGGCTACAATACATAACGATGCAACATGTAGTACAAAGGGTAATCATAAAGTATACTGCACAAGTTGTGGTAAAGTAGCTGAAGAATATGAAATTGAAGAAGATCCTACTAATCATAAGAACACTACTATAACAAT
Source organism: Lachnospiraceae bacterium AC2029 (assembly GCA_000703065.1). GTDB lineage: Bacteria > Bacillota > Clostridia > Lachnospirales > Lachnospiraceae > Eubacterium_Q. Next base: position 822,803 of record JNLK01000001.1, on the reverse strand, counting down.
TGCAGCAAAATCAGCTACTTGTACAGAACCTGGACATACAGCAGAGGTATATTGTAATGATTGTCATACAACTATTACAGACTCTACAGAAATTCCTGCAATTGGACATACACTTGTACATCATGCAGCTAAGGCAGCTACATGTACAGAAGATGGTAATATAGAATATTGGACATGTAGTACATGTGGTAAGATTCTTACTACAAATGATAAGTTCAGTACAAATTATGTATCAGAAAATGATGTTAAGATTGCAAAGTTTGATCATAAGAATGGAACTGCAAGTGCTTGGCAGACTGTTAAATGGGAACCTTCTACTTGTCATAGAAAAGAAATGACTACAGATAAGCCGATCAACTATGATGAGATTAAAGATAAGTATATTGCAGGATATGGTTATTCTGAATATGAATGTTCAATTTGTAAGGCACATAAGATTGTAATTGATTCAACATCTTTACCACAGGAACATTATCATGGTAATTCAGAACCTATAGAAATTACTAGAAATGGTAGTAATTGGAAAGAACATGACCCTTCCATGAATAAATATGAAACTATATTAATTGCGCCAAAAGAACTTGCTAGTAGTGAAAAAGGACTTGCAGCACTTGAAAGATATTATTATGGTAAAGATGAATATGGTAATTATGATTTTGATTGTGGTACAGTAAGACCTTATTCAGTTGGTTCTGATAAAACTTGGGAAGAATTTATATCAGATTATAATGATTATTTACCAATTTGGATGATTGATCATAAATATTATACTGTTGATCAAATGCAACAATTTATAAATGATTATGATATTATTGATATTGGCACTTATCAAACTACATGGGTATATCAATATACAAAGCCATATATTGAATATAGTAATGTAACTTATGTATGTCAAGTATGTGGAGAAACATATACTGTAAAAGAAGAAACAGAGTTAACACCTGCATATAGTTATGATATTGATGGTACAATGTATTCTCCAAATGGATATATCATTAGATAATTAATATAATATTATAATAACATATTATAAATTAAATGTTTATGTTTACTGTTAAATTTATATTATGATAAATGATTGCGTTGTTGTACGGAGGATGTACTGATGAAGAAGCGAATCGTTGCATTTTTATTAATCGTTGGTCTGCTATTCTCATTTATACCTGATTATGATTCAGAAGCAGCTACTACAGGCTGGCATCATGACAAAACCGGTTGGTGGTATGTGACCTCAACCTCCGGTTCGTATGTCAAAAACCAATGGAAACAGATTGGCGGAGTATGGTATTTCTTTAAGTCAACAGGGTACATGGCTGCCAATGAATATGTAAACGGTTATTGGCTTAATAAAGATGGATCATGGACCTATAAGTATAAGGCGTCATGGAAGAAGGACTCTACTGGTTGGTGGTTTGGTGATTCACATGGATATTATGCTAAGAATACAAACCTCAAGATAAATGATGTCGTATACCACTTTGATAAAAAAGGGTACAACAAAGCTGAGTGGGTTAAGCGAAATAATAAGTGGAGTTATATTAAGGCAAATGCAACTTACACAGTGGGGTTAAGTAGTATTGACGGGGCAAAATACTACTTTGATTCAAATGGATATATGCTTACCGGCTGGCAGACCATAAAAGGAAAGAAATATTATTTTATTACAAATGGCCGGATGAATACAAAGTCTGAGCTTACCATTTCCGGTACTACATATCTGTTTGATTCAAATGGAGTATGTAAAGGAAAGAAAGAACCTGTTCATCAGCATACGATGAAAGAGGAAATTATAGAACCGACCTGTACCACAGATGGATATACAAGGCATTATTGTACTACTTGTGATTATTCGTACAATACGGATACAATCAAAGCGCATCATGATATTGTGATCGATAAAGCTGTACCTGCAACCTGTACTGTGCCCGGAAAGACACAGGGGGAGCATTGTACAAAATGTAATTACAAGGTTAAGCAGAAAATGATTCCTGCAACTGGTCATAGTTTTACAGATAACATTCATTATTATTCAGATGAAGATTGTACCACAGAAATTTCTAAGGAATCTCTTACCTGTGATATGAATTACTGGTATAAGACAAAATGTGATAACTGTGATACTTGGACAGAAGTTATATATCATACAGCAGGTACACATACACGTGAAAAACTTGATACTTCAGAAGCAAGTACTTGTACAGTAGCTGGTCATAATGATTATAAGTGCTCTGTATGTGGATATACATGGTCAGAAGATCTTGAACTTGCAGATCATAATTATGGAGAGTGGACAGAAACAAAACATGGTACATGTACAGTAGCAGGTGAAGAAAAAAGAACTTGCTCAGTATGTGGTAAGGAAGAAACAAGAACTACTTCTACAGATCCTAATAATCATTACTATAAAATTAGTGACATGGCCAATGTAAGACAAAATGTTGAAGATAAATATGTAGCAACTACATGTGATCCTAATTTTGAAACATACTGGGAAGAAGAATGTGAATGGTGTCATAATACAATTAAACATACTGTAGAACATCTTGATCATAACTTCAATGATGAAAGAAAATATTATACAGATAAAGATTGTACACAGGAAGTAACTGGTAATCTTAATTGTGAAAAGACTTATTATTACAAAACAAAATGTACAAACTGTGATACATGGTCAGATGTAGAAACAAAACCTGCTGGAAAACATTCATATAAAGTTATTGCTACAAAAGAAGCTACATGTCAAGAAAAGGGTTATATTATTTATAAATGTGATATCTGTGAAGATGAATATATTGAATATAAAGATAAAAAACCTCATAACTTTACTGGAGAAGTAAAGTATTATGAAGATGAAGCTTGTACGATAGAAGCACCTAAACAGCTTGATTGTGAAACAACTTACTACTATAAGACAAAATGTATTAACTGTGATACTTGGTCAGATGTAGAAATAAGAGAAGCTGGACAGCATAATTGGATTAATGATACTTCTAAGGAAGATATAAAGTCAACATGTAAGACACCTGGTACTCATTATAAGAAGTGTAGTATTTGTGGTAAGCAGGATACAGATCCTATTGCACTTGATCCTGATAATCATGAAGGTGAAGAAGTATCTGATAATAATGCAGTAGCAGCAACTTGCAAGACTAAAGGTAAAACTGCAAGTACACATTGCTCAGCATGTAATAATATAATAACTCCTCAGACAGATACTCCAATTGATCCAGATAATCATGAAAATCTTGGAGAAGTATATAATAGAAATAAGACTTATTATATACTAGATGATAGTACAAAGCATTATACAGGTGAAGCTGGATTTAATATCAATGATTATAAAGATATTGAACATCATTGGTGGGTTAATACTATAGAAGAAAATAAATATTATATAACTGATGCTGATTCTTATAATACTTGTATAGATGTCACACAGTATTGGAAAAAAGTAATTGGTATTGATCTAGATAAAAATGATTATACTACATGGATTATTGAAAAAAATCCTCTTATTATAGCTGGAGCAGAATTAAATGGAATGACAGTTACAGATTTTACAAATCTTCTTAGAGATTATTATGAACATCCTAAATATATTACTAATTTTATTACATATAATGGAGTTATTAGAGATGGAAATTCACAAGAGTTAGCATTACTTTATGAGCCTACTGGTTCTGGAGATGGAGATGTTGAAATAAGAAGATATACTAAATATAAAGAATATCATTATTATCAAAGATGTTCAGCTTGTAAAAAAGAAATTGAAGTAGACTCACCTGATGATGAAATGATTGATTATCCTTCTGGAACAGCTGTTGGAGAAGAATGGGAAGAAGAACATTATATCAGGTATGAATAATTAACTTTAGAAAGGAGCTATAGAAATATAGCTCCTTTTTTTAATAACTATTTAATTATATAATAAAAAGGCTCTTATATTTAAGAGTCTTATTTTAATTTAGGAGAACATATATGTTAAGAAAAATATATAGATATTTTCAAGTTAGTTTTACAGGCAAAGTTAAATATGCAATAAGACCAATGCATTGTAAATTAATAAATGATGTATATATTTATGAATATGAACTTACTGAAGCATCTAAATGTATTGAAGACGTATTAAATGATGAAGAAATGAAAATATTTAAAGATGCATTTAAAGAAGACTATAACAATATTATCCATATGATGCAGAATTTGATATTGAAGAAATGGCTAAGAGTAAAAAACCCCCTGCCGTAATAAGATGGTCAGGGGGATTCTTCGTCTGAAAACAGTTACTTTTTTATGATTAATGTATTGTCATCCGCTTTTTCAACATCATATCTCGGCCGCTTTTCCTCACTTTCAGTGAGTTTAAAGTGTTTGTTATAAAACGATGCGCAGGAAACTGACATGGAGTGAATGGGTTCTCCGTGATGATGAAAACGCCGCACTTTAACGGAATCTTCTGATTCTTCAAGGGAAAAACGAATACCAAGTATAGTTTTGCCGTCGACTTCTGCTTCCAAAAACTGAGCATACTTATAAGTCCCTTTGTCATTGACCAGATCACAAGCGGATTTATTAAAGTTGAACTGTCCGGTTTTACTGATTGATACAAATGCTCGTGCCGTTTTAGAAATGCGTGTATTTTCGATTTTAAACACTTTCCAATCCATAAAGAAACTCCTTTCGAAATAAGTTGTACTGAAATTATACAATAATTTGTGTGTGCATGCAACAGAAATAATAAATGTAGTACACGAATTGCTATTTAATTATATAACAATAGAATGGAAGAATGTATTTGAAGAATTTTCTATGTAATGAAAATTCACTGTCTTATCACAGTTAATACATACTATGTACACAAGATGGGTGTATAATGAGTAACGACGATGGGCCCCAAACAGTGAATTATTACAGTTAATAAATACACAATGCTGTTCGTTGAAAACTAAATAAACAAGGAGATTATAAATCATGTTAGAAAACTATTCTTATATTTATGATGTTATTCGAAAGTTGCTTAAGTGTAATGGTTATTCCGAGAAGGATTGTGATAACATGTTAGTGACCATGTTTTATCCTTTGAATAGAATTGCTGAGATCGAAGATGATTTAAATGGTGCATTAATTGAAAGCTTGTACTTGTTCCGATTTATGATTCAGGATTTTCGTGAGACAGGTGTTTGGACAGAATATCCTGTACCTAGAAAGATATTGTATAGTTTCTATATAAGGCTTCTGAAAAATGATTATGTTTCAAAAACGGTAAAGTATGTTGTTTTGGAGCAAATGGTTAATTCTGATCTTAAGTGTGTAGATGGATATTTCACAGATAAAGATGTTGATGAAATTGTTATGTTGGTAATAAAAAATAATCTGTGGTGTGAAGGATTAATTACGTTTGTTAGAAGAGAGAGGATCGCGTGAAATGAATGAGTTGAGTAAAACATACAGGAATGTGATCCTAAGATTGACAAAGAAAAATGTACTAAAATCGGATAATGAGAAACTGGGATTACATACAGGTGAAGTATTCGAATATACAAAGGATTCTATTCTGGAAATATTAAATAATTGGACGAAAACTAAACAGATTGAGTACTTTATGATAGAACATAATGCAGAACAAGGCGTAGAACAATGCAATGTACACTATCACGTTGTTATTAAATTCCCTCAACATTCAGTTTGCTCATTTAAAACGTTGAAGAATCGCTTTCCGTATGGATCTATAGAGAAGTGTAAATATGGTGTAAGAAATTGCGTACAATATTTAGTCCATATGAATGATATTTCCAAGAAACAGTATTCATGGGACGAAATAATAACTAATGTTCCTGAAAAACTGAAACAATATAAAGAACCAAGTAAAACTACAATTGAAAAACAATTAAAAGATATTATAGACATGATATTGTCCGGTGAAATAAAACGATTTGAGATGAGTAAAATTAATCCGGATATATATATTCGGTATAAGAGACGGATTGAAAATGCATTTGATTATCGTATGCATAAATTGATGGAAGAAACAAATAGAAATGTAGATGTAATAGTGCTTCAAGGAAAGCCTGGTGTTGGGAAGTCGACTTTCTGTAAAATGTGGGCAGATAAAAACGAAAAAAGTATTATATATTCTTCTTGTAGTAACGATATTTGGCAAGACTATCAAGGGCAGGATATATTTGTAATTGATGATCCAAGATATGATAAAATTAACATTCAAGATATGTTAAAAACTATAGATCCACATGTTGTATCAAGTTCAAAATCAAGATATAATAATAAATTATTCATTGGGGATACAATCTTTATCTGCACTAATGATGATATATTGAGATGGTACATGGGTGAGGATGATGAATTAAGATCTGCCTTTTTCAGAAGGATAAAATATGTAATGGAATTTGATGATCTGACACAAGATAAGATTTCGCATATTACGGTTAATACGATACAGACTGTTAACGGATACAGAAATTTATATCCTGTTAAGTTTATAGATGTTGACTTAAAAGAATATATTGATAAAAAATGTGCATATAAAGACGATTTCCTTGATACTCTAAATGATTTATCTGTATAAAGATGGTTGTGTATACACACTGTATATTGTATTATGTATAGTGTGTATACATAAACTAGGAGGTAACAACATATGAATAAAACTGTTGAAGTTATTGAGCCTACAATTAGAGATGATAAAACTATTTGTAAGAAGAAGGTGGCTGCTTATGCCAGAGTAAGTACAGATAATGGTGGACAGAAGGATTCGTTTGAAAATCAGAAGAAGTACTACGAGCAAATGTTTCAAAATAAGCCCGACATTACTTTTGTAGGTGTTTTTGCAGATGAGGCAATTAGCGGAACAACTGATAATCGCCCGGGATTTCAGAGGATGATTAGTCTTGCGGAATGTGGCATGATTGATGTGATCTATACAAAAAGCATATCACGGTTTTCGAGAAATGTTGCTGATCTTCTGAGTTATTGTAAAAGGTTAAAGGATAATGGTATAAATGTTATCTTTGAAGAAAACTCAATTAATCTGCTTAGTGAACAGGGAACCCTCATGCTTACTATATTAGGTGCTGTGGCTCAGATGGAAGTTGAAAATACAAGTGCGCACGTAAACTGGACGCTCCAGAGGAAAATGCAGAATGGCGAATATGTAGGATGTGCGAATCCGATTGGATATAAAATGGTTGATGGGCAATTGGTAATAGATGAGGAAGAGGCTAAGACTGTACGGTATATTTTTCGTAGATATTTAGAAGGTGTCGGATGTAAAACAATTGCAAAGGAACTCCATAGTATGGGGGTAAAAACAAGACGTGGAAACGATATTTGGTATGAATCTTCAGTTAGTATAATACTTAAGAACGAGAAGTACAAAGGAGATTTGATTCAAGGAAAATCTGTTACTGTAAATCCGATTGGTAGAGTTAGAAAAAAGAATCATGGGGAAGGGAAGATGTATCGGATCAAAGATGATCATGACGCAATAATATCTGAAGAAGATTGGAATAGGGCACAGGAGATCATGAATCAACGTTGTGTTTCGTATGTAGATGGAAGGAAGCGTGGTACGACAAGAAATTCTAAACAAAATGCGTTTACATCAAAAATTATGTGCGGATATTGTGGACGAAATTATGTTCGCAGAATGACACATTCAGGAACACCTCATAAAAAAGTGATATGGAATTGCTCTGGGTATTGTAAACTGGGAAAAGAAGCCTGCCCTAATTGTAAGGCGATTGATGAAGAATATATTAAGAAGTCGATTGTCGGATTAATAAAAAATATGATAGATGATCAGGATTGTATGTTTTATCTTTCAAATGATAGGATTGAGCAGGCATTAACCCAGTTTCAGACTCAAACAGATAAATACCGGGAACAGATCAAGTTATACCAAAACAATTTGGAACAGAAAAACAGAAAAAGGCAGAAATTAATCGATTTATATCTGGAAGATGAGATTGATAAAGCGGAGTACATGGAGAAACTTGAGGTAACTGATCATGAAATAAAGATGATTCAGCAGACGATTGATCAAGTAAATAATCGGATCGGCGAGGAGAAAGTAAAGAGTAATTCTATTCAGCAGATACAAAAATTAATTAACGAGGGTAGCGCTGAAGGATTTAATGAGACGTTGTTTGATCTGTTTGTGGAGAAGATTATTGTTGGTGGTAAGCGGTTTGATGGTAAAGATGATCCAAGAATGTTGCATTATGAGCTAAAAGCATATAATCTATGTACAGATATGGAGTGTGAATTGATAGAAGGGGTTCCGCATTATATCGAAAAAAAAAGAGATGATGTAGCGCGAGACGATGATAATAATGCGTATTCACTTTATAATGACTATACATGTAGAGACCATCGTATTGATCGAACGGACCAGAAATGCGTAGGATTTTGTGCAGATAGGTATCGATGCGGAAGAATACTACAAAATCAAAGACGAGGATAAATAATATTAAAACCACGCATTGCGAAAAACTTTAAAATGTGGTATGCTGTCCCTATAAACACGCAATGCGAGGTAATACTATGGATACTGCAAAAACTATAAAAGAATTACGAGAAAGCACAGGGATGTCACGTAAAGAGTTTTCAGAATATACGGGTATCCCTGTTCGTACATTGGAAGATTGGGAGGCAGGAAGAAGAACACCGCCGGAGTATATTCCGAGGTTGTTGGTGTATCAGATAAAATTTGAGGGGATTTTTTCTGCAAAAGGGGAAGTAAAAGGTAAGAGGAGTGTATCGGTCATACAGGATGTTGACGGGAACAACATAGTTATTATTAATGATATAAGGTTTAGGGGAAAACGTTCCATAGATTGGAAAGATGTTAGAGAGTATTTAAAAGAATATATTGGTGAATTCTATACGATTGCTGCAACAGGAGACGTTATATATATTGGATCAGATTTGCCGAATGAATATTCTGGTTCAAAATATACTCATAGTATTAAAGGTGCAAATGCTAAGGCGAAAGCAAATGCCGCACAGGGAATACCTGAACTTATAGAAATAGCTGTTGGTAAACATTTTCGAGAAAATAATGAAGAAAAGCATTGGAGAAATGCTAAGTATGGTTGGTATCGATATGATTCACGATTTGCATTGCCTGTATACAATGAAACTGGGGAGATAGAAAGATATAATGTGTTTCATGCATCGTTAATTGTAAGACATTCCGAAGATAAAAAACTATACTTGTATGATATTTTAGACATAAAAAAAGAAACGAGCAACCCGATTGAGCCGTAAGGCTGTACACGACAAAAAACCCATTTCTTTTACAAGAATAATACTATGGTAAAGGAAAAAAGTCAATCCGAATAGTGAAAAATACAAGGAGAATTATTATTTGATCAAAATTGAATTATTATCAGAAACAAATTTTAGTTTGAATTCATTAGATTCATACAACAGAAAACAGGATGTAAATAAGGCTTATCGCAGAATAGGCGGAGAATATGCATTAGTAGAATGCAAATATACCGAAGATTGGGACCTGGACAAAAAGCGTGCTATAGCAAAGAAAATATGCAGTGATGAATATATCACATACATTGCATTAGATAATGATAAAGTGGTCGGCTTTATAGGACTGTTAAGGAAGCTTAGTGGTCCGTATATGATTCTTGATATGATGCAGGTATCTTCTGAATGCAGAGGACAAGGCGTTGGCAGAAAACTATTTGAGGCAGGAAAAGAGGAAGCAAGAAAAGCCGGTGCAGAGTCTTTGTACATATCTGCCTGTTCTTCTGAGGAGACGATCGCATTTTACAGAGCAATGGGAAGTGACCTGGCAAGTAATCCCATAAAAGAAATTGCTGAAGAAGAACCATTTGACCTTCAGATGATTTGTCCTGTGATAGATTAAAGATGTACATTAAGTGGTTAATCAACGAAAACGACGTCGAGACCTGTTGTCTGCTTGCAGAGCATGGACGCCTGGTGCTGGACGAGGCAGGTATCCGGGCAGATGTCTGTCACAGCGGCAAAGAGGCCCTGAATATGCTCGAGGTGCAAAGCCTCAAACAGAAGCCTTACAGTCTGGTACTGATGGACTGGCGCATGCCGGAAATGGATGGCGTGGAGACGGCTTTCTTTCCAAACCGGTCGAACCGGATCATTTGTATCAGACTCTTGGTGAATTGATCTATGAGGCAACAGAGGAATGATCATAAGAAACAATGATGAAAGAGACCCCCTGAAGAAAAGGAAGGAGAGACAGCATGGTTTACAGGGAATCGGTAAAAGCCGATGCTGCCGGAGCGGTCCGGATCGCGGATCTTGTACGGGAGCATCTGGAAGGATACAAAAAGAAGGAGAGTGAGGCAGCTCGTGCGGTTCTGTGCGCGGAGGAGGCTGCCGTAAGCATGGGGGATCATGCTCCGGACGGGGCCAAGATAGATGTTCGGATCAGGTCCTTTCTCGGAAGTATGACGATCGAGCTGGCCTGTCCGGGTGAAGATTATGAATTCGCAGCGGGAGCGGAAGAATCTGATGTTTCGAACAATGGGATCAGTGTGCTCGGACAGGGGATGATCCGGGACATTCTCCTGAAAAATGCAGCACAGAATCTGAAATACCGGCACCAGCGCGGGATAAACAGAGTGACGATGACACTCCGCCGTTCGCCCAGGGCATTTCTCTTTGCAACGATGGGCGCACTTATCCTGGGTATCCTTGTGGGGCTGCTCCTTTCATGGATCGGAGCGGAAGGCTTCAATTCGACGATGGACGAATATGTCCTCGTCCCCATTAAGACCATGTACATGAATGCCCTGAAAATGGTAGTGGCTCCGGTGGTCTTCTTCTCGATCGTGTCCTGTATCTCCAGATTCTCCGATCTGTCCGAGCTGGGACGGATCGGCGGGCGCGTCATGCTCATTTTCCTGCTGACCATGGTGCTTGCGGTGGGGATCGGTATCGGTTCGTATTTTCTCTTTACCCCCGGGGAAGGTATGCAGCTGGATTCGGCAGTCGATGCATCCTCCATTACCTCCAAAACGATCGATGTTTCCATCAAGGATATGATCGTGGGGATCGTTCCGTCGGATATTGTGAATCCTTTCCTGACCTCAAATATGCTGCAGCTCATTTTCATGGCTGTCATGTGCGGGATCGCAGCCGGAAAGATCGGGAAGTATTCCGAAAAGGTGAAGGATGCTTTCGAAGCGCTGAATGATCTCTTCCTGAAGATCACCGCCATCATCATCAAATGCATGCCTGTAGCGATCTTCTGTTCCATCTGCTCATTGGTGCTGGGAACGGGAATGTCAACGATCGCATCGGTTCTCGGAATCGTCGGCGCTTTCCTTTTCGCCCTCTGCTGCATGATCCTGATCTACTGTGTGCTCCTTCGGATCATGGGAGGCGGAAACCCGATCACATTTCTGAAGAGCTACGCGCCGACTATGCTGCAGACCTTCTCCATGGCATCCAGCAGCGCGTCCATTCCGCTCAATATGAAGGCCAGTGAAAAACTGGGGGTATCCAAGAAGGTCTACAGTCTGGCCATTCCGATGGGAGCGACGGTGAATATGGACGGGACGTGCATCTTCCTTTCGATCTTTGCCCTTGCGATCGCGAAAATGTACGGGGTCGAACTGACAGCGGCTATGCTGTCGGGATTGATCGTGACCATCATGATCCTTTCTGTCGGTGCGCCCGGCATTCCCGGCTCGGGTCTGATCTGCCTCAGCGTTCTTCTGACGCAGATGAACATTCCCACAGAAGCGGTGGGCCTTGTCATGGGAATCGATGCACTGCTGGGCATGTTCCGGACCATGGCAAACTGCACGGGCGATGTCGTGACAGGCATGATCGTGGACGGGATGGAGAAGAGACGGCAGAAATCCCGGCGGAAGAAGGCAAATCCATAGGCGAGAATAATTTAATACCATATTTTATCGGGCAGGCTGCATGAAAATGCGGCCTGTTCTTTGTTCTGAGTGAGATAAATTTGTCGCATTCCTACGTGTAGAATGCTTATAGATGAATCAGGGAGACGGAGGAGGAATATGTGGCATAGAGAGAATAATTTGTTTGGAAAAGATGAGAACCACCCAACGTGGAAAGGAAAATGGAAACAGCAGAAGGAAGTGAATCGTATCATTGCGGCGCTGCACTTGAAACCGCCAAAAGAAGATAGGGAATCCTATCGGCGTTATATAGAAGTATGGGGAGAATATGCTCGAATCAAGGAAGAAGACGATAGGATCATCCGAACCAGCAGACATCGGCAGGATGGTTTTTAGCAGAGGATGAGACAAAAATGTCCGACGAAGCCGTGTATATTTGGAGTAGAGGGAGGATAAAAAAATGGAGAGAAAGGCGCTGAAGACGAACGGTATCGCGAAGAGCATCGGTAGAATGAAAAAAAGGAGAGAAATGCGCTAGTGACCACGTTTGAGCATGATATGCTTCCGGAACGTAATACAATTCAGTTTACAGTATATCTGCACCCGATCATTTATGAAGATTCTAAGGTGATGGAGGGAGTCGAATACGATAAATCGTTGTTTCGTGATATGACCGAGCGTATTCCAATCAAATTGATCAATGAACCGTTGTCCGGTCCGGGCGAGGAACTGGAGAATCCGATCACATCGACATGGAATGATTTTATTCGAGAGTGTGAGTGGTATACAAAGGAGAACGGTTTCATGGTTCTCTCTGAAATGCGAAATAAGGATTCGAAGATAGCGAAGCATGTAATTGAAATGGGCTTGGAAAATAAACGGTGTGGATCCATCGTATGCGATCTTCAGGTATCGGATAGTCCTCTGGATCCGGCCTTTCCTGAGGAAGCCAAGGATAAGACCATGGAATATCTGCAAATAGAGAGGATCCTGGACGGAAGTGCATTTGCTATGGGGATTGATTTTCAGGTAGAGCGCGTTGTGGTAAATGGATCAGAAAATGATTGCTTTCTCAGAGGGATAGACAACTTATACATTCAACTACAGCGCATGAGCTCAGCTTTAACAGGAAGAAACCTGGATCTGAAGCCGTACTGGATGGAAAACTATCGGATTCATATTTACCCGATAAAAGGACTGACTGAGGATATGTTGGATCAGTACGAATTCCCCGCGTTGATCATATGCTCCAGCAGAGTTTCAAGATTGGTGAAAGCGCTCTTTGCAGACAACTTCTGTGCGGTGAGTTTCCTGGATACGATCGATGTGTATAACAAGGGAGCAATGCAAGCCCAACATGCAGATACAATACTTTCCTTCCTCTATTCTCTGGATAGTTCGACTAAGAAGGTTACGGATCTCTTTATCTGCTGCGACGGTGGGGATTCGAGAAGTCCGGCGATAGCGGCTGCAATCCTAAGGTTACTGGGTAAGGATGACCGTGCAGTTTGGGAGAATCCGTTCTATACACCCAATATCCTGGTGTATTACCGAATGTGCAGAGCATCTGGAATTTCAGTTTCATGGGAGGAAGTACTGAAACTGAGACAGTTGAACGAAGAAGCGTATCGAAAAGCACAAATGAACAACGGACAGACATGCCACAAAAGATGGGAGGTACTGGAATGACGAATATTGATATCAAACATGCATGTACATTTACCGGCCACCGGCCGGAGAAACTGAATGCACCGGAGGCAAAGGTGAAGAAATGGTTGGAGGAACAGATCCGGCAGGCAATAGCTGACGGCTACACGGACTTTATCACCGGAATGCAGCGCGGCGTGGATCTCTGGGCGGCTGAGATCTTACTAAAGCTGAAAAAGGAAGGAATCCCTGTCAGGATCGTTGCGGCCATTGCGTTTGAGGGCATGGATAAGGGGTGGACGGATGAATGGAAAAAACTCTATCTGAACACCCGCAAGGTGGCTTTCGAGATTCATGTTATATCCAGGTATCCGGGTAAGGCAGCATTTCTTAAGAGAAATGACTGGATGGTTGATCATGCCAACCGGTTGATCGCGGTGTCCACGGGTGCACCCGGTGGGACTCAGAAGACCATTGATTATGCGGTGAAGAAAGGGCTGGAGATTAAACGGTTTCATGAGGTGAACTGATGGAAAAAAGAATTCGAATCGATGAAGCACAGAAAAAACGAGTAGAACTACGCCTGCACACGAATTACTCGGCAGAAGATGGCATCCTCGATATCAGCGAAGCAATCCGACGGGCAAAGGCTTGGGGGATGAATGCTTTGGCAGTTACAGATCATTCGGTAGTTCAGGCTTTTCCGGATGCACACCGGGAAGTTGCAGATGATCCCGATTTCAAGGTGATCTATGGTGTTGAAGCGCATTTTATGGATGATCAGAGAGATATAATCGTAAACGGACAGGGAGTGGTTTTTGACGAAAAACAAGAATATGTTGCTTTCTATATGCATACGACAGGCTATTCCGTTAAGGACTGCAGGATCATCGGGATTGATGCAGTGAGGATGGATGCATCCGGTAATGAAATCGGATGCTTTACCCGGCTTGTGAATCCGGAATTGGAGATTCCGGATTATGCAGAGGAACTATCGCGTATTACAAATGACATGGTCAGGGATTTGCCGACCATCGAGAGTGTTCTTCCTGATTTTTTGGAGTTTGCCAAGGGAGCAATCCTGGTAACGGAAGAAAATGAAAGAGTAGCTGGATTTCTCATAAGAAATTGCAAAAACATGAATATTCCCTGCTCTTTTGCAATAGTATATAGTGACTTTCTTCGCCCGATTCTTTTTGCAGACATGGATCGAAGCCAACTTGATATGTTGGATTATCGCTTCGGGGAGGAATTCTTCGATACGGATGGTCCATTTTGGATTTCAAAAAAGATTGCCAGTGAATTCCGATATCTCCTTCGCATTATGAAGAGAAAAGGAATAAGCTCGGCAGATGAAATAAATCGGATGGGACACGAAGAGACGAATTATACAAGATATGCCCGTGTATTCCGTGGATCAACAATCCTGGTAAAGGATGAAGTGGGTCTTGATAATCTATACCGCCTGATCTCGAAATATCATGCTGCGATTCCCATGAGTCAGATTATAAAGAACCGGGAGGGACTTCTTCTTGGATCCGGCACGGATTTGGGACAGCTCTATGATGCTTTAGCTGCGGGGGCAGATGATGATGAGATAGCACGAATCATTGCACCGTTTGATTATCTGGAAATTCAGCCCTTTGGCAGAGTTGTTCATCCGATCCGAACTGAGGCTCAGTGGCCCGGAGCCCGTGAGGAATGGAAGAAAAGAATCAGAGAGATTATCGCTCTTGGAAAGAAATATGGAAAACCGGTGGTCGCTGTCGGGGATGTGCATTTTCTTGATCCGGAGGATGCAGCATATCAGGCGATTATTCATGAAGGATATTCGGCTCCAGGCTGGGATATTCGTAATGGGAAGAAGTTAAAAATACCTATTGCAGGAGGTGAAACAGTGTTGTCAAATGAGATGCGTCGAAAGGCGCCTCGGTATTTCAGAACAACGGAGGAAATGCTGAAGGAATTTGACTTCCTTGACCCGGAACTTGCGCGTGAGGTCGTAATCGAAAAACCCAATAAGATAGCGGATATGATACAGAAGATCTCTCCTATACGTAGGAATAAGGTCCAAACGGATGGCGATACAGAAGAAACCTGTTGTGGAAGTGAAAATGACGGAATGGAAGATGTATTCTGTTTCGGATTGTCCGAACCTGTTGGCGAAGAGACACTGCTTAGGTTTGTGAAAGAATTCTGTGAACGGCGGGATGTCACATTGGGTTTGGAAGAGATGAAGGAGATAACACAATGTTGTCAAGGAGCCCGGAAGCGCATAAATTACTAAATCAAGACGCGGGAATGCTTTGTTATTTTGGTTATGATTAATGCGGATGGAGGGATAAGAAATATGTCTATATTCGGAAGGCTCTTTGGAAAATGGGGATTGATATCTCGAGGATGTCAGAACATCAAATTCTTCATTCAACGTGGCAGAAAGGGTTATTGCGATAAGGATCTCTGGGAAATGAATACCTGGTTCGCCAAAACGGTTTCAAGGATGATGAAGGAGTTCAGCAAGGTGAATATTTCCTTTCCGACGGAATCAGATACCATCTGTCCCGGGTACAATGAAATGAGTGATGAGGGAAAATACCAGGCGTTTACGAAGCTCACATATCACATCGGAACACTTCTCGAGAAATCGGGTGGATATATCCATGTCTGGGAATATAAGGAAGAAACTGAACGCACCCGGGCGAAAGATAAGGCGTTTGATCTTATGCGTGATAACTTCTTTGATCTTTGGTGGTAAAGGGTAGCTTTTTTGACGGGCTCCGACGGGAATAGTTTTGTGATTTTGGCTGTGTGTTGATATAATGGAGATGTGCCAATATTAACGCATCTTCTGTCATTCTGAGCGCGAAGCGCGAAGAATCCAAGAAGATGAATGATGAGATAACTTCTGATCGAATTGAACAGAAGAATGAGACAACTTCTGTTCGAATCGAACAGAAGAAGGGAAGATTGATGATAAAGGGAAGAATGTACTGTCTGGATAATGTTTTGAAAACGGGAGAGTGTACAGAATCACATTATCTTTTGGTAGCTGATGGGGAAGCTGGCTATGAGATTTCTTTTGGTAGAAACAGAAATCTGAATGTATCGTCAGAATATTCAGTTTGTAACCGATGAGGAGGAATACCATTTATCAGCTATGATCGGGAATGAATTGTTTTCCTGGGAACTACAGCAGACTATAGGAATAACAAAACATGACAGAATTCATATGATGATGTTCATGCATCCAATTATTGTTAATGATAATAACCGTCGAGAGTTTATTGAATTTGCCAATGCTGCAAATTTATGGCTGGGTACATCTTTAGGACGCTTCTGGGTTAATCTGGATAATGGTTTCTGCTATGAGTGTTATCTTCCCCAATTATTGATAAATCACTTAGAAATAGAAGAGCAGTTGTTTGATAAACCTTTCTCGCATTTTAAAGAGTGTTTAACACCATTGCTTCAGTTGAAGGATGGGAAGTGGACGGCAGACTTATGTGATCCGAAAAGACCGGCCGGATGGGGTGTTCGTGGATTACATCAGAGAGACATTCGAAAAGGCTGTAAAGAATGCACCGTCCATTGTTCTGCTGGATGATCTGGACAAGTTTGCAAATGAGGATATGTATCATCGGGATGCGGAAGAATATGTTACAGTCCAAGCGTGCATCGATGAGGCAAAAAATAAGGATGTGTTCATCATTGCAACTACGAATGCGATTCAGGAACTCCCGGATTCTTTGATCAGAAGCGGGCGCTTTGATAAGAGATTTCATATGAACTTTCCGAACCCCGAGAAGATGTGAAGATAATGTGAAATGGAATTTTCGGCTTGACGGAAAGGCTTAAGTTTCATACAATCAAGTCTGTTGATGAAATGATATTTTGATTCGCCCATCCATGGGCAGAAAGGAGGACATCATGTGGCGTACAATGATTACAGAAGACGGAAAATTGAACAGCACTTATGCAGAGGGTGGCCTCCGGGTAGGGTATATGATCATCGGATAGAAGTATCACTACGTATATTCTGTCTTCTTTTGGAGACCGGTTTAGAGGCACCCTTTGCGGGTGCCTTTTTGCGTGCAAATGAGCCATGCAGAGATGCGAGATATGCTATGTGGGAGCTTACTCCCGAACATACCAATATCGGAGCATCTGTATACGGCGAAGCCGCGACATCGACGGGAGCGAAGCGTACGGAGATGTCGGCATGGTGATACGAAAGGCTACAAAGAGGGATAAGAAAGAAGAGGAATACTATATGATTACAATTTACGGAAAGTATACGAACGCCATCGTTTACACGGTGGCAAATGAGGAATATGCGTTAGAAGAATACGCAAGAAAACAGCTGCAAATGATCTGCAATCATCCGTCTGCGGAAGGCAGCACCATCCGGGTGATGCCGGATGTGCATCCCGGAAAGGTGGGAACCATCGGTCTTACAATGACCGTGGGAGATTCCATCCTGCCCAGTCTGGTAGGCGTAGATATTGGATGTGGCATGACCATCGCAAAGGTGAAGACCAAAGGCGTGGAGTGCCAGAAGTTAGATACGGTGATCCGTGAGGAGGTTCCGGCGGGCGGCACCCTTCGGAAGAAGATCCACCGGCTTGCAGAACAGGCAGAACTCACGAGGCTTCGTTGTTTTGATAAGATCGATGAAGGCCGGGCACTTTGCAGTATCGGAACTCTTGGCGGAGGAAATCATTTTATCGAGGTGGACCGGGATGACGAGAAGGGAACATATCTTGTGATCCATTCCGGCAGCCGGCATCTGGGTATGGAAGTAACGGATTATTATCTTCGTGCAGGACAGAAGGAACAGCAGATGAAGAAAGAGGGCGGTCATGCGCCTTATGAAATGACCTGTCTTACCGGTCAGTTAATGGAGGATTATCTCCATGACCTGGCAGTAACCCAGGAATTTGCACGGATCAACCGAGAGGCCATGATCGATTCCATCGTCCGTGGGATGAAGTGGAAGGTGGAGGATATGTTCACCTGCATCCACAACTATGTGGATTTCTCGGATACTCCCCACCCGATCCTTCGTAAGGGCGCAATCAGAGCGGAGAATGATGAACGGGTGATCATTCCCATCAACATGCGGGACGGGATCATCCTCGGCACAGGCCTTGGTAATGCGGACTGGAACTGCTCAGCGCCCCACGGTGCGGGCAGAATCTATAAGCGCTCTGAGGTTGCTTCGCATCATACGGTATCAGAGTTCAAGAAGGAAATGCAGGGCATTTACTCCAGTTGCATCAATAAAGACACGCTGGATGAGAGTCCCTTCGCTTACCGGCGGATCGATGACATCATTGACGTGCTTGAGGAAACGGTGAAGATTGAACTTATCCTGAAGCCGGTATACAACTACAAAGCTGGAGGGAGGGACTAAGATGCTTTTACAGATCAGTTCCGGTCAGGGACCGGTAGAGTGTGAATATGCAGTGGGCCTCCTGTTTCATGCAATACAGAAGGAATATCCGGATGTCGAGCTGCTGTATCAGCATCCGGGCCACGAGAAAAACTGTTATCGTTCCATCCTGCTTTCCGCAAAACAGGATCTGTCGCATCTGGATGGTTCTGTGCAGTGGATCTGCCAGAGCCCCTTCCGGGCAAATCATAAGAGGAAGAATTGGTTTGTCGATGTGAGTGTGATTCCGGAGATAGAGCTGGAGCATATTGAGATCAGTGAGGAAGACATCCGCATGGAACGATTCCATTCCGGCGGAAAGGGCGGACAGAATGTGAATAAGGTGGAGACCGGCGTGCGGCTTACGCATCTGCCAACAGGGATCACAGTGACATCCACTGCAGAGAGGACGCAGGCTATGAACCGTGCAGATGCCATGAGAAAGCTGAAAGCGGTTCTTGCGCGAATGGAAAAGGCGTCAAAGGCGGGTCAGAAGAACCTGGCCTGGAGAGAACATACTCGGTTGCAGAGAGGAAACCCGGTGCGGGTGTATCGGGGAGCCGAGTTTAGACAATAACATTTAAAGCGGTGAAGAGGGTTTTTCGTGAACCCTCTTTTTTTTTTGAGACAAATTTGTTCCATGCCACCACATATAATGGCGGTAGGATGATTCCGAAACAATTAGGATTCCAAAGGAATGAGAGGTCAGATAAAGAATTATGCAAAAGCAGATGGACTGTCTGTTACTAAGTATATTTTGAAAACGATAGAATTGTATGAGAAAGGAAGAGACATGTAATTATGAAGAAATATATACGAACTGATGAATTAATTGATGTTGGATTTGATATAGATTCATTAAACATTGTATCTATTATTGTTGTTGATGATGTATCAGACTACCATCCTATACGTGAATATATTACTGCTGGAGAATACTATAAGGGTAAAGATATCACGAAAATGAATCATGATGAACTTATGACACTTCCTGACAATGTTAGAGAAAAAATAAGGGATGTACCAACACTTCGTAAGTTATCGTATGACGAATTGTTTCCTATGCAACAATTTATTGTATATCATACAAATGAAGTTGATGAAATAAATCTTACAACTGCGGAGAAGAAAAAATTATTAAAAAAGGTTCAAGATTGTGAACTTATTTATATAAAACCAAGCGATAAGAATAATGATTTTAAGCAGATGCTTTTGAATCGGGGGGCAAAACTTACTGATGAATATGCAAAAGAAATTATAGATGCTATGACATATAGGAATTGTACATCTGCTAAATATTCTAATGATGTAGAAAATTGGAATGATATTCTTATGATTTTTAAGATTTCTGGACCATTTACGTTTCCACCAAGAAAGCGAAACGGCACACCTGTGACAATAGATTCATTGAAACTATATATAAAAATAGATGTAGATCATGAAACCAATAATGGTTATGTAGCAGTATCATTTCACGAATCCGGTATGCATAATACTACCTGTAACTAATAAAATATTATGACTTTCCAATGCCTTAGATATGAAAGAACAGAATATGCAAAACAAATCAGAAAGAAATACGAATCCCACGAACTATCAGAGCGAAGATGCAACATGCGTGTTTGGTCTGTAAGAGAAGATGGTTTCTGTAATACGATTTCTACTATACCGGAAGATCTTCCGGAGATGGGATAATTATTCCACATCCTTCCTTATATCCTATAATCAGATAACAAGCGGAGCAAAAGGAGGACATCGGTATGTTGTATATTCGTTGCTGGGGAGATCCTAAGAATAAAGAGACCTTACAAAAGTTCGAAATCCTTGACAGGAAGGATGAAAGAGAACTGCAGGACGCAACAAAAAAGCAGTTTATAAGCGGAAAAGACTTCTTCTTTCTTTCTAAAATCGAGGATGATCGGTTTGAAATAGGAGCGGTTGTCGAAACTTTTGACCGTTTTGAAATGAAGCTGAATCGATTCCTGTCAACGATCGGACTGGAATTGGATAATATCGAGTATGAGGAGGTTGTCTTTTCAGTATTAGACGACATGCTGGACACAGCTGAAATGTATAGTTTTGTCCGTCGTCGAAATGGAGTCTATGAAAACCTCGGGCTTGAACGAATCAGACGGCAAATGCGGTCAGATGATCGCGTTGAACAGATTATTGAAATAAGTGATAAGACATCTATCTATCGGGCTGCAGAGGAGTTGTGTATCAGAAACTCCCTGACAGATGAGTTAGACCGGATCTATCTGGGGAAAAAGAATAAACGGGTTCCCGGTCATCCGATCCATTATATGATCGAGACGGATGACAAAGAAACAGCTGATAATACGATAAAAGTGTTGATTCAGGCGCTCCATGAAAACGGCAGGATTGAAAGCCGCAGGGCAACTACCGTACATGTAGAAGAGGGAGGGCCTCTCTTTGGCAGAGACCCCATAGATGGTTGTTATGAGAATTGTTCGGGGAGTACTTTTGTGGTTGATTATTACGGTAGTGCGGAAGAAGAAAATGACAGGGCAAGTTCTTCGAGAAATCTGATTGAACGAATTTGCGTTGAAATGAAAAAGAACAGGAATCAGGTTCTTACGATCCTCTGCCTTCCGAAAGAGTGCACCAAGCTGAAAGATATCTTCTTTGAATACCTCGGAGATATCAGTATCGTTGAACTGAAAGAGGATTTTGTTTTTGGATCGGAAGCTAAGCAGATCCTGGCGAAGAAAGCCCGGAAGAATCATGTGCGTCCGGATAAGCAACTTCTGGGGATGCTTAAGGATGAAGAAGAATACCTGCTCCGTGATCTGAATCAGGATTTCGAGGAATGGTTCGGCAAAAAACTGAAGAGGTCCGTGTATCCGCAGTATCAGGGGATTCATTCAGTGAAAAAGAAGGAAGTGGAAGAGACTCCGAAGGGATCTGCATCTGATGATCTGGAACATATGATTGGAATTACGGAAGCAAAGTCGGTGATCCGTCAGGCGTTGGATTATTACAAGGCAAGGAAACTATTCAGAGAAAAGGGCATGATGCAGAATACACCGTCCATGCACATGGTATTTACTGGAAATCCGGGAACGGCGAAGACAACTGTGGCAAGACTATTCTCGAGGATCATGAAAGACAACGGGATCCTATCCACAGGAAAGCTTGTGGAGGTTGGGCGTAGTGATCTGGTCGGTAGATTTGTCGGATGGACTGCACCTACAGTGAAAAGGAAGTTCGCTGAGGCCAAAGGGGGAGTTCTCTTTATCGACGAAGCCTATTCCCTGGTGGATGACAGGGATGGGTTGTATGGAGACGAAGCGATCAATACCATAGTCCAGGAGATGGAGAATCATCGGGAGGAAGTAATAGTGATCTTTGCCGGTTATCCGGATAAGATGGAAGGCTTTCTGCAGAAGAATCCGGGACTCAGATCCAGGATCGCTTTTCATGTGCCCTTCAAGGATTATAATGCGGATGAGCTTTGTGATATCGCCACCCTACTTGCAGACAAATGCGGTATGCGCTTTATCGAGGACGCGTACGATAAGCTGCGGCAGAACTTTGAGATCGCGATGGAGCAGTCGGATTTCGGAAACGGCCGATATGTTAGAAACGTGATCGAGAAGGCGCGAATGGCACAGTCCAGCCGGTTGCTTTCGATGGATATTGAACAGATTACCCGAGATGATGTAGCAACACTGTGCGGGGATGATATTGAAGTCCTGGAGGCTGAGGAGAAGAGCACGGTGATTAAGTTTGGGTTCTGCGGATAGAAATAGGAGAACTCTGCTTGAATACTGCGGATGAGGTGACGAAATATGGCAAAAATAGCTGATAATGACATGGAAATCATCCTGAAAGGAAATCAGGAGAAGGTGATCCGGAAGATGCTGGATGACAGGTGTTTCTGTTTGATCAAAATGCCGGCGGAAAAGCCGGAGCGATGTATCAGCAGATTTTCTTCCAGTGTATTTGTAGGACATATGAATAGTTATGGAATAACCAGGTCGTTTTCCATAAGAAGGACTGGATCCAAAACGTCTTACGAGAACTGTGAATACTACCTTTCGATATACGAAAAACGAGGGTGTGACGAGGAGAGGGAAAAGTATTTTCATAGTTCGATTGACAGGATAACCAGAAAGTGTGGAACTGTAGAAACTCCATCGCTCGAGGAATTGATTGCTTTTCTCAAAGACAAGGAAATGGTCCTAATCACCAATTATATGCATTATGGGAATTTCGAACAGATGAAGGTGAAAGACTTCCTGGAGGATCTTTTGCTGCTATGGAAAGATAGTGAGTCAGTTTTTATTCGAAGAGATGAAACTTGTGATATCAGAGTTTATCTTAGTCGATTGGATGACAGTCCGCTTTCCGGATATGGGTTCTATCCCGATGATATCCGTGAGTATGATATCAGAAAAAGGATCGTGAAGCTGTTTGAGAAGTATAGTAAGAAGTATTTTAATGATAAACAATACTATTCTGCAGAATATGAGGCCATAACCGAAGATGTTCAGGCGGCATATTTTGTGACAAGATTTCACAGTAATGATCAATGGGAAGCTGACCCCGTATGCATAGTGAATGCGAGATTGTCGGCGTATATTCTGCCGTGGGCGATTTCACACAAAGCAGTTGAAAACATCAAAAAAAAGAAAACCAGGAAGGTAGCGAGCAAGGAAGATTTTGTGATCGATTCGATCCACTTCAATTCGGATATCTTCTATGATTTGGACGAATTTGAAGACTATCTTGATAGTTATTTTATCTATTTTGGATACGATTGATGGAGACAGCTGCAGATTGTAATCCCTGTAGCAAAATGATAAAATGTTGATGATGAGTCAAAAAACGTGCATATCACCTATTATCCTGTACTGAGAAACGACTGATTATGGGCATTTTCACACGGGAGGGAATGATTATGGGAGCATATAAAACCGAAAGGGTGTAGCAGGAGATTTGATCATTTTCCGCGCGGAAGGGTTGAGTACACCGGCAAGGGGAAGCCGGTCATTTACATGAATCCGAATATTGATTCGGCTCTGATTCCGGAGATCCTGGAGAAGTTCGGAATCACCGAATACCCGACCGTGAAGTATGATCATAGCAGGCACTATCGCTGCTTTCTGGATGAAGGGTATGGGGATGTATGAGGGTGAATCGAAGAATACAAATATGACAGGATGGTCCGGCGGGTCAGAAATGATCTGCGGGACCATTTTGTCTTGAGGAGGAAGGAAAATGTATGAAAAACAACCAAAGAAGCTGCTGATCATGAATATCCTGGATATCCTTCAGAAATACACGGACGAGGATCACCGACTCAGCCAGAAGAAGATTGAGGAACTTCTGAAAACGGAATATAACATGGATGTGGACAGGAAGTCCATCAGAAGAAACATCATGAATCTGATGGATTGTGGCTATGATATCGAGTACAGCGAGAGTATACGGATGGTTCCGGTGAAGAAGAAGGGGAAGCAGGTGTATGATCCGAAAACCGGCGAGAAGATGATGGAGGAGAATGTCGTTTGGTCGGATTTCTATTTGGTTCGTAAGTTTACGGACAGTGAGCTTCGGCTGCTGATCGATGGATTACTCTTCTCCAGACACATTCCCTACAGTCAGTGTAAGGAACTGGTTGAGAAGATTGAGGGGCTGTCCAGCGACTATTTCCGCTCCCGTGTGAAGTACATTTCCACGCTTCCGGAAGATAAAACGGACAACAAGGCGTTATTCTACAACATCGATCAGATTGACGAGGCCATCCGGACAAAGCGGAAGATCCGTTTCAAATATCTGGAGTATGGAACGGATAAGAAAATGCATGTGAAGAAGCGTGAGGACGGAAGCGAGCGTATATATCTGATCTCTCCGTATCAGATGGCGGCCAGGGAAGGGAAGTACTATCTTATCTGTAATTACGACAAATACGATGATATTTCCAATTACAGGGTGGATCGGATCAAGGATATCGAGATCACGGATGAACCATGGAAACCGTTTGAGAAGCTGAAATGGGCCAATAAGTCACGACTGAATCTGTCGGATTACATGAAGAAGCACCCGTATATGTACTCCAGTGAGGATGTGCAGGTGACATTCCGGGTGGTACTTCCGATGATCAGCGATGTGATCGACCTCTTCGGGACGGGCGTGAGATTCTCGGACAAAGATGAAACCGGAGTAACGGTAACAACGACGACAAATGAGAGGGCGGTGGAGCAGTTTGCGCTGAACTACGCACCGGACGTGATGGTGCTACGGCCGGAGAGGCTGAGGAAGAAGATTGTGGAGAAATTAAAGATGGCTGTGAAGGCTTACGGAGAAAAGAAATGAAAGAAATTAAGGATATGAATATCTACATAGTCGACAGAGATGTGTATTCCTGCCAGGTGTTCACAGATGCTTTTGCTGACTATGATAATGTTTCGATCCATCATGCAGATATACGCAGATTCTATGAAGAACACTCTGAGATTGATTGTCTGGTAAGCCCTGCGAACGCATTTGGAATGATGACCGGTGGTTTTGATGCTGCATTGTCGGATATCCTGGGGTGGGATTTTCAGAAGAAGGTTCAGAAGTATATACAAGAACGTTTCTATGGCGAGCAGGGAGTTGGAACAAGCTTCTACATAGAAACAGACAACCCGGGTGTCGGACTGATACATACACCGACTATGCAGTACCCATCGATTATCAAAGATGATATGATCGTATATTACTGTATGCGTTCTACACTGATTTGCGCACTGGAACATGAAGTTAATACTATAGTGATCCCGGTGTTCGGTGGTGCGTGCGGGTGCGTTGAGCCGGAGGATGCGGCAAAGAGGATGAAAGAAGCATATGAGCAGATATTGACCAGAGCAGGTGCGAAGTACATGTTCTGAGTCGGATATATGCAGAATATCAGCGGTTATGAGGAACGTTTTGGAGGGTGAATGGGGCTATGGCATTAGTTAAGTGTCCGGAATGATGAAGAGCAGCTGTTTTCATATGAAATTGGCTGCTCATTTTTCGGAAAGACTATGAGGAAGGACTATAGAAAAGAGTATAAGGAAGGATTTGATGGGACAAAAATGGAGCATGACCCCGTATAGACTGAAGATAGAATCAATTGACAGGATCTAACGGGAGGAAATGTTTATGGAAAATCAGAAGGTGCGTTCAAGAATCATT
This sequence comes from Lachnospiraceae bacterium AC2029, assembly GCA_000703065.1. Taxonomy (GTDB): domain Bacteria; phylum Bacillota; class Clostridia; order Lachnospirales; family Lachnospiraceae; genus Eubacterium_Q. The sequence continues at coordinate 796,643 of JNLK01000001.1, read as the reverse complement.
GTATGTGGTGGAAGACATTTTGATGACTATCCACGTTTGACGGCGGAGATTAACGGAGTAGTACAATCCCTCGGCCTGCAGATGAATGAGATGGAGATTATCAGCGGTCACTGCGCCGGAACTGACCAGTTGGGTGAACGGTATGCGGAAGAACATGAAGTCGATTGTAAGGTGTTTCCCGCGGAATGGAAGAAATACGGCCGTGCGGCAGGACCGATCCGTAATTCGCAGATGATTGATTATGCGGCAGAATCGGTGATGCCGGTGGTAGTGGCGTTTGTGAGTCCCAAGTCGAAAGGCACCATGGACACCGTCAATAAGGCACGAAAGAAGGGGTTCAAAGTGTTTATAATACCGTACGGTGGTGTGGACGAATGAGATGGCTGCAGATTTTCATCCCAGCAGCAAAATGATAAAATAGAGGAGGTGTTTATATTGAAGTTTTCAAAAAGTGATCTTACGGACATCATAAATCAGTTTAGAAACGAAAAAAGAGTGTTTTCTAATGAAAACCAGTTCCAGTTTGAACTGGCTGATGGGCTGCAGAAAAGGGGATTCCGAACATTATTTGAAGTTTTATCAAATGATAAGAACGGTAAAAAACTCTATACGGATTTGGTCGTTGATCTGGGGAATAAGGAATACGTTGCTATTGAGTTGAAGTATAAGGCGGCAGGAAAACCAGACTCAAAAAATACAAAGGGGTTTGATGTAGAGAAAAACGCGTTCTGCTACGGAGAGTATAAGGGCATAAAACAATATATGTATCCTCAGGGCGCAGTGGATGAGGGATGTTATGGTTTCCTGAAGGATGTTGAAAGACTCGAACACTTGAAGAATGGAACACTCATTCTAAATTTTAATAAGGAGAATAAGGTTCGACAGGCATACGCAATCATTGTGGCCAATTCAAAAGAGGGGTCTATGTCATCCTATTGGGCGGATAGGAAAAAAGACACCCCCAAGCAGATTAAGTGGTATGATTATAACTTGGGACATGGAAGGAAAATTTCAGGGAAGCTTGATGAGTGGAAAACCGGCAAGACTCTTCATGAATCTGTATTTTTAAACAATGAATATGAATGTAGATGGGAAGAATATTACAGTAATACGGAGCAAACGGATTACCCGTTAAAGTATATGATTTTGGAAATTCATTAGTAGTTTACACTGATATTTGTGATTATTTGGGTTTACCGGAGGATTTGGGCGTCAGATATTGCGGATATACTGAGTACAGCAATACCATGAGGTGTAAACAGGCTATTGAGTATTGTTTGACGGAACTGACGAAGAATTATACCAGACCCCTCATTGATGTTATAAATGAGTATCGTAACATGGTGGCAGAAGCTGCTGAGATTGGTTATGAGGAAGCTCAGGAAGCTGAGGAAGAGGGCAATGGGGGGCGGAATTCTCAGTGAGTTGATCGGGAGTAAAATCGAGAAGAGTAATATCGAACGGAACCGAGGTAAGACAGGTAAGCGAGACTTGATCGGACAGGCTGGTTGTGCTAAGAACCAGGGAGGCAGCTGTAGTAGCTGTAATATTCGAAGGGGATGTTCCAGATACTGGATTTGATTGGAGAATGAATTTCGTTGGGAAAAGAGTGGCTGACTACCACTCTTTTTTTGTGCGACAAATTTGTCTCACTCATCCGTGTATCATAGTATCAGTGGGAGAGCTAACATCAAGATTGGGAAATGTACTGCTGAAGGGAGCGTGATGCCGGTATGAAGGTTTTTATCAGTGGATCAAAGGAAACAGCAAGATATTACAGGCTTAGGATGCCGTATCCAATCAGAGAAAAACTGGGTGAGTATATGGAGGATGATACGGAGATCATTATCGGAGATTGCATGGGCATTGATGCCGATGTTCAGAAATATCTGATTGATAATGGTTATCGAAATGTTACGGTTTATGTGGCAGGCAGGAAAAGACCGGCCCGCCATAATGAGGGTAAATGGGAAGAAAAGCATTTTGATGCTTCCTACTTCAATGGCTATAGTATGCGGGTCGAGAAGGATATTCATCTGGCAGAGGATGCGGATGTAGGATTTGCTGTCTGGGATGAGGAGAGTAAGGGGACATTTGTTAATCTGGTCTGCCTTCTGATGCAGGGGAAGCCGTGTGAAGTGTTCAGTCTCAAGCAGCAGAAGTGGCTTGAGATCAAGTCTGTAAGTGATCTTGAAGCATATGTCAGTCCGGAAGACGAACAGCCGGATGAGTTTGTCTCCGAAATCCTTGATACGTGCGGATTCTCCGAGGAAATGAAAAACTATCAGCTCTCAAAAGACAGGATCTCAAATTATGATCTCATAACGATCATTTGCAGAGCACCGATTCCTCTTACAAAGAAAGAAGAGTTACTATCCATTCTCGGGAAGAGAATCGATTTGAAAAGAGAAATCCTTGAAGTGGCGCGGGTTGTTGAATGGAATAAAGGCGATTGGAATAAAGACAAATGGAAAAGCCTGAAGAAACAGCTGCGGCTCAGATTCAACGGTAAGTGCAGTTATTCCGCATGGTCAGAGTATCAGGCGGCATGGAAGGAACTGCATGAGGCTTTGAATGAGATCGGCTCGGATCCGGTTGGTAATTCGGTTTATTATCTGTTTTCCGAATGGTATGATACGGATGTTTTTCTTGAAAAATCATACGGAGTCGGAATGTTTATGGACCGAAAATCAGCCGAAGCATACATGCAGGCGGAGGATGCGCTTGAAGATGAGGCGGTTGAGGAGGGGAATGATGTTGATGGGATCGTTGAAGGCATTGATGGAATTCACGTGATTTCAGAGGACGAAGAAAGATCCGGGGAAGGCTGGTATCGGCTGGAGTGCTGGGACTTGATGGATCCGGAGTGTAAGCGTCCCCGGTATGATTACTATTATTATAACGGTGAGATCTGCTGGTTTGAAAAACTGATACCGGAGAAGCAGGAACACGGGAACATTTACTATATGTCGGAGGAGCGAAGATTTACATCCGGAAAGCGAGATCTGGATCTGATGACTCCTTTTCAGCCGGGAGATATCGTAAATATCGACTGCAGACCGTTTGGACCTCCGTTTCATGCCATGATCCTTGAGGCAAAAGATCAGTTTGACTGTTGCTTTCCGCGGATCATTTTCCGAATGCCATATACGGATAAATGGACGGAGCAGGGCCATAGGAGGGGACGAAAAGAAAGCTGCTGCTGTATATAAAGCCTGGCGTGATGAGACGGGTAAGGGCATATCATTTGAGGATGTTGAGGATGCCTTCCGGAGGGTTGGAGTGATGGAGTAGAATGAGAGTGTGTGAAAGTTTTTCTATATATGAGATATGTCAAAACACATGTATGTGTTTTAGAAAAACGGAACAATGACCACAAATCTAAAATAGAACTCCGATAGATGATGATTATGCTGAATGTAGTTAGACTGATCTGTTGTGTGACAAATTTATCTCATCCTTCCATGTATCATGTTATGTAGAACAGGAGGGCAAAGGATATGTTTGAGATAGTAGGAAAGGAATGTACAGCAATCTGCTATGCGAAGGTAGTGGATGAACTGGCAATAAGACAGATTCAAAGAATGTGTGATTATGATCTTACACTGGGATCCAGGGTGAGGATCATGCCGGATGTGCATGCCGGAAAGGGATGTACCATCGGGACGACGATGACCATTGTGGACAAGGCTGTTCCCAATGTGGTTGGTGTGGATATCGGTTGCGGGATGTATACTGTGGATTTGGGGAAGGCGGACATTGACCTCGAGTGGTTTGACTATGCGGCTCATTGTATTCCGTCAGGAAAAAATATCTGGGATAGTAAGCAGGAGAAGTTTGATCTGACGGAACTGCGTTGCTACCGGAAGCTGAAGAATCCGAAGAGGCTCGCAAGGAGTCTCGGAACTCTGGGCGGAGGAAACCATTTTATCGAGATCGATGTGGCTGAGGACGGCACGAAATATCTGGTCATTCACAGCGGCAGCCGGAATCTCGGAAAGCAGGTGGCAGAACTGTATCAGCAGCTAGCCATCGATCTGAACAGAGGAATCGGTGATTATCTGGAAGCAAAGGAAGAAATCATCCGAACATATAAGGCTGCAGGGCGCAGAAAGGAGATCCAAGCCGCGTTAAAAGAACTGGAATGGAAGAAGGAAACCCTTCGACCGGATATTCCCGATGACCTCTGCTACCTTAGCGGAAAATATCTGGAGGATTATCTTTATGATGTTGAGATCTGCCAGCGTTTTGCAAGGATGAACCGTGAGAAGATGGCTGAGATCCTCCTGGAGCGGACCGGGCTGACCGCCGGGGGGGCATTTCACACGATCCATAATTATATTGATACGGAGGAAATGATCCTTCGGAAGGGTGCAATCGCAGCGCATGAAGGTGAACTGGTCCTGATCCCTATCAATATGCGGGATGGAAGTGTCCTGGCACGCGGAAAAGGAAATCCGGAGTGGAATTATTCTGCACCGCACGGCGCCGGACGCCTTATGTCCAGGAAGGACGCGAAGAACACCCTTTCCATGGACGAATATCGTGAGACGATGGAAGGGATCTACACAACCTCCGTCAATGAGAATACACTGGACGAGGCACCCATGGCGTATAAGGCGTTAGACGATATCATTGATGTCATCCGAGAATCTGTGTATGTGATCGATATCCTGAAGCCAATCTATAACTTCAAGGCGGCGGAGTAATTGTGAAATAGGAGAACCGGGCAGGAGACTGCCCGGTTCGTATTTTGCTTGATTGCTCGGAATTACTCAATCGTTTGGACGTTGTGAGACATTAGTCGTACCACAAAGCGATTCAGGGTTGAGTGGTGTGAGAGGAGCGCGATATCATGCTCCATATACTTCATCAGTAATGTTACAATCTTGTTCCAATCAGAACTTGATGCATTTTTCAGGGTGACTTCAAAGCGTTGATCGGTTCTTTCAAATGAACCTAATCTTTTCTTTACTGTTCTTTTTTGCTGGATGGATAGTTTTTTTCCGAAAACGTCTGCCAATGCATCTATCCCTCGCTTAGATACGAGAAACTGTACATCATTAGCGTTTGGCCGTCTACGCAAGGGACCTTTAGCGTTCCATGGAATGACTAATCGATCAGCCCAATTGTACTCGCCTTCACAAATATCTTTCAGCGACATATCCTTCAATACGGTATTCTTTATTTCAACATATTTATGTTCTTCGTCAAGGCTGATGCGCTTCATCCGATGGATAGGAAAGCGCCTGATCGGATACACGGGTTCGCGTTCGCCTGATTCTTTGGCAAAGTGGTCCTCTCTTTTTTTCTGTTTGTCGAGTAATCCGACAACATAATAGATGCCATCAGCGATGTAAATCTTGTATGGTGTAAAACCTTCATGTGATTCTGATGGATGTAGTTTTTTATCAAACCCATAAGACATGATGTCGAAGTTGATACAGGACTTTTCGCGGATGGCAAAATCGATATAGTCCAGATTATGGAAGAGGTCCGTTTCCAACTTTATTTGGTCGGATGAATCCTGAAGGGCGTTGCTGTACCATTTGTTGGAATGGGATGGCCAAAGCCCGGCAATCTTTCCTAAAAGATCCTTACGATCCTTATCATTCAGATGCCGGGAGTAGATAACCGCATCAGAAATGATACGAACATCATTTGTGGTGAATCTCTGGTTATAATAGATTTTTTTTATCTCTGAGAAGATGAACTTCTCAGTTTTGTTATACTCGCAGTCGTCCTTATATACGATTCGGATCTCTTCAAACTGATCCGCCAGCTTTTCGAGATTTCGAGATACGGTCTTCCATGTGCTTTCCTCTTGGATGTCTGGAGTATATATTCTGAGAAACTTGTAGATTTTCTCTGGGGTTAACCACGTATCTTCATCTGAGTTTTCTTTAATGTACTTGTAGATCATCACGGGAAACATTCCTTTATCCATGCGCTGTTCCTCCTTTGTTTTTTTGAATATCCGTTTTGCATACACAGGTTTCAGTCTGCTGTTACGTTTACTATATCATAAACGATTCGTCCGGACAAATTTATCCTGAGTGTCCGTATATAATCGAAATCAGAAACGGAGAAGGTTATGCAGAGGGGGTGGTGATGGGATAAAAAAGGTACATATGAGCCACTATACTGTAAGTGAAGTCTGAAAGAATAAGCAAATGAATGGAGGAACAGGAATGGCTAACCGACCGGTTTTTGAAGTGATGGAACAGGCACCGTTTTTCAGAAGGGTAAATATTGATTTCACATTCTACAATGGATTCTCTTTTCAACAGAAACTCAGGTGTATCCGCAGTCTGCATGGAAGCTACAGGGAGGCAACAGGAAATGACAAGATCCTGGAGGTGTCCAGTAAGTCCGGGAACCCTCTGGGGATAGACCTTAGTGCATTTAATCTTTCCCTGGTTGATGAGCAGGGAAAACGGATGTCAGTGGAATCCCTGTTTCAGGGAAGCAAGGTATTCCGACTGGGCCAGGAAGTCCTGGGACCGTATACGGATATCTACACCATGCCATCTCCGGAGGCTCATAAGGACGAACGGCTTCGTGGCCCGGGAAGGATAAAGTGTTTCCGATTTTTTGATCAGGAATTCCCGATCAACCCGCCCACATACTTCTTCGACTGGCTGTATGTGAATACGCTCCATCAGAACCCGGAGTTGGCCGAGGAAGTGGTTAAGTATAAGGCATTTACAGACATTGAGTTTAATCCGGCCCGGCAGATCAACTGTCAGGCAGAGGCGGCAGCCATTTATGTCGGACTGAAGAACAGCGGGAAGCTCGAGGAGGCACTGAAAGATAAGGGTGCATTCAGAAAAGTTGTGTTTGGATAATCATCAGAGGAGCTGAACGTATGAAACTGATCTTTCTTGATGTGGATGGTGTGCTGAATCGTGTACAGACAAAAGCGCAGGCTCCCAGTGGATGCACGGGGATCGAGACGGAGCTGGTGAAGAATCTGGCGAAGATCGTGAGTGAAACGAAGGCACTGATCATACTCACAAGTGACTGGAAGGTAGGGTGGGAGGCAGTCTCTGTCTGCTGCTCGGAAGATGCAAAGTATTTGAATGAGATGCTGGCGAAGGAGGGGCTGCAGATCGTGGGCAAGACCTACGATGACCATGTAGTAGACCCATTCCTGCAGGACCGTGGGAGAGGGATTCACCAATACTTGGATGCACTGGGGAATGCAGAGGGATACGTTGTGCTTGATGATCATATCTTTGGGGATTTTGATGAAGAGATCCGGAGACATTTGATCAAGACGAATTGCTTTGAAGGGCTATCGGTGGAGAAGGCGAAGCAGGCAATCGTTATTATAAATAATGGAGCAGATACAGATCGTTGAGTAGGAGGGACGAATGTTGGCTATTGATAAAATGAGTATGGGTGAATTGGCTATGAAGAATGAGAATAAGCTCCGTCAGGAGAAGGAACGTGCAATGGATAAGGCCACGGATATCCTCATGGATACGAAGGATATCATAAAAACCGGGTTTGGAGTATTGGACAACCAATGGACTTGGAGCAGTCTGGGAAAGGGAGAAGTGAGATTGTTGGGAGCCAGACCCGGCGTCGGAAAGACAATCCTGGCATTATCTATTGCGGAATTCAATGCGATCAGGATGAATATCCCTGTGTTTTATATTTCGATACAGAACCCTCCATTTGTTCTGATGATGCGCCTGCTTGAGTTGATGAGTGGTGTAAAAGGGAGTCGGGATCTTGTGGATAATGACGCAACACTCTTATTTAATGAGGCTTATTCAAGGGTTAAGGATGCACCACTTTACTTTAGGCAGCACGAATATCCGACAATGAAAGGAATAACGGATGAAATGTGCCTATGCTCCGCCCCGCCACAGCTTGTGATCGTCGATGAGATTGGAACGATGACTATGAGTCGTAGAGAGGCAATGAGAGTAACAAAGGAGATGCGAAAACTTGCAGAGTACACGGGTGCTGCAGTTCTGATTCTGTCCAATGTGGCACGTCAGGTTGATCTTCGAGATGATCACATGCCGGTACTGGCCGACTTGCCTGTTGATGCCCAAATGGTGGATTCGATATTGATGATGTACCGGGATGGGTATTATAACGGCCCTCCGTCGGAAGACCTAATGGATGATGAAGAACCGGTCTATGACGATGCCCACCTGGTAATTCATGATTGTAATCTCAGAAGAAATATTGGGGTAGATATGGAATTTTCCTGGGAAGAGAGTTGCTTTGTGAGATAAAACTCGTTCGAAAGGACAAAAGATAAGGCATTTAACCTTATGCGTGACAATTTCTTTGATCTTTGGTGGTAAGGGTGTCTATGAAGACAAATAAGAAAAAACAGGAAGAAAAAGACAGAACAGATATCATGCTCCGCACGCTGTTGATCGCCGCCTTATCGATCTTCCTATTTTTCAGCAATCTGGGTTTTTGCGGTGCTGTTGGGAATGCACTCAGTGGCTTCCTCTTCGGACTTTTTGGATGGATCCAGTACATCCTTCCGGCGGTGCTTCTCATTTCCATGATCCTTGAAATGATCGGAGGGAGACGGGTTCATCGGAAGGTGATATGGTTTTGGATCGCTATGGCACTTGTGGCGATGACGATACAGTTTGCCGAGAATACGGAGTTTATCGGGTTTGAGGAATTCTATGGAATTTGTGAGAAGACGAGGACCGGAGGGGGAGTTCTGTTCGGTGGCTTGCTCAAATGTATTTATTCCGTGATCGGTGTTGGCGGGACGATCATTTTTCTTGCAGTGCTTTATATCATCTGCTTTGGTGAAGTGACAGGTCTTTCGCTCATTCATTTCTTCGCAGGGATGCTGAAGGTTTTCAGGATGGGGGAGAAAAAAGCAGAGTATGAAAATGTGGAACTGAATCGTGATGAGGATATCGATGAAGACGAAGGGTTTTCGGTCATGGAAGAAGATACTCCAGATGTTGAAAGTGATGAGATACAACCAAGAGTAAGAGAGGCGAGGCCACAGCGGAAGGTGGTGAAAGAAGTACGGGAAGTTGCAGAGGAACAAGGGATCGCAACGGAACAGGATGTTTCTTCGACCAAGAGTAAAATGACAACACCGAGAGGAAGAAAGAGGGGTACGCATCCTCTGAGGAATCGCTCGGATTACAATGCACCCCCGCTTTCCCTTCTACATGATTATCCGAAGGATCATGCGGTGGATGTGAAAGCGTTGGAAGGTAATGCCCGCAAGATCGAATCAACACTGGCGAACTTCGGAATTCCGGCGGAGGTGGTGAACTGGCATCATGGTTCTACGGTTACACAATATGAACTGGAAGTGGATCCCCGTGTGAATCTTAGCAGGATCAGCAGTCTGACGAACAATCTGATGTCCTGCCTTGCGGCCAGGAGCGTCCGGATCATAGCTCCTATTCCCGGAAAATCAACGGTCGGGATCGAGGTTGAGAATCAGGAAAGAGAGACCGTCTATCTTCGGAAGTTGCTGGAGAGTGAGGCGTTTCAAACGAGCGATGCGAAGCTTGGGGTTACCATCGGAGAAGATATCGAGGGGAATACCGTGGTCGGTGATATAGCGGACATGCCGCATATGCTGATCGCAGGGACCACGGGATCCGGAAAAAGCGTGTTCCTCAACAGCATACTGACCAGCATTCTGTACCGAAATTCGCCTTCGGAGGTGAGACTGGTCATCATTGATCCCAAAAGTGTTGAATTCAGCGCATATTACGATATACCACACATGCTTCTTCCGGTGGTTACGGATAAGCGGAAGGCAGGGCCGACGCTGGAGTGGGTGGTAAATCTGATGGAAGAACGTTACGCCATGTTCAGCAAATGTGGCGTGGACAGCATTAAGGCATATAACGAGGCAGTGCGAGACGGGGAACTGCCGGAGCAGGAGGATCAGGTCCTGACGGAGATTCCCAGAATCCTTGTGGTTCTGGATGAGTTTGCGGATCTGAATATGGATTCAAGAGGGGATGTCAGGGATGCTGTGATGCGGATCGGTCAGAAGGCCAGAGCGGCAGGAATCCATTTGATCCTGGCAACACAACGACCGTCATCGAAGATCATTGACGGGGATATCAAGGCGAATATCCCGGGAGTGGTGGCGCTCAAAGCTTCAAACGCCACAAATTCCCGTGTCATCATGGAGACAAATGGGGCAGAGAAGCTTCTCGGAAATGGGGATATGTTCTTTGACGATTCCGTGTCGGGGCCGGTGCGTGCACAGGGAGCACTCATTTCCAAGAAAGAAACCAATGCGGTTATGGAGTATATCCGTAAGAATAATCCGCCGGTTGTCTATGAGGAAGAAGCGGAACAGGAGATCGAGAAAATGACGGTCTCTCCGGGAGTTGCGCAGAGCGGGGATGAGAAGGATGTCCTTTATGACGAAGTTGTCGGCTTTGCCATCAGCAAGGGCAAAGTCTCCATCAGCAGCCTTCAGAGAGTATATAGGATCGGATTCAACCGGGCTGCAAGGATCGTGGACCAAATGTATGAAGAAGGAATCATAGGCCCGGACACCGGGACGAAAGCGAGAGAGGTGCTGATCACGGAAGATGAGTGGGAGCAGAGGTGAAAAATGGGGGAGGTACTGCACATTGTGCGTAACCTCCCTCGATTTGCGACTTAGACAAATTTGTACGGGCGCGTGTCGTAGAATTATACCAGAAGCAGAGAATGAGATGCAGCCCTGGCTGTAACAGGGACGCGGAAGAAAGGTGGATGAATATGGATAATACGAATATGGCAAAAGAGAAGGTGGCGGACATTTCTGAGCTTATTAGAAGTATCAAGAAAATCAGTGCAATCGTGATTGTTGATGATGCAAGAAAGATTACATCGGAGGATATGAAGAAGATCCGTGAGGATTTGGAGAAGAAGGGGATTGGAAAAGACGATGATAGGGGTGAACAGGTATGATTTACAGCGAATATGTTGAGCTTATGAGAGACAGGGCTTTTACGGAGCCACCGCTGATCACATATACAAGGGGATGGGGAGCAATGCTTTCCAGAGCGGACGAATGGCCTTATATTGTGAGCAAAGTTGACCCCGTGCTTGATGTTGTAAAACTGCCTCCGTATCGACTGAATAAGGATAAAGGAAAATATGTGCATGTCACAGGGTTTGATTCGTCTGCATTTAAGGAAAATGAGCAGGTTACGGACATTATCATGGCACGCTACGGGCAAACGATTGGAACGGAATCATTTTCAGGCGGTATCGGTTTGAAAAGGATCACGATACCCAAGTGTGTTAAACGGATCGAGGAAAATGCGTTCAAGAATTGCGAAAGACTTGAGGATGTTTATTACGAAGGAACCCTGGAGGATTGGAGAAAGATTGAAATCGTGTCTGAGAAGTATGAGGTGGAGTTCGGTGAATTCTATCCGGGGACACCGATACAGAAGATCAGAAATGCAGAGTTGCGTCATATCCCGGGGAATGAAGCGCTGTTTAGGGCTACGATTCATTTCAACTGTGATCTGGATGAAATGATTCCTCATGGCGAAGAGAGAATGTTGCATTCGTATATGAAGGGGAAAATGTCGGTAAGAGCTTCCGACTTTGAAAAATGGAAAACGGAGCTCACGTCAGATTTGGAGGGGATCGGCCAATAATAGGATGGTTTTATATGGAGATGAGGAATAGAAAACCGATACTATGTTGGATATGGGGGAAGAGAGACAGTAATGGTGAGTACAGATTTACTGTTGATAGTGAACAGAATATCAATGAAGATGCAATACAGATTGTTGAACCCTATTATGAAGAAAAAGAGATTAATGGGATAAAAACGTATTTGTTCGGCTACAGATACAGTCAAGCGTCCGAAGATTTTCGTAAAGCATGTAGTTTATACTTGGAAAATGTTCAGGGGACTCCGGAAATCCTGGATGATGAGACTGGAGAGTTATATATACCTGAAGGCAATGGCGGTTACGGCATAAGTGAACATGATTTATACACCATGGTAGAAAGGGCGCTTCGAAACATTCAACTAAGTGATTTCAATATAGACACTATAGTGTATCCGACTTCGGGGCCTAACAGATTAAACTCTTATTTGAATCGATGCGTAATTCGGTATTTTCGCGAGCCGGACAGATTAACATATTATGAGGTGTTGAAAGCAGAACCAAAGAGTGTGCAGTTTGATTTTAACTGGTGTTTGTCAGATGTTGAATCCGGAAGAATACCTGACACATTTTTTGATATGAATGAGAACTCAGTTCCGATCACCTATGATAATTTGGCGCATTTTATGGATGCTGCCAGAAGCTTACCCACTTTTTCCATAAGGAAGCTAACAAAATCAATCTATTTGCGTAAATACTTTAGGGATTTCAATATTCTTAGAAAAGTGGATCGGACATTATTGTATGCCGATAGAGTACTGATTGTGGATGATAAGACAAATGTTGCTTCACTGCCGGAAATAATACGAGTTATACGCGAATATAATAATGATTGCGGGATATATGTGTTTACTATAGATTGAATCAGGAAGGATGAATCTGGTGGTTGTATGGAGGTTCATAAGCCATTACCTAAGCAGGGGATATTTTGGGTTGTTAACGGGAAAATTATCAGTTTTGCAGATACTGTTAATCCACAGGATTTTATTGAGTTTGGTGCTATGAATCATAAAGACGCATGGCGGCACATCAAAACAGAGCATTTGGTTGGTGGCCGAGTCATCAGTTATGATTATTATCCGCGTGGTCGAGTAATAGTATGCCCAACATTTGATGATGACTGCAATATTATTGGATTTGACTGTGGAGTATATGGAGATGCCTGCATAATCAATGACAGCAATGTGAGAGAGCAAATTGATTCGGTTTTTGATCTACATAACACTTTTTGTAAAGTGAACTACGAGGGTGATTATGCTATGGATAATACACATTACACTTGTCATAATTGCAGAAAGTAAGCTGTATCAAAATTGTTACACTATCAGCAGAGGGAGGCAATGGTATGAATCCGCTTGGAAGCGCTTGGTTACTGGACAGATCCGGAAATTGTATAGAGGTGTATGCGCATCCGTCAGAATCATTTGAATTTGAGAGTGTGGTGGATGTGATTTCACAGTATGGATCCGAACAGGATAAAGCCAACTGTGAAATATGGAGAGCTACAAAGTCGGATGCATCAAAAGCCGCAATACTTGACTCGTATAATCAGAACTGGTGCAAGGTACGGCTTTGGGAAGATAATAAACTGACTTTTCGAATCGCTTCACCAGATGATGACTGGTACCGTACAATTGTAGATTTTCTGACCAGTAAGCCACATTTGAGTTCCGCCGATATATCAGTTGTTGATATGTCGGGGTGCACCGCCTAAAAACGGTGCACCTTTTTTTGTTATGACAAATTTGTCAAACACATTCGATTATAATCAGAATCAGAAAACGGAATTGCACGTACGACCAATGGAAAGGTGGAATGATCATGCGAGGTAAAATGGATCCGATTTATGTTATTTATGTCTGCGAGGAACTTGTGTTTATCAGCGGCTTCGCCACAGCGCCGAAGGAACCGGTAAAAGCAAAACGCTTGATGCGGCCGGGTGAGGATCAGCCAATGGGCTTCTATTTTGAGAAGGAAGAAGCCTTTGAGCTGATAAGAGAACACTCAAATGATTTGTATGAGAACTATTTTACCTATGCTTTTGTGGAAGAAGTGACTCCGGGATTGGGGTGCTTAAGTTCAGAGACGAGATGGGTGTTTAAGATGAACCGTGAGATCGGACAATATGAGGAGCTCGAGATTCCTGAGTTTCTGACAGATACGAATCGCCTGGTTTTGGAATAAGAATGACTGGGACGGCTCCGAGTGGGCCGTCTTTATTACTGCCATCTGTTAGATTCTGATTGACAATCAGAGGATTTAGATGTAGTATTTAATTGAAATTCGGCAAAACCAAGAAATGCCGAAAACAAACAGAAAGGAAGCGGGGTGGAAAAGATGGTTGGCACGGCAATAATTCCTGAAGATCAGAAGATATTTTCCATGCAGGAGCTGAAGGATAAAGGCTTCTCGCAGTATAAGGTCAGTAAGTTGGTCAGTGAAGGTAAACTTATAAAACTGAATAAGAGCTTTTACGAGAATGCGGAATATCATGGAGAGGAATCGGACTTCTATTATATGGAGGCTTATGCGCCGAAGGGGGTGATATGTCTGCTTAGTGCAGCTGTTTATTATCATCTTACAACATTTATTCCGGATGCAGTGGATGTTGCCATTCCAAGGAAGGCTAAGGTGTCTACTATGCCGGACTGGCCGCAGATGAATGTTCACCATTATACGGATGACAGACATGAACTGGGAGTGACAACGGTTAAGGAGGGCAAGAATGAATTCCATATCTATGATATGGAGAAGACTGTTGTTGATATCGTATTTTACAGAGAAAAGGTTGGGATTGAAGAAACAAAGGAAATCCTTGTGACTTATCTTCAAAGGAAAGAACGTAATCTAAACCGACTTCTCAAATATGCAGAACTGATGAAATGCGATCAGGTGATGAGACAATATCTGGAGGTGCTTGTTTGATAAGTGCTATATCGGTAAAAGATAGATTGAAGAATCAGGCGGTTGCAAGTGGAAAGACATTTCAGGAGACACTTACAGCGTATGGGTTGGAGAGAACCATATATAGACTCTCCATTTCAGAGTATAAGGATCGTTTTATTCTTAAAGGCGGTATTTTTCTTTATGCTCTGTTTGATGGTGAGTTTGCCAGAGCCACAAGAGATATCGATCTTCTGGCAAAAAATATGCCAAATAGTGCGGAAGATATGAAAACGGTGTTTGAGGATATATTGTCCATCGAATGCGATGACGCGCTTAAGTTTGATTTGGACACTTTGAATATCAAGAATATCACAGAGTTTAAGGAGTGCCATGGTGTGAATGCTTCTATCATGGCATATTTGGACAGGACTAAGGTCCCGATATCGATAGATATTGGATTTGGTGATGTCATTTATCCAGACAAGGTGAAGATGGATTTTCCAGTGTTGCTTGATATGGAAGTGCCGGAGATTTATGCCTATTCGCTCGCTTCAGTAATTGCGGAGAAGTTTGAAGCTATTGTTTCTTTGGGAGATGCTAACAGCAGATACAAAGACTTTTATGACATCTACATACTTGTTGGTAGATATGATTTCGAAGGATTGGAACTAAAGAAAGCTATCGGAAAAACGTTTGAGTATCGAAGTACCACTTTTGATGAAATATTTGCGTTCACGGATGATTTCTTAGCGAGTGAGGTTCATCAGAACAGGTGGAAGGCGTTTTTGAAAAAGAAGAAAGCGCTGATACCTGCAGAGTTAGAAGAAGTTGTAAGTTTGCTCAAGACGGTGTTGCTTCCAATTGTAGACAGCATAACAAGCGGTACAGAATATTTATCAAAATGGGATCACATATCCCGTTGTTGGAAATAACTAAGACTAGTTGAGATTCTGCTTTTTTCAACTGATAAAGAAAAGACATATGGGACGGCTCCGAGTGGGCCGTCTTTTTTGCTGCCATCCGTTATGGGAGATGGGGATAAAAAAGTACATCACTCCGTCTATACTGTGAGTATGCAAAGTACGGAGGAAATGCGCTATGGCAGGTGTGATGAAAATTCTTGATAAAAATGTGGAGAGTTACTCTTCTGAACAGATTGAGAAATTGATCCGTCAGCTGAACCAGGCAAAGCGGAAGGCTGTGAAGCGTGAGAAGGAGGAAGAAGAACGGAAGGAGAAAGAAGAGGAAGAACGCAGGGCCAGGGAAGAGGAGGCGCAGAAGGCCATGCACATCCGGGAGGTTACCAGCATGGATCTGCCTCTGGCCTGGGAGAATCTCTTCAACACCGACGAACGTACACAGGGTGTGCATACGGACAGCATCCCGGACGCCCTGATCCTCAGCCTCACAACCCTTGGCCGTGTGGATATTGAGTATATGTCCGCTGTTACCGGTGAGGACTATAAGACGGTGATCTCGACGCTGAAGGGGTCCATATATCAGAATCCGGACACCTGGGAGGAGTGTTTCTATAAGGGCTGGGAGACTGCGGAAGAGTATCTGTCCGGGAATCTGATGCGGAAATGGAAGGCTGCAAAGGCGGCGAACGAAACGTATGACGGATACTTCAGTGATAATATCAAAGCCATCGAGAAGGTGCTTCCGCCAAATGTGGCAACGAAGGATATCTATGTGACACTGGGATCTCCCTGGGTGCCGGCGGATGTTATAGACGATTTTATCGTTCATCTATTCGGGGATCCGATGAAGGGTCAATGGTTTGAATGTGTTGCAGAGCGGCGCTGGGTACAAGAATGCCCGCGAAATGACTGCAGTAATTATAAATGCCTATACAGAAGAACACACGATGATGAAAGACTCGTGATGCTCCCGGATTATTTCAAGACCATCCATGACGAATATACCGGCACATGGGAAATCCCCAACAAATCAAGATATCACAGAAATCTCGCAGTGCGTTCCGTCTATGGCACCAAGCGGATGGAGGCTCTCCATATTCTCGAGAAAACCCTGAACATGAAAGCGCTTATGGTAAAGGATGATGTCAGCTGTCCGACAAATAAGTCCGGGAAGAAGCGTGTTATCAACCAGAGTGAAACCATCGCCGTGATGGAGAAGCAGAAGCTGATGATTCAGGAGTTTCAGAAATGGGTCTGGAAGGATCCGGCCCGGAAGGAACGCTTGGAAATGATCTTTGAAAATCAGTATAGCTGTATGCGCCGGCGGATCTTCGACGGTTCATTTCTCACATTTCCGGGGATGGATAAGTCCGTTCAGCTCTATCCCTATCAGAAGGACGCGGTGGCGCGGATCCTCTTCTCGCCCAACACTCTGCTGGCCCATGAGGTGGGCTCCGGTAAAACCTATATCATGATCGCGGCGGGGCAGGAGCTTCGCCGGATGAAGCTTTCGAAGAAGAATCTGTATGTGGTCCCGAATAACATTGTGGGGCAGTGGGAGAACATTTTCCGGAAAATGTACCCGAACGCGGACCTGCTTACGGTGACCCCGAGGAAGTTCACTCCGTCGAAGAGAGAGCGGGTTCTGGAGGATATCCGGGACCATGACTATGACGGCATCATCATGGCCTACAGCTGTTTTGAACTGATCCCGCTGTCGAAGGAATGCTATCTGGAAGAGATGGAAAAGAAGAAGCAGGTGATCGAGAAGCTGCTTACCACGAGAGGGAAGGCAACGGCAAGTCTGAAGAAGAAGCATGATGCTGTAAATGAGACTCTCGACAGACTGAAGCATACCATAGACGATCTTTATGATCAGGTTTATTTTGATGATCTGGGCATCACAAGGCTCTTTGTGGACGAGGCACATAATTATAAAAATGTCCCGCTGGAGACGAAGATCGATGCGGTTCTCGGAATCAGCCGCGCCGGGTCAAAACGCTGTCAGGATATGATGGACAAGGTCCATATGGTACAGCGCAGGAATGAGGGGAAGGGCGTGGTCCTGGCTACGGGAACACCCATCACGAATTCCATCACGGATGTTTACGTGATGCAGCGTTACCTGCAGGAAGGGGAGCTTGGCCTTCTGGACCTCCAGAGCTTTGACGGCTGGGTGGGAATGTTTGCGGAACGGGTGACGGAATTCGAGGTGGATGTGGATACCACGCAGCATCGCATGGCCACACGTTTTACGAAGTTCCATAACCTTCCGGAGCTGACCGGATTGCTTTGCTCTATCGCTGATTTTCATCAGGTGGATCGAACTGCAGGGCTGCCGGACTGTGACGGACGCAGGGATGCACTGATCCCGAAGACGCAGGAGTTTGCAGACTATCTCGATGACATTTCCTTCCGGGCGGATCAGGTGCGCCACGGCTCTGTCAGCCGGCGGGACGACAATATGCTGAAGATCACCACCGACGGGCGGAAGGCTGCTCTGGACATGCGGCTGGTGGACCCCATGGCCATATTTACCGATCAGTCCAAGGTGGCCAGGTGCGCGGAAAATGTGGCAGATATTTTCTATAAGACGTTGGCGGACCGGAGCACACAGCTGGTGTTCTGCGATTCCTCCACGCCGAAGAGTGGGTTCAATCTCTATGACGAACTGAAGGACCGGCTGGCGCAGCTGGGGATCCCTCGGGACGAGATCGCATTTATCCATGATGCGGAGACGGAGAAGCTTCGCGAGGCCCTCTTCAGTAGGGTTCGAAGCGGTGAGGTGCGTGTGCTGATCGGCTCCACATTTAAACTGGGCCTGGGCGTAAATGTGCAGGACCGGCTGATCGCCCTGCATCATCTGGATGTGCCATGGAGGCCTGCGGACATGACGCAGCGGGAGGGCCGCATCCTGCGGCAGGGCAATACGAATCCGAAGGTGCAGATCTTCCGGTATATCACGGAGGGTAGCTTCGATGCCTATTCCTGGCAGCTGTTGGAGACGAAGCAGAGATTCATCAACGCGATCCTGTCCGGATCCATGGAGGAGCGGAGCATGTCCGATGTGGAGGATACCGCCCTTGATTATGCGGAGGTAAAGGCCCTGGCCATCGGAAATCCGCTGATCAAGAAACGTTTCGAAACCGCCAATGAGCTGGAACGCTTCCGGACTCTTCAGCGAAAGACGGTGGAAGAGCGTCTGCGGATGGAGAAGGAGCTTTCCGAGCTGCCGGGAGAGATCCGGAGGAAGGAAGAACAGATCGGGCTTTGCAGGAAGGATATCGCCTTTGTCGAGAGTTGGAATGCAGCGCATTCGTTGGCGGAAGGACTGACAGATGGAGCGACAGACGGACCGGCAGACGGAGCGGCGGATATGCCGAATGATGGTTCGGTAAGCGGATCGATGGATGGACCGATAGGCGGATCGATGGATGGACCAGCGGATGGGCCGAATGATGGACCGGCAAGTGGATCGGCAGATGAACCGACAGACGGACCGAAGGATGGACCGGATGGAGTGACTGACGGATCGGCAGATGAATCGGCGGATGGAAAGGCAAAAAAGAAGAGTATAAGGAAACGTGAGGCTGAGTTCAGGAAGCAGTTCCGCGAAACTCTTGATAAAGCAATCAAGGAAAATGTGCTTGAAACCAGAGAACGCAGCTTCACGGAGTACCGTGGATTTGATCTCATCCTGCCGGCAAATATGCTCCGTGAAAAGCCTTACATTTGGCTGAGGAAGAACGGAAAGTACCGCGTGGAGCTTGGAGATACGGAGGTGGGGAATCTGATCAGGATCGATCATTTTATGGATTCGCTGGATGAATATATGGAGAAGCTGCAGAAAGCCTTGAACGGGCTGCAGACAAGAGAACATGACCTGAAGACGGAGCTGGCAAAGAGTGCCGGTTACACGAAACAGATCGAGATCCTCAGAAAGGAGCTTGAGGATATCGATCGGAAATTGGGAGTGGAGAAATGAGAGAAGAAAAGGGTGTAAAGCTTTCAAGCGTTCCTGCCATGGCGGTGGAGAAGCTGGTAGATGTGCTGTCGAGATCCTACAGCACCGTGATCAGTAAGGGACTTCCGGTCCGTACCGTCCCCTCGGTGATGCTGTGGGGTCCTCCGGGGATCGGTAAGTCTCAGGCGGTCCGTGAGATCGCCGCGGAAATCCGGGAGAGTACGGGAAAGGAGGTCCGGGTGACGGATGTCCGGCTGCTGCTCTTTAATCCCATCGATCTTCGGGGGATCCCGACGTCAAATGCGGACAAGACTCTGGCGGTCTGGCTGAAGCCGCAGATCTTCCAGATGGATCCTTCGGAGGACATTGTCAACATCCTGTTCCTGGATGAGATCTCAGCTGCACCCCAGTCCGTGCAGGCTGCGGCCTATCAGATCACGCTGGACCGGGTAGTGGGTGAGCACAGGCTTCCGGAGAACTGCATCGTGATCGCAGCGGGCAACCGGACGACGGATAAGTCGGTGGCATATAAGATGCCGAAGGCTCTGGCAAATCGACTGCTCCATGTTGAGGTGGAAGGTGGCTTTAAGCAGTGGAAGCAGTGGGCTGTCCGCTCCGGCATCAATCCGAAGGTCATCGGATTTCTGTCCTTCCGGCAGGAGTATCTGATGGGCTTTGATTCCTCCTCGGACGATCTGGCATTTCCCACGCCCCGTGCATGGGAAATGGTGAGCAATCTGCTGAACGGCATTTCCGATGATATCGATAAAATGTATCCCATGATCGCCGGTGTGGTGGGCACGGGGGTGGCTGTGGAGTTTCGGACCTGGAACCACATTTACAAGACCCTTCCGTCCATCGAGGATATCTTCGACGGGAAGGAACCGAAGGCGCCGACCAATACGGATGCCATGTACGCTTTGACATCCTCCATGACGGCTTATGCCAGAGAGCATAAGACGGAAATGGACCGGATCGCCAATTCCATCAGGTATGCCCGGAAGCTTCCGCCGGACTTCTCCGCGGTGCTGCTCAAGGATTATCTGTATATCGAGAAGGACTATAAGAAGCTGCTGCTTGGGATCCCGGAGTTTTCGAAATGGCTGGCGGAGAAAGGGAGTTTGATGAATGGATCTGTCAAATGAGAAGATAACGAAATACATGAAGCGGCTGCTGCTTTCCAGAATGCGGATCCTCATGAACCACGGATTCTATGGGCTGCTTCTTATGCATATGGTA
Organism: Lachnospiraceae bacterium AC2029; assembly: GCA_000703065.1. GTDB lineage: Bacteria > Bacillota > Clostridia > Lachnospirales > Lachnospiraceae > Eubacterium_Q. The sequence continues at coordinate 775,983 of JNLK01000001.1, read as the reverse complement.
TTTGCGTTGGATGAGAACTGTGAGACGGCAGCCACAGACGGGAAGCGGATATTCTTCGGACCGGACTTCCTGGAGAAGCTGAGTGATGGGGAACTGGACTTTATTATGATGCACGAGATCCTGCACGTGGTCCTGCAGCACTGCTTCCGGCAGGGCGAGCGGGATAATGAGCGTTTCAATATCGCGTGTGATATCGTGGTGAATTCGAATATCCTGCTTTCCAAGCATCTGGATCTTCGATCCATCATGCTGGAGGGACAGCCGGCCATGCACATTGCACCGAATGGGCAGGAAGGGTATGAATTGACGGCAGAGCAGGTGTATGGAATGTTGCCGGTGATGACGGGAGTGAAGAGAAAGAAGAAGCAACCCTCGGGTGAAGGGGAGGGGAGAGATGAGTCGGAAGAAGCGGAAGGAGATGGAACAGCTTCCGGAAGGCCAAAGAAGTGCTCCGGTGGAGGTTCAGGTACAGATGTGCCTGAAAAAGGGAGCGGAGGAGGTCTTGCTCCTGGCCGCGCGCAGAAGAAACAGGGGAAGAAGAAAGATAATAACGAGAACAATAATAGCTCGGTAGATGATCATTCTCATTGGGGTATGGAAGAAGAGGATGATGTCCTCAGGGATGTCTGGGTGAAGCGAATGAAGGATGCGCACGATGCCATCCTACTTCAGGATCCGACGAATTCCAGAGGGCTCATCCCTCTCTGTGCGGAGCGGATTTTGAAGGAACTTCGCCGGCCACAGACGGATTGGAGACAGATCCTGAATGACTTTGTTCAGGAGGAGATCGTGGACTATTCCTTTACGCCTCCGGACCGGCGTTTCGACGACAGTCCATTTTACCTTCCAGACTTCAATGACAAGGACGACCTGGTTCAGAATATCCTCTTCATGATCGATACCTCCGGAAGTATGTCTGATGATATGATCACGGCAGCATACTCGGAGGTGAAGGGGGCCATCGATCAGTTCAATGGAAGACTGGCAGGATGGCTGGGCTTCTTCGATGCGGCCATCGTGGAACCACAGCCCTTCGAGAATGAAGAAGAATTCCACATCATCCGGCCGAAGGGCGGCGGAGGCACCGATTTCCAGATCATCTTTGAGTATGTACATCAGCATATGGAGGACGATCCGCCGGTGAGCATCATCATCCTGACGGACGGATATGCCCCATTTCCGAAGGAGCATCTGGCGATGGGAATACCCGTGCTGTGGCTGCTGAATAATGAGGAGGTTGAACCGCCATGGGGGAAGGTGGCGAGGATAAAGGTGTGAGAGGGCAAAATCGTATGTTCTTCGTTAATGAAAAATAGTGAAAAAATAGTGTAGATTTAGTGGAAGGATCATCTTCATTTTGTTATAATAACATTGAGGTGGTTCGAAGATGATTAAAGCGATTTTGACCAATGAGATCCTAAAATACATAACCGAAATTGATCTAAACAGATACAGGGTTTCTACCGTGAAACTTCCGAGATCTGTTGCAGGCAGACTGCGTAAGAATTCAAAGAAGAAGAGCTCATATGCTTCAAATAAGATTGAAGGAAATCCCCTCTCCGAAAACCAGGTTGATGAAGTGATAGAGAGAGATGAAAGAAAGCATTTTCTTAAACCGGAACAGGAAGTTCGGAATTATTTTCTTGCATTGAATTATCTGGAAGAGAAGGCAAAGAAGAAAGAGAAGTTTTCAAAGAAACTCATATTGGATGTTCAGAAATGTGTTGAGACGGGCGCGTCCAAAGAAAAAATTGGATTAAGAGGGCCAATGCCTCCGGGCGTGTTATTTGCCGTGTATGATTCTCAAACCGGAAATCCTGATTATATTCCGCCGGAGTATTGTGATATACCCGAATTATTGGACGAGTTGGTTGATTATGTGAATAGTACGGATGATCATCCGTTGATCGTTGCAGCGATAGTTCATTATCAGTTGGTGACGATCCATCCATTCGAAGATGGAAATGGAAGAACCGCACGGTTGTTATCCGGCTACATTTTAGATGTCAACGGATATGGGTTTAACGGCATCGGTTCATTAGAGGAATACTTTGCATATGACGTGAACGAATACTATGAATCAATTCAAATGGGATTGCCTGCGCTTTACTATTCGGGAAGAAACAACCCACCGCATCCAGAAGTATGGATCAACTATTTTTTGCGTATGGTATTGTTGTATTCCAATAAGGTATGTGAATTGTCGGAGAGTTCCGGTGAGGATAAGGTGAGCGGAAGCCTGTCGCATTTAAAGGGCAGGGAAAAGGAATTGCTTCTTCTTTTGATGAAGAAGTATAAGGGCGAATTTACGCCCGTTGAAGTCAGCCGTGAAATCGGAGTGACAAATAAAACGGTAATAAACAGGCTGGAGGTTCTTGTAAAGAATGGATTTGTAGAACCGCTGATGGTGAATCAACGTATCAGATCGTATAAACTAAGCGAGTTCACAAGGGAGAATGAGAGAACAATTAAGAAGATGATTACTGCATAAACAAGAAGGACTATGACATTCGGGCGGCAGGAATGAATCAGGGTGAAAATGAAATGATGGACGGTATTTTATATGGCCTGGGAGTAGGCCCCGGTGATCCGGAGCTGATCACAGTTAAAGCACTTCGAATAATGGAAAAGGCAGATGTCATTGCCTGCCCGGCCAGGGGAGCATCTCCCGGAATAGCATATCAGATAACGGAAAGCGGAAAGAAGGCTTATCTGGTGGAGAATTGCGGAATGCCGGAGGAGAGAGTGTATTCCGGTATCGAGTCCATCCCGGATCAGGCGGGGTATTTCTCTATACTCATTGTAAAGAAGGGGGATTTTTTATGGCTATTGTAGGTGTATTCATACGGGATTATGAAGCATTTCTTGCATATCCGAAAAACGGGGCTACCAGACAGCTTAATACGATTCTGCCCCCGGGTGTGAGAGAGGATACATTTTTCACAGATCAGGAGAGCTTTCGCAGGGCGTTTGATCATATCACTCATTTTTTGGAGGAGCGTGAAGGAATCCCTCAGCCGGGGTATATTCTGTGCATTCCGGATTCCTTTGGAATGGGAGATAAAACCAGACTCTTACAATATGCCGGAAAATGTGGGATTGATCTTATAAGAATGATCTCAAAGACCTTGTCAATGGGTTTGGCGTTGTCTTTTCATGATGGAGTCGAAGGGATATTCTGGGTTGGTTATGAGAAGGACAATGATCTGCTGATTGGTGAGTACGAATATAGCGATGATTTTCTCGAAAAACTAGCGATTTATATTATCAGTTCCTGGCGTGAAACTGATGGTCAAATTTTGAACTGTGATAATCGCGAGAAGGAATCCATGTTTGGGGTTTCGAATGCAAAGAAAATATATTTTGTGGGTAATACGGATACTCTGCAACTGCTGGAAGGGCGGATCAATGCAAGTGTTTCCAATGGTAAAATGGATGCAGTTCAGCCTTATGGCGAATGGAATGTTCCGATCGGTCTTGCTGTTCAATGTGCAAAGCTGAGCGGAGTCTGTGAGTTGGATGGAAAATCGGTTGAAAACTTCCTTGTACTTGACACACTGTCCCCTTACCCGCTCTATGTTGCATGGAAGGATGAAATGTTTGAATTGATTTACGAAGATTACACAATTCCCACTTTAAAAAAGATGAAGCTTCTCAATGCTGCACCGGATAATGGCGATGCGGATTATACGCTGAAGGTATATGAAAAAATAGGGGACAGGATGATGATGCAGGGGAGTATTCCTTTGCAAAAGGAGAGTTATAAGCTGAAAGGCAAGGGGGATCTCGAAGTAACGATTGACATCGATGCAAACAGCATCTGTGAGTTTAGTATAAAGAGTGGGGATAAATATCTGATCTCATGTCGGGCCGATAAGTTGATGCAGCTTGGTAATACCGGAAGTCGGCATGAAGAGCAGGGCGGACAGGAAGGACAGAAAGCACAGAAAGCACAGAAAGCACAGGGCGGACAGGAAAGTGGTCGCCTGGAGCTTCTCGCTTCCCTTCTTCCGGTCATAAATAACCTGTCTTATGGGGCGAAGTATTCCGGCGAGGACAATTCGTACGCTAAGGGAATGGCCAGTATCTACGATCAGACAAAGGCGATCCTTGAACAGCAGGGGATCGAGCTGATCGAGAGTACGGGTGTTCCGTTTGATGTCAGATATCATTATGCGGTTGAGCATGTGACAGATCCCGAAATGCCACCTAATACTGTGAAAAAGATCATTCAGCCGGGCTGCATGGATCATGGAGAGGTGATACAGCCGGCATATGTGGTTGTGGCAAACTGAGCAGCTTCGGAACCGGAGATGGTTTTGCAGTGTGAAGATAATGTGAAAATCTCACGATCGGCTTGAATTTCCGGGGCGTGCCCCATATACTCGTAAATGCTGACGCAAAAAATCATTTGTTTATTCGCCCGTGATTCGTGGCAGAAAGGAGGACACCATGCTGGGTACTATGGTCTTAAAAAACGGAAAAATGAATAGCACTTATGCAAAGGGTGGCCTCATATAATTCCATCTTCTTTTGAAGACCGATTTGATGGGAGCACCGCTTTGCGGTGCTCTTTCTATGTCTAAAAATCAAAGAGAAGAGGAATACAACTATATGATTACAATTTACGGAAAGTACACGAATGCGATCGTGTACACAGTTGAAAATGAAACATATGCACTGGAGGATTACGCCCGCAAGCAGCCGCAGCGGATCTGTGATCATCCCAGCGCAGAGGGAAGCGTCATCCGGGTTATGCCGGATGTACATCCGGGAAAGGTGGGAACCATCGGCCTCACCATGACCGTCGGAGATTCCATCCTTCCGAGTCTGGTGGGAGTGGATATCGGATGCGGGATGACCCTGGCAAAGCTGAATACCAGAAAGTATCCTTTTCAGCAGATCGATGCGGTCAATTCGTCAATTCGGGGACGGTTCTGGTTCGATCAGAACCGTCCCTCCCTGATCAGACCTGTCCCCGCAAATCGGGGACGGTTCTGATCAAACCAGAACCGTCCCTGGCCGCTCACACCTGTCCCCGGATTGACGGAACCGACCTTCGGTTACTTCGTTTTTGTATCGAATGAAAAAAAATAGATAAAAATGCAAACTCGGACAAATTTGTATCGACCGACCGTGTAGAATCATACTTGAACAGAGAAAAGAAGGAGGATGTGAAAATGTATACGAAGCAGTCTAAGAAAATGATAGTGCTTGATATTCTGGATATTCTCCGGCGATATACGGATGAGAATCACAGCCTCAGCCAGAAGGAGATCGAGGAGCTTCTGAAAAACGAGTATGATCTGGTTGTGGACCGTAAATCCATCAAGAGAAATATCATGGATCTCATTGACATGGGCATGGATATCCAGTGGAGTGAGAAGACAAGGCTGGTGTACTGCCGTGATACAGGTGAGATGGAAGAACAGGCGGTTTGCAGCGGCTTCTATCTTCAGAAAGAGATCATGGACTGCGAGTTGCATTTTCTGATCGACAGCGTGCTGGATGCAGAGTGCATTCCGGACAATCAGAAGGATGAACTGATCAGAAAGCTGGAGGGGTTGTCCAGTAAGTATTTCCGGAAGAGAAGCGGATTCGTGAAGAAGGAGATGAACAGTCGTTTCACCAACAGCCAGCTGTTCTATACGCTGGATATTATAAATGAATCAATCGCCAGGAACAGGAAGGTCAGCTTCCGGTATCCGCTCTACCGCGTCGGCGGGGAGGGGCTGGAGGAGGAGTTCACGGAGTGTACCGTGACGCCGTATGAAACGGAGCTCCGTGACGGAAGGTACTATCTGTTCTGCAGGGACGAAAGAGAGGAGGAGCTTATGTATAGACTTGATCTGATATCGAATATGAGAATGGCAGAAACCTCCGGTAATCGTTATGGAAAGAAGACCCGGAAGGAGAGCGGCGCCAGGGAACTGTCCGTTAAGTTCCTGTCCGCGGAAGACAGAGTGTCTGAATTCGTGGAGTGCTTCGGCAGTCGGGATCTGAGAGTGAACCGGATGCGGAACGGACATATCCTGGTTTCCACCAAAACCGACGTACAGCGGGCTGTGGACTTCGCAATGAACCACACTATGGACACCACCATCCTCGAGCCCGAGAGCCTGCGCAACCACGTGTTCCGCATGCTGCAGAGCGGCCTGGAAGGATATTCCGAGGGCCCGAACGGTCTGGTGAGCTGAGGGGTGCAATTCGGGGACGGTTCTGGTTCGATCAGAACCGTCCCTCCCTGATCAGACCTGTCCCCGAAAATCGGGGACGGTTCTGATCGAATCAGAACCGTCCCTCCCTGCTCTGGCCATGGCGCCTGATCCGTATATTTCACCACGGCACTAGATCCGTACATTTCACTCATGATACCGGGGATTGCTTCCGCACGACGGCGGAGGCGATCCCTTTTTAAATTTATCCCCCTAATTTCTTATTCCCCCTAATTTCTCTTTGCCGCCAATGTGGTTTAATCAAATTAAGCAAGAGATCGCCTCTCCTCCATAAGGCAGAGGGATGGATTGTAAATCACATTTGAACAAGTGAAAGGAGAGAAGGATATGTTATACGATCAGAATGGGGTTCAGTTAGGACCGGTAAACAGACTTAGTGGTGTATGCGGCACAAAACATGATAAAAGAGCAAATACCGGAAACTATTTTTATACACCGGGAGCATTCATCGGAGGCAGCCCTGAGGTGAAGGAGTACGCGGTGAGAGAGCCTGAGGTGAGAAAGCTTGCAGTGAGCGAGCCGGCGGGCGAGCTTTCAAAGAGGGTGGTGACCCTGATCCTGGGACTTATGTTTCCTTTATGCTTTTTGCTGACGTTCTTCCCCTTCTATACTGCCGGAGGAGCAGGCTATACTATCTATAGAGCGTATGGAGCGGCCGTTTGGTATGGGGCTGTCGGTGGTTATGGTTTTATCGGTTTATTTGTGGCTATGTGTCTCCTTGCAAGTAAATCCGACCGCAAAAAGATCGTAGGAGGATTCCTGACGAATGTATGTATGGTGGCCATGATCCTCTCCGTATTCTTCTATGTGGCAGGTTACAAAACGTACTATCACTACAACAAATTAAACCATGTAAGGCCGTTCTCGGATTCTACGGACTTCAGGCCAGTGTCCCCCGGAGTCTTCCGGTCAGGCTCCTATGGTGTGGTACTCTATATAGTGATCCTTTTACTCCTTGTCAGCGTGGTACTCTCTGTTGTCCAGCTGCATCAGAGGAAATGGGATAAGTAGTCAGAGAGTAGGGATGTGTGAACATCCCTATTTCATTTGTTGCTCATTTGTTATATGATTTTTGATATAGTGATGCGAAGTGGGATATAGGATGAAACACAATCCCGGAATTAATCATCAGTACGATAAGAGGAGGCCATAATCATGCCGGATATTGATGTTACAGGTTATAAGAAATTTACTTATCGAGGCGGATCAGTTTACCGACCAGGAAAGAGAGAAGTTCCGGTTAAGCAAGATCCGTGCCTTTGAAAAGGGCAGGGATTACAAGCTTCCGGATGTGGACCTTACGGATCCGAGACAGATGAAGAAGGTCGCCATGGAAATGGAGGTCGTATATGGGATACTCTATCAGGTTGATGTGGGAGTTAAGATCGGCGACAAATACAGCCATGCCGTCTTCGACGCATATCGTGAGGTATACGATGCCATTGAAGACGGTTATGAAATTGTGGTAAGAAAGCAGAAGCACGAAGAGAAGGATATCATCAAGGAAGAACCGAAACTCACTGCGGAGGGCGAGAAACAATTCTCCAAAGCATATTGGAATGCGATCAAGAAGGCGAAGGAAAACCGTAGGAAGAGAAAGCCCCATCAGTTTGAACCTCTCAGTCCTGTTCTGGAGGAGGGTGAAACTGTGCCGGACGGAAAGCCGGACAACGAGAAGGATAAAGAGCAGCATAAGAAGGAGAGCGTAAAACCGAATGAAGAAGAGAATATTGATCCGAACGCAAAGGTGAGCAGACTGAATCTTCGTTCAAAGCTATCATCCTTCATGCCTACCTTCAGTGAAAGCCGAAGGATGAGAAACGTACCTGAGGTGATGCAGAAGATCGTGGACATGGGATTCCATAAGGATAAGGAATCACGTGAGGAAAGAGATGAAAAGATCCAACAGGTAAAGGCCAATTATAAAAGGGCGTCAAAGGAGATGCCGAAGAGCTACGAAGCCTACAAGACCCTTCATACAGGATATTATGTTATGGACGAACCGAAAGAGAAATTGATAGAAACTCTTTCGAAGGTGCTGGCTGCCGAGAGGCTCCAGCGCACGAAAAAACCATTTAGTGAGAAATCCATCAAACAGATGGCAAAGGGTATGAAGGCGCATCTTGGGCTCGAAAAACTCACCAGATGGCAGCTGGAGGATATCCTTACTACGACGGACAACGTGAAAGAATTTGCCGCAAAAAGAGAAAGGGCAATGTACGCTGTTCCGAAGGAACAGAGGATCCGGTATGTGGATGATATGAAGCTGCTTTGGTCTTCCATCGACCATACGATGAAGAAGGACCCGAAGGGTGTCACAACGGAATTTCGTGTATTTGCCGAAGAGGTCCATAAAGCTTCGCAGCTTGATCCGAAGACCTCGAAGGGATCTGAATTTATGCTGGCAAATATCCGGATCATGAACACGTCGGAATACTATATGAAGGGGCGGAAGCAGGTTCGGACAGGTTCCTACAGGAATGAACGTTTCAACAGCACATTGGATGCGCAGGCGATGATCCTTCATAATACGGATAGCGGAAGGAAGCTGTTCGACAGAGCGATCATGGATCGTATCAGGGTGACCACAGACAGGATCAATGAGGTTCGCGGGACGGAAGGACTGACTATCGCAAGGTACGGGCGCCAGCGGATTCAGATCAAGTATGGAAATGCATTGGTGAGCGGCAACTTCGATAAAAAAAGAGTGAAATCGGGTTCCGGGAAAAGCAAGACGGGAAGCAGCCTCGCTCCCGCCACCGGCATGAAGAAATGATGGATCAGTATCCATATAATACAAGCGGATATTTAGATTTGGGACGGATATATGTTTAAGAAGATAACGAACGGAAGAAATGCAGTGATAGCTGCAGGGATCATATACACAGTGATGGCGATCATCACTGTGGCTTCCGCATGGATCATTGATCTTCACAGATTTGATCTCTGGCTGTCCATATCACGTTACGTGGCACTTCGGCCATGGACGGCGGTACTGTATCTTCTCTGTGCCATAATCATGGCGCTGCTTGTGATCGGATATCTGAGAAGAACCTATATGCCACGCTACAGGAAGGTGATCTACATTTTGATCATTACCTGCGTGTGCGGATGTGCTGTGTTCCCGTGTAACCGTGAATGGAACAGAACGGTTGCCGGGATTCACAATATGTTCGCATACAGCCTGATGCTGGTTGGGTTCTTCTCATTTCTTACTCTGCTCTTCCTTGAGAAGGATAAAAGTTTGAAAAGATTTGGCATGATCGCAACCGCCTATGCGGCGTTTTTCATCATAGCCTATGTAGTGGTAAGATGGAGGGCATTCTGGATGACCATGTTCATCTGGGAGAACATTTTCATCTATCTTTTCCTGGTGGAGATATGGCTGGAGGGTGGCCGGAGTACCGACAGTCAGTCGAAATCCCCTTCAGGGGAAGGCTAAGGCTACACTTTTGACAGATCACGCATCACTTTAGAAATTCAACCTCCAGGAACTGATTCATCATATCCTTCCGGACGGTTTCGTCTCCCTTGGGATAGAATACCCCGATCACCATGTTCACCCCGGCATCCGTCTGAAAGAAGAAATGCTCGAACATGAAATCATTATCCCGGAGCCTGGAGGTTACATGATATACCGTCCGTCCTGCCATACTGTCTGAAGCAATATCCGGCCATATAGTGCCGATGGTGGTCTCCTCCATGGAGCAATCCACATCCGCGTCATTCTGCAGTTTTGCTGCGTCCCCGGCGATCTGACGAATATCTGTCTCCTGTCGCTTCAGCTTCTCCAATTTGAAATAGGAGGAGCTTTCCGGCGCCGACTTCCCTTCCGCATAGTTGACCACGATCATATCCGCATTTATTTCATCCGCCGGAATGGCCCCGCCGGGTTTACTTCCCGCGACAAGGTCCTTAGACTCCTTGTACGCACGTCCGGTAAACCCATCTCTGACCGTCAGCTGAAATCCCTCTGTGCGGACCACTTCCACGCTTTCCTTTGCCTCTACCACCTGAGCTCCGCCGTCGGCACCCTGCTCAGCCTCCTGACCGTCGTTTTTTCCGCAGCCCATCAGGCCGATGCTCATAACACAGGTAAATACGATAACTGCAAGTGTTTTTCTTCTCATAATTGTCCTCCTGATCCTGCGCCGAATCCGCCGAAGCGGCGTCACGCATAAGAATGTATTCACTTATATTTTTTCATGAGCCGGGGAGAGGTTCATTTTTTTTGACGCATCCCGGTGCAGAAGATGATGATGGCGATTACCAGATCATTGTTGATGATGTGGATGATTACATCATGGACCAAAATATGGATTTGGGCGAAACTACTCCTCGAATTGGGGGTAAATGACATCTCATCTCAGACATACGAATAACACCTTCAGAGGGGCGGTTACGATACGTAACCGCCCCCTCTTGCATTCCCCCACCCCCGCTCCTATAATGAAATCAATCAGAGTCGACACTGATGAAACAGGAGGTATCTTCATGGACGATACGAACAAGGCGATCCTTCGGATGCTTAAGAAGAACGGACGCATGCCCTTCTCAGAGATTGGGAAGAAGCTGGAGATCTCACGGGTTGCCGTGAAGAAAAGAGTCCAAAAGCTCGAGCAGGAAGGCGTGATCCGGGGCTATCGTGTGATCACCCATCGCGAAGGCGAAGTGAAGATGTTTCTTACACTGACCGTGACAGAAGATGCGGTAGAAGAAGTGATGTACTATCTGAACCGCACCGGATACGTGAAGGAGATCTATATCCTGACAGGCGGGAAGAAGCTCATGGCGGTGGCGGAAGCACCGGAGATCTCGGAACTGAGATACCTCGTGAAAATGTTGAATAAGAACTTCAAGGGCCGGATCAAAACCGGAAGGGGAGAGGTGGTCCAGGAAGTCGTAAGAAACGATTTCGGAGGTGTCGCATATGATGAGACTAGATACGGAGGAAACCAGGCGGATCACAAGGGAAATGAACAGGTTCCTTGAGGGGGACACGATCGAGGAGATCATGGTAAGAAACAGAAAAATGTTCTGCTTTCCCATGTATCTCAACAAAGAGGCGGAGAGACAGGATATCAGTACACTGGATCTGGGAGCGGGTGCCTACAACTGTCTTCGCAGGGCGGGATACCGCACGATCGGAGACGTGGTGGAGAGAAATGCCGCAACGGATCTGCTCAGCAGCAAGAAGCAGCTGATGGCGCTTCACAACATGGGCAAGACGAAGGCCCAGGAGATCCTGGTCAAGCTCTTCTTCTACCAGTTCAATGTCCTCCCGGAGGAACGAAAGAAACGCTATATGCTGACGGTAGCAGCCATGAACCGATAACGATCAGGCCCCGATGGTGTTCCCGTCTTCCTCCCAGCGGAGCAGGGCGCCGTATGCCTTGGAAATGCTGTTCAGACCGCGCTTCAGTTCCAGCCCTGGTCCGAAGGAGCTGGGGAGAGAAACGGACACCTCATAGTTCATAATGGTACTTAGAAGAACCATCGAGACCATCGAGAACCATCGAGACCGGCGGAAACCAACGCCCAGGCGTTCAACATACAAACCTCAGTCGAAAGGAGGCGCCTTATGAGCAGCTATAACACTAACAACAATCAGAATAGAAACAACGGTCAGTCCGGAACGGCGTTCGATGCCTTCTGTGGAGTATTTGGCGGGGCAGCGCTTTCAGCTGTCTGCTGGTGGCTGGGGATCCACCTGTTCAACGGAAGCGGAAAGACCGGAAGGGAGCTCGGCGTGATCGCGTTCATAGCAGCCATCATCTTTTCATGCTTCACCGTGAAGTTCCTTATAGAGTGGTTCACAGCGCTTGGAAAGTCCTTCAAAAGATACAGAGCCGGGAAGAGCGAACCGGGAGCAAAAGGGCGGGCAGCATACGCAGTGATCATTGTAGTTCTGGCAGGCATCGGACTCTTCAGTATGGTCAAGACAGTCCGGGATGCAAAGGCAAAGGTGGAAGCCGACAGAAGAGCAATGGAAAGCTGGTCCACCAGCAAGTCTTACAACAAATCGACAGGCTCCAGCTCAGCGAGCAGGACTTCCACAAGCAAAAGTTCTACAAGTAATAGTTCCACAAGCAAAAGTTCAACCACATCCGGAAGCAAAACCAGGGACACATCCTACAACGCAACGCATTCGACCTACCACAAGTCCACATCAGACAGCTCTTCCAAGCGAAACATCGACCCGAACGATCTGGATGTGGAGAGCTACTACGAGGATTACAAGGAGGACTTCGAGAGTGTCGACGATGCATGGGATGACTTGATGGACAATCCGGATCTCTGGAGTGATTACGCACAATAAGGGAGGAACGTCTATGTGTTACATATGTGGAAAGTCAGATGACAAAATCGCTCATTCATGGGATTGCCGCTATGTGAAGCTGATCCCGGAGAAGAACAGGAAATATTTCGACTACAGGATATCTGGACTATATCGTCAAGCATGATATCTTCCGTGAGAGGAACCCCATTGGACAGGGACGCAGAAGATCCGGACGTTACAATCCGGCTGCCAGGAGAATGATGATCGAGGCCAGGAAGAAGGCCGATAAAATGAGCAAAATCAGGATGATCCAAAAGCAGCGTCGCAAGGAGAACCGGTACGGACTGCAGATACCGGCAGTGACGGAAATGTGGTGTGACAGTATCGCAATCTGTGCATAGTCACACAGGCTCATTCACACACGATTCAGGGCGGTTCTATGACGGATGGAACCGCCCGATTTTCAGGTGCCGGATTATGCGTGAATAAAGCCTGAAAATCTGGCAAAAGAGCGGCCCTTTTACGGGCATATTGTGGTATAATAGCCAGGGGATTGCCCGAGCAAAGCGAGGGAGGGGCCCCCTGGTCCCGAGCAAAGCGAGGGATACACGATGCGAGCAAAGCGAGCAGCGTCCATCTGCGAAGCAGATGCATGGTTTTGCGAAGCAAAGACATGGTACAATAGCCAGGGGATTGCCCGAGCAAAGCGAGGGAGGGGCCCCCTGGTCCCGAGCAAAGCGAGGGATACACGATGCGAGCAAAGCGAGCAGCGTCCATCTGCGAAGCAGATGCATGGTTTTGCGAAGCAAAGACATGGTACATAGATTTTGGGGTTTTGCAACGTTTTGTTGCCTGAAAATATCGTTCCAGGCGCACGTTACGACAGGGGGTATATCATGTGATCGTTTCTGATCAAAGACACCACAAAGGAAGAACGTGAGGAGACCGTATGGGAGATTTCTCTGATTTCAATAAAGACGGTGAACTAAATTCCTACGAGAAGGCGATGAGGGAGCTGGGTAAAACCGACCCGACGAAGGAGCCGGATAGAACTGAGCTGGTAGAGGATCCGGATAGATCCGGGGCATCGAAGGGTCCGGATAGAACCGAGCTGGCAGAGAATCTGGGTAAAACCGAATCGGCGGAAGAATCGGAAAAGCAGAACGGCGAGTCCGAGTATCGTCCTTTGCCGCATAGCAGGGGTATCTTCCATCCGTATTCTGTAGGAGAACATTTTCTGGCAGCTCTCGTCACGGCGATCATTGCAACGGGATTGGCCATATTGGGCGTCCTCCTCATCGAACGCGTTCCCTTTTTCGGAGGCGTTTGCTTCATGGGAACGTGTTGCTTCGGGATAAGTTCGATCACCTTTGTCATACAGGGAATCGCTCTGGCCACGCGTAAAAACAGAAAAAAAACCGACGAAAATGGCACACTGGGGTTCATTATAGGCGTCACCATATTCGTAGTGTTCCTTGTGGGGGTTGTCCACGTAGGGAAAAATATAAAAGGCAGGCCTTCCGGATATGATCCGAAGAAAAAAGAGACGAGCACGGCCATCTCCAATAAGTATATAGAAGAGCGTGCACAAAAGGAACTGGAAAGGGACCTTTCCAGGATTGAAGAGGATGTTATGGCGAAGAAGGACAAATGGGACGATTACCCCGCAAAGTACAGGGAAATATTCCGTGCGGCGGAAAGCGGGAACCTTAAGCCGACCTTTCTGGGAGACAAGCCCGAGATGTCGTGCCTGGAATGGATCAACGAATTAAATGTGCCGGGCAATGCATTTGCCGAATTTATAGCAGAGAAGAGGGATGCTCTGAAGCTGAAGGATCTGAATGCCCGTGACCGTGCGATCGTTTATCTGCTGCTCTATGCGGTGGCAGACGGAAACTACGATCCGATGAATCACAAGGCAATCGTGGCCACCGGATACAGCGAAGACGGGACCTCCGACAGGGAGAATAAGCTGACCTACGGGAAGGATAACTACTGGTACGCCCGGGCAGTCATTATGAACGATGACAGGAACATTTACGTGTATGAGGGCCAGGGGCTGGTAAAGGGCCACGGCGCTACAAGGGATGATGATCTTGAAATGGCTTTCCGGCTGGATGTCAACGATGACAGGATCAAAAACTATGTGGATCCGACCGACTTCCGGAAATGCGGTCGTGTAACACCCGAAAATGTGACCGAGAGCTTCGGCTTATCCGAGAAGCCGAAGTATATCGAGGTAAATTTTGAGATCTCCGACGATCTGATGGAGCTGATGTACGTCTTCAGCGTGTATGCAAATGAGATCGCAAAGGCCGGGTAGTCCGTGACAGCGTTGGGACATGCAGGATAGATTTATCAATGAAAATGCAAAGCAGAATGAAAGCGGCGGATTAAGAAATGATATGGCGGAAGACTAGGGTTGGTTCCCGGTAAACCTGTGTATGTTAAGGGATTTGACGGACTGCATGAATATCTGGGCCATTTGGTTTCCGAGAGCGGGGATACGTTGGGGATGACGATGTATGGCAGCATTGCTGGTGTCCGTTCTGTAAGAGAGGAACGGATGTGAAGTTGATAAGTGTCAATTAGGTGGATTAGAGATGAGATTTGTCGTTAATAATCGAAAGAAGACGAAAACTAAGGGAAGTAATCTAAGATGAATGTACGAGGGGGATAAATATGAGTAATAATGGCTCGGAAAAAATGCCGATACAAGTTGCTTCACTAAAAAAGTATAGTAAGGGCGATGACGGTCTTTTTCCTTCATCGGTATATATATACGTATATGAAAATGGGGAAAGTGGTGAGGAATTATCGTTGGTAGATTTTGTAAATAAATATCGTCGGTTCTATTATTATCAAAATGAAGACATAGAGTAGGGGAGATTGAAGCATAATGACAACACATAAATATTTGAATATGAACAGTAGTAATATGGAATTGATAGATGAAAAATCTGTTGATTTAATAATAACTTCACCCCCGTATCCTATGATTGAAATGTGGGATGAGATTTTTTCACAGCAGAATCCAGAAATTGCGAATGATTTGAAAAAAGGTGATGGTAATGGTGCATTTTATAGAATGCATGAGATTTTGAATTGTGTGTGGGATGAGTGTGATAGAGTACTTAAGGATAATGGCTTTATTTGTATCAACGTTGGCGATGCAACAAGAACAATTAATGGTAATTTCCAATTGTATTCAAATCATACAAGGATAATAGACTTTTTTTTGAATAAAGGTTATAGTGTTTTGCCAGATATCCACTGGAGGAAACAATCAAATTCACCGAATAAATTTATGGGATCAGGGATGTATCCTGCAGGGGCCTATGTAACTTATGAACATGAGTACATTCTGATATTTCGTAAGGGTGGAAAACGTCAGTTTTACGGGAATGAAAAGAAAAAAAGACAGAAGAGTGCATTCTTTTGGGAAGAAAGAAATATTTGGTTCTCCGATCTTTGGGAAATTAAAGGTGTATCACAAACATTGTTTAATTCGAAGTCAACAAGAAGTCGGAATGCATCATTCCCATTTGAGGTTCCATATAGATTGATCAATATGTACTCTGTTGAAGAGGATATAATTCTTGATCCTTTTGCAGGACTGGGGACGACAAATATTGCGTGCATGGTTTTAAATCGAAATAGCATAGGGATTGATATCGATCGTGATATTATGAATCTTGCAATGGAAAACAAGAGCATAAATGTTGGATCATTTAATAAAATCATAAGTGATCGGATAAAGAATCATCTTAGTTTTGTTGATGCATTACCTGATGATAAAAAAGCGAAATGCTACAAAAACGAAGTGCATGGTTTCCTTGTAAAAACACGACAAGAAGTGGCAATGGAGATAAAACAATTAGCGTCGATCACACAATCTGAATCTGGTTTTGAGTGTTCGTATAAATTATTTGATCAGTTGTCATTCTCTGAGTAATTGGGATGTATTCGCTATAGAAAGAACGGCATGTACGATTCCCTTCGTACATGCCGTTCTTTCTAATCTTCAACGTCAAAAGTGATCCCAGCTTTATTTTTTTTGTAATATATCATTCTGACTTCAATGAATTCAGGAAGTCGCTCCATAGTTTTGTATGTGTCGGGTTTTACAGAATATGGAATATCACCGACATATCCATCGATTCCTTTAGACTCCTCCTCGGGTGTTGCAAGACGATACTCAACATTTCGTTCCTTGGCGAGTGATGCAAGAATAGCTTTTTGAACATACATACCATTGTATGTTTTGTTATAGATTAAATCTTCCACCCATTTGTGAACCATTTCGCGATCAATTAAATCGATTGCAGACCGTAGATTTTCTACTTGATCATAAATCTTATTTGTAGCTGTATCAATTGATTCGGGATGACTCATAAGATAAAAGCTTTTCCAGTATTCGAATGATACGAATTGAGTTTGTTTCAAAAACTCGGGAAATAAGTCTGACATTTGTCCTACAACGTTTTTCCTTGTGCCCTTTGCGTTTTGGTTCGCGAGATTTATCAATTGGGAAGTATATTTTGGAAATGAATAGGTATTGTTTTCATTATAGCTGGCTATTTCTTCCTTCTTTAGCTTATATTGCATAGTCTATACCTCCTTAAACATATCTGATAAAGAAATATCAAATCCTTTAGCTATCTTTTCGATGTTAATAAGTGAAACGTTCCTTCGGCCGGCTTCAATAGAGGCATAATAGGTTCGGTCCATGCCAATGGATGCTGCAAATTTCTCTTGACTTAATCCTTTTGACTCTCGAAGATGCTTACATGCCCATCCGAATTCCTTTAGTATCATCACTTTAGTACCTCCCAATAATAGTCTAAGTGGTTGTTGAATATAAGGCAACGGATTATGAGTAACAATCAAGGTGACGACAATCTATTATTTATTATATATTTTAGAGGTCAACTCGTTCATTAATCACATGGAAGAAATGTCGCTGATGTGGTAAAATAGTAGCATGTTATGCCTTGCGTCCGAAGTCACCGGATGCAAAGCCGCAGTATGGTGTCATATTCGAGAAAAGGAGTAAATGATGGGGGTTCAGTTACTTGATCAGATCAAAGAGAACATAAAGGCATATCCGGAGCTTATGGCGATCGTGGATGCCGGGAAAGAGAATTTCTATACATACAATTCCTTGGATTCGACGGCCAGGAGGATCGCTCACCGTCTTGTCAGCAGGGGAGTGAAGCGGGGAGATTTCGTCATGATCGTTCTTCCCAGAAACAAGGAGTATGTAGCGGCCATGTACGGAATATGGCTGGCCGGAGCCGCATTTGTCCCACAGTCGCCCAACTATCCGAAGGAACGTGTGGAGTATATCCGCGAGAACTGCGGAGCAAAAGTGGTTGTAGATGAAGCGTTCCTGCGTCGCCTGGAGGAGGAAGAACCTCTGACGGAGGATACGGAGGTGGAGGAGAAGGATCCCTCGATCCTGATCTATACCTCAGGCTCCACAGGGAAACCGAAGGGTGTGCTGCATACCTTCGGAAGCATCAATGACTCCGTGATCCGTTACGCCATGACGCAGGAGGCGTCGGTGGGATTCAGGGCAGCTCTGGGCGCTCCCTTTACCTTTGTCGCATCCGTGCAAGGCGTGTTCCAGCCCCTGTATTCGCTGTATACCGCGTATCTGACACCCTATGAAGCGATGCGGGATCCGGTGCTTCTGGCGGAGTTTTTCGCGGAAAATGATATCGAACGATCCTTTATCTCCCCAAAAGTTCTTAAGGTCTTCAAACAAAAGAAGAAGACGCTGAAGGAGGTCAGCACCGGAAGTGAACGGGTCTCCGGCAT
The DNA here is from genome assembly GCA_000703065.1 of Lachnospiraceae bacterium AC2029. Lineage (GTDB taxonomy): Bacteria > Bacillota > Clostridia > Lachnospirales > Lachnospiraceae > Eubacterium_Q. The sequence continues at coordinate 757,644 of JNLK01000001.1, read as the reverse complement.
TTACAGCGATGAATTCAGGATCGTGGTGCGGTACGGCCAGACGGAGTCTGCCTCTGCCGTTTTGGAATTTGCAGTGGACCGGTCATATGATAACACTCCTATAGGAAAGCCTCTGCATGGTATATCGGTCTATCTTCTGGATGAAAATGACCAGCCGGCGGAGGAGGGGGAGATCTGTCTTACAGGCCGCTTTGCCTCAGGGTATTTCGGGCTGGAAGAGCAGACGGCAAAAACCTTTTTGCCGAATCCCTTCCGTGATCAGGACGGACATGAGACGTTGCTCCGTACCGGCGATCTGGGCAAGAGGGATGAGAACGGAAATATCATCTACATCAACCGGAAGGACTGGATGGTGAAGATTAACGGACAGCGTGTGGAGCCGGGTGAGATCGAGACTGTGATCAAGAACCTGGACGGGATCCATGATGCCGTACTGAAGGATTTTAAGAACCAGTATGATCAGACCTATCTGGTAGCTTATTATGTGGAGAAGCATCCGATGGACCCGGCGGATATTCGGAATGCGATATCCGGGACACTGCCTGCCTATATGGTTCCGGCCTTCTTTGTGCGGATGGATCAGCTGCCGGTAAATGCAAATGGTAAGCTGGACCGGGGAGCGCTGCTTCCGCCGGCCAACAGTGAATTCCAGAATGAATACGTGGAACCGGAGACGGATGTACAGAAAGCAATCTGTCATGCCATGGAAGAGATCCTGGGGGTGGACCGTGTAGGCCTGGAGGATGAATTCCAGTCCATGGGCGGAGACTCCATTACTGCAGCCATGGTGGCCGGCAGACTGACGGCATACCACGTCCGTCCGGCGGATATCCTTATGGGGAAAACTCCTCGGGCTATCGAGCAGAGAATGCTGCAGGCAGAAAGCAGGACCCGCACCAGAGAGAAGAAGCATGTTCGCAGCTTCCCGCTTACGCCGGCAGAACGCAGTATGTACCTGGAGCAGGAGAAGGATCCGGATTCCGTGATGTATAACCTGAATCTCGCCTTTTCCCTTACCGGGGTAAATGCGGATCAGATCGAACAGGCCCTCAGTCAGGTCTTTGCGGTACATGAGGCGCTGCATTCCTTCTACGGAACGGAAGGCGGTGTTCCGGTCCGTATCCTTTCGGAACAGCTTCCCGAGATCGTAAGGAAGGAAGCAGAGTCGGAGGAGGCTGTAAGGAGGATCGTTGATGCATACGCAGAGCCCTTCCTGCTCTCGGGAATCCCGGTCCGTGCGACCATCTACGCCATTCCTGACGGCGGACAGGTGGTACACCTGGCCATACATCATATCGCGTTTGACGGTGGTTCTGCCGGAACCTTTACCCGGGAATTCCTGGCTGCGCTGAAGGGCGAGGCGGTTCCGGAGAGTGAGGTGGATCTGTCCGACCTTTACGAGGAGCTGTCCCATCCGGATGTGGAGACCGGTTTGGCCTTCTACCACAAGCTTTTTGAGGGTGGAGTGCCCGTAAATGATATGCCGGTCCGGGGCGGAAAGCGCCCCATGGTCCACCCGGTTTCGGATCAGGAGATCCCGGTGACCTTCCTTCCCGAAGAGGTGAATCTCCTTGACCAGGCAGCTAAGCGCTATGGTATATCGGAATTCGAGCTGATCTTCTCCGCAGTGGCCATGACCGTTGCAAAATACTGCGGCTCTGATGATGTGGTTCTGGGCATCCCCACGAACCTTAGGCCGGCGGACGCACCGGAGGTGATCGGTATGTTCGTCAATACGGCTCCGGTACGGGTAAGGGTAAACCGGGATGCCATGGCCGCAGCTCTGCTGAAGGAAACAGGCGAGTCAGTAAGAGAAGCCACCTACGGTTCCTCCCTGCCCTTTGAGGAGGTGGTGGCGGAGTTTGCAAAGGAAAGGGATGCTTCCAGAAACCCGATCTTTGATGTGAGCGTGAACTACATGCAGACCCCCGAGCCCTATGATCAGGATGGGATCCGCTGCGAGATGTACTCCCCGCTTCAGAAAATGAGCCGGGACGTGGGCATCGTGATCCATAAGTCCTCCAAGGGGCTTGGCTGTATCTTCCAGTATTCCTCGGAGCTGTTTGAGGAACAGGTGATCCGGAATATGATCGGTCAGATCCGATCAACCCTTAAGCTTCTTGCTTCCGGAAATGAGCTGACCGTAAGAGACGCCCTGGTCCTTCCCGAGGATCAGAAGGAAGCCCTGGAGAGATTCCGCAGTACCGGAAGCGCAGAGGTACCGGTCAACCTGCTTCATCAGCTGTTTGAGGAAGCAGTTAAGAAAGATCCGGACAGGACCGCCCTCATCGCGGTGGATGGAAGCTATACCTACCGGGAGCTGAACGAACGGGCGAATCTTGCAGCCCATCATCTGATGAAAAGAGGCGTCGGCATCGGAGACAGCGTGGCATTGCTGCTTCCAAGAGAGTCCTGCTTCTTTGCCTGCATGCTGGGCGTAAATAAGGCCGGCGCTGCATTTATTCCCTGTGATCCCCAGTATCCGGCAGACCGGATCAGGCATATCATCGGGGATTCGGAGGCCCGCTATGTGGTGACCACGGAGGATCTGATCGATAATTATCCGAAAGAGCAGGCGATCCGCGTGGATGAGCTCTTCCTGATCCCGGAGGATCCGGAGAAGGCAGAGGCGGCAAAGCAGAATCCCGGCCTCGACATGTCCGGAGACGAGCTGTCTTACATGATCTACACCTCCGGCTCCACGGGAAAGCCGAAGGGCGTTATGCTGCATCATAAGGGGATCTGCAATTACCTGCAGCCCCACCCGGCGAATCTGCATGTGAAATATGTCCATGATCATATCGACACCTATCTGTCGGTGACCACGGTTTCTTTTGATATGTCCTTTAAGGAGCATATGGTAACCCTCTGTAACGGGAAGACCCTGGTCTTTGCGGGAGAGGAGGAAATGAACGACCCGCGGGCTCTGGCGGAGCTGATCCAAAAGCACGGATGTGACTGCATCAATGCTACACCATCCCGTCTGCTGCAGTATATCGAGTATGCTCCCTTCGGCGAGGCGCTGAAGAGCTGTAAGCTGATCATGTCGGGAGGCGAGGGATATCCCATGTCCCTGGCGGAGAAGCTTCGTGTGCTTGCACCGGAGGCACGGATCATCAATACCTACGGACCCACGGAGATCACCGTATCCTGCAACGGTGCGGATATCACGGAGGCGAAGACCATTACCGTGGGCAAACCGCTGCTGAATTACAGTGAGGTGATCGTGGATAAGTTCGGAGATCTTTCTCCCTACGGCGTCGCCGGCGAACTCTATGTGGGCGGTATCGGCGTGGCCCGCGGCTATCGGAATCTGGAGGAGATGACCCGGGAGAAGTTCGTCATGAAGGAAGGCGAGCGGATGTACCGCACCGGGGATCTGTCCCGCTGGACAAAGGACGGGGATGTGGAGATCCTGGGCCGTCTGGACAATCAGGTGAAGCTTCGGGGACTCCGTATCGAGCTGGGTGAGATCGAAGGCCTGATGGAGCAGCAGCCGGAGATCAAAAAGGCGGTGGTGGTGATCCGGAAGATCCATGGCCAGGACAATCTCTGCGCATACTTCACTGCGGAGAAGGATATAGATATCAATCAGCTGCGGGGAGAACTGAGAAAGCAGCTGACACCCTATATGGTTCCCACGGCGTATCTGCAGATGGATGAGCTTCCCATGACGCCGAACGGAAAGACAGATACCAAGGCTCTGCCCGAGCCCACCGAGGTTGCAGCAGGAGAGTATGTTGCTCCTGTGGGAGAGAAGGAGGAATTCTTCTGTAATCTGTTCGCCGAGGTGCTGAAGCTGCAGAAGGTGGGGGCTACCGATGATTTCTTCGAGATCGGCGGAACCTCACTGGTGGTCACCTCCATAGCGGTAAAGGCATCCGAGCAGGGATATACCCTGAACTACGGCGATGTATTCAAGTATACCACACCCCGCCAGCTGGCAGAGTTCGTCTCCAGGGGCGAGACCGCGGCTTCCGCACCGGGAGACCGCAGCACGGATTTTGACAGCTATGATTATACCGAGATCGAAAAGGTTCTCTCCAGGAACAACCTGACTGCCTACCGCAGCGGGAAGAGGAGAGAGATCGGAAATATCCTGCTGACCGGAGCCACCGGATACATGGGTGCGCATGTGCTGGCCGCCTATCTTACCAAGGAGAAGGGAACGGCTTACTGTATCGTCCGTAAGGGAAGCTTTACGGATGCGAAGAGCAGGCTGCAGAGCGTCATGTTCTACTATTTCAGCAGCAGCATGAAGCAGCTTCTGGATGACCGGGTAGTGGTGATCGACGGGGATGTGACCAGCTATGATGCTTTCCGGGCGCTGGAATCCCAGCCGGTGCATACGGTATTTAACTGTGCTGCAAATGTAAAGCATTTCTCCAGCGGAACGGATATCGAGGATATCAATGTAGGGGGCGTGGAGAAGTGTATCACCTTCTGTGAGAACCGGGGGGCAAGACTGATCCATTTCTCCACCACCAGTGTGGGGGGCGGACAGATCGTACAGGATATGTCCCAGCTCCGGGTGCTGGATGAGCAGACCCTCTATTTCGGACAGAGCCTGAACAATCAGTACATTTCCTCCAAGATGCTGGCGGAACGACTGGTCCTTGAGGCGGTAGCCGCAGGACGGGTGGATGCAAAGGTGATCCGCGTCGGAACCCTGGCGCCCCGGGATACGGACGGTGAATTCCAGATCAATTACCTTTCCAACAGCTTCATGGGAAGACTTCGTTCCTACTGGATGCTGGGAGCTTTCCCCTACTCGGGCATGGGCGGAGAGGTACGGATGGGTCCCATCGATACCAGCGCGGACGCATTCCTGCGTCTGGCCACCACGCCGAAGGACTGTACCGTATTCAATGCCATCAACTGCAACTCCACGCCCATGGTGAATATCATCCTGGAGATGATCCGGAAGGGTATGGAGATCCGGCTGGTGGAAAATGATGAGTTTAAGGCCATTCTGGAGAAGGCGGAGCAGGATCCGGAGAAGGTACAGGTGCTGCAGAGTCTTTTGGCTTATCAGAATAAGCGGGTACAGAAGGCGGCCTATACGACGGAGGCATCCTGTGAATATACCACACAGGTGCTTGCGCGGGAGGGCTTCTTCTGGAATATCACGGACGCACCGTATATCGAGCGGTTCGTTGATTCTCTTGAGACACTGGGCTTCTTTGATGAGGACGCATTGGAAAGATAGGAGACGGTATGGGACGTTTGATAGGAAAGTATTTAAAGGGCAGCTGGGGTCAGGTTTTTGCCACAGTGCTTTTTACCATGCTGCAGTACGGGATTCAGATCTTCCTGCTGCTCCCGGAATCCAAGCGGCTGATCGATAACGGCGTTGCGGAGAAGAATATGGACGCCATCTGGAGGAGCATATGGATCATGCTTGCGCTCACGGCGGGCGTCGGCGTATGTGCGCTGCTCACCTCGTATTTCAGTGCGCGGGTAACGGCGGATTATACCTACCGCCTGAGAAATGCATGCTTCACGAAGGTGGAGGAGCTGACGCCGCAGGATTTTGCCGCACTGGGCGAGTCCACCCTGCTCACCAGGACCATGACGGATGTGACACAGATGCAGCAGACGGTGATCAATATGCTTCGGCTGTGGCTGCTGGTCCCGGTAATGATCGTGCTGGAGCTGATCATGATCGCGACCATGAATCTGACCATATTCTTCATCCTGTTTGGCTTCTTTGCCGTAACAGTGGGATTCCTGGTGTATTTCGGGGCTTCTTCCCGTTTCGGGTTTGAGAAGCTGCAGCAGAAGCTGGACCGGATCAACCTGCTGATGAAGGAAAGGATCACGGGAGTGAGACCTGTCCGTGCCTTCGGAAATGAGGCTATGGAAGAACGGAAATCCGAAGAGGCCAATCAGGATGCCTATGACTCGGCCATCGCCGCCAACCGGAGGATCAATTTCCTTTCTCCCGTGGCGCTGGTACTGATGAGCTGGGTAGTGGTCGTCATCTATCTGGTGGGAACCTCCCAGATCCAGAAGGGTATGACCTCCATCAGCAATCTGCTGCTGATCTTCCAGTACGTCACCTTCTTTATCACCAGCCTGATGGCGGTGCCTTTCCTGGTAAATATGATGCCGAAGACGGCGGTGTCTTCACGCAGGATCAATGAGCTTCTGGAGTATCAGCCCTCTGTCGATGTGGAATGGCGGAGTGTGGAAGCCCCTGCCGAGAAGAAGGGACGGGTGGAATTCAAGGATGTGATCTTCGGCTATGCCGGTGCGGTGGATGTGATCGCCAATATCAGCTTTACCGCTGAGGAGGGGAAGGTCACGGCCATGATCGGCTCCACGGGCAGCGGCAAGACCACGATCCTGAACCTGATGCAGGGACTCTATCAGCCCACCTTCGGGGATATCCTGATCGACGGCGTCTCCATCCGGGGCTGTAAGGATCCCTGGCTCCGAGAGTATTTCTCCTACGGTACACAGCGGCCCATGATCTTCCAGGATACGGTGAAGAATAATATCTGTCCGGATCCGGCCATGCAGGATGAAGAGAGGATACAGTCTGCGCTGGATTCCTCCTGCTTCCGTGAGGTTCTTGCGGATAAGCCCGAGGGGCTCGACTTCATGATGTCCCAGGGAGGCATGAATGTATCCGGAGGCCAGAGGCAGAGGCTGTCCCTGGCCAGGGTCTTTGCCAAGGAGGCAGAGATCTATGTCTTTGACGATACGCTTTCCGCGCTGGATGCAAAGACAGAGAAGAAGGTGCTGGATGCCATCCGTTCGAAGCTGGCGGGGAAAACCGTGCTTCTGGTTGCCCAGAAGATCAGCACGGTACGGGATGCAGACCATATCATCGTTATGGAGAAGGGCCGGATCGCAGGACAGGGCACCCATGATGAGCTTCTGCAGACCTGTCAGGCCTACCGAGAGATCTACGAGACACAGTGTTATCTGGATCAGGAAGGAGAGTAAGTATGGCTGCGAAAAAGAAGGCCGGCTCTCCGGTAATGAAAAGATTATATAAGGATATGGGGAATCTGAAGGGGCGTTTCTTTGCGGTCATGATCCTGGTGATCTTTGCAAAGCTCTGTCTGGCCTTTGCCCCATCCATGGCAAACCGCATCACGGACTCCCTGACGGAATTCGTTTCCAGCGGGAATTATGATTGGAACAAGCTGCTGATCCTGTGTGGTCTGCTGGCGCTGTTCTATATGATCGGATACGGTGCGGACGGATTTGTCACGAAGACCATGGTAAATGTATCCCAGTCCATCGTACGAAGACTCAGGAACCGCTGCGGGGATAAGCTGAACCGGCTGTCCATCGGATATCTGGATTCCCATCCCATCGGAGATACCCAGGCACGGGTGACCGTGGATCTGATGAATCTCTCCAACGGGATGGAGTCAAATGTGGCTCCCCTCATCGCCCAGCTGGTGCTGATGGTCGCCATCGTGTTCATGATGTGCATCACGGATCTTCGGCTGGCGGTGATCTATATCGTATTCATGCCCATCATGACCTTCTCGCTGAAGTTCATCGTGAAGCGTACCCGGAAGCTCTTTGTCGAGACGAATAAGGCTCAGGGCATGATCTCCGCAAAGGTGACGGATACCTACGCAAACCACATGATCCTGAAGGCCTGCGGCATGGAGGAGATCAAGCGCCGGGAGATGGAGCAGCTGACGGAGGATTTCGGAAGGAAGTTCATGCGTTCCAGATATATCTCCGGCTTTACCAGACCGGTCAGCAATGTACTGGCCAGGATATCCTATATCCTCATGTGCCTGGTCAGCGGTTACTTCATGCTGAAGGGCGACATGACCCTGGGTGAATTTACGGCATTCCTTTTCTACGGAAATATGATCGCCACCCCCATGAGCGAGCTTTCCGTGGCCATCAACAACTTCCAGGATGCCCTGTCCTCGGGAGCACGGGTATATGAATTCCTGGACGAGACGGAAGAGCCGGAGGAGAAGCCGGAGGAGAAACTGGATGCCTCCGAAGCAAAGGGAGAGGTAGTCTTTGATCATGTATCCTTCCGGTATGTCCCCGATAAACCCCTCATGGAGGATGTGTCCTTTACGGCGAAGCCCGGACAGACCATGGCCATCGTGGGTCCCTCCGGAGCGGGGAAGACCACCCTCATCAATCTGCTCATGCGCTTCTATGAGATCAATTCCGGAACCATCCGGGTGGACGGCACGGATATCTCCAAGCTGACGAAGGAGAATCTGAGAAGCGTATTCGGCATGGTGCTTCAGGAGAGCTGGGTGCTGGACGGAACCATAGAAGAAAATATCGCCTTCGGACGGCCGGGAGCCACCCATGAGGAGGTGGTAGCGGCGGCGAAGATGGCCGGCTGTGATGAGATCATACGGAAGCTGCCCAACGGATATCAGACCCATGTGGGACCGGAGAACTCCGCACTTTCCGCAGGGGAGAACCAGCTTCTGGCCATAGCCCGTGCCGTGATCTCGGATCCGAAGATCCTGATCCTGGATGAAGCAACATCCCAGGTGGATACCAAGACCGAAGCGGCCATCACCAGAGCCATGGAGAAAATGATGGAGGGCAGGACCACATTTATCATCGCCCACAGACTCTACACGATCCGGAATGCGGATCAGATCATATTCATGGTAAACGGAGATATCAAGGAAGTGGGAAATCACGACGAGCTGCTGGCCAAGGGCGGCCTGTATGCGTCCATGTATAAAACGGGATTGGATGAGTAAAGGAGGTACATGACTCATGAAGACGATCACCATCGAAGAGGCCGAGCGCCTGGTCAGGGAAGGCGAGAGCTACACTGCGGAGGAGATACAGCGGGTACAGCAGGAACGGCTGCATCAGCTGGTGGACTATGTCAGGGAGAATTCGCCCTATCTGAAGGAGTTCTATAAGGATCTTCCGGAGGATTATACCCTCAGCGATATCCCGGTGATGGAGAAGAAGGAATTCCAGGCCCATTACAACGAATGGGTAACGGATCCGGAGCTGAAGGAGGATCAGGTCCGGGCATATCTGAAACGGGATGCGGAGGATAATTCCCTGCTGCTCGGAAAGTACACGGCGCTGCAGACCTCCGGCTCCACAGGAAATCCCCTGCCCATGGTCCGGGATGACTACCATAACAAGATCCACGGAGCGCTTCTTCGGAACCGGTTATTCTACGGCGTGACACCGGGGCTCTTCGATCATTCGAAGCATAAGACCGCATTCCTGGTGCATGTATCCAACTCAGCCTCAAGCTACGGCTCCTATCTGAAAATGCGCCGGCTGCATCCGGGCTTTGAGGAGAATATCGTCGCCTATCCCATCACGGACAGCCTGGAGGTTCTGGTAAGCAAGCTGAATGCATTCCAACCGGAGATCATCGTGGCTTATCCTCCGTATCTTGTGATGCTGGCGGAAGAGAAGCTGAAGGGAACACTGGACATCCCCCTCCAGCTGATCCTGTCCTCCGCCGAGCTGCTGACGGAAGAGAGTTATCACCGGATCCATGATGTCTTCGGCGTTCCGATCCTGAACAATTACTGCATGACAGAGGGCGGCGAGATCGCCATGACCCATGACTGTCCGCATCTTCATATCAATGAGGACTGGATCATCGTGGAGCCGGTAGATGAGAACCGGCAGCCGGTGACGGATCCTGACGCTTATTCCTCGGGAATCCTGGTTACGGATCTGACCAACTACGTGCAGCCCATCATCCGGTATTATGTCAGTGATTCCGTAAGGATAAGAAGAGAAGACTTCCCCTGCTATCACCGGCCGGTGCTGGATATCCGCGGAAGAGTGTGGGATTCCTTCGAGCTGGGAGGCAGGAAGTTCACCACGAAGGCCCTTGAGGTAAAGGCGAAGTTCCAGAAGGGTCTCTGCAGCTACCAGTTTGTAAAGACCGGAGAGGATACCATGGAGGTCCGTGGCATCTGTACCGCAGAAGCAGAGCCGGCAGCGGTGCTGGGAGAACTGGCGGAGAAGCTGGAAGGATATTTCATCGAGTCGGGTGCGGCAGAAGTGAAGGTAAGCTTCTCCACGGATCCGATGATCAGCAACAAGGCCGGCGGAAAGACGCCCATGTATAAGGATATTACCTGATCCTTTGGGCGATGGGGTGAATGCAAATGGAAGATGTAAGAACTACAGATGACAGGGAACTGAATATTCTCATCGCCGGAGATGTCTTTCCGGTACCCTCCAATGAAGAGTATTTCCGTTCCGGAGATACGGAAGCTCTCTTCGGGGAGAAGGTGGTATCACTGTTTCAGCAGGCGGATTATTCGGTCTGCAATACGGAGGGCTGTATCGCGGATCACATGGACGCCGTCCGTAAGGTGGGGCCGGTGGTCACTGCCGGAGGAGCTACTCTCTCTGGGCTGAAGCGTCTGGGGGTAAACGCCGTGACTCTCGGAAATACGCATATGATGGACGGCGGAGCAACCGGCTTCCTGGAGTTTCTCTCCCTTCTGGAGGAAGGAGGGATCGGATACTTCGGCTGTGGAACCGACCTGGATCATATGACAAACCATGTGACGGTGGAGCAGAAGGGCGTCAGGGTCACCCTCTACAATGTGATGGAGTTCTTCTTCAACGGCGCAACGAAGAGTGGCCCCGGAGGGAATCTCTATGATGAGACCAGGGTGCTCGCGGAGCTACGGGAGCTGAAGAAGGACTGCGACCATCTGGTGGTGCTGTATCACGGCGGCGTCGAATCCACATTTTACAATACGCCACTGATCCGAACCCGGTTTCACCGGATGGCGGATGCGGGAGCGGATATCCTGATCTCCCAGCATACCCACGCCATCGGAAATGAAGAGGAATACCACGGATCCCTTCTCATCTACGGGCAGGGGAATTTCTGCTTCAATCTGGCCAAGAAGGTGAATGACTGCCTGCTGCACGGCATGCTCCTGTCCTTCTATTTCACCAAAGAAGGATACCGGGTAGAGCGGCATGTGGTCCGTCGTACAGAGACCGGCTGCGTCTATGATGAGGAGCAGGATCTTTCCGGACAGAAAGCCCGGACGCAGCTGCATGAGCGGCTTCTGGCGGGAGATCCGGAGGCGGAAGAGGTGTTCCTGCAGGAGAACCGGAAGGTCAGCAGGGTATTCATCGAACGCCTGCTGAAGGGCTTCTACGGTACGGAGGAGCTTCCGGAACTTTCCGAAAAGCAGATCCGCATCCTCCTGCTCATGCTTCAGGCGGAGGAGATGAACGAGATGGCAGTTTGCTATTTTACCGAGTTGTTGGAGAAATATGAAAAGTGATCGAAAAAATGATAAAATAACAGGAAATATCCGGATGCCTCTGTTGGTGAGGATCTCTATCCTTGTTCTCCTTGCGCTTTCTGTCTCCGGCGTTCTGCTTGCTACATTGTATCAGAATTACCGCAGGAAGAAAGCGGTAGAACAGGGAGGAGAATCTGCCAGACATGCCTGTGCCATTATCCGGAACTACATGCACTCTACCGGATACAGAGAAGAAATCTTTCAATGGACGGAACAAACCCAGTGGGATCTTTATTATCTGCAGGATGTGTTTTTCCCTGAGGTCTGTGCGGCGATGGATCTTAAATATCTCTACCTGTTTTCCATCGATGAGCATCAGAAACGTCATCATATCGTCACGGTGACGCAAAATATAAGCGATCAGGATAATCTGCAAGATTACATTCAACACTATGACCAGGATATGGAATTGCCTCTCCAGGAAAATGAAAAGGAAGTGCTGAATCGTACAAAAGACAGTGCTCTTCAGGAAGTAGATAACGAATTCGGACATGTCGTGAACTGCGTCATGGGTTATTATGATGAGACAGGTAAGCTGATCGGCATGATCGGAGCGGATTATGATATGGAGATACTGATGACGAATATGAGGAAGGACAACGCCTACCTTCTGATCATCGGATTGTCCGCCATCCTGATCACATTTTTCCTGGTTCTGATCATGATCCATATCTGGGTACTCCGGCCCATCGGAGTGCTGTCCCGCCATTTGCAGGCGTTCAAGAAGGATAAGGAGCTCCGCCTTCCGAAGAGTAAGTCCCATTTTCAGGACGAGATATCGGATATGGAGACGTCCTTCCGGGAAATGGCCAAGGATCTGTCGAATTATGTGGATGACATTCAGAGAATGGCCTCTGAGAAGGCGGAGTCGGATGTGCAGCTTGAACTGGCGAGGCGGATCCAGAATGGTATGGTTCCTCCCGAGAAGGGATACTTTGGCCGGGGCTGCTCGGTATATGCGATCATGCGTCCGGCGCTGGAGGTGGGTGGAGACTTTTACGACGTCTTCGATCTACCCATGGGAAAGGTGGGAATCCTGATCGGTGATATCTCCGGAAAGGGGATCGGAGCAGCTCTGTTCATGTCGATTGTTCACCGTATCGTACGGGAACGTCTACGCACTGGTATGCTGCCGGCAAAGGCACTGAAAAGGGCAAATGATGAGATTTGCAGAGAAAACACGGAGGACTTTTTTGCATCTGTTTTTGCGGCATCCTGGGATCCCATGAGCGGTAAACTCACCTATGCAAATGCAGGTCATAATCCGCCGGTCCGATTCGGTACAAAGGTTGAGGAAATCCCGGTGCTTCCGGGAGATGTCCTGGGACTTTATGACGACGCCTATTTCAAGAATGAAACGATGGAGCTGGAGATAGGAGAGGGAATTCTTCTTTATACGGACGGTGTTACGGAGGCGCTGAATCCCCGGCGTGAGGCCTATGGACTGGATCGCCTTCTGGAACAGGTTTCCGGGATAGAGCCGGATTCGAAGAAGATCGTCAATACGATCCGTAATAATGTGCTGGATTTTGAAGGAGAGAATCATATCTTTGACGACATCACCATGATCGCCATCCAGCGGCAGGGTGTTCAGTGGATCAGAATGGTACCGGAGCTTTCGGAACTGGATCTGTTGAAGGAGTGTGTTATGAGCAACGTGGAGGATCAGGAGCTTGCAAAGGATGTGATGATGTCATCCGAGGAATGGTTTGTGAATATCATGTTTTATTCTCAGGCCAAGAGCATCCTCTTCGATATCGTCCGTGAAAACCGGCTGATCAAGGTAACCTTTGCCGATGACGGTATTCCCTTTGATCCGACGACCTATATCGGGGAGAAGGCATTTGAAGACCTGGATACCGGAGGTATGGGCATCCGGATGATCAGGGATCTCTGCACCGAGATCCGGTATGAACGTGTTGAGTGCAGAAATGTGGTAACGCTGGTATTCAAACAGAAGAAGAACAAAGACGCGACATGGACTGACCTTGTAGGACAGGATGAAGACGTCAGCGAATATAATACAATGGAAAGGAAGACCGATTATGGAAATTATCAAAACGGAACAGGGAAATGAAGTGACTATGAAGCTGGTGGGCTGGCTGGATACCAAGGCAGCCCCGGACCTGAAGGAAGAGGTGGATAAGCTGGAGGAGGATAAAAGCCTTGTGCTTGATCTGGCCGAACTGGAGTATGTGGCTTCCTTCGGACTCAGACAGTTTGTCGCCACCTATAAAAAGCTAAACGGAAAGATGGTGCTCCGGAACGTACCGGAGAATATCCTGGGGATACTCAAGACCATGGGAATGGACAAACGGATACCGATCGAGTAGGGCATCCGGCCATCAACATGACGGATGAAGCTACGAAAGGGGGTATATCATGCGATCGTTTCTGATCAAAAACACCACGAAGGAAGAGCGTGAGGAGACCAACAACGATTTTGGGTCTCCCATGTGGCTGCTGTATTATGGTCATCGGTATGTTTTGGATATGAATACCGGTATTCTTAAATACAAAAACGTGAGGTTCCACAAAGACGGCGACTCGCTGTTCCCGGATGGTTACTTTGATGAAAGGAAAACAGTTATCGACCGGGACGGGCTACTGGTGATCGAAGGACTGATTCGTGACCTTATTCCCGCGTTGCATGTTGCATCAAGGGAAGATTACGCAATGCCCGCTGGTGCATGCCCGCAGGCGGAGATGAGTATAAATTATCAGGGGGCAGATCTGAGCTTTTCCAGTATAGTACCGATCCAGGGCGGCATCGATGTAAGATCGATTCCCATCCCGGACGCATTTGTCAAGTTGGCAGAAGAACTGGCGCAATACTGTAATTTCCCCATATTTACAATAACACCTACAGTGATTCAGTATCCCCAACACATAACTGACCATCTGAATGTGCGGGATGTGTTTCAGAACAGCCGGCGGGTGGTCGGCTATAAACGCAGTCTTACCGGCGTTTCGGAATATGAGTTCTACAACGAGGAAAATGTGCGGATCTGCAAGCTGTATCATCATCCGCGGCCGAACTCTTTTTTGAACATAGAGAGCCCGGATGCCAGATGGGAAAGTGAATTTGAGGACTGCACCATCGGGCCCGGTATCACGCGGTATGTCAGGAATCCGGATGCAGGAGAGGTTACTGCAAAGCTTGTCTACCGCGAAAGAGGAAGGTATGAGTTAAGTGATTCCATCGACGTGTACTGCGATATCGATACCTACAGCTTCTTCGCAGGAGATGTGCAGATCGCGTTCATTGAAAAGGCGAAGGAGCAGGATCCGTCCGTACCGGACAGATCCGGGGATGATCTGGAACCATGCTATGACGCATACATTATCCGCGGATCGATGGAAGAGGAATTGCTGATGCTGATCCTGGCATTTCCGCTTTTAAGGTTTTTATGAGCGGCATGCAGGAAATGACGGAAATGAAACGCCGCGGGAGGCGCCGAAGGGGTTGGAATATCGGAAATCCCAGGATTCGGGGTGCTGTATAATAGCTCTCCGGGTATTCGAATATTACGATTTGAGTTTATACATTTTTGACTCTCTCAGTAAGAAAGGAAATGTGCCATGCGATCGATTCTCATCAAGGATACCACAAAAGAAGAACGTGAGGAGATCATCCGCACCTCGCTGAACTGTGGCGAAGGCAGCTGTGAAAACTGCTCCTCCTGCTGGCTGGGCGGCGGAAATCCCTGGGAGATCTACCAGGATTACATCGACGGCAAGCGTGAGATCCGTGAGATCAACATGGAGTATAACGAGCGGTATCTCCACGGCCGCATCACCCGTGGGTAGGAGTAGAGTTATGGAACAACCACCGGCATTATCCGCATCCACTGTAGAAGAGCGGAGAGACTATATTAAGAAACGATATCCCTGTATCTCGGACTGTGATATGTGCGGGCTGTGTAAGGTGTTCCATGGAAAAGATCCGGAGCTGGCATTCAGGGAGTATATTGAGGGTAGAGAGAGTTTTGAACTTGTAATAGCCGAATATAAGAACCGGTAATGGGTAACATGATGGGCCTATCAAGTAGAGTTTTGGAGTATGATCATATTCCACGTAATGGTATAATACAGCAGGAATCGCAGAAGTATAGGATTCTGAGATTCAGACTGTAGACTAAATGGTGGGGAGCTGACGCTCTCCACCATTTTTTTAGGAAAATGCTGTCCATACAATCACCCACCTTTTTGTTTACGATGGTATTGTAGGGAACACTACCACCTTTAATTGAAAAATTTAACGCAACAAAAATCCCATTAAATAGAAAAATGCGTTGCAATAACTTTTGCAGAAAGGTGTATTTTAGAATACTCTTTCGTCGGAGTGGGAACGGAGTCACGGGTCTGTAGCGCCCTTGCGGGTCTGGGCAGCGTCCGGCTATTGCATCTACATTGTATTATGTGGATGTACTTGTGTTATTATTTCGTTTGATTACTATCTGCGGTTAGGAGTCAAATGAACAAATACAACAGAATAACATATAAAGAAAGATTGAGGATCGAAGCAGGTATCTATGCAGGTAAAAGCTTTGCTCAAATCGCTAAGGAGATTGGAAGAAGTACATCCAGTATTACAAGAGAAGTAAAGAATAATCGTATTAGGGTTAGATAATATGAAGTGACCTCACATTTGCAGCAACGTGGATTTACCTGTATACTTTGATTGTCAAGATCATTGGTAACAGGGATTACCGCATACAAAAGGAGGTCACCTATGAATAGAATACTCAAAATTGGAATGGATGTCCATAGTACAAATTTCACATTATGCGCAATGGAGCCTACTATCGGATCCGAAGACCGTATCTTTGGAGAGGTGCAGGTTGCACCGGACTACAAAGAAGTCATCTATTTTATTGAAACTCTGAAACAGAAGCTTGGTCTTAATGATGATTATTCTATTGAATGCGGTTACGAGGCGGGTTGCCTCGGATATACTCTCTATCACCAGCTTACCAATGCCGGAATCAAGTGTGTTATTCTTGCACCGACAACTATGCTTACTCAACAGGGACAGCGCATCAAAACAGACAAACGTGATGCACGTTTAATCGCTCATTGTCTGTGTTATGGTGGATACCATCCGGTTTATATTCCTACCGGCGAAGATGATGCGGTAAAGGAATATCTCCGGATGAGAGATGACCATAAGCTTGCACTGAAAAAACTGAAACAACAAATCAACGCATTTGTACTTCGACACGGATACCAGTATACAGGAACCAAATGGACTATTAAGCATGTTGCCTGGCTGAGAAAGCTGGATCTTAATCCGATGTATAGGGAAACTCTCGATGAATACATGGCTTCATATGAGGAGCAGGAGGCAAAGATCGAGCGTTACGATAAAAGGATTGAAGAAATCTCTGCTGAGATGCGTTACAAGGAAAAAGCCGAAAAATTGGGATGCTTCCTTGGGATCCGGACACACACAGCATTATCTCTGATCGTTGAAACAGGTGATTTCAAGCGCTTTGCCAAAGGGAATATCTACGCGGCATTCCTGGGGCTTGCACCTGGTGAACATTCCAGTTCGTCAAATGTAAATCGACTTGGTATTTCCAAGGCAGGGAATGCACATCTCCGCTGCTTGTTAATTGAAGCAGCAAAGGGCATCTGCAAAGGCGCAATCGGTCATAAGTCCAAAGCACTCCGTTCCAGGCAGAACGGACAGTCAGCTGAAGTTATTGCTTATGCCGACAAAGCGAATACCAGGCTTCGTAGCAAGTATTATAAAATGATTCGCCATGGAAAAAAGAAAAATGTGGCAGTGGCTGCAGTTGCAAGGGAACTTGCATGTTTCATATGGGGCATGATGACCGGAAATATCAACATAGCCTCTGGAGGTACATCAGCTCCGGCTGTCAGTCAAGGGTAAAATGCACCGCTTCGCGGCCCTTGACAGTCAACCGTCCCTGATGTAAATCACAATCAAGCAGCAATCAGCAGTAAACTGCAGCTTGCTGCCTAAACAAAAAGTAACTGAATATCTGTCAGTATCTGTAAGAAGCTGTGATCACTGTAGGGTTTGAGTGATCTGCGACACCTCTATGTTGGCACTTCGGTGAACCACGCTTTTAGATCGCAGCGCTCTCGGCGAAACCATTAGCCTGTCGGTAGCCAATCCACGAATAACAGAGTGGCCATATGCCGGGAACTGTTAAATCAGAGCTTCTTACAGGTGCTGACAGAAACAAACAAATGTGACCGTCAAGAAAAAGTTTCCGGATGAGAAATTTACCCCTTGACAAAGGTCACTTCATAACAGAGGTGCGTACCTTTTACAAAAAGACTGCATCCTTGCAGCTCATTGCAGCGTAAAAGGAGTTTGTGGTGATGAGGAATGTGGAATACGCTGTCGTACATGTAGGGACTTTAATTGTACGGAGTACTGTAGCGAACACAAAACGCATACTTGCCCTAAAACAGAAAAGCCTCCGTTTGTATGCGATAGTTGCAGCGAAAAGAAGAAAAAATCATGTCGTTACGACAAGTATTATTACTTCGCTGAAAAAGCTGATGCAAAAGCCAAGAAGCTCCGTTCTGAATCCAGAGAAGGACCGAGATTGAGTAAGTCAGAGCTTAAGGAATTGGATGAAATCCTATCCCCTCTGATCCGTCAGGGACAGCCTTTATCACATATCTGTAAAATACATGGTGATGAGATAAAGGTTTCTGAGAGGAGTATCTATAATTATATAGATTCTGGGGAATTGACAATCTGCAATCTGGATTTAAGGCGCAAGGTGAAATATAAACGGCGTCGAAAGAAACAGAGTGAGATTAAATGTAACAAGCAAAGCTATCGGCAGGGGAGAACGTATGATGACTTCCAGAAGTATATGGAGGAGCATCCAGATACGCCGGTTGTTGAGATGGATACCGTAAAAGGAAAGCTTAAAAAAGAACAGGTTCTTCTGACGATCATGTTTAATAAAAACTCTGTTATGTTAATGATTTTATTGGAAGAAGAGACGATAGAGCAAGTACTTAAAGTGTTTGATGGACTGACTAAAACCTTGGGGATCCGAAGATTCAGAAAACTCTTCCCGGTGATTTTAACGGATAATGGAGGCTGTTTCAAAGATGCATTAGGAATGGAGTATACCAAGCGTGGATCTCCAAGAACAAAAGTGTTTTATTGTGATCCACAAGCCTCCTGGCAGAAACCTCACATAGAGAAGAATCATGAGTTTATAAGGTATGTAATACCAAAAGGGAAAACTCTAAGCGTTTACACCCAAGAAGAAATGACGCTGACCGCAAATCATATCAACAGTACAGTGAGACCAGGGCTTGGTTATAAAAGTCCATATGATCTTGCCACAACTGAAGAAATGAAAAAACTGTTGGAAGTGCTTAACATGTCACCAGTCCCCGCAGACGAGATATGTTTAAGTCCAAAACTTCTAGGTAATAAATAAGAATGAAAAGCAGATAGTTAATCATCCATAAATATCACCAGGTGGGTTGCATTAACTTTTGCAGAAGAAAATGCAAGTCGCAGTTTTGGCATGTAAACGATTAAGCGTTTTTCAACAGTTTTAAACGGATTATATCATAAAAAACACTCTGAAAATAGAAAAAACATGAATTTGAATTGAGATAATTCACAGATTTTGCAATGAGTTTTTCATTCAAGGGGAACACTACCACCCCAAAATGACGAGGGTGTTGTAGACGATAAATGTTTGGTTTGCAAGGAGGTGCATATGAAATACGTCGTAGTGGATCTGGAAATGAACTATACATCCCGTAAATCAGAAGTGAAAAGAAACCTCAAAATGGAAACCATAGAAATCGGTGCAGTCATGCTGGATGAAAAGCTGCAGGAGATCGCGTCATTTCGAACCTATGTAAAACCGGAATACAGCGATGGCATAAGGAAGAAGATCTCCGAGCTCACGGGGATCACAGATGATATGGTTGCAAATGCGCCGTCCTTCCGGGAAGCCCTGCGGATGTTTACCACATGGTGTCGCGGTACAGGGGACGAGGTGAAGATCTATGCATGGAGCGATTCGGATTACAATCAGATTTTCGGCGAAATGCTGGCAAAGCAGTATGAGATAACTGATGCAGAGAGACCACTTCTGGAAAATGTGTGGGATGATTTCCAGAAAGAGTTTGATTCGTATCTGGGATTTGAGAGGCGGCTGTCCCTCAGTATGGCCCTTGATATGGCGGGAGTTGCATTTGCGGGCAGGGCACATGATGCGCTGGATGATGCGAGAAATACAGCAGAGCTTCTTCACATCTTCAAGGATAGAGATCTGTTCGACAAGACGCTCAGACTGATCAAGGAAGCCATGGAGCCGAAGGAGATCGGAGACACCCTGGGAGACCTCTTTGATTTTTCGGCGATTGTGTGTGCATAAGTTTAGGAAGCTGACAAAGAAACGCCCAATTTGTCAGCTTCTTATGTTATAATGGTATGCGGGGTTTGCAAGGTTTTCGTGACGGTTGATATTGTTCACGAAGCTTATAGTTACAGGGGGAATCGTGTGATCGATTCTGATCAATGACACCACAAAAAGAAACTTTGTGAGGAGTGCCCCGCACCTTCGCTGAAATGTGGCGAAGGTGGCCTTGAGAACTGCTCCTCATGCCGGCAGACTGCGAGGTGACAAACCATGACGATTGAGGAAAGATATGAACGTGCTGTATTTGTCCTGCGTAAGATCGCGGAATGGGATTCGGAGTGGCATCATATGTCTGCAGAGGAATCTCTGCAGTGCTGCCAGAACATGGCGAGAACCTTCCTCCGGTATAAGGACATGGCGAACGAAGGAAATGTGATCACCGGCTATCCCTGGGGGAATGACGATGGCAAGCTGGATCCTGTGGGGGAGGATGTGAAATATACGGAGAGCAACGATGAACTGAATTGACATGGCGGGATATTTATGTGAATGTATCGCAGGTACAGGCATTTTTATGGGAGATGTTATATGAAACCGGGAATATATGAGCAGATAATAAACAAAGAAATGAACATTGAGTTGGAGAAGATTCCGACCGATTGTAAACACCAAGAAAAAGTAGATTCGGCAGAGGCATCCAAAGTGTTGTCTACTTACGTTGCGGAACTGCTACAACGTAAAATGGATAGCATTTATGAATCATCTGGGGATAAGGCATTAAGTAAGCAGATAGATTATATTAACAAAGTTATCAGTGTTATTAATGGTGATTCAAAAGATAAAAATATGATCGAACTGTCAGGAGAACAGCTTCTGTCCATTATGAGTGATAAGGACGAGCGCTTGCTGCTGGGCAGGAAGGCAATAGATATAATACGTCCAGAGACATCTATGGCTTTTAGCAGCTTGTTTACGGGTGCAGTTAGAGAACCTCAGATGCTTAACGAACTAAAGAAAGAAATAGCGTCTGCAGATCGGATAGACATGCTTGTATCCTTTATCAAGTGGAGCGGGTTAAGAGAATTGCTGGAGGAACTTAAGGATTTTACAGGAAATGGTGGCCGACTGCGGGTGATTTGCACATCTTATATGGGTGCAACGGATGTAAAGGCTATAGAGGAATTAAGTAAGCTTATCAATACAGAAATCAAAATATCTTATGATACAAAAAGAACAAGACTTCATGCAAAGTCCTACGTTTTTTATAGAGAGACAGGATTTACGACTGCTTACATAGGATCATCCAACATGTCGAATGCCGCGCTTACAAGTGGGTTGGAATGGAATGTCAAAGCTGCAGAAAAAGACCTTGCAGAAACGATACAGAAGGTAGCAGCAACTTTCGACACTTATTGGAATGATAAAGAGTTTGTTTTGTATGATGCCTCGCAGAAAACAAGGTTAATCAAGGCTCTTAAAAATGAAAAATATATTGGAGAAGGAAAAGATAGAAAGTTTGTATTTGATATTCATCCATATTCATATCAACAAGAGATATTAGACAAACTGAAAGTTGAACGAGAGTTGTTGGGATATTACAGAAATCTTGTTGTTGCTGCTACTGGATGCGGAAAGACTGTTATTTCAGCCTTTGATTACGCAAGATTCTGTACGATGAATCCGGGGCAAAAGAACAGATTATTGTTTGTTGCACACAGAGAAGAAATCCTTGAACAGAGTATTGAGACATTTCGTGGTGTACTGAAAGATCCTAACTTTGGTGATCTGTGGGTGGGGAGGCATAGGCCGGAGTCGCTTGAACATTTGTTTATATCCATACAAACATTGAATTCAAAAAAAATCTATGATAAATTGCCGCGTGATTACTATGATTTTGTCGTTGTGGATGAATTTCATCATGCGGCAGCACCGATATATTATGAACCACTGGATAAACTGTCGCCTAAGATTCTTCTTGGATTAACAGCTACCCCTGAACGAATGGATGGGGAAGATATTCTGCAGTACTTTAATGGACGAATCGCAGCAGAAATACGTTTACCTGAAGCAATTGACAGAAAACTACTATGTCCATTTCATTATTTTGGTATATCTGATGATGTGAATTTGTCAAAGGTCAAATGGGTCCGCGGTGGTTATGATAGGAGGGAACTGAGTAACCTTTTTTCCTTTAGCGGCAAGATAGCAGAGAAGAGAGCGGAAAGTGTAATCAGAAACATTGAAAAATACACGGCATCTATAGAAGAAATGAAAGCTTTAGGATTTTGCGTGTCGAAGGAACATGCAAGATTTATGGCGGATTTTTTCAATGAAAAAGGTATAGCGTCATTGGAACTGGATTCTGATTCCAGTAAAAAAGTTCGTGCTTCTGCAAAGAAAAGGTTGGAAAAAGGGGAAATAAAAACTATTTTTGTTGTGGACCTTTATAATGAGGGCGTGGACATTACATCCGTGAATACGGTTTTGTTTTTACGTCCTACGGAGTCACTCACTATTTTCTTACAGCAGTTAGGACGTGGTTTGCGCTTAGATGATAGTAAGGACTGTCTGACGGTTTTGGATTTTGTAGGCCAGGCAAACAAGAAGTATAACTATGAAGAGAAGTTTGCTGCTCTTTTGGCTAATACAAAACACAGTGTGGAGTACGAATTAAAGAAGGGATTTGTGTCCGTACCAAAAGGGTGTTATATACACCTTGAAAAGAAGGCAAGTGAATATGTGCTCAAGAATATAAAGAGTTCTATAGAGACAAAGAACGGTATCGTAAGCAAAATAGCATCATTCACGAATGATACTGGGAAAGAACTGACGTTGGTAAATTTCCTGAGACATTATCGAATGGATCCAAGAGCCTTATATAAAAAGGACAATTTCTCAAGATTGTGTGTTAGTGCTGGGGTTTTAGATGATTTCAATGAACCACTGGAAAAGGACATTACTAAGGCGCTTCCAAGATTGGCATCTATTGATTCGCGTCGTTTATTAAGTTTTGTTCTGGAAATGCTGGATAATATTAATGATATTAGTTTTGAGTCGTTGAATGATGGTCAAAAACGGATGCTGCAAATGTTTTATGTGAGTATATGGAAGAATGTGATTGATTATGATAATCCCAATGTTGCATATGAAAAGCTGAAGTCTTTGGCGTGCAGTAAAACTATGCTTCATGAGATAAAAGAATTGTTTAAATATTTGTATGAAAACATTGACATTGTTGACAAAAAGATAGGTTTTGATTTTGACTGCCCAATTGATCTTCATTGCACTTATTCAAGAGATCAATTGCTCGTAGCAATGGACTTTATGAAACCTTCGACGGTACGCGAGGGTGTAAAGTGGTTGCGGGATAAGAAGATTGATATTCTGTTTGTAACCTTGAATAAATCCAATAAAGACTATTCACCTACAACAATGTACAATGATTATTCAATTAACGAAACAATGTTCCATTGGCAAAGTCAGAGTACAACGAGTAGTTCTTCTCCAACAGGACAACGCTACATTAATCATGGGACACAAGGAAGCAAAGTCCTTCTCTGTGTAAGAGAGGATAAAAAGGATCCCTGGGGAAATGCAGCACCCTATAGTGTACTTGGGTTTGTAGATTATGTCCAACATACGGGGAGCAAGCCTATAAATGTGGTGTGGAGGCTTGCAGATGAGATCCCGGCTAAGTATATAAAGCAAACAAGGAAGATGTTGATAGGCTGATGGATGATCAGATGTATGTTCATCAACTAGAAAAAGTGGGCACCCTACATCTTGGAATGTAGAGGTGTTATATACTTTAGGGACTGGTCATATAAAGGGTAATAAGGAATATAAGGAGAGAAAATGGGTATAAGAAGATCAGATAGTCCTTATAAAGGGTCAGCACAAATTACGCGGGAAAGGTTTCTATTTTACGAAACCAAGACTGTTGCAAAACTAATGGTAGACGATGGATTGGATGATGAAAAAATTATAAAAAGAATAATGGATGAAAATCTGTTTCAGTTTCCGACTGAAAAGAGCATTAAACGAATAGTGTCCGGTTGTCTTAGAAGGCTTAGATGTCTTAATAACGATGATCTTGTGAAGACTATAGCACACAGTTCGACGGAGAATGCAAAGCAGGCATGTTTGTATGCGATGATGAAGCAATATAGGTTGGTCTGGGATTATATGATCACTGTAATCGGAGCAAAGTACAGAGAGCAAGATTTCTCTTATGGCCGCGTTGATTTGAATATATTCTTTATGAGAATACAAGAGCAAGATGATGAGGTGGCAAAGTGGAGCGAATCCACAGTAAACAGGATAAAGCAAGTGCTCAATAAAGTGCTTGTGGAGAATGAATATATCAATGGGACAAAAGCGAAAAAGCTTAATCCGGTGATATTGTGTACGGAAGTTGAAAATGCAATCAGGGCAAACGGGGATGAAATGGCTCTTCCGGCGTTTAACTGTTTTTATTAATGGATTGGAGATTAATATATGAGTGATATATTGGAACGATTAGATAAACTAAAAACACGAATACAGGATGAGGGTTTTCTCAAAGGAGAAGGATTAAGCAATGAGGTGAATTTCAATGTCTTTTGTTATGAGCCAGAGGATGAGATGGCGGTGAGATTTTTTACAGAGCAAATTGTATCAGATCAGGAGCTAAAGTGCCATGTAAAAGAAATTAATCTATATAAGATATTTCTTAAATTATGTGAGGACAGTCGATTGATAGACCGACTACCAGGAATTGAAAAGAAAAAAGGCCCAGAGTTTATTCTTAGGAATCTGCAAAGTGGGACTGCTTCAGCTAGGAATTTTGTTAATGAAATATTCAAGGAAGGTTTTTCAGAAGGGGATGTATTGATGATAACAGGCGTTGGTGAAGCGTTTCCGTTTATCAGATCTCACGACATCCTAAATAATATGCGATCACAAGATATAGGGAGTGTTCCAATTGTGGTTTTATATCCAGGAATCTTTGTTGATAGCACTGTTCAGCTCTTTGGGAGGCTGCCTAAAATAGGTTATTATAGAGCGTTTAATATAATCGGGAAGGGGGAAAAGCTTTAATGATAATTGAGAAGATGTTTATGAACGACATTAACAGAACCATTAATGGTGTCGTAGATGTAGAGCAAGAAACGGAGCGCATTCTTGTCCAAGAGTTAGATGAATACGTTGTTACAAATGAATTGAAGAAACACTTCATCACATTTTTTAACAATTACAGTGAGGCCTTTGATAAGAAGACTAACGGTGTTGGTGTTTGGATATCAGGTTTTTTTGGAAGTGGTAAATCTCACTTCCTAAAAATTTTGTCATATATTCTCGAAAATAGAGAAGTAGATGGTATCAAAACAGTGGAGCGCTTTCGAAGTAAGTTTGAGGATGATCCAGCTACATTTATGCTTATTGATAAGTCAACTCAAGGGAAGACAGACACTATCCTTTTCGATATCGATATCGAGGGATCTATCTACAAGGATGCAACAGCAGTTCTTCGTGTATTTGCAAAAATGTTCTACAAGCATCTGGGATTCTATGGAGAAGATCTAAAGGTGGCTAAACTTGAACAATTCGTTGAAAAGAAAGGTAAAACAGAGGAATTCAGAAGGGTATTTGAAGAAATCAATGGAGATAGATGGATAAACACTAGAAAAGATTTTGCTTTTTTTGAGGATGATATTGTAGAAACATTAACAACTGTGTTGGGTATGAGTGAAGGGGCTGCTCGCAATTGGTTTAATGGAACTGAAATCGTTGAGATGAGTATTGCTCAACTTGTATCTGAAATAAAGGATTATGTAGATACAAAACCAGACAATTATAGATTGTTATTCATGATTGACGAGGTTGGACAGTATGTTGGTGATAATACAGATCGATTGCTCAATCTACAGTCACTTATCGAGGATATTGGAGATAAGTGTGAGGGGAAGGTTTGGGTTATGTGTACCGGACAGGAAGCAATGGATGAAGTTATCAGGACCAGACAGGATGAGTTTTCTCGTATTCAAGCAAGATTTAAAACGAGACTTTCGTTGTCATCTACGTCAGCAGATGAGGTTATCCAGAAGAGGATACTTTCAAAGACTCCGGAAGCGGAAAAAAAGTTGGAGGAAATATATAATGAAAATGCCACTGTACTGAATAATCTTCTGAAGTTTAATAGGGATGATGCATTACTTGATGTTAGGGGATTTGAGTCTCCGCAAGAATTTGCAAAAGATTTTCCGTTTGTACCATATCAGTTTTTTTTGCTTCAGAAGGTCTATAATGAGATAAGAAAACATGGAAATGCTGGTAAGCACCAGACTGGTGGTGAGCGATCCATGCTTTCCGGATTTCAAGAAGCTGTTAAGAGAATAAAAGAAAAAGATGAGTATGAACTTGCGCCATTTTATCTTTTCTATGACACTGTTCATGGGTCTTTGGATAGTGCTATTCGCCGTGTTATCGAAAGATGCCAGACCGCGGCAGAAGAAGACAGAGGAATTAAACAGCAGGACGTAGAAGTACTTAAGTTGCTTTACCTTATTCGTTATGTGGACTCTGATATTAAATCCACATTGGATTCTATCGTTATCCTGATGGCTAATAATATCAATTTGGACAAGATAAAGATGAGGGAGCAGGTAAGAGAGTCTTTAGACCGCCTTCTCAACCAGAACTATATCGGAAGAAATGGAAATACATACAACTTCCTTACTGATGAGGAACAGGACATCGCAAGGGATATCAAGGATACACCGGTTGATAATGCTCAGATTATTGAGAGAATTGGACAGTTGGTATTTGGAACTCTTTATGATAAAAAGAAGTACCGTTATCAGATCTATGACTTCCCTTATGATCAGTACGTTGACGGTACAGCTATCGGCACCGTGACGGGAGGAATGAAGCTTCAAATCTATTCCATAGCAACGGATGATGATCAAAAGCAGGAACTTCGCTTGCAGACCAATTCAAAGGGGCAGGTAATCGTCGTGCTTGGCGACGGCAAGTACTATGATAGCATAAAAAATGCCTTGAAGATCAGAAAGTATGTAAAGACAAGGAATATCGCACAGCTACCAAAATCAGTGCAGGACATTATCCGCGCTCAGCAGGATGAGGCAACAAAGTATGAGAATGATGCGCTTGATTATATAAAGAGAGCGATAGAATCAGCTGAGTTCTATGTGGATGGAGAGCATATTGAGATCAAGGGTGGCGACGCTAAGAGCAAGCTGGATCAGGCGTTAGAGTATCTGGTTACCCATGTGTATTACGATCTAGAACTTGTTGGAGAAAATGCAAATGATGACTCGGATATTCTAACCATACTTACGGGTATGCAGACCTATGTTCCGGGGATGCATCCCAATAGTGGTGCTGCTCATAAGATTGAAGAGTATTTGGAAATGCAGGATATGAAGCATATTACTACCAAGATGTCGGATATCCAGAGTAGGTACCAGGCTATTCCGAGCGGTTGGAGAGAGATTGATATTGCTGCAGTGGTGGCGCTTCTTATCTATGAGCAGAAGGTTACTATCAAGTATGGCGGTATGACCATTCAGCCTAATGATCCCAAACTTCCGGATATGCTTAGAAAGAAGAGTGAGGTTGGTAAGACTGAGATTACAAAGAGACATGTTGTAAATCCGACTAAGATGAAGGAAGCAAGGGAGTTTCTCAGAGACTTCCTTGATGTAATGGACGTTCCGGCAGATGAGGACGGACTGATATCTTTCATCATTGAGAAGTTTACAGCATTGGAAGCGCACTATGATTCACTAAATCAGAATTATGAAGGAAGAAAGTATCCGGATCAGCAACTTGTGCTTGCTGCTGTGAGACTGGTAAAGGATGTTCTTTCACAGAAGAG
The DNA here is from genome assembly GCA_000703065.1 of Lachnospiraceae bacterium AC2029. Lineage (GTDB taxonomy): Bacteria > Bacillota > Clostridia > Lachnospirales > Lachnospiraceae > Eubacterium_Q. The sequence goes on along the minus strand of JNLK01000001.1, from coordinate 730,102 downwards.
CGATAATATAGCACTTATCGAAAAGGTAGTAGGCAGCGAGGACGCACTTTACAGGATGCAGGATAGTCTTAAGAACGTGGAAGACTTCTTTAAGACACAAGTATCCCTGTTTGATGCAGCTGCAAACTATGTCGAGAGTATGCGTAATGACCTTGACTACATAGATGGTGACGAAGAAGCAAAAAATGCCTTAAATCAGATGAGGCTTATAACAACTGTATTTGACGGCAAGACATATGACTATAAGAGAATATCCGAGCTGAAGGGACTTCAGAGTACAGTTGAGCAGTCTCATAACAAGATGCTTGAAGAAAAGAGAGCAGCACTTTATGAGATAGTACGTTCCTGCATGGAAGAAATCCATAAGAATGCAAATGCAAATGAACAGACAAAGGCAGTATCTGATAAGGCCGACATTTTCTATTCTCAGAAAAAGGAACAGATTGCTGCAGAGAAGAGTTTGGCTTTGCTGGATGGTTTGTCAGTTCCTATGTGGTCATATAAGGATCAGGCGACACTTTCTATAGAGGCATTTATGAAGCCAAAAGCTGTGGAACCTGTAAAGCCTGTGACAGGTGGAGAAAGTAAGCCGCCTAAGAAAGAGATCATAAAGAAAGTAGCAAGACAGCAAATGTTCCCGGCAAGAGTGCTTAAGACAGATGAGGAAATAGATGCATATGTGGAGAATATACGCAAGCAGATGAAACAGTACCTGCAGGGAAGCGACGGAATCCAGATTACCAACTAAGGGAGATTCAATAGATGGATAAGAATGTAATAAAGAAGTACGCAGTTTGGGCAAGAGAGCAGCTGATAGAAAAAGTTACTGCAAGAGCCGTTAAATATCAGATCGTTGATGGTCAGGAGATGGACGGTTCGCTTGAGATTATCAATGGTGAAGTGCTGTCCGAAACAGAAATAAAGCAAAGAAAAGCGCTTATACAAAAAATAAAAACAGACGGTTACAGTCAGGTTATGGAAGAAGTAGCATACACATGGTTTAACCGTTTTGTTGCAATACGTTTCATGGAAGTGAACGGTTATTTGCCGAGCCATATAAGAGTGTTTTCAGATGAAAATGGTGCATTTAAGCCTCAAATACTTGCAGAGGCAATTCATTTAGATCTGCCTGGGCTGGATATGGACAAGGTTATGCAGTACAAGGACGAAGCCAATGAGGAAGATCTATTCAAATATCTTCTAATGGTTCAATGTAATGCACTGAATGAAATATTGCCACAAATGTTTCAAAAGATAGAGGATTATACTGAATTGTTGCTTCCGGATTATCTTCTAAGAGAGGGAAGCGTAATCGAAGTGATGATTAATCCAACTAATGGCATACCTGAATCCGACTGGATGGATCAGGTACAAATTATTGGTTGGTTATATCAGTTTTATAACACCGAGACATTCGATAGTATTTTTGACGGGGATATGTCTCGAAAAAAGGTTACAAAGGCTCTGATACCGGCTGCAACAGAAATCTTTACACCTGATTGGGCTGTTAGATTTATGGTAGACAATTCTCTCGGAAGGTTATGGCTTGATAACCATAATAATGCAGAATTGAAAAAGAAATGGAGGTTTTATCTCGAAGAAGTTGATCAAGACGAAGAAGTAGAAATAAAGATCAATCATATAAAAAAGAGTTACGCTGATCTCAAACCGGAAGAAATACTTTGTATAGATCCCTGTATGGGTTCTGGTCATATTTTATGTTATATGTTTGATGTTCTCATAAACATTTATGAAGACTATGGTTATGTTACTCGTGATGCAGTTAAATGCATAATAGAGAAAAATCTCTGGGGAATGGATATCGATGAGAGAGCGGCACAATTGGCATATTTTGCAATTATGATGAAGGCTCGTCAGTATGATAGGAGATTCTTTTCAAAGAATATTCAGCCACATGTTTATGCTATAAAAGAAAGCAATGGATTATCTGAAGATGTCATAAAACTCTTGGATAGAGAGAAAGAGACTGTAAAAGAGATAATTGATAGTCTGAAAGATGCGAAGGAGTATGGAAGTTTACTTAAGCTAAACCTTCAAATAGAACAGGTGCATGCAATAAAAAGAAAAGTAGAAGAAATCATAGAAACATCTTCGAGTGGGGATATTGTGGAACAATTAAATGCAGTGATGCTTAAAGATAGATTTTTACCACTCCTGGAAATAGCAGAAGTACTGGTTCAAAAGTATCATGTAGCTGTGACTAATCCACCATATTTAGGTAATTCTAGAATGAATACTAATATGAGTGATTTCATTAAGAAGAATTATCCGGATGAAAAGGCAGATCTTGCGATGGCTATGCTTAATAGAGTTACATGGGGGTTCACAAAGGAAAATGGCTATAGTTCGGGTATTTCAACAGTTTCATGGATGTATCTGAAAAGCTTTGAAAAATTTAGAAAGAAGATGGTATCTGATAGCAATTTCGTTTGCTTGACTGATTATGGAACAGAATTATTTGATGGAAAAATCGGGCATTTACCTATTGCATCGTGGGTGACAAGAAACTGTACAGTAGATCAAAAAATACACTCTGTCAGATTGGTTGATTTTTGTTATTCAAGACGTGACGAAAAAGAGCCAGAGTTTTTCAATGGTGAGAATCATTATATTGCGCAGCAGACGGACTTTATTAAAATACCCGGTGAACCTATAGCTTATTGGGCGAGTGATAGTAAAATTTCAGCATTTGAGAATGGTGTCTTAATAGATGATATTGCAAGCGTCAAAATAGGAATGGGGACAGGTAAAAATGAAGTTTTTGTACGCGAGTGGTGGGAAGTTTTATTTGATGAGATAGATTTTTCGCTAAAGAGATTTGAAGATCTAGAAGATAGTAACGGAGTATATTTTCCATACAATAAGGGTGGAGATTATAGGAGATGGTACGGTAACCTTCAGGAAGTGGTATGGTACAACGAGGCAGGTAGGAAGAAAATGTTTTCTATGTCTGGACACCGTGAAAACGGTGGACGTAACGGCTACTTTAAAAAAGGAATCACATGGAATTTTATTGGAACTTCAAAATTTGGTGTTCGTTTGATGCCTACTGGATGCCTTTTTGATGTGGCTGGATCTGCGCTGTTTACGAGTGATGAATATCTGTACTACTTATTAGGGTTCTTATCTTCATCTGTATGTAACGAAATATTGAAAATATTGAATCCAACAGTCAACTATCAAGCTGGCAATATTAAAAGCCTCCCAGTTATAATGGATAGGGAGGCTGAGATAAAAAGCATAGTATTAGAAAATGTAGATATCGCTAAACGCGATTGGGATGAATTCGAAACATCTTGGGATTTTTCAAGACATCCTTTGATTTCGTATGCAGCCATTCCGGGAGATAATCTATATTTGGCAGATATATATAAAAGATGGTCTGATGATAAGTATGAATTATTTGCAAGGTTAAAATCAAATGAAGAGTCTTTGAATCGTATTTTTATTGACATATACAAAATGCAAAAAGAACTAGTGCCAGATGTAGAAGATAACGATGTTGTCGTCAGAAAAGCTGATTTACAAAGAGAAATTCGAAGTTTGTTATCATATTCAGTAGGATGCATGTTTGGACGTTATTCACTTGATGTTCCGGGCCTTGTCTATGCAGGTGGTGACTGGGATATATCCAAGTATAAGACCTTCCAAGCTGACGTGGATGCTATCATTCCTATCTGTGATGATGAGTATTTTGAAGATGACATTGTTGGCCGCTTTGTAAAATTCGTTGAGGTGGTTTTTGGTAAGGATACGGTTGAAGATAACCTTAAGTTCATTGCTGATGCTCTTGGCGGAAACGGAACATCTCGTGAAGTCATCCGTAACTATTTCATAAATGACTTTTATGATGATCATGTAAAGGTATATCAGAAGAGGCCGATATACTGGCTCTTTGATTCTGGAAAGAAGAATGGTTTTAAGTGCCTGATCTATATGCATCGGTACCAGCCGGATACAATTGCACGTATCCGTACCGATTATGTACATGAACAGCAGGCGCGCTATCGTACAGCTATTGAAGAGATTGAAAAGAGGATAGAGAGTACATCCGGTTCAGATAAGATCAAGCTGGAAAAGAAATTGAATACTTTAAGGGCACAGGATGATGAGATACATAGCTACGAAGAAAAGATTCATCATCTTGCGGATCAGATGATCAGTATAGACTTGGATGACGGCGTGAAGCATAACTATGATCTGTTCAAGGATGTGCTTGCAAAAATAAAGTAAAGGAATGAGAAGATGGATTTAGCAACGATAAGCCAGGAATTAAATAAGCGTTTTGCTGCTCCATTGCCGGAGTTTTATAAGAGAAGGATCGTTGTCTGGTATGACGAAGAGAAGGAGTTTGAAGATCAGATAGGAGCTCTTGAACTTCAAAATGCAAAGGTTCTTTGCATAACCGGCAATAACTTTTTTGAGGTAAAGAGAATCCTTGCGGTGGATGAACCAACGCAAAATTTCCTTTTATATAATCCTATTAATTACGAGAAGGTGGAGGATAACTGGCTTCTTGATGTGGAATTATACAGCGAGGAGTTCCGAGCGGATCTTATTGCCATCTGGATGGATGAAATGGGAATCCCATCATCCATCGCCCTTCGTAATCAGGTGAAGAGATACCGTAAGTTCCTTAATGCAAAGACCAGAAGGGATGATGTGGTAAAGATATCTGACGGACTTGATTCGCCAATGAAGCTTCAGCTTGCTGTGATGGCAGCCATTGGTGAGGCAGGGAGAACAGATCCTATAGCAATCATCAAATCTGTACTGAAGGCAGGACTCAATACGGATGATAATTACCTATATCAGGAATTTGTAAAATATGATGCCTCCGAACTTTTCTGGAGCATGGTATCCCGTATCACAGGATACAGTGATGTGGATCATAATCTTGGAAAGCTTGCGGCACACATTATTCTTACGGCAGCAAATAGGACACTTCCGGATGCAGTATTTGATGGGCTGAAAGATTTCATGACATCAAATGGACAGCTACAGGCATATTGCGGCGATCTGGTATCTGATTGGGTTCACAGCGATGATGCCTCTTCTTACATGGTTGTGGCTGAAAATGTCGAGGAAGAGATGCATCTTGTAAAGCGATTGTCAAAGCAAAGCACTATTGACCTTGCTGATACCGAGATCCTGCCTTCCATAAATAAGATTATCTTGTCAAAGATTATGACGGATATTAAGAATGAAATTGTAGAGCCGGAAAAGATATATGCTATCGCCGAAAAACGCAGATCAGCTGTATGGTTCGCAGATTATAAGGATTATTATGAGGGCATCGTGGCGCTTGCAAAGATGGAGGATTTTTATAAGAAAAATGCGGCAGGGTTCCATCTTGTGGGAGCAAAGAATATCTGGAATGCTTATACAACCGATTATTACAAAATGGATACCTACTATAGGCGGTTCCATATGAGTTATGAGAACAGCAAAAAGACATATGGCGGTGACCTACAGGATCTGTTTACAGCTGTTTGCGATAAGGTGGAAAGGATCTATTCCAACTGGTTCCTTGATGGTCTTGGACATAATTGGTCTGAAGAGGCGGCTGCTGAGCTTGCGGAGAAGGGCTACATTGAAAGTATCGATCGTCAGGAAAAATTCTACGAGAAGAAGATAAGGAATGCTGATAGTAAGGTATATGTCATCATATCAGATGCACTGAGATATGAGGTCGCAGCTTCTCTTAAGGAGGAACTCAGCCGTGAGATGCAGGGGAAGGTAAAACTTTCCAGCATGCAGGGAATATTCCCGACTGAGACCAAATTTGGAATGGCAGCACTACTTCCGCATAAGGAACTATCTGTTGAGCTGAAGGAATCGGACTCTGGTAAGAAGACCCTTAAAGTACTTGCAGATGGTCAGTCTTCTGACAGTATTAACAGGGAGAATCTCCTGAAGGATTCTAATCCGGAGAGTATTGCTGTAAAAGCAAAGGATTTGATGGCGGTAAGCCGAGCACAGCGTTCAGAGCTTGTTAAAGGAAAGAATGTTGTGTACATCTATCACGATACGATTGATGAGACAAGCCACACATCAGAGACAAAGGTATTTAATGCCTGTGAAGAGACGATAGGAGAGATCATTACGCTTGTCAGAACCATTGTAAATGATTTTGGCGGTATCAACATTATGATCACTTCTGATCACGGATTCTTATATACATACAGTCCGTTGACGGAGGAGTCGAAAACAGCGAAGTCTGATTTCGTTCATAGGATAGTTGAGTACGCAAGAAGATTCGCAATCCTTACCAAGGGTGAGGATCCGGAGTATCTGCTTCCTATAAAATTCATGGACGGAAAGACGGATTATTACGGCTATGCTCCAAGAGGTGATATACGCATCAAGACAAGCGCCGGTTCTGGAATGAACTTTGTGCACGGTGGTGTGAGCCTTCAGGAAATGTGCGTTCCGCTTATCGAGTATAAGCATTTGCGCAACAGCTCAAAGGAATACCAGAAGAATAAAGATAAGTATGATACGAAACCTGTGGAGGTTATGCTTTTATCGGCAAATCATAAGCTTACCAATATGATCTTCTCTTTGAATTTCTATCAAAAGGATGCTGTAAGCGGTAACAGAGAGAAGGCAGTTTATGACACCTACTTTGTAGATTCGACTGGAAAGAAGATATCGGATGTTCAGAAGATCTTTGCGGATAAAACCAGTGAAGATGCTCAGGACAGAACATTTAGATGCAACTTTAGCTTGAAGTCGCAGGCTTATGATAATAAGGAAACCTACTATCTGATTATAGAGCAGGTGGATAGTACCGATCTGCCACAGAGGATAGAATTCCAGGTTGATATTGCTTTTGCGGTAGATGATTTTGGTTTTTTCAATTAAGGAGATGCTGTAAGTATGGATTACATGGATGGCTTTAACGGACAGACGGAACGACTGGGAAATTCTACAGCAAGTGAAGCAAAGAAAACGTCTTCTGGCAATCGCGAGGAATTGAATAGAAAACTTCGTCACACTTTCGACGGAAAGATAGTTCGTAAAGACCTGACAAAGCATATCAAAGAAGGTGCTAATGTTCCTATTTATGTTTTGGAATACCTTCTCGGACAGTATTGTAATTCGGATGATGAGCTTGTCATTGGACGTGGTGTGGAAACAGTAAAGAGTATTCTGACCAATAATTACGTGCGCCCTGATGAGGCTCAGAAGGTGCTGTCAGTGCTTCGAAAGAAAGGTTCTCATACGGTCATCGATCTCATTACGGTTGAACTGAATATGAAACTGGATATGTATGAAGCATCTTTTTCAAATCTTGGTCTTACAAGGATACCTGTATCAGAGGATTATCCGGAACAGTATGACAGGCTCCTTTGCGGCGGCATATGGTGTATTGTTCAGCTTGAATATGGCGGAGATGAATCGGATGATTTCAGTATTATCGGGGTTGATGGTGGTGAACTACGTTCAAAAAAGTCAAAGCAAAAAGATATCTCACCAGTATCCATTACAAAGCTTATACCGATTCAGATGCCGAATGTCGATATGAAACAGCTGAAGGAGGGGAGAAAGGCTTTCTCCAAAAATGAGTGGATTGATTTGTTGCTTCGTTCTACAGGAATGGAACCTGATGAATTTACATACCGTGAGAAATGGCTTCTGTTGACACGTATGCTTCCTCTGGTTGAAAACAACTTTAATCTTTGTGAACTGGGACCGAGATCAACTGGTAAGTCTCATTTATATAAAGAGATATCTCCGAACAGTATTCTTGTGTCCGGAGGGCAGACCACTGTAGCCAATCTGTTCTACAACATGAGTAGAAAAACGATGGGATTGGTCGGACTATGGGATGTTGTGGCTTTTGACGAGGTTGCTGGTATTCATTTCAAGGATAAAGATGGCATCCAGATCATGAAGGATTATATGGCTTCCGGATCCTTCGCCAGAGGCAAGGAAGAGAAAGCAGCATCCGCATCGATGGTTTTTGTAGGAAATATCAACCAGAGCGTGGAAGTGCTTCTTAAAACATATAGTCTCTTTGATCCGTTCCCGCCTGAGATGGGAACCGATACGGCATTCCTTGACCGTATGCATTGTTACAATCCAGGATGGGAGATTCCTAAGTTCAGACCAGAACATTTTACAAATGATTATGGATTTATCACTGACTATCTTGCCGGGTTCATTCGGGAACTCAGAAAAGAGCAGTTTGGCGATGCTATAGATAAGTATTTCAGACTGGGAAAGAACCTTAACCAGCGTGATACAATTGCTGTTCGCAGGATGGTAGATGGTTATCTGAAACTTCTCTATCCGAATGGAGAGTTCGGCAAAGAAGAAGTGGCAGAAGTATTGGAGATTGCACTTGAAATGAGAAGGCGTGTCAAAGAGCAGCTTAAAAAGCTTGGAGGCATGGAGTTTTATGATGTCAATTTCTCTTACATCGACTTGGACGATATGGGAGAGCATTACGTTTCTGTCCCTGAGCAGGGTGGCGGCAAGCTGATCCCTGAGGGTATGTGCAATCCCGGACAGGTATATACGATATCGCACGGTAAGTCTGACATGATTGGCGTGTTCCGTTTGGAATCACAGATGCTTCCGGGAAATGGCAAGTTCGATAGGACTGGTCTGGGTAGTGATCGTGAGTGCAAAGAAGCTGTGGATACAGCGTTTAATTTCCTGAAGGCAAACGGAAACAGAATCAGCGGATCTCTGGCTATGATGAACAAGGACTTTGTGATTAATTATCAGGATTTGCAAGGCATAGGTATGACGAAGAAATTGGCATTGCCTACGCTTATTGCTTTATGTTCTATTGCCCTTGGAAGACCGGTACAGAGTTCTATGGCTGTTATTGGTGATTTCAGCATAGGTGGAACAATAATGAAGGCAGAGAACCTTGCAAGTACATTGCAGGTATGCCTTGATAGCGGAGCGAAGAAGATATTATTGCCTCAGACATCGGCAGTGGATCTCGGTACGGTACCGGCGGAACTTATGAGCAGTTTCAGCTTGGTGTTCTATCAGAGTGCAGATGATGCGGTGTTTAAGGCACTGGGGGTTGAATAGCTTCCTGTATAATTCAAAGTGTAGACAATAGGTAAGCCAGACTTAACAAAAAGAGATACCTCAGCTAAACTGTCATTACTGACCCTGAGAAGTTGGTAATAAACAGAAAAGAGAGGTATCTACACAATGAAGTCTACACAAAATAAGAAGATTGAGCAAGTAAAAGAAACAACAATGATTGTCGGCGTTGATGTCGGCAGCGAAAAGCACTATTTTAGGGCTTTTAACTGGAGGGGGATCGAACTCACCAGAAAGCCTATCCCATTCTCCAATTCTATGGCGGGATTTGATATGTTTCATTCGGCTGTGATAGAGCTGATGGAAAACAACCATCTAGAGGAGGCTCTCGTGGGTTTTGAGCCTACAGGGCATTACTGGTTTAATCTTGGTCAGTTTTTGAGCGGTAAGAACATCAAGTTCGTAATGGTAAATCCGCATCACGTGCACAAGACCAAGGAGCTGGATGACAACAGCCCGTCCAAGAATGACCGTAAGGATCCACATATCATAGCGAACCTGGTTAAGGACGGAAGATATTTTTACACATATATGCCTACCGGCGTGTATGCAGAATTAAGAAATGCGTCCAATCGCAGGTTTGTACTTATGGAAGAGCATACGCGGGCAAAGAACCGCCTGCAGAAGTGGATAGCTGTATATTTCCCGGAATACAAGGGAGTTTACACACATATAGATGCCAAGGGTGGCCTGATGGTATTAAAGAAGGCTGCAACACCGGACGATATAGTAAAGCGCGGTGTAGATGGCATACAACAGATTTGGAAAGATGCGAAACTACGCGGTAGTGGTTTCAAAAAGGCAATGCAGATAGTGACTGCGGCCACCAATAGCATCGGACTGAAAGAAGGCCTTGAAGAGGCTAAAATGGAGCTTTTGGATCTGATTGAGGATTACGAACTCCAAACAAAACGTATTGAACGGGTCAATGACCTGATCAAGAACCTCTGCTCACAGATCAGGTATGTAGATAAGCTACTTGAGATCAAGGGCATAGGAATAACAACAGTAGCTGGGTTTATTGCTGAGGTGGGCGATATCACGCGCTTTGGTAACGCCAAGGAGCTTCAGAAACTGGCTGGATTGGAGCTTGTGTCTGCTGATTCCGGCAAGCATAACGGCAGGACAAAAATAAGCAAGCGGGGACGCAAGAGGCTTAGATATTTGCTCGTGCAAGCTGCGGTATCAGTGATCGGTAAGAATGATGAGTTTAAGGAAATCCATCAGTATTACACCACAAGAGATAACAATCCGTTAAAGAAGATGCAGTCGCTCATAGCAGTCGCATGTAAGCTGATAAGAGTATTCCATGTGATCCTTACAAAAGGCGTAGACTATGATGCATCAAAAATGCTCGGAGATATCCGGCATCCGGGAGCAGCTGACCGAAAGGTGGCATAGGTTCCCATAAGATGAAACAACCATGACCATTACGGGAAGCGTCCGCCGAAAGGTGCTGTAATGCAAGTGTTTGGATCAGTAGTGTAGTTACAAAGAATGAGCTGGTAGCCGGCAGGAATTTTCTCCGGAGGGCATGACCCTGATGAATAGCTAAGCTGGCACCCTGGTTATGGACAGGCAGAACGAAGGAAGTGAGGACTCCCCTAGTTGGGATGATCCTGTTGGACATGAGAGGTGAGCTGCCATATAGGGATGGGTATTACATCGAGGCCATTTAAAATCGTTTAGTGATGACGTTTTATTTGGTATACCCATTAACACTATATATCTGCCCTGTATGAGGTAAAGATCACTCCATAACCTTAGCATCATTCATTATGAGGACTCAAAAAGTATTGAATTTACTGAAGAAAACACTTGACTATATGGAGAGAAGAATTATAGACGAGAGGACTTACTTTTGGACGAATATATCGAAATCCATCTTCCTAAAGAGAAAAAGATATCGGCTGTAATAGAGGGAACTGAATATAAATTTATTGCATTATTATCGCTCTCGGATTATGAAATTGTCATATCTGAACTCGAAAATGAGAATATACAGTATAAAAACATCGTAGCAAAGATTGTCCTTAAACATTTGTGTGATGGGGATAGCGGCGTGCTGACAGCATCTATGTTGCCAGATGTGTTGCTTATCCGCTATATCAAAGAAATAACGGCAGATTCTGTGAAGATAAGGTCACAGTACGAAAAACATTCAAATATTGATAATACTTATGAACGATTTTTGATTTCTGTAAAAGAAAATCTTAATGATGAATTAGATGTAATAAAGGAGAGTATTGCCAACTTAAAGTTTCCGCAGATATCCGTTCCAAAGTGGGTTTTTCAACACTCGCCAGCAATACAGATACCTAAGGGGTATTATAATATAAAACATCTCATTCCAGATATGGGTATTGTAGCCGACTGCTTGGCTGGGATTACTAAGGCATTCATTAATACTCAGGGAATCGCAAATGTGATTTTCGAAAATTTCCAGCCTATTATTAAAATGCAACGGTCATATGTGGCTGAGATTGCAAAACAGGCTGCAAGGGCATTATCACAACTGCCATCACTATCATTTTCTGAAGTTGAAATAGAGGAGATGCGCAGTACCCTACGATGCTGGGGGGAGTACGGGTGGACAATTCCTGAAAATGCAAAAATAAGTGAGTTTCTTAAGAAACCAAATGATGTTAAAGAGGCAAATGCTATAGCGTCAAAGTATTGCAATAAAACATATATGCAAAAGATATTTGACGAAACTCAGAGTTTTAGCGGCGTTAAGAAAAGTGATTATTATGAGGCAATTGATAACTATAAAGACAAAAGATATAAGTCTTGTGCATGTATTTTGTTTTCTTTGATCGACGCAAAACTTATCAGGATGCAGACTGATAAGGATCAAGGAGTATTATTACGTAGAGATGTTGGGAAAAGAGCAGTTGATAAATCTAAGGATAAGATTTTAAACGAATCTGACATTAAAAATAGATTTTTTACAATATTGCGATTTGAGAATGTATATTCTTGCCTGGAGAAACTATTTGAGAAAGGTAATAATTTTGTTGTGCAACCTGAAGTGATAAACCGTAATTTTCTTGCTCATGGTATGCTGACAAGACGTGTTACAAAGAGGGATTGCAACCAATTATTTTTACTGTATTATAATTGGCTTACATTGCTGGAAAGGTGTTAACGGTTACATTGTTTAATGGGAAAAATAAAAGAATAGAAATCATTTTTCGGTTATGTATTCCGATCGCCGAGAGTATGTTGTAAGATGAATTACAGCACGCTTTCCGTATACGTCAAATCACTCGCCCTCCAGGCCAACCCCGGTTTTTGAGAGGCTCTAAAAAACTCGTAACTAGCGTTCATCCATCATTTTCTATTCACAGCATGATCCCAGCGGCTGGAATGATCAACTCTGCGGTGATGACAGCCCGCTTGCAGAGGCTATCTTGGATTGAATCAACAAGATCAATACTACTCCTGTCGATTCGTAAACTACCGCTCTAGCGTGAGGTATTCTGTCTGGATCCAGTTTTGAACGAGTTACAATTAACTGACAGCCCTTGGATATGAAATGAATAAAAAAGTGACCACAATGAACATTTACTGGAGAGATGTTTTGATCATAGAAGACAGATGAGTTAATAGGTGGAGGAAGCATTATGAACACAACTGAAGTGATTAGCAAGATGAATGGCTTTATGTTCCAGTTGAGTGAAAAGATGGGGAAGTGGCTTCGGAAAATAGCACCTCGGATCACTGATGATTGGTGGCAGGAATTGGTGATCAGTAATCTTAGTGCGCTTCAAAGAAACAAGGTGTTTGAGTCCGGGGTGACCGATATCACAGGCCTTGATCTTGCGTCCTTACTTCGTGTGTTTGATAGAAACTGGTTCGTTATCTCCAATGCTACTTTTGTGAATCCTCGCGTACGAGAAGATATTCGCAACATGCAAAATGTGCGTAATGATTGGGCACATATTACTCCTAATGTGGTTACCAAAAAGAAAACGCTTGAAGATGCAGAGCTTATTTTGAATCTTCTTCAGCAATTAGATGCATCGATGAAGGAGACTCGTGAAATCAGTGATTTCATTTTGGATGTTGAAAAGATAGATGAAATCACCGCTGCGGATGGTACTAGTGTTGAAACATTTGATAAGAAAGATGATACTGTCGTAAAGGAAGACAAGGATCTTCAGGCGTCTGTGGCAACAGAGAATGTGATTGAGATTGGAAGTGTTGTCTCCATTAAGAGGAGTGCATCGAAGTCTGGTGCGGTTATTGGGATCAGCGGAAATAAGTATTCCGTATTCGTGAACGGAGCGGTTGAGACATATTACGCCGAGCAGATTGAGTTGAAACAAAGCACTGTGAAGAGTAAATTCCTTCCGGTAAATCGAGTTAGATCTGCATTGACTGCTTTTCAGATCAATAACCCAGGCACAAGTAATCTGTATTCACTTAATTCTGCAAGAATCGACTTTGTGCCGTATCAGTTCCGTCCGGCTCTTAAGATGATTCAATCGGATGTTCCCCGGATTTTGGTTGCGGATGATGTCGGTGTTGGTAAAACTATTGAGGCTGGCCTTATCCTGAAGGAGATGGAGGCTCGTAAGGAACTGTATTCGGTTCTTGTAATATGTCCTCGCCCGTTGGTAGCCGAGAAAAAATGGTTTTGGGAAATGAAGCGTTTCGATGAGAATTTTACGCAGTTGGACGGGAAAGCATTTGCTGAGTGTATCATCGAAACGGACCGTGATGGAGAGTGGCCGGAGAGGCACAGTAAAACTATAATTCCATACTCGCTGTTCAATGAGGATAGTGTCGAGGGGCTTAATTCAACATCTGAGAAAAAGAAGAAGACAGTGGGCTTGCGGGAACTGGATCCGGCACCTCATTTTGACCTGGTGATTGTGGACGAGGCACATAATATCAGAAATGAAGGGACATGGGCGCATAAAGCTGTGGAATTGTTCTGTGAAAATGCTGATGCAGTTGTATTCCTTACTGCAACCCCTCTTCAGAATAGTAATGATGATCTGTATTCATTACTTCATGTGCTTCGACCGGATTTGATATTTGATAAAGATACATTCTTTACAATGGCAGAACCCAACAAGTATATAAATGACATGCTAAGGGCAGTAAGAGTATATGGCGATGATTGGAAGGAAAGATGCCGAACGGATATCTCGGGGATTCTTAGCACTAGTTGGGGGAGAAATGTAATTCAACATAGTCCGGATTTTGAGAAGATATTTGAATTTCTTGACCTTGCCGAGCTTAGCAGAGAACAAAGAATGGAAATGGTCTCAAGAGTTGAAAAACTTCATTCTTTTAACACAATAATAAATCGCACGAGACGTAAGGATATTGAGAAATTCTGCATTAGGAGAAATCTGACCGTTGAGGTTCACTTTACGGAGGCACAGAAAGAGCTTTATGATTCCTTGATGGATTTCCAGCGACAAGTTCTGACTATGTTACATGGTTCGCAGAGCGTTCGATTTATGATGTGTACAATCATGCGACAGGCAGCAAGTTGCATATATGGACTGGCGCCTTTTATGAATGGAATTGTTACAAGAAATCTTACAAGACTCAATGAGGAAGAGGAATTTTATGACCTTGATTTCACATTAAACACTGAGGATCAGAATAGCATACTTGAACTTGCGGATTCCATTACCAAGATGGCTGAGCGATTGCCGGTTGAGGATCCGAAGTTTGAAAAACTGATGGAAGTGCTTAATCAAAAACAGACAGAAGAAAATAATAGAGTAATTCTTTTCAGTTCATTTAGACATACACTATATTACCTGGAGGAGAAGCTTACAAAAGCCGGCCTTCGAGTGGGACGTGTTGATGGTTCTGTTCCGGATGAAGAACGGTATAGACTCAGAGAGAGGTTTCTTCTTCCTCGCGAAGAAGAGGCTGCGCTTGATGTGATTTTATTCAGTGAGGTTGGTTGTGAAGGATTGGATTATCAGTTCTGTGATACCATGGTCAATTATGATCTTCCGTGGAATCCAATGAGGATTGAGCAGAGAATAGGACGTATTGATCGCCGTGGACAGAGAAGTGAAATCGTAAAGATTTACAATATGATCACCAACGACACGATCGATGCAACAATCTATGATCGTTGTCTTATGAAGATTGGTGTGTTTGAACAGAGTATCGGTGATTGTTCTGAGATTTTGGGAGATATCAGTGAACAGATACTGAAGATAATGTTCGATCCTGAACTAAATGAAGCAGAACGGAAAATGAAAATTGAAAAATTGGCAGATAATGAGGTTATGAAGGTCCAAGAGCTTCAACGATTGGAACAGCAGGAAAAATCGTTGTATGGATTCGATCTGTCTAATTATATTCAAAATAAGGATGTACAGAAGGCTGAGAATGAATGGATATCCCCCAATAGCTTACAGTCATTGGTTGATTTATATCTGAATGATTATCTGGGGGAAGGCGAGTATTTCCTTGGAAAGTCAGGCGAAAAGAGCCTTCGTATTTCGGAAGACAAACGAAGACTTCTTTTGGATGAGTTCAAAACCTTAAATCTTCCGATGGTAAGCAATGAGGCGAATCGTCTTTGGAGGAGTTATTTGAAATCCAGTACACCGATTTTGAAAGTGACATTTGATGGTGAATGCGCAAGGGATAATCGAAAGACTCAGTTCCTGACGCAGATGCATCCCCTGGTGCTTCAGGCTGCAAGGTATGAGGGGCAGGACTATCCGTATGAGGTTGCGGTGCGTGTATCCGATAGCATGCTTCCCTCCGGAAGGTATGAATTCTCAGTATATGTTTGGAAGTACTATGGCCTTAAGCCGGATGTAAAGCTTGTCGCCATAGCGGAAAATGAAATGGTTGAGGCTAATATTCTCTCGGTACTTCAATATGCTTCCGATTATGAGGGGGATCAAATCAATCATAATACCGCATGGGAGAATATGGACTCCATACACTATGAGCGTTGGTCAAAGGCGAGAGAGGAATACACGGCAGAAGTAAAGGCAGAGTGTGATTTCCGGTTAGACCAATTAACGCATAGAGTGAATCAGAATGAGTCCTTTGTCCGAAAGCAGATTGCGTCTGCGTCGGATGAGAAAATTATCCGAATGAGAAAGTCGCAGTTGGACAATATTCTTCGAAAAGCAGAAGATCAGAAGAAAGAAATCTATGATGCGGTTGGGAAGGCTGATATTCAGGCAACGCTTTTAGTAAAAGGTGTTATTTGTGTGGGGTGAGATAGTAGGTGATGTGGTTATGCCGATGTGATAATTAGTCCCGAGGAGGTTGCTGTATGAGTGTATATCAAAAAATAAGGGATGATAACGTTGGTTACTATGGGACAAAAAATGCAGATTATATGCGCATAATTATTGATCAATATAGTGATCGAACCCATTTTATCTATGAAATTCTACAGAACGCCGAAGATGCAGATGCAACGAAAATACGTTTTGTTTTATATCCGGATCGATTGGAAATCTTTCATAATGGGAGGCCATTTAATCAGAAAGATATTGTTGGTGTATGTGGAATAGCGGCCGGCACAAAAAAAGATGGAACAAGGATAGGACATTTTGGCATAGGATTTAAATCAGTTTATAGCTATACGGATACTCCTGAGATTTATTCAAATGAATACCATTTTCGAATCGTTGATTACATTTATCCGGAGGAAATTGCGAAAAGAAAAGATGTGGATGATGGAACAACATGTTTCGTTCTGCCGTTTAATAAAGAAGATGTAAAACGAGAGGTCGCCTTTAAGGAAATAGGAGAAGCTCTTCGTAAGAAAATGAATGCGGAAAGCATTATTATGCTGAACAATCTCCAAGATTATCAGTTTGAGATTGATGGTGATCCGATAATTACGAAGATTGAAATGATTAGAAATTCCCTTGATAAGGGCGATGGAAATGTTTTCTCTGTCGGTTTATACACAACGCGTATAGATTCCCGTTCGCATAAAAAACAGGAAACAGATAGTAATTATCTGTTTTTTACGGATGCGGAGGAAGAGGCATGCTCTATTGTATTCAGGTTGGATAATGATAACCGACTCGATGAAATTCGGAACAGTAAGATATATGCATTCTTTCCAACTGCAAAGGAAGCTCACCAAAGCTTTTTGATTCATGCTCCGTTTGATACGACTCCCGCAAGAGACAACTTCAAAGAGGGTGAGGAGTATGGAAAGCATAACATCCAACTAATCAGCAATCTGTGTGAACTGATTCAGTTTAGCTTGGGGTGGTTAAGAGACAATGGCTTCCTTACCTTCGATGGGTTTTCTAAAGTGTTGCCAATCTATGAGTATGAAAAAGATGATGTGTTATATCCTATCTATGTGAACACACATCGATATCTAAGTAGTGGAGAACCCATTATTCCGACTAATATTCCTGATAAGTTCAAAAAGATATCAGATATCTGCATCCCATCAAACATGGAGATGGTGTCGGTTTTTAATGACGACGATTTACAGACACTATCTGGGAATAAGAGATTATTCTGGATGAATAAGCTGATTCAAAGTAATGCATATGCTGAATTGAAGAACTACTTTATGCGTAACTTTTCTATCAAGACCTATGAGTGGAGGGACTTGGTTTCAAAACTGGATGCGTCTTTTCTTGAAAAGAAGAAGGTTCAGTGGTTCGAGGAACTGATGAGAAATATACATTCTGCATGTACCAAAAGGGGACCAAAGGATAGTCATTATATTAATGCGGAGAGAATCCCTTTTGTTCGTCTTCAGAATGGTAAGCATGTGATGGCTAAGGATTCTGATGGGAAGTATCAGGTGTATATTAATAATCCTGATTTCTGTCAGTTAAAGATACATAGCGACTTTATCCAGAACGGAGTAATAAAAGGGTTCTTATCGAGTGTCCTTGGAATCAGCTTGTATGATGTACAAACTCAGGTTACAGATTTTATTCTCCCCAAATATAAAACATCAAAGGTTGCTTTTGAATCAGATAATCCGGTTAAGGAAAATATGGCTGATCTTAAAGTGATTTATGAAGCCACTCAAAGGAATCACAGTCTCGTTGAATTGTTGAAAGAGTACCATATAGTAACCGATGGAGAAGGATGGTATCAGCCTGAAGAACTATATATTCCTCCGGAAGGAATTGGTGACAAGAGATTGGGATACGGACTTGTCGAAGGAATCCTGAACATACGTTTTTTGGCCAGCTTTTATTTTGATGATACTAATTTGAGTGTGATACTTGATCGAAAAGTATTTCGGGCGATCGGATGCGCATATGGGCTTAGACGTGTTCGGGTGACAAAAGATAAGTACCTTTCGAGTGTAAATAAGTATTGCGGTGCTGAGGCATATACTGCACTAAAGAATATTGTGTTCTCTAAAAACTATATTTTAGATAAACCGGATTGGAGCAGTAACTATGAAGGCTTTCCTGGTGTTTTTAAAAAAATGGATTTTAAACGATCCCAAAACATTGCCAGGTTTTTAAATGGACACATTTCAGAAATCGATATTTCCGGAGATATAGTTGGTGCAGATGACAAGCATTTTGACGGGAAGCATGTAGGGACTGTGTTTGGTTATACAATGTTGGGTGTACAGTTGTGCTATGAAAAGTGGATTTATATCAAATCCGATGATAAACCGCACTCCGTATTAGAGGTAGATCGGGATGATTTAAGACCCGAATATGATGCGTCAAAAAGACTGTTTGATATGCTTCCGTTTAGAGAAGTAAAAAATGCCATGACTGAGTGGGTTGAGACAACGATAGTCGATATTAATCATCAAAACATAGTGAAAAAATTGTTGAATAATCCGAATGAGCTAGTACAGATAGCGGAAGCAAAGGCAAAGGCCGATGCCAAAGCTGCGGCAAAGGAAAAAAGGAAAAAGTCCGTAAAGGAAATGATGGAGGGGGCTGACACTACACAAACCGGAGAAGCTGATGCCGCTTTAGATAGTGATGAGGTATATCCCATCAGTGAAAAAGCCCTAAGCAGGAGAGAAGAGAAGATACAGAAGGAGTTTCGAGAGTCATTGGATCACATGATGACTGTAAATCGGAGACTGTCTTTTACAACCAAACATAGTAATCCTAAGGAGCGTGATTTTTTGGAAAAGGAATACCATGGACGGTGTCAAATTTGTGACGGTGATATAATAAAATACGATGGGAGTCCGTATTTTGAAGCAATAAACATAATTAAATTTGGCGGACTCAATGAAAAACTGGAAGAAACAGCCGGGCTTGCGTGGAATTCTCTTTGCCTCTGTCCGAATTGTGCTGCAAAGTACAATTATTCTTCAAAGCTTATTTCAGGTATGTATGATCAAGTGTTAAATCACGTAATAGAACCAGGCTCAAGGGAACCTATATACATAGGTATTATGTTAATGGGAGAGGATGTTAATATAAAGTTTTCACCAAGGCATTTGCTTTCCATGCAAACGGTATTCCGAATGACAAACGATGAATAATCTCAGAAGGAAGGAATCATATGGCACTTAAGAATAACTTTAATCAGTCCTATATAGATAAAATTGATGTTAAGAACATCCCAGAGGAGTTTGTTCAATACTTCCAAAATGCTTCAGCAGAGAGGAAGGAAGCTATCCTAGAATCGCGTCCGGATCTCTCGTTTCTAATTATGTCTGAAGAAGAGGGGAGAAAGGAGAATGGTCCTTCAATAGGTGGTATAGAGAATGATGGTTATGACGGAAATGTTGAAGAACTAATCAAAACTGGCAGACTTTGGAAATTGGAGGCATTATCTGTACGAAAAGACCGGTTGTTTTGTGTTTCCCATATGAAAAAACTGGCACCGATGAGATATGAGTTTAAATATGATTCGCATAAACCCAACGGAATCATTGTGTCGGCAAAATATGGTGTAGATTTGTTTTTGTGTAAAGACTGTAAAAGGTTATTTGTTATATCTGAAAATGCACCAATTATTGAAAAAAGACTAGCAGAAAAGGGTATTGATAGTACGATATATACTTTGGAAGAATCAGAATCATATTTGAAATCTGTGATGAGACCAAAGGAACTTGCAGATAATGATGTTCTGTACGTTCAGGACGAATGGATTGAAGGGAAAGAGAAGTGTGTTATTCACAATGCGGAGCTTGAAAAAATATGCGTAGAAAAGAAGTATAAGGACCGGATCCATTCCTTTGATGTGTATTACTGTTTTGAGTGTGACCGCATGATTATCCGTAACTCCTTTTCGACGGATCTGGAGTACGAACTTGGAAGAAAAGGAATTCCGATGATTCGGTTTGAAAAGCAGGTTAAGCCAATTCCGGTAAAAAAAATAGTTCAGATTAAAGAAATCAATCCCAAACACATTATTGACGACGGGAGAGTTGAAAGAGTAAATAAAACAAAGGGCCGATTTAAGGAATTACAGAAATCGGGGATTTTAGTTCAATTGGATCATGATGACACGATTGTTATTTCAGACTCCATATTCTGCGATGTGGATGATCATGATACAGAAGAAAAACTGATAGTATTAGATATTGTAGACAAGAAGAATGGTCAATGCGATAAGTATGTTTTGAAAGCCGGATTTTGTAGTGATTGTCAGAAGTATTACGTGGACATTGTTGATTACAAGTGCATTTATGCATTAGGACACCCGGATGTTCAGGTGGGGTATGCAATTGACGATGAAGGATACATGATTACTTCGGGTGAGATATTTGATCTGGAGACTGATCACCTAAAGAAATTGGAAGACCGAATTCGGAATCGAAAAAAAGAAATATATTCTTCAAAAGATTACAAAGGAATATATGTGCCAAATGAAGTGGGTTACGATGATGGACAAGCCAATTTTGATAAAACTCAAAGTATTAATAAATACGCTGCTGAATTATCGAAGCTTGAATCGTATGTGAATAGTCCGTACGTTTATCGTGTGGATGCAGAGAGAAAAGAGGAAAAGGTAACTTACTACATAGGTCCTCAGGAAGTGGTCATTGAGGGAGAAAAGGTTGTAGAAACATATCAGAATACGTTTTGGAGGGATGTTGTTAATACACGAACTCTGAGTTATAAGGTTGGAAGAAAGAAATATAATATAAAACTGAATCGACGATATGAGATTGAAAAAGCGAATCTGTTTGGTTACCTGGATCAACTGAACGCAGCAGATGTGTCATTCCAGCGTGGAATCACAGATCAGTTTCTGGTTCGGGTTTTGAAACTGCGCCAAAAACAACACGGATTGATTGATATTATTGCAACGATTCAGGAAAACCAGAATGCTATTATTGATGAGCCGTATGGTAATAATATCATTGTCCAAGGATGCGCCGGCTCGGGAAAGACCATGGTTCTTCTTCATCGAATTTCTTCGCTTTCTTATAATTCGACAAGCTTTGATAAAAGCTCAACGTTGATTCTGACTCCGAATGAGAAGTTTGACTTGCACATTAAGGATATAGCTGATGATCTTCAGATCGGTTACATTCGAAGGTCTACTATCGAGAATTATTACAAGAGTTTGATCAGTGAGTATTCAAAGGGTATACGTGTGAATAAAACAATTAAGCCTGAGGAATATGTGGATCAGCGATTTGTTGATTATGTGTATTCCGATCTGTTTAAAGAAAATCTGAAAAAAGCCTTTGATCATGAGGTGGAAACGCAGAGGGCGCTGGAATCTAAAGTGATTGATATGGCGAAGGAACTTGGTGTGATTGCTCGTAGGCCATCAAGAACAAGAAATTCAATTTCTATTCAGTTAGTAAAGAACTATCTTAATGAATTGGAAGTGGAACGAGACAGAAGACAGGATAAATTCGAAAAGGAAAATGAAAACCTGAAGGGGCGTGAAGCCAGAAGGGAATATCTGATTGAGCATATTCCGATCTCGGAACAGAAATTGAATCAAGAGAAAGAAGAATCTGTAGCACGTGTGCGACAAGTGTTCAATGAACTGGTTAATGGACTGAGACAATCCATAGAGATAATTCGAGGTCAAATGAATGTTGTGAACGAAAAGAAGGATATACTGCGTTCACAGTTTATTGCGTTGCAGAGAAACAAACGTATGGAGACGCTTGATCGGGAACTGTTTGAGTTGGAGGAACGATCCAAGCAGGAAGAGCGTCTACTACGAGAGTATGAAGATATATATCGATTTGATGTTTCCGGATATGACACAATCCAAGTGCTTAAGTGGTATTCAACGATTCAATATCATAGTCCGTTGATCAAAAATGAGATTAATCTCTTGAACAGATTGACCGAATCAATTGATAAGGACCGAAAAGAACTGGAAGATGTGAGTCAAGAAATCATTCAGTTAAAGGAAAAACATGATGAAGACATCCAGGACTTGTTCTCGGATTTACAAAATTCGATGATCGACCAATATACAAAAGAACTTGCAACGTATGAAGTCAATGCAATATATCAGCGAGTGTTTAAAGCGGCTGTTCAAGAGATAGTTAATGGGGAAGAGAAGGTAACTGTTCCCAGAGGTGAATATCGGTATACGTTATACAGTAAATTGTTATTCTGCCAATTATACTATGGCAAGAATATAGGGGAATCAAAGTTTTTCTGTATAGATGAGGGACAGGATATAACCTTAAACGAATATAGACTAATTTCTGAAATTAATAATGACCCGGTAATGAATATATATGGTGATACAAGACAGTTACTCAAGCCGGGGCGAGGAATGAAGTCATGGGATGAATTGAAGGGATTCCTGCATGCAAAAACTTTTGTATTAAATGAGAATTACCGTAATACAAACCAGATTACCGATTTCTGCAACAGATCATTCCAAATGGATGTTAGAAGGACAGGCGTGGATGGGCCGAAGGTTAAAGAAATATCCAGGATTGATCTGGAAGAGAAGTTATCAAAACTGAAGATTAATGATGAAAGGATCGCAGTTATTCTTTCGAGAAAGTATGATAAAAAAGAATTCCTGATCCAGGATAAGTTGCAAAAGCCCAATGTAAGATTGATTGGTGAAGATATGACGAACGGAAAGATTGCGCTTATGTATGTTGATGAAGTAAAGGGCATCGAATTCGATAGGGCATATGTGGTAACCAACCAAATGACTGATAATGAGAAGTATATTGCTTTCACGAGGGCGTTAACACAGCTTACACCCGTGATAGTTAGTGAGGTGGACGAGAACAGATATAGTACTTCACAGTAAACTTGCTGAAAGGGAAAAGGTGTTTGCACATTCTGGGGTGGAGGTGATTTGATGGAAGAAAAGAGGGATTTGGCAAAAGTACAGGCCTTCATAAGCTGTGTATCTTTCCCGACAACAATCGATGAAGTTCTTGATCTGGCTGAGAACGACGATTCATTTACTGTGGAAATAATATTGGATGCAGGGAATTATGAATATCTGGAGTGGACTGTTCCTAAATGGGCAAGGAAGGGTGATATTGTTCTGTTCTATCATGCGAAGACAGGGAATGTTAAAATTTCAAATCTCAGGAGACAGTTAAGAGAGGATGAAGAGTATAGTGATGATCAGAAAGAACTAATCTCAGTATGGATCGAAAAAGCTAAACAGCTGTTCAAGGAGACTGGGGGAAGAATACTTGCTGTAGGAAGATTGTCAACAGATCCGTATTACGTTAGTTCCTCTGAATTTGATAATCCCGGAGTGGTTCATTACAACATGAACATGTGGGCACAAATCGAGGATGTTTGGGTTTTTGATGATCCAATACATATCAACGAAATGAGTGAGTATATCACCATAGTAAGGCAAGCTTCGATTACGCCGTTGTTTGGCGAGGCATATGAGCGATTAAAAGAGGCTATATGGGAAGTAAACGATGTACCGGAATACTATGCTGATTCTGAATCGGTAGCGCTTCCATTGTATGAGATTGATTCCACTAATTGGTTGAAGGTCAGCATGGAGAATGGGAGAAAATTCAGATTTGAAAGCCAGTTTAGATCATTCTATGTTGATTATCTGTTAAAGGACATATGTGATACGAGCGAAATCTATAGAGAGTGTCCCTGCCTTCAAAATGAATCAGTTCATCCGGCGTATGTGGATAATGTGATTATCATTGGCGGACGGTATCTGCCAGTTGAAGTGAAACTAAATATAGCTATTGAAAAAGATATTATAGGTCAGATCCGGAATTATTGCAGTCTTTCCAAACTGTTTCTAAATTCAAATTCCAATCATCTTGCGCCGATGGATAAGGTGGTTGGAAACAGAGTGATGATTATCGATGAGATTGCAATATATATGTATGATGATGAAAAGCATGAAGTAAAGGAGATTATCCAGCTGGATGAAATAAAGAATAAAACTGATCTGCAGGAACTAAGGTCTGTTATTCTGAAATTAATGTAAGTGGGATGTGCTCAAGATTATCTATACCTGGCTTAGTATGGTTTGTTTTGCTTAAAGGAGATAAATGCGAGGCCGATGAGAGACAAAAATAGTGACATCAATAATATCCTTAATATGCTTTCGGGGATAATGTCCAATCCCGAAAAAAGTGAAGACCTTCTTCATGATTTCACGCTGAATGAAATGAATAGGCAGATGGATGAGGTGGATTATGATGGGACCGGAGCCTATGGAGAACAGCTGACCGTTGAGGCTCTTGAAAAGAATGTGCCGGGTTATTTCCGTGTTATTCGTAACCTGATTCTGCCAATTAATGATACTGCTACGGAAGTTGATGTTTTGATGGTACACGAAAAGGGAATTTTTGTTTTTGAAAGCAAGAATTACAGTGGATGGATTTTCGGAAGCAAAGATCAGAAGATGTGGACACAGTCATTGTCGAGTAATAAGAAGTACCATTTCTATAATCCGATCATGCAGAATCGAACGCATTGTGACGCCATCTGCAATCTGACACAGGTGCCCAGACAATACGTCATGTCATATGTTGTTTTTTCGGAACGATGTTCGTTGAAAAAGGTTCCGGAAAATGAAATGTATCTGACGATTGTTCAGAGGCAGGATATGATCAAAGAGGTATTAAAAGACCTTGATTATAGAAGTGTGGTCTTTTCGAGGAGTATTGTTGATGCCTATGTAAAAGGGTTTAAAGCATATTTAAATAACGAGGAGTTGAAGAATAAGCACCTTAGACAAGTACATCGGGAAGGCGAGAGACGTGACGAGAGGGTTTGCCCCAAGTGTGGACGTAAACTTAGAATCTCCGGATACAACGGGCCTATTCTTGCAATGTGTCCTGATTTCAATCAATGCAGTTATACAAGGCCTGCTACAAAAGAAGAAATAAAAGAGAATGAGAAAAAACTGATGGAAGAGCAGCAACAAAGAAAAATGAATGAAATGCTTATGGGACCACATACTATGGATTTTAAGAACATGAGGATTGTTCCAAAGAACAAAATGTAAGTTGTAGTGCATCCTTTTTGGAAAAGGAATAAGCTTATGGAAATAAACGAATATTCACCGATTAAGGAAGTGTGGAATTGTTATAGTCCTTACATAAAAGGACGTAAGGCAGATATTATCAGACTAATTGATAAAGAGAATTTAAAAGTCATAAACAGGTTTGAGTATAAAGGCATAGCATCCTGCAAAATCGAAACCGGAAGATACGAAACGATTGCAAAGATAATAAGTGAGTATCCAAATGTTCTGGTTGCGTGTGTTGTTGAGGGGGATCCGGAATTTGGTGAACTGGGTATTGCAGTTGTTTTTTCCGGATATGGATGTTCCTATATTTCATCAGGAGAAATAATTGGTTCGTGTTCTGTATATGGGGATACCACTATGGCAGCTTTCAGGGATCTGTTTCAGGATTATAGGAACAGAGACACTTCGGTAGACCCGCATAGTGGCTCGAAGAGAAGAACTAGTGTCAAATACAGTTTCCCCTTTAAGAAAGAATGGAATGATGAGAGCGTTTTTGATTCGGATGATTCGGTCGATGCTGGAAGCGAACCTGGATTCCGGGAAGATTTGTATAACTTTGTGATAGAGGGGATTAGACTGGTCAGGTATGTCGGATGGGATGACACAGTAACTATACCTGACGGAGTTAAAACCATTGGTAAAAGGGCATTTTATCATAACGAGACGGTCTATGAAGTAACTGTGCCTAAAGGTGTGACGAGGATCTGTGAAAGCGCTTTTGAGGGGTGTAGTGATCTGCATAAGGTGAATCTGCCGGATTCGCTGAGGATTATTCGAAAATCTGCATTTAAGAATTGCAGTTATCTTAAGAGTATCAATATTCCCCCAAAGATCAAAATGATAGAAGAAGATGCGTTTATGGGATGTGAGAAATTGTAAATAGATAACCTGACGCTGTAGAAGTACGCGTTCGCATATTTGTGTCGATAGAAGAATGAGGGCTTTTATATGGGTTCGTGGGATTATAGTCAAATTGGTTTTAGCTGCGATGCCAAGAACAGAGAACAGGTAAAGAATCTGTTGGAATGCTTTGGTGTTGATTTTGAAGAAAAATATGACGAAATCGTCGAACGATTTTATGCTCTGAAATTGGATGATTATGGCTTGTATCCGGATGGTTACGATTCGGAAATTGTTTATGCTATTGTAAAACGAATGTTTGGTGATACAGCAATCTTCTATGAAAGAGAAAACGGGAATACCATTTGTGACGCATATAATCGTTATGAAAAGTTATATGATCCGATTGAGAAAACTGTATATTGTGGGGAAGCAGAGTATTGCCAAGATGGATATCAGGTCTTTGGTACGAGTGTCTTTTACTCCCTGATAAAAGAAGCATGCGAAGAGGCGGCAAAAGCGAAGAACATTCCGGTTAATTGGAAGAGAGTTGGCTATCAGTACAGACCCGGCAGTGACGAGTTTGAGGATGTTTGTATGGAAGTCCTCTGTGAGCATGGGGGTATTGAATCCTTGGGCAGAAGGGCATATACGGAACCGATACCGGATGTGGAGATTGATACAGATACCATACATCGATTGATTGATGATGCTGCCAAACAGGGGCATAATTCATTGTCGGTGCTGATTAGTGAGTTCTTTGACGTGGATTACAGATCACCCTATATGAATGGACTTTCGGACGAAGAGAGTCGCAGAAATAAAAGACTCTATCGAAGATATCGAGATGCAGTATTGCGTATCAAGGAATATGATAAGGCCCTGAAGAATAAGGATTCCTCGCTGTATGACTGGTTTAAGGAATGTGATCCCAAAACGGTTGATGCGCTAAAGGATGGAAGTGTTCTTAGGATTAAATCATATCCCGTTTTGAGTTGTGTTGTGTTTGCAAAGATCTACCATGGCGATGTGTTGATAGGAGAGGTTGATGCAAAACTCTTCCCGGAAGAAGCGTTGGGCCTGAATGAGGATGTATTTCTTTGGCCGGTTATAACAAAGAAAAAAGGCCGTATAGGTTTCAGGTATGAGCACAAGTTACTGGATTTGGATTTTAATCGGCTGAAAGATGATATTCTGAAAAGAGTGGGCAGGCAGTACACCTTTGAATGCCAGGAAGGTGTGGCGGATTACCTGAAACCTTATCCAATTGATGGCGATTATATAAAGGGTCTTAGGACTGAGATATACTATGATCGCAAGGAGTTACTTAAAGCGGCAAGTTTTCTGTATCTGGATATTCTAGAGTATGATAACGGAGTGGAATTGGATTATGGAGTTGAAGGATAACTCTTGGTATATGTGAGTCTTTTCATAAAGGAAAATAACACGAGGAGCACGATTATGTGAGAGGTAACTAGTATGATGCGCATAAAGATAGAAAAAGAATTATATTCTAGAAAGGTATTATTAAAAACTTGTTATAAATTCACGGATGATTATTATGTCCATTTATCCTCGGATATCGATAATTACTATATCGAAATTGAGTCAAAAGATGAAGAGAACGATGACGATATTGAAAAGGAAATACACAATGAACTTATTGAACAGGCAATGAGGGAATTGGTTTTTGAAGAGACGAAAAACATTCGTGAGATCTTATTTGCAAGAGCAATGGCTTCGTCCATGATTTATGATAGTGATGATGAGAAGATAGATACGGATGTTTATGATGATTCAGCGATGAAGGATTGGTTTGACCGGAATGAATAAACTATATTTGACATCAGATGTATATAGAGAAAACCATATAATGGATGCGGTAAAAGCGTTTTCCTCAATTTGCAGTATTTCAATCAATCGGGATGAAACGGGGTTTATCTGCGTTTTTGAAAATTCTCTTTATGAAGTTGCCAAAACCATGAAGGAGTTTGAAAACTATGTAATTGATCTGGTGAATATGTCCAGGGACTGGTGTGATGATTGAGTATTTTTTGGTTATGGAATTCCTTGTGGTCGGAATTCTAAGTATAGTTTATGACTTTAAAGCATATAGGGTTCCCAATCTCCTGGTTCTGTACGCCTTTATTATTACGACGTGTCTTCAGATTGTGTATTTCATTCAGGTGTCAGGGGAAGGACTCGCGTTGTTTCTGGTACAGGTTATTGCGGCGTGTATATGCTCATTTTTTATGTATTTCTTAAAAATATGGGGCGGAGGAGATACAAAGCTTTTTATAGTGCTGGCAATGATGGTTCCTTTCAGCGCATATAAAGAGGTGGCATATGCATCGATTTTTTATATATTGATTTATATATATTCGTTAGCGTTTATTTATATTGTTATAGAAAGCGTTGTTTTATCGGTTAAAGGCAATACAGAGACACGAAAGACTGGATTTTTTTCCAAAATGAATATTAGGACTCAATTATTTAATTGGGTGTTTCTGGTTGCATCGATCAGCTTAATGCAGTGGGGGTTCAGGTTGATATTCCCCAAAGCATATGTCAGTTACCAAGTGGTCTTTTTGTATGCAAATGTTTTCTTTGTCCTGCTGATGTGGAAAACGATCACAATGATTCCAAATGTTATCAAGATAGTAACGATATTAGCTTTTGTTATTGTGGCCTTGGTACGAATATTGAATGGAAGTGCGAATAACTTTCAATTCGCATGGGGCAATTATTTAATTGCATTTTTGGTGTTTGCTCTCAGAATTTGGGCGGGAAGACATAACTACAAGAGGATAAAAGTTGATGAACTTCAGCCGGGAATGATCTTGTCGTCAGGATCGGTATTGATGTTTGCAAATTCAAGAGTAAAAGGACTTCCCGATAATATCAGCGAGGATATGTCAGCGAGGATCAAAGAGTCAGAAATAGAAAGTATTAAAAGATGGTCAAAGACAAATCGGGGTTCGGATGAATTGTTGGTTGTTAGGAAAATACCTTTTGTGGTATTCATGGTAATTGGTTTTGGCTACTTTATTATAAGGAATATGCAATGGTCAGGTTTTTAAAAGGGTATAATGATAGGTACAGGATCTTTGTTGTATCCAGATCAAAGGAAAAAACAGCAAAGTTATTAGAATTGGGAATCTGTGTCGGTGAGATAGCTGAAGGTATGTTCACCTTTTATCCGGATGACCTGAAAGTCCACATGGATGATCAGACACAGGAGGATTTTGAAGTTTTTTCTGAGGATGATGTCCTTGAAATATCTGAAAACGGACTTATTTATCGATGGTATTCGGATGTAGAGGGTGATGCGGGAATAGCTACGACAGCAAGGTGTAACTCTAATTGTATCATGTGTCCGGCTGGTGATAATGAACGTAGACGTGTTGATATGCCGATAGAACACATTAAAACAATTATAGAGTATATGCCTGAAGATCTGTATTTTTTCACTATCACCGGGGGAGAACCGACACTGATTGGTGATGATGCTTTTATTGAAGTTTACAGAACAGCGGTTGATCATTTCCAGGATGCGAAAATCCTATTATTAACAAATGGAAGAACGCTTGGAGATAAAGGCTTTTTTGAAAAATTTGTTAAAGAAAAAACTGATCGCCTTAGAATAGCAATTCCGATTCATGGAAGTACACCGGAAAGACATGACAGTATTACACAGTCCCCGGGAGGGTTTGCTCAAACTCTAAGAGGAATTGCCAATGTGATCAGTGCCGGCATTGAACTCGAAATCCGGGTAGTAATAAGTAAACTGAACATGGACGATATGATTGGGATAGCCCAATTGATCATCAGATTCTTTCACAAGGTTAGAATTGTACACTTTATCGGGCTTGAAATGAGAGGGAATTGTGCAGTTAACAGTGATAAAGTTGTTATTTCATATCAGGAAGCATTTGCAAGTGCAGAACAGGCAATAAAACTATTGATGAAAAATGGAATTGATGTTGCATTATATAATTTTCCTTATTGCATGATAAAAAAAGAATTCTGGCCTTTGGCAAAGAAGAGTATTTCGGCATATAAATCCAATTTTTATGATGAGTGTTCAGAGTGTTATATGAAAGAATTCTGTTGTGGTATTTTTACGGCAACGAAGGATTTCTATAAACCCAAAGTATTTCCAATCGAGAAGGAAGTGAAAGATGATTCATTATTTTAACTCTAAAAAAATGCCGGATGGGAGCTTCCTTATTACGAACGATTTTGGAAGGTATGCTTTTATTGACAATGAGTCGTATTCTGATTTGTGTAAAAATCGGATTAATAATGCCAATAAGTTCTATTATGAGTTGGTCGAAAAAGGCTTTGTCATTGATGGGGGATTAGAGTCCTTTGTTAAACAATGGGCTGCGAAAATTCAAGATATGAAATCATATTGTTTTAGCGGTACATCGCTTCATATATTTGCTGTTACGAACGCGTGTAATATGGATTGCAGATACTGCCAGGCGCATAGCAGGGATTCCTCTTTAGATGGTATGATGGATCCGGAAACCGGACGCAAAGCGATAGATGTTGCTTTACAATCGCCGAACAAGTGGATCACATTTGAGTTTCAGGGGGGTGAACCCTTACTTAATTTCGACACTGTTAAGGATATGGTGTTATATAGTGAAGAGAGGAATATAGATAAGCATATCGAATACACAATTGTTACAAATCTAACAAGAATGACTGATGAAATGCTGGATTTCCTGTGTTCCCATGGTGTAAATATCTGTACTTCACTTGATGGACCGCAGATAGTGCATGATTATAATCGGCCATATAGGGATCGTTCAGGAGGAAGCTATTTTGATGTCATAGATAAAATACGATATATTCAGAATAAAGGTATTAATGTAAGTGCAATTCAGACTACTACTCGAAAAAGCCTGAAATACTACAAAGAGATTGTTGATGAGTATCGAAAACTGGGGATTCATCATGTATTTATCAGACCATTGACACCGTTGGGACTGGCT
Source organism: Lachnospiraceae bacterium AC2029 (assembly GCA_000703065.1). GTDB lineage: Bacteria > Bacillota > Clostridia > Lachnospirales > Lachnospiraceae > Eubacterium_Q. The sequence goes on along the minus strand of JNLK01000001.1, from coordinate 698,762 downwards.
GAATCATCGTGGGAAGATGTTGGATATTCTGAGGAAGAGTTTCTGGATTTTTATAGGAACATATTCGAGTATATTATGGAGTTAAATCTTCAAGGTGTTAAATTTGTTGAGACGCATGCATTATATTTTTTGAAAAAGATACTCCAGAATTTTTCATACAATTATATGGAGTTAAGATCGCCATGTGGCGCTACGCTGGGTCAATTGAGTTATTACTATGACGGGAGTGTTTATACATGCGATGAAGGCAGGATGATGTCTGAAATGAATGACTATTCGTTTAAGCTGGGAGATGTTCATTCGAATTCTTATTCTGATTTAGTCAATTCGCCTGTCTGTAAGACACTTTGCAAATCTTCGATAATTGAGGGCGTTCCCAAGTGTAATGATTGTGTGTATCAACCATATTGTGGAATATGTCCTATCGTGAATTATGCATCAACGAATGATCTGTATTCGAAAAACAAAAAGGATTTCAGATGTGCAGCTTATAAAGGCATTATGAACACTCTTTTTGAACAGATTCGAAAAGATGATGATACAATAAATCGGGTTTTTCAGTCATGGTTAGAATAGAGGCATTTTATGGATGAGAGATTTCCTAAGATAAAGAAAACAATTATGGATTTTTTCGAAGATGAAGATGGTAGTGTTACGCGAAATAAAGCGATAGTAGTTGGCGGCATGCTTTTAGTGCTGGGAATGCTGCTTGGCGATGATGCGTATGCTGCGCATAGATCACATAGATCACACTCATCACATAGGTCGCATTCTTCACACAGATCATCAAATGGTGGGCATAGCAGTCATTCGTCCCATTCATCTTCACATAGCACACACGATAATCATGCGACACATAACACTCATAATTCTCATAGCTCGCATAGTACTCATTCGAATTCGCACAGTACTCATTCGACGCATTCGAATCACGCAACACATTCAACACACAGTAATAGTGCAAGAGTTACTGAGGCGACGACAAAGGTAGCAACGACAGAAGCGACCGAGGCTACGACAAAGGTAGCAACGACAGAAGCGACCGAGGCAACGACAAAGATAGCAACGACAGAAACTACAGAGGCACCGACAACTACATCTACCACAGAAGCGCCGGTGCGTCATTTGGATTCTGTAAGTGATGGCACAACTGGTGGAGATTCTTCCGGTGGAACGGTGGCCGGTGCTATTGGTGGTACTGCGCTGGCGGCTGCAGCAACCGGCGGTGGCTATTATGCTTATCGTAAAAAGAAACAGAATAGCGGAAATAATAAGAACAAGGGAACTTAGTTGAAAGAGGAGGTACAAGAGTATGAAATGTCCGAGATGTGGTGGAGATATGACCGGTGGTGTATGTGACAACTGCGGGTTTCCGGTGACGAGGAAGATTGTCTATCATATGAAAGACAAAAAGAGAAATTGAAATATAATCAAATTCTGGAGCTCCTTATTTCAGAAAGTCATTTACAATCTGAAATAAGGAATTATGGCGAACTCTTTGGAAAGGGGTATAGATGAGTTTACACAGAATAGGGGATATCCTTGAGGCGGATTACGGTTGTGAAGAGTGTCCGCCGGACGGGCCCCACGCGGTATTGGTTCTTGAGGATGACAGGAGAATAGAGGTTTCCGAGGGCTGGATTGCTGAACAGGGGATTGAAGAAGGAAAGCAGATTTGGATCGGTGAGGACGGAAATGTCAGGAAGGCGATTCATGTAGTCGCTGCGGTGATCCTTGCGGAGATGCCGGTCTCGGACAGTGCCATGAAAGCAGGTGAGTCCCGTGTTACGAAGGTGTTCGCGACACAGCGTGGCTACGGTGACTTCAAGGATGGCTGGGAATTCCCGGGAGGGAAAGTGGAGTCGGATGAGACGCCGGAGCAGGCCATTGTACGTGAGATCCGGGAGGAACTTGCAACGGAGATCCGGGTGGAGCGGTATTTCGATACCATAGAGTATGATTATCCGGAGTTTCATTTGTCTATGGATTGTTTTCTCTGCAGTGTCGTGTCCGGGGAGCTGACGCTGAAGGAGCATGAGGCGGCCAGATGGTTGGCTGTGGAGGAAATGGATGCAGTGGAGTGGCTGCCGGCTGACAGAACGATCATTGCGGAGTTATGTAAACTTCTCCGCGACGGGTCATAAAACGATATAGAACGACAGAGGATGCGACAGAGGATGCGACAGAGGACGATAGAAGATAGAGCATACGATAGAGCATATTGCATTTGATCGAAATTCGGCAGATTCTCAGAACTGCAGAGTTTCATTGAAATCGAGCCTGATCCTTGTTGTGAAGGGATGGGTATGTCAGACGATAGTTGGATTTTCAGAAAGGACGAAGGATTATGGAATTTACAACCGACATTTTCAAACAGTTTGATAAGAAGTGGGCGCTGCTGACGGCAGGGACCATGGAGAAGTTCAATACCATGACCATCAGCTGGGGAGGGCTTGGAACTCTCTGGAACAAGCCGGTGGCAAGCGTGTATGTGCGGACGTCCAGGTATACCCATGACTTCATGGATGAGGCGGAGTATTTTACTGTCAGCTTCTATCCGGAGGAGTTTAGGAAGACGTTGGGGGTTCTGGGATCCAAGTCCGGACGGAACATGGACAAGATGCACGTGGAAGGCCTGACAGCGGTGGAGGCCGGGGACAGCGTTACATTTGCCGAGGCGGAAGTGACGCTTCTTTGCAGGAAAATGTTCCGCCAGCAGCTGGCTGTGGAGAATATCCCGGCGGAGATCGTGAGCCAGTACTACGACGGAGATGCCCCGCATGACTTGTATATCGGAGAGGTAGTGAAGATCCTGTGATCCGCTGTTGCGTGCAGGATCAGGGATGGAAATGTGCTGCGATCCTCTTATTTTTCATGTTGAGGCAGCAGCTTCAGAGGAGTAAGTGTGGAATGAACATTCAGATATTCGGAACGAAGAAGAGTGCGGATGCCCGGAAGGCGGAGCGATACTTCAAGGAGCGGGGGATCAAGTTTCAGTACGTGGACCTGAAGGAGAAGGGGCTCAGCAAGGGTGAACTGACCTCTGTGATGCAGGCGGTCGGCGGGCTGGACAGGCTGATCGATGAGAAGGCGAAGGATCAGGCGACGGTGACGCTGCTCCGGTATACCGCCGAGGAGGACAAGCTGGAGAAGGTGCTGGAGAATCCGCAGATCCTGGTGCAGCCCATCGTGCGGAACGGCAGGAAGGCGACGGTGGGATACCAGCCTGACGTATGGAAGGAGTGGGATTGATGGAAAAGCCGATCGTGAGAGATATTTTCTTCCTGGGACAGAAGTCGGAGCCTGCCACGGTGATGGACCTGCAGGTGGCGAAGGATCTGCAGGATACGCTGGCGGCACACAGGGCGGGCTGTGTCGGGATGGCGGCAAATATGATCGGGTACAGGAAGCGGACGATCATCGTGTCGGCCGGACCGGTGGATATCGTGATGCATAATCCGGTGCTGGTGCGGAAGTCGGGACCCTATGAGACGGAGGAGGGTTGCCTGTCGCTGGACGGAAAGCGGAAGACCACCCGGTATCAGGAGATCGAGGTCCGGTATCAGGATATGGCGTTCAAGGAGCAGACCCAGAGGTTCAGCGGATTTGTGGCAGAGATCGTGCAGCATGAGATGGACCATCTGGAGGGGAAGATCATTTAAAGGTGAGATATGCGATTATTCATAGCAGTTTTATTTGAGCAGCAAATGGTGGATGCACTGACGGAGTATCAGAAGAAGCTCCGGAAGATCGGTGCTGTGGGGAATTATACCAGGGAGGAGAATCTGCACCTGACCCTGGCATTTGTCGGGGAGTACGGGAATCCGGATGAGGTTCTGGATGCCCTGGAGCAGGTGGAGTTCGAGCCCTTTGAGATCCGACTGGACGGAGTCGGGAATTTCGGAGATCTCCTGTGGGTCGGCGTGACCGGTGAGGAGAAGCTGACAGCTGTGGCAAAGCGCCTCAGGCATGAACTGGCAGAGGCCGGGATCCCATTTGACAGGAAGAAATTCCGGCCACATGTGACGCTGATCCGGAAGGTGAGCTACCGGACGCAGCAGAAGCTGCCGGATGTACCGCTCCGGGCAGCGGGAATGACGGTGAAGCGGATCTCCCTCATGAAGTCCGAGCGAGGCAAGAGCGGGATGGTGTATACCGAGATCGGGGCGGTGGAGTGCGAGTGATCCTGACTGGAGAAGCGTGTTAGGATAAGAGCAGTCGGCAGAACACGGCTGCGCTGGGAAAGAAACCAATATTTCTGAAAATACTTTCAAATAGGGGGATGAATATGAAATGGTTAACTGGGATAATGAAGAATTGAAAGAGAAAAAACAGACAATACGGTTATATTTCATTGACGGAAATGAGCTTAGGAAAAAAAAAGATTTTTCAGAATACAGGTACAAGGTTCTTGGGTTGATAGATTTTCATCCAATCGGAGGTCAGGGTGATGTAGGATTTGATTGGGCATATTTATGTGAAAATAAAGACGGAAAACCTGTTATTATATCTGAACAATATGATATTTCCTGGTATGCTTCTCCCTCTGTGGGAAGCATCTCATTAGATAATTTGTTTTCGTTGGAAGAAGAAAGGCTTTCACAGGAAGAATATGAGATTTATCATGCCAAAATGATGATGTCATTAAATGAAGAAGTAGTGACATTGCCTATCTCATTAAACCTTGAAAATGTACCTACGAATAGCCAATCCGAATAAGCCGACAGAAAGCTGGACGCGAGGTGAACTGCGAGTGATCTTGACGGGAGAATCATGTTAGAGAGGGAAAGAAGATGAGTGCAGCGGAAGATGGTAAATTCATAAAGAATAACACCATAACCAAAGAAGAGTTTATGGCTCAGTTTGAAGATGTGAGCGTAGAGATCACAGTGAGAGCAAGGTATTGCTGGCAGAAGGGAAATGGACCTTTCCTGCGTTTTGGGAAGGAGTCGCTTGCCAGCTTCAATTATGGGGTGCCGTGGTTAAATGATCCGGAAGGGGTTGTTGGAGAATACGGTGATATCTTCTGGTTTTGTAAGAAGAGCGCATTTGGTTATCCATATAAGCCTGAGTTTAAGACCGGTAAGGTATATCGCCTGCGTGTAAGACCCGGACGCGTCAGAGTCAGGCCGAATTATCGCAACTTCTATCTTGAAGAGGTGCTTGAGACGGATGTCGATCTGAGCGGTGACGGTACGATCTATGCGAACGCACTCGAGAAGTACTATAAGGATACGGAAACGAATGCGCAGGAGATATCAGTGATCCTCGGAAAGGATGTCGATCTCGGTAAGAGCGCATCGGGGAAGCCATATTCCATCAACCACTGTGTAAGATCCTTCAACGTGATCCGTTATGCCGGATCAGGTAAAGCATGCATGATAGTCGGACTTCTTGAAATACCTTATGATAACAGGAACTTCAGTTCTAATCTGAATCTGAAACTGAAGGCCGGAAATGTCATAAGGATCACTGCAAGGAAGCGGATCTCGGGTGATATGACCGAAGTCTATATACTTGATAAGCTTCTTGAAGCGGACGTGAGTGATGATGAGCTTAAGAGGCTTCATGAGGAAGTGCTTACACCGGGGAAGTGGCATATCGACGGAGAAGACGATTTTGATGTGAAGGATGGCGAAGCAACAGGAATTATCCTCTGGGATCCTTCTGATGAACACACGGAGGTTGGCGTTTCACTCATATGCGATCCTGATAATCTGAAGTCTGCGGCTCGTGCAACGGAACATTTTACTAAGATCCTGAGGGACAAAGCAGCATTTGAGCAGGCTGTTTATGATGCGGTTGTGAATGACCTTGTGGATGAAGACGGTATGATCCCGACCTGGGAAGACGAGGAGGAAGGCGAGGTAAGGCTTACCAGGGACGAGTTCAGGAAAAGGCTTGGGATCATTGATATAGGGCTTTCACCTGACGGCTCCGGTATGGTCCTGGTCAGCCTTGATGAGATGTTCACGGACCACGCTTACAATGTGGGTATATGTGCTGACGGGACATATGAAGCAAATGGACTGATCGGGTAAGAGAACACAAAGAAGACAGGTACGGCAAAGAAATCCAGTATGCAGGTGACTGCGACGGAGAAGCGTCTGGCAGATCTGATACCGGGCTTTGATGTGGGGAGAGAACTGGAGTGATCACAGAACTGAAATATACTACCACAAATACATACCTGATCGACGGTGAGCATGGCACGCTGCTTCTGGATACCGGATGGGCCGGGACGTTCCCGGCGTTCTGTAAGGAAATGGGAGAGAAGGGGCGTAAGCTGCAGGAGATCGATTATATACTGGTGACACACTATCATCCGGATCATATGGGAATCGTTCAGGAGATTGCGGAGCAGGGGCCGGTGATCGTGGCGGTGGATCTGCAGCTGCCGTATCTGCATGGAGCGGATGAGGTTCTGGTGCGGAGCGGTAGAGGCGGATTTCTGCCAATCGTGGATGAGAAGGTGCGGGTGATCACCCTGGAAGAGAGTCGCGGGTTCCTGCAGGAACTCGGACTGCAGGGGGAGATCCTGCATACCCCCGGACACAGTGATGACAGCATCTCGCTCTGGCTGGATGAGGGGTCGCTCTTTGTAGGAGACCTGAATCCGCTGTATGAGCTGGAACTGCATGCAGGAACAGAGATCGGAGAAAGCTGGAAGCGGTTGCTGGCACTGGAGCCGAAGCGGGTGTACTACGGACACGCGAAGACGGCGGTGCTTAAAGGCACAGACGGAGAGATGGCTCGTGAAGTGGTGCGTGAGGAGGCAGCCGGCGGTGAGATGGTTCGCGCGAAGACGCATGAAGATGCGAAAGGTCCTGTGCATGAGGCCGGGACCGGGAGTATGGCGGCTGTTGGTTCTGACATGACAATGGCACATGCTGATCTCTACACATTGGTCTCGACGATCATGAAGTATATCGATAAGGGAATGTCCATGGAGAAGATCCGGAAGAAGACCGGGGCGGATGCGACGCTGGTGGAGGACGTGAACCGGATGTATCTGACGCACAGAAATGTGGGTGTGCAGGGAATCCTGGACCGGATCGAGATCAAGGGACGATGAGGAAGATCATATGAAGATATTGCTGGCTCCTATGGCTGCACTTGCCGAGACGGGCGGCCCGTCTTCCAGGATCCGTCTTCTGGCGGAGGGATTCCGGGAGGTCGGGATCGAGGTGGCGACCTGTGCGGCGGAGGATGTGAATTTCAGAGAGATCGAGGGTGTCCGGAATTACTTCCTGGATGTGCCGATGCCCATGGGGCTGCCGAAGGTGATAGCAACACGCACCTTTCCGGTGGCTCAGAAGCTTGGGATCACGTCGAGGAAGACTGTGACCAGCTTCGATCAGGTGCTGCGGTTCACGGGTAATCTGGAATACAAATATCTGAGAAAGAGTGTGGAGTCCCTGCGGCAGGCGGTGAAGGAGTTCCGGCCGGATGCGGTGTACTCCGAGTTCAATATCTCTGCAATGATTGCTGCCAGGAAGGAAGGGCTTCCGCTTTTCGCAACGGTGAGCTATCCGACGCAGCATTCATTTGCAAATGATCCGTCCCTGGCGAAGGGATTGAACCGCTTGCTGAGAGAACTGGAGCTTCCCGAGGTGGAATCGGCACTGCAGCTCTTCGACTGGGCGGACAGGGCGTTCTGCCCAAGCATCCGCGAGCTGGAGCCGATGGACAGAGAGGACGTGTGCTATGTCGGAGCGCTGAAGACTTTGGATAAGACTCCGGCGGACGGGGAGAGCAATCGCGGCGCAGTAGGTATGGCGCCGGCGGACGATAAGAGCAATCGTGGCGCACCACAAAAGAAGAAGCGTAATAAGGTCCTGGTTTATATGGGGAACGGCACCGTGTCGGCGAAGCAGACCATGCAGGTGGTGAGCCGTGTATTTTGCGGAACCGGGTATGAGGTGTATATTGCGTCATCCTACCTTCCGGAGGGAACGACGCTGAATGTGCATGTGGCGCCCCGCTGGGATTTCGATACCCTGCTGGATGAGGCGGTACTCTTCATCAACCATGGAGGACAGAACAGCATCATGGACGGACTGATCCACGGAGTACCCCAGATCATGGTTCCGGGCAAGGTCTTCGAACGACAGTACAATGCGAAGAGCGTTATGGAGAATAAGGCTGGTGTGTCCCTGTCCTACAGGAATTTCAATGAAGAAAATTTGTCCGTGATCGCGGAGAAGGTGGCTCGCTCGAAAAGCAGTCGGCAGAACGCGGCTGCGCTGGGAAAGAAGCTGACTGCAGGCGGAGGAGTGAAGACGGTGGTATCTGAGGTGATCGGGTATATTTCATGAAATGTGCCTGAACATGTGCCAATATGGAATACCCGGAGAAAAGATTATATGATATAATCACTTCGTAGGGGAATTAGGGAAATCAATATTTCTGAAATACGTTCAAACGGGGGGATGAATATGAAAAGAGGAATTAAAACTGCGGTACTGTTGATTATTATGGCTGTATTTTTAGTCGGTTGTGAAAGTAAACCGGATGAAGTTGCTCAAAAAATGATAGACGATATCAATGCTATTGGTGAAGTAACACTTGATGATGAAGATACAATTAACAATCTGATTTCAACATATTCCACATTAACTGATAAGCAGAAGGAATCAGTCAATAATTATGATACCCTTCTTAAAGCCAAGGATTCTCTGGACGTTCTGATCAAGAAGAAAAATGAGGAAGAACAAAAGCAAAAAGAAAAAGAACAGGCAGAGTTAGAGACCAAGCTTAATGAGAAGCATATGAAATTTGCGCTGATCATTGCCAAAGAAATCAGAGGTAAACTAAGTGATCCTACCAGTTTTAAACTACTGGAAATGGCTTACTCGGATTTCAAGAACGGTTCCATTTGTTACCTTGTTCAGTACTCGGGAGTGAATAAACAGGGCGGAAATGCTGACACATATGTAATTGCAATAACCCCAAGCTCAGATGCTGACTTAGGAATTCTGTATACTACGGAAGAAGACAGTAATTTTAACTCCACGTTAACCGGAATCAATCGCGCGATCAAGGGAGATGCTGAGGCAAAAGCATTGGGATACAGCGAAGGCGTATATATGGATGTAGATTTTATTACTGAGCATATGGATGATTAAAATCGCATGTTATGATGTGGGTGTCAAAAGTCGATGAATAAGCATCAGCTTTTGACACCCACCTTGAAAATGTACCTACGAATAGCCAATCCGAATAAGCCGACAGAAAGCTGGACGCGAGGTGATTTTTTCTATAATACTATGGTCTTTTAGAGATAATAAGAAATCGGAATGAGGGCTCATTCCGATTTCTTATCATTATCCTGTTGATCTGCATAAATAATATGTCGATAAGCATACTTTGCTCTAAGCTGCGGTAAATTAAGAATCCCTACATATTCCTTAATTCTTTTCGTATCATCTACTCCTAAAAATTTAAACATTCCACATTGAGCAGTGAAACTCAGAGTATAGAATAATGGCCTGCAATCCAGGCAGTGTTGAACAAAATCACATTTCCCTTGTTCTTGTTCTGTACTGATTGTTTTTTTTCGTTCTTCTAATAATCGCTCTATTATATGAAATATCAGATCCATATATTAAGAACCTCCTCTTTGTCATATATATTATTATATCAAAGAATCGCCTGGACATCACGGATTAATCGTGTTTTTTAGAAGATTTTTCTCGGCCACTTTCCATCAGGGATTGATTTTTCCGTTCAAAAGCGAGTAAAATAAACATTATATTTATTACACCGACAGCCTGGAGGACCTCATGGATACTAAAAATGCAAAGATCGAACTGTTTGAGAACACAAAACCTGCGAAGGCGCTTGCGATCATGGCGATTCCCACGGTGGCAAGCCAGCTCATCATCCTGCTGTACAATCTGGCGGATACCTGGTTCATCGGCCGGACGGACAACTCCTATATGGTGGGCGCATCCTCCCTTGGCCTGACGGTCTATCTGGCGGAGACAGCTCTGGCAAATGTATTCGGTGTCGGCGGTGGAGCCCTGATGGTGCGTCTGCTGGGAGAGAAGAAGGAGGAGGCCGCGAGGAAGGTTGCTTCCTACACCATAGCCATGGCGGCCATATCCGGCTTCGTATTCTGCCTTCTGATCCTGTTCCTGCTGGAGCCGATTCTTCAGCTCCTTGGGGCAAGCGAGAATACCATGCCCTATGCAAAGCAGTATGTGCTTACTACCTGCGTGATCGGCGGGATCCCAACCATCATGTCCATGTGCATGTCGCAGCTGCTCCGAAACGCGGGCTATGCGAAGGAGTCGGGCTTCGGCGTGGGCTTCGGAAGCCTTTTAAATGTGGCGCTGGATCCGCTCTTTATGTTTGTCCTGCTTCCGGAAGGGGACGAAGTCCTGGGAGCCGGCATCGCCACTATGATTTCCAGCTTCTGTTCCTTTGCCTACTTCATCGTGAAGTTCCGGAAGCTGAAGGACAGAACGGTGCTTACGATCCCGCGGAAGCTGGAACGGCCTGAGAAGGGATGCCTCAAGTCCCTCTATATGGTGGGCGTTCCCGCGGCAGTCAGTATATTTCTCTTTGACCTGGTAACCATCGTCATCAACCGTATCACCGTTTCCTACGGAGACATCCGGCTTGCTTCCATGGGAATCGTTCTGAAACTGGAACGGATCCCCATCAATGTGGGCCTGGGAATCTGCCTCGGAATGGTGCCGCTGGTGGCCTATAATTACGGCGCAGGGAACATCCCGCGAATGAAGAAATTCGTGTCCCTGGCCCGGATCTCGATCCTGGCCTTCTCCCTGATCTGCGTGGCGGCCTTCTGGTTCTTCCCGGAATCCATCGTGGGGCTCTTCATTAAAAATGAGGCGACGATCACACCGGGTGCGGAGATCCTGCAGGCAAGATGCCTGTCCCTTCCCTTCATGATGATAGGATATCATATCGTCAACTACATGAATGCGGTGAACAAGGGGCAGATCTCCTTCATCCTTGCCATCGTGCGGCACATCGTACTGATCATCCCCATCATGCTGCTCATGAATTCCATCTGGGGCTGGACGGGTCTGATCTGGTCGCAGCTGGTGGCGGATTCACTGAACGTTCTGATCGCCGGGATCATTTTTATGAAGCACTCCATCCGGGAGTAGTCTTTATGACACTTCTGTGACATTCTTCTTACAGAATTACGGGTATTTTTTCTCCTATGGGTGATACCATACAGATAAGCCGGAAGGGAAAACCGGTACATCTAAAGCATAGGAGGATACGGATATGAAGAAGAAAATGGTAGGAAAGAGCGCGATCGTAGTAGTAACAATGTCGACACTGGCACTGGCAAGCTATCCCGCATTTGCGGCAGAGCAGAATACCCGGACTGCAGCCATGACCATCTGGAACGACGTCGAAGAAATCACCGAAGACGAACTGACCTACATGTTCGACCGCTTCTACACCGGAAAAAACGGAAACACCGGAATCGGCCTCGCCCTTGCCAAAGAAATCATTGAACTCCACGATTGGAACATTTCCGTCGAAAGACGCGAGTCCGGGGTCGCCTTCCTAGTACGGTGGTGAGGAATGTTGCATCCAAAGGTAGAGAAATCAGCGGATTTATGGTACAATAAGGTGTCACTCGCGGTTTAGTACAATGAGGGAATGTCAATGGATGCTAAATTCAGAAAAGATAAGGACACCCTGGTCGTTACAGGGACAGGCGTCATAGCCTTCGGTGCGTGGACCGTGCTGAAGGGTGCGATGATTTTGTTTAATTCCCGCGACACATTTTTGCAGCAAATAGAGGGGATCACGCCGGAGGAGCAGGACTTCTATATGACGTTAGTATGGATCATTTTCGGATTCTTCATGTTCATAATCCTCGCGCTCAATCTCTATGTGGGTCTCGCTGCAAAAGCGGAAGGCAAGGGAAAGAAGAAGCGCAGATACAGGATACTGGCCATTCTGATGCTGTTCTTCCAGGTATTCATGTCGAGCCTTGGCGTGGTGGATGCGTTCTCCGGAGAATTAGACGAGGAGATCCTGGTATCGACCCTGATGGATATCCTGGGCATTTTCATGCTCTGGGATCTTGTAACTGCGTCCTTCCGTGTAAAACGCCGTATGAAGGAAGAAGGCCTGGTATTTGAATACACGAAAAAGAAGAAAGTGGGGTAAGGCAGAATGCAAAGAAATTTTCATTATTATGCTACATATTGCGCTGCATTCCTGGCCGGTTATTCCCATGAAGAGAGCGAGGAGATCGCCTACAGCGCGGCACTTGTGGATTTCTGTTCCGCTACCTTTCTGAGAGAGCTGAAGGGACCGGCGGAAGCAGCAACGACCATGCTTCAGATGGAAATGATGGAGATGCCGGGAGATCGATACGGAAGACAGGAGATCACCCGGATCTGGTCAACATTTCATTTCCTTCCCTATGATCTTTATGCAGAGGTGAAGGGCGGACGCCGTTACAAGGAGAAATACCGGCTGATCTGTAATACCAACAGCGACCTGCTGGTGGAAACGGTAGAGCTGGCAAGGGATAAAAACCTTGAGGCAGCGGGTATCTCCATGCACATCCTGGCAGACACCTGGGCACATCGGTATTTTGCCGGAACACCTTCGCTGGTGATCAATAATACAAATTACCATTTCTATGAGGATGTTCCGATGAATGATACGGTGGTCAGCCGGAGAGTGAACTTCCGTCACAGCCCATCCAAAGCGGATGATCTGGAGACCAGTACCTATACAAATACGATCTACCAGATCAGTGAGAATTCCGTCATGAGTCTCGGACACGGGCGGGCAGGACATCTTCCGGATTACAGCTTTGCCGTATACCGGTATCTTCCGGCCTGGGCAAATTACGAGGAGTATGTAAAGGATAATCCGGTGGAATTCTATCAGGCCTTCACCCAGATGGTTTATGCACTGAAATGTCTTCGCGGCGAGCACCCGAAGTTTGAGAAGGAAGTATACGCTAACGATACTGTGGAACCCTACAGGGAAGAGATCGAAGAGTTTCTCCGGGTTCGGGATGTGGACTCCGACCTGGGATGGAAGACGCTGGGCGAGAAGCTTTCCGGACAGAAGATCACGGACTTTGATATGGATAAGTACAAGGATGAATACCGGAAGGCCGAGAATAAGGACGAGACGGTTCTGGGACGGTTCTTCGCGGCTGCCATTGCGCAGAAGCAGCTGGTTACCGTCCGTATCGCGGAATCCGGTAATCGTATCGTGAAGATCCGCAAGAAGAAAAAGAAGGTATTCGGGAAAGGAAAGGGGGATGCAGAATGACCAAGATGAAGAAAGTACTCAATCTCCTGTTGGGACTCTATCTGATCCTCATGGGTCTGGGAATGATCCTGCTTCCCGAACAGGGCGTTGAGGTTGCCATGACACTTATGTCACTGATCCTGGTTGTTATCGGAATCCGGGGACTCATTCTGTACTTCACCATGGCCAAGCATATGGTGGGCGGAAAATCGATCCTTTATCTGAATATGGTCCTGCTGGATTTCGGACTGGTTTCGGCATCCATGGTGAGTCAGTCCAAGATCTTTATCCTGGCGTACCTGATCGCTGCTCATGCATTTACCGGCGTAGTCGGTCTGCTGAGAGCCAATGAGGAACGTCGTTATGGTGTCGGATCCTGGAAGTTCAAATATGTATACGCCATCTTTAATCTGGCGATCGTACTTGCATGTCTCTTCTTCTTCAAATCTGTGGACACGCTGGTCCGGGTCTATGGAATCGGAATCATACTGAGCGGAGCCGGTGAGATCTTGAAGATCGCTCGAAAAGAAGAAGTAGTCTATGTAATGTAATCTTTAGAAAATGTGGAGGTTGAAACATTGAAGGCGAAAGGGAAATTCTTACTGGCAGGTCTGTTCCTGGTTTTATTCCTGGTTCTGATCGTGCTGGTGAAGAAGGTGGATGTGGCCGATATCGGTCCGGAAGGGACTTCGATCGGTCTGTCGAACCTGAATCAGTCCTTTCATGATATGACAGGAGAAAATGATACGCTGTTCAAGATCACGGAATATCTTGGATATGCGTCGCTTGCACTGGTGGGTGTCTTCGCGCTGGTCGGTCTGGTACAGCTGATCCGGAGAAAGAGCCTGCTGAAGGTTGACGGAGAGATCCTTGCACTCGGAGGACTGTATGTCATCACATTGGGACTCTACGTCGCATTTGACAAGGTTGCTATCAATTACAGGCCGGTGATCATGGAAGGTGACGCACATGTGGAGCCCTCCTTCCCGTCGTCGCATACCATGCTGGCGATCGTGGTGCTGGGAAGCACGATGCTCCTGCTTTCGAAGTATATCGGCAATGAACGTCTGAGGGTGTTGCTGGAGCTTCTCTGCATCATTTGCATCGTGACACTGGTGCTGGGACGACTGCTGTGCGGAGTTCACTGGCTGACCGATATCATCGGCGGCGTTCTGATCAGCGGAGCCCTACTGTTCGCGTATGCGGGAGTGAAGGATCTGGTGACGAAGAAGGATGGCGGAGCGGAGGCTTCCGAATGACAAATCACTGCATTTTTATCTTGTAAAAATGCCCGAAAAACTGTATTCTATTAGTTAGTGGTGAATACCAAAATTACCATATCGAAAAGGAGGATCATATGATTTACTCAACAGAAGTGAAGAACATGTGCCCTGTAACTCAGGGGGTACATCATGGTGCCGCACCGATCCCTGAAGAGGCGAAGTGGGTACAGGCAAAGAAGGTGGAGGATATCTCCGGCTATACCCATGGTATCGGCTGGTGTGCACCTCAGCAGGGTTGCTGCAAGCTGTCCCTGAATGTTAAGGACGGCATCATCCAGGAGGCTCTTGTAGAGACCATCGGATGCTCCGGTATGACACATTCTGCAGCTATGGCTGCTGAGATCCTTCCGGGACTTACAGTTCTGGAGGCTCTGAATACAGACCTTGTATGTGACGCTATCAACACAGCTATGCGTGAGCTGTTCCTGCAGATCGTTTACGGTAGAACCCAGAGTGCTTTCTCCGAGGACGGACTTCAGATCGGTGCCGGTCTTGAGGACCTCGGTAAGGGCGCACGTTCCATGGTTGGTACCACATACGGTACACTGGATAAGGGACCGCGTTATCTGGAGCTGACAGATGGTTACATCACACATGTAGCTCTGGACGAGAACGATGAGATCATCGGTTACAAGTACATCAACTTCGGCAAGATGATGGACTTCATCAAGGCAGGCGATGATCCGAAGACAGCTGTAGAGAAGGCATCCGGACAGTACGGACGTGTAGCTGACGCTGTACGTCTGATCGATCCCAGAAAAGAATAAGAAAGCGAGGATATGAAAATGGCATTATTTGAATCTTATGAGAGAAGAGAGCCCCAGATCCTTGCAGCATTAAAGGAGTATGGGATTTCATCCGTTGAAGAGTGTAAAGAGATCTGCGATGCAGCAGGTATCGATGTATATCACCTGATCGAGGGCATTCAGCCCATTTGCTTCGAGAACGCCAAGTGGGCATACACCGTTGGTGCAGCCATTGCGATCAAGAAGGGCTGCAGAAGAGCAGCAGACGCAGCAGCAGCTATCGGTATCGGACTTCAGGCATTCTGCATCCCCGGTTCCGTAGCAGACCGTCGTAAGGTAGGTTTGGGACATGGTAACCTGGGTAAGATGCTTCTGGAAGAGGATACAGAGTGCTTCGCATTCCTGGCAGGACATGAGTCCTTCGCAGCAGCTGAGGGCGCTATCGGTATCGCAGAGAAGGCAAACAAGGTTCGTCAGAAGCCGCTTCGCGTTATCCTGAACGGTCTTGGTAAGGACGCAGCTCAGATCATTTCCAGAATTAACGGATTCACTTATGTTGAGACAAAGTATAACTACTTCACAGGCGAGGTAGAGGAAGTATTCCGCAAGTGCTACTCCAAGGATCCGGAGTCTCCGCGTGCAAAGGTTAACTGCTACGGCGCAAACGACGTACAGGAAGGTGTTGCCATCATGTGGAAGGAGAACGTTGACGTTTCCATCACAGGTAACTCCACCAACCCGACACGTTTCCAGCATCCGGTTGCAGGTACCTACAAGAAGGAGCGCGTAGAGGCAGGTAAGAAGTACTTCTCCGTAGCTTCCGGCGGTGGTACAGGACGTACACTTCACCCGGATAACATGGCTGCAGGTCCGGCTTCCTACGGTATGACAGATACCATGGGCCGTATGCACAGCGATGCTCAGTTCGCAGGTTCCTCCTCCGTTCCGGCTCATGTTGAGATGATGGGTCTGATCGGTGCAGGTAACAACCCGATGGTTGGTATGACAGTTTCCACTGCCGTATCCATCGAAGAGGCTGCAAAGGCCGGCAAGTTCTAAGAGAACTGAATATTATAGCCGAGGGCAATGAGCCGGACGGACATACAGCATGTTCGGTTAATGTCACGAAGGCGAGATGCGACACCGGATCTGTAGAAATATGGATCCGGTGTTTTTCTGTGTATTTCTGTATTTCGCAACTATACCTCAATTCGGATATGTGGTAGAATGATTATGTTTCTTGCGGTGTACAACGTATTCGGTGCCTGAAATGGTACCGGATCTGTTGTCTGAATTTATGAGAAGGAGAAGAGTCAGATATGAAGATTGGAATTATTATCGCAATAGAGTCAGAGTTGAAGGCATTTCTTGAGAGCGGTGCCGAGTTGGAAGAAGAGCAGGTATGCGGGAAAACCATCTACCGGACCAACATGTCCGGTCATGAGGTTTATGCCACCATGACCGGTTACGGGCTGATCGACGCTGCGGCGGCAACCCAGCTTCTGATCCTCCATACCGGAGTTGAGCTCGTCCTGAACTTCGGCGTGGTGGGTGCCCTTGTTCCCGGATTAAAGGTGAAGGACCTCTTCCTGGTTGAGAAGGCATGTCCCTATGGTTATGATGTATCACCCATCGATCCGGTGAAGAAGCATCAGTACGCGGAGTACCCGGATGAGTACATCCCGTTGGACGAAGGACTTCGTAAGGCAGCGCTGGCTGAGATGCCCGAGCTTCGTGAGGTTGTTATAGCCAGCGGAGACCGGTTCATCGAGGAACGTTCGGATAAAGAAAAACTGGCTGCTCTCGGTTGCCAGATCTGTGATATGGAGATCGCAGCCATCGCAAGAATCTGCCTCCACAACAAGGTGCGGTGTCTCTCTGTTAAGTGCATCAGCGATACATTTGAAGGAGACGGCGGAGACTACTGGGCAAATGTAGTCCACAGCGCCGAGGTAGCATTCTCCATGCTGCGGAATCTGATCAGCAAGCTGTGATGTGACAAAGGGACGGGTTCACTATCATGCTGTCTATGATAGTCTGTATAGGGTTTATTTTGAGAAGGAGGAGGCAATGCGAAAGGTGAGACGTTTTTGGAAATTAGGGATCGCTGCGGCAGTTTTGGCCGGCGGGATGGCATTTGCCGTTCCGACTGATGTGGATGCGGCAGGGACGGAGATTGCCATCTCGGAAGATAATTTTCCGGATATATTTTTTCAGGAGTATATCAGGCGCCTTTATGATACGGATGAGAATGGAAGTCTGTCTCGGCAGGAAAGGGATGCGGTTACATCAATAGATGTGTCCGGTATGGATATTTCAACATTGAAGGGTGTAGGGTACTTTGAGAATCTGCAAAGCCTGTATTGCCAGTCCAACGAGTTGCAGTATTTGGACGTGAGTGAATGTACATCACTTCGTTTTCTGTTCTGCCAGTCCAACCGGTTGCTTGACCTGGATGTGAGTGGATGCAGAGCACTTGAACAGTTAAATTGCTCTTCCAACCAACTGACGCGATTGGAGTTGTCCGGATTTGACTCACTTCAAAATCTGTATTGCCCTTCCAACGAAATAAACTATATAGATGTGAGAGGATGTACAACTCTTATTACTTTTGAATGCCAATCCAACGAACTGAGTCAACTGGATGTGAGTTCATGTGAAATGCTTGAGCAGTTGAATTGTTCTTCCAATGAATTGACGGAACTGAAAGTGAATGACTGCAGATTGCTTGAGGTTCTGAATTGTTCATCCAACCGATTGACGGACCTGGATCTGAGTACATGCGAAGAACTTAAATCTTTGAGGTGCTATGACAACTGGTTGTGGAATTTGGTTTTGTGTCCAACAAAACTGGAGGAAATGTATTGCTATAAAAATCAATTGAGGCAACTGAATTTACAAGACTGTTATATCCTTCTGACATTGGATTGTTCTTCCAACCAATTGACGGGTCTGGATTTGCGCAGTTGCCGGGAACTTCGGACGTTTGACTGTTCTTCCAACCAATTGACGGAACTGGATGTGCATGATTGCTTTTTTCTGGAGGTTCTGAATTGTTCTTCCAACCAATTGACGGAACTGGATGTGAGCAGCCCTGGATCGCTTCGAGAAGTGGATTGCTCCTTCAACCAATTGAAACAACTGGATTTGGGTGGGGGTGATTCGTTTGATACCTTGTATTGTCATGACAACCAACTGACCGAACTGGATCTGTCAGGTGTTCCGTCACTTGCGGTGTTATGGTGTCATTTCAATCAATTGTCGGAACTGGATGTGGGATACAACAAGGCAATCCTGATATTGATAGATGACTGTCTCAGAGGAAGCCTCACAGATCCTGATACAGGAGAGACGTATTATTATTACGGTGGTGACGAGGAAGCACCGGATCTTTCCTATGACGTAAATACAAAGCTGATTACAGAAATAATACAATCTGGCTGGCAGGAGATTGACGGTAAGAAATACTATGTCGGTGAAGACGGAGAATATCTGACCGGCGTGCAGAAGATCGACGATGAGATATATTTCTTCGATAAGAACGGCGTTATGCAGACAGGAGTTCTGAAACGCGGTGGAAAGATCTACTATTTCGATCCCGAGACCGGGGCAATGCAGACGGGCATCGTGACGATTGGTAAGAAGAAGTTTTATTTCAACAGCAAAGGAGTTCTGCAGACGGGTGTGATAAGAACATCAGACGGTGTGTACTATTTTAACCCTGAGAAGAAAGGGGCGATGCAGACCGGCTGGCTGTCCTTAGAAGGAAAGTGGTTCTATTTTGGTTCGGACGGCATCATGATGACCGGGCTGAAGAAGATCAGCGGAAAGTATTATTACTTCAACAAGAAGGGCGTTATGCAGACGGGCGTTGTGAAGTCCGGAAGTAAGACCTACTATTTCGACAAGGATGGAACGATGCATTTCGGCTGGCTGACGGTGAAGGGAAAGAGGTATTATTTCCAGAAGAACGGAGTTATGGCTGTGAGCTGTACATTGACCATAGACGGAGTGGAGTATCAGTTTGCAGCGAGTGGTGTTGCTACTGTGATCAATTAACAGCTCGCGTATATCATAAGAATGATTCAGTTGCGTGTTGTTCTTGGGCTATGCTATATTCTTGTATAGGGTCTATTTTTGGAAAGAGGAGGTTACACGAAAAATGAGAATTGGTTGGAAATTAGGGGTTGCAGCAGCGATACTGGCCGGCGGGCTGACATTTGCCATGCCGGTGAACGTAAATGCAGAGGAAATCGAGCTTGCCATCACGAGATACAATTTCCCGGATGAAGAATTTCGAAGCTATGTTAAGGATAACTGTGATAAGGATAAGAATGGAAGTCTGTCTCAGGCGGAGTTGGATGCGGTTACAGAGATTAATTTAGACGCAACTAATGTTGATTCGCTGCAGGGGATAGAGTTATTTGAAAAACTTAACACATTGGAAATCTCTAACTACTCCCAACCCCAACTGAATCTAAGTAAGAATACCGAACTTAAGGTTTTTAGGTTTAAACATAGCAGTATGGAAGTCCTGGATTTAAGTAACCATCTTAGCCTGACTGAAGTATACCTCGATGATTGTTCAGTGGAAAAATTGGCAGCGTGCAATTGTGTATCGCTTACATCTTTGGATTGTGAATCCGGTCAATTGACGTACTTGAATCTGAGTAACTGTGTATCGTTGATAGAACTGAATTGTAGTTCCAATAAGTTGAAGGTATTAAATTTGGCTATATGTGAATCACTTAAGAGTTTGAAGTGCGATCACAACCAATTGACGGGACTGGACCTGAAACTATGTATATCACTTGAGAGTTTGAAGTGTGATAACAATTATTTGACGAGTCTGGATCTGGGCAAATGTAAATACCTTCAGTCGTTGGAATGCTTTAGCAACCAGATGACGGAACTGAATGTAAGCGGATGTACACCACTTGTTAATATAGATTGTCATAGCAATCAATTGACGGAACTGGATGTGAGCGGATGTGATTCGTTGACAGATCTGACTTGTTATGCTGACGACTTGACAGAATTGGATGTGAGCGGATGCGCGTCGCTGACAAATCTCGAATGCGATTACAACAAATTGACGGAACTGGATGTGAGCGGATGTGAGTCGCTGACAAACTTGTTTTGTTATAATAATCAATTGACGGAATTGAATGTGAGCGGCTGCGCATTACTTGAATCGATCTATTGCTCGGGCAATCAGTTGACAGAACTGGATGTGAGCAGCTGTACATCGCTTGATACGATCTACTGCTCTTCCAACCAATTGACTGAACTGAACATGAACGGATGTGAATCTTTATTTGATTTAGATTGCCATAATAACCGGTTGACGGAACTCAATGTGAGCGGATTTGAAGCACTTCTATGGTTGCGTTGTTATGATAACCAATTGACAGAGTTGGATGTGTGTGGCACCCGGATTATAGGGAGTGTAATAGAATATTATGATCAGGCAGTTCTCTATGATGAGGAAACAGGAAAGAATTATTACTATTATGGTTATGATTATAATCCTAATCTTCAATATGATTTGAACACAAAACTGATCACAGAGAAAATCCAGGCCGGCTGGCAGGAGATTGAAGGCAAGAAGTATTATGTCGGTGAGAACGGAGAATATCTGACCGGTGTGCAGACCATCGACAATGAGATTTATTTCTTCGATGCGAATGGTGTTATGCGGACAGGTGTTCTGAAACGCGGCGGAAAGATCTACTATTTCGATCCCGAGACCGGTGCAATGCAGACGGGCATTGTGACGGTCGGCAAGAAGAATTATTATTTTAACGGCAAGGGAGCGCTGCAGACAGGCGTGATCAAAACATCTGACGGTGTGTACTATTTTAATCCTGAGAAGAACGGAGCCATGCAGACCGGCTGGCTGACCTTAGACGGAAAGTGGTTCTATTTTGGTACGAACGGTATCATGGTGACCGGGCTGAAGAAGATCAGCGGAAAGTATTATTACTTCAACAAGAAGGGCGTAATGCAGACAGGCGTTGTGAAGTCCGGAAGCAAGACCTATTACTTTGACAAGGACGGAACGATGCATTTCGGCTGGCTGACGGTGAAAGGAAATCGGTATTATTTCCAGAAGAACGGAGTTATGGCTGTGAACTGCACACTGACCATTGACGGAGTGCAGTATGAATTTGATGCAAAAGGCAGGGTTGTTGCGCAGACTGCGGAAATCGTCTGATCGTATTGCAGAATATGTGACTTAGGGACATGTGATAAAAGGACAGGTACAATGTCATGCAGGATTCATGACAACGTGCCTGTCCCTTTCATTTGTATGACAGTGTACATGTCCCTTTTGTCACATGTCAGTGAACCCGTCCCTCTGTCACATCAGATCCTTCAGCGTGCGGGAGTAGAAGAAGTCGTGGACCATCTGGTCGAACTCGGTCCACATGGGAAGGGTCTGGCATGCGTCCCTGCGGGGGCACTCGTAGTCCGGGTCCTCCAGGCAGGCAACGGAGGAGAGGGTTCCCTCCATCAGCTCCAGGATCTCACCGACCTTGTACTGCTTCGGCTTCCGGCACAGCTTGTAGCCGCCGCCCTTGCCGCTGGCTCCGGTCAGGAGACCGCCGTTGACCAGTTCCTTCACAATGATCTCCAGATACTTCTTGGAAATGCCCTGCCGCTCGGCGATATCCTTTAAGGGTATATAACTGTCGCTGTTCTGCTCTGCCAGGTCAAGCATGACCCGGAGCGCATATCTTCCTCTGGTTGAAATCATTTCCGTATCCCCCTTTTTCTTCTTTTTACCTACTTTACCATAGGGCGAATAGGTAATTCAAGAAAAAAAAATAAAAAACCTATTGACACAGTAGGCAAATGGGTGTAGAATGACGAACTGTAAAGAAGAACAGTGCTCACGTCACAGGACAGAGGGCCGGAAAGGGAGAAAGATCGATGAAGAACAGAGTCTATACAACATGTATGTGTATGATGATGTGTGGTTGCATACTGCAGGAATCCCGATATGGTCGAGACAGTGGTGATGCGGCGCTTCGTCGTGCCTGACGCCTTCTGAAAATGATGTCTCGGCAAATGTTCCGGGGTTCTTGATCATGAGAACTCCGGTATTTTTTTTCCAAAATTCCAATGACGCGAATGTGAGAAAGGAGAAACACAGCATGAATAATAGAAGATATTCGATGCGAATGCCGCTGGAGCGGCGATGTTGTTACAGAGAGGAAGCGGGAAATGCGAACTGGGTTGCTTTCCGGGAGGCATGGAACGAAGCAGTAAAGGAAAGATCAAGAAAAAGACACAGGCGAAAGCCCTGAACGTAAATAGAAAGGAAACCATCATGAGAAAGTTTATTAAGGATACAGAGAATAAGGAAATAAAAAAGAAGAACAGAAAACATTTACTGAAGAAGCTGGTCGGCTTCGGTCTGACAGCGGTCACATCCCTCAGCCTGCTTACGGCTTGCGGATCCAATGACGGCACAACCGCAGCCGAGAGAACGGCAGATGCGGGAAATACGCAGGAAACCAAGGCAATCTACCGTACACTGGATGAGATCAAGGAGTCCGGTACAATTAATATCGGAGTCTTCTCCGACAAGTCCCCCTTCGGATATGTGGACGAGAACGGAACCTATCAGGGCTACGACGTATACCTGGCAGAGCGTCTCGGCAAGGATCTGGGAGTCAAGATCAATTACGTATCCACAGAGGCAGCAAGCCGGATCGAGTATCTGAAGACCGGAAAGGTAGATATCGTACTTGCGAATTTCACGGTAACTCCTGAACGTGCAGAGGAGGTTGATTTCGCACTTCCGTACATGAATGTGGCACTCGGCGTTGTATCTCATGACGAGAGAGTCATCAAGGATCTCGGCGAGGTCAAGGCAGAGGACCAGATCATCGTTATCTCCGGAACCACGGCAGAGACCTATCTGGAGAAGAACAATTCCGACATCAAGCTTCAGAAGTTTGACACCTATGCCGCAGCAAAGAGCGCATTTGAAAACGGAACAGGCGTTGCGTGGGCAAATGACAACACCGAGGTCATCGCATTTGCAAAGGAGAACAAGGGCTACACCGTAGGCATCGATTCTCTGGGCAGTGCGGACACCATCGCACCGGCAGTATCCAAGGGAAATGAGACGCTGCTGAACTGGCTCAACGATGAGATCAAGGCACTGGGTAATGAGAAGTTCTTCCATGCTGATTACGAAGCAACACTTATCGACACCTACGGCAAGGAATTCGAGGACACCCTGGTGATCGAGGGCGGCGTGGTACCGGACGCAAAGAATGACGCAGCACCGGCAGACACCACAGAGGCACAGCCGGCAGAGTCCAAGGGAACCATCACCGTAGCAGCATCCCCGACGCCTCACGCAGAGATCCTTGCAAAGGCAAAGGACATCCTGGCAAAGGAAGGCTGGGAACTGAAGGTTACTGAGTTTGAGGATTATGTACAGCCGAACCTGGTAGTAGAGAGTGGCGAGATCGACGCAAATTATTTCCAGCATGTACCTTATCTCGATGATTTCAACAAGGAAAACGGAACCAATATCGTATCTGCAGCAGGCATCCACTATGAGCCCTTCGGAATCTATCCGGGAACCAAGGCAACTCTGGATCAGCTCGAAGACGGCGATACCATCGCTGTACCGAACGATACAACCAATGAAGCAAGAGCTCTCCTGTTATTACAAGACAACGGCCTGATCAAACTGAAGGAAGGTGCAGGCCTCACAGCAACCGTTCTGGATATCCAGGACAACCCGAAGAACCTGAAGATCCAGGAGCTGGAAGCAGCCCAGGTATCCAGAGTAAAAGACGAAGTGGCATTTGTGGTACTGAACGGAAACTACGCACTTGAGGCAGGTCTCTCCGTAGGAAAGGACGCCGTAGCATACGAGAAGTCCGATTCCGAGGCAGCAAAGACCTACGTAAATATCATCGGCGTTAAGGCCGGACAGGAAAACAGCGAGAAGACACAGGCCCTTGTAAAGGCATTGGAGTCTGAGGAGATCCGTCAGTTCATCGTAGATACCTATGATGGTGCGGTGATCCCTTTTAACTAACACTAACATCCGTGAAACGGATGGGACAGAATGACATCCGAGCGATGGATGGGACAGAATGACATCCGTGCGACGGATGGGAAGAAATGACATCCGGGTGATGGATAGGAAATATGTCATCCTGAGGAATGAGGTGATGAAGGAGGTTACGGTACTTGCCACATTTTCTTCATCCCTCTTCAGCCTGGCAAGGAGGATAGTATGGCAGTCATTGAGTTGGAACAGGTAACGAAAACGTATACCGGAAAGAGCGGTCAGGTACAGGCCCTGAAGGATGTAAGCCTATCCGTGGAGGAAGGCGAGATCTACGGCGTGATCGGGCTGTCCGGTGCGGGAAAGAGCACGCTGGTTCGTTGCATCAACCTGCTGGAGCAGCCGGAATCCGGACAGATCCGGGTGGAGGGGAAGGATCTCCTCACCCTGTCCGGTACGGAGCTTCGGAAAGAGCGGCAGAACATAGCGATGATCTTTCAGCATTTCAATCTGCTGATGCAGAGAACTGTTCTGGACAATGTCTGCTTTCCTCTGGAGATCGCCGGCCTTCGGAAGAAGGAGGCGCGGCAGCAGGCATATGAATTTCTTCGGACGGTGGGACTGGAGGGAAAGGCGAAGGCTTATCCCGCCCAGTTGTCCGGAGGGCAGCGGCAGAGAGTGGCCATCGCAAGAGCCCTGGCATCTCACCCGCGGATCATCCTGTGTGACGAGGCGACCAGTGCCCTGGATCCGAAGACCACACGGACGATCCTGGAGCTGCTGAAGAGGGTAAATCGTGAGTATGGGATCTCCATCGTGATCATCACCCATGAAATGCGTGTCATCACGGAGATCTGTGACCGGGTAACGGTCCTGCACCACGGAGCGGTGGCGGAGACCGGACCGGTAAAGGAAGTATTTCGTAACCCGCAGTCAAAGGCTGCAAAGAGACTTCTGCTTCTGGAGGAGTCCGAGCAGCTGGAAGAAGAGATCGTCGGAGAGGAGGGACTGTATGCAGTGGTCTGATATCTGGCCCATGCTGCTGGAGGGAACCGCAGATACTCTGGGAATGGTGCTCATTTCCACAGCCCTGGGCTATCTGATCGGACTTCCGCTGGGTGTCCTTCTGACGATCACAGGTAAGGACGGAATCAGTCCGCGGCCGATCCTATATCGGGCGCTGGATCTGATCATCAATATTACAAGAAGCGTTCCCTTCCTGATCTTGCTGATCCTGATCCAGCCCTTTACGAGGCTGGTGGTCGGTAAGAGCTACGGAACGACGGCGACTATCGTTCCCCTGACGCTTGCCGCGGCACCCCTTATCGCCCGTATGGTGGAGAACTCGCTGAAGGAAGTGGATCATGGAGTCATCGAAGCAGCAGTCAGTCTCGGGGCGAGCCCATTTACCATTGTCCGCAAAGTGCTGATCGCCGAAGCCAGAACATCCCTCCTGGTTGGTGTTACGATTGCGCTGGGTACCATTCTCGGATACTCAGCTATGGCCGGGGTGGTCGGCGGAGGCGGACTGGGAGATATCGCGATCCGCTACGGGTACTATCGTTATGAGACCCAGATCATGCTGATCACGGTTGCGGTGCTGGTACTGCTGATGCAGCTTCTGCAATGGTTGGGAATGCTTCTGTCAAGAAAGGTAGATCGGCGAACAACATGAACTGGGAAGTAATACAATCCTATCTGCCGCTCTTTGAAAAGGCGCTCTGGCTGACGTTCTGGATCGGATGGCTGGGAATCCTCCTGGCGTTCCTGATCGGATCCGTCACCGCACTGATCCGGTATCTGAAGATCCCGGTGCTGCGCGTGATCGCCGGAGGCTATATCGAACTCTTTCGGAATACGCCGCTTCTGGTGCAGCTGTTCTTTCTCTACTTCGGACTTCCGAAGCTTGGGATTCAGCTGGGTGCGGAGCTCTGCGGGATCCTGGGCCTGGGACTTCTGGGCGGGGCCTACATGGCGGAGACACTGCGAAGCGGACTGGATACCGTGGAGAAGATCCAGACGGAGAGTGCACTGTCGCTGGGAATGACCCGCTGGCAGGCTCTCAGGTATGTGATCCTTCCCCAGGCAGTATCCGTCAGTATTCCGGGCTTCACGGCAAATGTGATCTTCCTCCTGAAGGAGACCAGCGTATTTTCGGCCATCAGCCTGATGGACCTGATGTTTACCGCGAAGGATCTGATCGGACTTTACTACAAGACCACGGAGAGCCTGGTGCTGCTGGTGATCTTCTATCTGATCATCCTGCTTCCGGTATCGATCCTGGGAAGCCGGATGGAAAGGAGGGTGCGACATGCAGGATTTGGGGATTGATGTTCTCTTCAAGGGAACCAACGGGATCCGCCTTCTGGAAGGCCTGTGGGTCTCCCTTCGGATCAGTCTGATCGCAGTCCTGATCAGCCTGCCCTTCGGGATCCTGATCGGGATCCTGATGACGAAGAAGCATCCGGCGATCCGGATCTTCACAAGGTTGTATCTGGAGATCGTCCGGATCATGCCGCAAATGGTCTTGCTCTTCATCGTATTCTTCGGATCGACCCGGATCTTCGGGTGGGACCTGGATGCGGAGGTGGCGGCCATCATCGTCTTCAGCTTCTGGGGTACGGCGGAAATGGGTGACCTGGTACGGGGCGCTCTGATCAGCATCCCGAAGCATCAGTATGAAAGTGCCTGGGCCCTGGGACTGACAAAGGGGCAGACCTACATTTCCGTAGTGATCCCTCAGACACTGCGGCGGCTGATCCCGCTGTCCATCAATCTGATCACGCGAATGATCAAGACCACCAGCCTGGTGATGATGATCGGCGTGGTGGAGGTCCTGAAGGTGGGGCAGCAGATCATTGAAGCAAATCGTACCGCATCTCCGAATGCGGCATTTGGTGTATATGCAGTGGTATTTCTGCTGTATTTCGCAGCCTGCTGGCCCATCGGCAGACTGGCAAAACACCTGGAAAGGAAATGGGCTGTAGCATGAGTGAGAAACTGATCCGTGTGGAGAATCTGAAAAAGGCATATGGTGAAAATGTGATCCTGAAGGATGTCTCTCTCTCCGTCCGGGAGGGGGAGGTGGTTGTGATCCTGGGGCCCTCGGGCTGCGGCAAGAGCACACTGCTCCGCTGCCTGAACGGGCTGGAGACGATCCAGAGCGGACAGGTGAGCTTCCGGGGGGAAGTGATTAATGCGGCCGAAGGTGACAAGCCGGGCAGGAGAAGCGGACGGAGCGGACAGGACAGAGGAAGCGGCGCGCAGGACAGAGGAAGCGATGCGCCGGGGAAGCGAAGCGGCGCGCAGGACAGCGGAAGCGACGCGCAGGGCAGAGGAAGCAATCCGCAGGATAGCGGAAGCAACGCACGGGGGAAGCGAAGCGGCGCACAGGACAGCGGAAGCGATGCGCATGGGAAGCGAAGCGGCGCACAGGACAGCGGAAGCTATGCGCAGGGCAGAGGAAGAAGAAGGAACGGTCAGGAAAAGCAACTGGCAGCCATCCGGCAGAAGGTGGGAATGGTGTTCCAGAGTTATGAACTCTTTCCACATAAGACGATCCTCCAGAATATCATGCTGGCACCCCTCAAGGTGCAGAAGCGGGACAAGAAGAAGGTTCGCGAGGAAGCCCTGGCACTCCTGAAGCAGGTAGCTCTGGAGGACAAGGCGGATGCATATCCGAGACAGCTTTCGGGCGGACAGCGGCAGCGTGTCGCCATCGTCCGGGCTCTGGCCATGCACCCGGAGGTGCTGCTGTTCGATGAAGTCACGGCAGCGCTGGATCCGGAAATGATCCGCGAGGTGCTGGAGGTGCTCCTCCGGCTGGCGGAGCAGGGACGGACCATGGTGATCGTAACGCATGAGATGGCATTTGCCCGTGCCATCGCGGACAGAGTGATCTTCCTGGATCAGGGAGGGATCGTGGAGGAGGCAGGCGGCAACAGCTTCTTCCGCGCACCGAGGACAGAACGGGCGAGACAGTTCCTCAGCAGCTTCTCCTACGAGAAGGTGCAGAAGAATGTCCGGAAGACGGGGTGAGCAGCATTTGTGCAGGCGAGGCATTGCGGGGAATGTGAAGGTAGGAAAGAACAGCGGAAATGAAGAAGGGATAGTGCGGGGCGTATGCAGGACAGAGCGGTTGTTACAAAATATATTCGGGCCGGGGAGACGGACCGGCAGAGAGTCGGTCTGGAACTGGAACATTTTGTGTTAAATGAGATGGATGAAGGGATCGAATTTGATGTCCTCTCTGATCTGATCCGGAGAATCGCGGAGAAGCTCGGGGCTGAGCTGGTCTATGCGGAAGGCCATGTGGTGGGATACGATGCGGGAGATCATACGATCAGCGTGGAGCCCGCCTGTCAGCTTGAGGTCAGCATTGCTCCATTTGAATCCCTGGCGAAGGTTGAAGAAATCTATCAGGGCTTCCGTTCCGTATGGGATCCGGTCCTGGGGAGCATCGGATACACGCTCGTGACGAGAGGCCTTCATCCCGGAGTGGAAGCAGGACGGATCCATCCGACGGAGCTTCCGCTGATCCCAAAGAACCGTTATTATTTCATGGACCGGTATTTCCGGACCTCCGGACGATACGGATCCTACATGATGCGGGCGTCCGCATCGACGCAGATCTCCCTGGATTATGCGTCGGAGGAGGATATGGTACGGAAGCTCAGGCTTCTTACGATCCTGTCGCCGGTCCTGATGCAGCTGATGGAGAACAAATCCTATCCGGACAGCCGGGTTGCTGAAAGAAAGGGAAAACATTTGCTCCGTACACAGATCTGGGAAGACCTGGATCCGGACCGGACAGGCTTCTTCCCCGGAGCCTTCCAGGGAAAGTTCGGTTATGACGCCTATGCGGACCTGCTGCTCAGCCGGCCCCTGGTGGTGCTGACGGATGCAGGGGAAACCACCTGGGCAGGGGAGAAGAAGCTCCCGGAGATCCTTCGGCTGTCGGAACTGTCGGAAGAACCGGAACGGCAGAAAGCGGTGGTGGAACATTTGCTTTCCATGTTCTTTCATCATATCCGGTTGAAGCGATATCTGGAGGTAAGAGTTGCGGACAGCGTCCCGATCCGGAAGGCCCTGGGATATGCGGCGCTGCTGAAGGGACTCTTCTATTATGAAGAGAATCTGAAACAGCTGGAGAAGCTGCTCTCCGGACATCTGATCGATGTGGAGGAGGCAGTGTTCCGGACCGAGATCCAGGGAGAGGAGGCTGTCATCTACGCCGGAAAAAGGGTGCGGGCCTGGATCAAGGACATGATCCGTCTGGCGGAAACGGTGCTGCCGGAGGACGAGAAGGTCTACCTGAAGGAACTGCAGGCAGGAGACGGGAAGGAACCGAAGGGCGGAGCCCGGAAGGCGCTCCCGGACGGCAGGAAGGAAGTGTTGACAGATCTGAAGGAACGATCCGTGGGATGAACGTAAGCGATGAACGGCTGAGTATGAACATGGGAATCTCTGTGTATGGACAGGAGCATGGACAGGTACACGGGGAAGCAACAGGAAATGATAATAGGAGGGGCGGAACATGTGTGAGCTTTTCGCGGTAAGCGCAAAAAATAAGACACCGGTGACGGGACTGTTGAAGGAATTCTTCTCACACAGTCGGGAGCACTCCAACGGATGGGGAATCGCTGTCTTTGAAAATGGGTTCCAGAACGTGGAACGGGAACCGGTACGGGCATCTGACAGCGCCTATCTGAAGAATCGTCTGGCGGCGGGCTTTGAAGTGACGACCGTGATGGCACACATCCGGAAGGCAACCATCGGTGACGTGGAGTACAGGAATACGCATCCTTTTGTAACACGGGATGTGTCCGGACGTGTCTGGACACTGATGCATAACGGGACCATTTTCGAGTCCGGTGTCCTGAGTCCGTATCTCCACCGGCAGAAGGGAACCACCGACAGTGAGCGCGTCCTGCTTTACCTGGTGGATCAGATCAACGAGAACCTGGAGGATGAGCTGAACTCATTTGACGTAAATGAACGCTTCCGGGTTGCGGAGGAGGTTGTGGTGCATCTCTCTCCGGGCAACAAGCTGAATCTCGTCTTCAGTGACGGCGAGTATCTGTATGTTCATAAAAATGCGCCCGGGACTCTTTATATCCGGGAGGAGAATGACGCCGTATTTTTCTCCACACGGCCGCTGGGGACGGGGAACTGGAACGAGGTGCCGCAGAATCAGATGCTGATCTATAAGGACGGATACCGAATCTATACTGGAGAGAAGCATAATGGAACCTATGTGGAAAATGAGGAACAGCTGCGGCTGCTCTATCTGAGTTACTCGGGACTGTAAGTCGGAAATGCCACCGGAGACGGATGGCGGAACAGATGATCACACGGGAAATCGTATTTTTGGAGGGAATACCATATGATCACTGAAAATGAACTGATCGAGGCGCTCTGTCAGAAGTATATCCGCCCGACAGAAAGAAAAGCAAAGCCGGTTGTTGGAGTTGAACTGGAGTATCCGATCGTGAACCTGAACGGGATCGGACTTTCCGAGGTGACACAACCGGTTGATTTTGATGTGGTTCACCGGCTGGCCGAGAGCTTTGTGCTTCGGTTCGGTTTTTCGGAGGTGTCCAGAGACGAGGATGAAGAGATCTACCTGGCGGAGGATCCGAAGACGGGCGACACCATTTCCTTTGACTGCAGTTATAATACCATGGAGTTTTCCTTCGGGATCGAGGATAGTATCTGTGCGTTGCAGGAGCGCTTCTTGAAATATTACGCGTACGTACAGGAGATACTGCTGTCGGAGAACCACACCCTGACCGGGATGGGGATCAATCCGGGCTACCCTGTGAACCGGGTGGAGCCCATTCACAATGGAAGATACCGGATGCTGCTGCATCATCTGGAGTCATATCAGCAGTATGGGAATCGAATACATTTTCATGATTATCCGCATTTCGGACTGTTCAGCTGTGCGTCTCAGGTGCAGGTGGATGTGGAGCGGGACAATGTGGTGGAGATCCTGAACACCTTCAATCGGCTGGAGCCGTTAAAGGCGCTGCTTTTTGCAAACTCCGCCTTCGATGCGGATGAGCACCACCGGTTCCTGGCCAGCCGGGACTATCTGTGGAAGCACAGCCTTCACGGGCTGAACCCGCACAATGTAGACGAGTATGACAAGCGCCTGCATAGCGTGGATGAGATCGTGCGGTACATTTGCTCCGAGAGTCTGTACTGTCTGGAGCGGGACGGGAAGTACATCAATTTTCCGCCGGTTCCGCTGGATGAATATTTTCGCGGCAAGGTGGTCCGGGGAGAGTATTTTGATCCGGAGGAGGGGCGGTACCGGTTTGCGTCCTTCGAACCGCAGCTTTCGGACCTGGCGTTTCTCCGGTCCTTCAAGTTCAACGATCTGACATTCCGGGGAACGGTGGAATTCCGGTCCGTTTGCGAGCAGCCGGTGCAGGATGTGATGAGCGTTGCGGCGTTCCATGCGGGATTGCTGAAGAAGCTTCCGAAGCTGTCGGGACTCCTGGCTCATGAAGTTGATCTGTACCAGCAGGGGTACAGCGTGGGAGAACTGAGGGAGATCTTTGTGCGGAAGAACCATACGACCCGATTCGATGATGCGGCCTACAACCTGATCAGGAAGGTTCTGGAGCTGGCCGAGGACGGACTTGTGGAACGGGGACACGGAGAGGAACATTTCCTGGAACCGCTCTTTGAACGGGCCGAAAGAAGGACGAATCCGGCCCTGGAAATGCTGAAAAAGCTGGAATCCGGAAGAGCGCTGAGAGAAGTAATTCTCGCAAATTCTTAGTAAATTCATAGTCAAAAGTGTTAATTCTTTCCAAATAATACAGAATAATTATGTAATTCCTACAAATTTCATACAAAAGTGTTGCAAAATTGTTACGACATTGCTATAATCTCGCAGAACTCTATGAAATACGAAAAAAAAGAGGAGAAAACAAAGGATTATGGCTATGAAGAAGCTGCCGCTTATGGCATTGGGTCTTATCGCGGTCTGCAGTCAGTGTGATCCGCTCGATTTAGCGGAGGCCAAAAGTGCAGAGCAGGAGACCGGCATTCAGGTGTCCATCGAAGAGGTTGTATCTTCCGCAGATCAGGAAAAATATGCAGAAGCATTTGTGAACTGCCTTATGGAAGAGAAGGACACCAAGACAGCAGGCGTGTCACTTGTAACAGAGCAGATCCCCACCTATGACATCGTAGAACAGAGGAAAGACGAACTGACGGAGCAGGCAAGACTTGAGGAAGAAAAGGCCGAGAGGATCGCGCTCCGCAAGGCACAGGTTTCCAAGCGGATCCAGGTAAGAGCAAAGGCACTTGCCGATGCGAGAGCCAAGGAAGAAGCTGAGAAGGAAGCTGCAGAAAGAGAGATCGCAAAGGATGCGACAGGCGAGTATTATAAAGGAATCCGACTGATGTACTCGAAGCCCTATGAAGCAGCCAACGGACATCTCACTCGGTCCAACGGAAGCATCCGCTATAACGGACACCGCGAGACCTGGTATTCCACGAAGGAAGGCTGCGGTCAGGCAACGGCCGTGAAGATTCCGGGCAAGCACATCGCAGAGGACGGAACGATCCGCGATAAGGACGGTTATATCTGCGTTGCATCAAACCAGAGTTTCATGAGAGTGTACTCCACACTGATGACATCACTCGGACCCGCAAAGGTATACGATACCGGATGTTCCTACGGAACGATCGATGTATATACCTGCTGGTAAACATAGTTAACATAAAGCGCAATAGGGGATGTAAAAAAACTCCCCTGAAAAGAAGCAAAAAAAATCGCTTAGGCCGTGAGGTCTAGGCGATTTTTTGGTATAATTAATTATGCGACTAAATAATAATACCGATGGTAATTATACACCACGTCAGCTAAAATTACCATTAGAAATCGAAAAGTTAATCAACATTTCTGACCCCGTATACACCTTCTGTGAGGTGATGGATCACATTGACCTATCAAAATATTTTGTAGAGAAAGGCTACAAAACAGGTCGTCCCAAATGTGATGTCCAGAAACTGCTCAAGGTGATACTCTTCGCCTTTATGGAACACGGAATCAGTTCTTTGAGAGATATCGAAAAACTCTGTCATACTGACATCAGGTTCATGTATCTTCTCGACGGTATGAAGGCGCCGTCCTTTGCGACATTCGGCAATATTATCCGTAATGAATTAACCACTTCTGTTGAGCAGATTTTTATCGACATCAATCGATATATTTTTGATGTTGAAAAGGTTGATCTGGATCATACATACATTGATGGGACAAAAATAGAGGCGAATGCGAAGCGCTATACATGGGTCTGGAAGAAATCCTGTACCAAGAACCGTGATAAGGTATTTGAGAAAGTATCTGTTCTCATTGATGAAATAAACGAAACACTTTCTTTTCAAGGAATAAAAATCGAAAAGCGGGAAGCTTATGCGATTGATTATCTTGAAAATATATTGATTCAGTATCAAAAAGCAACCGGTATTCAGCCGGCACATTTTGTCTGTGGACGAGGGCATCATAAAAGTCCGGAACAACGTCGGTATCAAAAACTCGAAGAGTACAAAAACAGACTTAAGGCCTACGCAAACCAAATAGAAATATGCGGAGATCACAGAAACAGTTATTCAAAAACTGATCATGATGCAACATTTATGCGAATTAAACGTGATTATATGGGAAATGATCAGCTGCTACCTGCATATAACCTTCAGGCAGCTATTTGTGATGAATATATAGCTGCTGTCGATGTCAAGCCGTATGCATCAGACATGGAGTGTTTTGTTCCGCTAATGGAGAAATATAATGCTACATACGGGCGTTATCCTAAATACCCGGTTGCGGATGCCGGATATGGTTCATACAATAATTATCTTTATTGTGAAGAGCATGGAATGGAAAAATTTATGAAATTCACCATGTTCGAAAAGGAAACCCAAGATGGTAAATATCACAATGATCCATACAGAGCAGTAAATTTTAAAACAGATGATACAGGAAATCTGATCTGCCCAAATGAAAAGAAATTCATTTTCAAATATAATAGACATATCAAAGGAAACAAATACGGCCGAACGGAAGAAATATACGAGTGTGAAGATTGTGAAGGCTGTCCGTATAAATCCGAATGTTGTAAAAGGACTTCTGGAAATAGAACGATTAGGATGAATCAAGAGTTAACCTCTATTCACCAGGAAGTAATAAATAATCTGGAATCCATACATGGCGCATTGTTATGCATGAACCGAAGCATACAGGCAGAAGGTGCATTTGGAATAATAAAATGGGACAGATCATATAAACGCCTGTTCAGGAGAGGGCAAGACGCTGTAAAATTAGAACTAACGCTAATATCATGTGGTTTCAATCTATATAAATATCACAACAAGAAGTGCCGGGGAATATTAGTAGCATAATGAACTCACTGAGATAATCAAAAAACAGCCTGTTGAATAGCAGGCTTTGTTAAGGTTCGCTCAAATGATAATTATATAAGCTCGAACGATAGTTCAAGAAAAAATCAGGGTGGAACCATCCCTTGCGGTGGTTCCGCCCTGATTTTTTAGCTGTTTTTTTACAGCCCCTCCCTCCCTGATCAGACCTGTCCCCGGATTGCCGGAACCGACCTGTCCCCTGCAATTCGGGGACGGTTCTGGTTTAATCAGAACCGTCCCTGGTCGATCAGACCTGTCCCCGGATTGACGGAACCGACCTTGGCAATCCGGGAATTGCGGATACAAAACGAAAGTGGTAGAATCTCTACAGTGGTGTGTCAATCAAAAAAACAGCACAGTTCCCTCCCTGTGGAGGGGGATGCGTTGTTGTGTTTGGTTGATTCATACGGGACTATAATTCGTGCGGAATAAGGAGGGTTTTGCAATGAGACAGAAATGGAAGGTGTGTGCTGCAGTCGGTCTGATGGCGTTTGGTCTGAGTGCGACGTTTTCAACGGGAGTAAATGCAGCGGGAACGGATGTGCCATTGGACAGTACCACATTTCCGGATGAGATATTCCGGTCGTATGTGGCACAGTTTGACAAGGACGGAAGCGAGTCGTTAAGCCGTGCGGAACTGGATGCGGTAACGGTAATGAATGTCAGCGGGTTCCAGAGTGGTGGATGGGATTCGGAAAATGTGGTCAAGAAACTCGATGGAATTCAGTATTTTACGAAACTGCAACGGCTGAGCTGCGGCGATAATGAGATCAAATCTCTGGATCTCAGCAAGAATAAGGATCTGGTCTTCCTTTGGTGCAACGATAACTGTTTGGAAAGCCTGGATGTGAGCAGTCTTACGAAGCTGCAGGATCTGAACTGTGAGCATAACCAGATTAAAACGTTGACGGTCAGTGCAAACAAGGATCTGCAGCAGCTTGACTGTTCCGGAAATGAACTGGAGACTCTGGATGTAAGTGCGCTTACAAAGTTGGAACATCTCGGGGTTTCGCATAATAAACTGACGTCACTCAAGGTAAATGGCGCGAATGCATTAAAGAGTCTTGAATGCGGCAGCAACCATCTGACCGGGTTGGATATCAGCCAGCTCTCCAAGCTGACATGGCTGGTATGCTCCGGTAATCAGCTGACGAAGCTGGATTTCAGTCAGAATACAGCGTTGAAGGATGTGCAGTGCCAGAGTAACGTATCGCTTACCGAACTGATCGTGAATAAGGCTGTTGAAGAACTGAATTGCTCCTCTACGAACATTACATCGCTGGATCTCAGCAAGGCTACGAAGTTGAAGGGACTGATATGTGATACCACAAAGCTTGAAGAGCTGGATCTTGAAAAGAATACAGAGCTTGACGGTCTTAGCTGTTGGGATTGTAAAATTGGCACACTGAAACTGGGAAAGAAGCCGAAAATGACAGATTTATATATTTACAAGAATGCGATTGCGTCGCTGGACCTGACAGGAGCAACGGCACTTCAGAGAATAGAATGCTACGGCAATAATCTGACGGAACTGGATCTTTCTGCCAGCTATGATATGGTCGGACTTGTGAAGGAGGCCCCCATCAAAGTTGATGACTATGATGGATATAGGGTTGATTGCTATGGAAAGGAAGAGGGCTCCAAGGAACTGAGTATTGTCGCAGATAGGGATTTAATGATAACCGCCATACATGTTCACACTGCTGTAAAGGATGCGGCAGTAGCGGCTACATATACGAAGACAGGACTTACGGAAGGAAGTCATTGCTCGGTCTGCGGAGCTGTGATCAAGAAGCAGAAGGTTGTTCCGAAGCTGGTCAAGAATGGCTGGCTCAAGGAATCCGGCAGCTGGTTCTACTATGTCAAGGGAGTAAAGCAGAAGGGCTGGAAGAAGCTCGGAAAATGGTATTTCTTTAAGTCAAATGGAGTCATGGCCGCAAATGAGTGGTGCCAGGGCTACTGGCTGAACAAGGATGGCTCCTGTACCTATGCTGGAAAAGCATCCTGGAAGAAGGACAGCAAGGGCTGGTGGTACGGCGATAATAAGGGCTGGTACGCAAAGAAATGCTGGCAAAAGATTGACAGCAAGTGGTATTATTTCGACGAGAAAGGATACATTGTAACAGGGACAAGAAAGATAGGGGGTAAAACCTATCGGTTCAGTGCAGACGGAGTTTGCCTGAATCCGTAATACCGGGTCCGTACAAAGTGCAATTCGGGGACGGTTCTGATTCGATCAGAACCGTCCCTGTATTGCACCTGTCCCTCCCTGATCAGACCTGTCCCCGGATTGCCGGAACCGACCTTGGTCGATCGTGTTCGTTTTTATCGGCAACCACCGGTATCAGCGCATCTGAAAATATGCGAATAAAAAAGTTTTAAAAACCTATTGACATAGTAGGTAAAAGGTGGTAATATGACATTGTTCCAAGGGAAACCCGGAACGAGAGTAAGATGAAAGGAGGCGGAACGCCATGACTGAGAAGCGTTATTATTATTCCATGATGTGTTGTCGAATGTATGTCTCCCGGGCATTTAGTATGGCTGGGGCGTTCGATTGCCGATGTCGCCGCCTCATGAAGATAGAAGACTGACCGACTGTCTGATTCAGAAAGCCATTTGCCCGGGAGTCATCGCTGCCCCGGGCATTTTATATGCCTGCCTGAGTGGAGCGAAGGAGCCTGACAGGATTCCCTGACCGGCGTTCTGATAATGAAGGTCAGAAACAAAAACGAAAAATAAAAGAATATAAATCGAAAATAAAAACGAACAGAAAAAAGGAGAATATAAAAATGAGCGATTACAGATTTGAAACACTTCAGTTACACGTAGGACAGGAGCAGCCGGATCCGGCTACAGATTCCAGAGCAGTACCGATCTACCAGACCACCTCTTATGTATTCCGCAACAGCCAGCATGCAGCAGACCGCTTCGGTCTTGCAGATGCAGGTAACATCTACGGAAGACTGACCAACTCCACACAGGATGTGCTGGAGAAGAGACTGGCAGCACTGGAGGGCGGTTCCGCAGCACTGGCACTTGCTTCCGGAGCAGCAGCCATCACCTACACCATTGAAGCACTGGCAGCAAACGGCGGCCACATCGTAGCACAGAAGACCATCTACGGCGGAAGCTACAACCTGCTGGCACACACATTGCCGCAGTACGGTATTGAGACTACATTTGTGGATGCACACAACCTGGCAGAGGTTGAGGGTGCTATCAAGGAGAACACAAGAGCCATCTATCTTGAGACACTCGGCAATCCGAACAGCGACATCCCGGATATCGACGCCATCGCTGAGATCGCACACAAGCACGGCCTTCCTGTAGTAGTTGATAACACATTCGGTACTCCGTATCTGATCCGCCCCATCGAGCATGGCGCAGATATCGTGGTTCATTCCGCAACCAAGTTCATCGGCGGTCACGGAACCACCCTCGGCGGTATCATCGTAGAGTCCGGCAAGTTCGACTGGAGCGCAAGCGGAAAATACCCCAACATCGCAGCACCGAATCCCAGCTACCACGGCGTATCCTTCTACGATGTTGTAGGACCGGCAGCATTTGTAACCTACATCCGTGCGATCCTGCTTCGCGATACGGGCGCAACCATTTCCCCGTTCAACGCATTCCTGCTTCTTCAGGGCGTTGAGACTCTGTCCCTCCGACTGGAGCGTCATGCAGAGAACACGAAGAAGGTGGTTGACTTCCTGTCCAAGCATCCGCAGGTTGCTAAGGTAAATCATCCGTCCCTTCCGGATCATCCGGATCACGCACTGTATGAGAAGTATTTCCCGAACGGCGGAGGCTCCATCTTCACCTTCGAGATCAAGGGCGGTAAGGAAGCAGCATGGAAGTTTATCGATAACCTCAGCATTTTCTCTCTTCTGGCAAATGTGGCAGATGTGAAGAGCCTGGTGATCCATCCGGCATCCACAACACATTCCCAGCTGAGTGATGAGGAGCTTCTGGATCAGGGCATCACACAGGGAACCATCCGTCTCTCCATCGGTACAGAGCACATCGATGATATCCTTGCGGATCTTCAGAAGGGATTTGACGCTGTACAGTAGGAACATTTGACGGTGATATGCGGACGGGTGTATAGTTGTAGCAGCGTCCTGAACCGAAAGACAGGTGAGCCGGCAGGCATGGTCCGGAGTATAGGCTCATGAAAAAAGCAATAGGATATATAGAATAATCAGAAAGAAGGATAATACAATGGCAAATATTTATAAAGGAACACTCGGACTGATCGGAAATACACCTCTCGTTGAGGTAGTAAATATTGAAAAGGAACTGGACCTTAAAGCTACCATTCTGGTGAAGCTGGAGTATTTCAATCCGGCAGGAAGCGTTAAGGACCGTATCGCAAAGGCCATGATCGAGGATGCAGAGGAGAAGGGACTCCTGAAGGAAGGCTCCGTTATCATCGAGCCCACATCCGGAAATACCGGTATCGGTCTTGCAGCCATTGCCGCTGCAAAGGGCTATCGGATCATCCTGACCATGCCCGAGACCATGAGCGTTGAGCGTCGTAACATCCTGAAGGCATATGGTGCAGAGCTGGTTCTGACCGAAGGCGCAAAGGGAATGAAGGGTGCTATCGCAAAGGCAGAAGAGCTGTCAAATGAGATCCCGAACAGCTTCATCCCGGGACAGTTCGTAAATCCGGCGAACCCGGCGATCCATAAGGCAACCACAGGTCCGGAGATCTGGAAGGATACAGACGGTAAGGTTGATCTCTTTATCGCAGGCGTTGGTACCGGCGGAACCGTAACCGGAACCGGCGAGTATCTGAAGGAGCAGAACCCGAACATCAAGGTAGTGGCCCTGGAGCCCGAAGATTCTCCGGTACTTTCTGAAGGAAGAGCCGGTGCACACAAGATCCAGGGAATCGGCGCAGGCTTTGTGCCGGATGTTCTGAACACCAAGGTCTTCGACGAAGTATTCAAGGCATCCAATGACGACGCATTTGCAACCGCAAAGCTGCTGGCCAAGAAGGAAGGCATCTCCGTAGGTATCTCCTCCGGAGCAGCACTCTTCGGAGCGATCCAGCTGGCAAAGCGTCCCGAAAATGAAGGAAAGGTGATCGTTGCCCTCCTTCCGGACAGTGGAGACCGTTACTACTCCACAGCACTCTTCACAGAGTAAGACAAAGAATCAAAGATTCCTCCTGTACGAGAACCCCGCACGCCATGGCGGGGTTCTTTCGTGTGTGTATGTGTGAAATGTGCCACGTACAGCAGAAAGATCGATGGCCCCTGTAGCATGGCCTTGATACTACGCGTCGATGGTGAATGATATGCTCCGATTCGACCATTCGACGAGGCGCTTTAAAGGAATGGACGTCTGTGGCCAGGCCGAAGCGCTGAGGACAATTTGCGGGACGCGAGTGTGCAAATGATTTACTGGCTGAGGTCTGCCATGCAAAGGCTTGAACACTCCGCCCGCGACTTGTTATAATATGGTGGCAGGGGCAAAAGAGGCCCTCCAAAACGCAAATGACGGGTGCCGCAAATGGCCCCCGGAAGGAGAACAAATGAACAAGATTCTGATCACGAATGACGACGGTATCGCGGCGGACGGCCTGCTCCGCCTGGTGAAGGCTGCGCAGAAATACGGAGAGGTCTGGGTGGTTGCACCCGACAGCCAGCGGAGCGCATGCTCCCACTCCATTGCCATCCATCACAACCTGGAGATCTACCCGTATGATTATCCGGTGGAGGGCGTCACCGCCTACACCTGCAGCGGTATGCCGGGGGACTGTGTCCGTGTGGGCATCCATTATCTGATGAAGGAGAAACCCCTGGCAGTTCTGGCGGGGATCAACCACGGCTATAATTCGGCAACCGATATCCAGTACTCGGGAACCTGCGGAGCGGCCTTCGAGGGGGCATTTCAGGAATGCCATGCCATCGCATTTTCGGAAGGGATCAATGACTGTCACGAGGTCACGGAACATTATCTCCCGATCCTGCTTGAGGAGTTGATGAATACGCCGCTGGGATATGGTGAGATCCATAATGTAAATTTTCCGAGCTGTCCCCTGTCCGAATGCAAGGGTGTTCTTCGCGACTGCAAGGTGTCGCACAGTATGTTCTACCGGGACGGATATAAAATGTTGGGACCGTTGGAGCAGGGCGGAGTGCTGGTCGGCATCGATGGCAGGCCGAACCGGGAATGCGAAGAAGGAACGGATATGCATGCACTTGTTAATCAATATGTATCCGTGGGCGTAGTTCACAATGTCAGTTAGTTAATAAAATAAAGCAAAATTGTATAAAATTAACTATTCTTGATATGATACTCCAGATTCGGGGTTGTCATAATATGGGAATTCGTGGTATAGTCTTTAGTTGGGGGATACTATAGGTTTTTTGGGGTGAGCAACATGAGCAGAGACGTCGACATTGCGATTCGAAAGAATTATTTCGAGGATTCCATTCTGTTATTGGGTGAATTTACCGTGCTGGGACATAATATGAATTATGTTCTCCGGGTAACGTCATTTGGTTCCAGATCTTCCGGAGAGAACCTTCAGGTGTATTTCGGACTTCTGGATGACACCATGCGGGAATTCTCCGAAACGCGTTATTTCTACAATTCCGACAAGATCCGTGTGGAAAATGAAAAGCTGATGATCCGTGCGGACGATGTGGAGATCAATGAGACCATTTACGGTCTGAAGGTCTTCATCAAGTACGAATCCGTCACTTTGGACTTCCTGGTGGAAAATGACGGACATAAGGCGCAGTTCCAGAGTCTGGGCAAATCCAATCTGAACAACCGGATCGAGGGATACAGTTATCCTTACTGTACCACGGAAGGAACGGCATTTATCGGAAATAATTACTGTGAGGTGACCGGACAGGCGTTCTATATCAGACGGTTCCAGAACCACGGCGGATTCTTTGACCGGAGACTCGGTCAGACGGCCGTACTCCGTGGCAGCGCCGAAAAGGGCCCGTCGGTCATGCGTTCCATTTACGGATTCTTCGTTCTTTCCAACGGACGCCGGATCCTCTTTGCGTCATACGGAAATGACGTCGAGCAGGATGATCTCTGTGCTGTATCCACTACAGCCGGAGGAATGGAAGTCAGTGTGGAGCCGATCCAGATCGCGACCACCGATTTTGGCGGTGAAGTGGGAGAGTCGGGAAAGGATGTGACCATAAGGGTCAAGGCCGTTGACGGCGAGTTTGCGCTGAAGACACGGCGGGATCTGATCATGAGTCAGGATCTTTCTCCGGAGCAGAAGGAATTCCGCATGTATGACCGCTTTGCGCGGATGGGCGGAAGATTCCGGGATGAGAAGGTGACAGGCTACGGCTGCATCATGTATACATAGGTTTCACGGCCCGTTGGGAATATCCCGGCGGGCTTTGTTTCTGCTGATTTCTTCTAATTTAGAAATCTACCGGTTGTTTTTTCACCGGATTTCCTTTATACTTATGGTAGTCATTTTTACTTGCAGGTAAGGAAGCAACATATGGAAGCGGCACTTGAACTCTTTGGTGGCGTGGGTCTGTTCCTTTTCGGAATGAGCCTTATGGGCTCCTGTCTGGAGAAGCTGGCAGGCTCGGGACTGGGGAGAATTCTGGAAACATTGACAACAAGTAAGCGAAAAGGCGTCGGCGCTATCAAAGGCTGGGGCCTTGGTTGTATTGTAACGGCTATTATTCAGAGCTCTGCCGCCACAACGATTATGCTGATCGGCTTCGTAAATGCGGGAATCATGAAGCTTGGACAGGCGATCCCTGTCGTATTCGGTGCAAATGTCGGAAGTACCATGACGGCACAGATCCTCCGTCTGGGAGACCTTTCCTCCGGAAATATCGTGCTCCGTCTTCTGAAGCCTTCGGCCTTCGCGCCCATGCTGGTTGCCATCGGCGCAGTATTGTATTTTTTCGTGAAGAAGCAGAAGGTGAAGGATATCGCCGGGATCCTGGTGGGACTGGGAACTCTGTTCTATGGTATGACCATGATGGAGGCAGTATTTGCTCCACTGAAGGAATCGGAGGAATTCCGGAGCTTCTTTACATCCTTTGAGAATCCTCTGGTAGGTATCCTGACCGGTCTTGTCATTACGGCCATCATCCAGAGCTCCAGTGCATCCGTGGGTATTCTGCAGGCGCTCTCGGCCACCGGAAGCGTAACCTTCGCTACGGCTATTCCCATTATCATCGGACAGAATCTCGGAAAATGTATGACCATTATCCTGGGTGGCATCGGCGCCAACAAGAAGGCGAAGCGAGTGGCACTCAGTTATCTGCTGTTCAATATCATCGGAGCGGTCCTGATCTCGCTGGTGATCTACGGGATCTACTACACGGTGGGGATCTCAAGCTTTTCAAATCCGGTGAACCGCGGAGACATCGCAAATCTGCACCTGGCATTCAACCTGATCATCAGTGTGCTCCTGTTGCCGCTCTCCAATAAAATGGCGGCGCTGACAGGAAAGATCCTGAGAGACAAGGATGAGCTGGTAGGCGACGAGGACATCCGGCGCCTGGACGACATGCTTCTGAAGACACCGGGTATCGCACTGGTTCAGTGCAAGCGCCTGATGCAGAAAATGGGTGAGAAGATCAGGGAGAATTACCAGCTGTCCATGGCGCTTCTGGAGAAGTTCGATACGAAGCTGCTGAATCAGATCAAGGACAATGAAAGCTTTATCGACCGCTGTGAGACGGTCATGACGGACTACGTGCTCCGGATCGCCCCTGAACGGCTGACGCCGGACAATAAGCTGCTGATGACGGAGGTGCTGAACTGCATTTCCGACTACGAGCGGATCGGAGACTGCTGTGTCCGGATCGCTTATGCAGCCCAGGACAGACAGGATCTGAAGGTGACATTTTCACCTGCCGGTCAGGCGGAGATCACCGTGATCTCCGCGGCGGCTTCAGATGCGATCAATATGGCCTTCGAGGCCTTTGATGAAGATAAGGAGAATCTGGCCTTCCGCGTGGATCCCCTTTCTGAGGTGGTCGTGGAGCTCCGGGAACTGATCCAGTCCCGACATGTGGAGCGTCTGCAGGAGGGTGACTGCGGAGTCAACGGCGGCGTGGTCCTCTATGATCTGGTGAACAGCTTTGACAGCATTGCAGATCATTCGGCAAATATCGCACGTCATGTGGTAAAGAGAACCGGTTCGGACCAGACCTTCGATGAAATGCACGGAGATGTTCTGGATCCCGTAAGCGTGGAGTACCTCGCACTGAAGAAATTCTATCAGGAGAAATATATCGATCCGGTCATCGAAAACCGGGTACCGGAAGTGATCGCTAAG
Source organism: Lachnospiraceae bacterium AC2029 (assembly GCA_000703065.1). Lineage (GTDB taxonomy): Bacteria > Bacillota > Clostridia > Lachnospirales > Lachnospiraceae > Eubacterium_Q. The sequence continues at coordinate 654,680 of JNLK01000001.1, read as the reverse complement.
GCAAAGGAAGAGGAAGCACAGGCGGCATTCGAGAAGGCGGAAGCGGAAGCAAAGGCAGAGATCGAGAAGGCGGAAGCAGAAGCAATAGCGGAGATCGAAAAGGCAGAAACAGCAAAGGCAGAGGCGGAAGCCGCAAGAGCGGAAGTGGAAGCGGCCATGGCGGAAGTGGCGAAGATGGAAGCTTTAAAGGCAGAAGCGGAGGCAAAGGCCAAGGCGGCAAAGGCAGAAGCGGAAGCGGCCAGAATGGAAGCGGCAAGGGCAGAGAAAAAGGCTGCTAAAAAACAGGCTGAGAAGAAGGCTGTGGAGAAGAAAGCTGCGGAGAAGAAGGCCGCGGAGAAGAAGGCCGCGGAGAAGAAGGCCGCAGAGAAGAAGGCCGCGGAGAAGAAGGCTGAGGATAAAAAGAACAAGGATAGATCTTCAGATAAAAAGAACAAAGAAAAGGATAAAAGCGGGAAAGGGGACAAGTAGGCCAAGTGGCAGCCTGGCTGTTCCCTTCTTTGCTATGGTCATACCCATATGGAGCAGTATACAGTCACAGGAATGAGTTGCGCGGCATGTCAGAACCGCGTGGAGAAGGCGGTGTCCGGCGTGCCGGGCGTGACCGTCTGTTCCGTGAGCCTCCTTACGAATTCCATGGGTGTGGAAGGAACCGCAGATCCGCGGGCGGTGATTGAAGCGGTCACAAAGGCCGGATACGGGGCGGCGCTCCGCGGTGCGGCTCCGGAGAGAGCGGGTGGCGGAGAAACCTTCAGTGAAGCCCAGCTGCAGGATTCGGAGCTTCCGAAGCGGAAGAAGCGCCTCATCGCATCGGTCATCGTTCTGGTGGTGCTCATGTATATCACCATGGGACATCATATGCTGGGACTGCCGCTTCCTTCTTGGATCGAAGGAAATGTGGCAGGCCTGGCGGTGATCCAGCTGCTTCTTGCAGCCATTGTAATGATCATCAACGGCCAGTTCTTTACCGGCGGATTCCGTTCACTCCTTCACGGAACTCCGAACATGGATACACTGGTGGCGCTGGGGTCTACGGTCTCATTTGCCTGGAGCGTCGTGATCCTGATCCGGATCGGCGACCTGCTGGCAAATGGTGCTCCGGATGCGGAAATCATGGAGCTATATCATAATTCCCTCTACTTTGAATCCGCAGCCATGATACCGGCGCTGATCACGGTGGGTAAGCTGCTGGAGTCTCTCTCCAAGGGGAGAACGACAAATGCGCTCCGCAGTCTTATGCGGCTTGCTCCGAAGACGGCCACTCTGATCCGTGACGGAAAGAAAGTGGAAGTTGCCATCGAGGAGGTTCGGGTCGGAGACGCATTTGCAGTGCGTCCCGGAGAAGCGGTCCCCGTGGACGGTGTCATCACGGACGGGGAGAGTGCGTTGGATGAATCGGCGCTGACCGGAGAGTCGGTGCCTGTGGATAAAGGAGTCGGGGATCGGGTCAGTGCCGGGACCTTTAACCGATCCGGGTATCTGCAGTGCAGCGCGACCCGGGTGGGGGAGGATACCACCCTCAGTCAGGTCATCCGGATGGTTTCGGACGCGGCGGCAACCAAAGCGCCTATCGCCCGGATCGCAGACCGGGTGTCCGGAGTCTTCGTTCCGGTGGTGATCGCTATCGCGCTGGTTGTGATCGTGGGGTGGCTGATCGCAGGAGAGAGTGCGACCTTTGCCCTTGCGCGGGGCATTTCCGTGCTGGTGATCTCCTGTCCCTGTGCGCTGGGACTGGCGACACCCGTTGCCATCATGGTGGGAAATGGGGTCGGTGCGAAGAACGGGATCCTCTTTAAGACCGGCGAAGCCCTGGAGCAGGCCGGGAAGGTGGATATCGTGGTTCTGGACAAGACCGGAACGCTTACGGAGGGAACCCCTTCCGTGACGGACATCCTTCCGGCGGAGGGCTGCACCGAGGAAGAACTCCTGCGTAAGGCCGGGCTGCTGGAGTCGCGGAGTGAACATCCGCTGGCCAGGGCGGTGGTTGCGAGAGCGGCTGCTGCCGGAGCTGTGGGAAGTGCGGCGAACGAGAACACTGAAGTGGATGCGATGAGTGTGGGAGCTGCAGGAAAAGCAGGAGATCCGGGAACCGCAGGAAAAGCAATGGATGCATCAACTGCGGGGACTGCGGGAAATGCCGGGAATGAGAGAGTGGAGATTACAGATTTCCGGGCTCTTCCGGGGAACGGAGTGACGGCCTCTCTGGCAGGACACAGGCTCCTGGGCGGAAGCGGAAGCTTTCTGACCGGCGAAGGGATCCTGGATCCGGAATGGAAGGAACGGGGAGATGCCCTTTCGGTCATGGGAAAGACGCCCCTTTATTTTGCAGAGGATGGCAGGTTGATCGGTATCATAGCCGTGGCGGATACCCTTCGGACCGACTCGAAGGATGCGGTCCGTCAGCTGCAGAAGCTGGGAACGGAAGTCGTCATGCTGACCGGAGACAACGAGCGGACAGCGAAGGCCATAGCGGAGGAAGCAGGAGTCCGTCATGTGGTGGCAGGAGTCCTTCCGGACGGAAAGGAAGCAGTGGTACGTGCTCTGCAGTCCTGTGGCAGAGTGGCCATGGTGGGAGACGGGATCAACGATGCTCCGGCCCTGACCCGTGCGGATACCGGGATCGCCATCGGCGCCGGAACGGATGTGGCCATCGACAGCGCGGATATCGTTCTGATGAACAGCAGTCTTTCGGATGTGGCGGCAGCCATCCGGCTGAGCCGCGGGACTCTGCGGAACATTCATCAGAATCTGTTCTGGGCATTTTTCTATAATATGCTCTGTATTCCCCTTGCGGCAGGGCTCTTTCCATGGAAGCTGAACCCCATGATCGGCGCGGCTGCCATGAGTCTGTCCAGCTTTACGGTGTGCATGAACGCCCTGCGGCTGAATCTTCTGAAGCCGAAGGATCCCGGAAAGGACAGACCTGCGCGAAGGAAGAAAACGATCGAAGAGGAAGTGACGAAGGCAATCGAAGTATATAACGAAGAAAAGGAGAGAAGGACAAATATGACAAAGACAGTATCGATCAGGGGAATGATGTGCGGCCACTGTGAGGCAACCGTGAAGAAGGCGCTGGAGGCTTTGGATTTTGTAGAGGAAGCGGTAGTCAGCCATGACAGTGGAACCGCTGTTCTGACGGTATCCGGAGAGGTGGATGAGGCAGCGGTACGGGCTGCAGTGGAAGCAAAGGATTTCGAATACTGCGGAATCGCATAGAATAGAAACAAATGGAGGATCAGGCGTAAATGGAACGCATGCCGTTGAAACTGTCCCCGGCTCCAAAGGATTATCTCTGGGGCGGGAACCGACTGAAAGAAGAATATGGAAAGAAGTTTGAAGTGGAGCCCCTGGCGGAAACCTGGGAATGTTCCACTCATCCGGACGGACCGAGTGTGATCGTCGGCGGGGCGTATGACGGACGGACACTGGCGCATTTTCTGAAGGAGCACCCGGAAGCTCTGGGAGCAAGGTCGCTGGAGCTGACCGGCGGGAAGGCGGAGCTGCCGATCCTGGTAAAGCTGATCGATGCGGCGAAGGACCTGTCCGTACAGGTGCATCCGGATGACGACTATGCCCTGAAATACGAGAACAGTCTCGGAAAGACGGAAATGTGGTACGTGCTTCAGGCAACGCCGGATGCAAAGCTGGTCCACGGTTTCCGACGGGATGTGACGGAGGAGGAGGTCCGGGCGGCAGCGGAGGACGGAAGCATCGAGGAACTGCTGAACTATGTTCCGATCCGGCCGGGAGATCTCTTCTATATCGCATCCGGAACGGTGCATGCCATCGGAGCGGGCGCCCTGGTGGCTGAGGTACAGGAGAGCAGCAATATCACCTATCGTCTGTATGACTATAACCGCGTGGGTGCGGACGGGAAGAAAAGACCGCTCCATGTGGAACAGGCCCTTCGCGTGATGAATCGTTCTGCCGCAAAGCAGGTTGGCGCCGAAGACGGATCGATGGAGCGTGTGGTCCGTCGGCAGGAGGGCTGCGAAAGTGAGCTTCTGAAATCCTGCAGGTACTTTACGGTGGAACGCTGTAAAGTGTGGAGGGAAACCCATTTGACGAAAATTGATGACAGCTTCCGCGTGCTGCTTTTTATCGATGGCAGCGGACAGCTTGACGCAGGCGGGGAGAGCCTGCCAGTGTGCAAGGGAGATACGGTGTTCCTTCCGGCCGGCGGCCCTGACGCAGTCATTTCCGGAGAGACGGAGTATCTGGATATCCGGGTATAAAAGGAGGAGAAAACTATGCCGAGAATGGGCAATCCAAGCTGGGTTCTGGCGCTGATCGCGGCGCTTCCGCCTATAGCGCTCATGATCTTCATTTATACGAGGGACAAAACGGAGAAGGAGCCGATCGGACTTATATTGAAGTGTGTGTTCTTCGGAGCGCTTTCCACGGGATTCAGTCTGCTTCTGGAATGGGGGACGCTGTCCTTCATCAGCGAAAATATGATGCGGACAACTGAATGGGTGAGAGTGGCATTTACGGCCTTTATCGGTGTGGCTGTAGTGGAAGAGACGGGAAAGTATCTCGGACTCAAAATATCAACCTGGAAGCACAGGGAATTTAACTATACCTTTGACGGAATCGTATATTCTGTCGCAGTTTCTTTGGGCTTTGCGCTGGTGGAGAACATCATTTATGTGTTCAGGTTCGGGCCGGGTACAGGGATGTTCCGTGCGTTAACTGCGATTCCGGCGCATGCGTCCTTTGGCGTATACATGGGATATTTCTACGGACTTGCGAAATTCTATGAAGTGGCCGGAAACAAGGGAAGAAAGACCCGGAATCTGTGGCTTGGCTGGACCGTGGCAACGTTGCTTCACGGTTTCTATGATTTCTGTGCGATGATGGAGAGTCAGGCAATGACCGTCATTTTCATTGCATTTGTGCTCGCCATGGATGTTGCGGTGTTGGTTCAGATCCATGCGGCTTCGAAAAATGATACGCCGATCTACAGAACCTATCAGCAGCCCGTGTATCGGGTGCCTTTCTATCAGGCGTATCAGACTCCGTATTATATGCAGCAGGCGGCCGGTCACGGAACTCCGTACCAGCCGGCGTATCTGCAGCAGCAGTACGGCGGATATGTGCAGAAGGTAAATCCGTATGGCCAGCAGGGGCAGCAGACCGCCGGGTATGGTCAGCAGACAAACGTTTATGGGCAGCAGGGCCAGCAGACGAACGGATACGGCCGGCAGGGGCAGCAGACCGCCGGATATGGTCAGCAGACAAATGTTTATGGGCAGCAGGGCCGGCAGACGAACGGATACGGCCAGCAGGGGCAGCAGACCGCCGGGTATGGCCAGCAGACAAATGTTTATGGTCAGCAGACACAGAAGACTGCCGGGTATGGTCAGCAGACAAATGTTTATGGTCAGCAGACACAGAAGACTGCCGGATATGGCCAGCAGACAAATGTATACGGCCGGCAGGGGCAGCAGGGTCAGCAGGTAAGTATATTTGGCAAGCAGGTGAATGTATATAGCCAGCAGGGTCAGCAGGATCAGCAAAGCCGGCAGGGACTGTATGACGGTGTGTCTGAAGGAAGCGGAGATACGGAAGGAATGACGGATATTCTGAGATGACAGAGGAACGATAGAAGATAGAGTAAAGGATAAAGGATGCAGGACAGTGGCAGACAACTGCATAACAGTAGTCCGGCGGAGGCTTCCGTGAATGGGATCCACGCGGAGGGGGCCATAGATGGGAACCCGGCGGAGGGCGCCATGGACGGGATCCCGGCCCTGGGAACTCTGGAGGAACTGAAGGCCGTGGTCTCGCAGCATCCCGGAGTGACACTGGACACCACCGGTGAGACGCCGGTCATTTCCATGGAGGGTTTCCGGCTTCCGGGGATCCGGGCGGGCTTCTCCACAAGGCTGGGCGGCGTCAGTGAAGGAATCTATGAATCCATGAATCTGGCGATCCGTCGCGGAGATGAAGACGACAAGGTATTCGAGAATTACAGGAGACTCAGCGAGGCGCTGGGTGTGGACTGGCGGAGGATCTCCGGGCTGGACCAGGTGCATAAAACGGAGGTGCTGGTCGTAGAGGAAGCGGACGCGGGAGAAGGCGTTCTGCGTGTCAGGGAGAAGTTGGGATATGATGCCCAGATCACGAATGTCCCGGGGCTTCCTCTGGTGGTATTTGCGGCGGACTGTGTTCCGATCCTTTACGCGGATCCGGTCCGGAATGTTGTCGGATCAGCCCATGCCGGCTGGCGCGGAGCCGTGGCGGGGATCGCAGCAGTAACCGTCCGGAAAATGTCGGAGGTCTACGGATCCGATCCCGCAGATATCCGGGTGATGATCGGGCCGTCTGCAGGACCGGAAGGCTATGAGGTGGACGATACGGTTGCCGAAGAGGCCGGGAAGCATCCGGTGAAGCAGGAGGATATCCTCCGTCCCTCGGAACAGGAGGCTCACTGGTACCTGGATCTCTGGCGCCTGAACCGGGAAATACTGATTGGCGCGGGAGTTCGGGAAGAGAACATTTTCTGCACTGGTCTTTCGACGCTTGAGTATCCGGGCCTTTTCTTCTCCCATCGGAGAGCCCATGGCAGACGAGGACTGGGCGTGGGGATCATCGCACTTACCTGATAATGAAAAGAGGACAAGCATGACGAAGGTGGATCTGGTGACGGGCTTTCTCGGAGCCGGCAAAACCACATATATTCTGGACTATGCCAGAGAACTGATCCGGAGAGGCGAGCGAATCGGGATCATTGAAAATGACTACGGAGCCATCAATGTGGACCTGATGCTTCTCCACAGAGAACTGTCGGAGCAGTGCCGCATGGAAATGGTCATCGGCGGAGATCCGGACTGCCACCGGCGACGGCTGAAAACGAAGCTGATCGCCATGGGGATCGACCGGTATGACCGGGTGATCGTGGAACCCTCCGGCGTATTTGACGTGGATGAATTTCTGGATCTTCTTTATGAGGAGCCGCTGGACCGGATGCTATCCCTGGGAAATGTGGTCACGGTGGTGGACGCAGATGCCATTCAGCGACAGCTGCGGACCGCAGACAGTGGCGCGGATGCGTCAGGCAGAGGCACAGGGGCAGCAGATGGCGCGGATGTGGCAGACAGCGGCGCAGAAGCAGGCAGCAGCGCGGAAGCAGGCGGCGGCACAGAGACTGCGGGCAGTCTTTCGCCGGATGCACGGTACATCCTGGCGGAGGAACTGACGAAGGCAGGCTGCGTGGTCTACAGCAAGGCGGAGCAGCTGACGGAGGAGGACGTGCATCATGTCACGGAGTATCTGAATGAATGTCTGTCTGAGATCGGATGCCGGAGAGTGCTTTCGGAATCCGATATCCTGCGAAAGACGGAAGGCGGACTTTCGGAAGCGGACTGGGACCGGCTGGTGAAGGCGGGAAGCAGAGACTACTCCTACGTGAAGAGACAGGTACTGGAAGAGGGAGATTTCCGGTCTGTGTTCTTCTTTCACGTGAAGCTTCCGGAAGGGGACATCGCGGAGCTTCTGAGAAGGATCTTCTCGGACGGGGACTGCGGAAAGCTTTCCAGGATCAAGGGCTTCGTACCGGACGAAGACGGAGAGTGGACGGAGATCAACGCAACGCCTGAGAAGGTGGAGGTCAGAAGAAGTCCGGTGGGACAGCCGGTGGTGATCGCCATCGGAGAAGGCCTTGACCAGGAGCGGATCGGAAGCTACTGGGAGGATTATGAGAACGAATACCGGCCGGAGGAATAACCGGTGAGACCATATCGTACCGCAGAGCGCGGTGCGGATTTATATCAAACGCAGCCGTTGTAGGATCGGCAATGGCTGAGGAAGTAACTGTAAGGGAGTAACATGGAAACTTTATTATTTATCGGGAACTCGCTTCTGCTGGGAGTCGGGCTTGCCATGGACGCATTTTCGGTATCCGTGGTGAATGGATTCCATGAGCCGAAGATGAGTGTTCGGAAGAAACGCGGGATCGCGGGTGTCTTTGCGGCCTTTCAGACAGCTATGCCACTGTTGGGATGGGTAGCGGTACATTTCTTTCTGGTACTGTTTCAGAAGGCGGAGCCCTTCATCCCATGGGTCGCATTTTTCCTGCTTCTCTTTATCGGCGGAAAGATGATTCTGGAGGCGATCCTGAAGAAGGACGAGGACGAAGAGGAAGAGTTCCGGCTGAACCGCCGGACGCTGTTCATCCAGGGGATCGCAACCTCCATCGACGCGCTGTCCGTGGGCTTCACCATCGCGGATTACGGAGTATGGATGGCGGTGATCGCGTCAGTACTCATCGGCGTCGTGACCTATGTGATCTGCAGACTCGGCCTCGTGCTGGGTGTGAAAATCGGAACGAAGATCAACAGGAAGGCCTCCATCCTGGGAGGCTGTATCCTGATCGGGATTGGACTGGAGATCCTGCTGAAGAGCTTTTTCGAGTGACCGGAAATGTGGCTGAGTAAGCTTGGTGAAGAAGGAAATACGGGGGTAGCATATGTTGAAGGATTATTGGGGAGAATATCAACAGAAGCTGTGTTCGCCGGAGGAGGCGGTATCCGTGATCAAGGACGGGTTCTGGGTGGATTACACCAGTACGCTGGGAAAGCCGGTGCTGCTGGACCGGGCGCTTGCGAAGCGCAGGGATGAGCTGAAGGATGTGAAAATCCGAGGCAATCTGATCGACGGACCCATCGAGGTGGTGGAGTGCGATCCGCAACAGGAGCATTTTGTCTACCACAGCTGGCACTGTTCCTCCTATGAGCGGAAGCTCTGTGACAAGGGAATGTGTTATTACATTCCCATGGTATTCCATAACAATGCGGCATACTATGAATTCTTTATAGACGTAAATGTGGTCATGCTTTCCGTCAGTCCCATGGACAAGCACGGGTATTTCAACTTCTCGGTCAATACCGGCGTGGCAGGACCCATTTGCCGGAAGGCGGATATCGTTATCGTGGAGGTGAACCGGCATCTGCCCAGGATCCACGGCGGAAATGACGAGTGCATCCATATCTCCGAGGTGGATTATATCGTGGAAGGGGATCACGAGCCCTTTACCAATCTGCTGCCCATCCGGACGAAGGAGACGGACCGGCAGATCGCATCGCATATCATCCCCTACATTGTGGACGGAGCAACGCTGCAGTTGGGTATCGGAAGCATCCCGAATGCGGTGGGTGAGATCATCGCGGAGTCGGACGTCCGGGATCTGGGCATGCATACCGAGCTTTGCACGGACGCATTTCTGACCCTGCATAATTCCGGAAAGCTTACGAATAAGAGAAAGAGCATCGACCGCGGAAAGGGCGTGTTCGGATGTGCCGTAGGGTCATCGGAGCTGTATGACTGGCTGGATGACAATCCGGGCGTGGCGGCGTATCCCATGGAGTACGTGAACCGGCCCTTTACCATAGCGCAGATTGACAACATGGTATCCATCAACAGCTGTGTGGCGGTGGACCTCTATGGTCAGGTGGCTGCCGAGAGTGCGGGAGCCCGCCAGATCAGCGGTACCGGAGGTCAGCTGGACTTTCTGTTCGGCGCGTCGGCATCCCGGGGCGGCAAGGCATTTATCTGCATGAAATCCACCTACCATGACAGGGAGGACGGGACGATGCATTCCAGGATCCGTCCGCAGTTTGACGGAGATATCATCACATCTCCGCGGAGTGAGGTGTACTTCATCGCCACGGAATACGGGGTGGTGAACCTGGAGGGAATGTCCACCTGGGAGCGGGCGGAGCTGCTGATCGGGATCGCGCATCCTGACTTCCGGGATGAACTGATCCGGGAAGCGGAAGAGCGTAAGATATGGAGAAAATCAAACCGTCGGTAGGACGGGAATACGGAAATGTTCTGATCAATGATAAGGAGGAGTATGGGGATGACGCTTCGGGAACAGTTGGAGAATCCGGAGATCTTTCAGATCCACAGGCTGCCGGCACATTCGGATCACAGGATCCGGGCGGCTGAGGCCGGGGCAGCCGGGACGCAGTGTCTGGACGGAGTCTGGCAGTTTGCCTACAGCGAGAGGCTGGAGGACCGGCCGGCGGGCTTTGAGGCAGAGGATTATGATCTTTCTGATTTCGGGACCATTCAGGTTCCGGGACATATGCAGTTACAGGGTTACGGAAAACCGCAGTACATCAACACGCTTTTCCCCTGGGACGGCGTGGAGCTGCTGCGGCCGCCGAAGACGCCGGAGGATTTCTGTCCCGTGGGAAGCTATGTGCGGACTTTTGACCTGAAGCGTACGCCACATTCGGGAGAAGAGGTGATCCTTTCCTTCCAGGGAGTGGAGACCGCCTTCTCTGTATGGCTGAACGGCGTCTACGTGGGTTACAGTGAGGACTCCTTTACCCCGTCCGAGTTCTGCGTGACGGATCTGGTACGTAAGGAGGGAAATAAACTCGCAGTGGAGGTCTATCAGCGGAGCAGTGCCTCCTGGCTGGAGGATCAGGACTTCTGGCGGTTTGCCGGAATCTTTCGTTCGGTTTACATAATGACACTTCCATCACAGGCGGTCTATGATCTGTCTGTGACTGCGGATTACAACTATAAAAAGGGCGTCTGTGATACCGGGCTTCCGGCAGCGGACGGAAAAGCAGCCGGAGAGAAGAAGGCAAAGAAGCCTTCTGTTCCGGTGAAGGCAGGTGTTCTCAGGGTACAGGCAAAGGTAATGGCATCGAGGATTCCGGATCCGGAGAAGCTTCTGCCAGTGCTTAGTTCTCCGGGGGGAGAAGAGATGACGGTTGACTGGATCGTGGGTCCGGTGGAGGAGATCGAGCCCCTGCAGATTTCTTACGGCGAACCGGGATGCCACATAATGAAGAACGATGGAGCAGAGAACGTTGAGGCGGAGAAGCGTGAAGCGGAGGCGAAGTCTGCGGGAAGAAAGAAGGGACGCGGACGTGAGGCGGTTCCTACAGTTCCCGCAGAAAGAGAACGTAAACTGTGGCTTCTTACCTGGACCGCAGTTGTACCTGAGGTCGAGCCCTGGAGCGCGGAGAGTCCCGCGCTGTACCGCCTGAAGCTTTCCCTCAGCAGGAGAGAGACGGTGGAGGAGCAGGTGGGCTTCCGGACCTTTGAGATGAAGGACGGGATCATGTGCCTGAACGGGAAGCGCATCATTTTCCGGGGAGTGAACCGTCATGAATTCAGTTACCGGACCGGGCGCTGTGTGTCGGATGAGGACATGCGTCGGGATATCGAGCTGATCAGAAAGAATAATATGAACGCCGTACGGACCTGTCACTATCCGGACCGAAGCCTCTGGTACCAACTCTGCGATGAGGCAGGACTCTACCTGATCGACGAAACGAATCTGGAGACCCACGGCACCTGGCAGAAGCTGGGGCAGTGCGAGCCCTCCTGGAATGTGCCCGCGTCCCTTCCGGAGTGGAAGGAGGCGGTGCTGGACCGGGCGAGGTCCATGTACGAGCGTGACAAGAATCATCCGTCGGTACTGATCTGGTCCTGCGGAAATGAGTCCTATGCCGGTGACGACATTGCCGCCATGTCGGAATATTTTCATACAGTGGATCCCGGAAGACTGGTGCATTATGAGGGCTGCTTCTGGAATCCGGAGTACCGGTATATCTCCGATATGGAAAGTCGGATGTATGCGAAGCCGGCGGAGATCGAGGCTTATCTGGAGGGGGAACTGGCGAAGAAGGCGGAGGATTCCTCCTATGTGATGAAGCCGTATATCAGCTGTGAGTATATGCACGCCATGGGAAATTCCCTGGGCGGCATGAAACTTTATACCGACCTGGAGGACCGCTACGAGGGATATCAGGGCGGATTTATCTGGGATTACATGGACCAGACCCTGCCGCTGATCCTTCCGGACGGAAATGAGGTTCAGGGTGTGGGAGGCGACTTCGATGACCGTCCTACGGATTACGGCTTCTGTACCAACGGGATCGTATATGCGGACCGGACGGAGTCTCCGAAAATGCCGGAGGTTCGTCAGCTATACAGCCCGCTTCGGATCGATGTGTCACCGAAGGAGGTGACGGTGGAGAACCGGAATCTTTTCACGGATACATCCGGATATCGCTTTACCGCAAGGTCCATGGTGGACGGAGTCATGGTAGAAGAGAAAGACCTGGAGATCTCCGTGGCTGCGGGAAAGAGCAGGACGACGCGGCACGGACTGAAGCTTCCGAAGGGACCGGGAGAATGTGTGATCGAGGTTGCCGCCTATGAGGGCGATACGGAGATCGCCTTCGGACAGTGTGTGGAGACCCGTGGTACACGGGAGACGGCAGGGTGTCTCTTCGCAGGAACCTTCGGACAGATCGTGGGAGGAGACGGACATATCGGTCTCATCGGCCCGGATCTTCAGATCCAGTTTTCCATGACGGAGGGAGGACTCAGCTCCTTCCGTTACAAGGGAAAGGAACTGATCGACCGCATCCCGCGGATCAGCTTCTGGCGGGCCATGACGGATAATGATATGGGTGCCGGCTATCCGGCGAAGATGGGAATCTGGCATGCAGCGGGACATTTTGCTGCAAAGGACTATTCGAGCTTCGGGATCGAACCCGTGGAGGGCGGACTGAAGATGCATACCGCCTTCCTGGGAGGTCCCGGGGGCGCGGTCCGGACGGAGGTCAACTATACGCTGTATCCGGACGGACGGATCCTGGTGGAGGCTGACTTCCCCGGAATCGAAGGCTTCCCCGAGCTACCGGTATTCGCGATGGATTTTGCCACAAAGCCGGAGGTGGACCGGGTGACCTTCCTTGGCATGGGGCCTGAAGAGAATTATACCGACCGTGCAGAGGGCGCGCGTCTGGGACGCTTCAGCTTCACGGCAGTGGAGAATCTGTCCCGGTATCTTAGGCCGCAGGAATGCGGAAATAGGACCGGGGTAAGGGAATTTACCGTGTGTGATGCAGACGGAGTGGGACTCAGGTTTGTAGCGGCCGGCGATCCATTTGAAATGAGTGTGCTTCCTCACAGCGTGTATGAGCTGGAAGAGGCAAACCGGATCTTCGAGCTGCCGCCGGTTCGGCATACCTGGATTCGCGTGGCTTCCGCCCAAATGGGTGTGGGAGGCGACGATTCCTGGGGGGCGCCCGTGCATGAGGAATACCTGATCGACTCCGCAAAGCCGCAGCATCTGGCCTTCTGGATCACTGCGGTGGGATAGAGTAGAAATGGAGAAGTGATGAGCAAGATCAAAAATTTTGTATTTGACGTGGGTGACGTGCTGATAGATTTCCGTTACCGCGATCACATGAGAGACCTGGGGTTCAGCGAGGAGGCCGTGGAGTATCTGTCGGAGCATATGATCCTGACGGAGTTCTGGCATGAGATGGATCTGGGGCTGCGTTCGGAGAAGGATGCGATAGAGCATTATTCCGGGAAAATGCCTCAGTACAGCAAAGAGGTGGAAATCTTCTGGAAGAATACCGAGGATCTGGTGAGAGAGCAGGAGTATTCGGCTCCGCTGATCCGGGCGGTGAAGGCGGCAGGCTACGGCGCCTACATTCTTTCAAATTATCCCAAGGAGCTTTCCGAGACGCACTGGCCGAAATTCCGCTTCCTGCCTGAGGCGGACGGGTACATCATTTCCGCATTGGAGAAGCTGGCGAAGCCGGATCCGGCGATCTTCCGGCTGCTGACCACAAGGTTCGGACTGGAGCTGTCGGAGTGCATTTTCATCGATGACAATCCGAGAAATGTGGAGGCGGCAAAGAAGCTCGGAATGGAAGCGATACATTTTACCGGGTATGACATGCTGATTCGGGATCTTTCGGAACAATATGGGATCGTGTTAGGTTGAGCTAGATCCCGGATCCGGGGCGGGAAAGAAAAAGCGTCAGGTCACCTTGTTGTAAGGTGTCTGACGCTTTTTAGATCCTTTGCTTCTGCTTAGGATGATATGTGGTTTACGTTACGGGTTTGTACAATAGCCCTTTGCATCAAAATGGTAGGCCTTGCCGTCAATGGTATAGGTCTTTTTCTTTGCATACCAGCCGGAAGGATCGCCGTACCACCAGCCTTTGCTGTTTTTGTGCCATGTACTGCGGTAGCTGTAGGTGCAGGCACAATTTGCGCCCAGCCACCAGCCCTTTACGAATTCGTTTTGAGCCGCATATCCGTTGGCATGGAAATAGTACCACACGCCGTCGATCTTCTGCCAGCAGTTCTTCGGATACCATCCGGCGGTATCCGCGTACCACCAGCCTTTGCTGTTATGCTTCCACTTCCCGACGGGGGCGTAGGTCCGGGAACCATCCTTTCCGTACCACTTGCCGTTTACCCATTCATTTGCATAGGCCTTGCCGGTAGTGACTTCGATCGTGTCACTGTATTCACCGATATAGAAGGGTTTTAAATAAGCACCAACTGCTTCCTCCGGGAGATCTACATATCCCGCGATCCGTACTTCGTAGGTGGTTTCGGGTTCCAGGCCTCCGATGGATATGGTGCTGCTGGATGCGGAAGATTTCAGCTCCTTCCAGTCTTCCTCCCCCTTCTTTCGGTATTCTGCCTGGTAGGCGGTGATTCCGCTTGCCGCCTGATCCTTAGCGATGATGACTGCATTTGTTCCTTCGCCGGAAGCTCTTTTGATCGCAGCTTTGGCAGGAGTGATCGCAAAATAACTCGTCTGTTCTCCCTGGAACGGTTCGATCCCGACGACAGAGATACGGGCAGCTCCGCATTTTACATTATCAGAAAAGTCCAGTGTATAATTCTCTCCGGCGATGGCGGGAATACCGTTCGTAGCGACTACGTAGAGCGGGGGTTCCTGTGCTTTTCCGTCATACGTTACGGCGCCGTTGGGAATGAGCGGGAGCACGGTTATCAGGTTGATGGGATTGACGTTGATCGAGAAAAATTCCGTTCCGACGCCCTGGACCGTTACGATCACATCCGCCCGGCCTACGTTTAAGGCCTTGAAGGAGGCCTTGGTCTTCTGGGCATTTAACGTCATGGATACTATCTTTTCACTTCCTTCGGTAAGGCGCCATTCGATAGCGGGATTCCCCAGGGGATACCCTCCGTTACCATCAAATTCCAACCGGACCGGACCGGAATTCTCTCCGTCCACAGGATAGAAGGTCCGATCTCCGACCAGACGCATAGCCATATTGCCCGGCTTGAGCTCACCGAAGCCCTTGATCGGGAAATTATCAATGGCGTAAATTCCCTGGTTAAATAATTCCTTTTTGGATCCTGCCGCAAGATCTACCGTTTCCTTTTCCGAGAGATCATACCAGGTTCCGTCCTTGTAGAACATGCTTTCTCCGGGGTTGACGACTGCTACGGAATAACTTCCTTCCAGAAGGTTCACGACGCTGCCTTTGCCCTGGCCGGCATTGAAGTCCACTTCGTAGCCGCCGTCCGGTAAAGCTATCGTGATGATCACGGAATAGCGCTGCCCACGCTGTACAAGGATCGGTGTATCCAGTGTGGTCTTATGAAATCCGCCGTAGGGATAGGTCTCTTCCACCTTGGCCATAAGAAGTCCGTCTTCGGGTGAAACCGCATCATCCCGCATGAGATAGACTTCATAGGTAACCTTTGTGTTCTGCTGTTCTGTCATGCAGGAGACCGCGTTTATCTCTTCGCTGCCCTTTGCAGTGAAGATATTTGCGGATTTTACGAGCTCCTGATGGGTTGAGGAGGTGCTTGTGGAAGCCGGCATATAGTCGTACTCGTCAAGACTGTAATTCCGTGTCCCCTTAAAAACATCGAACTCCAGTGCTTCCACAGTGGTGATGCTTCGATCATAATAGGACAGCCAGAAATATCCGGTGTGAATGTCGGAGGTTGGCGTATAATCCGGTCCGGAGTCCTGCCCCTCCAGAAGTCCCCAGTCACCGGTCCCGCGGTTGGGGAAGGTTTCCGTTCCGGCCCCCCAGCTGTTCTTTACGAGCCAGGCACCGTCGCCTTCCGGTGTGGAGAGAAAATTCTCCTTCGGGTAATGATCATCCCAACCGACGATACAGACGGCATGATTCATGGCGTCCTGGGTGGAGGGAACAAAATGTGCCCAGGTGTCTGTATTCAGCACGTTCTGCTCTTCGTCCGGATCCTGATCGGGATGCCAGGAAACCGCATAAAAACCGATGCTTACACCATGTTTCAGAAGAAGCTGTTCTTTGATCAGATTTGTGGCGATTTCATTATATTGGTACTGCCCAAAATCATCGCGTCCGGAGGGAGAGGGAAGGACATAGCTGCTTTTCAGGATATAGTCCTGCTCATACTTAAGGTCAGGATCGATGGACCAGTCATCCTTCAGGCTGTAAGACGAATCCTGGTAGGCACCGTCGAAATACTGCTGTGCGGTATTTCCGTTTTTCCCCCGATAGATAAAGGCTGCGTCCCGGCTTTCCGAAACCGGTCCGATCCCTTTGGAATAGATATTGGTAGCCAGGAAGGAATTTCCGCCCCGATAATAATCGGCGGAAGTTTTTGCATCACTGATATAGATGCCTTCCCCATTCTGCGGATCGGAAGGGTCGTCGATATGGGAGTTTGAAAAATAAGCAAGCTGCTTCTCGGAGAGATCCAGCGTCTTATAAGCATCCGGGTCGTCCGCAAGAAGAGACCCAAGGATACTGATCTCGGAGGCAGCGGTTGCGGCAAAGCCCCAACAGGTACCGAAGGGACGCTGGTTTTTCACGGATGTGACATAGCATCTGTCCGGAGTTCCGTCTCCGTCCGTATCCACACGACGAAGATCAAAGCTTTCCGGGTAGGATGTACCTTCAGGGACATTTTCTGCATATGCGGGGATCGCATGTCCGACGATCATCCCGCTCATCAGCAGGGAACCGACTGCAAAGCAGGCGGCCCGCCATTTCCGGTTCTTTTTTTTCATAGACGAATACCTCGATACAGATTTTTTGATGATGACTTCGTTGCTCCTTATTTTCCGGTCAATTAAGGTCGTATGCCTATAAGGAAATTATAACAGTTTTTTGGGGCTTTTTGTAGAAGAAGTTCGAAGATATTATAGAAATTCGGATGTTCCGAAGGATGAATTCCGGATCGGTGCCGGCGATAAGGTGTGAAAATAAAAGTCCCGCTAACGGATAGTTTATGATATAATAAAAAAAGAACACCTGATGGAGGTAAACTATATGAGAGCAAGCAGAGTGATAACTATTATACTGGGTTTTTTTATGATCATTGCGGGATTTTACTGCCTTTTCAATCCTGCGATCACGTACCTGACTCTGGGTTATGTGATCGGGTTCACGATGATCTTTGACGCGATCGGCGGCCTTATCTTCTGGAACGAACGAAAGAAAAAAGGGTTGTCCGATGGCTGGGCGCTGGTAGGCGCCATCGCTTCACTGGTCTTCGGTATCGTTCTGATCGGAAGCGCTGCGCTTCAGCTGCTGGTGGATATAGCGATCATTTATCTAGTTGCGATCTGGCTGGTTGTGATCGGTATCATCCGTATCTTTCTGGCGAACAAGCTGCGCAAGACAAAGGACGCACAGGTTGCGGAACTCCTTGGCAGACATTGGCTGCTTTTAATGATTGCCGGGATTCTTCTGGTGATCTGCGGTATACTCAGCTTCATGGACCCGACCGGATTGATCGTTGCCCTGGGAATTCATTTCGGACTGAACGTCATTATCGTCGGAGCAAACATGATCGCCGCTGCTGCATAAAGCGGTTCAAATCGGTTTAAAACTGTAGACAAAGTCAGGGGCATAGCCCCTGGCTTTGTCTATGCAAAAATACCCGAAAATCGTAGATCGTACCAATATGGAACTGATATTTCATCGGATCTATGGTATAATGTTACTGTCTGAACTATGCCCCATGAAATAAGGGTACGATGTCATTTACAGGCAGGGTGAAGGGAATGAAAGGCGGTTATGGGAAATCAGAACATGAAAAAGATCTTTATAATTGTTCTCAACGTGATCCTTATGGCGGCCATATTGGGCTTTGTTGTTAATTACTCCGGATTTGTAAGCCGCGATTCTTACCAGAGGCAGATCGAGAATTTTGAGAATACAACCATCACCATGGAGCGGGTGACGGATAACTATCTGGAGGGTGAGCAGAGGATCTGCGACGTATGGGCGCGTTATATCAACAACAATAACATGACCATGGAAGAGGCTGTTGCGTATATTCGTGCCTCCCATGTGCTTACGAATACGTCTGCACATCTGATCTCCCTTGATACCCTCACGGGTCTCTCCACACGCCCGAAACAGGGAACGGACGATGAATATGCTGTTTCCTATGAACGGGTGAATCTCCTGAATAACACGGACTGGATAGCTGAGATCGGGAAGTCCATCAACATCACACGCGCTTACACCAATCCGGTGAACGGTGAGCAGTCCCTGGCTTTCTGCAACATGGTGACGCTGTATGATCCGGAAAGCGGGACCTCCGGGAAAGCAGTCCTGCTTCGGGTGATCCCCATCTCGGAGCTTGAACAGAAATGGGTTTTTCCGCAGACGGAGCTTGTGAACGCCGAACTGTCCATGATCGATTCCGACGGTGATTATATCCTGAGGGGATACAGCTTTAAAAATTCCAGCTTTTTTGAGTTCTATAAATCCTATAATCCAACGGATCCCGAATCATGGCAGCAATTATTCGAAAAGATCACTTCATCCACGGGCTCCGTTTCCATGCTTGATTCCCACGGACGGGAATGTATACTTGCCTTTACTCCGGTAACCGTTACTGCAGGGTGGACGCTTCTGGGTTTCGTGCCGGCGGAGGATCTTCAGGTGGATAAGGAAAACTGGCTGCTGATCGGAATCGTTTCTGCCGGTCTGCTGATCCTGTTCATCTGTGATATGTGCTTTATGCTTGTTCTGAACAAACGCCTCCAGGCTACGGCCAGGGAAGCCGAATCCGCAAATAAGGCCAAGACCGATTTCCTTTCCACCATGTCCCACGATATCCGGACTCCCATGAATGCTATCATAGGTCTTACAACCATAGCCGAGAAGAATCTGGGAGATCCGCAATCAACCGGGGAAAGCCTTCGGAAGATCAATCTTGCCAGTAATCATCTGCTCACACTGATCAATGACATCCTGGATATATCGAAGGTGGAGAGCGGAAAACTGAAGCTGAGTCCCCTGACATTTTCCATAGTGGAAACGGTGGAGAATCTGGTCAATATCTCCCACCCGATGATCAAGGAAAAGAATCTGGAATTCAGTTTCCATATCAACCGGATGGAAAAGGAATATCTGTATACGGATCAGCTTCGTCTGAACCAGATCTATATCAATATCCTGTCCAACGCCATCAAATACACAGAACCCGGCGGACGGGTCAACGTGGAAATGCGGGAGGAGAGCAGTGAAGCGCCCGGATGTGTAAGACTGATCTACGTCGTGGCGGATACGGGCATCGGCATGAGCGCAGAATATATGGAGACCATGTATCAGCCTTTCTCCAGGCAGATAGACAGTCGAGTCAACAGCATACAGGGAACAGGCCTGGGCCTGGCCATTACGAAGCAGATGGTGGATCTGATGGGGGGAACGATCGATTGTCAGAGTGAGCAGGGCAAGGGGACAACCTTCACGGTCACGCTGGATATCCCTGTGGCAGACAGGCAGAGAGAAGAGATGCAGCTTGATCCTGTTGATGTTCTGATCGTGGATGACGATGAGGTCATGCTGCAGACGGCGGTGGATTCCCTTGAGTCCCTTGGCGCGTCGACAGAGCAGGCACGAAGCGGGCCGGAGGCCCTGGGAATGATCGAACACAGGCATCTGTCCGGGCGGGATTACGGTGTTATCATTATCGACTGGAGAATGCCTGAAACGGACGGCATAGAAACCATCCGGCGGATCCGTTCGGAGATCAAAGCAGACACTCCGATCTTACTGATATCCGCATATGACTGGTCTGACATTGAGGATAAGGCAAAAGAGGCAGGGGCAAACGGTTTTGTCTGCAAGCCGCTTTTCCGATCCACGCTCTATGATAAGATCAACGATCTTATCGGAAAGGAACATAGATCCGTAGAGCCGGAGGACGATTATTCCGATCTGCAGGGACTGCATTTCCTTGTAGCCGAGGATAATGATATCAACTGGGAGATCATTTCCGCCATGCTTACCATGTTCGGTATGACTGCTGACCGTGCGGAAAACGGACGGGTTTGTGTGGATATGATAAATGCAGCGGATGCCGGCAGGTATGAACTGATCTTCATGGATGTTCAGATGCCGGAAATGAACGGCCTTGACGCAACCAGGGCAATCCGGAGTCTGGAGAATCCCGGAGCGGCCTCCATTCCGATCGTTGCAATGACGGCAGATGCATTCTCCGAAAATATCACGGAGTGTCTGAATGCCGGAATGAACGGCCATATTGCCAAGCCTGTAGATATAAAACTGGTCATTAAGGAGATACGAAGGATCCGGGAAGGAAGGGAACGATCATGAAAAAGAAATTATGTTTGCTATTAACAGTACTGATGCTTCTGGGACTGACCGCATGCGGGGGAGAGAAGCAGGCAACAACGGAAGAGAAGGGCTTTAAGCCGTCTCTGGATACATCCGTCAGCTGCAGCATCACCGTTGCCGGCGGTTACGATAACTTTGAGGCGCTGGAGGCGGAATTTGACCTTTTCAACAGCTATTATCCCAACGTGAAACTGATGTTCACGAAGATAGATGACTATAACAATATGATCGGGACGGTTCTGAACGGCAATGATGCTCCTGACATCTATGTCAATTATTCCTGGATGTACGGACGGGAGCAATACAAGGCTTCCATAGATCATGCGGAGGATCTGTCGGATCCTGCGCTGGGTCTTGACCTGAACTGCATCCGCAGCAATATCATCCTGAAGACGGACGATGGTAAACTCCCCATGGTTCCGGTATTCTCCAATACTTACGGCATGCTGGTGAACAACAGCCTGTTTGAAAAGGAGGGACTGAGTGTCCCGACAACGTATCAGGAGCTGGTGAAGGTGTGCGCTGCATTTCGGGATAAGGGCTATAAGAGTCCGGTGATGGGTTTTACCCAGAAGGAGACCACATCCCTGTATACTTTGACCATGTATCCTTACTTCTGCGGTACGGTGGCACAGGATAAGGAGGCCGTGGGAAAGCTGAATTCGCTTGATCCCTCGGCCGGCACATATATTAGGCCGTCCCTGGAGAAGATCGATCAGTTCCTGAAGGATGGGTGCGTGGACATTGATGCCTGCGCAGCCATCGAAAACAACTATGATGCAGTGATCATGCGGTTTTTCGAAGGCGATGTCCCCATGATGATGGCCTCCGGAGATACTGTTTCCGGAACCGAGAAACGGGAGAGTCGTTCCGAGGCGTTTATCGCTTCTCCGTTTAAATACACCTTTGTTCCGGTTCCCATGTCGGATGAAGGCGCCAATTTCCTTGACATGCCGAATCTGCAGTTTTCGGTCAACAAGGACAGCAAGAACCTGGACATGGCCAATGAGTTCATGCGTTTCCTGGTCACGTCGGAGGAGCTGAACCGGATGGCGCAGAAGAAGGGGCTTATGTCGCCGACCAGGGACCTGTCCTTTAACAGCATGTACGCTGCATTTGAGGCAGTTCCGGCATCCCGTATCCTGTCACCGGAGGAGATCGGCCTGACGGATGACGCGGTCATTCAGTTAAGGCAGGCGGTTTACAAGGTTGGGACCGGCGAGATGACCATTGATGAGGCAGTTGCCGCATACGGTACATTTACCCAATAGAACAGACATGAAGTGACACGGGGACGGCTGGTGACACGGGGCTGTCGCACTAGACTGGTGCGGTAGCCCCTTTGCGTCTGACAAAAAGGAAACAGTTTTTTATGACTCTATTGCATATCAATGTACTTTCTTAAAACCGGACGAATGGGCGGAGATATCTCGTCAAGGTCAATCTCTTCCCTTGTGAAGAAACGAAGTTCTTCCATCTCTCCATCGGCAGTTTTTGGTTCACCGTGCCATTTTCGACATAGGTACACAATCTCGAAATTGGACACCTCATCGCCATTAGGATAGATATAATGCGCCTCCGGTCCGGAATTCACACAGAAAAATGTGAGTTCCTCCGCAATAAGACCCATTTCCTCGAATAATTCCCTTTTGGCACAGTCTTCCACCCGCTCGTCGATTTCGACGGCACCACCGGAGTAACCCCATTTGTGATTGTCGGACCGCTTGCCCAGCAGTGCGCGTCCTTTGTCATCGACACAGATGATGCTTGCCGCGCATTGGATGATGGTCCTGTGACCAACCAGTTTCCTCATTTCAGCCATATATCCGGTCATTACTTTACCTCCCCAGGGAATTAATGTCCTTCAGTCCATTTCTTCGAATATTATCCAGTTCTTCAGGATTCAGACACCCGCTGCGATACAGTCTCATATACTCTTTTGAAACATCCGAGTCGAAAATCAGAACATCATCAGAATTGATCGTCACATCCACACCGCTGCGGTAAAGCCTGGCGATAGGATGGTTCTTTAAATCTGCAACTCTTCCCAAAAGATAATTGCTGGAAGGAGTGATATTCAGCCGAATATGATTATCTGTCAGAAATCGGATCACTGAAGGGTCCTCTACGGCAGCAATTCCATGCTGTACTTCATCCAGTTCAAGGCACTCCACTGCGTGGCGTACATCGTCGGCGGTTCCCCATTCGCCAACATGTGCTTTCAGTCTGAGACCTTCCGATTTTGCCCGGCGATAAATCAACTTGAAATTCTCTATAGGTTGTGCCAGCTCATCACCATAAAGGTCAATGGAATAAAATGCCTTGCATCCCCAGAAATGAGAGAGACAATCTTCTAAATATGCTATCTCACAGTGTCGAGAAAGTCCAATCTGGAGCCGGAGTTCAATCTCAGGGGCTATTTCCTGATGTGCTGATTCAAAAGCGTTCACAAGTTCTTCGATATTTCCGTGGAAGAATGCTCCCAGTCCCCAGACATCTTTTCATCCTTTCGAATTATTGCGGCAGTGTCGCCGCTTTTTATGTGCTTTTTCATTATAGTCCGCGGAACAGGGGAGGTCAATGTGGAACGATTACTTGACTGTGTCCATTACTAATCGAGAATTGAAACCCGGGGCACTATGTGATATTCTAAAGAAACCATAGTGCCCTTAACGGGGTAACTGGGGGGACGTGCGCCGTGTCTGGTTGCAGAACAAAGCCATTGTGCAAAAAAAGAAGCAGCCGGCCTGATAAGGTTGACTGCTTCAAGTCATTATTCTATTGATTAGCGATTTCAATTAACATTTCATATAGTTTTTGGGTGGCGCCTTCATCAAGATAATTGAGTGAAGGGGAACAATCTGCTATTCTTAATTCTTCAAAACATCTGATCAGCTTATCTAGTGTATCAAAATCTCCAGGCTCACATTCCAGGATTACGTCTTCAGCTTCAATAATCTCTTTTAATGCTTCAGCGCTGATATCTATGTATTTTGATACTATCGAATGTATAAAAGGAATATCCTTATTTGATGTTATAACAATACCTATTGGCTCCTCAGATTCCAATTCGTTCTCTGCATCTATCGAATGACCTGTTTCAGCGTAGCGGGATAATGCTCTCTATTTAAAAAGTTGCGATATGCTGCCGCTTTTTTGGATTTGGATACATTTCTGATACATTCATGGAATATAGTGTAGCATGAGTGAGAAGGATATACATTATCAAAGAGGAGGGAATCACTTATGGTAAAAAAGCACAAACGAAAATGGAACAAAAAACTGATTACAATTGCTTTTGCTTTCGGTGTCTCTCTGTCAGGATGCGGAAAACAGGCAGAAACGGTCACAGATTATAGAAATACAACAGAACCAGGTGAAACGACTAATACATCCACTTCTGTGGAAAAAAAAACAGGCGTGCTTCCTGATGTCCAAGAGGATGGCGATCCGATCTACGAGGATACATTTTCTCTTTCCGGTAAACAGATTGAGTTATCCATAACATCTGTTTCACGGGATACCGACCTGCTACGCACATACAAGGTGGCAAAGATTACAAGAGACCGAATTTATGAGGATGAAGTGGTAAAGAATCTTTTTGGGGACACTGCAAAGAAGGTAGATGATTCAGTAGGAAATGATGAAATAGCACCCGGTCGGATCGGACATCTGAATTGCCGGATTGCTGCAGCATATGAGGAACTCTGGCAAAGATGCTTTCCAGAAGAAACCACAGAAGTCTTTCCTACCTGGCAAGATGGAGAAGATTTTTTCTGGCATACCTATGAAGGGGATTTTGAGGGTGTAACATATCGCTTGCTGATTGCATATCGGGATGATCTTATGCAAAAACAGATCATATTTTACCCCAAGAATCCCGGAGATTTGCTAAATCAGCCTGAATGTACGGAAATGCTTTCATTATCATCATCACGCGAAGACGGGATATGGGGTGAAGTGTTAAAACAGCCGAATCAGACGAAGTCGGGGGAAGATGCTCTGAAGGATACTGCAAGACAATTTACGAAAGAGAAACTTCTTTCACCGCTTCCGGTGGAGGATTCAGGCATCACATTTACCGATAATAGCGGAGAACCGTGGAATACACAGGTTGCAATCTGTCCTCCTACCGAGATGCAGGGAGGTACCAATGATCCATCAAAAGTTATTTTGGACGGGTATTTGGTACAGAGCAACTGGGCTCACTACGGCGTCGGGGATGAGGATAATCCAGCATATAAGAACAACCTTGCTACTGTACTGGTGACTGATCATGGTGTGATCGGCGGAGAACTGATGATGTCTTATGAAATGGTCGAAGAACTCCCTCAGGTTGTCGCATTTCTTTCATTCGATGATCTGATGGGTGAATTGAAAGGAGCCATCCAGGATCATTTCGATGTCTCAAAAATCAGGGGAAGCAGCCTTCGGATCACCAGTGCCAATCTGGTCTTCTGTGCAGTTGATTCTCCTAATTCACCAGATGAAGCGGTTTTCGTACCCGCTTGGCAATTCTGGGCCGAAAGCAACGGCGGAGCGGGAATTATCTACCTGAACATTGTGGACGGAAGCTTGATAGATATTTATTATTTTAATTGATTATTACCAATGTAAGGCTTGTTCCCTGAATTCTACAAAACTATCTTTGTTCTAACTGCTTTTTTGCGTTAGCTATAGCGATAGCAAGTTTTTCCTCCAAAAGGTGTTTCGGTGGCATCTTCGTCAGGTATTGGGCAACATGAATGCTGCCCTGATCGAGTTCCATCAGTTCTACGGTTTCCTGTGATTTCTCCGCGCAGAGGATCAGTGCTATAGGATCGTTTTCACCATCCTGCATTTCATGTTTCTTTAGCCAGCGCAGGTATAGTTCAACTTGTCCTTTATGTTCCGGCTCAAATTCACCAAGCTTTAATTCTACCAGTACAAGGCGGCGAAGGGCACGGTGGTAGAACAGAAGATCCATGAAATAGTCTTTGCCGTCCAGAATGAAATGCTTCTGCCTTGCCAGAAATGCAAAATCAGAACCCATCAGCCATTCTTCATCCTTTCAAATTGTTGCGACACTGTCGCAACTTTTTACTTTAGAGTGTTATCTAAATTATAGTCTGAGCACTATGGAAGGTCAATGGAGCAATTAATGGTGTTTTGATATGCCGACAGGATTTGAACCTGCGGATTGCGTTGTCACTTGGTCAGATTATCTATTGACAATAGATGCTGTGGGGTGTAGATTAATAGTAGAATATGATTGATATTTATGTAGTTTATGAGGGCTTTTTTATGAATAATAATAAAAGTGTATCTGAAGCACAGAAACGAGCATATCAGAAATATATTGCCGGCACGGACGAAATACGAATACGCGCTCCAAAGGGCACGAAGCAGACAATTATGGAGTATCTGCTCCGATCCGGGGAAACCATGCAGGAGTTTGTGCTCCGGGCAACATGTGAGATGATAGAGGACGATCAGATAAGGGAAGAGCAATATAAAAGGCTCTGTGGTTATAATGAAGTGTATCTGAATATCCGAAAGAAAGAGCAGAGAAAAAACAGGAAAACGGATGATGGTGGTATCGATATTCGAAAAGACGCACAGGATGAGATAATAAAGAATATGATCGTCGCAGGATACACCGTGGATCAGATTATGAAGATTGCTCCGATGTATTCTCATGAGAGGATTGATGAATTAGCAGCATCGACCAATGCTTCTGTATAGAGGGAGGAGGGTGAACCGGTTGGCCGTCATTACAAGACATGCAAAAAGGCGAATGCATGAGAGAACCGGTGTCACAAAAGGAATTGCTGACCGGTTCGTGCTAAAGGTTCTGCGAGAGGGGATCAAACATGAGGACGCAAAGGGCGAACTCAGTGAATGGATGAACAGGGAATACCTTCGATATCGAACAGCAAATAACATGAGATATTATGCCGGAAAGCTTTACATTTTTACCGGAGAAAAACTGATCACGGTTTTAAATGCTTCTCCGGAAATGGAAGCAAATCTTCCGCAGATGATCGAAGCAACCGCATATGAACAATACAGCAAAAGCAGAATACGGAAGGAACTGAAAAAGAAAGCGAAGGATGAGTTGGATGAACGTCAACGGATGGAAGAAGAAATAAGGACCGCGTTGCAGACTTGTGTGGAGCGAAATCATTTTCCTATCGCCATCATGAGTGTGCGCCATATCAAACCGCATGTCATCAGGATTAGTTATATATCTGATTCGACGGTGAACGATTGGTGGAAGTACAGCTATCTGCAGGATTATGTGAAAGAATATTTTGGCGTTGGGGCCTATCTGACAAAGGTGAAGGACAGGGAAGGTAGGTATGTGTTGTTGAAAGAATGGAACAGTATAAAACAGACCCGATAATTTGCCGCATTCGTCTTGAAAGATAAAATCTAATTATCTGTACGTATGGTTTTTATGCGTATTGACATAGTACGTGTCTCGTCGTATATTGTAAATGAAAGAGGAAAACACTATGCCTAAAAGGCCGAGAGAAATGGAAAAAGAAATCCTTGATGACGGATGGGTATTCAAAAGCCAGGAAGGATCTCACCGGCACTATGTCCATCCGGCCAAACCCGGAAAGGTTACAATTCCTTTTCACAGCAAGGAATTGAGTAAGATCGTAGAGAAATCTATTAGAAAGCAAGCGGGACTTGACAAATAGTTCTGCTGCAGAGAGGAGGCTCTCATATGTTGTCGATATACCCTGCATGTTTTTTCAAAGATGAAACCGGATACTCTGTCGTATTTCCAGATCTGAACTGGCTGGCAACGAATGGTAACACCGAAACCGAAGCCATGAATATGGCTGTAGACTGTTTGGCTGGTTACCTATATACTCTTAAGAATAACGGTGATCAAGCACCACCGGCTTCTGCAATGAGCGACGTGTCATTGGAATACGTTGCTAAGGAGCTTGATGCCGATACGAAAGGCGCATTCGTAAACATGGTTTCTGTAGATGTCGCTGAATACGCCAAAGAGCATTTTGAAAAATCTGTTCGCAAAACGCTCACCATTCCGGCGTGGCTTAATGTCGCAGCGCAGGAAAGAAATATCAACTTTTCTCAAACCCTGCAGGAAGCGCTTATCGCAAAACTTCGTGCATGATCATCCGCGTTGCTCATTGATGCGCTTAGAAACGCCTCCCGCAAGAAATCAAGAGGGAATGAGCTGTGATGAGTTTGTACAGATGCAGAAGGTAGAAGACGATTCGGATTGGTATTAGGAATTGAAAAAGCGAGGAGGAGTGTTGGTCAACACTCCTCCTATTATTAAATATACGGTTCTTCTGACTATCTCTGTTCGACTATCCAATTTCCGTACCCGGTGGGTTTGTAATTTCTGTCTCCTTCGGTATATCTGACTATTCTGGCGCCTTTCAATATCTGCGTCAATTCTTCCTCGGAAAAACCCCTGCCAACAAACATGCCGATCATCAGATCCTCTTCTTCGAATAGGATTCCGACTTCTCTGCTATATGCCAGATCTGTTCCCTTGGAAAGAATGTAGGCTTTATGACCATTTATTTCCATTTCTTTGGAATCCTGAATTCCTTCATATGAGAATTCCATTGCATCTCTGCTCTCAAGTTTCACAAGATACGGAGAGATACCCCTATCCGATCCTTTGGAACTCACATATTTTCCAATGTCTATACTATATGCTACATCATCCGGCAGATTATCCAATTCTATATAACATACATTGTCATCGGCAGAAACGGGCTCCTCTGTTATGGTCTCCTTACCATTTTGAATTATGGTGGTTTCGATCATCGGAACAAATATCCGTTCCCCGTTTTTCTCCTGAATCATTTTTGATATCACCTGGCGGATCTCATGTGGCTCAGGATCATCCTGCGCGATCGTTGAATCCGATCTCTGCCACCACTCTGTTGAGGGCTCCTGTAACTCAGTAGACTTTGCACCCTCTTTCGTCAGCACTACATCCATTCTTTCCGGAGTCTCTGCGTTCTTTTCAAAGTTTACATGATAAATGCTTGTCGCAGCATATATTGTTGCAGGAACGGCAATCCCCGCGATCAGAAGAGAGGCTGCTACCCGTCGTGCTGCTGGATATGGAGTTATACTTCTTCCTGAACGCAGTGTCTTTAGCATCCGCTGTTTCTTTTTCATGTAATCTTTGGAAAATGTATGCTGCGGATCCATTTCATCAAATTGATCCAGTGTGATTTCATATAAGTTCTGTTCTATGTCTCTCATACTGTTCCTCCTTATCGTTGATGCTCTTTCCGCTCTGTTTCTTTACCAACATGGCCTTGAGACGTTTCTTGGCCCTTTCATATTGTTTCCGGACAGTTGCTTCGGATATCCCCAGTCGGACAGCGGTTTCACGGACTGATAATTCCTCTTCGGCAATACAGATAACCACGTTTCTGTATTTTTTCGGTAACTGTCGGATGTAGGCGGTAATATCTGGCCTGGGAACCATCGCTGAATCCTCGGCTTCCGCTTCAAGATCCTCAATACTGTCCGTCAGGAAAAGCATCTCCTGATTCTTTTGTCTTTCTCTGTACATATCGATGGATGTGTTTCGAATTACCGTCAGGATATATCGTTTGCATTCCTCTGATTCAGGGTCCTCAAAAGTGATTTTTCTTTTTATCAGACGAAGAAATGCGTCCTGTACGGCATCCTCCGCCATGGATTCATCCTGCAGGATGTGCCAGGCTACGCCATACATTTTCTGTTCATATAATCGAAAACAAGCTTCTATAAAATCTATGAATTTCCTGTTCCCGGACATGATGCACCTCCTTTCCTCTGAAGTACCATCCGGATTGGCCTTTTCATAGTATAAGACGAAAAAAAATAAAAAAAGTGACAAAAAACGTGATTTTTACTTGATTAATGCTTCGCGTAGTGAAGAAGTCTATGGGAATTTGCGCAAATAGAAAAAGCATTAGAACTACGATTCCTCCTCGGAAGAGGAGGAAAGCATGAAATTAAGACGCAGGACGATAACTGCAGAACGGGCAGGGATGGGTACCTCCGTGGGGAGGATCATCCCTTATTGTTGTGCTCACGCCGAAACGAGTGGATCATCCTTCAGGGCGGTTCGGTGTGTTGCGGAGCGGCGAGTAACTCACCGCCAAAGGGTATCCTTTACCGCGGGCGCCGCCCGGACTTGCCAAGGGAGGCCCCTTGGAACCCCGATATACTTACTTACCAAAACGAAGAAAGGATGGTATCAACCATGAAAAATAAAACGGCAACCAGAAGAAGAAACAAGTCCGTGACATTCCGAATGAATGAACGACGATCTGAGGAACGAATGCGGTATTCTCACAAGAAAACAAGTGAACGAGGTCTTGGCTGAAAATGCCAGATTGAAAGAAGAAATCGACCGTAACTGGTATTAGACGGCAGTTTTTTACGCAGGGTGTCCGTATCTTATTTAAGAAAATGTAAAAATGGTGAACAGTCCCCTGATAATCGAAAAAAGGATTGCATTCAGGGGGCTGGTATGCTAAATTACATTTAGAGGTTGCAGCAATGCAACTGTGGGCTGGTCGTAAGACCCAGGTCCTACCTAATCGGCGGGGAGACTCCCCGCCATTTGTTTTATCTGTTTAACTTAAAGGTGGAAAGGAACACTATTGAGCAAATTAAGTATATTTGTTGATGAATCCGGGGATCTGGGGTTAAATGATAAGGGAAAGACATACTACATTGTCACACTTGTTCTCCATGATCAGACTTGTGATATAAACGATGAACTCCAAAAGCTTGACAGGGCACTTCTGGAAACGGG
This sequence comes from Lachnospiraceae bacterium AC2029, assembly GCA_000703065.1. Lineage (GTDB taxonomy): Bacteria > Bacillota > Clostridia > Lachnospirales > Lachnospiraceae > Eubacterium_Q. The sequence goes on along the minus strand of JNLK01000001.1, from coordinate 624,467 downwards.
ATGCCCGCATGGTGCGGTACATACAGAACCTTTGATCCGAAGAGAAGCTCCGTATGAAGGGCTCACTCCGAATGAACGGCGAGCTATTTTTACAAAACTGTATTTCTTTGCAAAGAAATGTGGGATTATGGAGTGAAGTGAGTATAAAACCTTACTTCACCCTTTTTTTGTTTGGGATACATTTCTGATACATTTATAGAATATAGTGTACTGTGGTGGGGTGGAATTAAGACTCCATAGGCAGGAAAGGCTATTTCAGAATTAAGGTATCATAGCAGGCTTGATTTTTCATTACATCGGGAGGAATGTTTATGTTACGCAGGAAAGATTATAAATGGATCAGAAAATGGATCGCATTATCATTATGCATGGGTTTTTCACTATCGGGATGCGGTAAGCAGGCAGAGACCGTTACTGATTATGGAACAACATCGGATACCGGGGAGAATACTTCGGGTTCTTCCGCAAGAACGGAAGAAAAAACCGAAATTGAAGAGGATACTGGTGACACCTCTGACATTTCATCCGGTGATTGGAGAAAGATCTCCGAGCAGCTGGGTGGTACGCAGCTTACTTATGAAAAGGATTTTTCTATCGGGCAGATGCCGGCAAAAATATCTGCGGATTATGAATTGAACGATTCAGAAACACTCCCCGTCTGGCGCGTACATGCAATCACAGAGGATCGAATTCATGAAAAAGAAATCGTTCAGAAATTCTTTGGAGATACGGCATCGGAGGTGCGCCGGGAAATTGGACTGAACGACGCTCGTATGGCCTATGACCTATGTGAAGAGTACTTTTACGAGAATGGGGGAAATGATGAGCCGGGGGAGGTAAAACTATCATTCCCGGCATGGGTTGATGAGGAAACTTGCTTCCTTCACACCTGGGAAGGGAAATACCATAATTTGGATTACCAACTGTCAATTGTCTGGTTTTCAGGGGAAAAGAGTAAAAAGATTGCTTTTGGACCGAAGAAATGGGGAGATGCCATCGACATGTTTTCCTGTGAAAGAGTGGGATTGGTTTCACAGATGGATATCGGGCCCGGGTATGATTTGACTCTTGGACATGATTTTAATAAGTTGGCTGCAGAGCTGGAGAATCATTACCAGGCAAGTAATGAGGAAATTGAGTCTGTATTGAGTAGTTTCCTTACCAATCAGCTTTACCTGAAACAACCATCAGATATGCTCTATCCAAAAGTAATAGCCAGCGAAAAAGCTGGATTGTATCAGGCGGCAGAAAAAGATGACCAGCCGTTTGAGCTTTTGTTCTACCGTTCTGGTGATGCAAGGAGCGACCGTTCTGACGATTATGTTCTTAACGGATATCTCAGCTGTATTTCTGAAGACCTTTCCGGACAGAGTTATATTGTGCTCACACAAAATGGTGTATTCACCAAAAATGAAGGATCTTTTTATGTGACAGATCACGGCGTTATCGCAGGTTCAGCAAAAATCTACTATGACTTTGAAGAATGTCTGACGGATCGGACACGTCTTCTTTCCTTTGAGAGTTCCATGGCCTGTCTTCAGGAAAATGTCAGCCAGGAATTGGATATGTCCAAGGTCACAGGTAATCAGCTTAAAATTGAGCAGATAAGTTTTGGTTATTATCTGGTCCCTGATTCAGACAAGGAAAATGAGTTCTATTTGCTTCCGGCATGGAGCGGGTGGATCAGCTGCTACAACAATGGTTGGATGGGGATAGGGAATATCATTCAAAATGCCGTAGATGGAAGAACGGTTGTGATCAATTACAACACCAAATGAACATAAACGGGAAGTTTGATAGTAATAAAGTATTAGTGAATTGTTAAAAAAGGTGGCAAACCCTGCCACCTTTTATGTTACATTGTTTAATTAGAATGCTCAATCTCATAATAATTCACATCGAAGTTCATGCCGTAATCGGTCAGTGTCTTCAATAGTTCCTGTTAGATAGAAAAAGGGAGAATTGACGGATTTGAACCTGCGGTCTCGCCTGCCGGCTCGGTCGGGGCTAAACGCAGCCCACCGGGCTGCAGCCCCCTCTGCGCCCGAACGCGGGTGCTCAGGACGCAATGAGGTCGCAGGACCAAGATATGATATGCCGACACGAAAAAAGCAGGTATCACATTTTCATGTGATACCTGCTTTTTTCGTGTCGGCGCGACAGGATTTGAACCTGCGACCTCTGCGTCCCGAAGGATTGGGAGAAAACGGCAGAGCCCGGCACACCGTACAAACCGTGATAATTCGTACATTAAGTTCATTTCATATCGATTATTCTATCGGTTATTCCTATTTTAAGCCAAAAAGGTAGAAAAAAGGGTAGAACTACGATTCCTCCTCGGAAGAGGAGGAAAGCATGAAATTAAGACGCAGGACGATAACTGCAGAACGGGCAGGGATGGGTACCTCCGTGGGGAGGATCATCCCTTATTGTTGTGCTCACGCCGAAACGAGTGGATCATCCTTCAGGACGGTTCGGCGTGCTCCGGAGTGGCGAGTAACTCACCGCCAAAGGGTATCCTTTTTTTGGAAAGTAACCCCACCTCCCGGGGATGCAAGGCCTGACCGGAATCCGGGAGCGAACGGGATCGGCAGACTTCTGAAGGGCTGTGAATTCTTCCCCGGAAAGAAAGGCAAGTTTCGCAAAGTGGTAAACCACTTTACCCGGGCACCGCCCGGACTTGCCAAGGGAGGCCCCTTGGACCCCCGATATACTTACTTACCAAAACGAAGAAAGGATGGTATCAACCATGAAGAATAAAGAAGCAAATAGAAGAAGAAACAAGTCCGTGACATTCCGAATGAATGAAGTGGAGTACAAAGCATTTACAGATAAACTGAAGGAAACCGGTCTTACCCAGCAGGCATTTCTGATGAATGCGGTTCAGCAGACTGTGAACCTTTCCGAGGATGGTCTTCGGGAAATGAAGGACCTCAATCTGGGATATGCGGATCTGCTCCGCCAGATCAAGGGAATGGCAAATAACATTAACCAGCTGGCAAGATGGGCGAACACAACCGGAGTTCTGCCGACAGAGTGGCAACTTTACTAAATCAGCTGTCAGATCGAAGACTTCAGAAAGGAGAGTGAAGAGATATGGCAATCAATAAGGCCATTAACAACCCGGCAAAAACACACTCAGCCATGAGAAACCTCATCCGATATGTTCTCAAGGACGAGAAGGTGCAGGACGGTTATGTGATGGTTCAGGGACCGTTTAACTACGATGTGATCAATACGGAAAATGTAACGCAGGCGTTCATTGATGAGAAGCAACTTTGGAACAAGGACTCTGGGCGAATGTGTGCTCACAATGTCATCAGCTTCCATCCGGAGGATTATGTGACCGAGAGGGAATGTCTGGAGATCGGTCAGGACTTTTGCCAGGAGTTCTTCTCCGATTTCCAGAGCCTGATCGCAGTCCATCAGGATAAGGATCACCTTCATATACACATTGTGACGAATACGGTTTCCTTTGTGGACGGACACAAGCTTCATCAGACGAAGAAAGACCTTCAGCGACAGAAGGACTTCACGAACAAGCTTTGCCGGGATCGGGCGCTCCCCGTGACTGAAAAGGGAAAGCATTTTGACGGAACTGAGATTGAGCCCGGAGAGATCCGGGCGTGGAGCAAGGACAAATACCAGGTACTCACCAACATGGATCGGGAGAGCTACATGATCGACTGCGCGAAGGCAATCGTAGAAACTGTCCCGGAGTGCACCGGTGCTGATGACTTCTTTGTGAAAATGGAACACCGGGGCTGGCTTGTCAGCTGGAACGAGAAAAGGACACAGATCATATTGCGGAATGCCGCAGGTAAGACTGTCCGTCAAGCCAACCTTGCCCGAGCATTCACATTTAACATTGATTTGGGAGGATTGATCTATGAATTTGAACGAACGATTGGAACTTACAACAGAGCAGAGGGATCCTTCGAAGATTTCTACGCAGGACAAGCCGAGCTTCTCCTTAAATGTATCGCTGAACTCTTCATCGCAGCCATCAGAGCAACCCTCAATTCTGCGGAGCATTCAGGAGCTGACAGCGGAGCGGGATCAGGCAAGACGAGATCTTCAGGACAAGGACGAAGAACTGCAAGAGATGAAGCAGCTAAATTCGACTCTTTCCTGGCAGAATTCAAAGCTCAAGCAGATGCTGGCAGAGCAGGAACAGAACTTGCAGTCCGAAAAACAGATTATGCAATCGCAGATAGCCAGGCTGACCGAAGAGATGTCGATGCAGAAACACGAGACGCGGCAGCTCGAGACGATGTATCTAAACGCATTGCGAGAGAACGACGATCTGAGGAACGAATGCGGTATTCTCACAAGAAAACAAGTGAACGAGGTCTTGGCTGAAAATGCCAGATTGAAGGAAGAGATCGATTCCAACCATTACTAATCGAGAATTGAAACCGGGGGCACTATGTGATATTCTAAAGAAACCATAGTGCCCTTAACGGGGTAGCTGGGGGACGACGAGCTCTTACCCGATCTGGACTTCGCAGAGGAGGTGAGGCCTATGAGTATTTACGAGATACTGATGGTTGTTCTCACAGTCGCAAGACTGGTGTTTGACATCATTAAGCTTCGCAGAGAAAATAGAAAAGACCGTCCTGACTCTGGCAAGTAAGGGAACGGTCTTTCCGAAAAACCATATTCGCCGGATCGGGTGAAGTGCACTCACCTTCCAGCTACTTCGTTAAGGGCATTATACCATAGAATAGCCTGGGATTCAATGATGTTTTGGCATTAATCATTTTACAGGATACAATTCTTTCCCGTTTACAACGATTTTTTCAATTTCCTCCACCTTCACCAGCCGATTAAACATAAATATATGATTGGCGTCATGCAGAAACGAATTATAATAATTCAATGTCTCACGATCACTTACTATGTATTCTGATCCGTCACGATAGAAAATAGAGACAGGTGAAGAATCCGATGTATCATTGAAACGCATGGAAATCGGAGAAATCTCCGATGAGAATAATCCGTCTCTGCTTGTAAAGGAGATAGCTTCTATTGACTGATTCTTCAAAGGAATTGTTAGTATGTGATCTTCGCTTTTGAAGTTGCCATTGTCTTTATCTCTATCCTCCATGTTCTGATAGAGAGTATAGTCGATGATCAGTCCTTGATCCTCCATAGGCGGGTTCTCCCAGTAAACCAGATCCTTTTCAAGCGTTTTCTTCCATTCTGCATAATCCTCTCTCGTGAATGGTTTCTTATTCATACTCTCGAAGTCCTTGCGCCAATAATCATAATACTCGTCTGTGCTTTCTTTCAGCCATCCCTGTATTGCATCGGCGGTTTGTTTTGCATGTTCGAGAAATGTTGCTTCATCATAAATGATATAGGAATAACAGTACCACTTATCATCACTGCTTCTTGATTCATCCTTGTATGAATATTCTAAACACCCTTCCTTCAGGCCGCAGGCAAACCGTAGGCTATAGTCCTTCGTATGATTATCTATGGAACCATATTTTGTTTTCCCGCCATTTTGAACTTGATTCAATCCGGGGAGTATCCCGCCATCACGTTCCAGAGTATACTCAACAACCGCATTTCCCAATTCATCCCGCACGACCGCATTTATCGATAATGTCGTGCCCTGCAGATCTATGGTTAATGGTAATTCCTGAACTGCGGGTGCGATTTTCTGTTCTGCGTATTCCGTGTCTGGTTCTACGTATTCCCTTGCAGGATTCAGATATGTCTTTTCAACTCCATCTTCAACAACCATGGTATCATAATGTGCAGTGGAGTTCTCTTTTCCTTTGTTTCCCCAGGCACCCTCGAAGAAACCGAGCCATCCTCCAATGGCATATACCGCTGTCGGAACCAGTATCACTGTTGCTGCAGCTACAGCTATCCTGGCCCATGTCCATCTATGCTTTGTTCTACTGCTATTTTTCAATGTGTCATGTAAGCTTGTCGCTTCCAGCTTATATTCCTCTTTTGTTTCTGCAAGTCCTTCATAAATAAGCTCTGCAGCTTTTCTTTTTTGGCTTTTATCATGAGCATTACCATTCTTTTTCATACAAAAATCCCTTCCTTCTTAAGAAATTTTCTGAGCCGTTTTCTCATCCGATGAAGACGCAACATCAGCACCTGCTCTTTCTCATTACAATATTCCGCAAGTTCTGCATATTCATACCCGTACCAATATCTGGCATAAAATAGCTTCCGCATTTCAGGTTTCTCGTTTTCAAGCCAACGGTTAAGCGCATCAACCAAAACCATCCTGTCTATGGTGTCTTCAACGGTATTTCCAGAAGGGATACAGTCTTCCAACTCTGAAAGCAAGACTTCTTTTTCCTTATTCCTTTTCTCTGCGCTTAAACTGTTCAACCGATTGATCGATAGATTTCTGACAATGCTACCAAGATATGTTTTCAGGCTTGGGGGTCTCTTGGGAGGAATTGTATTCCATAGCTTGAGATAGGCGTCGGACACACACTCCTCTATGTCTTCATCGGAATTCAGGATACGTCTCGAAATACTGCGACAATAACCGCCATACTTTATATCCGTTTCCCGGATGGCCGATTCATCCCGCCCAAGAAACAACGCTATAATCTTTTCATCATCCATCGTGTGATTCCTCAAAAGTGATTCTATACCTGTTCAACTGTCTTACAAAGGATCCTTATATCTGTATATACAGATAATCGCATCAAATCTTTCACATCTTTAATTATCTTTTGAAAAAAGGTGAACTCATAATTCATGTATGTGTTTGAAATGAATGTAGAGCCTCGAAGCCGTCTGTTTCCAGTTCGGGCCTCGAGGCTCTATATTACTTAAAAACAAGGTATTATGGACAGGCGTGTTCTATCTCATCCTTCAAATCTATATCATACCTGGACAATTCCGCGGCAAGGTTCTTCTCAAAAATCTCTGCCTCATAATTTCCATGCGGATTCCCGGATTCGTATTCCTGCATACTGTTGATGGTTGAATCAAACGCCATCAACGGGGAAAGGTGAAGGATAACAGTGATCCGGGTGCCTTGCTCGTTCTCGTAATAGTTCACATCGAAGTTCATGCCGTAATCGGTCAGTGTCTTCAGATCAAGTAGAAAATGTGTTACTGCCGCTGTTACGGCCTGGTTCTCCGGTACATACACTTCAGATACCAGAGCGGTGAGTGTGAGCGCACCGTTCCCTAAGCGGATCAGTTGCTGACCGGCTTTGATGTGGATACCGGCACGGATCATTTCACGAATATGCGTCAGAAATTCGGATAACATCGTGACTTTTTTATACGACTTTGAAGCTTTTTTGATCAGCGGCTGATAGTATTCTTCCAGTTTCCGGTGCTGCTCGTCCCAATACTGTTCGAGGTCCATCGGAAAACGACTCTTCCAAACATCATATTTATGTTCTTCGGCGCCGGGATCAGTAGATTTCTTCTGCCCGGCGTTCAGCGTCTTATTCTGAACATGCCATGCGTAGAGCAGGCTGTTCAGACCATCCATGGATGGATCATGATTATCAAAGGTAAGGGTAGTCTGATCTTCGGTCCGTTCTATCTTCATGTGATATTGTTCTTCCAACAAAAAGAGCACGCGTAAAACATCAATCTCCGACTGTATATCTACATCAGAGAGTGCGGAGGGGTGTACCCCGAGCACTTCTGCAATCCGGTTGCGGATTTCAGCCTTTGGAGCCATTTTATCCTTTTCATACTGATTTACACGAACATCGGCGGTTCTTGCGGTGAAACCGAGATCCAAGCCGAGTTCTTTTTGTGTCTTTCCACACAGTAAACGGTACTTTCTAATCTTTTCCCCTACGGTCATAGCACACTCCTTTAAGATATGAATTTAGTGTTCTGCAAACATACTAACACATTTCTTTTGATTTGGAAAGAAAAACTTAATAAAAACATTTGACATAAATATACTGATGGAGTAAAATGTAGAAAACTAAATAAAAATACTATATTTTCGAAAAGGAGGTGATGTTATGGAAAGAACGAAGGAACCGCTCATGATCGGAGCGGATACAGTAGCAAGTGACCTGGATGTATCAAAGTCAAAGGCTTATGACATCATCCGAAAACTGAATCAGGAACTCCGGGAGAAGAACCCGCAGGCAATCGTCATTGCCGGAAAGGTGAACCGCCTCTGGTATGAGGCGTGTCTTCTCTCCGGGGACAGAAGGGAGTGAGAACCATGAAGAAGAAAAAATGGGAGCTACCGGAAGGAATGCTGGACGGGTACCCGGATGTGTTGGAAATAAAGGATGTGCGTAAGATCCTCGATATCGGGGAACGGGCAGTCTATAAGCTCCTTCAGAGCGGTGAACTGAAGTCCATTAAAGTAGCCGGAAAGTATCGGATTCCGAAGCTGTATCTTGCAGAGTACATCCTGCGAGGTTACACATGGTAAGGAGGAAGCACTATGGCAAGACCGAGAAAACAAGGAAAGAAAGCTGTCGGTATTCAGGCAAGATCAGGAATGTTGTATATTCTTGAAAATGAGTATGAATATGAAGGCGGTAAGAAGACCAGAAAGAGAGTCTGGGTATCCACAGGACTCAAGGATACGGATGAGAATCTGCAGCTCGCGAAGGATATGCGCGAGCTGCGGAAGCACTCCAGGAAAAATGAAACGCTCGGAAGGAATACTACGATAGAGGAACTGATCGAGCGATTTTTGGAGCTGAAGAATCGAGAAGTCGCAAATACAACCTATGCTGCGTATAAGTATAAGTTGCTATATGTAACCAAGTATTTTGGCGGGGTAAAGGTTCGTGACATGGATGAAACGAAGATCATGTGTTTTCTGGATGGACTGTTCACGAAGGACAAGCTCCAGCCGCGAACGGTTAAGGACATCAAGATGGTGTTTACGTCAGTGATGGAGCTTGCAGTGGAGAAAGGACTCCTTCCGTATAATCCCGTGAAAAAGGTAAAGATCAGTAAACGGCTTGCGGTGCTGAACAAGAAACGGAAGAATCAGAGTGATTCATTTTTCTCTTATGAAGAGATCCGAAAGTTTCTGGCTGCAGCGAAGGACCACCCGATGTACGAGTTCTTCTATGTAACTGTATTCTTCGCCCTTCGTCGGGAAGAAGCTCTGGGACTTCGGTGGCAGAGTGTCCGGCTGAATGTGAAGAATCCGGTACTTGTCATCGAGCATACGGTTACCGTAGGCACCGAGATCAACCGTTTGGATACCACAAAGACGGAATCCAGTCGGCGGGAGTTTCCTCTCACGGAGGAGCAGGTGAAAATGTTCCGTGAAATGAAGAAGAAAGAGGAGCATTACCGTTGGCTGTGTGGATCGTCGTACCACGAGAATGATTATGTGTTCAAGCATGAGGATGGTTCGCTGTTCTACCCGGATTATCCGTCAAAAGTCTTTAAGCAGATTGTTAAGGCGAATCCGGACCTTCCGCAGGCGATCACGCTTCACGGACTTCGGAAGTCCTGCGTATCTCTTCTGGTTCATCAGGGATGGGATTTTAAAGAAGTCATGACTTGGTCTGGACATGCAGATCCGGGAACCATGGCAAAGTTCTACGCACTGGTGAAAGAGAAGGAAACCAAGCAGACTATTTCCAAAGGACTGGAAGCGCTGATCAAGCCTGCAGAGGAACCGAAGCAGGAAACGGAAGCAGATAACAAAGAAGAAGCACACGAAGAAGAGGAATCGTAGTTCAAAAAAGATTCGGCACCGTCGGACAAAGCAATATCCGACAGGTGCCGTATCGCAGTTTGCGCGATAAGGCCGTCAAGCGGGCGTGCTTGCACGCGCATTTGACGGCCAACGCGACATCGAATAGGCATGCTTGCACGTCTATTCGAGGAGGAGTTTATGGAAATGGGTAGAAAAAAGGTAGAAATGAACAGGCGGATTCAAAAAGAAAAACCCGGGAAAACCCAGGTTTTATCAGTGTCGGCGCGACAGGATTTGAACCTGCGACCTCTGCGTCCCGAACGCAGCGCTCTACCAAACTGAGCCACGCGCCGTTTTGGTTTTTGTGCCTGTGGGAATGGATACCCCGCTCAAAGCACAAAACATATCATACTGATTTTTTGTTCATTCGTCAAGTGAAATTTTCGGAAATTCCTTATTTTTTTGTGTTCTTCCGGATTTGCCCCGGATTGAACCGGCTGGGTGACAGCGTGTGTACGGTCTGTTACTACAATCGGCAGGGGCAGCAGTGTATGTACGATCTGCAGCTCCTGCCGGTGTGTGTTCTTATACCTCGTAGTCGAAGCAGCTGCGGAGTTTCGTGTAGGGACGTACCTTGCCCTGTGCCACTGCCACATGGTCGGGATGTACGCTGTAGCCGTTCAGGGCTTCTGCGCTTTCGAAGGTGGAATCCAGGATCAGGTCGGCATTGGAGCTTTCCAGTCCGTCCGTATATACCTTGATCTCCAGAAGTCCCGGAATCTTTCCCTGAAGACCTTCCAGGCCTTCCTTGATCCCCTGCTTTACCTGAACCTTCTCGTCGGCGGAAAGCTCATCCTTCAGTGTCCATACGATCACATGCTTTACCATAGTTCTTCCTCCTGATTCTTATTGTATCTGTTATTTTCCAAAACGTTGTATTCGGATCCGAGCATCATTCTTCAAATGTTATTCGAAACGGATGGAGCGGTAGATATCCTCCAGCACAGATGCATATTCGTCCTTCAGGGCTTCGCGGTAATAGGTGTGGAAGAAGTAGTAGGTATTTTTCTTCTTTACCACAACGCTGTCGCCGCACATGTTGATGCCCTCGGCCACATAGCTGAAGGGATACCCGTAGGCCTTTTCGCTGCCGATTTCGAATTTCCGCAGGTCGCCCATGATGTAGCCGGCATCCGAGGCGGATTCGCCGTATCTCTTTCGCATATTCTTCGCCATGTCCTTTGTTCCGAGAAGCAGGGATGCCCATTTCGGGATATCCTTCCAGGAGGCGGAGATCAGCATGTGTCTCATTTTGGAAATGCATGGTGCGTTTTTCACCCCGGCAACACCCGTATACAATGTATTTCCATTTTACCATGTTCCGGGTAGAAAAACATGTACTATTTGGTACATTTTCCTTCGGACCGGGAGAGAAGAGAAAGAAATGATGCAGAAATGGAGAAGATGTGGTATGATAGCCCCGAAGCGGCGACGCGAACGGAAAGCGTCCGGGCCTGATTATGCGAAGCATGGTATATTATTTAATGAAAGATAGTGTCAAGTGACCTATGAAAAACCATATTCAAGAAAAAAGACCCTGCTGGGCCTTGAAAACTTAGGATAATTATACCAAGGGCTCTCCGAGGGCTTAGGGCTCCGCCCTAAGAACCTGCAAGGGACGCGTCCCTTGACCCTGCTTGCGGGCTCTGCCCGCACCCGTCCTCGCCGGAAGCAGGGAAAGGCGCATAGCACCTTTCCCTAAGAAGAGGATGATCCGTGAACCTTATGTCAAGGGACTTTCGCGGCATATCCTCGCGGCAGAGCCGCTTCGTTATTCCACGGTTCCCTTGACAACGGTTCCGCTCCGTTTTATACGGTTGTTGCATTCTGCATATTAAGAATGGTCTGTTGACCCAGGAGAATCATGAGCTGCCATTTGCCAGGCATATTTCCACCGTTTCTGATCATTTCATCTTCGACTGGAGGGCGGAAACGATGGTGTTGGTGAGGTCGTAGAAAGTTATAATAAGCCACCCAGAGCGCAAGGTCGTAGTTCGCTCCGTCGTAGTTATCAAATCCGTTTGTTGGACGATAGGACGCCTTGTATGTACGGTTCAGCCGTTCAATCATCTGTTTGTAAGGCCGAAAAGCCTTTGAGACTGCGTCATCGTTGGTGAGGCCGATTACCTGAGTGATTTCAAACTTGAAATTATCGCCAAACTGACGGAAAAACTGCTGAGCCGCAAGAGGATATGCACTGTAACCATCAGCGATAAACCGGAACTTTTCAGGTAACTCTTTCATGTGTTGGAAAGCCATACGCATAGCCATGATACATGGACCGACACCACGGTTGTCGGATACCTGATATCCGATGATTGCGCGGGATGCGGCGTTGATGATAAACCAGATATACCCTTTGATACCACGAACCTTGATATATGTTTCGTCAGCTGCAAATACAGAGTTCTTCTCGTAAGGGTAGGTATCAACGAAGGGTTTAATGCAGATGGCCGCGGTTTTACAATAGTTTGCCACCATCTGATGTGATATGGAGATATCGTACAAATCCTTAAGAGCCTGCGAAGTCTTACGGAGGGAAAGTCCAAGATTCACATGCATAGTAAGGCAGAGAGACATGATGTAGGCGTTGTGTTTGCTGAACTTTAGGGAGGACGCATTCTTCGGAAGAGATGTGATGTCCATTTTAAAGAAATCTATCGTGAACTCACGGTAGATATAGTGGAGTTTGTATTTAGCTTTTCCGTGTTCTTTCTCCAGGTCCTCTTTATCAACTTTTTTGAGATTGTGGAGATAGTAAGGGCATTGGGGGTTGATACACTTGTGGATGACGAAGTGTTTCCGATCCTTCTTATGTTCCAAGGTATGAGAGCAGTGTGGACATTTCAGAGTCAGAACTTTTGAAAAGCGATTCTCATCCGGATGAAACAGAGTGCTGCAGACCTTACATAGCAACTGACCGCGCCTGCCGTTGTTACGGTAAAGAAAAGGATGAGGAGCCTTGCAACATGGGCAGGTGCAATCTTCAGGAATGTCACACTCGGATCGATGGCGTACAGGTTTAATGGGCTTCCCATATTTCCAGGTATAGTAACGGTTTAGATCCTGCCAATTCCAATCCTGGCTGTGGTACACAATCTTTGGGAGCTGATCAACTTTGTACTTTTGATATTTGGGTGAATGCGAGTCATCGAAAGACCATTGTTTCAATGGGATGTAATGGCAGATGAAATTAATCAGCCAACAATTTTGTTGATATAAAAACTGTATAATTTCGCAAAGATACTGTATAATAACCATGAGCATTGTCTCCTTCTGTATGGTTGATGTTTGGTCGCGGATATTATACACGAAAAAGGGGGTCAATGCTCATTTTTTATTTGAACCCCGTAAAATAAAGGAATTGTAACAAATTTGAAGTGTCAAATTTGACACTACCTAATGAAATAAGGAGACGAAAAAATGAAGAAGACATTTCTTAAGAAGGTTTCTGCACTTTGTATCGTAGCAGCGCTGGCAGTCGGAATGACAGCCTGCGGAGGAAGCAGCGATGCCACCACGGCTGCATCCGGATCGGATCCGGTAGCAACAGAGGCTCCGGCGGGAACGGAGACTCCGGCTACGGAGGCTGCAGCACCTGCCTCCGGCACAGGGGATAAGTATGTGAACACCGGAAAGGATTTCACCATCAAGACGTCGGATCTTCCGGCTGACTACAAGCTGATCGCTCATGACAAGTTCACTGAAGGCTTCAAGGCCATCGTGGACGGAACCGCAACCAGCTATGCAGACATTGCAGCAGCCTTCGGTGATGATGGTATCCGCATGGACGGTATCGTTTATGAAGGATATTCCTACTATGCATGGTACTCTGATAAGGATGCAACTCCTGACTGCAAGACAAATGTACTTGTGACCTTCAAGATCGAGGGCGACAATTTGGTTTATTATGCATATTCCTCAGTCGGAATCGATGCTCAGGATGTAAAATAAGCCTGACAGCAGGGAAGAATACCAACGATCGGATATCAGCGATCGGACTGAAAAGATGGTTTCTGCCGTTCATCGGCCGGAACCATCTTTTTATGCTCAGCTTCGAATACGAAAAGTGGGTGATATCGGGATGGAGCATAGAGAGCGGGGCCTTTTTATCTTCTTGTCCGGGGTGGATGGATTGTAGTCGGATCGTTGTATTTTCATTTTCCATAATGCCCTATATTGTGGTAGAATATACTCGTGGCCTGATGGCCGGTTTTCAGCCACCCGTGTCATTTGCGGGAGCGGATGGAAATCGTCAGCAGATGAAAAGAGAAGCAGTATGGAAAAAGAACTAAACCTTCAGCCGACAGTATCTGAATATGGCAAGGTAATGGCAGGGATCAGGGAGCTGATTCCCGAACATAATGCAAAGAAGATCCTGGTCGTCTGTGAAGAGTGGTTTCAGAATATTCTGTCCCATTCGGGTGCGACGAAGATCCGGGTACACATGAAGAGAGACGGAGATGAACTGACCGTGGTCTTCACGGATGACGGAAAGCAGTTTGATCCGACGACCTATCAGTCCGACAGGGAATTTGAGGATTTCGATCTGGGGGGCATGGGGCTCTCCATGATGAAGGAGATCACTGTCGTTATGGAATATCAGAGAGTGGAAGAGAAGAATCAGCTGAGGCTGGTCTTTCGCGTGTAAGCGTGTAAAAGAGGTAAAAGGAGGAACAGCATGGAAGTAATTCGTATTGACGAGGAGAAGCAGACAACGCTGCAGCTGGTGGGCTGGATGGACACCCAGGCATCTTCCGAGATGTCTGATGCGGTTGAGGGACTGACCGGTGACGAGGGGAAGCTGGTTCTGGATCTGGAGAAGCTGGAATATATCTCTTCTTCCGGGCTTCGTCAGATTGTTGCTGCTTATAAGAAAATGAAGGGAAATATGGTGATCCGTAACATTTCCGACGATGTGCTGGAGATTCTTAAGACCACCGGTCTGGATAAGAGACTGACGATAGAATAAGGGTGCGGGCGCTCCTTTTGGGGAAGGGGAGCGTGCAGATATTACTTATGGAGGGTAGAATATGAAAGAGACGCCGGGATTCGGGAAGGCTCTGTGGTTCGGTATGGAGGGGGAGACCCTTCCGGAGAGGGACTGCTGGGGCAAGGAACCTGCAAAGGAAAGCTATACGGAAGATATCACCATCGATGAGAATGCGGTTCGGGCGCTTTGTGAGGCGGCCGGATGTTCATCGATGGCTTTTTTTGCGGCGGTCGCGTCCTATCTGGCGTCCGTATTCACCGGAAATATGGATACCACGATCCATGTGTGCGGAACGGACAGTGACGGAACGGCCGGGGAAGGCGTTCGCGCCGTCATGCTTCAGAGAGATGATACGGACACGGTCAGGGACTACCTGCAGAAGGCAGAGAAGGCCGTGGCTGGGGCGGACGGAATGCAGGATTCTTCGGAGGAACCGCTGCTTACCCTGGAACCGGTCTGTTCCGGAGAAGGTGCGGATCGGAAATATCAGCTGAAGATCACCTATCGCACGGATTATTATTCCGCAGACTACATAAAGAGTTTTGCCTCCGCTTTCCGCATGATCCTGCAGGAGTTCCCGCAGAAGGAAAGCTTCCGTGAGGTGGAACTTCTGGCACCGGAACAGGAGGAGCTGCTGGACGGCTTCAACCATACGGAAATGCCCCTGGAGAATACGGATATGGTCTCCATCTTCCGCCGGCAGGCGAAGGCGTATCCGGATCATCACCTTGTGGTCTACGAGGACAAAAGATACACCTATGCCGAGGTGGATGACATCTCCGAGCGGATCGCAGCCTATGCGCGCAGACTGGGGATGGGAAGAGAGGATGTGGTATCCGTTCTGATCCCCCGGTGTGAATATATGGTCATCGCATCTCTCGGTGCGCTGAAGGCTGGCTGTGCCTATCAGCCGCTGGACTCCGGTTATCCCGAGGAGCGTCTGCAGTACATGATGGATGACGCCGGGACGAAGCTTCTGATCACGGACCGTGCCCTGCGGGACAAGGTTCCCGGTTATCAGGGAGAGGTTCTCTATCTGGATGAGATCCCGTCACTTCCCGAAGCGGAGCAGATCCCGGAGAATCCTGCACCGGAAGACCTCTTCATTCTTCTTTATACCTCGGGAACCACGGGCAAGCCGAAGGGCGTGATGCTCGAGCACCGGAATCTGGTACATTTCTGTACCTGGTACGAGGCATATCTTGGATTATCCCATGAATCCCGGGTGTCAGCCTATGCCAGCTATGGCTTTGATGCCAACATGCTGGATCTGTATCCCACCATTTTCGTGGGCGGAACGATCCATATCATATCCGAGCAGATGCGGCTCTCGCTGAACGATATCAACGATTATTTCGAGCGGGAAGGGATCACCCATGCCATGATGACCACTCAGGTGGGAAGACAGTTTGCGGAAATGTACCGCGGAACCACACTGAAGTTCCTGACGGTAGGAGGAGAGAAGCTGGTACCCGTGGCTCCGCCGGAGCGTGTGAAGCTGCTGAATGGCTATGGGCCCACGGAGTGTACCATCCTCTGCAACGCGAAGATCGTGGATCAGCTTTATGAGCGCGTCCCCATCGGACGGATCATCGGAAATGTAAAGGGCTATATCGTAGATAAGTACGGGCACCGGCTTCCGGTGGGCGCACCCGGCGAGCTTCTTCTGGCGGGACACGGCGTAGGACGCGGATACCTGAATCTGCCGGAGAAGACAGCGGAGGCATTTACGAAGAATCCATTCTCGGAGGATCCGGAGTACGGCCGCGTCTATCATACGGGAGATGTGGTAAGAATGCTTCCCAACGGAGAGGTGGATTTCCTGGGTCGTGAGGACGGTCAGGTGAAGATCCGCGGCTTCCGTATCGAGCTCTCTGCAGTGGAAGCGGAGATCCGTTCCTTCCCGGGAATCAAGGACGCAACGGTTCAGGCCTTCGATTATGCCTCCGGCGGAAAATATATCGCTGCCTATGTGGTATCCGATCAGCCGGTGGATGTACATGCCCTGAACGATCACATCAAGAAGAGCAAGCCGGCCTACATGGTACCGGCAGTGACCATGCAGATCGATTCGATCCCGCTGAACCGGAATCAGAAGGTGGATAAGAGAGCGCTTCCTGAGCCACTGGCCAGCGAGGAAAGCTTTGCTGCGCCTGAAAATGAGACGCAGAAGCGGATCTTTGACTGCGTGGTGAAGTCCATAGGTCACGAAGCATTCGGTATCGATACGGATCTCTTCGAGGTGGGACTTACGTCCATCAGCATGATGAAGCTGATCGTGCTGCTGGATGAGGAGTTCGGCGTGCCCATGCGTCTTCGGGATGTGCAGAACCGCGCTTCCGTAAAGGCACTGGAAGCCTTCCTGAAGGAGAAGACGGAGGGAGGAACGGAGGCTGCGGGAAGCAAGGCGGAGACCTACCCGCTGACCCAAACACAGCAGGGTCTGCTGATGGACTGCCTCGCAAATCCGGGCACGACCATTTACAGCATTCCGTCCCTGCTTCATCTCGGAAAGGGTGTGGATCCGGAGCGTCTTCTGGAGGCAGTGCGGACTGCCATCAACGTTCATTCCTATATCAAGATGACTATCGTCCACGATGAAGACGGAGAGCTTCGCGCCTGCCGTCATGACGATGCGCCGGTGGAGATCCGCCGCATCACCGTGGATCCCTCTGCGGATATCGAAGAGGTCGCAAAGAAGGAGATCCGTCCCTTTGACGTGCTGAAGGACCGGCTCTATCACATTACCCTGATCGAGGCAGAGGATCTCTGGCTCTTCATGGATATTCATCATGTGGTCGTTGACGGCAGCTCCATGACGATCCTTCTGGAGGATCTGGGTGCCGCGTACGACGGGAAGCCTATCGAACCGGAAAGAGTCAACGGCTATGACATCGCACTGGAGGAGGTGCGGAGACGCAACAGTGATGAGTACCGGCAGGCGGCGCAGTACTGGAACAATCTTCTGGAGGATGCGGAGACGGACCAGATGCCGCTTCCGGACCTGCAGGAGGAAGAGCAGGGCAGAGAGTATGTGAACCGGCATGTTGCGATCGAGCCGGAGCAGCTGCAGAAGTTCTGCCGTGAAAATGGAATCTCGGAGAATGTATTCTTCCACGGAGTCTTCGGATATTTCCTGTCCGTGATCAACGGAAGAAAGGACATTCTCTATACAACGGTTTACAACGGACGGAATCTTTCCAGTCTGAACCGCACCGTGAATATGCTCGTGAAGACACTGCCCATCTGCCTGAAGCTGCAGGATGAGCAGGACATCATTTCCTATCTGAAGTCGGTATCGGATCAGTATCTGGATGCCATGGACAATGACATTTACTCCTTTGCGGAGATCGCTCATACCTATGGTGTCACCTCGGATATGACCTTCTACTGGCAGCCGGATTTCTTCGCCGGAATTTCCGTCGGCGGCGTGCCGGCAACCTTCCGGACCATGGAGACAAATACGGCCAAGTTCAAGCTGTCCATCAATGCATGTCTGAGAGAGGGCAGGTATCTGTTGGAGTCCGAATACCGGAGCGACCTTTTCACGCCGGAGATGATCGACAGCTTCCTGGAGCTGTTGGAGCAGATCGGAAAGCAGTTCCTGGCAGTACGGACCCTGGGAGAGGTATCCCTTCTTTCACCGGAAGCCGAGGCAAGACTGGATGCCTTTAACCATACGGAGATGGAGGTTCCGAACACGGATATCGTGACGGAATTCCGAAATGCTGCTGCAAAATATCCGGATCACGAGGCCGTGATCTACAAGGATACGCGCCTGACTTACGCGGAGGTTGACCGGATCGGCGACAAGCTGGCAGGCTACATCCACGGAAAGGGTCTGGGAAGAGAGGATGCGGTTGCGATCCTGATCCCGCGGACCGAGGCCATCGTGACCATGTCCCTGGGCGTACTGAAGTCCGGATGTGCCTATCAGCCTCTGGATTCCAGCTATCCCTCCGAGCGTCTGGATTTCATGATGCAGGATGCGGGAGTCCGCCTCCTCATTACCACGAAGGAACTGGAGGGGAAGGTCAGCTATACGGGAGACCGGATCTATCTTGAGGATGTAGAGGCGCTTCCGGATACGGAACAGCCGGAGGGACCGGCACCGGAGGATCTCTTCACTCTGCTTTATACCTCGGGAACCACAGGCAATCCCAAGGGTGTGATGCTGGAGCACAGAAACCTGGTGAACTTCTGTCAGTGGTACAGAGAGTACTACGGCCTGACGGATACGGACCGGGTGGCTGCCTACGCCAGCTACGGTTTTGATGCAAATATGATGGACATGTATCCGGCACTGACCACGGGAGCAGCCGTAGTCGTGATCCCGGAGGACATGCGCCTGAACCTGCTGGAGCTGGTGGAGTATTTTGACGAGGAGGGAGTGACCCATTCCTTCATGACCACACAGGTGGGACGTCAGTTCGCCGAGCTCTACAAGGGAACGGCACTGAGATATCTGTCCGTGGGAGGCGAGCGCCTTGTGCCCATCGGCCCCATGGAAAATGTAACGCTGATCAATGCCTACGGTCCCACGGAGTGTACCATTTTCACCACCGTGAAGAAGGTGGACCGTCTGTATCACAGGGTGCCCATCGGAACCCCGGACGGAAATGTGAAGCTGTACGTGATCGACCCGCTGAAGCGGCGTCTGCCGGCAGGTGCCACAGGCGAGCTTGTGGTGGCAGGTTACGGCGTGGGCCGCGGCTATCTGAATCTTCCGGAGAAGACAGCGGATACCTTCCAGCCGAATCCCTTCTGCTCCGAGGAGCGCTATGACCGGATGTATCGTACGGGAGACGTGGTGCGTCTGCTTCCCAACGGGGATGTGGATTTTATCGGACGCCGGGATTCACAGGTGAAGATCAGAGGCTTCCGGATCGAGCTTTCCGAGGTGGAGGAAGTGATCCGGATGTATCCGGGGATCAAGGACGCCACCGTCCAGGCATTTGACGATGCGGGCGGAGGAAAATATATCGCAGCCTACATGGTATCCGACGAGAAGATCGATTATATGGATCTGGTGAACTTCATCCGTGAACGGAAGCCGCCCTACATGGTTCCCACGGCTCTGCTTCAGATCGACCGGATCCCGCTGAACCGGAACCAGAAGGTAAATAAGAAGGAGCTTCCTGTGATCGAACGGACCGAGGAGGATCAGTATGTGGAGCCGAAGACGGCACTGGAGCGGGAGATCTGCGAGCTGTATCAGGATATTCTGCATCTGGACCGTGTGGGAGCAACGGATGATTTCTTCCGGATCGGCGGTTCCTCCATCCTTGCGGCCAAGGTATTGATGCATACCATGAATCAGGGATATAATGTAGTCTATAAGGACATTTTCGATCATCCCACGCCACGGCAGCTGGCTAAGGCCATCCGCGGAACCGTTTCGGATTCCGGTAAGCAGGAACAGGCCGAGAACTATGATTATGGCCGGATCGAGAAGATCCTGGCAGAGAACAGCATGGATCGGATCGACAGCTTCTCCGTGAGTCCGGTGGGAGACATTATCCTGACCGGTGCTACGGGCTTCCTGGGGATCCATGTGCTGAAGGCGTATCTGGATCAATACGACGGCAAGGTTTACTGCCTGATGCGGAAGGGAAGGTTCAGCACTGTGGAGGCCCGTCTCCATTCCGTGCTGGCATACTATTTCGGAAATCCGATGAAGGATCTGTTCGGAACGCGGATCTTCTGCATCGAGGGTGATATCACCGCACGGGAAGAAGTGGAGAAGCTGAAGGGCATTTCCGCGGATGCGCTGATCAACTGTGCGGCCTGCGTAAAGCATTTCGTTGATGATGATCTTCTGGACCGCGTCAACTACCAGGGCGTTCTGAACCTGATCGACTTCTGTCTTGCGGAGGATATCCGTCTTGTACAGACCTCCACCTGCTCCGTAGCGGGTGAGATGCGCTTCAGGGAAGGGGAGGAGAGAAGGATCCTTGAAAATGAACTCTACTTCGGGCAGAGCGTGGAGAATGACTATGTCCGCACCAAGTTCCTGGCGGAACGTGCGGTTCTGGAGGCCAAGGCAGAGAAGGGACTGAAGGCCTGCATCACCCGTATGGGTAACCTGATGAGCCGCTGGAGCGACGGAGAGTTCCAGATCAACTTCCTGACCAACAGCTTCATGCGGTCGCTCAGGGCCTTCCACAGTCTGGGACAGTTCCCAGTGGGTCAGCTGGATCAGCCGGTGGAATTCTCACCCATTGATTCCAGTGCGGAAGCGGTGCTCCGCTTTGCGGGTGCGGATGACCGGTTCAGTGTCTTCCATGCATTTAACAACCATCAGGTGACACAGGGAGACGTGATCTACGCCATGAAGGATTACGGCTTCGAGATCGAAATCGTGCCGGATGAGGTCTTTGCGAAAACGGTGGAGCAGGAAGCTGAGAAGGGATCGGCCAGTGAGACGATCCTGGGTATCATGGCATATCAGAACAAGGGCGGAGCACAGGTGAAGGAGGTCGGTGCAGAGAATCGGTTCTCCATCAACGCGCTGTTCCGCTGCGGGTTCAAGTGGCCTATCATCGATGACCGCTATCTGGCGTCTGCCATCGATGCGCTGGACACCCTGACCTTCTTTGACGATCAGGAATAGATTTGGAGTGACAATATGTCTTATCGCAGTAACAGATTCTGGGGCCGGATGATCAGGGATGTGATCGAGGCCGGAATGGACTCCAGAGCGGAGAGCAACCAGAGAGAAGAAATGTTTAAGAGAAGCAACGGTTATTATGACAATATGAACGGGTCCAACTACGGAGGCGGTTACGGCGGGAATCCCGGCGGGTCCGTGCCGGGACCGGATCCGCAGGACATTTCCACGTCCTATGCGGTGAAGACGGCGATGAACTATGCGGCGGACATCGGCAGGAGGAAGGAGCTCTATCCTCCCGAACAGCCCGTGGGGCTTCCGGAGAAGCTGTCCTTCGATCTCATCACATTTATGGGATTCGTCTATGACCCGAACAGTGCGGAGCCTATGCGGCAGGTGGATTATACCAACCGGATCCTCGGAATGCACCTGACCCCGCAGAGGTTTTTTGCCATGCGTCAGGAGAACTGTATCGACAGGAATCTGCTGACCAGCATTCCCGCGTCCCTCATTTATTTCGTAAGAGCGGACCTGGCACCCAACAAGAAGAAGGACGGAATGTCTCTGGCCAGATTTCTTGTAAATACCTTCCGGGATGTGGGACTGGAATACATCGCCTTCGGCGGCATCAGCGAGCTGGAAATGCAGAAGCTGAAGGCATACCTTACGATGATGCATAAGTTCCTGCTGCAGAACGGGCTGTACTTTGCAAATGATCCCTACCGGATGAACGCAAAGGGAGATCCCACCTACGGCATCCCCGGAATGAAGAGCCTTATGCCGGACTCCGGTGTGGATATGACCACGGCGGCTTCCTATTACGAGGACGAGCCTGTGGTGACACATACCCTGTTCGAGGGAGTGGCGGATCCGGAGGTCCCCGCACATCTGGCGAAGGGGATCGATTTCCCCACCAAGAAGAAGCCGGAGAAGAACATGCAGGGTCAGGCGGTAAAGGAGGAAAGGAAAGAGGAGAGGAAGGAAGAACGGATGTCGGTCCGTTCCGAACAGCGCTCCAGAAAGTACGGTGAAGAGAAGAAACCTGAGGAGGACGGGAAGACTCTGGATGAGCTGATGGCGGAGCTGGACGGCCTGATCGGTCTCAAGTCCGTGAAGGAGAATCTCAGCAACCTGATCAACGTGATCCGGATCCGGAAGGTTCGTGAGGAAATGGGACTGGCCCAGCCGGACATGTCCCTTCATCTGGTCTTCTCCGGAAATCCCGGAACCGGCAAGACCACGGTGGCCCGGCTCCTGGCGAAGATCTACAAGGCCATCGGCGTGGTGAGCAAGGGCCAGCTGGTGGAGGTGGACCGGGCAGGACTGGTTGAGGGTTACGTGGGCCAGACCGCACAGAAGACCCAGGAGGTTATCGACAGTGCCCTGGGCGGCGTGCTCTTCATCGACGAGGCATACACACTGACAAATAAGAAGGAAAACGGGGACTACGGTCAGGAGGCCGTAGATACCCTTCTGAAGCGTATGGAGGATGACCGGGACAGCTTCGTGGTGATCGCAGCCGGTTACACGGAACCTATGGAGGAATTCCTGGAATCCAATCCGGGCCTTCGTTCCCGCTTCAGCAAGACCATAGAATTCGAGGATTATTCCCCGGATGAGCTCTTCCAGATCCTTACCTCCATGTGCCGGGCACAGGACTTCCATCTGACGGAGGAGGCGGAGGAAGAGGTGCGAACCCATTTCCGCCGGATCGTGGAAGAGAAGGAAGAGAATTTTGCAAATGCCAGAGAGGCCAGGAATTATTTTGAGCGCTGTATCGAGCGTCAGGCAAACCGCCTGATCCATGATACGGACATCCAGCGGACAGAACTGATGACGCTGGAGCTTGAGGATGTTAAGGAGTAAGACCTGCAGGCTGCATAGGTGATAAGGCTTTCAGGAACCGAAAGGAGGAGAACCATGATCCGCCTGGACAGTTTCCCTACCAATGAACTAAACGGCTTCCGCTATCGGCCGGGCCGTGTATATCCCTTTGGTGCGAGCCTTCTTTATGACGGCTCCATCAACTTTTCCATTCATTCCAAGGATGCAACATCCTGTGAACTCCTTCTCTACCATATCGGAGAGAAGGAGCCCTTCGTCTGCATTCCGTTTCCGGAAGGCTTCCGCATCGGAAATGTATTCTCCATGATCGTATATGGTCTGGATTATGAGGACCTGGAGTACGGTTACCGCATGGACGGGCCGTATGTGCCTGAGGAGGGGCTTCTCTTCGATAAGGAGAAGATCCTGCTGGATCCCTATGCCCTTCTGATCGGCGGACGCCCGATATGGGGGCAGCCGGCGGATGACGGAGATTTTCCGTACCGGGGGCGCGTGATCCCCGTGGACTTTGACTGGGAGGGCGACAAGCCTCTGGAGCTTCCCATGAAGGACCTGGTGATCTACGAGACCCATGTGCGGGGCTTCACGAAGGATCCCTCCTCCGGAACAAAGTGGAAGGGCACGTATGCGGGCCTGGTGGAGAAGATCCCGTATCTGAAGGAGCTGGGCGTGAACTGCGTGGAGCTGCTGCCGATCTTCGAATTCGATGAGCTGGAGAACACCCGTACCTATGAGGGGGAACGGCTGTATAATTACTGGGGCTATTCCACCGTGGGCTTCTATGCTCCGAAAATGGGTTACGCCACGGCAGGTCCCATGGGTCTGGCGGCGGAGGAATTCAAGAATACCGTCAAGCAGCTGCATAAGGCGGGAATCGAGGTAATGCTGGATGTGGTATTCAATCACACGGCGGAAATGGGAGAGGGCGGTCCCTGCATTTCATTCCGGGGGATCGACAACCGGACCTTCTACCTCCTGGGACCGAACGGAGAGTATACCAATTACAGCGGCTGCGGGAATACCATGAACTGCAATAACTCGGTGGTTTTCTCCTTTATTCTGGACGTGCTCCGTTACTGGGTGACGGACTATCATATCGACGGCTTCCGTTTCGATCTTGCATCCATCCTTTCCCGGGATGAGAAGGGCGAACCCATGGTGAGTCCGCCGGTGCTGGAGATCCTGGCCAACGACGTGATCCTGGGCAAGGCAAAGCTGATCGCGGAGGCCTGGGATGCGGCCGGTCTTTATCAGGTGGGAAATTTCCCCTCCTACGGACGCTGGGCCGAATGGAACGGAAAATACCGGGACTGCGTGCGTCGCTTCCTGAAGAGCGACGGAGACGCGTGGCCGGAGCTGGTCTACCGTCTTCAGGGATCGCCGGATCTCTATGGCGGCCGCGAGACCTCGGCTTCCATCAACTTCATCACCTGTCATGACGGCTTCAGTCTGTACGATCTGGTCAGCTACAACGAGAAGCACAATGAGGCCAACGGCGAGGACAACAGAGACGGAAATAACGACAACCTCAGCTGGAACTGCGGAGTGGAGGGAGAGACCGACGATCCCGGGATCCTGGCTCTCCGGAAGAGACAGGCGAAGAACGCCATGTCCCTGCTCCTCCTGTCCCGCGGCGTACCCATGCTGCTGTCCGGAGATGAATTCCTGACCACACGGAACGGAAATAACAATCCCTATTGTCAGGACGGACCCGTCACCTGGCTGGACTGGAACCGGCTGGAAGCTCATCGGGATTTCTATGACTACACGAGAAAGATGCTGGCACTTCGCCGGGATCATCCGGTCCTCAGGCGGAGCAGCTTTACCATTGCTCCCAACAGCAGCGGCTATCCGGAAATGTCCTTCCACGGCACCACGCCCTGGGACATGGATCTTACGGGACCGGCCCACTGTGCGGCGATCCTCTATGCAGAGCCTGCCGCGGACTTCGGAACTCCGGAGGACACCTTCCTGTACTGCATCTTCAATACCTATTGGGAAGAGAAGGAATTTCAGCTTCCGGTGCTGCCTGCCGGCTTCCGCTGGAGCATCTACGTCAGTTCTGCGGATGAGAACGCGGAGAAGGAAGGCCGGATCGTTGAGGGATCCGTATCCCTGATCTCGCGAAGCAGCATGATCCTTGTGGGCAGAAAAGGGAAATAAGAAGGAAATATGAGAAGGAAAGCTCGATATCGTAGCAGATATCGGGCTTTTTTTGTTTGCATCCTTGCCCCGAATAGTTTATAATAGCGGTATCTATGTGAGCCGGTCTGCGACACGGCTCCGAATGTTGTGAGAAAAGGACAGGACAAGATGAAATTCATTCATATTTCCGATGTTTATCTTGGGTACGTGCCGGATCAGGGAAAGGACTGGAGCGAGGACCGCGCGAAGGAGATTGGAACCACCTTCGAACGTGTACTTGCCGACTGCAATGAGAAAGAAGTGCAGCTGCTCCTGATCGCCGGCAATCTTTTTGCTGCGCCCCCGACGGTGGAGCAGCTGGACTGGCTGGATGAGAGGCTCAGTACCCTGGAACATACCAGAACCCTTCTGATCGCAGGCGGTGCGGACTATATCGCTCCCGGATCCCCGATGGAGACCTACGAGTTCAAGTCAAAGACGGTGGTCTTCCCGAGAGAGAAAACGACCAATGCCTACCTGAAGGGCATCAACACCTGTGTGACCGGTTACAGCTACGGTCAGCCGGAGCACAGAGAGAACATTCTTGAAACCATCGGACCCGGCAGAGAGAGTGCCTATAACATCCTGCTGGCCCACGGCGGAGACGCTGACCACATGCCCTTCAAGAGAGAGATCCTCGCGCGGAAGGGATATGACTATGTAGCGCTGGGCGGTTCCAGAAAACCGATCCATATCCTGAAGAACCGTATGGCCTACTCCGGATCGCCGGAGCCGCTGTCCGTTACGGATCAGGGAAAGCACGGCTATGTATTCGGAGAGATGACCAATCAGGGAACCTACATTACCTGGTGCCCCGTGGCAACGAGAAATTACATCCGGTTTACGTTTGACCTGAAGCCCGACATTTCCGGAGAGGAGCTGGTAAGGCTCGCGGAAGAGAAGATGATGAAGATGGGCTATAAGAACATCTACAGCATCGTGATGCGCGGCTTTGCATCCGAGGCTCTGAAGCCGGATTTCACGCGACTGAAGAAGCGCTTTAACATTTACGAGATCGACGACCAGACCATTTCCTCCAGGGAACAGGATCTGCTCAGAGCGGAAAATGATGCAAATATGGTCGGCAGCTTCGTGCGTGAGATCGAGGAAAGCTACACGGTAGACGAGAAGATCAGAGAGAAGGCGCGTCGTTACGGCCTGGAAGCCCTGATCAGAGCGGGAGAATAATATGTATCTGACAAAACTTTTACTGAGAGATTTCGGTAAATTTCATAATGAGGAGATCGACCTGCAGCCGGGGATCAATCTGATCGAAGGCGAGAAGGGCTCCGGAAAGACCACCATCCGGGAGTTCATCACCGGAATCCTGTACGGTATCCGCAAGCAGGCCGGGGACAATCCGAACCACAGGGCCTACGATTTCTGCAAGCCGGAGGGACGGAGCCGTTATTCCGGAACCGGCTATGCCAAGCAGGATGACAAGACCTATCTGATCGACCGGTCCTTCCTGGCAGGAGCGAAGAAGACCTCCGTGCTGGATGTGCAGACCGGACGGGAGATGACCCTGAAGAACCAGGACACGCTGGCAGGAACCGTCATTACAACAGACAAGAACGCCTATCAGGATACCTATGTGATCGCCGAGGACAGCGGAAGTCCGTCCGACGAGCTGACCGAATACCTGGGCAATAAGATCCAGACCGGAAGCGGCTCCCTGAACCGGGAGAAGGCCATCCGGTTCCTAAAGGAGGAGCAGAAGAAATACAGCCCCCAGCCGCTGGTACGCCGTCTGGAGGATCTGACCGAGAAGATCGAGCAGTATGACGATGTGGATGAGGCGCTGGCCCGGAACAAGAAGGCACTGCGTCAGCTGACGGATGATTTCGCCATCGAGGCTGCCAAGCGGAAGCGTGTGGCAAGAAAAATTGTGGAAAATGAGGACGGTACCGTTACCTATCAGGCGGACGAGGAGCTGGACAAGCGACTGACACGTCTGACGGAGGCGGAGAAGACCTACGGTGCGGTCGAAGAGGAAGAGACCGAGAAGAAAAAGAAGATCACGGACAACTTCTTCGTGATCCTGCTGACGGGTATCTTCGTCATCGGCGTGATCGCAGCCATCGTCTATCTGATCCCCTTTGATGATGCGGTACGGAAGCTCTTCGTGATCTTCACGGCGCTGTTCGTTATCATTACCATGCTGGACGGCTTCCGGGCCAAGGGCTACTTCGAGGATGAAGAGGTGGAGGTGCCTACCGAGGATGACTTCAACCGTGTGCTCGAGGAGCTGGAAGAGGAAAATGAGAAGAAGGAAGAGGCAGAGTTCGACATGACCTTTGCCAAGGAATATTCCGCAAAGAAGGATGAACTGAAGGCGGAGGAGTCTGCGCTTCTGGAGCGTAAGATGCAGCGTGACAAGCTGAAGAAGGAATTCAACCAGGTCTTCAAGAAGAAGAGCGAGCTGGAGGAGGAGATCCGTTCCATCCGTTTGGCCATCAGCACCATCGAGGGACTTTCCAGAAAGTATCAGGAGCAGGCTGCAAAGACCTTCATCCCGTATATTTCCGAGTATGTACAGCCGCTGACCGGCGGACGTTTCGACGAGATCAGCTTCAGCGCATCCGAGGGCCTTATGGTCAAGGGACCGGGCGGAGAGTTTGCCCTGGAGGTTCTGCCGGATGATCTGGCAGCCCGTGTATATCTGGCAGTCCGTCTCAGTATCGCAAACCGGATGGGCGAGGAACAGCTGCCGCTGGTGATCGACGACGTGGTACAGTTTACCGGTGAAGCGGACGCAAGTGCGTTCCTGAATGTGCTGGCAGACATGAAGCAGGAGCAGATCGTTGTGATGACATCCGACGCTTATCTGAGACGCGCCATGGATGCAAGAAGCATAACCTACAATTGTGTGAGTCTGTAAGAAGGAAGCACCCCCGCCGCTGGGCGGGGGCGCTTTCTGTGTAAGCAAAGAGCAGATCTGGGGCCGGAGAAGAACGGCCGCCGGCTCATTTGCATAGAGAGGTGGAAATGAAATATCGTAGCATGTTTGAGGGAGTGATCCCGACTCCGGAGGAAATGGAGCAGCGGCTGCAGGCGGCAAGGGAGAGAAGAGAAGCCTCCTGGGACCGGCTGAAGGCAGGCGCCGAGAACCTTCGGGTGATCGATTTTCATGTGCATACATTTCCGGAGAAGATCGCGGAGCGGGCGCTGGCACAGCTATCCCGGGACAGCGGTTCCAGACCCTTCACGGGCGGAACGGTGAGGGAACTCCGAGAGTCCATGAAGGATGCGGGGGTAGACCTTTCCATCGTCCTTCCCGTGGTGACGAATCCGGAGAAGGTGGCGCACATCAATCTGTCCGCGGCGACGCAGAATGAGACTGTGGACGAGACCGGGATCCTTTCCTTCGCGGGGATCCATCCTGCAGCGGAGAACTACCGGGTGTTGCTGCGGCAGGTGAAGGAGCTGGGCTTTAAGGGCATCAAGCTTCACCCCGATTATTACGGGATCATGTTCGATGATGAAAGGACCATGCGTCTGATCGATTATGCCAGTGAGCTGGACCTGATCATCGTGACCCATGCGGGAACCGACATCGGGCTTTATCCGCCGGTGTGCTGTACCGTGGACAGCATCGTGCGGGTCATGGATATCGTGGCGCCCCCGAAGCTGGTGGCGGCCCATATGGGTGGCTGGAACAACTGGGATGAGGTGCTGACGAAGCTGGCGGGACGTCCCCTGTGGGTGGATACGGCCTTCTCCATCGGGGAGATCGAGTGGCTGACGCCTCAGGACGAGAAGTACGGCTTCCGGATGCTGACGGATGAGAAGTTTGTGGAGCTGGTACATGCACTGGGAGAGGACCGGGTGCTTTTCGCAACCGACAGCCCCTGGGCAGAACAAAGAGATTATGTAAATCGGATCCGGGCCATGTCCCTGACAGAACAGGAGAAGGAGAAGATCCTTGCCGGAAATGCAAAGCAGCTTCTGGGACTGACCGGGACCGCCTGACGACAGAGCGAATGCGATACGGAATACACCGGGTGGGAACACCCGCAGGTACAGGATACACAGCCCGGATCTTCGGGCAATCATGAGATAAGAGACCGGCGGTAAGCCGGATCAAGGAGGATAGTATGTCAAAGTTATTAGAGATACAGGACCTGCACGTAAATGTAGGTGAGAAGGAGATCCTGCACGGGATCGACCTTTCCGTGGGACAGGGTGAGACCCATGTCATCATGGGACCGAACGGAGCCGGAAAGTCCACGCTTGGCCACGCCATGATGGGAAACCCGGCGTATGAGATCACCTCCGGTAAGGTTCTCTTCGACGGAAAGGATCTGACAGAGGAATCCGCAACCGACAGGGCGAAGGCGGGAATGTTCCTGTCCTTCCAGAATCCCATCGAGGTGCCGGGTATTTCTCTTTCCAATTTCATCCGGAATGCACTGGATCAGAGAACCGGAAAGCGTGCTCGTCTCTGGGAGTTCCGCAAGAGCCTGGAGAAGAAGATGGCTCTGCTGGGAATGGACAAGTCCTATGCGGACCGCGACCTGAATGTGGGCTTCTCCGGCGGTGAGAAGAAGAAGGCTGAGATCCTG
This sequence comes from Lachnospiraceae bacterium AC2029, assembly GCA_000703065.1. Classification (GTDB taxonomy): domain Bacteria; phylum Bacillota; class Clostridia; order Lachnospirales; family Lachnospiraceae; genus Eubacterium_Q. The sequence goes on along the minus strand of JNLK01000001.1, from coordinate 594,570 downwards.
CAGATGCTGATGCTGAATCCCTCTCTTGCCATCCTGGACGAGACGGATTCCGGTCTGGACGTGGATGCGGTACGGATCGTGTCCGAGGGCGTGAAGGAATTCCAGGCCACCAGCCAGGGCGCACTGATCATCATCACCCACAGCACCCGGATCCTGGAGGCGCTGAATGTGGATGTGACACACATTCTGGTGGACGGACGTCTGGTGAAGACCGGAGATGCGAGCCTTGTTGACGAGATCAACAACGAGGGCTTCGAGAAGTACATGTCATAATATCCAATGTCATCCTGAGCATCACCCATGTCATCCTGAGCATCACCCATGTCATCCTGAGCGAAGCGAAGGATCTTACGCCGAAGCGCATGTCATCCTGAGCATCACCCATGTCATCCTGAGCGAAGCGAAGGATCTTACGCCGAAGTGCATGTCATCCTGAGCATCACCCATGTCATCCTGAGCGAAGCGAAGGATCTTACGGTTATCATAGAAGAACGAGGACAGTATGGAAGAAAGAAACGACAAGACCTACGTGGAAGACGTGGACCGCAGTCTCTACGACTTCCGCTATGGTTATAACGAAGAAGATTATTATAAAGTGGCAGCAGGACTGACCCCGGAGATCGTACTCCAGATCTCCGAGGAGAAGAACGATCCCGAGTGGATGAAGGAGTTCCGCCTACAGTCCCTGAAGACCTTTATCGAAACGGAAATGGTGAACTGGGGACCGCCCATCGACGGCCTTCAGATGGACAATATCGTTACCTACGTAAAGCCGAAGGGCAAGATGAGCGCAGACTGGGATGAGGTTCCGCAGGACATCAAGGATACCTTCGAACGCCTCGGTATCCCCAAGGCAGAGCGTGAGTCCCTGGCAGGCGTGGGTGCGCAGTACGATTCCGAGCTAGTATACCACAATGTGCGGGAAGAGGTTGCCGCACTGGGCGTGGTCTACACGGACCTGGAGTCCGCCATGCACGGGGAATATGCGGATATGATCCGGTCCCATTTTATGAAGCTGGTTCCGCCCGGTGACCATAAGTTCGCCGCACTTCACGGCGCGGTATGGTCCGGAGGTTCCTTTGTCTATGTGCCGCCCGGGGTGACGGTGGAGATCCCTCTGCAGTCGTATTTCCGGTTAAATGCACCGGGAGCCGGTCAGTTCGAGCACACGCTGATCATCGTGGATGAAGGGGCGGATCTGCATTTCATCGAGGGATGCTCCGCACCGAAATACAATATCGCGAACCTTCACGCAGGCTGTGTGGAGCTCTTCGTCGGAAAGAACGCAAGACTCCGGTACTCCACCATCGAGAACTGGTCCAAGAATATGTACAACCTGAACACCAAGCGTGCAACGGTGGAAGAGGGCGGACGCATGGAATGGGTTTCCGGATCCTTCGGTTCCCACGTGTCCTACCTGTATCCCATGACCATCCTGAAGGGCGACAATTCCCGGATGGAGTACACCGGCATTACATTTGCCGGGGAAGACCAGAATCTGGATACCGGTATGAAGGTGGTTCATACGGGAAAGAACACCACCTCCGTGGTGAATGCAAAATCCATCTCCAAGTCCGGCGGTATCAGTACCTTCCGGAGCGCGGTGGTGGTTGGAAAGAATGCGACCGGCGCCAAGTCGGCGGTGGACTGCTCATCCCTTATGCTGGATGACATTTCCCAGTCCGATACCATCCCGGCCATGGATGTCAGGACCAAGGACGCACAGATCGGCCACGAGGCGAAGATCGGAAAGATCAGCGACGAGGCAGTCTTCTACCTCATGTCCCGTGGTATCTCCGAGGAAGACGCAAGGGCCATGATCGTCAGCGGATTCGCGGATACCGTATCCAAGGAGCTTCCGCTGGAGTACGCGGTGGAGATGAACAACCTGATCCGATTGGAGATGAAAGGGAGCATGGGATGATTTAAGCCCCGAAGCATGGAGCGATCCGTAAATCAGCCAGTTATTATACATTATCCAGAAAGGATATGAATATGTCAGAAATGATTAAGGTCAATCCGCTTCCGGCGCCTACATGGCGGTGGCTGCGGATCAATGATACAGAGATCGGCGTGACCGATGATGCCGACGAGGCTCTGACCGAGGTGGAACTTCCGGGAGAGATCTCGGACAGTGCTCTGCTGGAGGCGGAGGATGTGGAGCGTCTGCTGTCCGCCGAATCCGGTATGGGCACGGAGTTTGCCAACTGGATCGCAGGATGTCCTGTGGAACCGGTGACGATCACCGCAACGGTGGGTGTACGTCCGGAACGTCCGGCAGTCTTCCGGATCTTCGGAACTGAAGGCGAGCTGACAGCAGGACGGTACCAGGTGGTGGCCCGGAAGGACAGCGAGACGACCGTTGTCATGTATATGGTTCCGGAAGCGACCGTGGCAGTGGAGACACGCCTACTGATCGAGGACGGCGCCAAGGTTCATCTGGTACAGGTCTGTGATTCTGCCGAGACCGCCACTGCTTACTGTGACGTGGCAGCGGTTCTGGGAAAGGAAAGTGAATTCTCCCTGCTTCAGATCACCCTGGGACGGAAGGAAGCCTGCTTCGGCGTGGCTGCGGATCTTCGCGGAGACAGAAGCCGTCTGGAGATCGATACTGCCTACATCGCAGGTCAGGACCAGAAGGTGGATATCAACTACGTGGCCCGTCACCGGGGCGTGGATACGGAAAGTGAGATCAAGGTCAACGGCGTGCTCCGTGCAGGTTCGACGAAGGCCTTCCGCGGAACCATCGACTTCATCCGGGGCTGTTCCGGTTCCAAGGGAGATGAGCGGGAGGATGTGCTCCTTCTGGATGAGGACATCGTGAATCAGACCATTCCGCTGATCCTCTGTCAGGAGGAAAATGTGGAGGGTACCCATGGTGCTACCATCGGAGACCTTTCCGAAGAGACGCTGCTGTATTTCCGGTCCAGAGGGATCCCGGATGAAGAGGCTTACCGGCTTCTGGCAGACGGTCGGATGATCTCCGCCATCCGTGAGATCCCGGAGCAGGAGATCCGTGAGAAGCTGCTGGAACGGTTCGGAGAGACGGAAGGCACAGACGAGTCCGGAGAGTAAGACGGAGCGGTACATTTGCCGGCAGACGATACCGGCCGGTAAAGTGGAAGATACGAGGAATTCAGAATGAAAACGATAGAGGAGATCCGGGCGGATTTCCCGTTCTTCGGGAAGACGGACCTGGCATATCTGGATAATTCCGCCACATCCCAGCGCCCTACGCAGGTGATCGAGGCGGTGGAACAGTTTTATTATCATAAGAACGCGAATCCCTTCCGCGGTCTTTATGACCTTTCCGTGGAAGCGACGGACGCCTACGAGGCGGCAAGAGACAGGGTGGCGGGCTTTGTGAACGCCGCATCCTCAGCGGAGATCATTTTCACGAGAAATGCGTCAGAGAGTCTCAATCTGGTGGCATACAGCCTGGGAGAGCTGCTTCTTCAGGAGGGCGACGAGGTAGTATGCAGCGTGGTGGAGCATCACAGCAATCTGCTTCCCTGGCAGCATGCCGCAAGACGCGCGGGAGCCGTGGTGAAGTATCTGGCTCCTGAGAAGGACGGAAGCTTCCTGCCGGAGAAGCTGGAGGAGCTGATGTCCGAGAGGACGAAGATCGTGGCACTGACTGCCATGTCAAATGTCTTCGGACAAATGAACGATGTGAAGTCACTGGCAGCGGTTGCCCATAAATACGGAGCTTACTATGTGGCGGACGGCGCCCAGAGCGTGCCCCACGGAAAGACGGATGTACAGGAGCTGGATGTGGACTTCCTGGCATTTTCCGGACATAAGATGCTGGCCCCCATGGGGATCGGTGTGCTGTACGGAAAGGAGAAGTTGCTGGATAAGATGCCTCCCTTCCTGACCGGAGGAGAGATGATCGAGACCGTGTCCCTGACGGAGGTGACCTATGCGGAGCTTCCCCACAAGTTTGAGGCAGGGACCGTGAATGCCGGAGGAGCCGTAGGACTGGCAGCGGCCATTGACTATCTGGAAGCCATCGGAATGGACGAGATCATAGCGCGGGAGACAGAACTGTCCCGTCTGGCATTTGAGAGGATCAAGGCCATCCCCCATATCGAACTGGTGGGTGCGGATACGGCAGAGGGCCATCACGGCATTTTTACCTTCCGGGTGGAGGGCGTACATCCTCACGATGTGGCAGCCATCCTGGCGGATCAGAAGTTGGCCGTGCGGGCAGGACATCACTGTGCAGAGCCCCTGCATCAGCATATCGGGATCCCTTCCACCACAAGAGCCAGCCTGATGTTCTACAACACCGAGGCAGAGGTGGAGCAGCTGGCGGAGGGCATCCGGAATATCCGCCCGTTTATGGGGTATAAAGACTGATAGTCATCCTGAGCGAAGCGAAGGATCTTTCCGGCATCACCAATCGTAAGATTCTTCGGCCTGCGGCCTCAGAATGACATGGGTGTGCCTGCGGCCTCAGAATGACACTGATATAAGGACATGGAAAGGAAATCACATGCAGAACCGTACATTTTACAACGAAATATTGACGGAGCATAACCTGCATCCGATCTATAAGCATCCGCTGATCGACCCTACAGCCTCCATGCGCGGGGTGAATCCCTCCTGCGGAGACGACGTGACCCTGCAGCTGAAGCTGGGGGAGAACGGAGTCATCGAGGACGGAGCCTTCATCGGTGACGGCTGCGCCATCTCACAGGCCAGCGCGGACATGATGCTGGAGCTGGTGATCGGCAGGACGACAGAGGAAGCCCTGGCCCTGAAGGACACCTTCATGAAGATGATCAAGGGCAAGGTGTCAGAGGAAGAGCTGGAGCTGCTGGAGGAGGCTTCCTCCCTGCAGGATATCTCCCATATGCCGGCTCGCGTCAAATGCGCCGTGCTTGGCTGGAGGACCCTGGAACAAATTTTGGAGAAAGGCGAAGCAACCGAGGTCACGACCGAAGAGGAGTGATCATGGCACCACGGCTAACTGAAGAACGCCTCCGGGTCAAATCGATGATCCGGAGGCGTTCTTTATTCCTGTCACACCCACAGATTCATCGTCAGCAGCACCGCCAGGAAGATCAGGTTCAGCACGGTGAATTTCAGCATGTAATGCTCACCGGGCTGCCGTTCCTTCGCATAGAATTTGTAGGTTATGAGGCTGGCCATACTGGCAATAAGGGTACCGAGTCCGCCGAGATTTACGCCCACCAGCAGAGCATGTCCCTGCTCGGTGAAGGCTGACAGCAGCATCGCCGCAGGCACATTACTGATCACCTGCGAGGAGAGGACAGCGGTCACAGTCACATTTGCATCGATGATCGTACTGAGAGTGTTCTGGATCACATCGATCCGCTTCAGATTCCCGATCAGAATAAAGAAGAACAGGAAGGTGAGAAGAAGAGCGTAGTCCACCTTCAGGAAGGCACGCCGGTCCGCCGGAAGCATCACCACCACGACGATGGCAAGCATGATCCCGTAGTGCAGAACTCCGGCCACTGTCAGAAGACAGACGATGAAGAGTCCCGAGTAGAGAAGCACCCTGGACACCGGCGGTGCCTGCGCAGGTGTGAGGGACGCCGTATCCATGGTGTGGTCCGTCCGGTTCAGGAAGAAGACGCAGATCACAAGCAGTGCCAAAGCCCCGATGGTGTAGGGAAGCATGGTCAGTGTGAAGTCTGACAGGGAGAAGCCGTATTTACTGAAAAGATACAGATTCTGCGGATTTCCGATGGGGGTCAGCATGCTGCCCAGGTTTGCGCCGATGGTCATCAGGATCAGGGTGTAGACCGTCCGTCTCCGGTCTCCGAAGGACTTCAGGAGAAGTAACGCGAAGGGAACCAGAGTGACCAGCGTGACGTCATTTGTCAGAAGCATGCTCAGGAAGAAGGAGAGGATCACAAGGAACAGCGTTACATAGCGTTCCGTGTGGATCCGCCCGAGAAGTCTTCCGGTCAGATAGTCGAAGGTTCCGATCCGCACCAGCGCACTCACCACCAGCATCAGGGAGAAGAGGATGGCAAGGGTCCGGAAGTCCGGATAGTTCAGATACTCACTGTCCGGTGTGACGAAAAAGCAGGAGATCAGAGCCAGAACGCCGGAGATCACAAGGATCGGGTCAGATTTAATTGTTTTCATAAGTCGGTTTTTCATAAGTAAAACCTTTCGTTTGATGTAGGCGGAAACCCACTGCCCTCGGGCGGGGGGAGGAGCCTTGTAAATCCGTAGCCATTAACCTTGACTTTCGATGTACTTTTGTATAGTAGCTGATGATACTTCGCCAATGCTACAGGCAAAATACCCGTCAGACCAAAATATCTTATGCTTCCAATAGCACTCAGACAGAAAACTTGGATATTTCTGCCATAGATAATACGTTGTTTGCTGTTTAATCAGCTTAACAATGTCGCATACTCTATCCGTAGTATCGTAGCTTATCAGAAAGTGTATATGGTCTTTGTCGGTTTCCATAGCAATGATGCCATATCCTTTGGAATTGCAGATATCGTAAATCTTTTGTTTTACATCGTCCGCAATAGAACTTTTAAGTATTTGTTTGCGGTACTTGGTGACAAGGACAATATGTACTTTTAGACTATACTTACGCCTGTTACGGCGATTATATCTGTTATCCATAGGTTAATCGCTTTCGTTTGGATTACCCTTAATCTTGTGGATATTTTTAACAACCTCCTCCACAAACCATTCTGCATCAAGTTTATTTGTATTTGCCACATCTATTAAGTTCTTAACAAAATACTCAGCTTCGGATTTTGCTAATTCCTTCGCATCTTTGAGCCAGTCTTCCATAAAAAACTCCTTGCATATTGACTTTCACTAACAGCTATTATATCATATTCTTAGTGAATTATCAATGAGGTGCATGATGGAACAGATGACAGTTACAGCTAAAATTCAGATTGCAGCCACGCCAGACAGTAAGGTTCTACTTGATGAAACTATGTCTGTTTATTCTGATGCATGTAATTATGTATCTGACTATGTGTTCCATACTCACGACCTGAAACAGTTCTCACTTAATAAGGTTTTATACTCCACACTTCGAGAGAAGTTTGGGCTTAAATCTCAGATGGCACAGTCTGTATTTAAGACTGTTATCGCAAGATATAAGACTATTCTCGAAAATCAGAAAGAGTGGATTCAACCATCTTTCAAGAAGCCTCAGTATGACCTTGTTTGGAACAGGGATTATTCCCTTACGCAAAACTGTTTTTCAGTCAATACACTGAATGGTCGTGTCAAGTTACCTTATTTCGCCGAGGGTATGTCTAAATATTTTGACCACACAATCTATAAGTTCGGCACAGCCAAGCTCGTAAACAAGCATGGTAAGTATTTTTTGCATATCCCCGTTACTTATGATATCGAGGAAAGTAATGTTTCCGATATCTGCAATGTTGTAGGTATCGACAGGGGTATCAACTTTGTTGTTGCCACCTATGGTAGTAGGCACAAGTCTGGTTTTGTAAGCGGTAAAGCCATCAAGCAGAAACGTGCAAGCTATGCAAAACTTCGAAAGGAACTCCAAATGCGTCAGACTCCATCATCAAGACGTAGGCTTAAAGCTATCGGTCAGCGAGAAAACCGTTGGATGCAGGATGTTAACCACCAGGTATCAAAGGCACTCGTTGAGAGCAATCCGAAGCATACGCTCTTTGTTCTTGAAGATTTGTCGGGCGTTCGCAACGCCACAGAGCGTGTCAGGACTAAAGACCGCTATGTTTCTGTATCATGGTCTTTCTATGACCTTGAACAGAAGCTTATCTACAAGGCTAAACAGAATCAGTCTGCTGTTATTAAGGTTAATCCTCGTTATACGAGCCAGTGCTGTCCTGTATGTGGACATATTGAAAAGTCTAACCGCAACAAGAAGATACATCTGTTTGCCTGTAAGAACTGTGGCTATAAATCAAACGATGACCGCATTGGAGCTATGAATCTGTATCGCATGGGAATCAACTATCTTGAAGATAACCAAGTACCTGATACAGATACGGCAGAGTAAATCTTTGTCGTAAGGGGCGGTGTCAACCGTCCCATGATGCGACCCCACGGAAGTTACACCGACAAAATGTAGGAGTTATTGCAACGAACTACAGGGGAGTCGCAAGCCACGTACCTTTAGGTGCGTGGTAGTTGACAACGGGCTATATTGTACCACGCTCTTCTGCGTGAGAAAAGAGAAAAAACGCCGAATCCGTGTGCGTCTTTTGTTGTTTTTTTCGGGGAAATGTGGTAATCTGTTTAAAGTATTTTTATCGGAAAAGTTTGAATCCCGAAAAGGAGGATTTATTTATGTACAAGAAACCTTTTGTGATCGCGGAGGCCGGTTGTAATCATATGGGTCAGATGGAGATTGCCAAGGATCTGATCCAGACTGCGGCTTACTTCTGTAAAGCAGATGCTATCAAGTTCCAGAAGCGTTGTCCGAAGGAGCTTCTCACACCGGAGCAGTATAATGCACCGCATCCGAATCCGGCAAATTCTTATGGTGATACCTATGGTGCACATCGTGAGTTCCTGGAGTTCGATGTAGATCAGCACAGACAGCTGAAGGCATGGTGCGAGGAAGCCGGGATTATTTATTCCACATCGGTTTGGGACCTGACCAGTGCAAAGGAGATCACCTCCCTGAATCCGAAGTTTATCAAGATCCCTTCCGCATGCAATACGCATTTCGAAATGCTGCAGTGGCTGTGTGATAATTACGAAGGCGAGATCCAGCTGTCCTTCGGTATGACCACGAAGGAAGAGGAGGAGCAGGTGGTACAGCTCTTCGAGAAGAATAACCGTGCCAAGGACCTGATCCTTTATAACTGCACATCCGGTTATCCGGTACCCTTCAAGGATATCTGCCTTCTGGAGATCACCCGGATGAAGGAGCAGTACGAGCACCGTGTGAAGGCCATCGGATTCTCCGGACATCATCTGGGGATCGCCGTGGATGTGGCAGCCTACACACTTGGCGCAGAGTATATCGAGCGTCACTACACCCTGGACCGTACCTGGAAGGGAACCGATCATGCGGCATCCCTGGAGCCGGACGGCATCCGCAAGCTGGTACGCAATCTGAATGCGGTTCACGATGCGCTTACCTACAAGTCGGAGGATATCCTTCCGATCGAGCAGGTGCAGCGTGACAAACTGAAATATCGCAAGCATTAGTCAATACAGATAGGCGATGGGCCGGAGGATTCTTTCAAAAGAAGCTCCGGCATTTCGTCTTTATAAAGACGGAGGTTTTTATGAATGTCGCATACATCCCCGTACGGGGTGGAAGCAAATCAATCCCGCTGAAGAACATCAAGCCCATCAACGGACGCCCGCTGGTTTACTGGACCGTACGGGCTGCCTGTGGCTGCAGGGACATCGACAAGGTGTACATCGCCACCGATAGCGACCGGATCCGCGAGACCGTGGAGTCCTTTCAGAAGGGTTCCGAGGCGGAGCTTTTCTCCAAGGCAGAGGTGATCGGCCGTTCCGCCGAGTCCGCCAGCGATACCGCATCCACGGAATTCGCCATGCTGGAATTTGCTGCGGAGTATGAATTTGACAATATCGTTCTGGTCCAGGCTACGTCTCCGCTGCTGCAGAGCGCGGATCTGGACCGGGGCTTCGAAGCATACAGGGAGGAAGGCGTGGACAGCGTGTTGTCCGTGGTCCGCGAGAAGCGGTTCCACTGGGCAGAGGACGCTGAGGGCTACGCCGCACCCACCAATTACGATGTGTTTCATCGTCCCCGTCGTCAGGAGTTCGACGGATACCTGGTGGAGAACGGCGCATTTTACATCTGTTCGAAGGAAGCACTGCTTGCAACGAAGAACCGTCTCTCCGGCCACATCAAGGCCGTGGAGATGCATCCGGATACCTCCTTTGAGATCGATGAACCCAGCGACTGGATCATCATCGAAGCGCTGATGAAGAAAAATGGGATCACGGCACCTTCGGAGATCCCCGAGATCAAATTGTTCCTCACCGACTGTGACGGATGCCTCACGGACGGCGGCATGTATTATTCAGAGAAGGGGGACGAGCTGAAGAAGTTCAACACCCGGGACGGCATGGGCTTCTCCTTCCTGCGTGAGAGGGGAGTGAAGACCGGGATCATTACCAGCGAGTCCGTGGGCCTGAACCGGAGACGGGCGGAGAAGCTGAAGCTGGATGCGCTTGAAGCAGGCTGCAAGGATAAGAAGGCAGCGGTGCTCCGGCTCTGTAAGGAATACGGGATCGGCCCCGAGGCTGTCTGCTATGTGGGAGATGACGTCAACGATATCGAGGCGATCCGCATGGTCGGCTACGGCTGCTGCCCGGCTGACGCGCGTCCGGAGGTAAAGGCCGAGGCTGACTACGTGACCGTAGCCAAGGGCGGCGAGGGCGTGATCCGAGAGGTGATCGATCGACTGATAAACGGAGAATGATTATGTACAGGAATATCCTTTTTGTCGGGGATGTACGCCCCGCGAAGAATTACGGAGCGATAGCAACCACTGAGGCCATGCTGGATCTGATCCACGGAGCGGCTCCGGATGCGGAAGTGAAGATCATCGATTCCCGCAGCTTCAGCGGCCAGACGCCGGTGGAGGGCTGGGGAGAGTATTCCGTCGGGGCGCCGAAGCAGTCCTCCGGCGTGAAATCATTTGTGAGAAATGCGACGCAGAAGGTGGGCATCTACAGCAAGGTCAAGAACGCCCGTGCAAAGAAGAACAGTAAGGCAAGTGCCTCGGACCCGGTTCCGGCGCGTCTGGATAAATATCCGGAGTTTGCGAAGAAGGTGACGGAGGGACAGGCCTGGGCCTATGAGAAGAAGCTTCTTGAGTGGGCGGAGGTGGTCATCGTCCAGGGCGAGGGAAATATCGTAAACGGAACGGACGCCTACGGTCGTTACAGGATCGGCGGACGCTACATCCTGTTCATTTCCTATCTGGCGAAGTACATTTTCAAAAAGCCCTGTTACATCCTGAACCATACGGTGGATCCGCAGAACCGCGACATCAAGAGGATCATCCGCGAGATCTATCCGAAGATGGACGGGATCTATGTGCGCGAGAAGAAGTCCCTGGCGGTGCTGGAGGACTGGGGTGTGGTGAACGCTACCTATGTTCCCGATGCACTGTGGACCCATGATTTTGAAAAGGACTCCAAGGTCCGGAAGCCGGCGGTGCTGGCAGATTTCGACTTCTCCAGGCCCTATATCTGCATCGGTGATTCCTCCGGTATCAGCAACAAATACACGAAGGTGAAGTGGGATATCGAGGAGGTCTACACGCGTCTTATCCGCCGGCTGAAAAAGATCTGTCCGAACATCATTTTCATTGACGGATACAACGGACGGGACGAGGAGATCTGCAAGGTGATCCGCAAGAACGGAGTCTGCAGCGTGAATCTGGAGAACTGCAATTACCATGAGCTTTACTATGTTCTCTCCGGTGCCTCTTTGTTCGTGTCCGGCCGCTGGCATGCGTCCATCATCGCGCTGCTGGGGCATACGCCGGTGCTGCTCTGGGGTTCCGACAGTCATAAGACGGAGGCCCTTTACGGCGAGGTGGATTACGGCTATGAGTTCTTCGACGTTGCGGGCCTGCCCCTGAATACCGACCGGGTGGCGGCAGAAGCGAAGAAGATCCTGAAAGAGAAGCATGAGACAGTCTGGTCCAGGGTTTCCGAACTGCAGGAGCAGGCACAGAAAAATGTACAGATGCTGAAATAACTTCCTCACGGAAGGTAAGAGGCGTAGGAAATGTTACGTAAGTTTAAAACCAAGTTTTCAAATATGAACCTGCAGCTGAAAATCGTGTTCTGGTTCACCGTGGCGAATTTCTTCGCCACCGGCGTGGGCCTGCTTACAACACCGATCTTTACGCGGGTCCTCACCACGGAGGAGTACGGACTGTACGGAGTATTTAACTCCTATTCCACGGTCCTCTGTGTCATCGCAACATTGAATCTTCATCTGACGGCGATCTATAATGCGCTGACCAAACGGCCGAACCCGAAGGAGGAGATCGTCTCCAGCTATCAGAGTCTTTCCATGGTGGTCTCCATCATTTTCGCGGTGATAGCCATCGTATTCAGGAAGCCGCTGGCGGATCTGATGGACCTGCCCGAGATCATCGTGGTGGCGATGTTCGTCTCCTTCGTATTCGTCGAGCCCTATCAGCTGTGGCTGGTCTACAAGAGATATCAGTTCAGCTATCAGAAACCGGTCATCCTGTCCATTTCCATCACCATCATCAGTCCGATCATCAGCCTTCTGGCCATCTATCTGACGCCGGGAGACCGGGGCGTGGCAAGAGTTCTTGCCTATGTGGTGGTATGTACGATCCTGCCGGGACTTTTCTTCTATTTCGTCAATTACAAAAAATCCAAAACCTTTAAGGATAAGGAGCTGTGGACCTATGCCCTGGGCTTTGCCATTCCGCTGATCCCGCATTATCTGTCCGAGACGCTTTTGAATCAGACGGACAAGATCATGATCAACCATTATTTCTCCACGGCTGAGGCGGGTATCTACCATGTGGCCTTCACGGCGGCGGGCTTTGTGCGGATCCTGATGACCGCCATCAACAGCGCCTACATCCCCTGGCAGTTCCAGAAGCTGAAGGAGAAGGACTATAAGTCCATGGAACGGGTATCCTATTCCATCCTCATCGTTCTGGCGCTGATCATCACGCTGATCACACTATTTGCCCCCGAGGTGATCATGATCCTCGCCGGCGAGAAGTACAACGGTGCGGTGGCGCTGATCCCCACGCTGGGAGCCAGTGTATTCTTCAACTACATGTATCAGCTCTATGCCCGTGTGGAAATGTACTGCGAGAAGACGTCCTATACCGTCATCGCCACATTTTCCGCTACGATCCTGAATATCGTGCTGAACATCCTCTTCATGCCGACCTTCGGTTATGTCTTTGCGGGTGTGTCCACGCTGCTGTCCCATATGCTCTTCGTCATCATGCATTACTTTGCATGCAAGAAGGTCTGCCGGGAGTGCCTGGACGGCGCAAAGATCTACGACGGACGGATCATGCTGGGAATCTCCGCGGTTCTTACCGGAATCGCCATCTTTACGACTTGGTCCTATGATTACATCGTGATCCGGTACATTTTCATCGGAGTGCTGCTGCTGATCGCGTTCCTGTTCCGGAAGAAGATCATGGCCGTATTCAAGATGATCAGCAAGAAGCCGGCGAAGGCTGAGAAGGCTGAGGATGCCGAGAAGGCAGATGGTGCTGGTGATGCTGCAGATCGTGCGGATGCAGACGACGGTACAGAGAAGCCGGAGGATAAGAGAGACGAGTGAACGGATATCTGACGCTGCAGAGAGACCGGAAGATAAGAGAGGTGTGGTATGGCAAATCATATAGAGAACTGTCTGGACCGCCGGTGTACCGGCTGTAACGCCTGCGTGGCCGCCTGCCCCAGGGATGCGATCTCACTGAAGAAGAATAAAGAGGGCTTCTGGTATCCGCAGGTGGACAGGGAAAAATGCGTGAACTGCGGGCTCTGTATCCAGGGCTGTCCGGTGTACTCCGGGAAGGAAATCCGTTTCCTTCCGCCGAAGTCCTATGCGGCCTGGAATAAGGATGATGAGGTCCGTAAGAAGAGCTCCTCGGGAGGACTCTTCAGCAGCATCGCGGACCAGGTGCTCCGGAAGGGCGGCGTGGTCTATGGCGCTGCCTACGGGGAAGGCTGTAAGGTCGGGCATATCCGTGTGGATTCCCCGGACAGGCTGTGGCGGCTCCGCTCCAGCAAATATGTGCACAGCCTGATCACGAAGGATATTTACAGGAGGGTGGCCGAGGATCTGAAGGAGAGAAGAGTGTTCTTCACGGGAACTCCCTGTCAGACCGCGGGCATGATCACCTACTGCGAGCGCATGGCGCCGGATCATCTGGACAATCTGCTTACTGCGGAGGTGCTCTGTCATGGCGTTCCCTCCCCGAAGAGCTGGAAGGAATATCTGAAGGAAGTGGCAGGAGACAGGAAGGTTGTCGGAGCAAATATGCGCGACAAGCGGAACGGCTGGAGCAAGTTCTACGTCAGCCTGACCTTTGAGGACGGAACGGAGCATGCGGAGAGCTTCTTCGACGGAGTCTGGGGCCCCTCCTTCTTCTCGAATCTCTTCCTGCGGGAGTCCTGTTATGAGTGTAATTTCAAACGTCCCACCAAGATGGCGGATCTGACGCTGGGAGACTTCTGGGGGGCCGCAAGAGAGGACGAACTCCGGAAATACGACGATGCGGACAAGGGAACCTCGGTGGTGCTGGTGAATTCCGAAAAGGGAGAGAAGCTTCTGAAGGAGCTGGAGAACTGCTATCTGGAGGAGATCCCGTATGACTGTCTGAAGAAGGGACTTTACGTGCTGTACCGCTCCTCCAACCGGAATTTCCACCGGAAATGGGCCTTCAAGCAGCTGGGCAGGAAGCCCTTCAGCGAGATCGTCCGTCATACCAGGAGAAATACCGTTCCGGTGATGGTGGTACGAAAGCTGTGGATGACGAAGAACAGCGTGGTTGCGAAATTCAAACGAAAGTGACCGGTGAGGAATCCGGAATGACAGACCATGTCATTCTGAGCGCAGCGAAGAATCTTTATAACAAGGGGGATGCGGAAATGCGGTCAACAGGCGGACGCAGGAACGGCCTGATCATCATGTCCGTTCTGTTCCTTCTCAGCCTTTTTGCAGTCGGAGGCTTCCGGGTGCAGGCGGACGAAGCGACAGAGACGGAGAATAAAGAAGAAAGAACATTTACGGTGGGATTCGATGCGGAATTCCCGCCGTATGGCTATAAGAATGAGGACGGAGAATATGTGGGCTTCGACCTGGACCTGGCAGAAGAAATGTGCAAACGCCGGGGCTGGAAGTTGGTGAAGCAGCCCATAGACTGGGACTCCAAGGATATGGAGCTTTCCTCCGGAAATATCGATTGTATCTGGAACGGATTTACGATCCAGGGCAGAGAAAATGATTACACCTGGTCCACGCCATATGTGGATAATTCCCAGGTGGTGGTTGTCCGTGCGGATTCCGAGATTCAGAAGCCCGCGGACATGGCCGGAAAGGTCGTGATCGTGCAGTCGGATTCCTCGGCTCTTGCCGCATTTCGGGGCGACGATGCCACGGAGGAGAACCGGAAGCTGGCAGAATCCTTCGCGGAGCTGCAACAGGTTGCGGACTATAACAGTGCCTTTATGAATCTGGAAGCCGGTGCGGCAGATGCGGTCTGCCTGGATGTCGGCGTGGCGAAGCACGAACTGGAGAACCGGGGAGATGCCTTCCGGATGCTGCAGGATATCATTTCCACCGAGCAGTACGGTATCGGCTTCAAGCTTGGAAATACGGCGCTGCGGGACCAGGTGCAGGAGACCATCGATGAGATGGCGGCCGACGGCACATTTGCAAAGATCGCAGAGAAATGGGATCTGGCGGACAGTGTCTGCATCGGAAAGGAGAAGAAGGAGGAGACCACGGAGTCCGCTGCCGAGGGGACCGAACAGGAGGCTTCGGAGAAACAGGAGAAGACCTTCGGGGAGCGGTTTATCAGCATTACCAAGCAACTGTGGCGTGGAATGCTGGCGTCCCTTGCCATATTCTTTCTGACACTGATCTTCTCCATTCCGCTGGGACTGCTGCTGAATGCCGTCCGTATGTCACGGGTGAAGGTGCTGCAGTGGATCGCAAGGATCTACATTTCCATCATGCGCGGAACACCGCTGATGTTGCAGCTGTTGGTGGTATTCTTCGGGCCGCACTTCATTTTCGGGATCGAGACCTCCTCGACCTACCGGTTCTATGCCGTGATCATCGGTTTCTCACTGAATTATGCGGCTTATTTTGCAGAGATCTTCCGCGCGGGCTTTGAGGGAATCCCAATCGGGCAGCGGGAGGCTGCGGATGTTCTGGGTTACACCAGATCCCAGACCTACTGGAGGATCCTCTTCCCGCAGATGGTGAAGCGGGTCATTCCGCCGGTGACAAATGAGATCATTACGCTGGTCAAGGATACATCTCTGGCCTTTGCGCTTGCCTATACGGAAATGTTCACCCTGGCAAAGCAGGTGACGGCTGCCGAATCCAGCATCTTGCCGCTCTTTATTGCCGGTCTCTTCTACTACATTTTCAACTTCATCGTGGCCTTCATCATGGAACGCGTGGAGAAGAAGCTGCAGTACTACGACAGAAAGAAGTAGGGGGTGACGGTTATGGCATTATTGGAAATGAAGAATGTAAAGAAAAGCTTCGGGAATCTGGAAGTCATAAAGAACATCTCTCTGGCCGTGGAAGAGGGAGAGGTGGTTGCGATCCTCGGACCATCCGGCTCCGGTAAGTCCACGCTGCTTCGGTGCGCTACGCTGCTGGAGACCATGGATGGCGGAAGTCTGATCTATGACGGGGCTTACGCCTGTCAGGGCAGTAACGGGAATTCCGTATACGCCGGAAAGGCGGAGCTCCGGAAGATCAAGCAGAACTTCGGGCTTGTATTTCAGAATTTCAACCTCTTCCCTCATTACAGCGTTCTGAAAAATGTGTGCGATGCGCCGATCCATGTGGAGAAGCGGAATAAGGAAGAAGTGGAGAAGGAAGCCCGGGAGATTCTGAAGAAGGTAGGACTGGCTCATAAGCTCCATGAGTATCCGTCACAGCTCTCCGGCGGACAGTGCCAGCGTGTGGCCATCGCCAGAGCCCTGGCCATGAATCCCAAGATCCTTTTCTTCGATGAGCCCACATCAGCGCTGGATCCCGAGATCACCGCAGGCATCCTTCGTGTCCTCCGCAAGCTGGCGGAAGAGAAGATGACCATGGTGATTGTAACCCATGAGATCGCATTTGCCAGGAATGTGGCGGACCGCGTCATTTTCATGGATCAGGGCGTGATCGTGGAAGAAGGACGTCCCGAGGACGTGATCGATAACCCAAGCAACGAAAGAACGAAAGCCTTCCTTCAGAAGCTGGAGGCATGAGTGCAATAGGGGTGCAATAGGGGGACGGTTCTGATCAAACCAGAACCGTCCCCGATTTCCGCCCCCGATTTGCACAGGTCAAAACAATCGGCCCGGTGTAGCACCTTACGATACTTCACCGGGCCGATATTATTATATACCTGACGTAGGTGCCGTATAATTCGGGCTGATGGTGTGTGTCTGGCGATATTCGTTGACTCTTGTCTGAATTCTTTCTCTCGGATCCAGCAGGTCGCTGAGAGAAGCGTCGTGATTCAGGTGGTCGATGATGATCGCGATATACTTGCTCATGTCTGCGGACTCATACCACGGGCGTGTCAGAAGGTCCGGACGCTGGTAGGTCACATTTGTGGTGATGACCTTCTCGATGATGCCGTCCTTATGCGCCTGGTCGAAGTCCTCCAGACCGGCTGTGAAGAGGCCGAAGGTGGAGAGACAGAAGACACGCTTTGCATGGAGTGACTTCAGCTTCTTGGCTACGTCCAGCATACTCTCGCCGGATGCGATCATATCGTCGATGATGATCACGTCCTTATCCTTCACATCGTCACCCAGGAATTCGTGCTTCACGATGGGGTTCTTTCCGTTCACGACCTTGGAATAATCTCTCCGCTTGTAGAACATACCCACATCTACGCCGAAATGGTTCGCAAAGTAGATGGCACGGTGCATCGCGCCCTCATCCGGGGAGATGACCATCAGATGCTCCTTATCAAGCTCCAGATCCGGAGTGGACTTCAGAAGAGACTTGATGAACTGATAGGTGGGCATGATGTTCTCGAAACCGCTGACGGGGATCGCATTCTGTACCCGCGGATCATGTGCGTCAAATGTGATGATGTTCGTAACTCCGTAGCTCATCAGCTCCTGCAGGGCAAGCGCGCAGTCCAGGGACTCGCGGTTGGTGCGCTTATGCTGACGGGACTCATAGAGGAAGGGCATGATAACGTTGATCCGGCTGGCCTTACCGGCGGCTGCGGCGATCACGCGCTTCAGGTCCTGGAAATGATCGTCCGGTGACATGGGGACCATACGTCCGCTGAGATTGTACTCAATGCTGGAGTTGATCACGTCCACCAGAATGTAAAGGTCTGTACCACGCACAGATTCCTTGATGGTTCCCTTGGCTTCGCCGGAAGCAAAACGCGGGCATTCGGATTTGACGATATAGGTGTCCCTCTCGTATCCGTTGAAATGCAGGTCGGTATTCTCCGGTTTGGAGCGTTCCTGTCTCCAACGGACGAGGTAGTTGTCTACCTTCTGTCCGAGAGCCTCGCAGCTCTTCATCGGGATGATCCCGAGACGTCCGACAGGTACGGTGATCAGTTTACTGGAATCAGGCATGGGTTGTTTCCTCCGTGTAATTTCTTTACTGCTTATCAGTAAGTGCCTCGGTCTTTTTCTTAGACCGTATATTGTCTCCATAAAAATGGAAGAGCTCATAACGTTCCACGATCCTCGAAACGATGCGGTCCTGATATTCATCCCGCAGCTGCTTCAAGGACAGATTTGTGGAAATGATCGTGGACTGGTTCCGGATCATCCTCCGGTTGATGACCTCGAAAAGCTGGGAGAGAGTGAACCGGTTGGTCATCTCTGTCCCCAGGTCATCCAAAACCAGCAGATCAGCTCCGTACACCAGATCATAGACCGGCTTCACGCGGTCCTTCTGTTCCGGGTCGGAGTTCATAAGGTAGGTAGATAATATATCCTCAAAGAGCTGATTTGCGGTCACATACAGAACGGAATGTCCCTGGTCCATCAGTTCCTTGGCGATGCAGTTGGACAGGAAGGTCTTTCCGATCCCGGCGCTGCCGTAGAAGAGGAAGCTCTGTCCGCTCAGTTCATCGCTCTCGGCGAAATCCTTCGCCTTTGTATAGTAGTATTCGATACATTCCCGCGGAGACGGTTTGCCGTCCGCGGACTGATCGCTGTAGAGATCAAAGGAAAATGTGCCAAAGTTCTCCCGTTCCAGGATCTCGGTCAGACCGGACTGGCGGTAGAGCAGCGACATCAGATGCTTCTTGTAGCAGCTGCAGCGGTGTCCGTCCACGAAGCCCGCATCCTGACAGAGAGGGCAGTCGTAGGAGATCGTCAGATCCGCCTCCGTATAGCCGTTCTCACTGAGGAGCGTATTGAATCGCCCGCGGAGCGCACGGACCTTCGCCCGTCCTTCCTCCCGCGCGGCATTCACATCTTCCGGGTTCAGCCGGACGATCCGCCGGATCAGCGCCGCATTTTCGGAAGTGATCTCACGGTCCAGCTGTTCCAGCTCCGGAACCTCGGTGAAGATCTTCCTTCTCCGGGCGGTCAGCTCCCGCTCGTTCCGCATGCGGATCTCATTGTAAATGTTTTCGATATCGTTCTTTCCGATAGTGAAATAATCACCCATTCTAGGATTCCTTTGCTTTCTTGATCGACAGCTGTTCGATCAGGTCCAGGTCGTCCGCCAGGGAGCCCTGGATGAAGTCCTTCTGTGTGTTCTTGGTCTTGGTTGTCCGTGCAGAGGTGCGGTTCCGGTCCAGACGCTCCACGTCCTCCGGAGTCTGAATGCCCTGCTTATGCCAGCCGTCCAGGATGCCCTGCACATAGTCGAAGCCCACAGAACCCGGCTTTCTCCGAAGCGCGGTCTCGCAGGCCAGGATCAGCATCTCATCGGAGAAACCGAAGCGTGTACGCCAGTCCTCGATCATGCGGACCTCCGCATCCGTCGGGATATACCGGTCACGGATCCCAAGCGCGCGGAGCAGCTGTGTGCCGAAGAAACGACGGCTCGTAGCCCTCTGTGCATCCTCGCGGGAGGTGATCCCCTGCTCGGCCCAGGAGGAAGCGATCTTCCGATAATAATCCGCCTCCATACGCTCCGGATGCTTGCCCTTATCCTCGGCGCAGTACTCAAGCAGATACTCGCAGAGTCCGAAGGGCAGCTTCAGGTCATCATAAATGAACCAGAGAGCGTTGATATCCTTGTCGGACAGCGGACGGTCGAAATAAGCCTCAGCCTGTGCGCGCAGCTCCAGGAACTGCGGATCCTCCAGTGCCTTCTGCAGCTCACGGACCGTAGGCTGCTTGCGTGAGGTCTTCTTGCCGGTGGAAGTCTTCGGTTCCTCCGGACGGACCAGATGGAAATCCACGATCCGCGGAGTCTGTCCCAGGGCTTCGGGGCTCTGGGGCTGACACAGGATCAGTCCGATGGGGTTTCCCTTTTCATCCTGACTGTACTGCAGAAGCCCCTTTCCGATCCAGTACTTGATGGCGCGGGAAACGTCATTGTCGGTACAGTTCAGATGGTCCGCCACCTCGGACAGAGAGCACATCTGGCGGTTGCTCTGCTGCAGCCTGAGAAGGTACAGATATACCTTTACAAATGTGCCGTTTGCCTCGGGCATGTAATAGTCGATAAATATATTCGAGAGGATGGAATTGCTTCCTGAATCCTCTGATGAAAGCGTTATAGTTCCCATAGTTTCAATACCTCTTCCTTTGGTGCAAAAGCATTATAACACAAAGGAAATGAATTGCAACTTGCCTGTGGCCGGGAAATGTCTTGTGGATAATGTGGATAATTCGGTTGACAGTTTCATTATGATACAGAAATGCGTGCTTTTTGTTTTGGGCTGTCAGCCGTGGAAAACAGCAATAATCCGCAGCAGGGGCCGCGGATTATTTTGTGGATAATGTGGATAACTATTCGGAAAGCAGGTTAACCCCAACAGAATCAATGGGTCCGGCTCCCATAGTTATTAACATATCATTGTTTTTGCCATGTTCCCGAAAATATTTTTCAATCGTGGGAAAATCCCCTAAATATACCGCGTCGCAGCCGCATTTCCGGAGTTCTTCCTCCAAATTACGGGCATGAACGGTGCCGTCGTCCTTCTCGCGGGCAGCGTAAATGTCGGCCAGCAGAACGTGATCCGCAGGGGCAAGTGCCTTCGCAAAGTCAGGAAGCAGTGCCTTGGTACGGGAGTAGGTATGAGGCTGGAATGCGATCCAGAGATCGCCCTTTGCAACCGCCCTGCCCACAGCTACTGTGGCTGCGATCTCCGTGGGGTGGTGCGCATAATCGTCAATGATGGTCGCACCGTTCTTCATGGTGCCCTTGTACTCGAACCGTCTCTTAGCGCTGGAGCAGGTACGGAGACCTGCCAGAATCTGATCCATTCCGATCCCCAGTGCTTCGGCCGCAGCGATGGCGGAGAGGGAATTCATGGCGTTGTGCTCACCGGTAACGGAGAGTACGACCTTCGGACCTGTGCCCGCGGTCTCATTTGCCGAACCCGCACCGTCTGTGCCTGCACCGTTCGCACCGGCATCCTCCGGGATCCCCGGCTTCCGGATCAGCGTATAGGTGGGATGACCTCCCTCGTCCAGAGCGATATCCGTCGCACGGTAATCATTCTGCTCGCCCAGACCGAAGGTGATCAGTCTGCAGTTCTTCCCGGCCACGGCTGCACGGATGTCCTCAAGATAGGGCATATCCCCGTTCACCACCAGGATGCCGCCCTCCTGCAGCTTGGTTGCAAATGTGGCAAAGGACTTTACGATATTCTCCAGATTATGGAAGAAATCCAGATGGTCATTGTCGATGTTCAGGATAATGCTGAGATAGGGGCGGAAGGAGTGATAGCTGTTGGTGTACTCGCAGGCCTCCGTTACGAAGTAGGGAGAAGCGCCCGCACGGATATTTCCGCCGATCACATCCAGCATACCGCCGATGGAAACGGTGGGATCCTTCTCTGCAGCCAGCAGGATATGCGCCAGCATGGCAGTGGTCGTGGTCTTCCCGTGGGTTCCGCTGACCGCGATGCTGTATTTGTAGTTATCCATGATCTGTCCCAGAAGCTCGGCGCGGGTAAGGAGCGGAATGCCCTGTTCCTTTGCATAGAGGAGCTCCGGATTGTCGGAGGAGATCGCTGCGGTGTAAACCACAAGGGCAGTGTCCGGTTCGGACTTCAGGTTCTCGGCAACCTGACCGAAGTAGATGCGGATCCCCTTCTCATTCAGCATCCGCGTCACGTCCGATTCGCGCATGTCCGAACCGGTGACGGTAAAGCCTTCCTTATTTAGGATCTCGGCAAGTCCGCTCATGCTGATACCGCCGATCCCGATGAAATGCACGTGACAGGGTTTTGTAAAGTCGATCTGATACATAATGGTACCTTCTTTTTATTCAAATAGTTTTGCGGTACCGAGGCACAGCCAGTCCGCCCGGAACCGCAGACTTTATTTTAGCACGTTTCTTACGAATAGGGCAATCCTCACTTAGAAAATTCTTGACAATCATATTTAAGAATATAAAATATTAGTTAGCGATTTATTTCGGTAATTAAGAAAAAAGTCCAAAAAAATTTTGAATGGAGATGATTCATCATGGAGAAGAAGAACATTGACTGGGGATCCATAGGCTTTGGATACATGCAGACCGACAAGGCTTACGTATCCAATTTTAAGGATGGGGCATGGGATGACGGTGTCCTGACAGAGGATCACACCATCACCATGAGTGAGTGCGCCTGCGTACTTCAGTATGCACAGACCTGCTTTGAGGGTCTGAAGGCTTATACCACAGAGGACGGTCGTATCGTGACCTTCCGCCCGGACCTGAATGCGGACCGTATGATCGACACCGCAAAGCGTCTGGAGATGCCCCCGTTCCCGAAGGAGCGCTTTATCGACGCCGTTCGCCAGGTAGTAAAGGCAAATGAGGCGTGGGTTCCGCCGTATGGTTCCGGTGCAACCCTGTATCTTCGTCCCTTCATGTTCGGTTACAATGCCGTAATCGGCGTAAAGCCGGCAGAGGAGTATCAGTTCCGCTGCTTTGCAACACCGGTTGGCCCCTACTTCAAGGGCGGAGCCAAGCCCATCACCATCCGTGTCAGTGACTTCGACCGTGCAGCTCCGCATGGAACCGGTCACATCAAGGCAGGTCTGAACTATGCCATGAGCCTGCATGCTATCGTAGATGCACATAAGAACGGCTTTGATGAGAACGTATATCTGGATCCGGCTTCCCGTACAAAGATCGAGGAGACCGGCGGTGCAAATGTGATCTTCATCAAGGGCAACAAGTTCATCACACCGAAGTCCTCCAGTATCCTTCCTTCCGTAACACGTCGTTCCCTCGAGGTTGTTGCCAAGGAGTACCTGGGCATGGAGGTTGAGGAGAGAGAAGTCTTCCTGGAAGAGGTTCCTTCCTTCGAGGAGTGCGGACTCTGCGGTACCGCAGCGGTTATCTCTCCGGTAGGAAAGATCGTTGACCACGGAAGAGAGATCTGCTTCCCCGCAGGTATGGAGGAAATGGGTCCGACCACCAAGAAGCTTTACGATACCCTCACAGGTATCCAGATGGGCCGTATCGAGGCGCCGGAAGGCTGGATCTACGAGATCTGTTAGCTTCCGAAATGTCTTCAGACATTTCGAGAAGCGTACGCACATTATGGTTAGTTTTCGAAATGCCATCAGGCTTCATAGAGAGACAGAAAACGAGAACCCGGGATTTCCGGGTTCTCGTTCGTAGTAGGTTCATATTGGTTTGAGATAGATTCACAGCAGGATCGTACCGGTTTAGCGGCAGGTTCCGGTGGATCATATCGGATATGTCTCAGGACAGATATTTCTCGGCTACCCGCTTCAGGCCCATATCCTCCGCATAGGACATATAGACCTTCAGATCCTTCTTCTTCCAGGCCCGATACTTCTTCATGATCTTCTCGAGAAGAGCTTCACCCAGCTCGCTGCGGAGACGGATGCAGTCCACCACACTCCGGTCGACGGAATAGTAGCGGATGGGACCCTCAGGTGTTTCCAGGGTCTCAACATAGTCATTGATGCTGCGCGCGGCGTAATAGTGCCGGGACATGGGGAAATTCAGATGAAGCCTGGACCGATCGGTTCTGGAGGTGGCCACGGTGAGGACCTGCGGCTCCTTCTTTAAAAGGCCGCCCAGATACAGAGCGCTTGTCATGCAGATCACGCTCTTGCTGTCCGCCATCTGTGTCTCCAGGTACCTGTAAAGCTTCGGCTTCTGACGACTGTCATCCAGCCACCAGTAAATGCCGTGGCTGACCCTTTCCACACTTCCGGTATCCACCAGCTGACGGATCTGAAGGGTGGTGATACCGTTCTCCAGAAGATCATTGGTGCGAAGGTAACCGGAGCCCTCGTTGAATAGCTGCTGAATCTTTTTGTAAGTTTTTTGTAACATGTGTAACCTCATAAATACATAAACTGCATGCATTGTCTTAATCAATCTAACGTATGTTCACGAAAGAATAAATTGAATTATTCCTACGTTATTGGAGCACGGAGTACACGAAGTGTTCACACTGCGCGTCACCAGACAGGATCATAGGGGGCAGGCGTTTGTGCTGCCGGCTCTGTAAAGGGTCATATATTAAGGAAGGAGAAAGGAATGCAGTTACGTCTGGATAAATTTCTTGCAGATGCGGGCTACGGAACCCGCAGCGAAGTAAAACAGCTGATCCGGCGGGGAGAGGTCCTGGTGGATGGAAAACGGGCGTCCGGACCGGAACAGAAGGTTGACATAACTCAGAACTCCGTTACTGTATCAGGAGAGACTGTCTTCTATGAACCTCTTTCCTATTATATATTGAACAAACCCGAGGGCGTTCTTTCCGCCTCCCGGGACGGGAGAGAGAAGACTGTTGTGGATCTGATCCCCGAGCCGAAGCGGCGGGATCTCTTCCCGGTGGGACGTCTGGATCGGGACACCACAGGACTTCTTCTTATCACAAATGACGGAAAGCTTTCCAACCGTCTTATGGCACCCGGAAAGCATGTGCCCAAGACCTACAGAGCGACTGTGGAGGGAACCCTCCCCGAGAACCTGGCGGAGCTCTTCGCCGCCGGCGTGGATATCGGAGACGACAGGCCTACGGCACCCGCGACTGTCGTAATACTCGATGGTACGGATGATGACAGCATTGAAGGGTCCGTGATCCCTGCAGGTGACAACGGAGACGAAGAGGCAGATCGGAGCGGTGTTATGTCAACCGAGACCGCGTCATCCCCTGCTGATCCGATCACCCATCAGGTCGAGCTCACCATCACCGAGGGACGCTACCACCAGGTAAAGCGGATGTTCGAAGCCGTCGGCTGCCATGTCACCGGCCTCGAACGGATCCGCATCGCAGACCTCACCCTTCCTCAGGAGCTTCCACGGGGCTCCGTCCTCAAGATCACCTATGAGGAACTGATGGCACGGCTGGGAATCTGACCGGGGGGAAATGCGGGAAAAGCCACATTTTCCTTGACATTGCCCCCTGCATATGCTAATCTATTTCCTGCCGGCCAAAGCGGCCTTTTTTTGGTGCGCCCAAACCGGTAAGGCAAATAGTTGTATCAAAATCTAAAGAAAATGGAGGTGACGTTGTGCGCGTAAAGATCACACTGGCTTGTACAGAATGTAAGCGGCGTAATTACAATCTGACAAAAGAGAAGAAGAATCACCCCGAGCGAATGGAGACAAAGAAGTATTGTCCGTTCTGCAAGGCACACACCATGCACAAGGAAACAAAGTAATTCGTAACAAGGGAGGAAAATCATGTCAGAGAAGAATGAGACATCATCCCCTACCCTGAAGAGAAGCTGGTTCCAGGGACTCAAGGTTGAGTTCAAGAAGATCACCTGGCCGGACAAGAAGCGCGTGGCAAAGGAAACCACAGCGGTTGTTATCTCGGCAGTGATCCTCGGAGCGATCACCCTGGGCATTGACTTCCTTCTTGAATACGGACTGAGTTACATATGGTAGGCAGGTGATCGAATGGCAGAGATGAACGAAGAGAAGATCGACGTAACATCCGAAGCAGTAGAAGAAACGGCAGAGGCTGCAGCAGTGGAAGAGACCACGACCGAGGCTGTAGAAACTGCAGAAGCTGTTGAGGAAAATGCGGCAGATGCTGCAGAGGAAACTACATTCGAACAGGCTGCACCGGTGTCCTCAAATATCAAGCAGGGCGGAGACAATGAACCTCACTGGTACGTAGTACACACCTACTCCGGTTACGAGAACAAGGTAAAGGCGGATATCGAGAAGACGATCGAGAACCGTCGCCTGCAGGAGCAGATGTTCGAGGTTATGGTCCCGGTTCAGGACGTTGTAGAGGTGAAGAACGGAGCCCGTAAAACGGTATCCAAGAAAATGTTCCCCGGATATGTACTTGTGCACATGATCAAGAATGACGTTACATGGTATGTCGTAAGAAATACCCGTGGCGTTACAGGGTTCGTAGGACCCGGATCAGAGCCGGTACCGCTTTCCGATTCCGAGATGAGACTGCTCGGCGTTAAGACAGATGACTTCGTGATCGATGTTGCGATCGGCGATTCCGTAAAGGTAATCTCCGGAGCATGGGAAGGAACAGTGGGAACGATCAAGCTGATCAATGCGGGCAAGCAGTCCGTAACGATCGACATGGATATCTTCGGACGTTCCACAGACGTGGAGATCGGTCTGGGCGATATCGTAAAGCTGTAAGGTTTGTTAAATAAGTGGAAGGGACACCCCCGTTAATACCACATTTAGGAGGTACGCTAAAATGGCGAAGAAAGTAACTGGTTATATCAAATTACAGATCCCTGCAGGTAAGGCAACTCCGGCTCCCCCGGTAGGTCCTGCACTGGGTCAGCACGGTGTAAACATCGTAGAGTTCACCAAGCAGTTCAACGCAAGAACCGCTGACAAGGGTGATCTGATCATCCCGGTTGTTATCACCGTATATGCAGACAGAAGCTTCAGCTTCATCACCAAGACACCGCCGGCTCCGGTTCTTATCAAGAAGGCTTGCAAGATCCAGAGCGGTTCCGGTGAACCGAACAAGAAGAAGGTCGCTAAGATCACTCAGGCTCAGCTGAAGGAGATCGCTGAGATGAAGATGCCCGACCTGAACGCTGCTTCCATCGAGGCTGCTATGAGCATGATCGCCGGTACAGCACGTTCCATGGGTGTAGAGGTTGTTGACTAATCGTTTGTAAAAAAACGTGGAAGGAGCAGAGAAAGAGTCTGTTCCGATAATACCACAGGAGGAATATCATGAAAAAAGGAAAAAGATACTTAGAAGCAACAAAGCTTGTTGAGAAGAGCAAACTGTATGATCTGGACGAGGCAGTTTCCATTCTGAAGAAGACAGCAAATGCAAAGTTTGATGAGACCATCGAGGCTCACCTGAAGCTGGGTGTTGACGGACGTCACGCTGATCAGCAGGTTCGTGGTGCGGTAGTACTTCCCCACGGAACAGGTAAGACCGTAAAGGTTCTCGTATTTGCAAAGGGCGAGAAGGTAGATCAGGCTCTGGCTGCAGGCGCTGACTATGCAGGCGGCGATGAGCTGGTACCGAAGATTCAGAATGAAGGCTGGCTTGACTTCGACGTAGTTATCGCAACTCCCGATATGATGGGTGTTGTAGGACGTCTGGGTCGTGTCCTCGGACCGAAGGGTCTTATGCCGAACCCGAAGGCCGGTACTGTAACGATGGACGTAGTAAAGGCCATCGAGGAAGTAAAGGCAGGTAAGATCGAGTATCGTCTTGACAAGGCTAACATCATCCACGTGCCGGTGGGAAAAGCTTCCTTCACAGAGGAGCAGATCGCGGACAACTATAAAGCCTTAATGAATGCTGTTGTAAAGGCAAGACCTTCAGCTGCAAAGGGACAGTACCTGAAGAGTGTGACCATCACCTCTACCATGGGCCCCGGAATCAAGCTGAATCCGATCAGATTCACAGAGGGTTAATTCCTGACATAAGCATTGATAGAACCGGAACGACGCAGGTTACATCGCGTTGTTCCGGTTTTTTTCTCGTTGTATAAAAGAGCCATGTTTGGTATAATGCGTTGATAGGGCCATCGGCCGGGAAACCGGTACCCGTTGCCCCGGAAGCATTATGATTTGCACGATTTCAGCCCCGCGATCCGGAACGGAACGGGACAGTGAATATTCAGGAGTATGGAAATATGGATGGAGTAAATGAGACAAAAGAGATGAAGGATGTGAAGATCGTAGTTGCAGGAACCGGATATGTGGGTCTGTCCCTTGCAACACTGCTGGCGGTCAATCATTCCGTGACGGCAGTGGACATTCTTCCGGAGAAGGTGGATATGATCAACCGGAGACAGTCTCCGATCCAGGACGATTATATCCGGAAGTATTTTGAGGAGAAGGAGCTGGATCTTACCGCCACACTGGATGCGGAGAAGGCATATGCGGACGCGGATTACGTGATCGTTGCCACACCCACCAACTATGATCCCAAGACGGACTTCTTCGATACTTCCGCGGTGGAAGCGGTCCTGAAGGTGGTCCTGGCCACAAATGATACGGCAACTGTTGTGATCAAATCCACGGTTCCTGTGGGATATACCAGGGGCATCAGAGAGAAATTCAACTCGGACAGGATCCTTTTCTCGCCGGAATTCCTTCGGGAATCCAAGGCGCTCTATGATAATCTGTATCCCAGCCGGATCATCATCGGCTGTGACGATGACAGCAGGGAAAGAGCGGAGGGCTTTGCAGCGCTTCTTAAGGAAGGTGCTGAGAAGAAGGATGTCCCCCTGCTTTTCATGGACTTTACCGAGGCAGAGGCTGTAAAGCTTTTTGCCAATACCTACCTTGCACTCAGGATCAGCTTCTTCAATGAGCTGGACACCTATGCGGAGGTAAAGGGACTCAGCACGGAACATATCATCCGCGGGATCAGTCTGGATCCCCGGATCGGAGATTTCTATAACAATCCGTCCTTCGGTTACGGCGGATACTGTCTGCCGAAGGATACGAAGCAGCTGCTGGCCAACTACAGAGACGTGCCGGAGAATCTGATCGAGGCCATCGTGGAAGCCAACCGGACCAGAAAGGATTTCATTGCCGGACGTGTACTGGAAATGGCAGGCTATTATTCCGGCAACAGCGTATGGGACAAGGAGAAGGAGCATCCGGTCACCATCGGCGTTTACCGGCTGACCATGAAGAGCAACTCCGACAACTTCCGTCAGAGCTCGGTTCAGGGAGTCATGAAGCGTCTGAAGGCAAAGGGCGCGAAGGTCATTATTTACGAGCCGACCATCGAGGACGGAAGCACATTTTTCGGAAGCCTTGTGGTGAATTCGCTGGAGAAGTTCAAGGCGGAATCGGATGCCATCATAGCCAACCGTTTCAGTGACGATCTCTGCGACGCCCGGGACAAGGTCTACACCAGAGATCTGTTCCAAAGAGACTGACGGATATTTCCTCATTTCAGCCTGTGACAGGCGTATCGGATGATGACAAGTGTGTCGGGAAAAGGTATAATATGAGAAAATGGTTATTCCTGCTGGCAGCGGTACTCCTTCTGGGCATTTCCGTCTACGCGTTTGTCGGTACCGGAAAGACGGAGCTTTCTGTCCGGACTACGAAGGAGGAGAACCGGGTCCGGAAGGATTTTGTGGATTCGGACGGAAATGTAACGCTTTCCCCGGAGAAGAAGTATGCAACTCTGATCAGGACCTATGAAGGAAAAAATCCCGTATTGGATGAGTATCTGGATGAGGAGGGGAAGCCTGCGGTGCTTCCCGACGGTTACAGTCAGGTCCGGAGAGAGTATGAGGCTGACGGAGAGCATAGCGTGATCACATTTCTGGATGCTTCCGGAAATGTAACGGAGACGGTCTACGGATACACGTCCATTCATCGCGTGAACTCAGAGAATGAGAGAGTGGATATGTATTACCGCGGCGATACGCAGGTGACCGGCAAGGAAGGAGCCTACGGAGTCAGGCGGGTTTACAGCGACGGGGTTCTGATCCGGCTGGAATATCTGAACCGGGACGGCGGGCTGATGAACGGTGAGAAGGGCTATGCCCGGATCGAGATCAGTCACAGCGCCTCGGGCGAGAGACGCCTTCTCTATGATGAGAACGGAGAAGCCGTGACGGGCAGACGCCAGCAGTACGGCGTGGAATATGAGGACGGTGAGAAGTACTATCTGGATGAGAAGGGAGAGAAGACCTTCCGGCCGGATCTTTTCCTCTATTCCCACCCGGTTGTGGTAATGCTGATCGGTGCGGTGCTGATGATCGCAGCCGCATTTCTGAAGGGGAAACTGAGGTTCCTCTTTTTGGGAGCGTATCTTCTGTTCGTCTTCTATATGACCTTCGGAACAAGGAACTCCGGAGATGACCGCATCTGTATGGACATCTTCTGGTCCTACCGGCAGTTCTTCTCCGATCCGGAGGCAAGACGGCAGATCCTCTGCAACATCTGGCTGTTTGTTCCTCTGGGAGCATTCTTCAGCCGCTGGAAGAAACCCTGGTGGCTTCTTCCCGTACTGCTTTCCGTGATGATCGAAGCGGTACAGTATCTCACCGGCAGAGGCTTCTGCGACATCGATGATGTGGTCAGCAACAGCCTGGGAACGCTGGTGGGGCTTCTTGTGGGGCTCGCCCTGCAGAAATTTAACGGTCACGAGGGACCGGAATAATCAAGAAAGGATGAGATTATGGGCGAAAGACAGAAAACTATGAATCGTATGCTGCTCCTTGTGGCAGCAGCGGCATTCCTTGTGTTCGGGCTTCTT
Organism: Lachnospiraceae bacterium AC2029; assembly: GCA_000703065.1. Lineage (GTDB taxonomy): Bacteria > Bacillota > Clostridia > Lachnospirales > Lachnospiraceae > Eubacterium_Q. The sequence continues at coordinate 564,031 of JNLK01000001.1, read as the reverse complement.
TCGGGCGGTGCTGTTTATGCGGATGAACCATTGAATCCGGATGAAGTGCAGATCTACTTCCTGGAGGAGGAATATGTGCCGTACACCGGGGAACTGCCGGCGGACTGCATGACAGAGTATCAGATCAGAACGGATGGGCTGGAGGGAACCCCGAAATACACTGTGATCTCCGGCAGCTCCTGTGTTGTCACTGCGGATGGTGTGATCCGGCCGAGAACCACCACCTGGTATTATAAGAACGGCTTCGGAACGACAGCATACATGGAGGACGCGGACAGAGTAGAGATCAGCTACAGTTCGGGAACCTCCAAGGTTCGCGTGACCTGCGGAGATTTTACACAGGAGATCACGGTGGTTGTATCCAGCTATTCCAACCTCTATGTGGAAAGAAGGGTGGACGCGATCATCGATGAAGTGATCACCCCCGGTATGACCGATCTGGAGAAACTGACAGCGGTTACCAAATGGGTCGGAGATAACACGGATTACAGTTCTAAGTATGCGTCCGCAAAGAAGATGCTGATCTATAACTGCGGTGACTGTTGGGCGAGCACAAATACGATCCTTGAGTTCTGTGAGAAGCTGGGAATCGAGGCGAAGGACCGGAGGGGAAATCAAGATGCTTATTCAGGCAGCGGTCATAGAAATGTGATCGCCCGCTGTGAAGGAAAATACTATGTGGCCGAAGCAGGCTACACCGGAAGTCACCCCAGAGGTTACAATGTGAAAGAGGAAGTGGGTGGATTCTCTGTAGGTTCAAATGGAGATATGATCTACCAGTACGACGGTTTTGACCCCGTGGTTGAGATTCCGGAGGAGATCAACGGAAAAACAATCACCCAGATCGGAAATGGAAGAGCCACCGTTTTCCCCGGTGTTCAGCCGGAGTATCTGTATATTCCCGCAACGATCTCATTGATCAGGCAGGAGGCGTTATACGGAACGTCGGAGCTGACGGATCTGGCAATCGATTCTTCCAATCAGTACTATGAGAAGGTGGGAAGCTCCATTTATACCAAGGATAGAAGCAAACTGGTCTTCACTCTGAGAAATGCTTCGGAGCTTGTCATCGATCCGAAAACCACCGAGATCTGCTCCGATGGTGCGAACGATCTTACTCTTGATGAACTTGTGATTCCGTCCACGGTCAAGAAACTGGATTATGGCTGTTTCTACGGATCCAAGATCGGTCGAGTGACGGTTTCGGCGGGAATCGAGACACTGGATAAGGGGGCTTTCGGAAATCTGACAACAGATGAACTGGTGATCCCGGAGGGCATTACCTCCTATGGAGAGCAGTTATTCGCAAGTTCGCATATCAAGAAGATCACACTTGCCTCCGACATGTCGGAGATCCCGGCAAGTTCCTTCCATTTTTGCGGAATAGAGGAATTAAAAATCCACGACGGGGTTACAAGTATCGGTCAGGGTGCATTCTGCTATTGCTATTATCTCAACTGGATCTCCATTCCGAAGAGTTTGACGAGCATCGGAGAGAACGCATTTTCAAGCTGCAACAGTCTGAAGAACATTTATTACGACGGAACCGAGGAAGAGTGGGCGGCGATTGAAATTCAGGCAGAGATACCTGCCAAAACGATTGTTCACTTTAACAGCGTTCGTGCAACAGGAATTAAGCTGGAGAAGAAAGAAATCGAACTGAAGAGTGCAGGTGAGACCTACGAGCTTTCCGCTTCCGTACTTCCTTCAAACGCAAGTAATAAGAAAATCAGTTATACATCAAGCAACGCCTCGGTTGCCAAGGTGTCCGAAAATGTGCTGACCGCTGTCAAAGAAGGCGAGTGTGAAGTCACAGCCACATCGGAGGACGGAAGCTTCCAGGCAGTTTACAGTGTGGTTGTAAAGTATCCGCGTTACACACTGACAGTTGATGGAGGTACGATCCAGAACGGAACTTATATGGGAGAGTCAGAGGGAGTCTATCTGGAGAAGGATTATGTGATCCTGACCACAGATTACTCTTCTTCGGATGGCCTTCGTTTCCAGAAATGGGTCTATGATGAGGATATCTCCCTTTATAGCAGCACTGCTACATCCACTACGATCCGGCTCTATATGCCGGCGCATGACACCACGGTCCGTGCAGAATATGAAGAAATCAAGGTCAGCACGCTGTATTCCATTAATTGCACTAAGGCCACCATTTGCCCGGGTGAAGAGGAGCAGCTGAGTGCTACCGTGATTCCGAGCACTGCATACAACAAAAAGGTTTCCTGGAGCTCCAGTGACGAGAGCGTTCTCACAGTGGATGAAAATGGGAAGATCCGGGGAATTGCCGCCGGACAGGCAACCATCACGGCACAGACGACAGACGGAACCAATCTGACGAAGACGAGGGAGATCACGGTACGTGAGCATGACCGGACGAATGAAAGGATCGTGACTCCGGCAGGCTGCGAGACAACGGGAATCTGTGAATATACCTGCAGCTACTGCGGAGCAAAGGTACAGGAGGAAATCCCGGCGAAGGGACATACAGCAGTCGTGGATCCCGGAGTTAAGGCTACAACACATTCCACAGGACTTACGAAGGGTGCACACTGCTCCGAGTGTGGAAAGATACTGAAGAAGCAGAAGACGATCCCCATGCTTCCCACCGGCTGGGTAGATCAGGACGGAAACAGATATTATTATTCCCAGGACGGTGTTCCGGTTACCGGCCTGAAGGAGATCGAGGGTAAGAAGTACTACTTCAACTCCAAGGGCGTGATGCAGACAGGCTGGATCACCAAGAGCGGAAAGACCTTCTACTTCGATGCGAACGGCGTCATGGCAACCGGCCTGAAGAAGATTCAGAAGAAATACTATTACTTCAGCAAAAAGGGAGTGATGACCGTCGGCTGGCTCAAGGTAAAGGGAAAGACCTACTACTTCGATGCAGAAGGCGTGATGGTATTCGGTTGGGCGAAGATCGACAGCAAATGGTATTACTTCGATACCAAGGGAGCGATGACCGTCGGCTGGTTTACAATGAAGGGAAAGACCTACTACTTCGATGCAGAAGGCGTGATGGCGATCAACTGTGTGATCAGGATCGACGGGAAGAAGTATGGCTTCGACGCGAAGGGCGTATGCAAGAATCCGCCCAACGTCTGACAGACGAAAAGATGTAATATGAATATAACGAAGAAGCAGGGGATCCGTCCTCTGCTTCTTGCGTTGTGCCTGAATTGACCTGAATTCATTGGATTTTCTGATGTATTATCTGTGCGGATATGGTACAATATTTTATATATGTGTTCGGTTGTTTCTACAGTACGATTTACCGGAAAAGTAAGCAGCATTCCGGTTTTTGACAGGAGAGAAAAATAATAGGAGGTACATGCGATGGGAAAAGACGAAACGAAGATATGCAGCGTGATCACGACCTCTTTCGGGAAGATCGCTGTCGGAGTGGTTCTGGCGTTCTTTCTGCTGTTCGGAGGCGTTCTTTCACAGGATGTATTTGCAGAGCAGGTGGCTCTTACAGAGACACAGGATCAGAATGTCGCGTACTCGTACGAGGAAGCCTCTGCGATCGCCCGCCGAAACTATGCGGCACGTAACCCGGAGTTTGAGGTGCGTCTCTGTGTGACGGAGGCTATTACTGGGGATTCGCTTCAGGAGATCGTTAACGGCGCGTATATCATTACAAAGAATTCCTCCGAGGGAGACTACCTGAAGAATTCCGTGGTACAGACAAATCTAAGCACCAGAGGTACTTATTCCGGAGGACTTTACTCCTATACCATAAGCTTCAAGAATACCTACCGCACCACGACCGCCCAGGAAGCGGAGCTGGATGATGCGCTGAAAACGCTCTACAGTCAGCTGAAGCTTGACAGTATGACGGATATGGAAAAGCTGGAAGCTCTGTATGGCTACATTGCGGACAATATCAAGTATGACTATAGTCATCTGAATGATTCCAGTTATTATCCGCAGTTCACCGCACATGCGGCGCTGATCGAAGGAAAAGCCGTATGCCAGGGGATCGCGATGCTGTTCTACAAGATGCTGGTGGACCAGGGCTTTGAGGTGAGGATCGTTGACGGGTATGGAGTCAGCGATACGGGAATCTCCGGAAGCCATGCGTGGAACATCGTGAAGGTCGGAGAACTCTGGTATTTTGCAGACCCCACCTGGGATGTGGGCGGATACAGGGATTTCTTCCTGTATGGATCCGAAAATGATACCCATCACGAATTAAGTGATAAATATACCACCGAGGCATTTCAGGCGCAGTATCCCATCAGCCCCATCAGCTATCAGGAATATGCGGAGACCCATTTTACCGGATGGAAGACAGAGGACGGCAATACCTATTACTACGTGGAAGGTCAGCCCGTGACCGGTTTGAAGCAGATTGACGGAAAGAAGTATTACTTCGATGCGAAGGGTGTGATGGTCACCGGATTCCTGAAGAAGAGCGGGAAGATCTACTACTTTGATGCTGACGGCGTGATGGCCACCGGCTGGACGAAGTTCGATGATCAGTGGCGTTATTTCAGTGCCAAGGGAGTGATGACCGTCGGCTGGGTCACAAAGGGTGGCAAGACCTATTACTTCAATACGAACGGAATCATGCAGACCGGCTGGAAGAAGATCGGAGCTTCATTCTATTTCTTCACCTCCAAGGGGCTGATGCATACCGGCTGGTTAAAGTATAAGGGCAGCAAGTACTACCTGAAGGAAGACGGAACGGCGGCGATCGGAGAAAAGCTGACCATTGACTCCGTAACGTATAAATTCAACAAGAAGGGCGTATGCCTGAACCCGCCGCAGTGACCGAAGCTGCAAAAGGACCGTATTTTCAGTGATTACAGATGTCATGGATATCTGATATCAAATGAAATCCGGTGTTGATTTTAGCATTGTGATTTAGTAGAATATTCATAGATGATTTTGTTCAAAATGGACAAGGAGAAGGGAGCGTTGCAGCGTATGGAGAAAGAAACAGTTGAGAAAGAATTGCTGGAACTTATCGGGGATGTGATGCCCGAGTTGGAAGACGTGGATCTGTCAAAGGATTTTGTCACAGAGTATGGAGTGAATTCAATCTCCATCATTCGTCTTATCGTAGCAGCAGAGGAGAAATTCCAGGTCAGCTTTACGGATTATGAGTTATCTCTGGATGGATATGGGACATTCGGGGATGTTGCAGCAGTGATCTTTAAGAAGCTGGAAGATAAGGAATAAGGGGGTTCAGACATGGATAACAAGAAGATACTTGAGGTTACAAAACCGATCATTACATCCTGGCAGTGGCATGCAACACTCTTTTCCATCCTTTCGGATGATGAAAATGCAAAGCGCTGGATCTTCAGTAACTACATTCAGCTGCGTTGCTACAATATCCAGGAAATCTTTACGGGCGATGAGATGCTTCTTGCAGATATCATGCCGGGAAGCAGTTCCCTGAAGGAGTGCCCGTATCTCATCACATCGCTTCTGACCAAGGAGCAGATCGAGAGCTATTGCGGAAATATCATCGACTTCATCATCAAGACCATCAACCTGAACGGTTATGTATACGGCGTATTTGATGAGGCTAAGATCCTTTCCGATGTGGATGTGGAAGTGGACTATAAGTTCCCCCACGAGCTCTTCATTTACGGCTACGACCTGGAGAAGGAAGTATTCCACGTAGGCGACTTTACATTTAAGGACAGCTACTCACTGAACACCGTATCCTTCAAGGATATTCAGAGAGGTTATGAGGATATCACAGCATCCGACGACCACATGTTCAAGGATGACTATAAGGGAACCAGAGGACTGTTCGTGATCCTGAAGAATACGGACACTACCTACTACGATGTAGATACCACTCTGATCCGTGATACTCTTCGTGAGTACCTGAATTCCGAGGATACGAAGAATCATTTCCGTATGATGAGAAACCGCTTCTCCGACACCACCTTCGGTGTGGACGTGTACGAGAGAGTATACAAGCGCATCATGGATCAGATGCAGCAGGATGAGCCGGACTATGATATCCGCGCACTGCATGTAATGTATGACCATAAGGTGCTGATGCTGGAGCGTATCAAGTATCTGATGGCGAACGGTTACCTGAACTACGATGAGAACCTGATCAAGAACTACGAGCTGGTTGTAAAGAATATGCAGACAGCCCGGAACCTGCTGATCAAGATCTCCATCAACGATGATGTACGTCAGGCATCCAAGTTCAAGATGTACTTCGATATCGCAAAGGAGAAGGAGTGCTCCGTTCTTCTGGAGGTTCTGTCCAGACTGGATCAGAGAGCGAAGTAAACCTTATTAAGAATGTGACGGAAGGGCGTTATTGACGCCCTTCCTGTTTGTATGCGCGATACGGCCGGCATGCGGGCATGCTTGCATGCACATAGGCCGGCCAACGCGACATCGAGTAGGAGGGGCCCCCTCCTACTCGATTGTGGCTCCCATACTTGACGGCGCCTGTAAGGTGATCACAACATTCAAATGAACGGAAATATCAACGATCATGATCAGAGTTTACTTCTATGAGTTGAATAAAGAGGACCTCACGGTTCACTGGAATGATTACCTGGCTCTTCTGCCGGAGTGGCGCCGGGAGAGTTGTCATCGGATGAAGTTCGAGAAGGGACAGCTCCAGCAGCTGGCTGCGGGGCTTCTGCTTCGCTATGCATTAAAGGATGCGGCTGGGATCGACCTGATGACGGCAGAGGTGACCGAGAACGAGTATGGGAAGCCTATGCTGCGGGGAATGGTCAGAGAGGAAACAGAGGAAGAGGGAGAAAACGGAACAGAAGGCAAGGGAGCCATTATGGGCGTCGCGGAAACAACCGGCGGACCGCGGAACAGGAACATATACTTCAACCTGTCTCACTCCGACGATTACATTACGGTTGCGGTTGCAGACACGCCGGTAGGCATCGATGTGGAGACCAAGACGGATCCGGACCTGAAGATCATGAACCGTTTCTACTCGGAAGAGGAGCAGGACGCGGTTCGGGCTGCGAAGGATCCTCAAAAGGAATTTCGGAGACTCTGGACCAGGAAGGAAGCCTATGTGAAGTGTGTCGGAACCGGGATCCACGGAGAAGTGGCAGAGATCCCGTCCCTTCCGGAGGTAAGCGGAGAGTACCGGTTCCTCACCCTGAAGGAAGAGGAGGAGTATGCGCTGTCGATAGTCATCCGAACGGATGAGCTTCTGACCAAGGAGAATGTGGAGGTCAGTTGCGTTAAGGATCAAAGGCTTATTTCTTTTTTAATTTAAGTTAGAATTACTGGGGACAGGATCACCTGACTGGGTTGATGGGATATTTGGATTGCAATGGTAGAAAAGGGAGAAAAAGGCAGAAAAGGTAGATTTGCAGCTCTTTGGTAGATTTGACAGATTTGGTAGAAAAGAGTGTGAGCGGTCATGCTGCTGTTCTGATAAGCCGAAAAGACTGTCGGTTTTCGCCGACAGTCTTTTTGCTTGCTATGGTGGATTTTATAGGAACATTCCCATATATAGGGGGAGTGTGATCTTCTTGCCCATTTGTCCCACATTTCCGTCAATTAGTTTGTAACCATAGGGGATTTCCGGACGTTCCAGCAGATGATCCAGGGATTTGGATCGACTGTTGGTTGATTTGACTTCAATCGGGATGGCGCCATCTGCCCCCTCCATCAGGAATTCAATCTCGAAAGTGGATGCTTCATCTTTTCGGAAGAAGAGTTCCTTGTGACCGTTCTTTATCAGAAGATCTGCAACAAGAGCCTCATAGAGCCCTCCTTTTTTGAAGTGAGCCTGATCGGTTTTCTCCGGATACAGGATCCGCTCTTTGACAGAGGTATCATACATGGCTAAAAACAACCCTACATCGGTTGCGTATACGCGGAAGGACTGTGCGTTTTTTGAAGAGCGGAGTGGGAGGTCATAACTGTTCAGATTCGGAATTCGGGTGATCATGTAAGCTCCCTCAAGCCAATCCAGGCTGGAACCGTATTTTCGGGAAGTTCCACCTTTCTCCACCGATGAATACTGGAACTTGTGGTTTTCCTTGGATAATTGCTCCGGGAGGGAGAAGTAGCATTTTTCGGCTTTGATTTTGATGTCGGCATTTGCATAGTGTGCAATGTCGTAACGATAATCCTGCAGGATAGCACGCTGCTTTTCATCGGCAACCTGAAGATTGTCGCTTTCCAGGAATTTCGTAAGAACCTCAGGCATACCGCCCAGTACGGTATATAGTTGAAGAAGCTGCATCATGCGGTCGTGAATCGCAAAGGGGACTGCGGTTTTGGTATGAAATGCATTTTTCAGAAGTTCAAGGATATCGCCGTTTACCTGAAATGCCCAAAGGAATTCTTCGAAGGAGAGAGAATGCATATCGATGTATTCCAAGGCGCCGACGGGGAAGGATTTCGGCCTTTTATAGTCAATTCCAAGCATGGAACCGGATGCTATGACATCAAAATCCGGCTCTTCATTCCAGAATTTCAAAGAAGTGATGGCCTCCGGACACTCCTGAATCTCGTCAAGGAAGAGCAGAGTATCACCGCGGATCATCTTCTCCTTAGGGAGATAGAGGGAGATATTCATCAGAAGGTGTTTTGGATCCAAATCTTCGGCAAAAATCTTCTTCAGTGAGGGATTCTTCAGAAAATTGATCGTGATGCAGGAGGCGTAGGACTGTTTCCCGAAGTGCTCTATGGCATATGTTTTGCCAATCTGCCTTGCACCGCGAACCATTAGACATTTGTGATCCGGACGGGCTTTCCACTGTTCTAATTGATCGGTTACGGATCTCTTCAGCATAAGATCTCCTTTCATACAAAATGTACTGAAAATATGCAAACGTGCATAAAATAAATAGCTAAAATCTGCACCTATGCATATTTTAGCATAGTCATTATATCCTTTCAACCATTTCACTGATACCGGGGATGCCAATGACCGATGAAACAGGAGGTTGACAGGATTGGGATCATCCCCTATAATTCGTATATATGAATAGATTCACAGAATGGCATGGCATGGGAAGAGGAGGACGGGTAAATGACGATCAGTAATCGTGTGTTTGAGAGGATGAAAGAGCTGAACATGACACAGAAGGAATTCTCCGAGAAAACGGGGATTGGTCAGAGTACGATCAGCGAGTGGAAGAAGAAAAAGACAAATCCGACTTCGGAGAAGATCATGATCATCTGTCAGGTGCTGAATGTTACACCGGAATGGCTGCTTTCCGGAGCGGATAATACGGGAACACGTGGAAATAAGCTTGACTGGTATGTGGTGGATCGGGAATCGGAGATCGGATATCTGATCGAGACCTACAACCAGATGGACAGCAAACAGAAAGCGCATCTGGCCGGATATATGGCAGCGTTGTCCTCGTTTGCAGAGCAGAGCGGAAAAGAAGATCAGAATGGAGGGGTAAAAGATCGGTAAGGAGATTACGATCAACAGCACATTTGCGGACTTCATGGTCCGCAGGCAGGTGAATGTCAGTCCGCGGACCTGGGCGAAGGATCTGCACCTGTATGAAACCTATATCCGGACAGCGCCCATCAGCGAGAAGCCGTTACAGGAGCTGAACGGGCAGGATGCCTATGCCTTCCTGGAGCATTGTCTCAGCATCAAGCCGGATATGCAGTATAAGTATTGGAAGAATATCCTGATCACGATGAATCAGTATTTCATTGATGCCATGCAAATGGGACTCCTTCCGATGAATCCCTTCCATTCCTTCCGTCCGAACAAGGACCGTTTCGCTCCGAAGAAGATCGTGAAGGACTGCGATACCGTATTTTCACTGGAAGAACTGGAGAAGATCACGGAAATCGCCCTGGAGGATGCAGAGGCGAAGCAGAGTGCTCTGCCGCTGGGGATCCTGGTGATCAAGCATCTGGGGATCAGGGATGGAGAGCTCTGTGCGCTGAAATGGGGCGATATCATGAAGATCAGGAATTTCTACGTGATCCACATTCAGAGGGAAATGGTCTCGTGTGTCACGCCTGACGGGAGATATACCGGCTTTGAGGTGCTGAATCACTGCAAGACACCGAAGGGAGACAGACTGATCCCGATCTCGCCGAAATGTCTGGAGGTCTTCAGCCTGATCAAAAAGTATAATGTGCAGAAAGGGATCCCGGTTGCTCCGGACGAACTGATCTTCCAGCGGATCAGGAAGGGACAGGTGGAGCTTTGCTCGCCCCGATGCTTCTACGGCCGGTTTGCCAGATACTGCAGGATGGCAGGGATGAGTGTGGTGAAGTCGCCGCATGATATGCGCAGGACATTTGTGACTATGCTGAACGACGCGCAGATGAACATCAAGAAGATCCAGCAGTACGCGGGACATGCATCCCTGGCACAGACCATGGACTATATCAAGCATCGGGATGTGAGTGATGAGGATTTTGATATCCTGTCGTCCTTGTAGCGGGTGATGGATGCATCACTCTTATGGATCTGAAGAGGAAATAAGGGTAGACATGAAGGGGGGCGGGATTATGCTAATAAAGCTATCCGTTGAGAATTACAAATCCTTTGATCAGAAGGAAGAACTCTCGATGATCTCTTCCAGCAAGCTGCAAGGAAATAAGAATCACCGAATAAAGATAAAGCAGACACAGCTGTTGAAAAATGCCGTTGTATATGGTGCAAATGCATCTGGTAAGTCGAATCTTGTTATGGCTTTTTCTTTCATTAAGAAAGCCTTGATGGAGGGGATTCCGGTTGGATCTGCGAATGATTTCTGTAGAAATAAGAAAAGCAACCAGACTCGGGAGAGTGTATTTGAGTTGCAGTTTACAGTGGGTAATACGTTTTTTGCCTATGGTTTCTCTGTAGTCCTTAGTGAGAGAAGGATTACTGAGGAATGGCTATATGAATTACTGCAGGATGGCGGGGCGCATCAATTGTTCATCCGGGAAGGAAACAGTGCTCCGAGCCTTGGCGCGGATGTAAAGCTTTCGTCGGCAGAGAAGAGCAGGTTTACTGTGTATTCTGAAGATTTTGTCGGGCAGGAATCTAAGTTGTTTCTGACAGAAATGAACAGAGGAAAAAAGTACGCAGAAAACTCAAAGCTGCAATTCTTTCCGGAGGCATTCGGATGGATCATGAATCATATCATTGTTATCAATCCGAATATGGGGATTTCAAATACGGAAGCATATTATCATGATGAGTCCTTGGAAAGCATTAGTAGGTTAATACAGACATTTGACACAGGCGTGACAGATATTAAGACAAAAAAAATCACTATCGAGGAAATGAGTAAGATGATCCCTGCCGAAGTCCTCCAGGGAATCTTTACAACATTAAAATCTCAGATGCAGATGACAAATCTGCCGGGGATTCAGATGACATGGAGAGTTGAAGGGGGATTCTTCAATATCCGGATTCAGGGCAATTCTGAGCCGGAGATTACTACATTGGTTCTAAAACATGGCAAGTCGGTTTTTGATTTTACTTTTGTAGAAGAATCTGACGGGACAAAGCGCCTGTTTGATTTGATCGATATGCTTCTTACAGAAAGACCGGATACAGTATTTGTTGTGGACGAACTTGAGCGGAGTCTTCATCCGAAACTCACAGAGCATTTCTTAAAACTTTTTACGGAAATACATGATGGCATCAAAATGCAAATGGTTTTTACAACACATGAAGATACGATCATGGATCAGAGTCTTTTCCGGAGAGATGAGATATGGTTTGTTGAACGGGATATTGACAATGCAAGCAAGATATATTCTCTGGATCGGTTCAAAGAAAGATATGACAAGAAATTGAGCAAGGCTTACTTGGAGGGAAGATATGGGGCTATTCCCGTGTTCCAGCAGTTTTCGTTCCGGAAAGGAGAGTAAATATGCCGGTACATACGTATACAAACTGGAATTCGCTCAGCTTTTTCTTGACAGCGTAAGCTATTTGATATATAATAACATGCGTTGCGAAAGCAACACTACATATCCGCGTGCTTAGCTCAGCTGGATAGAGCGTTTGGCTACGGACCAAAAGGTCGGGGGTTCGAATCCTCTAGCACGCACTTATCATTAAGACCGGGAATCCTTGTAAAATAAGGGTTCCCGTTTTTTGTGCTGTCATAAATGCCTCTTTCGGGTGAAAAATGTCGGTATTTCCTCCGATAGCGGCTGAAAAAAATAGTCATGGATCCTGATAGTATGGTACAATGGTCAAGGATACTCTTTTAGTGAGAAGTTTGAAGAGCCGGAGAAGGATACATGTATTCCGTAATGGCAGGAAAGGAGACAAATATGAAAGCAGATCGGATCTATAAAAATGCAAAAGTATTTACCTCGAATACTGACAACCTGCAGGCAGACGCTTTTGCGGTGAAGGATGGGAGATTCGTCTATGTGGGTGATGAGTCCGGCCTTGTGGATTATGAGGGGGAGGTTACGGATCTTGGGGGAAGGTTTGTCATGCCCGGTATCATAGACAGCCATGTACATGTGACCATGAGTGTGGGCTTTGAGTACACAGATATGGGAGAACGTATAGAATGTGACGGCAAAGCGGAAGCCCTGGCCTTCATGGCGGAGTATATAAAGGAAAATCCCGGCCAGGATCGATACAGATTCATTTTGGAACGTGCATTACTGAAGGGAGAGGAGATCGTTAAGGAGGATCTCGATGCAATCTGTCCCGACAGCGAGCTTCTGATCATGGAAGGAGAATCCCATAGCATCTGGGTAAATTCCAAGCTTCTGGCAAAGCACGGAGTTACGGATGAGACGCCGGATGTTGTCCCCGGACTCAGCTATTTTGTACGGAAGGACGGGCATGTGACCGGAAATATATATGAGTCCCTGCAAATGCGCTTCCTCTTTGACCACCTGAAGGATGAGCTGACGGATGAGATGATCGAAGAAGCGGTTACACGCTGGATCGAGTTCTCCAAGGAGGCAGGAGTGTGTGCGGTCTTTGATTCCGGTTTCCCGGAGCATAATGAGATCCATGAGCGGGTTTATGCACGGCTCTGTGAGATGGACAGACAGGGGAAGCTGCCAATCTATATCGACGGCTGCTATTGCATCACAGATCCGAAGAAGCTGGATAATTTTGCTGAGGAGCTGAGACGTTTCAACAGAGAATATAACACGGAGCACCTGAAGGTCCATACGTTAAAGATCTTTATGGACGGAACACTGAAGATCGAAACAGCCGCGCTGGTAACGCCTTATGCAGATACCGGCGTGACAGGGGTGGCGGCTCTCAGTGTGGAACAGTTAGCGGATATCCTGAGAATCCTGAATGAGGAGGGGATGGACTTTCACCTGCATACGGTCGGAGAGAAGGCGTCACGCAATGTGCTGGATGCTGTGGAGCTTGTAAAGAAGGAGCTGGGGGACCGTTATCGTGTGAAGGTTACCTGTGCGCATCTGGAGCTTCAGGACGACGCGGATCTGGGACGTTTCGCAAAGCTTGGGGTATACGCCAATTATTCACCCTGGTGGCACTGTGGAAATATGGGCGGGAATCCGTACGAGACCTGGCGTGTGCTTCTCGGTGATAAACGCGCAGCCAATATGTATCGCTGTAAAACCATTTGGGATACCGGTGCTGTCGTTACCTGGTCCAGTGATGAAGTCTTCTACGGCTATTTTACGGAATGGAATCCCTATCTCGGCATGGAGGTTGGTATGACACGCCAGATCACGGAAAAGACCCGGGAAGCCGAGTACAATCGGACAGTCGCAGCGAATCCGCCTTTAAGTGAGCGGATGAGCATAGAGGAAATGATACTGGGATATACCATCAACGGAGCAAAGCAGCTGGGGATCGAATCCTCCAAGGGATCCATCGAGGTGGGTAAGGACGCGGACTTCCTGGTATTCGACAAGGATCTCCTCACCGCCGAGAAAGAGGGCTTCAGTAACAACTTCCCGGAGGAGGTGTACTTCAGCGGAGAGAAGATGGAATGTTCAGAATAATATAAGATGAGGCGGAGGGATTCCTTCGCCTCCCTTCACCTTGTACGCTCTTTGGACATTATGACCATGAAATGGAGTGTAATAAAATTAAGTTGTATATTATGTCAAAAATGGTGAGCGGTTCACGCCATTCCCTTGTTTTATCGTTCATATTATGATACAATCTGAAAACACGACAAAATGGACTGTTTCTGGGGCTATAGACTAGATCTGATACAGTTGCAGACGACCTGAAGGAGAAGCTTCGCAATCATTGGCCTTTTTGCAGTTTTTTACTACATTTTGGGCAAGGCATACGAAGCTTTTCTTCGTAGTAAATAGACTATGAATCGGATGGAGAATTGCAGGCAGCACATTAAGTAAACTTCAATGCCGTTTGGGGCCGTAGAATCTTTGTAGGTTAAGGGATGAAAGATGAACCGTAAACACACAAAAGGCTGGATGAAGCATGGTGACTTCATCATCATAGATATTATCCTTCTGCAGCTTTGCTATGTTATCGCCTATTTACTGATTCATGGAATTGCTAATCCCTATGAAAGCGAGGCTTTTCAGGAACTGGCGATCCTCATGTCCGCAGGACAGCTCCTGGTCATTCTTTTTTCGTCACATTATCGTAGCATTCTGGGAAGAAGCGCGATTAATGAGTTGATTTCAATTATCGTGTATTCCGTCGAAATATTGGCAATATCGCTGATATTTCTTTTTTCAGTGAAGAAGTCTTCGGATTACTCGAGATTGCAGGTCTTTCTCACCCTTGCGAGCTTTATCATCCTTGATTTTGTAGCAAAACAGCTGAATAAGGTACGAATCCTTCGCTCTTTAAGAAGAGAGAAAAACCAGAGACAGTTGGTCCTTGTAACTTCACGCAGATATGTGGAAGAAGCAGTGCAAAAGTTAAATAAAAGCGTGACGAAGAATATCCACATAAAAGCAGTAGTGCTTATGGATGGATTTGATGCGCGCAAGGAACTTGGGAAGACAGGTAAGACAGGGCGGCTTCCTGAAGATGAAAAGTATACTTTCCGTGGTATAGACCGTGAGTGTCCGGTTATGCCCCTGTCGAAGGATGCCCTGACATGGATCAGTCATGAATGGGTGGAGGGCGTCTTCATTCTTCAACCGGCAGATCAGGTATTCCCTCAGGAATTGATGGATGGACTGATCAAAATGGGAATCACCATGTACTATAATATTACAGCTTTGGATGATGATCGTTGGCCGGCAATCGATATCCAAAAGCTGGGAGGCTACAAGGTACTTACCAGTAGCACTAAGTTTATCTCTACCGGTTGGCTAGTATTAAAACGGATTATTGATATTCTTGGTGGATTTGTTGGTTGTATCTTTACGCTTTTACTAACTATTTTTATTGGCCCGATGATATACTTCAAGGATCCAGGACCGATCTTCTTCACGCAGATACGTATCGGACGAAACGGAAAACCATTCAAAATTTATAAGTTTCGGACCATGTACCAGGATGCTGAAGAGCGTAAAGCTGCCCTCATGGCTCAGAATAAGATGCAAGGCTTAATGTTCAAGATGGATGATGATCCACGAATCATCGGAAGTGAGAAAAAGGATAAAAACGGTAAGCCCAAAGGGATAGGAAACTTTTTACGTAAGACGTCTATCGACCCCGCTGGTATAATCAAACAAGATAGGAAAGCCGCATAAAGCTTGGCTTCTCAGTCTTGTTTTTTTTATTCCCTGAAAAATGCATAGAAATGAGGTGATCAGACGTGTCAAATAACCCATCAGTTCAAATGGTATATCAGATGCCAATGACACAGAAAGCAGTGTTTATTGACCGAATGTTCTGCACCCGAAATCAGAAATTACTTGAGGAGGAGTACGGCATATCACTCAGAACCGCAGCTCGTTACAGGAGGCTGATTTATTTAATTCCTGCGCTGGGAGAATTGATCGACATGGGAAACCTGCCGATCCTTTCAGGGGTTGCCCTGTCATATTTAAGCCCATATGAGCAGGAGATGGTTTATAAAGCACTAGTATCTATGAACGTTCCGCTGTGGCGGTCCGCGGCAAATAAGCTGAAGAGGATGAAAGGCAGACTGTCAGAGGAACTTGTAAGGAAGATTGTGGCAGAGTGTAAGGTGGATTATGCTCCGCAACCGGAGGTTAAGATCAGCATTCAGCCGGATGCATGTAGTAAATACTTTCGTGGTATGGATTCAGAAGAGGCAGAGAAGAAGGTGGAACGGATCCTTGCCTCATATTTTAAAGAACATGCCCAGGAAGAAAGATTGCTTCTGGTGCAGAGGCTGTATCCCAATATGGTGACAAAGAAATAAGGGACTTATCCGAAGCCCCTTCTCTTTGATCATATGTTATTGTTATACCCAAACCGCTCTGGGAAAGGGTCTCTTTGTAAGGTGTATTATAGGTGTTCCATAGGAGAACGTCAAGGCTAATTTCCTGATGGAATCAGACCTGAATTGTAAACCTAAGGGGGAGGCTGTTTTTGTTCTAATATATCATAACCAGGAATTTCCGCAGTTCTTTAACAGGTAAGCAAGCTCATGATATATCCTTAATTCAGATTCGCCAGAAAACCACTGCTTGACAAAAGTGTCAGCTCACATTAAACTCATCTTTGTGACTAAGTTCCAGATACTCGTGAGGACTGGAACCGCGGGAGGACCTGAGGGCCCTCCTTTAATTTTTTCAGGGCAAAGCATAGGGATGCTTATGGTCAGGGCCGATTAGAATTCATTGAATCATTTAAAATGAGGATTTATCAATTTTAAGGTGCCAATTTGCGTGAAAATATGCAAAAATGCTTGCTAAATGGTAAGAATTGTGCGGTCGTTGATGGCACAATTTCATTTTCACCAGATTGTGGGGACACTGTCCGGACAGTGTCGGGAAAGTACTTGTAAAACTGATGAAACTTATATACCGCTTTTATTAGAACATTTTCCTTCAATGAAGTCATAATGACAGAAATAGAAAAAGACCAATCCGATGACAGTTTGGCCTTTTTTGATCTTTCTGCACAGTTATTATTCATTGATCCCGCAAAGTTGTCCTGCTTTTTTACATTGTTCGAAAAACTCTTTGGAGGGTCTGCATTTATTAGCATTTTCTATGAACTGTTTCCTGTCTTTTACCTTGAGGATGATTGTTCTATTCTCTCTTGTTGGAGACTTAGCAAGTCCGGCCATGATATCTCTCCCCCTCTTTCCTGTGTCTATAGTAATACAAATGCCCAGGACTTAGTCATATCCCGGATGTTGGGAGGACCGTTTGTCAAGGGCATGCTAACCAAATAATAGTGCAGGATTTTCATCTGGATGTGTTCGTATTTTACATTTCTTAGTATCTTAATGTCAATAGATACTTCTTCAAGATTGGATCAGGGACAAGAGGGAATTGCTGACAATATGTCAGCAGTTAAACTGGTATGAATAAGACAACTCCTCCAGAACACCTCCAGAGTAAATTTCGACTAAGTATCAAAATGACACTTTGCTGACGGATTTTGTTCAAAACAGACATAAAAACTTGCGACTAAACCAAAAATCTGGTTTACACGCAAGCTTTTTGTGCTATACTGTATGAGTAGATTGTTGTAAGTTTGGAAGGAGTGTTCAGATGCTGATTAGTTTTGCCTTCAACAATTTTTGCTCTTTCAACATTGAAAGTGAATTCAATATGGAAGCGCCGGCAGGAAAGGTTAAGACGCGTTTTCCTGATAATTATACTTCTACGGATGCTGATTATGATCTTTTAAAAACAGCAGTTATTGTCGGCGAGAATGCGGGTGGTAAGTCAAATTTCATCGGAAGCCTGAAGTTTCTAAAGAGTCTTGTGGATGCAAATTCCAGGGTTCAGGCGGTCGGCGCATTTGTAAATGCAACAAGTGTCATTACAGAAAAAAAACCTGTGCAGAGATTTGAAGTCACGTTTATTGCTATAAACGGACAGGTATACAGATATGCCCTTTCTATCGACAAATCAGGAATTATCAGAGAAGCCCTTTATAAGCAAATCAAGCGGAAGGCAGTTTTCTCATGTCTTTTCGAGGTAGAACGGAACAAAGACGGACAGTATGAAAAGAAAGAAGGAAAGGCCGACGAGCTCGCCACTGCATTAAAGAACAGTAATAACAGCTATGGCCTTTTTGTGAGCAAGCTTGCACTTTTGGGGAATCAGGATGCAGTTGAGACGGTGAGCTGGTTTAAGGACATTCTTCTTCCTGGTGCGGTACCTGAGGATAGAGAGAATGATCCCGCCGGCAGGGATGAGGACATAAAGGTCTTGAAGGATCCTCGGTTCCTGGAAATATTCCGTATGGTTGATTACAGTATCTGCAGCATAGAGGTGGACAACGATAAACCGTATGGGAAATCACTCATTATTCGTAAAGATGCTGATGGGAATGAGATCAAGAGAGAATTGCAGCAGGATTCAACAGGTGTAAGAGAGTTTTTCGCATGGGCTGTACAGATATTCCGTGTAGTCTATGAGAACAGAGTCGTTTTTGCGGATGAGATGGATAGAGTGCTTAATCCAATCCTTTCTGACAGAGTGGTAGCATTTATAAATGGTGCAGAACATCATGGTCAGTTCATTTTTTCATCGCACAATGTGCTGCATCTGAATCTGAAGACTTACATGAAGGAACAGATTTATTTCGTGACTAAGAGTAAAGATAGTCTTACATCAGAATTGTATTCATTGTCGGACTTCCCGGAAGTCAGATATGAAACTACTAAGATCTATGAGTTCTATATGAAGGGTATTTTGGGAGGTACAGCATTTGAGTAGAAAACAGCGTATACTAAAGAAACGGTATGCCGTTTTTTGCGAAGGTGATACCGAATACAACTATACAGAAAAAATGAGAAAGAAGCAGGGAGTGGAACTTGTACTGAAGCCAATCAATATGCATGGCGGAGGATATTCCAATTTTCTGCGTCAGATAAAGAAAGAGTCGCAGACAAACTATCTTGCCAAATTTATCATTGTGGATGCAGATAGGGCAGCGGTGGATCCGGGAGAAAAAGAGAATTTCCTGAAACTTCTTGAATACTGTAGGATCCAGAATGACAAGGGCAATACACCATTATTTGTTATAGCTGACAATCCAGATTTTGAATATGTGGCTTGTCTTCATGACGCCGATTACAGGGGACAGGATACGAAGAGCTATATTGTGAAGACATGGGGATATAAGGGGTTGGAGACTTTCAAAAATGACCCTGAGGTCTATGAGTTTTTAAACTCTGGGAAAAAGTCTTTTGAGAACATGCTTGAGATTGTTCGCAAGCAGGATAAACTGGTGAAGAATCAATATGAGATTAAGAAAAAGACTTTTGACATCAGTATAAAATCCACCATATATAATCAGGATATGTTTGATCAAAGGGTTAGTAACATTGAAGAGTTCTTTGATGTGATTGACTGGTAATTGAACAACAGTGAAGGATCTCAGAACTTGAGATCCTTTTTTGTTTCTCTTAACAATGCAGTTTCATCATCATTAGAGGAATAATTGTTAATCCGGGTTGCTGATAATTGGTAATCTGACATTTCAAAATCGAATTTCCCAAACAATGTTTAGGGAATTGTAATGGTTTTTGTGCCCTGTAGAGGTTGAAAAAGGTGAACCGGTGGTTCGCTTATTCAAAGATACCCGCTATACAGCGTCGACTACGGTTATCATCTAAAAAGCCAAACAATGTTTTTGATGTTCCCCTTAAAAACAAAAGAACATCCCATATCTGATATGTACCCTCCTTACTGGTTGTCCAGTAAAGAGGGTACATATCATTTTGGTCGGAGGGTCTTTCTGATTTTATTGATGGTTTATTCAATATGTTATTATGCTAGTTTTGCTGGATCCTCCGGAAGCCATTTAATCTTCTCAAACCACGGATCCTCTTCCTTAAACACATGAGTGAAGTCAATAATCTCCCCGTACTCATCAGGGAACAGATCTTCACAATACCGGGTTGGAACATGATGTGGTACGATTCCAATCCAATCAGTAGCATCGAATCTGGCAATCAGTTCTTCAGCACCGCCAATGACTACCGGGAGTCCGGCAGCGGAGAGGGCATTGTAAAATGAAACAGCTTCGAATTGTCGTTGGATTCCAGCGATTACAAAATAATATCCGGCAGCGGAGATCTTCTCATCAAACTCTTTCTGACTGATTTTTCCAGAGCGGAGATCCCATTCCAGTTCCCGTTTATCGTTCTCCACGTAGAGTTCAACATGAGTACTGTTACCGCCGGGAACGACCTCCCAGGGATGACCGCCATGTTGCGGACGGTTGAAATACCATTCATTCCAGGCTTCGGATGAATCAAAATCAATGCCCGGTCCCTCATTGAGTCCGTGCCCCTGTCCGGTCAGCCCTTCATCTCTTCCGTCTGCATAATGCATATATAGATCGGGAAGGGAGAAACCAGAGCAGTCCTTGCCAATGGCTTCGTATCCGATCTTGCAGGCCTTAAAGAAGTCGTTAGCAGTGAAATTTTTGATCCGGCCGATTTTTGTTTGGTCATTGACACCAGATTCGATCTGCGATTTGAATTGCTGCACAGCGTCTTCTGAAAGACCATCAAAGGTATAGTTTCTGTCCTCAGGATCATACTCCCATAGCTCTGATCTTCGGATTACACCTTTTCGGAACTGATAGGGAAGCTCGGCTTCGATCAGGTCATTATATTTCCCTCCTTTGAGAAGTTCTACGGATTCCTTTACGGCGGGCAGGATGATCTCGCAGAGTTTGCACGCAGCTCCTTCCGCATAGTAGTTTCCGTTATCAAGGCATCTTCTCTCGATAGAGGCGGAAATGATCATCTCATTTCCGAGACTTACTCCATGATAGCCCAGTTCGCCGGTACGGGGATCAATTGATTTGACAACAACAAGACGATACCATTTGAGTTCTTCGGGGTACTCATATAACCACAGCTTCTCGTAATCCTCATAAGTCTTGACTTCATCATAGTATTCTTTTGCGTTTTCAAATGTCTCAAAATCCTCGATCTTTCCTCTGGGAACGCGGATCCATATGGATTTTGCTTCATCGTTCTTTGGCAGTACCGCAACCGGTTCCAGCGCGTCCCATAGTAAATCGGTTGCTGACAGGAGGGCAGGAGTGGAGAGTATTGGATTCATATATCTGTTATCAAAATATCGAATCAATTGGTCCACATCCGGTGCTACAAGTTTATATTCTCTTTCATCGTCTTCGAAAAACATTTTGGTCACCCCTCGGAGTATTTCATTTTGGGAGATTTGGTTTCTACTGCTGATAATTTGTCAGCAATTATAGGAGCTCGCTGGCTATCAGGAATCCGATGCCGTCGTTTCGCTTGGAGGGAACACATCGAAAACCGGAACCTGAAAGTAAGCAGCAATCCGGTAAGCAATATCAAGTGATAAATTCTGCGAATTATTTTCAATCAGGCTGATGGTTCTTGGGCAGACACCGACGTTTTTGGCCAACTGTTCCTGGGTGATACGATAGGATGAACGAAGTTCATGGATGTTATTGGAATAGCACATTTCTTTCATGAGAGTCACCTCCTCAGTATTAGTGAGCTTCGGAATATAATTTCCGGATAATTTCCGGATAAGCTCCTGAGTATAGTCTACATCAAAGTGCTGTCCCATTTTCCACCCAGTAAAAGCCCAGTAACGACGCGGGTTTTCAGATTTGAGCTCTTGGAATGCCCGTAAATACTGGGGGTGTTTTCGCTTCAGTTTTCTCGTTTTTTCACCCGAGAGAGATAAAAAGTGCATGCAGTGAGAAGAATAGCGCTTTTATGCCAGTTATCCTCCCATATGTGCTCATGAATACAATTACTGTGATCAGCGCAGTTCAGTGGCAAGTTTTCCAAATATCTTAAATGAATTAAACTCTTGAACTTGCCTGGGAGCATACTTCTTGTTTAATGATACAAGAAAGGTCCCCGAGGGATCCATGACCAGTTTTTTGAAAAACGTCATGCCATCAAGATAGAAAAGTCCGATATCCCCAGATTGAAGGTCTTCCGTTTGATGAATCCATACGCGGTCTCCGTCTTTGAAAGCGGGTTCCATACTGTCACCGTCGATATGAAGACAGAAGTCTGCATTCTTTGGAACCTCGGACTCAGGGAATTCCTGAAGTTCAAAGTTTTCCTCATCCAGGAAGTTGCCGGTGCCGGCTGAAGCGGACAGAAGAGATACTTTCATGGTTCGCATTTTTATGGGAAGGATCTTGGCAGTCTCCTTATTATAAGCACCGGTCATTTCCAAAAGCTGTATGTAGTCATAGACTTTAGCGATTCCTTCGCTATTCAGCTTTCTGAATGGATCCAGTGGGTTTTCCCCGATGAACTCGGTATAGATATCCCTGATTTCCAGAATCTCACATAGAGCCAGAAGCTGTGCTGCAGTAGGATTATTGATTCCTTTTTCCCAAGTGCTGATGGCAGCATTACCGATATGGATATTGTAATCGGCCAGGCGCTCAGCAAGGGCGGCTTGGGACAGTTTTTTCGATTTTCTATTTTTCGCGATTACTTCTCCAATGTTTTTCATAGAAGCCTCTTTTCTATTTGGTGAGAAAATGTTTCGATTAAACATTATTCTCAGTGTATCATTTCCCATATGTACTGTAACACAATATCTTGTAGAATGCAATTAAAATCAATCAATAATTGAAAAATATGATATATACTTACGTTGACATTTAGGATGAATTGATTTATAGTATTCCGTGAGAAGAGGAAACATACAGACGGCACTAACCTCGGTGTAAACGGAAAACGGCTGTATAGGGTAAGCTGTAAAGGTGACTTTCCCTTTCCTTTACGCTTTTGATTTACTATATTCCAGATCAAAGGTGGTGAATTATGGTTGCAGGAAATTACTTTCTACTGTAGGAATTGTAAGAAATCCATGCGGATGTCTTACGGGCTTACCGGGGATGATAACGCGCCGGTTATGAACGGCATAACAATCCGGTGTCATACACATAAGTGCATCAGAGTCGCAGTTCTCAAAAAATATACAGAGGGAATCCTCAAGGCCAGAGCTGATGCACAGAACAGAGTATATCTGTAAAGTGAAACAACAGCTAATACCTTAAGGGGTATACCAACAATTTAACAGGGCTTCATGATATGGGGACTGGCCAATGGCCTGATCTACCGCGGACGCATGAAAAGATGAGCAGTAATGCACTGTGATCTTTTCATGCGTTTTTCTTTTTTCTACCGAGTTTTTCCGACAGGGGATGGTTGACCATGGCAGGAATGATTACAGGATGGGGGTGTTGCCTATGAACTGAGATGCAGGGATAGTTTTGAAAAAGAATCATTGAAACATTTTTACATAGAAAGGATTCATGATTATGAGATTTATTAAGACAGAAAAGGAAAACAGGAAGACCTATGTTTATACATTTGTAAATGGTGACACTGTAGAGATCAAGGTGGGCGACCGGTTAAATGAGAATGATCCGCCGGTGACAAGGAAGATGATCGAATTGCTTCATAAGATGGATGATCTTGAGGTTGAGAACAATCTTCGTGCCTGCTGTGTTCATGCTGATTAAGAGATGATTGTAATACAGGCTAAAGGTAAATGCTGGCAGCTGGCGTGATAGCTGTAACCGAATATAAAATTAAAAGGCCGTGGGAAGTACAACCAGGGCAAGGGATACATTTTTGCAGGAGATCGACATTGGGTGCGATCTCAGGCAAAAGGGGTAACCTTTGCTTGGTGTGTTCTTCTCACGAAAGAAGATAAGCAGGAAACTCCGGAATCCCTTGCCCGCTGTCGGCCACGGCGGAAAGGCAAGGGATATACTTATGAGATTCAGAAAAACGGAGTCAAATAAAAGGGAGACATACAGTTATACTGACCAGAACGGAAAGACGATTGTGATCAAAGCCGGAGATTATTCACCGGTTGACAATAGGCCTGTGACAAAGGAGATGATCCAGTATTTACATCATTTAGATGACCAGGAGGTTGAAAATAATCTGAAGAACAGTAAACCGCGGAGAACGAAAAAAGAAAGGGAACTGATAAAAGAGTGGGAACAGGCGCATCCTGGGGAAACCGTGCCGAAGAATTATGTGTTTTCACTCGATCAGGGTTCAGATAATCCGGATAACGATATGGATCGATCACCTGTCGCCGAGGAAATTGCGAATCTTGCACAGAAGAGAGAACCGTGTGTCGAAAGATTTTATGAGGTCGTTGATGAACTTTCGGAGGAAGAACGCTACTGCCTAATCGAAATCAAACTGAAGAAGAGAGATCTTCAGGATGTTATCAAGGAATCTGGACTTAGTTCTGCGACGATTTATAGAAGGATTTCTGATGCAATGATGTATATCAAAAACAATTTTTAAAAATATTTTCATTTCGTGAGAAAAAACGCCATTTTTTTTCGACTGTACCTTGGAGGGATAAATCCTTCCGGAAAGGAGAATAATAAAATGAAGCACAAAGTAACGATCCGTGTGGTGGATGAGTATGGCAGAGACAATACCGTGCTTAGAGGAGCAAGAGCCAGAATTCCGACAAGAATTCTGAGATTCCTTTTTGGCGGATACACAAATGTCTATCTACTGACACCCGGAAAAACAGTTGAAACAGTAAACATTGAAGAAGTAAAGGAGAATGAATTATGAGTAAAAGAGGAGATGAAGTAATTACAAACACTATGAGGTTGTTGGATGAACTTTTGGACAGTGTTCGTGAGTTGCGAAAGGTAGTCGATGAAGAGGGAGTTGTGAAGTTTACCTATACATTGTTTTCTCCCAGAATAGTTGAAGCAATCGAAGAATGCCAGGAACTTGGCGGATATGTGGCCGTGGATACAAAGACCCCGTTTACGCGGAAAGCCAGCAAATCGGAAGATGAGCTTATTAAAAGGATTTTCGGTGCTCAGTCTGAAGAGGAGATGGATGATCAGCTTGATCCGGATGATGATGAGGATTGGGATGAGGCTTCAGAGAATATAGATTCCCCGGATGAGAAGTCGGATACAGAGGCTGAAGGAAAGCAGGAAGAGCCTGAAGGAAAAAAGCAGGATATGGAAGCTACCGAGAAAACGGCGGAAAAGAGCGAAACAACAGATACTCGGACGATGAAAAAGGAAGATGTCCGGGTGATCCTTAACAGAATCGCCAAAGCAGGTTTTGAACAGGAGATTAAGAATCTTCTGGCCAGGTACGGTGCAAAGACACTTGGACAGGTGGATCCGAAGGATTATGCCGCATTGGTTGCGGAAGCGGAGGGACTGACAGATGGCTGATCATTCGATTTTATCTCCATCCTCGATGAGCCGGATCATTGCATGTCCGCCATCGGCGATGGAGAACGCAAAATTACCGGATGAGAGCTCGGAATATGCAGCACAGGGCACGGATGCGCATGCCCTGTGTGAGTATAAACTGAGATCTTATTTGGGAGAGAGAGTTTCGGATCCAAGAGAGAACCTGACATGGTACGACCAGGAAATGGAGATCTATACAGACGATTATATGACCTTCGTTGCGGGGCAGATCATTGAAGCAAAAGAAAAGTGTTTGGATCCGGTGGTTATGGTTGAGCAAAAGCTGGACATGACAGAATACGGAGAGGGGATGTTCGGAACGGCAGACTGTGTAATCGTTGCAGATGGAAATCTCCACATCATTGATTTCAAGTATGGTTCCGGGGTGGCAGTTAGTGCCGGAGACACAAAGAAAGTCAATGCACAGCTTGCCTGTTACGCCCTGGGAGCACTCCTGGTCTATGATTTCCTCTATGATATCGATACGGTAACCATGACGATATTCCAGCCGCGAAGGGAGAATGTTTCTTCCGTTACCGTGGATAAGGGAGATCTGCTTCGATGGGGAGAAGAGGTATTGAAACCTGCAGCAGCTCTTGCACTGAAAGGAGGTGGTGAGTATCGTGCCGGGGATCATTGCCGGTTCTGTAAGATTCGAAATAACTGTCGTAAGCGTGCTGAACAGGCGATGGAAGAAGCAAAATATGACTTCCGGCCTCCGTCCACATTAGAGGACCGGGAGATTGAAGAATTACTGCCTAAACTTGAAGGGATGATCAGTTGGGCAGAGAGTGTGAAGGAATATGCACTGAAAGCTGCATTAGATGGCAAGTCCTGGAACGGATGGAAGATCGTCGAGGGGCAGAGTAAGAGAAAGTACAAGGATGAATTAGCAGTTGCAAAGGCAGTTAAGGCAGCCGGTTATGATCCTTATGAACTGAAGGTTCTCGGGATTACAGACATGACAAAGCTGCTCGGTAAGACAAGGTTTAATAAGCTGCTGGGAAAACTCATTGTGAAACCGGCAGGGAAACCGACGCTGGTTCCTGTTGAGGATTCGCGCCCGGAAATGAAGAAAACAGCAGAAGAAGAATTTAAGGAGGAGACTGAGTAATGAAAAACGAAGAGTTTGTAACGAAAGTAAAGACAGGGATAACAAGGTGGTCTTATGCAAATGTATGGGAGCCCAAAGCGATTAGTGACGGTAAGCCGAAGTACTCGGTAAGTGTGATCATTCCGAAAAGTGACAAGCGTACGATTGAGGCAATTAAGAAGGCAATCCAGGCGGCATATGAGGAGGGTGAGAGTAAGTTGAAGGGAAATGGAAAGACGATTCCGCCTCTTGATGCAATCAAGACACCGCTTAGGGATGGGGATCTGGAACATCCGGATGACGAGGCATATAGAGACAGTTACTTTGTAAATGCATATTCCTCAACTGCACCGGGGATTGTAGATGCCAATCGCCAGCCGATCCTGGATCATACCGAGGTGTACAGTGGAGTATACGGACGTGTGTCCATGAACTTCTACGCCTTCAACACTGAAACAAGCCGGGGCATTGCCTGCGGACTCAATAATCTGCAGAAGCTGAAGGACGGAGAACCGCTTGGTGGCCACATCAGCGCAGAAGAGGACTTTGATGACGATTTCGACGTGGATGATTACGATTTCCTGACGTAGACAAAACGATGTGCATATTTCTTCCATTACGGCGGAGGGGATACTTCCGCCGTATTTCTTGAAATTCGCATGAGTTGTGGAGGTGACGAATGAAGCAGATATCAATAGACCTGGAAACCTATTCGGATGTGGACCTTTCAGCATCCGGAGTATATCGTTATGCAGAATCGCCGGCGTTTGAGATTCTTCTTTTTGGATATAGTGTAGATGGTATGGAACCAAAGGTGATTGATCTGGCATGCGGAGAAGATCTTCCGGAAGATATCCTTAAAGCAATCATTTCCGAAGATGTGATAAAGTGGGCGTTTAACGCTGCATTTGAAAGAATCTGTCTATCCTTCTGGTTACACCGTAGGCATGAGGGATTGATACAGACCACCTATTTGAATCCATCCTCCTGGAAATGTACGATGGTCTGGTCGGGATATGCAGGATATCCCATGTCATTGAAAATGGCAGGTGAGGCACTTGAACTGGAAGATCGGAAGATGGATGAGGGAAAGAATCTGATCAGATTTTTTTCTGTTCCATGCAATCCAACAAAAGCAAATGGTGGAAGAACAAGAAACCTGCCAGAACATGCGCCGGAAATGTGGGAAACATTTAAGGCATATAACAAGCGGGATGTTGAGGTGGAACTTGCTATACAGAATGCACTTTCGTATCATCCAGTTCCTTCAACGATCTGGAAAGAGTATTGGATTGATCAGGAGATCAATGATCGTGGAATTTGTGTAGATGAAGTTTTGGTGGAACAGGCGGTAGAGTTTGATGATAGATCCAGAGAGGAACTGACAAATGAGATCAACACTCTTACAGGCTTAGAGAACCCGAACAGTGTGCAGCAACTTCGGGGGTGGCTTGATAAGAGGGAGGTCAAAACGGATTCTTTGGACAAGAAAGCGGTAAAAGAACTGATTCAAACAACAACGGATGAAGATGTAAAAAGGGTCCTGACCATTCGGCAGAATCTGGCGAAGTCCTCTGTGAAGAAATATCTGGCGATGCAGAATGCGGTTTGCAACGATGGAAGAGTTCACGGAATGTTTCAGTTTTACGGAGCTAATCGAACCGGCAGGTGGGCAGGGCGATACATCAATCTTCAGAACCTGCCTCAAAATCACATGGATGATCTGGCAGATGCAAGGGAATTGGTCCGTGCCGGTAATTATGAGACAGTAGATATGCTGTATGATTCGATTCCTTCTGTGCTGTCGGAACTAATTCGAACAGCATTCATTCCGGCGGATGGGTACCACTTTATTGTATCTGATTTTTCTGCCATTGAAGCACGGGTGCTATCCTTCCTGGCCGGAGAAGGGTGGAGGATTCAGGCGTTCCTTGAGGGGAAAGATATTTATTGTGCCAGCGCCAGTCAAATGTTCCACGTCCCGGTGGAAAAGCACGGCATAAATAGTGAACTGCGACAAAAGGGTAAGATAGCAGAATTAGCACTTGGTTATGGGGGTTCTGTCGGGGCGCTTTCGGCCATGGGCGCTCTCGAAATGGGGCTCGAAAAGGAAGAACTCCAGCCACTTGTGACCTCATGGCGCAGAGCCAATCCGAAGATCGTTCAGTTCTGGTGGGAAGTGGATCGCGCGGTGAAGAAAGCGGTGAGTGATGGGGAAACAACAAAAGTAGGGAAGGTCTTTATTTTCAGCAGAAACAAAAATCTTATGATCCGGCTACCCTCAGGTAGAGACCTCACATATATTCGCCCGCGTATTGGGATGAATAGATTTGGAGGAGAAGCGGTGGAGTATTACGGTTTGGATGGACAAAAGAAATGGACGCTGATTGAAAGTTATGGCCCGAAATTTGTAGAGAATATCGTCCAGGCAATCAGTCGGGACATTCTTGCTTATGCTATGAGTTCAATGAGGAGCTATCGTATTTGTGCCCATGTTCATGATGAACTGATCATTGAGTGCCCGGAAAGCGTAACGGTAGAGGAGATTAGCGATAAAATGAGCCAGACTCCACCCTGGATAGACGGACTTAATCTCAGGGCGGATGGATATATTTGTGAGGATGGATTTTACTTGAAATTATAAGTTAATACCCGGGTTTGAATACCTGTCTGAAGTACGCAATGATAGCGATTTTTAGACAGGTATTTTTTTTAATTATTTTTCATTTCGTGAGAAAAAAACGCCTATTTTTTCGACTGTACCTTGAGGGGATTAATTCTCATGCAAGGAGGGCGGTCGATGAAAGAACTTTATATCAAATATCCAAATGGCCAGATGGTGATTCATGTACATAGATTCTTCCCGTGTACACAGAAAAGGGCAAAAAAACTCTTTTCACTGATAAAGCAGTACTGTACCGATCAGGCAAAGGAAGAGCTGTGTATGCATCTGTTTCTTCTTCGGGAATATTACCGGACGCAGGTAGAAACATTTGGTCAGGACAGGGGAAATGTACCGGCTGACTGGGATCCGGGTGGTGATCCGGCAGGGAATCAAAGTGAGAGAAAAAGTCTGAGCCGAAAAGCAACGGCAAACTATTTACTGTTTTGTGAAATGGAGGTGGATGATGCGTGGATGAGCTGAGCTATAACGCAGAGCATTACAGAGATCCTACTGTTTTTCAGGCTTTAAAACATGTCATGAAGGAAGAGAAAGAGAAACAGTTGCTTCAGGAAAAAAATAGACAAAAAAAGAAATCAAAGAACAAACGGAAGAAGAAAGATAAAACGGAGGATGAAGAATGAGGGAGTTAAATATTGCCTATGGCAATAGCAGTCGAGCAAAGAAATGGGTAAACAAAACAGTCAGCTGGGAAGCTCTTGTTCAGCGCCTGCTCAATCCGCTTCGTACAGCGGAGACGGTTGAGGATTATCGAAACATGAAGAAGAGCGACAGAGATACGGCGAAAGACCATGGTGGCTTTGTCGCCGGGCAGTTAAAGGAAGGACGAAGACAGATCGATAAGGTGCTTTCCCGTTCCATGATTACTCTGGATGGCGACAAGCTGACAAAAGAATTTGTAGATGGTTTTGAAAATCTGATGCCATATGGTGCAGTTCTTTATTCCACGCATAGTTCTACTCCGGATTCACCGAGAGCAAGGGTGATCGTACCGCTTACCAGAGATGTGACGCCGGAAGAGTTTATAGCTGTTTCACGGTATCTGGCAAAGGATCTGGGGATGGATATGTTTGATGAATGCTCCTATCGGGCAAATCAGCTTATGTACTGGCCCAGTTGCCCGATGGATGGAGACTATCTCTTCTGTGAGGTAAAGAAACCGTGGATGGATCCGGATATGGTATTGGAAGCACATCCGGAATGGAAGGATCCGACATTGCTTCCGACTTCATCCAGGGAAAGCGTGGCGAAGTCGGTTGGAGGTGCGAAGGCTCAGGATCCACTGACCAAAGATGGAATCGTCGGAGTATTTAACAGGGTGTATTACCCGATCCAGAAGGCGGTCGATACGTTCCTTGCAGATATCTATGAGGCTGCAGGAGAGAACCGTTATCATTACATTCCTTCAGACAGCGGAGCAGGTGTAGAGGTAAAGCAGGACGGAAAGTTTATTTACAGTCATCATGCTTCAGATCCGGCGTGTATGAAGCTCTGCAATGCGTTCGATATTGTAAGAATCCACAAGTTCGGAGGAGGGGATGATAAGTCGTCCTTTTCAAAAATGGCTGATTTTGCGGCAAAGGACGAACAGGTAAAATTGCAGATCTTTAAAGAGAAAAGTGAATCTGCTGCAGCGGATTTTCAGGATGACCCGGAGACACTTCCGGATGAAGCGTCAGGGGATCCTGCTGAGGAACTCCCTGGGGAGAAAACGGATAACGAATGGAAAAAGAAACTGACATATAACCCCAAAACGATGAAGGTCGAGAATGCACTTCAGAATATCATCCTGATCCTGCAGAACGATCCGCTTTTAAAAAATATTGTGTTCAATCGTCTGGCGGACGGGATGGAGATTATCGGAGAGGTTCCCTGGAATCATCCGACCAGATTCTGGAGAGACGCGGATGATGCTCAGTTGGTTAGTTACGTGGATGCGACCTATGGACCCTTTTCCCAGAGAAACTATCTGACAGCGGTGACAAAAGTTGCTGATGATCGGAGCTACCATCCGATTCATAACATGTTTGAATCATTACCGCTCTGGGATGGAGAGGAACGAGTGGAACGGCTGATGGTTGACTACCTCGGGGCAGAGAATAACGCCTATGTACGGGCGGTTACGCGAAAAACACTTTGTGCAGCATATATGCGCGTGTACCATCCGGGTATCAAGTTTGATTACATTCTTGTTTTGAACGGTCCTCAGGGAATCGGGAAAAGTACGTTCATTTCGAAATTAGGGATGGACTGGTATTCCGACAGCCTCGCGATCACGGATATGAATGATAAGACGGCAGCCGAGAAACTTCAGGGATTTTGGATCCAGGAGATATCAGAAATGGCAGGCATGAAGAAAGCAGATCTGGAACGGGTAAAAGCATTTATATCCCGGCAAGACGATAACTTCCGCGCTAGCTTTGGCAGAAGAGTAACACCGCATCCCCGGCAGTGTATTTTCTTTGGAACGACAAATTCGGAGAAGGGGTATCTCAGGGATATCACCGGAAATCGTCGATTCTGGAATGTGAGAGTCAGTGGTCAGGGGGAGAAGAAACCATGGGACATGGATGAAGAAACGATAAAGCAGGTATGGGCCGAGGTCAGAGAATTGGCTGAGGCCGGGGAACCGCTTTATCTCTCCTATGAGTTGGAAGAACTTGCCAGAAAAGAACAGCGGATGGTTTTAGAGGTGGATGACCGGGAGGGATTGATTCGTACCTATCTTTCACAGCTTCTGCCGGAAGGCTGGTATGACTGGGATATCTATTCACGACGTAATTATATTCGTGATCCGGAGGACCCTACGCAGCCCAAAGGGACAAAGCTGAGGAGTCACGTCAGCAACATGGAAATATGGGTGGAATGCCTAGGGAAGACACCTGGGGATCTCCGGATGGCAGATTCATACGCTTTAAATGCAGTTATGCAGCGTATAGAGGGCTGGGAAAAGAATGGAACCTTTAAGGATAAGGTGTACGGAAAACAGCGAGTCTATATACGGAATCAGAATGACTGACAGATTGTTCCATTCTTGTTCCATTCTTGTTCCCGAACTTGTTCTGGCTGAAGCCCTTTGCAAAGCAAGCGGTTTCAACCGACCGGGAACAGAACGGCTCATGAAAACCTATAGTACAAATAAAAATAAAAAAAAAAGATAAAAAAATATCGCGCGCGCGAGAACGCATATACGCGCGTAAATAGAAAAATTTTGAGTTCTCCTGTTCCCGAGACCCTCTGAAGCCTTGCATTACAAGTGATTTCGGAGGGAACAGGAGGAGAACAAAACCTGAGAACAGGACCAAGAACAGAAGGGAGAATGCATATGACTTATTACAAATGGTTGGAAGGAAGATACAAGTATGAGGATACACCGGCTGGAGATCTTGCCCATGATATGAAGCATGATCTGGCTTTCCCGAGAAAAGGAGGGAGATCAGATATTCTGGAATATCTCATCCGGAGAAATGCAAGTGCCAGTTGCATCCGGGCCTTTGACGAGACCTGGAGGGAGTACATGAAGAGTAGTCATGCAATAAAGAAAGAGCGGACAGGCAGATATGGTTACTCACGGATTAGAAGGCACCATTGGAAGGGAGGAGTCAGATGATGAGAGAGTTACTTGATAAGACAGATATGTATAAGTATCAGGTTTACAGCACAGAGTTCATTCTGAAGCATGCGGAGGCAGCGTTACTTTTGGACTGTGGCCTGGGTAAAACAGTGATCACGCTGACTGCCATCGATGAATTGATCAAACAGGGGAAGGTAAAAAAGGTTCTGGTGATCTGTCCGATTCGTGTGGCGCTTGTCTGGGAGACAGAAGTGAAGAAGTGGAAGCACCTGATGGATCTACGAATCAGTAAAGCGGTCGGAACTGCAAAGGAACGAATCCAGGCGCTTACGGCTGATTCAGATGTTTATGTGATCAACCGCGAGAATGTTCCATGGTTAGTGGATTCATCCGGGTTACCCTTTGATTATGACATGCTGGTTGTGGATGAGCTTTCCTCATTCAAGAATTGGAATTCAAAACGCTTTAAGGCGTTGATGAAGGTCCGGCCTAGAATACGAAGGGTTGTAGGCCTTACCGGAACTCCGACATCGAATGGCCTGATGGATCTGTTTGCAGAGTATAAGCTCCTGGATCAGGGGAAACGGCTGGGGAGATATATTTCGGGTTATCGGGCCAGATACTTTCTTCCTGATAAGACAAATGGAAAGATCGTGTACAGTTACAAGCTTCGTTATGGAGCGGCCAAGCAGATTTATAAAGCCATCGCAGATATGACTATTTCCATGAAGGGGACGGATTATCTGGATATGCCGGAATTGATTAATTCAGAGTATCCGGTGTATCTGGACGGTGATGAGATGGATGCTTATGAAGAAATGAAAAATGAATTCACTGTTGGAATGCATGAAGACGTGGTATCTGCGGATAATCCAGCTGTGCTGACAGGGAAACTGACACAGTTTGCGAATGGTGCTGTTTATACCGATTCGGGTGCTGTGGAATATATCCATTCCCGGAAATTGGAAGCTTTGGAAGATATCATTGAGGCGGCTTGTGGAAAATCAATTTTGGTTGCCTACTGGTTCAGGCATGATCTTGAACGGATTGAAGAGATGCTCACCGGGCTGAATGTATCGTATGCAAGGCTTGACTCGGATGAACATATCCGGCAGTGGAATGCCTGCGAACTGGAGGTAGGACTGATTCATCCTGCGGCTGCCGGCCATGGTCTGAATCTGCAGAGTGGTGGAAATACACTTGTGTGGTATGGGGTAATCTGGAGTTTGGAACTTTATCAGCAGACAGTAGCCCGTCTTTGGAGACAGGGGCAAACAAGTCGGACTGTTGTGGTGCAGCATATTGTGGCAGCGGATACGATAGATGAAAAAATCCTTAATGTTTTGACGTGGAAGGGCGCAACTCAACAGGCGTTGATCGAGGCCGTAAAGGCGGAGGTGGCAGCATGACGATAGAAGATGTAAAGAGAATTCTCAGTAACCTGACAAATCTGGATGAACAGATTGCCAACAAACAGATGGAAATTGAAGAAATGCGTGAGAACGCGAGAGGATTGTCATCTCCGCCGCTGACCGGTATGCCGAAAGGTAGCGGGTATGTTGAATCTCGTATGGCAACTATCATCTGTGACTATACGAATAGAGAGCAGGAACTGCAGGTGGAACTTATGGAACTTACATTGAAGAAGCAGAAGATCTATAAGCTGATCGACAGCGTGACAAATGCAAAAGCCCGGAAGGTTCTTCGCCTTCGTTACGTAGATTGTCTGCAGTGGGAAGAAGTGGCAACAAGGGTGGATAATCAGAAAGGAAACGTGTACTACTTCCACCGCATAGGCTTGAAGCAGATCCTCAGGATCCTGGAAAAAACATAGAGCGATGATCCACTGTGGTGAGATGACTGCAGTGGATCTTTTTTTGCATTACAGTAATTTGAAGTGAATTTGAACCTGTCTTGAACTAAATTTGCACTGAGTTTGCACCAGATTTGAACTTTTATTACAGCGAAGGACTGTGATATAGTTATACTGGCGAAAGAAATGGAGAGAGGCGAAGAACCTTTCTCCTTTTTTCATGCACTTTTTCGGGAAAGGAGGAGGAGACAATGAAACCGGAAAAAATGAGTATTGACGAGCTTTTGAAGTGTTCTCGATGGTTCGAGCCACAAATGGAAGCAAAACTGATCCAGTTTGATCGGCTACGAGAACTGGAACAGTGTGTATTGGATATGGGGTGTCTGGAATGCAGCGAGGAAACGGATATTGCTCAGGATAAGGTTTTGGAAAAGCTGGGAGAAATGTCAGAGCATCTGTTTGATTCGATGCGAGAACTTCTGGATATTTGGATTCATCTGACGGAAATGATTGATCATCTGGAAGATCCCAAGCAGCGAACAGTCATGACATTACGGTATCTGCTTGATGAAGACTGGAATACCGTATCTGATTGTATGGGCTGCTCTGATGCGGAAGTCCATGAACTTCATGAAAAAGCGTTTGCAAAGTTAAAAGAGAATAGAAAGAAGTAATGAAAGGTCGCTTAACAGGCGGCCTTTTCTAATGGCTCAAAAGAAAGGAAGACAAAGATGTTAAAGAGATTATTAGCTACGATGTTGGCAGGAGCTATGATGCTTACCTCTATGCCGATAGATTCAGTTGTGAGTGGACTTCAGACTGTATCGGTCGAGGCCGAGGATACAGCGGGATCAACAGAATTTGTTGATCAGGACAGTTCTGAAGAATCTGGAACTGAAGAAGGAGTAACAGAGACAAATGAAGAAAACATTGAGACAGAAGTGGACGAGGTATCCGGTGAGGATGAGCAGTCCTCTGAAGAGATGGAAAGTGTTGATGAAACTGCAGATTCTGTGGATTCTTCGGAAGCTGATGAAGCAGCAGAGGAGACTTCAGTTTCTGAAGAAACGGAAGAGGCTGATGTCTCCGATGATCAGAATACTGAAGACAGTTCAGTAGAAGAGTCCGATACAGAAGAGAATACTTCTGATACAGAAAAAGTGGATCAGGAAGAAACCACAGAAGATCAGGAGAGACAGCCTTCCTTTACGGAACAGATTGCCGGCGTAGATATCACCGGCGTGGATTTCTCTTCCCGTGAGCTGATGATCGGAACAGAGGATCCTTCTATTCTGACTTGGGATACTGAGGTTCTTTCCGAGTACCGCGGCGTTTATCTGACCAGATATTCGACTGTTGAGGAAACTCGGAATGCTTACACTTATTATTATGGCAAGGCAGAATTTGTTTCGGCAAATATAACCTTCCGAGTAGCAGATAATGAGAACGTGCAGGAGAACAGTGAAGCTGCAGATACCGGAGAGGATGAAGCCGGTGATTCTGATGATTCGGAGGATGACCTAAAGGCATCTGAAGAGGAGAGTTATCAGGACGGTGCAGATCTTTCCAACCTTAATGAAGGCGATGATGCGCTGGCAAACCTGAATGATCTTTCAGCTCTGCGCCCCGTTCCGGCAGGGACAATCGCCTTGATCGATACGGGTGTAAACGGATCCGGGCTTGTAGGGTCTGTCTCTGTGCTGGGAGGCTCTGATTCCGATGATAACGGCCATGGAACCAAAATGTACGACTATATCAGGGAAGAGTACCCGGGCGCAAAGGTGCTTTCCATCAAGGCGATGGATGCATCCGGTAAAGGCCAGGCATCCGATATCTACGCTGCAATCCAGTATGCTCTGGAGTGCAAGGCAGATGTGATCAGCCTGTCTTTGACTGCGAATTCCTCCGAGGAGAATTCAGCAGTAGTCCTGGCTATCGAAGAAGCAATCAGCAAGGGTGTTATCGTTGTCGGTGCAGCCGGCAATAACGCTTCCAATGCGAAGTATTTCATTCCTGGTTGTGTAAAGGATGCTTTTATTATCGGCGCAGCCAATGAGAAGGGTGATCGTCTTTCGGATTCCAATTATGGTGCGAATGTAGATTACGAAGTGATCTGTGCATCTACATCCGAAGCTGCGGCTCGGTTCGCTGCGCTGTATGTACGTAGTCTGGATGAGAACAGGAAACTTACCGATTATCCGGATGTTCTGCTGAACTACGATCAGACGGACCTGGATGAAGATGATTATGTGCTGATGTATGACGACGATGATTTCACGGTATCCCGTGCGGCAACATCGAAGACAATCAGTGTAGAAATCGACGGTACAACATATAAGTTCAATGTGCCGAGCTATATTGTATTCCCGATCTATGTGAATGCCACGAATACTAAAAAGTATTACGGTTTTGCAGGATATCGGAATGCAGCAAGTGCAACAGCTTATCTTGGCTCCCGGACATTTAATGCTGCGTCCGGTCTGCTGCCGACAGGTAGTGGTGATTCGGAAACGACTTATTCATCCATTACCAAGAAATGTGGAACATATTTTAATGTTGATAATACTGTTTCCGGACTTCCAGATGGCAAGTTCAAGGATGCATATGGATCAGGGGCGGATAAAAACGGTGCGTCAGACGTTGCAATCTATGGATCCAATCCGAACTATCAGACAACTGATACCGGATGGACCACGAACTGGTTTAACAAGGGATATCGTGTTGTAACTTCTACAGCCAGTGACCTGTATTCATTCTCCGTATTTTGTACAGAGGAAAAGGATGTGTCTCCGCGTGGTGCTTACGGACAGCTGATCATGTTGCCTATTACGAGTACCAATACCAGAGGCTATGCCAATTACAAGGTGACGGTAGAGAATAACAAATCATATATCTGGGTACCCTATCGTTCAGATGAGGTAGATCAGAATGCCTATTCCGGACATTCCAACTGGCAGAATTTCATTGGTGGTACCTATCTGAAGGTTCCGTACGACACAGAAAAGGAATACTACATCGCAGTTTACAAGAAGAACGACGATGGTGAAGCTATGAAGGATGTCACCTTCGATGTAAAGGTCAATGGAACAGAGACCAAGAAGGCTTTGAAGACAGGCGCGGATGGTATTGCAACCTATAAGGTTGGCAAATTCTCCGAGGCCCCGAAGGTAGAGGTACAGGAAAACTGGACCAACGAACGATATGAGCCGAAGTCTACAGGATACTATGCCGTAAATGTCTATGAAAAAGAAGCGGATGCGGAAACACATGCCAAGGATGCAAAGCATACCTGGACCAATGAGCATTATGAGTACTATGCCTCAATTATGAAGGATGGTACGAAAGGTATTACTTCTAACGGTTTTGCCGGAGCTTATTATGGTTTGTATGATACCGATGATACCTCGAAGATGACGGATGACCATCTGATTGCTGTTTTCCAGATGGATAAGGATGGGTACGCTAGCGAGCTTTCCGGTCCGACTACCAGCACGGTTGCAGGACATACCTGTAAGGCACGCCTCAATTATACAGAGGATGACGGCTGGCGGATTAAGAGGACCGTCAATGGGCATACTCAGTATTTCATCTGCATGGGCAAGGATGATCTGACGGATAAGAAGATGCTGACGAATACGAAGTTTGCATATAAGGAGCTTGTTGCACCGGACGGTTATCTGAAGTCTGAAGAAGTGATCCCGGCAACGATCACAAAGCTTCTGTCTGTTCCGACAACACTGACCAGTTCTCAGATTGCAAAATTGATTGATGAGGATTGGGAGAATAACCCGACTCATGTTTATCTGGAGAAACGTTCTGCGAATACTAAGTGTACCGATGGAAATCCGAACTATTCCCTGAAGGGCGCTACTTATAAGGTGTTCAGGACAAATGCAGATGCAACCGCGGCTGTTAGCAGCAAGGATTATTCCAAGGCGGTTGGAACTCTCATTGTTGACGAGAAGGGCAACAGCAATGTATTGAATGTGACAGACTGGATGAATAAGAGTAAATCTACCGGTGCATTTGAGAAGACTACATTTTATGTGATTGAGACTAAAACCGGAAAAGGTTATGAACTGGATACAGATGTTCATTTTGTAAATGTGACGCTGGCAAATACAGATGAGAATCCTGCAAAGCTTTCCGTAACTGACGAACCTGTGGATGACCCGGTTCGGCTGCGTGTGGTTAAACAGACCATGAACGGAAATAGTACAGGTATTTCCGGCGCAAAGTTTACCGTGAAGTATTATGCGACATCTATTGATAAGACGGAGACATTTGCATCTCTTCAGAGCAGAAGCGCAGATCAGACGAAAACCTATACCACAGATAAGAATGGAGCCATTTCGATTGAAAGTGCTGATGATTTCTTCCCTCTTGGATATGTAACGATTGAAGAAACAGCTGCTCCGGATGGATATCGTCTGGATGGTGCAACAGCCATGGCAAATGGTGTTTCTGTTCCTGTGAAGATGTGCTTCAGACTTACTGCATCGGGAAATGAAACCGATGGTTATGTACCTGGTAG
Organism: Lachnospiraceae bacterium AC2029; assembly: GCA_000703065.1. Taxonomy (GTDB): domain Bacteria; phylum Bacillota; class Clostridia; order Lachnospirales; family Lachnospiraceae; genus Eubacterium_Q. Next base: position 525,091 of record JNLK01000001.1, on the reverse strand, counting down.
AGCATATCTGGTAGATGAGAAAGGTAATTATGTGCTGGGCGCTGACGGTAACAAGATTGCTGCAGGCGATAGTATTACTATTGCGAATGCCCTGACTGTTACTGTTGAGGAGATTCCGCAGCGTGGTGATTTGAAGCTTGAAAAGCGTGGCGAAAGCGATGAGCCCCTTGCAAATATCCGCTTTGAGGTGATGAGTGAGTCTACAGGCGAGGTTCATTATCTGGTGACCGACGCTGAAGGCAAGGTTTCTACCCATAAGGATTATGTGGCTCATACTACAGATACCAACAAGTATGATGATAAGAAGGTATCCTACTCCGGCAAGGCAGGCATATGGTTTGCCATGGTAGGAGATAAGAATCACACCCAGAAGGTAACAGCTGACCAGGGTGCACTTCCGGAAGGTTGGTATCAGGTAAAGGAAGTTGATTCCCAGGGACATCAGAAGGAAGAAGTGATCCGTGTTCAGGTGAAGGACGGTCAGGTGGCTAATGTCTATGACAGCAATCGCGGTGATAAGAAGAAATATATCACAAATGTGAAGCTGCCGACACTGGTATCTGATGCATGGATCGTTCTGGCAGACGGTTCTCTGGCCAAGGTGGCATCTCCTGAGAAGGATATGACCATCCGGGATCAGGTTTCCTATACAAATCTGCGATTCAACACAAAGTACACTCTGGTTGGTAAGCTGATGGAAATCGAGGCAGACGGCTCTGTGAAGGAGATCGCAAAGGCTTCCAAGTCCTTTGAGACAGCAAAGACCTATGTACGCTCCATGTACGAGTGCTGCGGAGATCTGACGCTTGATTTTGAGCATCTGGATCTGTCCGCATCGGCTGGATCTGGATATGTCGTATTCCAGTATATCTATCTGGGAGATGAGAAGAACGCGTACACTTCTTATAAGGATGTTTATGCGGACAGCAACAATGATGTGGTTGTTTTCCCGTTGGCTCATGATGATCCGAAGAATGAGAAACAGACCGTATCCTTCATGGCACGGCTTCAGGTTCATAAGAAGCTGAACATTGCAGGAGATACGACCGGCGCTGTTTACGAGGTGCGTGGTGCTGATGAAGAGAACAAGGACTATGTAAAGCAGCTGACAATCAAGAAGGACACTGAGAACGATGGCTATTCCGATCTGCTGATCCTGCCCTTTGGTACTTATACAGTACGCGAGGTAAAGGTGCCGGATACAGGCGAGTGGGTGATCGATCCGAAGGTCTATACCGTAGAGATGGCGGCCAACAGCGGGACCGTAACCATTGATTCCGAGCTGAAGGGCAAGGCAAGTGATGTTACCATCGAGTCCAGAGAGATTGCCAAGACCTTTGCTACACTGATCAAGGCTTCTTCGGACCCTGCATTCGTTGAGGGTAATCCGAACTATTCTCTGGCAAGGGCTGAGTACAAGCTTTATGCTGACAAGGCTGAGGCTGATGCTGCCCTGAAGAGCAAGGATTATACCAAGGCCATTGGTACATTCGTAACCGATGAGAATGGCAATACGGATGTGATCGAAGTAACGGAAGCTATGAACGGTGCAGATGAGAAAGCCTTCTATGTGGTAGAGTCCAAGGCGGCTAAGAATTATCTTCGGAGAGCAGTAGTCTCTGAGACAGTTGTGAAGAAGGATAATACCAGAGAAAATCCGGCAAAGTTCGAAGTAACAGACGAGCCGGTGAAGATCCCGGTTGAGCTTCTGATCGAGAAGGTAGACCAGCTGAGCGATTCCTACAATACAGCTAAGGGTCTCAGCCTGGCGGGTGCAGAGTTTGAGATTACGGTATCCGGTGATGATATCAGCACAATCCGTAAGGCTGATGATCTGACTGTCAATGTGAAGAAGACTACACTTAAGATTGAAGAGAACGCAAAGCATTATACCGCGAAGACTGGCACCACACTTCCTATCGGTTATATCACCATAAAAGAGACTGTGATACCGGAAGGCTTTGAGAAGAAAGGGTCTGTATGGCATATCGGAAACCGCAACATGGATGTGAGTGATACCGTGAGTCTGGTACTGTATGGTACCTATGACGAGGATCATACCACATTTACTCCGGTTGTCTATGATCCGGATCAGTCAAAGACGGCAAAAGAGCTGGCAACAAAGGGACATGCAGTAAATGATGGTGCGAAGGTATCCCTTGTAGCTCAGAACACAGAGCTTCGAGGCAATCTGTCACTGCATAAGGTTGACCTTACCACGGGTAAGCCGATGGAGGGCGTGAAGTTTGAGGTGAAGAATCAGGAAACCGGAGAGGTTCACTATATTTACACTGACGCCGATGGTATCGCAACCACGAAGGCTGAGAAATTTGTGAATGAGAATTATTATGACAAGGTTTCCGATTACGATGGAACCGCAGGAACTGTATGGTTTGGCCAGGGCAATGATGGCATGCTTCCGTCGAAGGATGGAGCAGCAGCACTGCCTCTTGGCAAGTATACTGTGACTGAAAAGAGATGTAAGGCAAATAAGGATTATCAGATGAATCCGGCTCAGGAAGTGGAGATCACGAAGGATGCTCTTTATATCAGTATCCAGAATGATGAGGACGGCAACTTCTACAATGTTCCGAAACCGACCTTTGGCACGATTGCAACCGTGATCATGGGTGAGGATCCGGGCGTGAAGATGGTTCCTGCAGATAAGGGCCAGACACTGGTGGATGCCGTTAACTTCAGCAATCTGAAGGTTTCAACGGAATACACTTTGGTTGGTCGTGTCATGCAGCTGGATGATCAGGGAAATGCAACCCCGTTCCTTCAGAATGGAACCGAAGTTGTTGTGATCAAGAGCTTTACCACGAGAGACCGGGAAGCATCTGACAAATCAGATTACTGCGTATGTGGTACTGAGACAATGGAGTTCAAGGATCTGGATTTCACGGGCCTGCAGGATCAGAAGTTTGTGATCTACGAAACCCTGTACCTGGGGGATGTAGTCGAAGGTGAAGTACTGACGAATTATCCGGAGGCAAGTCCGGAAAGTGAGGATCTCTTCCCGATTGAACATGCAGATCCGAAGGATGAGGAGCAGACGGTTTACACGCCGAATGGCGAGACTGAGGCAGAGGACGTAAGTGGCTCCAAGACTGTTACTTATACTGATACGGTCACTTTGGTTGATCATGTCAGCTATAAGAACCTGCAGCCGGGCCGTGAGTATCAGCTGACAGGAACACTCTATGTGAAGCCTGAGGATGCACCGGAGAACGCAACCTATACCGAGGAAGAACTGGCGAAGATGGTACTGCGTGACGAGAAGGGTAATCCTGTAACAGCAACGGCAACCTTTACCGCAAAGGAAGCAAACGGTGTATTGGATGTAACCTTTACCTTCAAAGCAAGTTTGCTGACGAAGGAAGCAGAAACTATTGTGGTATTTGAGGATTGTAAAGACACAAGGACCGGAGTCAAGGTATTCACGCATGCGGATATCAATGACAAGGGGCAGACAGTATTCCATCCGGAGATTTCGACAACGGCTATGGATGTGAACGGCAGAAGTGAGCTGGCTCACCAGAGCGCAAAGTTCTATGATGTTGTATCCTATGACAACCTGCAGCCGGAGAAGAAGTACAGACTGGTGGGTATTGCCATGGATAAGAAGACCGGTGAAGAACTGATTCTGAACGGAAAGACAGTAGCTGCAGAACAGACCTTTACAACCGGTGCAGCGAATAAGAAGAACGGTGCAGTAAAGGGCGAGTTCAAGCTGGAGTTTACCATTACCGAAGATATGCAGGCAGATCTGGCCGGCAAGGATATGGTTATCTTTGAAACCCTGTATGTTCAGTCCGGAAAGAACTGGCGTGTGGCTGCAGAGCATAAGGATCTGGATGATGCAGGTCAGGAACTCAAAGTACCTACGCTGAAGACAACCCTGCTGGATCAGGCAACAAAGACGCATGTGGCTTATCCGGATCAGATCGTTACCCTGGTGGATACGGTGGAATACACCAATCTGATCCCAGGCAAGAAGTATACCATGGAAGGCACGCTCATGAAGCAGCCGAAGAATGGTGAGGCTGAGGAAATCTTCAGGGATGAGAATAAGAAACCGGTAACGGCTTCGAAGGACTTTGTGGCATCCGAAACCGGAGAAGGCATTGTCGAGCTGACATTTACCTTCAATGCAAAGGAACTCTTTGTGGAAGGTAAATCGGTGGTTGCTTTTGAGACCTGTTCGCCGGAAGGTGATCTGATCCCGGTAGCGACTCATGCAAACATTCATGATAAGGACCAGACGGTTGATTTCCCGAAGGTGGGAACGAAGGCTTCTCTGGTAAAGAAGAGTATGGTGGATAAGACGGTAACATTTGAGGTGACGGATCAGATCATGCTGACCAATCTGAATACGGACTACAGCTATACCGCAAAGGGCTGGCTGGTAAATAAGGATGGAAACAAGGTGGTGATAAACGGAAAGGCGCTGGAAGTTGAGAAGACTTTCACACCGGAGAATCCGAATGGTTCCATCAGTGTGACTTTCCCGCAGTTTACGATTGGAAAGTATGATTCAATTAAATATGTGGTTTACGAAGAGGTTTATGTGAATATTCCCCAGGAGGACGGAAGTGTAAAGCAGGTTCTGATCGGAGAGCATAAGGATCTCAAAGATTCTAACCAGACCGTAAGCTATACGGATCATAAGCAGCCGCAGACCGGTGATGATACGCCGATTGCCATCTTCCTTTGTATTCTTGCGCTGGCCCTGGCAGGTATCGGAATGATCATCTGGAAGAAACGGAAACTGAATAAGAACGTGTAACAGATAACTGCCCCGTCCGGCTTGCTCCGGGCGGGGTTTAAAATGCAAGACCTATTTCCGTTTGCCACAGATGGAACAATACTGATAATCCTTCACGGTGACCGTTTCTTCATGCTCAGGTTCATCAACAATGGTGTCATAGTAGAGTAGTTCCGGATCGTGGTGGATGTAATGATCGACAACGGTGATGTGACCAAAATTGCCATAGCATAGGTCGCGATTATTGTAATCAGCGAGATCCTCGTAGATGGTGTTGCAGCATGGGCAGAGGATTTTACGTACTTTAACGGCTTCATCCCAGCCATCGTTATACACCGGTTCTTCGTGGGTTACTGCAGGAATGATTTTTGTTTCCGTATGAGTCGCCCACACCCAGGAGTGTTTACATTTGGGGGCTTCGGTTGTGACTTCAGCTTTCGGTTCCGCTGTGGCTGTTGTTTTGGACTGCTTTTCCTGGGTGACTTTCTCTGCCTGAGTGGTTTTTTCTTCTTGAACAGGTTCCGTGACCGGTTTCTGTTCAACTTCAGTATTCGTTTTTGAGGAAGAGGTTTTTTCAGATTTCTCTTGCTTTGAAGTGACCGGGGCTTCTGTGGAAGCTGTATCTGGTTTGGTTTCAGGTTCCTTCGTTGACGCGGGTTTTGGATCTGAAGTTGAGGTAGAAGAAACGGTTTCAGGATTATCGGTTGACTTAGTTGTTTCCTGATGCGTGTCAGGGGTTTTTGTTTCGTTAGCTTTGGCAGATACCGGTGTTTTCTCAGTTTTGATAAGAGAAACCATTTTCTCCGTAATAGATTCGCCTTGATCGGAGACGATATTTGCATCTTCTGCGGAGTTATCAGTGTCTGCCGTATTATTGACGCTCATGGCGTCCGTCGAACTGATTGCTTCCTGTATTTCCAGAGAAGTAACTTCGACGGGGTTCATATTACCCTCCTTTCCTGCAGGTGCAGGTTGCTCAGTGTAATCTGCATCTGCAGATTTTTTCGGACCGGCGTCACAGATGGAAATATCGAGTAGAGACGGGAGGCCGAAAAGAAGTAGGATGATAAAGATATAAAACAGTTTTTTCATAATGGGCTCTCCTTTCGTTTTTGTTCGTAAACAGAGGTTCTTTGAGCTCATTGTAGCACGTAAAACAGAAAAAAGTGTGCCAACCTGAGTTGGCACAAAATGACCATCAGAAACACTCTGGTGGTTTTTTCGTTGGAGGAACAGATGGATGGATGAAAAAGAGCAGATAAGGATGATTGAAACTGACGAATTGCATTCTTTCCGAGGACATACCTTTCAGGTGCGGGATGATGAGGCAATGCACAGATTGACGGAGTCAGTCAAAAGAGATGGGATTCTTACGCCCATCCTGGCTTTTATGAATGAGGACAATGAACCGGAAGTGATTTCAGGACACAGAAGATTGAAAGCAGCTCAGAAGGCTGGCCTTTTGGAGGTGCCGGTTCTGATAAAACACATTACCCGGGAGGATGCAACCCTGTTAATGGGGGATTCCAATTTTGTCTGGAGGGAAAAGATACTTCCATCGGAAAAGGCTTACACATTTAAAGCCATGTTGGAGTCTATGCATAAAAAGATGAAAGGTGAAGGTATTGATAATTGCAGAAAGGAACTTGCAGAACATATTGGAGAAAGTTCAACTCAGATTCACCGATACCTTCGTTTGACAGAACTGATTGAGGAATTATTGCAATTGGTAGATACGGGTAAATTTGGATTTCAATCTGCAGTGGAAATATCCTATTTGGATGGGGACTCACAGAAAACGATATATGAGATATATATGGACACCGGACGGAAACCGTCTTCTGCGATAGCAAAGGAATTACATCGTCTGATGGATGCAGACCAGTTAACTGCTGAACGGATCCAGGAGCTTCTCGCCAAGCCGGAAGGAAAGGGAAAAGCAGATGAATACAAGCTGGTTTTCCATTCACCACAACTCTATTCCATTTTGGGAGGCTGTCGTTCTGTTTCAGAACGCGTGAACCGAATCCTTAGAGGTTTGATGCTGCTGGAAAAGCAGGAGAAAGCATTTGAGGCGGAGTATGTGGCTGAACAGGAGCAGGAACTGGAAAGAATCCAGGCCCTGAAGAAGCAAAAAACTGAAGGAGGAGGTGGCGATACATATGATTGGTAGCATTGTCAGACGGGGAAGGAAGTATCAGAAAAACCGAAGATGTAATGTGAAGAAAGAGGCGCCTGGTCGAGCGCGCCGCCGAAATGGAAGTAACAACGGACACAGAGTGCGAAGACGGAAAAACCTCCGTAAAAAAATAAAGAAGGAAGGAACAGAACATGAATGATGTAAGGTTGTTTGGGATAGTGACAAAAGATCCCTATTATCGCCGTGCCGAGAAGAAGGATGGTTATGATCTCGCACGGTTTACCCTGCGAGTGGAACAGGGGACACGTGAGGATGGTAAGAGCAATGCGGACAATATTAATCTGGTTGCATTCCGTAAGGTTGCAGAACTTGTAGAGAAGAAACTGAGGAAAGATATGGCAGTTCTTGTTTCCGGTCATATTCATGCCGGAAGCTACACTGACAGAGATGGGAATACAGTGTTCAGTCAAAGTATTGTAGCCGATAAGATTGATGTCGTAACGGCTGCCGGATTGGAAAATATGGGTCCTGAAGCGATGCAGGAAATGCCTGAGACAACAGAAGGTCTGCCATTTACAGAGAACGAGTATTAGGAAGGAGTGATGACAAAATGAAAATGGATATTGAAATCAAAGGTATGAAGCTGATTGACGAGGATCGTGAGGCGGCAAAGAGTAATGCTGCACGGATTCTTCAGGCATACAGCGATAAGCTGAAGAAGATGAAGGGAGAAGATAACAATGGTCGATAAGGAAATGTTCCAGAGTATGCTTCTGGATGAGTTTTATAAGCAGATGCCGGATGATTTTATCCTGTCTGTAAAGGATGTGTTCAAAGAAAATGACACCAAGATGACTGGAATCAGTATTAACCGTGAGGGCAGTTCCGGCGGATGCGTACTCTATGTTGAAAATCTGTATGATCGTTACCAGCAGGGGGAGGATCTTTCCGAGATGGTTTCTGACATTATGAGTGAGGTCTCCAAAAGCGAAATCTACTCTATGGATGTGGGATCTTTTACACGGGATGATATGCTTGCGCACACTACGTTTCGAATGGCAAATAAGTTCACCAACCAGCTTCGGCTTTCTGATGTGCCGACCAGGGATGTACCGGGGATGACAGATATTGTGATCTATCCGGTGTATGAGGTGAATGTGGGAACCAGACATGGATCCGTTCTTGTGACCAACAGCATGTTGGAACAGAATCATATTTCTGTACAGGAAATCCATGCGGCGGCCGAGGCCAATACGGAACGCAGGATGACAATCGTTCCGTTGGAGGAGCGACTCATGGGAATGATCAATGTAGATGCGATGCCGGCGGGCTTTGAGTCTCCGTTTCTGGTTTCCTATGACAGGGAAGCGTTGGGGGATGAGGCAAGTGTGCTCGGTGCACCGAAGGTTCTTGCCTCTTTGAAGGAACCGTATTATGTGATTCCTTCATCCACTCATGAGCTGCTTTTTCTGCCGAAGACCTTCGAGTCCAGTGTGGAGAATCTGCAGCATCTTGTGAGTGAAGTGAACGCGGAAGTCCTGGATGCTAAGGACGTACTGTCCAATAATGTTTATGAGCTTGATCAGGGTCGGTTCATTACTCATGAAGCCGGATCCGGACTGACAAAGCATTTTGTGCAGGAGTAAACATGTTTTGGCTCTGTAGGAGTTATCTCTTACAGAGCCATTTTATGTGAATGGAGGAGCAGGAAATGGCAGTACTTAGTACAAAAGAGAAAATCCAGATTGCGCTCGATCGGATTGATGAGGGAATTCGGGATTTCTTCCAGGGAGATAACTATAAGGAGTATCTGACGACAATGAGTAAATTGCATCATTATTCAGCAAGAAACTGTATTTTGATTGCACATCAGCGTCCGGATGCAAGTATGGTTGCTTCATACAATACCTGGAAGAAAAGCTTCAATCGGCAGGTGAAAAAGGGTGAAAAGGGAATTATGATCCTTGCGCCGTTCAAGAAATCTGTGGAAGTAGATGTCCCCGGGAAAAAAGATGATGATGGGAATCAGCTGAAAGAAAAGAAGGATATCCTCACATTTCGTCCTGTATATACATTTGATGTTTCGCAGACGGAGGGAGATCCTATCCCGGAGCTTGTACATCGGTTGGATTTTGATGTGGACGGCTATGAACGAATCAAAACCGCTCTGATTCGAACAGCCGGTTGTGATGTGATCTTTGAACCGATGAAAGAGGATTCCTCTATCAATGGGTTCTTTAATCCGGTACAGAATGAAATTCATATCCGGGAAGGAATGTCAGAAGCACAGACGATCAAAACCCTCCTTCATGAGCTCAGTCATTCCATTTTGCATCCTGCCACACTGTCGGATAAGACAAGACAGGACAAAGAATTGGAGGCAGAGAGCAGCGCGTTCTGTGTTTCGGCCTGGCTTTTTGGTGAGGATGGGATTGATGTTGGAGATTACAGTTTCCCTTATTTGGCCAGTTGGTCTCAGGGCAAGGAGATTAAGGAACTGACAGAGTGTGTGGAAAACATCAAGCGAGCCAGCAGTATCCTGATTGATCGTCTGGATCAGGAACTCGGGTTAGAGAGGAAGCCGGAAGAAGTAGAACGAAAAAAACTGACTGACGAAGTAAAACAGGTTGTGGCTGATGCCGGAATTAAGGCTGAGAATGTTGTGATCGTAGCTGAACAGCCGAAGCGGATGGGTAGGATGGTATATGTAACCAACAACGAGGAAACTTATCAGGGAGTGTTTTTCCTGCATGGAGAAACCGATAAAATTGAGCAGTTGCTGACGGATCGTGATGCGGTAATTGATGATTACCCTTCGTATTTTGAACGCAATCATGTCGGCTGTGTGATCATTCCTTATTCGAAGGGTCAGTCTTTTGATTACTACTACAATTACGAAACAAAGGAACTACGGGCATACCCGGATGCGGCAAAAAAGGAGGTTACAGCGATGGTTACTGTGACAGGACATTCAACAGAGGAACAGGTGATGCAGCTGAATGACGCTGCTCCGATGCTGGTAGGTAACAGGGTGTCCTTCACGACAATCAACACGGGTAAAGGATTTGTTGAAGAATCGGATGATGTAACGACAAGGTTTGAACATTATGATTCAAGTTGGCCGATGGTACAGATCCGTTATACGAATGTTCCCGGACAGATCCCGGCAGTAATGAACATCTATGAGTTTCAGAGAACAATCGAGAAACAGCCGGATACAGTGTTGGATGATCCATCAAAGTATTTTAAAGTTTGCATCTCCTATACATATCTGGATCAGAATTATCAGTCAGTACAGGATGTGGATTTGGGACGTGGTCGCGTGGACTACCTGAATTACATGAAACTATCCGGCAGTCACATCGATCATCTGCATCGTCATGTGGAATTGTTGAAAGTCTGCGATAAAGCGAAACATCTGGCTCCTGGAACGGAATATGGTATGAGATATGAAGATGATGTGCAGGAGTGGGCTGGTTTCTGTAGGGAGACACTGAATCATTTTAGCGAGAATCCGGATAACCTGATCCCGCGTCCACCGGATGTTGAGGATCGTGTGTTAAGAACGAGCAAGGAGGTGAGCATAGCATTATGAAACCCGAGTTTACTGTTGAGGAAAAGGTATTTATACAGTCGGTCCGTGAAACGGCGGAGGGTATGTTGGAGAGGATGCCCTGTATAAGGACGATAACATATTTGATGGCAAGAGCGAATTCACCGGAGATGTCTGTAATGATGGATCGGGTGCAGAATAAACTGGGATTGATGACAGACAGAGAATTTGCGGAATATGATTTCTCAGTGGATGGTGATAAGGAAAGCTACGATTAGCGAGAGGAAGTGGTTTTATGGGAGTGTACATTCCGAAAGAGGATGTGGAATATGCACGTCAGGTCAGTATTCTGGAATTCCTCAGTAAGGCGAGGCCACTAATGTATGAGAATTTGCAGCGTGTCGGTTCCCAGTATGTGGTTAAGGCGAGGTACTATGGGACGAAGGGACGGTATTCTTCTTTTCTGATACGTGCATCGGACGGACAGTGGTGGCATCACAGTAAAGGGACGCATGGGAAGAATGCTTTGGATTATCTGATCAAAGAAGAGGGAATGGATTTTCAGTCGGCGGTATTTGAACTCCTTGGAAGAAGTGAAGAATATTATAGAAATCTTCAGCAGAACGGGAGAATCAGAACGCAGTTTGCAGAGGAAGTTATTCCTGATGGCGTACTTCCATCTCCGCCGATAAAACAGGCTCATCCGGAGTCAAGAAAGTACTCAGAATCGAATGCTTTTTTTGAAGAACCGAAAGAATTGGTTATTCCGGAAAAAGATACGGATACATCAGTACTGTATGAATATCTGACAGGAAGAGGAATCTCGCCTGTTGTGATTGATCATTTTGTAGCAGAGGGGTCACTATATCAGGGAAAGAAGTATAAGAATGTCTGTTTTGTGGGATATGATCGTGAGGATAATCCCCGGCTTATCAATCAGCGCGCAACAAAGGGAAGCTTTAAAGGAAACAGCACCGGATCTGACCGACGTTATTCTTTTATGCTTCATGCGGATAGTGGACGGTCTGACCTCCATGTTTTTGAAGCCCCGTTGGATATGCTGTCCTATGCATGTCTTCTTCAGGATTCCGGATATGATTTCAGACAGTTCAATCTGCTTTCGTTATCCGGTATTTCGGGGACGGGGGCGGGAGAAGAGGTTAAGCTCCCTATGGGAATGGAAGAGTATCTGGATCGGTTTCCGGAAACGACACTCGTATATATCCATTTTGATAATGACAACCCCGGTCGTGTTGCAGGACAGAGATTGCAGGAAGCACTGGAACAAAAAGGAATAACTGCAATTCAACAGTACCCGCCGACGGGATGTAAGGATGTAAACGACTATCTGGTCGGCATGAGAAAACTGAAGGCTGCAAGAGAGAGAACATCGCAGGCAGAGTTATAGGAGGGAAGGAATGAAGAGAACGATATCAAAACGGGTGGACCTGAATGAAACGGAGGCAAAGATCCTTCGTATGAAATCTGAACAGTGCGGCCTTTCAGAAGCGGATTATCTAAGGGAACTACTCATGAACAGCCAGCCGGTAGAGGCACCACCCAGGCAATTTTATGAAAGAATGGCAATGCTGAATCAGATTGTATCATGGATCCAAGATATTCTGCTGCGGGCCGAGAATACCATCCCGGCGGAAACGATGGACAGTCTTAAGAACATCTATTCACAGTTGGTTGATCAGATTGTAGCAATTAAGGAAATTGTGTCAAAAGCACGGTTCTTCACGCCGGATGTATATGAACGGTGGGAGCATGATGTAGAAATGGCAAAGAAAGAAGGCAGAACACCGCCCGCATTTGAAGAGTACTGTTCAGAACTCGAAAGACGGATGATTCGGAATCCGGCAACAGATATGAGTCTTGGATGGAATGCTCTGGGAATTCTACCTCCGTTTTTACACGGAGATGGATCACCAGTTGAGAGTTCAGCTAATGAAGACGAGGGTGCTGCGGGCGATACTGTAGCTAATGCGAATGAAGATGGTTGGACATCGATTGATGAGGAGCAGAGCATTTCCTCTTATGCTGAGGCAAGGATCTTTTCACCGCCCCAAAAGGAGGATGATTACTAATGGCTACAACATCGCTTTGGCCAATCCATAATACAGGTTCAAAAGGAATCAAATCGGTTGTAAAGCAGTTAGTGAATTACGCGTCGAACGAGGAAAAAACCGTGCAGGGGAATCCTCAGACAATGCAGTCTGTTATGAGGTATGTTTCAAAGGATGAAAAGGTAAATCAGGACAGTCAGGAGAGCCGGGTAGATTTTCTTAGTAAGCCCGGTTCTTTTGATGCGGAGAATGATGATGAAGCGTGTCAGATGATTATGGGACATCTTGCCGGAGGAACCGAAGGAAGGCGCTACGTAACAGGAATCAATTGTTTCCCGGAGACTGCGGTAGAAGAAATGATGATTACAAAGAATCGATGGCCGGAAAGAGGGAACAGACTTCTTTTTCATGGATACCAGTCATTCCTTCCGGGGGAGGTGACACCGGATCAGGCTCATCGGATAGGTGTACAGCTGGCGCGTGAATTATGGGGTGATAGATTTGAAGTTGTTGTGGCGACGCATTTGGATCGGGAGCATATCCATTCTCATTTTGTGATCAACACGGTTTCCTTCCTGAATGGCAGAAAGTTTATATGGGACAAGGAGTATCCTCGGATGCAAAAAAGATCAGATGAACTCTGCCAGGCAGAAAGTCTTTCTGTGGTTCCGTCAAATGGAAGTCTTGAGATGAAGATCCATAAGGGTGCATCCCGGGCGGAGAGTGAAGGAAGACCGACAATACAGTCTATCGTGAAGGAAGATGTGGATTGCTGTGTTCAGGAGGCGGCTACGCTGGAGGAATGGATGGCTCTGATGAGGGCAAAGGGATACCAGATTGATGATTCTCATAAGTATCTCCGAATCTTTCCCTATGGCCATAGCAGGTGTATCCGTTTGGATCGTCGGTTTGGCGAGGAATATTCTTTGGAAGGTATTGCGGCAAAGATTGATTCACAGGGGTTCAAAATGGAACAAAGGCAAAAAACGGAGGAGGAAGCTGTTAGGGATATTTATCGGGAGTTATCCAGGCGGGGAAAACGAAAGTATATTCCAAAGAAGAATCCGACGGGGATTCAAAAGAAATATGTTCGTTTTCTCTTTATGATTGGATACCGGAAGACTCCTGCGCAGATTGCAAGGACTCATTACCTTCTTCGAGAAGAGTTGACGAAACTGGATCGTTACATTGAGGAGAGTAAGTTCCTGATCTATGAGGATATCGATACTTTGGAGCAGCTGAAGGAACGGAAAGCTTTGGATCAGGCTGAAATGAACAAACTGTATAGGAGTAAAATCAATCTTCAGAAAATGATTCCGTTCAGCAACGAAGTAGAGAAAGAATCTGCCCTTGGACAGATCAGCCGTATAGAGGAATCTATCAAGAAGATGGGAAAGAATCTGAGAAATGAAAAAGGGATCCTGAAGCGAATGGGTGAAATGGATCATAAGGAACATATTGTTAAGCAGATAATGGAAGGCAAGAGTATTGGCCGTAGACAGGGAATACATCAGAAGTCAAATCAATTGACAGATCAAAAAGAAAGGTAGGTGGGATGAATGGATAACGGAGCACAGGCAGCCGAGACAATCACCAGAGTTGTGATCATGGGAAGCACGTTTATTCTCGGGCTGAGTGGAAAGGCGGCACTTAGTGTGGCGAGATTTGCAGCTGCAGCCATGGATCCGAAAGCAAAGCAAAGCGGTAAAACACGTTTAAGGAATCTGCTGCAGTCCGGTTCGGAACTGAAGGTTTTCACGATTCAGGGAGAAGACCATTATCAGAAATTTGCTGCAGAGGCAAAGGATTATGGGATTCTGTATAGTGTAGTGAAAAGAACCGAGGAAGATATACAGGGGGATGTGTATGATCTTCTTGTTCGTGCAGAGGATGCAGGAAAGATTAATCGAGTAATTGAAAAGTTTCATCTGATCGAGGTGGATGGCGGTGTGGTATCCGTGGATCCGCAGACTGTTGAGGAAAACAAGATTGTGGATGCCAGAACACTTCTTAGCAAAATGCTTGATCGGAGGGATCAGACTATAAACCCTCAGGAGGCGTCGGAAGAAGTATCTCTGTCCGACGCTTCATTAAGGATGCCCAATCAGGTAAATCGTCCGTCAGTAGTTAAGGAACTGGAAGGTTATGTGAAGGAGGGGGAAGACGAGAAGATTGTTCAGACAAAGGGAAAGATAACTGAGAAGGGTGCAAAATCAGATGTGAACAGTAGCTCTTCAGATAATGGTGAACAGATCACACAGACGGTTCCGAATGTTATGCCGAATCTGATGGGAGAGGAGCTTGCAGATGAGGAAAAACGAAAACATGAAGAGGCCGCGGCTCTTCTGGGAGAGATGTTATCGAAAGATAAGGGACCGGTTCGGGAGTAAGGAGGCTGGATATGGCAGATGATTTTGTGAAGCAGTTATATGACTACGTGGATGGTACTGTTAAGTATTATCTTGAATCCGCTGATAATCTGAAAGGTTTTCTCTCTTTTCTTGCCGGGTTCAGAAGTAATATTTCGACGAGAAATAAAATATTGACCATGGGATACAACCTTGCAGCTACGGATGTCAGGACAAAAGAAGCATGGGAGAAGCTGGGGGTAAATGTGAACGATGAGAGTGCTATGATTTATAACATTCAGCAGAATAAGGAGGGGGGATATTCGGAGCGGGTCATGTATGATGTGTCGGTTACGGATTCAAATCCAGTTCTCTATGAAAGATTTCCAAGTGCCGGCTTTTTTGCGGAACGCCTGATATTATCTTCTCCTTGCCCGGTTATATTTCATGAGCCGCCACTTGTCGATAACCGAAGGGCAAGCTACAACCCCGAAAAAGGGATAATAGAAGTAACCTGTGGTTATAAGCGAGAAGAACACGTTTGTTACGGACTTCTAAGAGAGTACTCACATTTTTATCTTCGTGAAAACCAGATGCAGATGGCAGGAGAAGGAAAAACTGACGAATATGACAGGGATAGACATGCTATTGAGACATTGGCGATATCTTACGGTATTTGTGTCAGATACGGTATTGAACCTCCGGAGATTGAAGCGGTTCATCCTCCGGAAGGAAAGCCCAGGGATTTACTGAGGATTCTTGAAGGCATGGATCGGGCAATTCAGAAGATCAGTAAGCGGATTGATGAGGAAGGAATGGAACAGAGACGTTTCATTGGACAGGAAAGTGAAGTAAATCAACCAAAGGAACGTGCCCCGGCACAAGGGAGGGGATAGCATATGTTACTTCAGAGAAAACGTATGATGAAGCTTTTGGCAGTGATCATGTATCCTGTCCTTTTGCTTTTGATGATTAGACTATCTTCCTTTTCAGGAGGAAGTCTTGTGAATTTTATTGATTTTCTGACGGATGAGGTTGCTTCTCATCCGTTTCGATTATCATGGAACCATCATACCTTACCGGTTTGTTTAGTTTTCACCTTTGCCTACGTGATTGTGTGGTTTCTGATCATTACGTCTTTGAAAAATACCCGGTTTGGAGAAGAACATGGTTCGGCAAAGTGGGTTTCAGCGGATACTCTTGGACGGAAACTTCGGGCCAGATGGAACAGAGAAGACAGAAAAGTGCATCGAGAAGAACTGAAGAGTGTAACTGCAGAAACGAAGGAGGAAAAGAAAGCAAAAAAAGCGGAAATCCATAAAAGAAACAGAGAGGCGCTGTACTGCCAGAATATCCTGTTTTCTGATAAGGTGCGTGTTGCTATGGATACTACCTGTGAGAACATCAACACTCTGATATTAGGTGGTGCGGGGCGTATGAAATCCAGAGGTTTCATGATCCCGAATATTATGCAGATGAACTGTAATATTGTCGCAACCGACCCGAAGGGCGAGCTCCTCAAAAAAACCGGAAGGCTACTGAAGCAGAACGGATATGATGTCCGGGTGTTGGATCTGGTGGAGCATTTCCGGAGTCACGGGTACAATCCATTTCATTACTTCAGGTCCGATGATGACATCCTGCTCTTCGTCAATAATATGTGGGGAGCGATGGAGGATAAGTCGGCAACCAAGGGTGAGCAGATCTGGGATGATCAGGCAAAGAACATGATGATGAGCCTTTGCCTTTATCTGTATCATTATGCACCGAAAGAAGAGCAGAACATTGCAAATATCATGCTGATGTTCAACAACATTAACGATGCAGAAGATAAGAAGATGGCGGATCCGGTAGACCGGCTCTTTGAGAAGATTCCCAAAGACGATACATCATATACCTACTATAAGGCGTGGTCATCGGCGGTTGGCAGGACGCTGGCCTCTATCCGGGCTACTTTCTCATCCAGGATGTCGGTTTTCAATCTTTCATCCATGAAGGCTTTGACTTATAAGGATGAACTGAATCTGTTGGATCTTGCGACGGAGAAGGTGGCAATCTTCATGGTTATTCCGGACAACAACAGCGTATATAACTTCCTTGCGGGGACACTTTATACGCAGATATTCCAGCAGCTTTATGATTATGCGGATCATGTCTGTAACGGGCCGTTGCCGAGACACGTGAGATTCTTCATGGACGAATTTTGTAATGTGGCATTGCCAAACGACTACCAGAAGATCCTTTCTACAAGCCGTTCGAGGAATGTGTCGTTTGTGATTGTACTGCAGGACAAACAGCAGATAGAGGCTATCTTTGAGAAGTATTACCGTACGCTCTATGGTAACTGTGCATGGCAGTTGTTCCTGGGGTCTCTGGAATTGGAGACCTGCAAGTATTATTCGGAACTGTTGGGTAAAGAGACAATTCATGCATACACATATACTAAAAATTATGGAAGACAGGCAGGTTCTTCCCGGCAGGAGCAGTTAATTGAACGTGAGCTGATGAAACCGGATGAGGTTCGGGCGCTGCCGAAAAAGCAATGTGTATTATATACACCTTACTACGGTGTGGTTCGGGATTTGAAGTATGACATGACCCGCCATCCGTTCTACGACCAGATTTCGGATGGAAATGGAGTACCACCATACGTATGGGGAGAGGCGAATCTGTCGATTGGTGCTGTGAGGGTTGTTGACTTTTCATATGCAGGGAAACTGGAGGTTCTTCCAAAAGCAAATGGTGTACTGCTGGAGGTGGAGGATTAACGGAAGTGTCATAACGAGATTGTAAGAGTAGATGCCCGGCATGGTCCGGGCCTGTTTTATGAGGAGGAGAGAAAAAATGAAGAAGAGTGAATTTGCAGATGCTGTCTTTGGCATCGTTTCAGCGTCTATTGATAAGGCGTTGAAGGGACTACGGAAAAAGGTGACGATAAAGGTAAGGAGCGCAGTTGTCTGGAGGGAAACCAGGTTCGATAGATATGGTCAGGGATTGATTATCTGGATCAACAACGATGGGAGTGTTGATCTTGTTTTTTCTGAAACATGTCATGATACTGCCCGCGTCCGGCTAACGGAATTCTTGGATGATGAAGAGGTTCAGAAGAAACAGATCGCCTTGATTAAGAAATGGATTCCTCTGGTTGTAAAAGATTTCTGTACGGATGAAGCCGATTGGCATGTCGTACTTGATTATTTGTCCCATCTTGAAGAAGGACAGGATTGGAAGGATGCATATAAAGAGGCACGAAAAATATATTGATACTGTTTTTGAAGGAAGGTGAACTCTATGAAAAATAAAAAACTGATGCTGTACATGTTCCTGGGACTAGGCCTTATGGGCCTTTTTTTGATGGGAGGAGATGTGGTTCATGCAGCAGGATCCGGAGTGACGGAACTGGATAATGCCGCAAATAAGACAAATACGCTTGTTACATGGGTCTGCGGCTGGATCGGAGGGCTGATGGCACTTTTCGGAATCATCTGGGCTGCGATTAACCAGGCTTCCCATAACTCCGAAGGACGGAATCAGGGAATCATTGTCGGTGCGGTCGGGATCATCGTAGCATTTGCTCCGCAGATTACAAACATGATCCTCGGAAAGTGATGGCGGTTTAGCCGGAAAGGAGGCGATGCCTTATGGCTATGACAATACTGCAGGCTGCGCTGACTTTCTTTGCGGATAAGATGCGTATCCTCCTGTCTATCCTGACAACGGATATCACAACCTATAACGGTGGCGTAATCTGGAATGCGATCTCATCGGTCTATGATGCAATCCTGGCCATGGGCGTCACCGTCGCAGGTGTATTGATTTGGTTTGGCCTGTTGTCATCCACCAGTCGTTATGCGGAATTGAAAAAAGCATCGGTCTGGGTACAGTTCCTGATTGAGATTGTGCTGACGAATGCTGTGCTTTACTACGGTAAGTTTCTGCTTCTGGAATGTATTAAGATCGGTCAGGGGATGACTGAGAAGCTGATGAATTTGACCGGGATGCTTACGACAAATGGTAATTCCATTTTCAGTGTGACGATACCGGATAATCTGAAGATTGCCGTAGACAGCATGAGCCTTGGAGAAGGAATCCTGCTCTTTGTAGTGGTTCTGATCGGAGCAATTTTTATTGTGGTTTCTACCATCGGTGTTCTGCTTACGGTATACGGACGACTTTTCAATCTGTACCTGATGATCGCTATATCACCCCTTCCGATCTCTACGGCAATCGGGAAACCGACACGGTTTGTTTTTTACAACTTTGTGAAATCGTTCCTGTCCGTGGTGCTGGAGGCTCTGATTGTTGTTTTGGTGTTGTATATCTTCACACAGTTCCTTGGAACAGTATCCGGATTGGATTCTGCATTAGAGAATTATCAGGATCCGAATATGTATCTTCTTGACCGGGGAATCATTCCCACCAACAATATGTCATTGATGTTGGGAAGTACAATACTCTCGCCAGAGGAAATCGAAGAGTATCAGCGGTTGGTGGAGATTAAGGACAGCCTGAGTGGATATGTATTCAGTTACATTGCGGAAATGGCGTTCCTGTTCATGATGCTGTTCGGCATGCTGAAGGGAACAGAGAAACTGGTTCATAAGATATTTGGCATATAAGGAGGAGAGTTATGCAGGCGATAAAGATAAATCCGGAGTTGGGCGCTGTAAAAGAGAAGGTGTTCTTTGGCTTTGAGCTCTGGCAGGTGGCAGATATCTTCCTTGGGATGCTGGCATCTCTGGGATTGGTGTTGATCCTTCCGGATATCGGGATGTTCAAGGGACTGATCTGTTCCATACCGGCGCTTCCCTTTGTGGTGATTGCGCTGAAACCGATTTTCGGGCTGAAGGGGCTTCATTTGCTTAAGTCAGCAATCCATTGTTACAGGAACTCGAAACCTCTGATGTTCAAATCAGAGGAGTGGAAGAAGGTGAATGAAAAATTATGATCGAGAAGAAAAGACATTTGATGGGTGTGCCGAGAAAGGCACGTTCCATCCAGCACACCATGCCGAAGGCAAGACTGTACGCCTCCGGTATGCTTTCGTTTGGAGGGGATATTTACTCGGCAACATATAAGCTGAAGGATGTGGACTTTCTGTCCGGGTCGGATGAAGACCAGGAGGATTTCTTTATGGCGTATTCCGATGTTCTGAATAGCTTGGACAGCCGCGTATCGACCTACAAACTGACCATGTTTAACCGGAATGTGAGTCGTCTGCAGTCCGATTTTGTGGTGCTTCCTACGGATGTCGGAGATGGGTATGACAATCTCCGGCAGGAATATAACGCGATAAGGAGACACCACAGAGCGGCAGCAGCAGGCCTGATCCAGGAGAAGTTCATCACGGTAACAATAAGCAAGAAGACACCGGAACTGGCAGAGCAGTCCTTTGAGGATTTTCAGAAGAGTTTTGGAAAGCGTTTCGCCAGCCGGCTGGACTCCGGGCTTACCCGATTGGACGCAAAGGAACGGATGCGGATATTCTTTGATTTCTACCGCTCCGGGGATGAGCCGTTCTATGACTTTGACCTTACGGCAGCGACTAAGAGAAAATCGTCATGGAGGGATTATGTCTGTCCGGACTTCCTGCATTTTCACATGAAGGACTTTGAGATTCATAAGAAGGTCGGACGAGTGCTGTTTTTCCGTGATTGGGGAAGATCGTTAAAGGTGGAGACACTCTCCAAGCTGATGGACCTGAAAGCCAATATGATGATCAGCGTGGATATCGTACCACTTAGCCCGGAATCTATCTGGAAGTTTCTGGAGGATTCAGAGATGTCAGCGGAATCCAACCTGGACCGCTGGCAGAGACGGCCGGGAGGATCGGATAAGCGATATTCCATGCCGCCACTTCGGTATAAGAAAGATCAGAAGGTGGTCAGTACTTATAACGAGGATGTGGATGAGCGGAATCAGAAGATCTTTTTGTCGAATGTATCCATTGTTGTTCTGGCGGAAACAGTGGCTGAATTGGATAGTTACACGGAGGCAATCACGCAGACTGGCTATGAGTGCGGCTGTGAGATCCAGGTGATGGGATTCCAGCAGATGGCAGGGCTCAATACGGTTCTTCCCTATGGACCGCGATTTGTTCAGAATCTTAGGGATGTGACTACGGAGAATCAGGCGGCTTTAATGCCGTTTAACTCTGTGGCGATCAACCATCCGACGGGTATTCCTTACGGTGTACATGAGGAGAACCGGCAGGAGGTTATGATCGACCGGCGACTGCTCCCGAACGGAAATGAGTGGGTGCTGGGCGTTACGGGAAGCGGAAAGTCATTCCTGACGAAGCTGATCGCAGTTCTGGAGGCTCTTCTTACCAACGGGGACATCATCTTCGTGGATCCGCATGGTGAGTATACGCATGTCACACGGGCTTTGGGCGGACAGGTTGTAACGCTTGGCGGCACATCCAAGGATGTCATCAACGCCATGGATATGTATCAGGGCTATGGGGACGGTGACGATATCCGGAAGAAGATGGAGACACTGGTGGCAATCTTCCATGCTGCACTTGGTCCGGAGTTCAATAAGGCGATGGAAGCGATACTCATGCGCTGCTGTCAGCTGATCTTTTCGAGGCTTGTGAACAATGGCTATATGTTCTTCCCGACACTTCAGGATTTGTATGATGAGATTAAGAAGCAGCCGGAAGAGGTGGCAGAGCAGCTGGCCCTTCTGATGGAGCCTATGCTGATAGGAACTCTTGCCTGCTTTAACGGCCTTACGAATGTTCAGCTTTCCTCGCGGATAATCTGCTTTGACATCAGCCATATGGAGCAGACGGTACATGAGGCTGGGATGACCATGATTGTGGATGCGATAAGGAACCGGCTGGTAGTGAACCGTTCCCTTGGAAAACCGACCTATATCAAAATCGATGAGGTAGGACGGTTCCTGAACGACATGTATCTGTCACGGCTATTTGAGAGCTTCTATGCAGAGGTTCGGAAGTATGGTGGATATATTACCGGCATCGTGCAGAATGTCAATAAACTGCTCCATAGTGAGGCGGGACGGAACATGCTTTCCAACAGTGAGATCGTGGTCATGCTCCGGCAGAGCCAGATCGATGCGGCAGACCTGAAGGAACTCTATGAGCTGTCGAAGATACAGACAGATAAGTTGCTCACAGCTGAAGAAGGTTGTGGGCTTTTTAAATGCGGGAATCAGTTCATCAACTTTGATGGACGGATCGAGCAGGGTTATATCTATGATCTGGCGGATACGAAGCCTGCGGATCATAAGGAAACAAAATAACCTATGGGGGAGGAAGTCGGATGAGGGATATCAGGACAACAGATTATGTATCGGAATATGAGTTTCGGAAATCCACTGGCCCGAAGTATCAGAGTCCTTCCTTGCGACCGGTGATTCAGGAACGTAAGAAGAAGCCTGATAATGATGATAGAGTGCCGGGTAAAAGACTGACTAATGTACCGGAACAGAGGATTCGACAAAGCAGAGAGGACATGCAGCCGGACAAAGAATATGCCAGAAATGGAATCGGGAATGGACAGAAACGGACGGCTCAGAGGATTTCGAATGGTATGCGGGATGAAGGAGACCGGAACATAGGTGATTTATCTGGTACAAAACAGGATAACTTCTGCTCTGAAACAAATCGAACAAAGATCCGAAACGGATACCTTAAGAAGAAGGAAAAAAACGGACGTGGTAGAGAAGTAATCGCTGTCGGTGGAAATAAAAAGAAACGAAAGAAGAAAACCGACAAGAAAGCGGATCAGAAAGAGGGCAAAAAGCCCACTCCGAAGGTTGCTAAGAAAGTGACCGGTTCACTGAAATCAGCAATCGATGACATGCAGAAGAGTGCGAATGCATCGTGGGATACAGATCAGAGATGGGATGAGGCTTCATCCTGGGACTTTGCTCAGGAAGGAGCATCTTCCGCAAAAGGTTTCAAAAAAGGAATCGAGGAAGTGATCCAGGTGATCGTGAAGGTGATCAAGGCTGTGGCTACAACAACGCTTCTTCCGGTGATCCTTATCATGACCTGTTCCCTTTTTATTGTTATCACGGTTCTCTGGGCTTCCAGTGATGTCGGTGGATCCGGGAGAGGAGAGAGGATTGCGAACCCGACGTCCAATAAGCAGGTGATCTACAATGGCCTGCTGGAAACCTTTGAGGGTAATGAAACTGCGGTCTACGGCGTTATGTGTGCTCTTATGGCAGAGTCCGGATGTGATCCTACGGCGACAGAGGCAACCGGGAAATGGGGAATCAGTGCTGTAGATTACACGGCGAAGGTGAATGCTGGGACGGTAACCAAGGAAGAATTCATTAACAGCACATATAACGGGGTACAGGGTTCACGAGGGTATGGCATCGCACAGTGGTCCACAACAGGTAGGAAGAAAGCACTATATGAATTCGCGGAAAACTGGGCGACGGAGAAGGAAGAGAGCTTTGATATCGGTGATATCGAGATGCAGGTGGCCCATCTGCAGGAGACGATCAATACCTCGTATGCTTCGATGAAGGATTCTCTGATCAAGGAAAAAGATATGGTGAAGGCCTGCTATCTATGGATCGCAGCCTATGAGAAACCGAGTGAGAAGTACAGTACCTGGCAGGAGAAGGCGGAAAGGGATGTCAGGAATTATGCAGAAGACCTTGAAACGGAGTGCTCAGTGAGTACAGGACAGGGGATGTTCCTATGGCCGTGTCCTTCCAGTAAGCATATCACTTCCTATTTTGGCAATCGTGTAGCTCCGAAAGTAGGTGCATCCACGGACCATAAGGGCATCGATATAGGTGCAGCCGAGGAAGAGTCGGTCATTGCGGCTGCGGCAGGGAAGGTAACGACAGTGGCATATAGCGGTGCCCGGGGATATTATATCGTAGTGGATCATGGGAATGGCTATGAGACTCTGTACCAGCATCTCAGCAGGCAGGATGTCCGGACGGGAGATATGGTGAGGGCAGGACAGCAGATCGGAGCAGTGGGAGAAACAGGTATCAGCACGGCGCCACATCTTCATTTTGAAATTCATGTGAACGGAACTCCGGTAGATCCGTTGCAGTATTATGAGTAAAGAGATAAAAGCACCATGTATGGCAGTTCAGTCATATATGGTGCTTTTTTTGTTAGGACTTTCTTTAAATCCCGCTAAATTGGTAGGGATTGACGGGAAGATAGGACGAAAAAATATAGGAAAGTACTTAGTAGGAATACAGATTCAGTTTTAGATGTAATTGACAAATCCACCTAAGTAATCTGGCGATGGATATACAAAACATATAAATATAGGATATTTTACGAATGTTAACTTGTGTTAATGTCGGGAATATGATACAATCGTAAAGCCATTTTGAAAATACCATTTTTGGCGTTGTTGTATAAGAAGAAATTGTTTTATAAGAATAGAGAGTGCATCGCTTTTTTTTTGAGCGGCGCATGATACATCAGTTGGTGAGCAGAATTTTATATTATGTAAACCGGGGGGGTGACGGCCATTTTGTGCAAAAACCTCTTCGTAGATTAAGGAACTAGAGATGGATCGAAAACACACAAAAGGCTGGATGAAGCATGGCGACTTCATCATCATAGATATCCTCCTTCTGCAGCTTTGCTATGTTATCGCCTATTTACTGATTCATGGAATTGCTAATCCCTATGAAAGCGAGGCTTTTCAGGAACTGGCGATTCTCATGTCCGCAGGACAGCTCCTGGTCATTCTTTTTTCGTCACATTATCGTAGCATTCTGGGAAGAAGCGCGATTAATGAGTTGATTTCGATTATCGTGTATTCCGTCGAAATATTGGCAATATCGCTGATATTTCTTTTTTCAGTGAAGAAGTCTTCGGATTATTCGAGATTGCAAGTCTTTATTACGCTTGGAAGCTTTGTAGTCCTTGATTATGTGGCGAAACAGCTGAACAAGTTAAGAGTTCTTCGTTCTTTAAGGAAGAAGAATAACCAAAGACAGCTGGTGCTTGTGACTTCACGTAGATATGTAGAAGAAGCAGTGCAAAAGTTAAATAAGAGCGTGACGAAGAATATTCACATTAAGGCTGTTGTCCTCATGGATGGATTTGACTTCCGTAAGGAACTCGGGAAGACAGGCAGGACAGGGCGGCTTCCTGAAGATGAGAAGTATGTCTTCAAAGGAATAGATCCGGACTGCGCGGTAATGCCTCTTTCAAAAAATGCGTTGGAGTGGATCAGTCATGAATGGGTGGAGGGTGTCTTCATTCTCCAACCGGCAGATCAGGTATTCCCTCAGGAATTGATGGATGGACTGATCAAAATGGGAATCACCATGTACTATAATATTACGGCTTTGGATGATGATCGTTGGCCGGCAATCGATATCCAAAAGTTGGGAGGCTATAAGGTTCTTACCAGTAGCACTAAGTTTATTTCAACCGGATGGCTAGTATTAAAAAGAGCTATTGATATTCTCGGTGGATTAGTTGGTTGTATTTTTACGCTTTTACTAACTATATTTATTGGTCCGATGATATACTTCAAAGATCCGGGACCAATCTTCTTCACACAGGTACGTATCGGACGGAATGGAAAACCATTTAAGATTTATAAATTCCGGACCATGTACCAAGACGCTGAAGAGCGTAAGGCAGCGCTGATGGAACAGAATAAGATGCAGGGCCTTATGTTTAAGATGGATGATGATCCGAGAATCATCGGAAGTGAGAAGAAAGATAAGAATGGTAAGCCGAAGGGTATCGGAAATTTCCTTAGAAAATCCAGTCTGGACGAATTCCCTCAATTTCTCAATGTTTTAATTGGGAACATGTCACTGGTAGGGTGGCGACCATGTACTATGAATGAGTGGAAGGAGTATGGCTTGGAACATCGAAGTAGAGCGGGAATGAAGCCTGGGATTACAGGTATGTGGCAGGTGAGCGGCAGGAGTGAGATTACTGACTTTGATGAGGTTGTGAGATTGGATCAGGAGTATATCGAAAATTGGAGTATTGTTCTTGATCTGAAAATAATGCTGAAAACGGTGGGTGTTGTTGTAAAGGGGCAAGGAGCTGAATAGAGTTTATGCTGGATAGTGTGCGTGTTAGGTGATTTGCAATATACACTCATTTTAGTTTTAATGATGGGCTTCTTAACAAATGACTCTGTCTGAGAAACGAGAAAATGGCTCAAGTTGAAATATCCGAAATGAAGGGCGTAGGGTCGGTCTGACTAAGACAAGTGCTTATTCTATAGGGGACAGTTTGGTTTTGTGTCGGTTAAAAAGATTTTGGTTAAAACAGGTTGCTACTGTGGATAGAGGAAAAGGAGCTGATTAGTATGGAACTTGAGATTCGTGGGGGAGAGCATAGGTACCCTGAAATAACGGCATTAAGAGGCTTTTCTATACTAACCATAGTGGCAATGCATCTAGTTCAAGGCTGGATGAATATGCCTGAATGGGTGAATAAAGCGGCCTCGCTTGGTGGTAGTGGTGTGCATGTTTTTTTCTTTTGCTCAGGTTTTGGTTTGTGTATTTCATATAGTCGAAAAGAAATAGGTTATGGTTCTTTTCTTTATGGTCGACTGATAAAGGTGTATATCCCCTATATTATTGTGGTGTTGATTAGTTTTCTTATCCCGATGATTCAAGTGGCAGGGGATAGGGGGATGGCTCTTTTCAGTCATATACTGTTGTTTAAAATGTTTATTCCACAATATGAGGATAGTTTTGGACCGTTTTGGTTTATGTCTACATTGTTTCAGTTTTATATCGTTTTCATACTATTGTATAAACTTAAAAGAAAATCTATAAAAGGCTTTCTATTTTTGGGAATAGGATTAAGCATATTTTGGTGGGTTTGTACTGCGATAATGGGATTAAATGAGGAACGTGTCATAGGTAGTTTCTTTTTTCAGTATCTATGGGAATTTTCTCTTGGAATGCTGATGGTAGATGTTGTTCAGAAACGTGATGTAATACGAGTAAAAAACGGGCTTCTTCTTGTAATAGCAATTGTTGGATGTGCATTGGAAGGATTATTAGGATTTGTGGGCGGTTGGGCTAGAGCTATCAATGATGTTCCTGCATTTTTCGGCTATTGTGCAATTGGTTTACTGATCATTCAAGTTCCGATTATACAAAAAGTGTTGCTTTGGCTTGGAGAAATATCGTTTGAATGGTATTTGGTTCATATTTTGATCTTTACAGTGACGTGTAACTTAATTGGTGGATATGTAGGCTGTATGGTGGCATTTGCATTAAGTGTATTAGTTGCATATGTCTATAAATTGTTTTTGAAAAAAACTATATATAGAATTCGTCAACGTTAATCAGTTTTTTATATAAATAAATGGTATTTTTAATTGTTGTGTGAAAGGAAAGGTACATTGAAATGAATCATTACGGAGTAATAATGGCTGGCGGCGGGGGGACAAGGTTTTGGCCGTTATCCAGACAAAAAACACCCAAACAGTTACTTAATCTTTCTGGGAAGGATTTGATGGTAAATGAAGCAGTTGACCGCATGGCAACTGTTATTGGAAAGAGTAACATTTTCATCGTTACAGCTGATGTTCAGGCACCATCAATGATAACTGCTACACAAGGAAAGGTTTTTCCGAGAAATATTCTTGCTGAACCTGCCGCAAGGAATACAGCGGCATGCATAGGGTATGCAGCCATGGAGATTCTTAGGAAATACGGTGATGGAGTGATGATAATTACTCCAGCTGACCATTATATTGAGGATGTTCCAGCACTTACCGAGATTTTTAAAACTGCAATTATTACGGCGGAAGATCAGGATAAGTTGGTGACTATAGGTTTGAAACCGACATTCCCATCAACCGGTTTTGGTTATATAAAATACGATACAGAAATAAATGGATTCATAAAACCGGTTATAGAGTTTAAGGAAAAGCCAGATGAAGAGACTGCGAAAATGTATGTCGAATCGGGACATTATGCATGGAACAGCGGTATGTTTATATGGAAGGCATCGCTAATTCTTAATAAATTGAAGGAGTTTGTTCCTGATATATATGCGGATTTAGAGACGATTGGAGATGCAATGAATACTCCCAAAGAACAGGAGGTTTTGCACAATATTTATCCCAGAATTAGAAAAATATCCATCGATTATGCGGTTATGGAACCGAGTGCAGCAAAAGGGGATGTCTTGGTTATTCCTGGAGATTGTGGTTGGAATGATGTTGGTTCTTGGGACATGATGGATATTCTTCACAAACCGGATTCCGAAGGAAACGTAATTGTCGGGGATGTAATTGCAATTGATACAAAAGATACGGTGATTTATTCAAAATCAAGAATAGTTACGGCTGTCGATGTGGAAAATATAGTGATTGTCGACACGCCAGATGCAATTATGGTTTGTAAAAAGGATAAGGCACAGAATGTAAAAAAAATTGTTGATGCTTTGAATGAGGCAGGAAGAACAGAACTATTATAGTAAAGAAAAGGAACTAATATGAAAAAAGCGTTAATTACAGGTATTACAGGGCAGGATGGATCCTATCTGGCAGAATTTTTGCTTGAGAAAGGATATGAAGTACATGGGATTATAAGAAGAGTATCAGTATCGACTACTGCACGGATTGATCATATTCTCAATAAACTTATTATTCATGAAGGAGACCTTTCGGATTCATCAAGCATTATTCGGATAGTTCTTCAGGTTAAGCCGGATGAAATATATAATCTTGCTGCACAGAGCCATGTGCAGGTTAGTTTTGATGCCGCTGAATATACTGGAGATGTCGATGCATTAGGTGTGCTCAGAATACTTGAGGCGGTTCATACAACTGGACTTGAAAAAACTTGTCGAGTTTATCAAGCAAGTACAAGTGAATTATATGGAAAAGTTGAAGAAGCGCCTCAGAATGAAAACACTCCGTTCCATCCGTATTCACCATATGCGGTTGCAAAGCAGTATGGCTATTGGATGGTTAAAGAATATCGAGAAGCATATGGTATGTTTGCATGTAATGGGATTCTTTTTAATCATGAATCTGAACGCAGAGGTGACAATTTTGTGACAAGAAAAATAACACTTGCGGCGGGACGTATTGCGTGTGGGCTTCAGGATCATTTGGAGTTAGGAAATCTTGATTCCCTTAGGGATTGGGGTTATGCAAAAGATTATGTTGAATGTATGTGGCTGATTCTTCAACAGGATGAACCGGATGACTATGTTATTGCTACAGGTGTTCAACATACGGTTAGGGAATTTACAACGCTGGCGTTTGCAAATGATGGAATTGAGCTTGAGTGGAGAGGGGAAGGCGTGGATGAAAAAGGCTTTGACAAAAAGACGGGGAAGATGATTGTCTGCGTTAATCCGAAATGGTATCGTCCAACGGATGTCGTAAATCTTTGGGGAGATCCTACAAAGGCGAAAACTAAACTTGGTTGGAATCCACAAAAAACTAGTTATGAAAAACTGTGTGGCATTATGGCAGAGCATGATTTGCAGTTGGCAAAGAGAGAGGCTGGGTTGAATTGAAAATTTTGATTATTGGTGGCGCTGGTTTTTATGGAAAGCATTTGAAGGAGGAACTTTTTGATAACAAATACGATGTGGTTTGTGCTGACATAAATGCTGGTGAAGGGATTATTCCTTTGAACATACTTGAATCTGAACGAATATTGGAAGTCATAGAAGAGGTTCGACCAGATGCAATAGTAAATATGGCAGGACAGGCTAATGTTGGATTATCCTGGAAAAAACCGCAATTGACGGTTCAATTAAATACAGTGGGTATGATAAATCTGTTGGAGGCTGTGAAAGAATACAATCGAGATACTCGAATTATAGCAATTGGTTCATCAGATGAGTATGGCATATTAAAGAATAGAGGAGTTGATGTTACAGAAGATGTGCCAGTATGTCCGGCTACTCCATATGCGATATCAAAATTGGCTCAGGAACAATTTTCTCAGCTATATGTTAAAAATTATAAAATGAATGTATGCATGGTTCGGCAGTTTAATCTTGGAGGAGCAGGCCAGGCAAAAGGATTTATGATTTCAGATTTTGCTTCTGGGATTGCAGAGGTTGAGGCTGGAATAAAAGATTTTATTACTGTAGGAAATCTGGATAGTTCTAGGGATTATACTCATGTAAAAGATGCGTCTATGGCTATTAGACTGCTTCTTGAATCGGGACATCCTGGAGAAATATATAATGTATGTTCAGGAAAAACATATTCTGCACAATATATACTTGATAGGATGATATCCATGTCGACTGTTTTGGTTAAGGTTGTTCAGGATGAGAAGAGAATGCGTCCTAGCGATACTCCGGTTATTTGTGGGAATCATGATAAACTAACTGCTCATACGGCGTGGAAACCTGAACGGGATGTGGATGAAATAATTAAGGATGCTCTTGAGTATTGGCGTGGTATGACTAAGAATGTTGTTGATTGATATGGACTAGTGGAATGGGAAGCACTGGAAGAACGGTATTGTGTAAAATAAAAAAGATATTTTGACTTGTAGAAAGAATTGGGTGATATGAATGGCACGGATGAAATTCATGAATACTGAGATTGACAATCTTTCCATGAGAGAAACATTGAAAGAAATTGATAGATTAATTCGGAAAAATAATAATTCTTTTATTGTTACGCCTAATGTCGATCATCTTGTTCAACTGGAACGTGGGGGAGAATTGGCTGAAGCATACAAAAAGGCTGATTTGATATTGGCGGATGGAAAACCGCTTATCTGGATTTCAAAGTGGTATAAAACACCCATCAAGGAAAAAATCTCTGGTTCAGATTTGTTTCCGAGAGTGTGTGCATTGGCAGCTAAAAGAGGATATAAGATGTTTTTCTTAGGAGCGGCTGAAGGTGTTGCAAAAAAAGCTGCAGATAATCTAAAAAGAAGATTTGCAAATCTTCAAGTGGTTGGAACATATTCTCCCCCGTATGGGTTTGAAAATAATATAGAGGAGATGGAAAAGATAATTCATATGATTCGCGAAGCGTCACCGCATATTTTGATAGTAGGATTGGGCTGTCCTAAACAAGAATTATTTATTCTCCGAAACAAAGATAAACTTGATGTGCCGATTTCTTTGGGATTAGGGGCTAGCTTGGATTTTGAGGCGGGAAATGTTAAAAGAGCCCCCAAGTGGATGGCCAATCATGGATTGGAATGGCTTTATAGAATTATTCAGGATCCAAAAAGATTAGCAAAAAGATATCTTATTGATGATATGAAGATAATAAAAATGGCAATAAAATATAAAAAACAAGTTTGATTATAGCGCTGTTGATAACGTGAAGTGTTAGAAAATGATAGCATGTTTTAAAGGCGGTGAACAGAATGAAGATTCTATTTTTGGCTAACCTAATCCCTTTTCCGCTAGACGGAGGGGGAAAGATATTCACACATTCAATCATTGAGGCTTTGAGTATTAATAATGATATTGATTTGGTGTGCTTTTATGAACATGAAGATGTATTAGCTGCAAAAAAAGATTTATATAAATATTGTAAAAGAATTAAAACGCTACCGATTAGAGTGACAACAAAAGAAAATATGTCTCTTATGATGAAGAAGGCACTTTGGAGCCTTTTCTCTTTACGCCCGTTAGCTGTTTCAAAGTATAAAACAAAGGCTATGAGTTCGAGCCTTCAGAAAATTCTGAAAAAAAATGACTATGACTGTGTATTTATTAATTTACTGGCTATGGGTGTGTATTACCAGGATATTATGCGTGCATGCCCCAAAATCAATGTTGTGTTGTATGAGCAAAACTGTGAGGCATTAATATACAAACGCTTATTTGAACAAGAAAAAAGAATGGTTAAAAAACTTTTTTTAGGCGTGGAATATTATAAACTTGACCGCTTTGAGCAGAAAACTATAAAACAAGTTGATAAGGTTATTACTCTTAGTGAGGAAGATAAAGAAAACTTGAGATTACAACATGCTGATGTGATCCCTATTGGGGTTCGACCGCAGGAATATCAGAAACAGTATTCTAAAGGGATGAACTCAATTGTTAGGATGCTATTTGTGGGCACAATGACTTGGGCACCAAATAATGAAGGAATCATATGGTTTTTGAAAGAAGTCATGCCCTTGTGTGAAGATCCGACTAAATTTCAGTTATCCATTGTTGGAAAGAATCCGAGTGAAGAGGTATTAAAACTATCAAAAAAATATTCGAATGTGTTTGTAAAAGGATATGTGGAAAGTCTTGATGCTGAATATGATAATGCTGATGTTTTAATAGTCCCATTATTTGTTGGAAGTGGACAACGCGTGAAAATAATAGAGGCTTTTGCACGCCGATTTGCAGTTATTTCGACAACTATAGGAGCAGAAGGATTGAAATATGACCCCGATAGATCCATTATGATAGCTGACAGTAAAGAGGATTTTATGAAACAATTGGAGCGATGTCGAGATGCTTCGTATTTGGATAGTGTTGCTTCGGCTGGAAAGTGTATCTTTGATACAACATACTCAACAAATGTGATTGAAAAGCGCCTGAATGAAATGCTGATAAGGATTGGAAAAAAAGGGTGTTAAAATGAATGAACCTTCAGTTGCTATTGTTTTAGTTAATTATAATGGTTATGAGTATACAAAAAATTGTATTGATTCGTTGAACCAAATTGATTATTCAAATTTCGGAATAATAATTGTTGATAATGATTCTCCGGATGGTTCTGTCAAACAATTATATGAATTTGAATCTCCACGAATCCATGTGATTGAAACTCATAAGAATGGTGGATTTGCATATGGAAATAATGTTGGCATTAGTTATGCAAGATCATTAGGCTATTCGTTTGTGCTATTGCTAAATAATGATACTATAGTTACAAAACGGTTTTTGACAAGAATAGTTTCGTCGGCAATTCGATATGGTGGCGATATTACTTCCGGACGTATTATGTATAATGGAAAGAAGGATACAATCTGGTATGCGGGTGGTAAAATTGATTGGTTCAATCAACGTGCTATTCATGTAGGAATTAATAAAAAGAATCCTATGCATAAAAACACATGTAGAGTTTCGTTCGTATCGGGGTGTTGTATGCTTCTCTCAATGAAATGCATTGATACTATAGGTGGATTGCCAGAAGATTATTTTATGTATTATGAGGATTTGGACTATTGTCAAAATGCTTTGAATCATGGACTTAACCTATTATATTCTCCGAAGTCTGTAATCTATCATTGCATAAGTGCATCAGGAGGAGGGGATGGGTCTCCATTTGTAGTAGAATGGTCTAATAGGTCCCGAAGGAAATTTTATAAAAAGTATTCGAGCAATTTAGCATGGTATATCAGATGGACTAGTAGTTTTTGGTGCGAGATGAAAGAGATTTATCGCATTATTAGAAGAGGAAATAAAATAGCAAGTCTAAAAGCGTACATCAGATCATTTAATGAGAGTTGAAGGGACATAAGCGATATGAAAATTCTTTGTATTAGTGGCTACGGCGCATGGGATAAAGTGTCTCAGAGAAAAATGCCATCTCATCATCTTTTTGGAATACATGAAATGATTGATCATTATGTCAAATATAATGGGTCAATAAGAGGAATAATAAAAAAAGATGTTTTTGATGGGGGGTATGTAGATTTCTATTTGTGGAATGGCGGGAAAAAGAACATAATTAAACAATCGCTTGAATTACTACGCCTAAGTTCCCGATATGATGTGTATTACGATATGTTAAATCGATGCAGTATTGTTTTGGGTGCGTTTAAAAAAGTGGGTTTGATGAAAAATACTAAATTAATAACGGTGATGCATCATCCGCCATATAATAAGCAACTGAAGATATCGATATCAGATGCATATATTTTTTTTGATAATGAATATAAAAAAATAGCTATACGTTCTAACCGGAAGATACAGAATAGGTTTTTTACAAATGAGTGGAAGCCTGATAAAAAATGGTATGATTTGTGCGTGGAAGATCTTTTAGGACGCAATAAAAATGGACTTTTTATTGATAATGGGAAGTCACGTAGAGACAGAACGTGTCTGATTGAAGCCGCAGAATTAGCAAAGGTAAGAGTTGACTATGCTGGTGATTTTGATGGTGATGCGGGGTGGGCAAGACCATATAAAATTGATTTGGAAGATGATATAGCTCAAGTTCGTAAATTAATGAATTATAAAGCGATTGTGATTCCGGTTAACGCAGATAACAAAGAAAGAATCGGTCCTCTAGGCATTACAAGTTATTTGGATGCCTTGTCGCTGGGCGTTCCTGTGATTGCAAGTGATAATGTATGCTTTGCAAAAGAAGTGAAAGATAGAAAATATGGGCTGATTTATAAAACGGGGGATTCTGGTTCTTTGGCTGATTGCATGAGAAAGATGAATGATGATTTGGATTTTTATAATGAATTAGTGGAAAATGTTAAGGCAGCGGATAAGCAAGACATTAATCAGTATTCATTGAAATTGAGAAAAATAATCGCTTATGTATTGAAGTAGGGATTGGATGGCAATGGATTATTTGATGATTGAAAAGGTGGAGTGTTGAATTGAGAGTTTATTATAAAACTACAATCTTTGCACTGTTTGCATTATATACTATTTTGCCAACATATTTCAAAATAGCAGGACTTAATTCTCAATTCTTTGTTGCTTTAATTATTATTATTCTATATATTCTTTTGCAAAAAGAAAAGAGATTAAGTCATACTACTTTAAGGTATTGCGCGGTCTTCTTCACGCCGTACTTGGTGTCTCTTGCGGTACATGCTGAATGGTATTTAGCTGTTCGGCAGTTTTTAGAGATTATTGTGCTACTTGTGATTGTAGTGGATACGATTAGAACTGAGGAAGATATTAGGAAGGTTATCCATAATATAGTAGTATTGAGTGCAGTTGAATCGTTTTTTGCTGTTATACATTTTGCTTTTGATTATAATGTTTTCTCGCTCTTGTCCAACACTTCAGATGTCAATTTTACCAAATCTGATTTTGGGGCAGGAACACAATATAGATTTGGTATGCCTAGGGTGGAGGGGTCGTTTTCACATGCAATTACTTTTGGCGTTTATTTGAGTATATGCTCTTTGCTATGTATTTATTTGTATCAGCGAACCAAAAAAAAGGGATACATTGGAGTGTATGTTGTTAATGTGGTTGCACTGTTCATGACACTTTCTCGAATGCCTATCATTGTATTTATTGTGTCGCAAATTATTTATCTGTTTGTACTTGATTTCCGACGTACATTAAAGATATTAGGCGTGCTCTTTTTTACTATCGTGATTGCTGCAATAGTGATTAATCTCTTCTTCCCTGGCCTCGCCGATAAGATTTCGACTATGTCAGGCCTGTTCACTTCCGTTTTTAGCTCGGATAGTTTGAGCGGTATTGCAAGTTTTAATCAGGATAGTGCTTTTTCATATAGGGCGGAAATGGTTAGAGCAATTCTTCCAAGCGTTGGTGATCATTTCCTGTTTGGAATTGGATCGATTGATATGGCGGATTTTAGCTTTTTGATTAATGGGTCGATTCAAAGATCAATAGATAATCAGTATTTGTACTTCCTTGTGCTTTATGGCATCTGTGGGTGCGCTTTTTCAATCTTATGGGTATGCCAATTATTGCTATTTAGAAGGAAAAAAAAGGAAGGAAATCGGTGCTTAAAACTCTGCAATTATAGTCTATATAGAAACTTGATTATTTTTGTCTATTTAATTAATTTGTTCTCGGTTGCAATGATGGAAGAGTATAAATTGATAGTAATGTTTGTTTCTTTGTCATTGTGTGAAGTTTATACTAACCATGATAGCTACAGGATACATAGGGTTTATAGAAGTGGTGTGAAGCGAGTTAAATCAGTAGCTTGTGATTCAGTGACGATGAATTATAATACTATAGGTGATTATGATTGCCATGCATAATGCGCCAATTCGATTGCACTGATTGCATAAAAATGCGCGAATGGAGAGAATACAGTTGAATCATTTGATATTTAAAAGTTTTAGGAAAATAATGCGTGATAGAAATCCGTATTTGGGTAAAACGGGGTTGGATTATTGTGGTCAATTAGCTAATGATTATATAAGTAAGATGATTTCAACTGATTCCGATAGCGGGTTGATGGTTAGTAAGTTTGGTACTATTGAATTGGATAACTTACTTTGCTATATTGTGAACCGTAGAGGGATTACAATAAAGGATGTACTAAGGTCTGTTCGAGGGGAGTATTCTATATTTCAAGATGATGCGATGTATATGTTGTGCAAAAATGCAGGTTTTTTTCCGAATGACACAACATTGATGGGGAAGTATTACAAGATTGTCAAGAGTGATGTGAAATGCATTGACATTTTGGGGTCATATATTAAATCTGAAAGGTTCATTTCAAATTGGTTCTCTAATCAGTGTATAAGAGTTGATTTGGAAGGGTATTATGCACCCTTTCTGTGGGATAATCCATGGACTTATCAGTTGAAAGGGAGAAAGGTTCTTGTAGTTCATCCGTTTACGCAATCAATCGAGAAACAATATGATAAACGAGAAAAATTGTTTGATAATCCGGATGTCCTCCCAGAGTTTTCAGATTTGATATTGATAAAAGCTGTTCAAAGCATTGCTGATAATGAAAAAAAATTAGAATTCAAGGATTGGTTTGAAGCTTTAGATCATATGAAAAAACAAATTGATGCTGTAGAGTTTGATGTTGCATTGATTGGTTGTGGCGCATATGGGATGGATTTGGCGGCGCATGTAAAACGAAAAGGTAAGATTGCCATACATCTTGCGGGGTGGACACAAATGTTGTTTGGAATATATGGGGAACGCTGGATTAAAGATCAGCCGCAATATGCAAAGTTTATTAATAAGTATTGGGTTAGGCCGATGGAGAGCGAAAGACCGAATGGTGCAAACTCTGTAGAACGTGGATGTTATTGGTAAGAGGTGTGAAGTGAATCGTAGAGGTAAACTATTGGCATATAATAGTGTAGTTACTATAGTGATGCAGATAGTCACTTTGATTTGTGGACTGATCTTGCCAAGGGCAATACTGGGGACTTTTGGATCAGAGGTAAATGGACTAGTATCTTCAATTGCTCAGTTTTTGTCATTTATAACATTATTGGATGGTGGGCTCGGTGGTGTAATTAGAGCAGCATATTATAGACCGTTGGCGGAGAAAGACAATGAGTCAATCAGCGGTGTTTTTGCGGCATCAAATAAATATTACAGACAAATTGCTGGCATCTTTGTAGTGTATTTAATTGTGTTAGCGTTTGTGTTCCCGGTTTTTTCGAAGGATAAATTTGATTATTGGTATACATTTATACTTGTTATAGTTATTTCGGCTGTGACTCTAATGCAGTATTTTTGGGGTCAAACACTAAAACTGATTGTTTTTTTCGGATCAGAGAGGGTATATACATAGTATTTCTCAGATTATAGTTACGGTTGTTAATACGATTTTATCTGTTGTTCTAATAAAAGTTGGAGCAGGTATTCATCTCGTTAAACTTGTTGCGGCAATTTCATATATTATTCAACCTATTATATTAAAGAAGTACGTTGATAAACATTATAAAATTGATTACAAAGCTAAACCTAGTGTGAATGCTATTTCACAGCGATGGGATGCGCTTGCACGACATATTGCGTTTTATATTCATTCAAATACGGACATAGCTATTTTGACTATTTTTACGGATTTTTCGATTGTTTCAGTTTATTCTGTATATAAGATAGTTGTAAATGGGCTTACAAATCTTGTGGCAGGAGTGATAGGTAATACGGAAGCTACATTTGGTAATGCTTTGGCGAGTGAGGATAAGGAAAAGTTTGATACTGAGTTTAAAACGATTGATTTAATATCAAAGATAGTATCAACTACTTGTTATGGGACGTGTATTGCGTTGATTTGTCAGTTTGTTAGTGTTTATACTTCTGGTGTTAACGATGCAGATTACTATAGACCTGTTTTTGCGTTGTTCTTATGTGCATCAGAATGGATATATTGCATGGGGTTGACATATAATAATGTGATAGTTTCGGTAGGACATTTTAAACAGACGACTAGAATTGGTGTGTGTGAGGCGTTAATCAATATTGTTTTATCACTTGTGCTGGTTTTTTGGATTGGTTTAACAGGGGTTGTTATTGCAACTACGATTGCAATGGCATATAAACTTATCGCTAATACGATATATATGAGAAAAAACATTTATAAAGTAAGTATTTCTTACATTGTCAGAAGTTTATTGGCAGAGACAATTTCAATTGTTGTGTGTTATGTGTTGTCTCTGCTTTTGGTGCCTGAAATTAATGGGTATTTCGCGTTCGCTTTTGCAGCGATTCCAACGTTTGTCTGCTCGCTAGCAATTTGCAGTGTGATTAGTTTCTTGTTTTGCAGACAGGAATCTTTGCTGATTCTAAACAAACTATTGCATAGAAAAAATGCTTAATGAAAGAGGTTATGATCTAATTATGAAAAGTGTTGCTGTTATTTCAGCTTATGCTTATATTGAACATCATGCGAATTATGGCTCTTTGCTCCAATATTATGCCCTTCAAGAATATCTTAAGAAAGCTGGGTATAACCCGTTTTGGATAAGATATGTATTGCCTGAAGAACATACTCTATTCTATTATTTTAAAGATACGGTAAAATGGCTTATTAGCTCAGATGATAAGAAAAGAAAAAAAATAATAAAAAAACAGAATTCTTTTATTAAAAAATACTTGACACTTTCAAAAGAAGTATATTGTGGGGATAAGGCATTGGTTGATTCGCCTCCAAAAGCTGATTATTATATTACTGGAAGTGATCAGGTTTGGGGAGGCTGCATAGAAGCAAACTATCTACGTTTTGTTGAAGGGAATCATCCTAAAATTGCCTACGCGGCCAGTTTTGGAAAAGACAGGTTATCACAGGAGCAATTGATTGCAATACCAGATTGGATTCGATCTTTTGATTATGTTTCGTTGCGAGAGACTAGTGGGGTTGATATTTGTAGGAAATTAGATATTCAATCACAGTTGACAGTGGACCCAACATTGTTACTTAGAGATGTGGATTATCCAGTAGTACTACCCGATTTTCCTGTGGATTTCTTTGCGTATTTTTTGAATGAGTTCCCATTAGATTGTGATGTTGAGTCTATTATTCGAAAGAAGAATTCTGTAATCTGTGGCGGTGTTAATCGGAATATGACATCGTTCAGAAGGCAAGAGAAAATACTATCACCAGAAGAATGGCTAGGGATGATAAAAACAGCTCGCGTTGTCTTGACTAATAGTTTTCATGGGATGATCTTTTCTATTATATTTAAAAAACCATTTGTTGTTTTTTTACAGAAGGGTAAAACGGTTTCTCAAAATTCAAGATTGGCTTCATTCTTGTCGACTGTGGGATTAGAAGACAGAGTTTATAAGAATTACGATCAGTTTAAACTGTTGCTGAAGTCTAAAATTGATTGGGGCAAGGTATATAACAAGTTGGATTCGGTCAGGTTATCATCTATGCTTTTTTTGAAAAATGCTTTAAAATAATATCATTCCGTATGGTTTTTGTAGATGTCTTTATTGTTTGAAAGAATTGTGATTTTAGATAAATAGATTTTGAAATTGCTTAAGTGATATATCATTGCTGTTATTTGATTGCATTTACTCTGTTTTTAATATGCTAATATAATTCATTGAAAGGGGATGTATGTCAACTTTGAAATCTGACGAGGCACAATTCGATTGCTCTAAATTGCATTCTTATTCGGGATACTATTTGGATAAAAGCGATTTGTTAAAATCAGCGTCTGGTGGAGCGATTTCTGCTATTTCTGAAGCAATCATTAAACGTGGGGGAGTAGTGTTTGGCGCGGCATATTCTACTGATTATAAGCGGGTGGAATATAAATGCGTTGAAACCTTAGAAGGACTTGAGTGCTTGAAAGGCTCTAAGTATTGTGAAAGTGTAAAAGAAATAGTTGCAAATTATGAGACTAAAAGCGTTTATGTGGTCTTAGAAGAACAAATAAAAAAGGGGAAGTTGGTTTTATTTGTTGGGCTTGGTTGCGATATAGGTGCTGTTAAAGCCTATTGTGCTACAAATAAAATTGATACTGATAAATTATACACAATTGATATCCTTTGCCATGGGCCGACATATTCAATTGTTCATAAACAGTATATTGAAGCGTTAGAAAAGAAACATAAATCCAAGATTGTTTATTTTTCAGTGAAATATAAAAAAGAGGGCTGGAATCCTTCCTATATCCATGCAGAATTCGAAAATGGTGATGTTTATGATGTCCCATTTTATGATAGTGATTATGGTTTTGCGTTTTCTTATTATTCCCGCAATGCCTGTTATCATTGTAAATTCAAAGGCGATAATCATAAAGCAGATATGACATGTGGAGATTTTTGGGGATTGACCAAAACGATGGATGGTTGGAATGAAAATGGTGTTTCCATAATGTTTGTTAAAACGCCAAAGGGAGAGGAAATGATACAAATGATTGACCAAAATACATTTCATTTAGAAATTGCTGACACAGAGTTTGCTTTGCAATATAATGGTATGTATTTTGAATCAAGAACAAAAGATAAGAATTATGAAAAGTTTGAAAATGATTTGAAGAAAAAAGGGTTACATTATGCTGTGAAGCACTTTCCTGTCGGTCTCAAAGCAAGGTTAAAGCGATTTATAAAAAAAGTATTGCCGAAATCTGCCATTAAGAAACTTAAAGGTATTAGAGCACTTTGAAAGCAATAGTGATTATTATGAATCATCTAATAATCTGTGTCAATAGTTATTATTTCTTTCTCAGTAATATCATGTTACATTTTTATAAATATTTTTCGTTATAAAGGCTCTTCCTTTTTATTACGAGATAAGTTTCATGGAAATAAATCAGATTTATTTGCCGATGGTATAGTAATCCGATATTCTAGTATTGTTCTTATATAATTTATTTTTAATTTTGAAGAAACCGAGGTGTAACAATGAGTTATATTGATGTGTACAACGAGTGGCTTTCGTCAGATGTGTTCAGCATTGAAACAAAAGAAGAACTTCTTTCAATTGAAGGAAATCAAAAAGAAATAGAGGATCGTTTCTACAAAAATCTTAAATTTGGAACAGGTGGCCTGCGAGGAGTGATTGGCGCAGGAACAAATCGGATGAATGTGTATACTGTTACATTGGCAACTCAGGGACTTGCAAATTATATTAAGAGTTTGGGGCCCGTAAAAATGAATAAAGGCGTTGCTATTGCCTATGATTCTCGTCGTATGTCCTCGGAATTCTCTGAGGCAACTGCTTTGTGTCTTAATGCTAATGGGATTAAGACATATCGCTTTGAATCCCTGCGTCCCACGCCAGAACTTTCTTTTGCAGTTCGTGAGTTGGGATGTGTAGCTGGTGTTGTCATCACCGCTAGTCATAATCCGCCTGAATATAATGGCTATAAGGTATATTGGGAGGATGGAGCGCAGATTACCCCTCCTCATGATAAGAATATTCTTGCGCATGTAGCTGAAGTGACTGACTATGCAGAGATTCAGATGATGGATTTGAATGATGCTAAAGCGAATGGATTGTATAATGTAGTGCCCGCAGAGATAGATGAGCGATACTACGATGCATTGATGCAGCAGCTGATTCATACGGATGTGATCCCGAAAGTTGCTGATGAGATTAAGATTGTATATACACCGCTTCATGGTACGGGAAATGTTCCGGTTCAAGAAGTGCTTCGTCGACTTGGTTTCAAAAAGTTCTATGTAGTTCCGGAACAGGAAAAACCGAATGGGGACTTCCCAACAGTTAAGTCTCCGAATCCTGAGAATAAAGAAGCTTTTGCTCTGGCCTTGGAATTGGCTCGTAAGGTTGATGCAGACATTGTTCTCGCAACGGATCCGGATGCAGACCGACTCGGGGCTTATATTAAGGATACAAACGGTGTTTTTGAAGGAACATATCTTGCAGATACTCCGGAATATCCTTATGTATGCTTTACGGGAAACATGAATGGGGCGCTTCTTGAAGAATATGTCTGCAAGGAACAGAAGGTTACAGGAATGCTTCCTGCAAATGGTGTGATCTGTAGTACAATCGTGTCTACAAACCTCGGAAAGACTATAGCTGAGAACTATGGCTTGGAATATATAGAGACATTGACTGGTTTCAAGTATATCGGAGAGCAGATGAAGTTCTTTGATGAAGAGGGCGGTAAGCGTCAATTTATCTATGGTCTTGAGGAGAGTTATGGTTGTCTGGTAGGCAACTATACAAGAGATAAGGATGCTTGTTCTGCGGTGGTGCTTCTCTGCGAAGCGGCAGCATTCTATAAAGAACAGAACCGTACCCTTTGTGACGCAATGAAGGATATCTATGAGAAGTATGGTTATTATTTGGAAGGAGCCCATTCTTTGACATTGAAAGGCGCAGATGGCGCGGCAGAGATTAAGGAAATTATGAACCGGGTTCGTGAGAATCCGTTCAAGGAAATCGTAGGACTGAAGGTTTTGGCGATTCGAGATTACCAGAATGATACCAGAACTGTTATTGAGACAGGAGAAGTAACACCAACAGGGCTTCCGAAATCGAATGTTCTTTACTTCGAGTTGGAAGATAATGCGTGGTTGGCAGTGCGTCCTTCCGGAACGGAGCCTAAAATCAAGTTTTACTGTGGCGTGAATGAGAAGATTATGAAAGCTGCTGAGTCAAGGTTGGCGGAGATGAAGGCTTTTGTGGCAGATGCAAACAATTTTTAATGTGCCGATAAGATTCTTCGCTTCGCTCAGAATGACAAGCGACTATCATTCTGATACGAAGTGAAGAATCTTTTCATTGAAAGGGGAATACTATGAATGCAAGAGAACAGTATGATGCATGGTTGGCAAGTAAGGTAATCGATGAGACTACTAAAGATGAACTGCGACGTATCGAAGGCGATGAGAAAGAAATCGAAGATCGCTTTTATGAGAATCTGAAATTTGGAACGGGTGGGCTTAGAGGAGCCATGGGTGCAGGGACTAATCGAATGAACAGGTATACCGTTCGTAATGCAACCCAGGGATTAGCAAATTATCTTTTGAAGGATAGACCGATTTTTGATGGATGTTCCTGTGCCAAAGTGGCGATTTCATATGATAATCGGTATCATAGTCAGGAGTTTGCCCTTGAGACGGCTGGTGTTCTTGTTGCTAACGGAATTGAAGTGTATATGTACCCGGTACTTCATCCGACACCAATGCTTTCTTATGCAGTTCGCTATTTGAAGTGTGATGCGGGAGTAAACATTACCGCCAGCCATAATCCTAAGGAAGATAATGGTTATAAGGTTTATGGACCTGATGGTTCTCAGGTGGTTCCTCCGATGGATAAGGCAATCATGAATGAGGTGAATGCCATTGCACGGTTGGAAGACTGTAAGTCCATGTCAGATCAGGAATTGCTTTCGAATCCACTTTTCCATATCATTACAGAGGAAGTGGATGATGCATTCATCGGGGAGATTAAAAATTATGTTGGTGAGGTCTTTGGAGCAGAAGATGTGTCGATTGTATATAGCCCTCTCCATGGTACAGGTCTCATTCCTGTAACAAGAGTGCTGAAAGAACTGGGATTCACTAATGTTCATGTGGTTGATGGACAAGCTATTCAAGATGGTGGATTCCCGACGGTAAAGAAACCCAACCCTGAGAATCCGGAAGCTTTTGCATTAGCTACAGAACAGGCAAAAAGAATTGGAGCAGATATCATTATTCTGACAGATCCAGACGCAGATCGAACTGGGGTACGGGTATTGGATAAAGAGAATGAGGAGTATGTCCATTTTACTGGAAATATGATGGGTGCACTCCTTACGGAGTATGTTCTTTCCATGCGCTCGAAGACAAAGACTATGCCGGAAAATCCTGCGGTGGTATCTACAGTTGTAATTACTGATCTGGTACGGGATATCTGTGAGAATTATGGGGTTCACTGTGAAGCTACAGGACTGATTGGATTTAAGAATATCGCTAAAGTAATCCGTCAATATGAAGAGGATGGTTCTCATTTTTATGTCTTTGGATTGGAGGATAGTGACGGTTGCCTTCCTGGAACTTATGCAAGAGATAAGGATTCTGTCGGAACGGCAGCATTGCTTGCGGCAGCTGCGGCATATTACAAGAGGCAGGGACTTACGCTTTGGGATCAGATGAAACGTATCTATAAGAAATATGGATACTATAGCGAAATTCTAAAATCCAAGAAAT
This sequence comes from Lachnospiraceae bacterium AC2029, assembly GCA_000703065.1. Taxonomy (GTDB): domain Bacteria; phylum Bacillota; class Clostridia; order Lachnospirales; family Lachnospiraceae; genus Eubacterium_Q. The sequence goes on along the minus strand of JNLK01000001.1, from coordinate 480,995 downwards.
TGACAGGAGTCGAAGGACAACAGAGAATTGCGGATATGATTGCATCTCTTCGTGAAACACCACTGATAGAAATAGCCGGGTGGAAAGCTCTTTCTGTAACGGATTATAAGCTGAATCAGTATCATAATCTTGTGACACAAGAAGAAAAGGTGGCGGACGTGGATTCGTCCAATATGATTTACTATCGACTGGAGAACGGAGGTTGGTTCTTGGTTCGACCGTCAGGTACAGAGCCCACTATTAAGTTCTATGTTGGTGCGAAGGGCGGAAGTATTGAGGAAGGATCTAAGAATGCTGAAAAACTGATGAATGCATTGATGGAGGTATTTGCATAATGGGAAGAATAGCTTTTAAACTGTTTCCTGCGGCAAAAGATTATCTTTGGGGTGGTAAGCGCTTAAAAACCGAATTTGGGAAAATGATTGATTTGGATCCACTTGCAGAAACCTGGGAGTGTTCTACTCATCCGGATGGTCCTAGTGTTGTAGAAGGCGGTGTATATAAAGGAAAAACCTTAACAGAGGTTCTTTCAGAGCATCCGGAGTATCTCGGAGATCGAGCGTTGGCATTGACGGATGGAAAGCCGGAACTACCGATTCTTGTAAAACTGATTGATGCTGCTAAGAATCTTTCAGTTCAAGTACATCCAGATGATGAGTATGCTCTAAAATATGAAAACGGTCTTGGAAAGACTGAAATGTGGTATGTTCTTCAGGCTGAGGATAATGCAAAACTTGTACACGGATTTAATCGGGATGTGACCGAGGAAGAAGTAAGAACCGCAGCAGAAGATGGAAGTATTGAAGAAATACTAAACTATGTTCCTGTAGAAAAAGGTGATCTTTTTTACATTGAAGCGGGAACCGTTCACGCAATCGGTGCAGGTGCACTTGTGGCTGAAATTCAGGAAAATAGTAATATTACTTATCGATTATATGATTATAATCGTGTTGGAAAAGATGGGAAAAAACGCGAACTCCATATAGAAAAGGCAATTAAGGTAATGAATCGTTCGGCTTCGACATATTCGAAGGACGACGCTCGCGAATTGGTTCACGGAGTTGGTTTTGACTGTGAACGGTTGAAGCAATGTAAATATTTTACAGTAGATTGTGTGAAGAGCTATAAATCATTTGAAATAAAGAACGATGATACATGTTTTCATGCATTGTTATTTGTTTCTGGCCATGCTTCAATCCACTTAGATGAGGACGAGATATCCGCGGAAAAAGGTGATACAGTGTTTATACCTGCAAATGCGGGTGTACTAAACGCGTTCGGTGAATTTGAGGTTTTGGATATTACTTGCTGATTTTTGTGAGAGTATTTAGGTAGGAAGAATGAGTTGGAAGACTTTGAAATCTGAGGTGCTGATCAATTCGTTTCATGTTTCAGTTGAAAAAAATAAGGTTCAGTTACCTGACGGTGCAGTAATTGATGACTTTTATAGAATTATAATTCCGGATGCTGCAATTGTTGCTGCAATAACATCAAGGGGAACTATTCTCCTCAAAAAAGAATATAGGTATGCACAGAATAAGGAAATAATCGAATGTCCTGCGGGAATGTTCGAAAAAAGAGAACATGAGCCTCTTGAAGTGGCAAAGAGAGAATTGCTGGAAGAAACTGGGTATGTGAGCAATGATTGGACTTATTTGGGAGGTACAATAGAATCAACGAAATTGACAAATACGATGCATTTGTTTTTGGCAAATAATTGTGTGAAGGTTGCAGAACAGCATCTGGATGAGAATGAGCATTTGGATGTGGTGGAGATTTCACTCAAGAAAGCTATAGATATGGTAATGGAAGGTGGAATTATTGCAAATAGTAGTGCTCACTTAACTTTGAAGGTTGATAGAATTCTTAATTCACAACATTGATTGGAGATTTTGCTTGGCTTGGGGAGGTGTATTTTGACGGCTAAGGAATTGTTTAGTCAACTGACCATTAAGCAGATGATAATGGAATCAGAAAAAGAATTGTACTGTAGAGTGCACCCGGGATCAAGAAGAAGTGGTCAGTATTCCAATCATTCGATAAGGGAGAATGATTTCTCAGATGGACAGGAAATAATAAAAAAACATATACTAGATGACAAACCTTGCATGATGGCACGGTTTGGAGCGACGGAGCTGAAGGCATTTTCTAATTGGCTGCAAGTGAATAATAGACTTGTAGATACTTTTTCATATGATAAAAGAAAATATAAAAGAAATGAATGTATGCCAAATTGGTTCGAGGCAAGAACGCTTCATTCTATGTCTTGCTTATCAGGCTTTTTTCCTGCGACAATAAATAATCTGCAAAAATGGGGTGAAATTGTAGAAAAAGATCTAAAAGAAGTTGATTTATTATTTACGTGGCAGGAGATGGAAAAGTATGTATGTGAGTATCTAAATGGAGTGCCACGAGTATTCTACTCTGAAATGTATATGCCATATCGATTTATTAATCCTTGGAGTGCTGCGCTAAAAGGGAAGAAAGTGCTCGTTATCTCCCCGTTTACAGATACTATAGAACAACAGTATTATGAGAAAAGAGACAAAATCTTCCCGGAAACTGAAATTTTGCCGCAGTTTGATTTGGTAACAATAAAGGCATATAATACCATTGGTGGAAATAACCCATACAAGGAAATAAACAGTTGGTTTGATGCGCTGAATATAATGAAAAAAAAGATGGATCAAGTCCAATACGAAATTGCCCTATTAGGTTGCGGCGCATATGCTTTCGACTTGGCAGCACATGCAAAAAGGCAAGGAAAAAAAGCAATGACACTTTGTGGGTCACTGCAGGTGTTATTTGGTATATATGGAGAAAGGTATGAAACTTATTTAAAAAAACTTGGTATTCTAAATAAGTATTGGGTTCGTCCAAGTCAAAATGAAAAACCGGAAGGTTATCGCTTAGTGGAAAACGGTGCATATTGGTAAAGACTGTCATTGATGTTTTCGATGATGACAGAAAACCAGATGATGCAAAGATAATATTGTAAGCAGATAAAAAACTCAGTTAGAAATCCGTGTTAAATATCAGTGTTGGAATTTCTCGGGTTATTTTGATAGAGACTTGTGAATTAAATATTCTTGAGTTTTCACCAGGAGGTTTTTGGAATGATATACACAATAGAGAATGATTATCTGAAGTGCGGAATTGACATGCACGGTGCTGAGGTGAAGAGTCTGATCCGTAAAGCCGATGGGCGAGAGATGATGTGGTGCGGAGATCCGGTATATTGGGGACGTACATCACCGGTGCTATTTCCCTTCGTTGGTACTGTGAAGAATAAAACCTATCGTTATGATGGAAAAACCTATACTATCGGGCAACATGGGTTCGCCAGAGATATGGACTTTACTATGGAATCTCAGACCAATACGGAGATTTGGTTCCGATTGACGGAGTCAGAGGATACCTTGACAGTATATCCGTTTCGCTTTGTCCTGCGGATAGGTTATCGGTTGGAGGAATCAATACTTCGTGTTATGTGGGAAGTGAATAATCCGTCGGAGAAAGAACTGTGGTTCTCAATAGGTGCACATCCGGCATTTGCTATACCATCGTTTCAGGGGCATTCGTTGCGCCTGTTTAATCAGAAAGGCAAGCCTTTGAAGAAACTCGAGAACCGAGTCTTTGGTAAGGACGGATGCGTGAGCTATCAATTTGATGAAATCCTGATTAAGGATGGATATCTTCCTTTGACGGAATCACTTTTTGATGGAGATGCTTTGGTAATGGAAGAGTGTCAACTTGGTCGGGTTGATCTTTTGAATGAGGATCGTAATATGTTGGTTTCACTGTCTTTCGATGCTCCGGTGGTTGGTATCTGGTCCCCGCCACATAAGAATGCTCCATTTGTATGTATCGAGCCGTGGTATGGGAGATGTGATGCTGAGGAATATGATGGTGATCTTAATGAGAGGGATTATGAGTGTATGATAACCGATGGGGATTGTTTCAAGGCAGAATATACCATCAATGTTGGGATTTGAGAAAATGCTATAGATGGTTTCCATAGGCACATTTCATTTGACAGACAGAATAAAATGCGAAGAACAGGAGAGAAAGACAAATGACAATCATTGTTACCGGCGGTGCTGGCTTTATCGGAAGTAACTTTGTGTATCATATGCTGAACGCGCATCCGGATTACAGGATCGTCTGCATTGACAAACTGACCTATGCAGGCAATCTTTCTACGCTTGCACCACTCTTGGATGAGAAGAACCCGGACTATGATGTAGCGAAGGCTACACGATTCCGCTTCTGCAAGGTGGATATCTGTGACCGTGAAGCAGTGGAGAAGGTGTTTGAGGTGGAGAATCCGGACATTGTTGTGAACTTCGCTGCGGAGTCTCACGTGGACCGTTCCATCGAGAATCCGGGCATTTTCCTGGAGACAAATATCATTGGCACCCAGGTTATGATGGATGTCTGCCGGAAGTACGGCAATATCCGTTATCATCAGGTTTCGACGGATGAGGTGTATGGTGACCTGCCGTTGGATCGGCCGGATATGTTCTTTACGGAGGAGACGCCGATCCATACCAGCTCGCCTTATTCCAGCTCCAAGGCCGGAGCGGATCTGTTGGTTATGGCGTATTACAGGACTTATGGCCTGCCGGTGACTATTTCCAGATGCTCCAATAACTATGGGCCGTATCATTTCCCGGAGAAGTTGATACCGCTGATGATTGCAAACTGTCTTGCTGACAAGCCTCTTCCGGTTTATGGAGAGGGCAAGAATGTTCGTGACTGGCTCTATGTAGAGGATCATTGCAAGGCCATTGATTTGATCATCCATAAGGGTCGTATCGGCGAAGTGTACAATGTTGGTGGCCACAATGAGATGGCCAACATCGACATTGTGAAGCTAATCATTAAGGAACTCGGTAAGAGTGAAGACCTGATTACTTATGTTACAGACCGCAAGGGTCATGACCTGCGTTATGCTATTGATCCGACGAAGATTCATGATGAACTGGGCTGGCTTCCGGAGACGAAGTTTGCAGATGGAGTTAAGAAGACGATTCAGTGGTATCTTGATAATAAGGATTGGTGGGAAGAGATTATTTCTGGTGAGTATCAGAACTACTATGAGAAAATGTATTCAAATCGATAGGATTACCATTATTTATGATTGGGTGCATGTGGAGGCAACGAATGAAAGTCTTTGTGACTGGTGTTAATGGGCAGTTAGGCCACGACGTAATAAATGAATTGAATAAACAAGGAATCGAAGCAATTGGTTCAGATATCACAGAAGAATATGCTGGACTGGCATCGGATATCTCAGCTATGTCATATTTCTCAATGGATATCACTGATGCAGATTGTGTATCTCGGATATTAACTGAGGTTAATCCGGATGCTATTATTCACTGTGCTGCATGGACTGCGGTGGATGCTGCGGAAGATGTGGAGAATCAGGCAAAGGTTCATGCTATCAATGCAGGAGGTACTAGAACTATTGCTTCCGTAGCGAAGTTATTGGATGCAAAACTTCTTTATCTTTCAACGGATTATGTTTTCGATGGACAGGGAGAAAAACCTTGGGAACCGGATGATAAGTGTTATGCACCTATTAGTGTATATGGCCAAAGCAAGCTGGATGGAGAACTGGCAATCGCTGAGTTGATGGAGAAATTCTTCATCGTTCGTATCGCATGGGTGTTTGGTTTGAATGGAAATAACTTTATCAAGACCATGATTAATGTTGGAAAAACACACGATACAGTTAGAGTGGTTAATGATCAGATCGGGACCCCTACTTATACATATGATCTTGCAAGACTATTGGTTGACATGATACAGACAGAGAAGTATGGATATTATCATGCAACTAATTCAGAGTCAGAACCTGGTGGATATATCAGTTGGTATGATTTCTGTTGCGAGTTTTACAAGCAGTACGGTTTGGATACGAAAGTGATACCGGTTTCGACGATTGAGTATGGGCTTAGTAAAGCAGCAAGACCGTATAATTCCAGATTAGATAAGCGAAAACTAGTTGAGGCAGGATTTAAACCTCTCCCGACTTGGCAAGATGCAGTAAGCAGATACCTGAAGGAGGCGCAGTTGTAATGGGACAGATTACCGTTGAAAAGAATATGGATGGAATTGAAGGACTGTGTGTGATTACTCCGGCGGTTCATGGGGATAATCGAGGCTACTTTATGGAAACATATAATGAAAATGACATGAAAGAAGCGGGGATTGATATTACATTTGTTCAGGACAATCAATCATGCTCAACCAAAGGAGTTTTGCGTGGCCTTCATTTTCAGAAGCAGTTTCCTCAGACTAAACTTGTTCGTGTAATCAAGGGTTCCGTATATGATGTTGCTGTGGATCTACGGAAGGAATCTCCTACATATGGGAAGTATCATGGGGAGTTGCTTACGGAGGAAAACAAGAAACAGTTCCTGATCCCTCGTGGTTTTGCACATGGATTTCTTGTGTTATCCGATATCGCCGAATTCTGTTATAAGTGTGATGATTTCTATCATCCAAATGATGAAGGCGGAATGGCTTGGAATGATCCTGAAATAGGAATTGAGTGGCCAGAACTGGTTGGAGCTTATCGCGGGAGTGCAGATGCATCCGGATATACACTTTCTGACGGGACGCCACTGAATCTATCTGACAAAGACCAGAAGTGGTTAGGGCTGAAGGATACATTTTCATTTTAGGAGCAAATGGATGGATAAAAAGTATCAAATTTTTATTTCGTCGACATATAGAGATTTAAAGCTTGCTCGTGAAAAAGTGTCAAAAGCTATTTTGGAAATGGGCCATTTTCCTGTTGGAATGGAATTGTTTGGAGCAAGTAACGATGAACAATGGAAAATAATATGTGATACCATTGATACTTCTGATTATTATGTGGTGATAATGGGAAGGTGTTTGGGAACAATAGTTCCTGGAGATACAATTAGTTATACACAGAAAGAATTCCGTTATGCGATGAAAAAAGGAATACCTGTTTTGGCATTTATCATTGATGAAACAGCTAAAACAGCAAAAACGTTTAAGGAGACAGATTATAAACGAAAAGAAAAATTGAGTATATTTAAGGCTGAGTTAGAAACTGGAAGAACGGTTGATTATTGGCAAACACCTGATCAATTAGCTACTAAAGTAGCCATTTCTCTTAATAAGGAGATGGCAAAAAAACCAAGACCAGGGTGGATTAGACAACATGCAGTGGAACATGATGAGCCTGCCCTTGAAGAAGGGAAAATATCATTTGATGAAGAGATTCTTTTATTGTACATTTCAGCTAGTAAAAATGGGGAGTTAAAGCAACACCTTGCTAAGAAGAGAGTTTGTTCGATAGTGACGGGAGTTTATAATTTTGTCTTGGATCAAAGTGTTAGAAGCATTATTCGTTGGAATGGTGCAGTAGATGGTTTGAAGACAAATGGGCTTATCAGATTGGTCGATGATGAGCATGTGTATTCAATAACATCAGAAGGAATGGTGAGGGCGAAGGAAATACAGAAGAAGTATCCTGAAATTGATACAAAGCGTGCGCCTTCGGAATACTATGATGATCCGCAATATAGGAGATGACAAATATGAAAGGTATTATACTTGCTGGTGGATCCGGGACTCGGCTCTATCCGTTGACAAAAGTGACATCGAAGCAATTGTTACCGATTTATGATAAACCCATGATTTATTATCCGTTGTCGACATTAATGTTGGCAGGGATTCAGGATATTCTTGTTATTTCAACACCTGATGATACTCCGAGATTCGAGGCTTTGTTAGGTGATGGATCTCAGTTTGGGATTCATCTGTCATATAAGGTACAGCCATCACCGGATGGATTGGCACAGGCATTTATTCTGGGAGAAGAATTCCTAGCTGGTGAAGCTGGAGCCATGATCCTTGGTGATAATATCTTCTATGGTAATGGTTTTGGTCGGATTCTTCGTTCCGCAGCTGCCAATGCAGAAAATGGGCGGGCTACTGTATTTGGATACTATGTAACAGATCCGGAACGGTTTGGTGTTGTTGCCTTTGATGAAGATGGACATGCAACTAGCATTGAAGAAAAACCGGCAGAACCGAAGAGTAATTATGCAGTGACTGGGTTGTATTTTTATCCGGGAGATGTGTGCAAGAGAGCAAATCAGGTAAAGCCATCTGCCAGAGGCGAGTTGGAAATAACTACTCTGAATGAGATGTACTTACAGGATGGGTTATTGGATGTACAGCTTCTTGGAAGAGGATTTGCGTGGCTAGATACGGGAACGATGAACAGCCTTCTCGAAGCAGCAGAGTTTGTTCAGACACTTTCATCCAGGCAGGGAATTACAATCAGCGCTCCGGAAGAGATAGCGTATGTGAATAAGTGGATTGATAAAGAGAAACTGTTGGAGAGTGCAAAGGCATACGGAAAGAGCCCGTATGGCGATCACTTGAAAGCGGTAGCTGATGGTAGAGTAAGATATTAGTTGTGGTAAACCAGGGGACTTGGGGATGGAATCCCCAGCAGGCAGTGCAGGTCCACCTGCACGTTGCTTGCAATTCTTACCTCAGTTTTTTCGAGGTCGAAAACGGGACAAATAATCCTGTGGAGAGTGAATCGGGACGAAGGACCGGTCCTCGTAAATTTGCCCCGTCGGGACAAAAAAATTACGAGAGTGATTCGGGACGAAGGACCGTTCCTCAATAATATGTCCCGACGGGACAAAAAATCATATAAGAGCGGCTCTGGTGGAAAAGGACCTGGCGGGACATTTCTGAAACGATGATATTGTTTGTGCCCCGCCGGGGCACGGAGCCCGTAATATGGGAAATGAAAATTTGTCCCGACGGGACAAAAATGCTTGCAATTATTTCCCGCCTCACCTATAATAAGCGCTGCATGGATGGCATGAGGTATTTGACTTTTTGTGTATTATCCTGGTTAGAAGGGTTGGCGTTGTACTTCGCATCGGTTCTTCTGGGCAGAGAAATCACAAGGGGACAAATATGGATATGGGATCAATGCTCGTAACTATATGACAAGAATACGGCAGTAGTGTAATTTGACCTCCCTCAATTACAGTAGTGTTATTGTCGTGTAGCGAGAAGCAAGTGAACGGAAATCATGCCTTTCATGTAATGATAACCGGCCAGGCGCGCCGGGGAGAATACATGGAGGTTTTTTTTTATGTCTGAAACGAAAACAATGATGGATGCTGGAACGATAACTCGCTGGCCGTGGAACGATATCTGGCCGGAACCGATGAAAGATGGTGAAAAATTCTGGGGAGCAGAAGATGTAGAATTATTTTCTCATGACTCCCATATGACGGAAATGCTCGAAATCAAGAAGTATATGGATGAACTTGTTGATCAGGGAAGATTACTTCCGGACTATACCTTGAATCCAGAATACGACGATTTTGGGGATGAGGATACAGATGAATCATTTGCTCCGGAGATGGGAGAAGACTATTGGCGGGATTCGCCGGATGATGAAGGTTTTGAATTTGACCGCTGGTCGGAAGATCTTGCGGAACATATTAATTATTTGAAATTAGCAACGCCGTCTCCGGTGTCTGAGATTCAGTTGATCATTGGATATGAATTTGAAAATGAGAATTTGATAAGACAGGCATTTACGAGAAGAGCATTCGGGTTAGAGTTTGATACAGGGTGCAGTGAGGAACTGGAATTCTTCGGTGATACTGTATTAAATATGTGTGTGACTCGCGAGATATCCCGTCAATTGTCTGAGAATAATATGTTCCGCCCGGAAGGACCATTCCGCTGTCAGCATAACGAGGGTGAGATGACCCGGATTCGGGATCACTTCATATGTAAGGAATACTTAAGCGAAAGAGCTGCAGTTCTTGGTTTGGATAAATATATACTATATGGGACGGACGAAGAACCGTCAGAATCTGCTCGTGAAGATATGATGGAGGCATTGATTGGTGCGGTCGCCGTTGACTCCGGCTGGGACTGGAATGTTTTGGAGGAAGCCGTAGATCGTTTGATTTCATTGCAGTTGTCGGATCCGGATGATCTACTTAAAGCAACTTATTTTGATCTGCTGAATGCATGGCATCAGAAACATTTTGGTCGGACACCGGAATATGATTTGTTCGGTACGGCGACGGATCAATCCGGATATAGCAGATATCACTGTACATTGTATTATAAGGTTCCAGAGAATAATAGTGGTGTACCTACAGAACAGAAAATCGAAGCTGACGGAGAAAGCAGAAGCAAGGCGCGGGAAAAAGCAGCTTCGAAAGCATATGGATTTTTGATGAAAAACGGTCTCTGGATCAGGCTTTCCGATGCAAAAATAGAACCTCAGTTGGATGACGCGATTAATCAGCTTCAGGAATTATATCAGAAAAAATATGTCGATAGCCCGATTTACGAGTTTGCTGAAAGATATAGTGAATCAGAAGATTGGTATTGCCAGTGTGCATGTGGTGGAGTCTCCGGGTTCGGGCGCGCAGCCGGGAAGGTAAGGGCAAAAAAGAAAGCGGCATTCATGACGCTTGTTCTGCTTATGAAGAGTGCCGGTATCTGTAAAGATGAGTGGGAAAAGGAAATGCATGAAACGCTCAATCCGGATCCGAAGACCAGGTAGAAAATTTGTCCCGTCGGGACAAAAAATTGCGTGCTTGTCGATTCATTTGCCGGGACTGCTGTGATATACTTATTTCAGTATGGGGCAGAAGGGGAAACTGCTATGGCTAATATTGTGATTGATAATCGCTCGAAACTGGATACCGTCCTGATGGAGCGGACGATCAGAGAAATCATTTCGGCATATGAAGCTGTTTATCCGTCTACAGATGAAAAAGTGAGTTTCGTTCTGCTTGGTTCCCAGGAAGAGTACCTGGCATATCTGTATGACACTCTTGATGGTGTTCATCACATTGAGATGAGCACTGATTGCGAGAGTATGTTTGTCATGCCGAGTAAAGCAGGAAATGACTTGACCATTGCTGTTCTTGCGAAGGAGAAGTACCTTCAGTGTATTGAAGGCTATTTTATGGAAAAGGATCAAGGAAGCAGAAAAGATAAGGAGAAGGATATTGTTAAACGAGAATTACGGGTAGTGAGTATGATGAGGTTTTTCCAGTTGGCCGAACTGATGCTTTATGAGTATTCCCGCCTGAATTCATTTGTTGAAATGAAGAACCAAAGGTCATCAGATTATAGGGATTGGTGGGGTCTGGAGTATATCCTTCATGACACGCTTCTCTCTAATTATCGAGGAATTACAGCGCTGCTGAAGATGATGGAACCGTATCTGCGTGTAAAAGAGCAGCGTAGTTTTTGCAGGTTTGTTGCAAGGATGTACTCTTGTGATATGAATAGAGGTCATGAGAGAAACAAGGAACGAATCGATAAGCTCCTAGATGAAATGGAGGATTATCCAGATGAAGATGCTGCGCCTGATTTAGATTTGAGTTCCTATTGTCAAATGATATCAAACATCTGTGAAAATGATTCCTTTAATGGCACCTATTATTCCGGTGACCAGGAAGATGATTCGTTTGATGATTTCGAATATGAACCGGATCGCAAGCCGGAATTTGAATCTTATTATGATTACTATGCTGATTCGGATTTTACATTCGATGATTATGAAGCACTTGTGGAGTTTTATCCTGACTATATGGATGTGTTGTATACACTCCTGGAGCCGGCAGCATTCTTTGATGGGGCACAGTATTATGGATTTGCTCAGGGTGTTTATGATTATTTGAAGGAACGGACAGGTTTTCTGGAGGATACCTGGAGGATGCCAAAAGAGAACTTGAGTATCGTGAATGTCATCAATATTCCGTTCTATGAGTATCTTGATGCTTCCAAGGAGTGCAGTGTGGTTAACACTATGAAGATGATCACCATGATAAAACATATCGGAACGGATTTTGAGATGCTCGAGAAAGGAGAGGAGCAATCTCAGAAATAAGAGATAATCGAATAGTAAGGTTTTGCGACGAGAGCAGGTCGGACGATGATCCGGCCTGTTTTTTTTGTCCCGTCGGAACAAAAAATCAAAAAAATATAAAAATTTGATTTTCGTGAGAAAAAAACGGCTTTTTTTTCGACTGTACCTTGAGGGGAGAAGATTTGTCCCGACGGGACAAAAAATTAATGGCAGAGTCAGAATCCCTCGGTGAAGAATCGGTGCAGTGTTAGAAAGGAGTGCAGCTATGACGATTGATGATATGAAGGCAGTTGATGTAAGAACAGTGGATCCGGAGACACTAGTGGATATCCGTGATGTGGAGATTGACCAGTCCCTTCCTCAGGAGGAACGGATCAGGAGCTATGTGCAGCAGATCAGGAATCCCTATGTCTTTAAATGTGGGGAGGTTATTGTAAAAACTGTTTTTGCAGAGTCAGGTCCTTCTCTGGATGAGTGTCTGGAGCGGTATCTGCGGAATCGGTAATAAAATGTCAACCACGGTTGTCATGGAATTTCGGAACAGAGGATGATACGATGGGCGCAGGGAATAAAACTAAACATGCGCTGAGAAGCCCGGTATTATGCCTCTTTCTGGAATTTGATTTTCACTAAAGGAAAGGAGTGTACCGGGCTATGTTTGATGGAAAGAAATATAAGGCGTGTGCTTATGCCAGATTATCACAGGAGGATGGAGACAAATCGGAGAGCGATAGTATCGTCAGCCAGAAGGCGATGATCCGTGAGTTTGTGGCGGCTCACCCGGAGATTGAGATCGTTTCGGAGAAGGTGGATGACGGTTATTCCGGCGTCAATTTTGAACGTCCGGGCTTTCAGGCCATGTTGGAGGAAATCCAGGCGGAGAAGGTGAACTGTGTCATCGTTAAGGATCTTTCTCGATTCGGAAGAAACTACATCGAGACAGGAAACTATTTGGAAAAACTGTTTCCTGTTCTTGGTGTGCGCTTCATTGCAATCAATGATTATTACGACAGCATTGAGAAGAAGAATACGGATTCGTTGGTGCTTCCGTTTAAGAATCTGATCAATGATGCCTACTGTAAGGACATCTCCGTTAAAATCCGGACGCAGTTGGAAACGAAGAGAAAGAAGGGGCAGTATGTCGGCCCGAATGGAGTCTATGGTTATATGAAGGACCCGAAGGATCATAATCACTTAATTCCGGATCCCTATGCTTCAGAGATCGTTCGTTCCATCTTCTTGTGGAAGCTGCAGGGGATGAGTATTGGACGGATCGCAGATAAGCTGAATGCGGAAGGGATTCTCTGTCCAATGGAGTACAAGATTTCGAATGGTGTTGCTGTCCCCACAACCTTCCGGGCTGGTCCGAAGGCCCTTTGGTCCTATATTTCCATAAAGCGCATTCTGGAGAATGAGGTTTATCTGGGAGTGCTGGAACAGGGAAAATCGTCGTCTCCGAACCATAAGATCAAGAAACGCTTCCTTGTAAATAAAGAGGATTGGATCCGGGTGGAAGGAACTCACGAGCCGATTGTGGAAGAGTTCGTATTCCGGGATGTCCAGGCGCAGCTAAAGAAAGATACCAGATGTTCTACGGGCAGAAAGTATATCTATCCTCTCTCCGGATATATGATCTGTGCCGACTGCGGGCAGTCGATGATCCGGAAGCGTGTTGTGAATAACGGAAAGACCTATGTGTATTACATCTGCAATACGCAGAAGTGCGGTCAGGGGTGCACATCCCATATGGTTCACGAGGATGTTGTGATGGAAGCAGTATTAAGGGCGATCCGAGTTCGTGTAGCTTCGGTCGCAGATCTGCCGCGTTTTGTAAAGAACATAGGAGAACTGAGACTGAAGGGAGCCGATGTTCGAAAATATGATGATCAAATTGCAAAGACTCAGGAGGAGATTGACCGATGTCAGAGATTAAAGAAGCAGCTGTATGAGAGCCTTCAGGAAGGCGCGATTAGTAAGAAGGATTATGAAATCTTCCGAAAGAATTATGATACGCAGATTGAGAACCTGGAAGCAACCATGGGACAGGTGCTGCGCGAGAAGGAGACAATGATCCAGGGTGAAGTCAAAGACTTTGGCTGGATGCGTGCTTTCAAAAAGTATAAGAACATAACTGAGTTGGAACGAATGGTGATCGTAGAACTGATCGATCATATTCTCGTAAGAGAGAACAAGCGGATCGAGATTCATTTCCGATATGAAGATGAGTATAACGAACTGAAACGGTTTATCGAAGCACGCATGGAAGGAGAGGACGATTATGGCGAGGAAGAGCAGGAAAGGATTAGTTGAAACAGTCGAAAAGAAAGAAAACAAGGTCACCTATCCAACGGCAGTCTATGTCCGCCTCTCCATCGAGAATAGTGGAAAGGAAGACGAGGGGGCGTCGATTGAGAATCAGAAGAAGGTGTGCCTGGATTACCTGATGTCCCACCCGGATCTTCAACTGTATGATATCTATGAGGATAACGGTAAGAAGGGAACCAATATGGACCGGCCGGAGTTTAACCGTATGTTGGAAGATCTTCGGAATGGAAAAGCCACTTGCGTACTGGTAAAGGATCTGTCCCGGTTCAGCAGGGATTATATTGACGCCGGCAACTATCTTGAAAAGGTGTTTCCTTTTATGGGCGTCCGGTTTATCTCGGTGACGGATTCTTTTGACAGTTTTTCCGCCAATGCAGATCAGAATGCGCTGATGATTCCGATGAAGAATATGCTGAACGCCGCTTACGCAAAGGACATTTCCCGGAAGATCATTACCAGCTTCCGGGCAAGACAGAGCCGGTGCGAAATTCTTCCGTCCTGTGGTCCTTATGGATATGTGAAGTCTAAGGAGGTAGCCTATCGCTATGAACTTGATTCGGAGACGGCTCCTTTTGCAAAGCTGATCTTTGAGATGATCCTTGACGGAAAGACGATCGGTGATGTCATCCGTAAACTGAATGAACTCGGAGCGCCTACACCTGCAGCCAGAAAACTGGAGCTGGGGATCTGGCATGACGAAAAGCATGCGAGGACCCGATGGAACAATAAGACAATTACGGATATGCTTCGGAATCCGACATATACCGGGAGTATTGTATACGGCAGGATGCCGAAGAGTCTGGCTGACGGTATCCAGAAGTATTGGGCAGATTCCAGTGAGTGGAAAATCTTTCGGGATATGCATGAACCCATTGTTAGCTGGGAGCAGTTTGAGAAGGTTCAGGAATATTTGAAGGAAAGGTCGAGGAAGCATAAGTCAAAAGTAACAGCTTCCAAGAAACGACTGGATAAGATTGTTGATCCGTTCAAGGGCAAGATTTTCTGCGGAGACTGCGGAAAACGGATGCGGTTTATGAAAGGCCATAAATCCAGTGCTGACAAGTATGTTCCCAGGTATGCCTGCAGCAGGTATCTGGACAGCTGGAATAAAGAATGCTCCCGTCATTCCATTTCAACAGATGAAGTGGAAAAAGCTGTGTTGATGGCTTTGAAGGAACAGCAGAGTTTCCTGGAGCAGCACAATGTGATGAAAGAATTATCACCTTTGAAATGGAACCTGCGGTTTGTTGCCCAAATGACGGCGAATGAAAAAAGATTAGAGCAGGTCTCCAGACAAAGATATGATCTCTTTGAACGGTATGCAGACGGGAAGCTTGAAAAGGATGAATACATGTCGGTGAAGAAGAGCATCGATGAAGAATATGAAGAACTGGAACGGGAGCAGAAGAGACTCAGGCGTGAAGAACGGCAGAAAAAAGAGGTTGTGGAAGGCGTGAAAGGATGGATGAACATCCTTGAAAAATCGAGGAGCAAAAAGAAATTGACTGCAGATCTGATTGAACAGACCGTAGAGCGGATCGATATTTATGAGGAAAAGCGAATGGATATCCGGTTCAAGTTTAAGGAAGAACGGGAAAGACTGGAACAGATTTTGGCGGAAATGGAAGAAGAAAACACATCGGACGAAACCGACGACGAGGAAGACGATGAACTGATCGAAACGGAAGAGGAAGAAGTGGAGGTGCAGGATGAAGACTGAATGGAGAATCGCAAAATATATACGTCTGTCTCAGGCAGATCGGGACCTGAAGACCAATGACCTGAAGAATGAGAGTGACAGTATTTCGTATCAGAGGAATCTGATCGATAACTATATAATCGGACAGTCGGATCTTGTGGGCTGTCAGCAGATGGAATTCTACGATGACGGTTATTCCGGGACGAACTTTAACCGGCCGGGGTTTGAGCGGATGCTGGAGAAGATCCGGCGAAGGGAAGTGAATTGTGTTATCGTTAAGGACTTCTCCCGTTTTGGAAGAGATTATATCGAGCTGGGGGACTACTTGGAACGGATCTTTCCAATCCTGCAGGTGCGGTTCATTTCCGTCAATGATCATTACGACAGTCTCAACTACAAGGGGACCACCGGCGGCATGGATGTCGTAATGAAGAATATCGTCTACACCTATTACAGCCGAGATCTGTCTACCAAGGTAAAAACCGCAAAACGGATTAAGATGAAACGCGGAGAAGTGGGAAATGGCATGGCACCTTACGGATATCTGCCGGAGCCGGGAAATACCAGTCATCTTGTCATTGATCCGGTGGCTTCGAAGATTGTCAGAGAAATCTATGATGAGTCTTTAGCTGGGAAGAAACCGGAAGAGATCGCACAGATGCTGAATGATCGGAAAATACCAACGCCTGCATTTCATTTCCATAAGGTATTTCCGGAGTCCGGTATATTCAAGAAGGCAACGGAAAATGATGTTTGGAATGGTGTCAGAGTAAAGGCTATCCTGACAAGGAAGGCATATTATGGGGCGGTAGAGAATCATAGGAGAGAGAGAGTGAGCGTGGCCTCGAAATCCTTTGTAACGGTTCCCGAGGATGAACATATCATAGTGGAAGGAATGCATGAGCCGATCGTTACAAAGGAAGAATATCTGGAGGTTCAGAAGCAGTTCCGGAAGACAGGCCGCAGACCGGTTGCGGTGGGCAACTATCCGTTATTTAAGAAGGTGAAGTGTGGTACCTGCGGAAGAAGTTGCCGGCGTGATGTGAGAAACTCCACCCGTAACCCTCATATGACATTCTTCTGCAATTACGCAAGAAATCAGAGGAGAGAAAATGCCTGCACCCATGATGTGATCAATGAGGACACCCTGCATCAGATCATTTGGGAGCAGCTGAAGAAGATGATCCTGCTGACGGAACTCAATAAAGAGCAGATCATCGACGGGCTCAGTAAAGCGGACATTGAGCGCGAATCTATGGAGAATCATCTGGAAGAATTACAGAAACTCATCCGGAAGACAGAAGAAGAACGGATGGCACTGATGGAACGGTACCTGATGAAGCAGATCACCAGAGAGCAGTTTCAACGAGAGAAGAAGCTCATGGATGATCAGATCGAATCCTGCGACCAGGAGACCATAGCCATAAAGGATAAGATTGCAACCCTGAATGAGTGGCAGAATGTCAAAATCCATGATGACTATAACAAGATCCAGAAGTGCTCTGCAGCCCATGAATTCACAAAGGAACTCGCAGATATGGTGATCGACCAGGTGTATTTTTACGATAAGAACCATATTGAGATCCGGTGGAAATTCACGGAGAGATTCCTAGAGATGATCGGGTGGGACAAGGGTGCTGCATAAGAATGAGAGGGTTGTTGATGCCTGGAAAAGGTCGGAGGACTATCCGGCCTTTTTTGATGGGATGGAGGACTGAGAGTCCCTTTTTATGAGGGGTTTTCTTTTGACATTCCCTTGGGGAGATAGTAACATTGAAAGTGTCGGATTGAGGAAAAATGTTTAGTTAGTGCGCTTAAAGTTGCCTTAAAGAAAAGTTAGTTATGCCGGTAATAAAGATGGTGAAATAATGGGAAAAACTATTACAGGGGTTAATGATCTTCAAACAATGAATCCTGAGCTAGCTGGGGAGTGGAATCACGAAAAGAATGGTGATATCACTCCTTCGGATGTTGCTGTGAATTCCAATAAGAAGTATTGGTGGAAATGTGGCAAGGGACATGAATGGGAAGCAAATGTGAATTCTAGAAATAGAGGGGTTGGATGTCCTGTTTGTGCAAATAAAGTGATCGTTGAAGGGTACAACGATTTAAAATCACTCAACCCTGAATTGGGATAGTGTCAAGTGACCTATGAAAAACCATATTCAAGAAAAAAGACCCTGCTGGGCCTTGAAAACTTAGGATAATTATACCAAGGGCTCTCCGAGGGCTTAGGGCTCCGCCCTAAGAACCTGCAAGGGACGCGTCCCTTGACCCTGCTTGCGGGCTCTGCCCGCACCCGTCCTCGCCGGAAGCAGGGAAAGGCGCATAGCACCTTTCCCTAAGAAGAGGATGATCCGTGAACCTTATGTCAAGGGACTTTCGCGGCATATCCTCGCGGCAGAGCCGCTTCGTTATTCCACGGTTCCCTTGACAACGGTTCCGCTCCGTTTTATACGGTTGTTGCATTCTGCATATTAAGAATGGTCTGTTGACCCAGGAGAATCATGAGCTGCCATTTGCCAGGCATATTTCCACCGTTTCTGATCATTTCATCTTCGACTGGAGGGCGGAAACGATGGTGTTGGTGAGGTCGTAGAAAGTTATAATAAGCCACCCAGAGCGCAAGGTCGTAGTTCGCTCCGTCGTAGTTATCAAATCCGTTTGTTGGACGATAGGACGCCTTGTATGTACGGTTTAGCCGTTCAATCATCTGTTTGTAAGGCCGAAAAGCCTTTGAGACTGCGTCATCGTTGGTGAGGCCGATTACCTGAGTGATTTCAAACTTGAAATTATCGCCAAACTGACGAAAAAACTGCTGAGCCGCAAGAGGATATGCACTGTAACCATCAGCGATAAACCGGAACTTTTCAGGTAACTCTTTCATGTGTTGGAAAGCCATACGCATAGCCATGATACATGGACCGACACCACGGTTGTCGGATACCTGATATCCGATGATTGCGCGGGATGCGGCGTTGATGATAAACCAGATATACCCTTTGATACCACGAACCTTGATATATGTTTCGTCAGCTGCAAATACAGAGTTCTTCTCGTAAGGGTAGGTATCAACGAAGGGTTTAATGCAGATGGCCGCGGTTTTACAATAGTTTGCCACCATCTGATGTGATATGGAGATATCGTACAAATCCTTAAGAGCCTGCGAAGTCTTACGGAGGGAAAGTCCAAGATTCACATGCATAGTAAGGCAGAGAGACATGATGTAGGCGTTGTGTTTGCTGAACTTTAGGGAGGACGCATTCTTCGGAAGAGATGTGATGTCCATTTTAAAGAAATCTATCGTGAACTCACGGTAGATATAGTGGAGTTTGTATTTAGCTTTTCCGTGTTCTTTCTCCAGGTCCTCTTTATCAACTTTTTTGAGATTGTGGAGATAGTAAGGGCATTGGGGGTTGATACACTTGTGGATGACGAAGTGTTTCCGATCCTTCTTATGTTCCAAGGTATGAGAGCAGTGTGGACATTTCAGAGTCAGAACTTTTGAAAAGCGATTCTCATCCGGATGAAACAGAGTGCTGCAGACCTTACATAGCAACTGACCGCGCCTGCCGTTGTTACGGTAAAGAAAAGGATGAGGAGCCTTGCAACATGGGCAGGTGCAATCTTCAGGAATGTCACACTCGGATCGATGGCGTACAGGTTTAATGGGCTTCCCATATTTCCAGGTATAGTAACGGTTTAGATCCTGCCAATTCCAATCCTGGCTGTGGTACACAATCTTTGGGAGCTGATCAACTTTGTACTTTTGATATTTGGGTGAATGCGAGTCATCGAAAGACCATTGTTTCAATGGGATGTAATGGCAGATGAAATTAATCAGCCAACAATTTTGTTGATATAAAAACTGTATAATTTCGCAAAGATACTGTATAATAACCATGAGCATTGTCTCCTTCTGTATGGTTGATGTTTGGTCGCGGATATTATACACGAAAAAGGGGGTCAATGCTCATTTTTTATTTGAACCCCGTAAAATAAAGGAATTGTAACAAATTTGTAGTGTCAAATTTGACACTACCTGAATTGGCAGAGGAGTGGAACTATGAAAAGAACCAGGGTTTGTTGCCAAATGCTATTGCCTATAAAAGTGATAAGCGTGTTTGGTGGAAGTGTAGAGTCTGTCATAATGAATGGATAGCGAGTGTTTCCAACAGGGATAAAGGAACAGGATGTCCGTTTTGCTCAGGAAGAAGATGCATTAAAGGGATTAATGATCTTGCAACTACCAATCCAGATTTGGTTGATGAATGGGATTATGAAAAAAATGGAGACATGACCCCGGAGAATGTGTCTGCAGGTTCTTCCAGAAAAGCATGGTGGATATGCAAATATGGACACAAGTATAGAACCATGATCAATCTGAGAGGGTTGCATGGAACCGGTTGCCCTGAATGTGCAAAGGGATTGAAAACATCGTTTCCGGAACAGGCTGTATATTATTATATTTGCATGGTCTATCCTGATGCTATCAATAGCTATATGGAGTATGGAAAGGAATTAGACATATTTATCCCCAACTTGAATACGGCTATAGAATATGATGGATGGATTTGGCATAATAAAAAGAACTCAATAAAGAATGATCTTATAAAAAATGACTTGTGTCGGGATAAGGGGGTACGATTGATCCGGATTAGAGAGGAAGGAGCAATCGAACTGCCCAAGGATGATAATCTTACGATTCTGAACTGTAAGCCGAATGATATCGAAAGCCTCACAAATGCCATAAAAGCACTTTTTGCATTGTTAAAGGCAAATTGTGATATTGACGTTGAAAGAGACAGAAATCTGATTTTGGAAAGATATTTGGTTGCATACCATAATAATAGTCTGTCGATCAAGTATCCTCAATTAGTGAAAGAATGGAATCAGAAGAAGAATGGTAAGGTTACGCCAGACATGGTAAATGGTCAAACAACCAGAAAATATTGGTGGATATGTGATAGAGGGCATGAATGGAAGGCGAGTCCGAACCAAAGGGCAGGAAGACCAGATTTCAGAAATGGAAAGGGGTCTGGATGCCCGTATTGTTCAGGCCACAGAGTGATCAAAGGGGAGACGGATTTAGCTACAATTAATCCTCAATTAGCAGCAGAGTGGAACTATGAGAAAAATGGAAAACTAACTCCGTCTGAATTAAAGCCTTTTTCAGGTCGAAAAGTCTGGTGGCATGGAAAATGCGGTCATGAGTGGCAGGCACCTCCAAGGGATCGGATGGCTGGGAACGGATGCCCATACTGTTCAGGACAGAAAGCACTGAAGGGATTTAATGATCTTGAAAGTAATTATCCGGAATTAACGAAAGAATGGGATTATGAAAAGAACGGAATAGATCCGTCAGAGGTGAATAAAAACGCGGATAAGAAGTATTGGTGGAAATGTGAAAAAGGACATGAGTGGTTTGTTGAAGTATATAACCGTGTAAAGGGAAGTGGTTGCCCATATTGTGGACATAAGATTGTTAATCCTGGTGAAACCGATTTGGCGACAGTTCGACCGGACCTTGCAGTTGAATGGAATTATGAGAAGAATAAAAACAAGTCTCCAGCTGACTTTTTGCCCAGTTCAGGGAAAATGGTATGGTGGAAAGGAAAATGTGGTCATGAATGGAAGGCTACGATCAATAATCGTGCTAGAGGAAATGGATGCCCTTATTGTCGCGGAACATATACTCTCATAGGAGAAAATGATTTGAAAACAGAGTATCCGGAAATTGCTAAATATTGGGATTATCAAAAGAACGATAGTATTCCGGATCAGTTTACGAGCTCGTCGGGGAAATATGTTTGGTGGATCTGCGAAAAAGGGCACTCATGGAATAATCGAATTCAACTTCAGGTGAGAGCAAAAGGATGCCCTTACTGCCTGAATAAAAAACTACTTCAAGGGTTTAATGATCTTCTGACCACTCGTCCAGATATTGCTGAAGAGTGGCACCCCACCTTAAATGGAGATTTAACACCTAATATGGTTATTGCAAGTAATGATAAGAAGGTATGGTGGAAAGGAAAGTGCGGCCATGAATGGGAAGCTTCAATTATGGCTCGGACGAAGTCTCATAATCCTACAGGGTGTCCTTATTGCACAGGAAAGAAGGCCCTGAAGGGGTTTAATGATCTTGGGACTAAATTTCCAGAACTTGCCGAAGAATGGGATTATGAGAAAAATGATCTTTTACCCTCGGAGGTTACCTGCGGATCCGCAAAAAGAGTATATTGGATATGCAAACAGGGCCATTCCTGGGCGGCTGAAATATATACAAGGACAGCGCCTAATAAGGAAAGAAGAACTTGCCCGTATTGCAAGAATACTCAAAACCGATGTAAAGAGGAAGGTATAGAAAAGGATAGAAATGTAACAGTTGAGGAAGAGCATTCTTGACTTGTTCAGTATTATAAACAATCACAAAGTATTAGCATCAAGAACCGGAGCGATTAATAATCCGGTTCTTTTTTTGTCTAAGAATAATATTTGAAATGCTCAGAGATAATGTCCATCGGCCTTTTCATTGGAGGTGGTGGACGTCTTATTGTCATTTTGCACATCGATTTTTCAAGCATTTTTCATATCTTTTTTCATGGCGTTTTTAATATGCCCTTTTTGGGAGCTTTCTGCATAAATACCCATCATCCCTTATTTTATAAGGCTTGGTGGGCTTTTTCTCTGTCCTTTTGTCTTATTATTTCATAAACAGTAAGCCTATTTTCAATGGTATTTGACCATATTATCCATAGAAAAACATTATGCAAATTTAATGCAAAAATGCTTGAAACCCCAGATTCCGCAAGGGGACTGGGGTTTCAGCAATAATTATTGCAATTTTTCTGTTTCCCTATCTTGACAACGGGAGACGAATTCCCTCAGTTCCTAAATGTACTTATTGGAAACATGTCTTTAGTGGGCTGGCGGCCGTGCACGATGAACGAATGGAAGGAGTATGGACTTGAACACAGAAGCCGTGCAGGAATGAAGCCAGGGATTACCGGAATGTGGCAGGTGAGTGGACGAAGTGAAATTACGGATTTCGATGAAGTTGTGAGACTGGATCAGGAATATATCGAGAACTGGAGTCTTCTTTTAGATATTAAGATACTGTTCAAAACCGTTGGCGTGGTGCTGATGGGCAAGGGGGCGGAGTAAATGAAAGGTCATCGTAGAAGTATGCAACATCAATCCTTTTCAACTCCGCGCACAGTTGAACAACGCTTAGTAAGGATCGCTACGTAGAAGTGGCACTCACAGGTGTGAGTGCAGAAGGCAGCATAGAGAACGTGCAGAAGCGGCATTGATATCTAAGATGCAAACACCTTTCAACAAGGAACATAAGGATCAGTTCATTTATGATGATACCGAGATTAAGACAAGTGGAAGGAATAGGTTTCTACCAGAAAGCTTTATTGTAAGGAAGGGCGCCGAAAAGTAAAAATAAATTGGTAAGTGTATCGAGAACTTGCGGGGACCACAATGTGTATCAGAAGTTCTGATGGTACAGAAGGTTTGATTACTTACCGAGACCATAGATGACCACAAAGATTTTTATACAGAGGAGAATGGATATAAACTATGAAAATTGCAGTTGCCGGAACTGGATATGTGGGCTTAAGCCTTGCAGTACTTCTATCCCAAAACAATGTAGTTACTGCTGTGGATGTCGTCCAATCCAAAGTAGTTATGCTTAACGATTGGAAGAGTCCGGTTCAAGATGATTATATAGAGAAGTACCTGACTGAAGCAAAAGATGGTAAGAGGAAACTGAACCTAACGGCGACACTCGATGGAGCAGCTGCGTATTCTACAGCTGACTTTGTGATCATCGCTGCGCCTACCAATTATGATCCGAATAAGAACTTCTTCGATACATCAGCTGTCGAATCAGTGATTGAGCTGGTGCTTGCAAGTTCTCCTACTGCCACCATGGTCATCAAGTCCACAATCCCTGTGGGCTACACAAAGCATGTCCGGGAAAAGTATAAGACGGATCGTATCCTGTTCAGTCCTGAGTTCTTAAGGGAGTCTAAGGCTCTCTATGACAATCTCTACCCATCACGCATCATCGTCGGCGGCGAGGGTGAGAAGGCGGGCGTATTCGCTCAGTTATTGAAGGATGCAGCATTGAATGAGCCGGAAGTGTTAAGGATGGGCACAACTGAGGCAGAGGCTGTGAAGCTTTTTGCGAACACATACTTGGCGCTGAGGGTGAGTTACTTCAACGAATTAGATACCTATGCTGAAATGAAAGGCCTGGATACGGCTGCGATCATTAAAGGTGTCAGCTTAGATCCAAGGATAGGGGATTACTACAACAACCCGAGCTTCGGCTATGGCGGGTACTGCTTGCCGAAAGACACAAAGCAGCTATTGGCTAATTACCAGGATGTACCGGAGAACCTTATAGAAGCGATAGTAGAGAGCAACAGAACTCGTAAGGATTTTATCGCTGACAGGGTGTTAAAACTTGCCGGGTATTATGATTATTACAACCGTGGGGATTTTAAAGCATCTGACGAGCGAGAGTGTATTATCGGTGTATATCGTCTCACTATGAAGAGCAACAGTGACAACTTCCGGCAGAGCAGTATCCAAGGGGTCATGAAGAGGATTAAAGCGAAGGGTGCGAAAGTGATTGTGTATGAACCGACGCTTGAAGACGGATCGACGTTCTTTGGATCTAAAGTTATGAATGATCTGGCGGAGTTTAAGAGGATTAGTCAGGCAATCATAGCCAACAGATTTAGTGATGATTTGAAGGACGTTGAAGAGAAGGTTTATACCCGTGACCTATTCCGTAGAGACTAAAAAGGAATGTTTGAAAGATGGAATATAAGGTATCAATTATCACACCTTCATATAACAGCGAAAAATATATTGCTAAAACCATGAAGTCAGTTCAAGCACAAACCTATCAAAACTGGGAAATGATAATTGTGGATGATTGTTCTACAGACAAGACGTGTGAGATTGTTGAACGGTTTTCAGCAATAGATTCTCGTATTAAGCTTCTAAGACAAGAAACGAATGCAGGTGCTGGTGCGGCAAGAACAAAGGCAATGAGAGCTTCTACCGGACGTTTCGTAGCATATTTAGATGCTGATGATATATGGAAGTCAAGTAAGTTGGAAAAACAGGTCAAGTTTATGCGTAAAAAGGGGTGTGGTTTTTCCTGTGCATCCTATGAAGTGATTGATGATGATGGTAATAAGAAGGGGAAAGAGGTTCATATGCTACCCAAGGTAGACTATGTTGGATTTCTCACAAACAATCTTCTGCAAACTGTAGGCATTATGGTGGACACAGAAAAGGTTGATAAAGAACTTCTTGTTATGCCCAATATCAGAAGACGCCAGGATGCAGCTACATGGCTTCAAATCTTAAAGGCGGGGCATGAGTGTTATGGTATGAAGGAGATACTTGCAGAGTATCGTAGAGCTGAAGGATCGCTATCCAGCAATAAAATTAAGGCTGTAAAGGGAATCTGGCACTTATATAGGGACATAGAACATCTTTCTCTACCCTTTAGCTGTTATTGCTTTGTCAGATATGCCGTTTTTGCTGTTTGGAAAAGAATATACTTTAAGAAATAAAACATCTTGAGGGATTAAAATGGAATTAAGGAATGTATATAGGTTTTTTTTGAATATCACGTCAAAAATATTTGGAGTAGCATTTGCAAAGAAATTTGATGCAAGAGTACGTTTTCACAGAAAAATTGATCTTAAAGCGCCCAAAACGTTGACAGATAAACTCTGTTGGATTGAACTAAATAGAGAAGAATCATTAAAGATTAAATGCACAGATAAATATGAAGTAAGAGCCTATGTGAAGGAAAAAGGACTTGAGGATATACTTGTTCCGCTTTGTGCCCCTGTATGTAGTCACATAGATGAGATAGATTACGATGCGCTTCCTGAGCAGTTTGCAATGAAAGCTACTCATGGATGCGAAATGAATTTGATATGTGAAGCTAAAAGTAAGATTGAAAAGGCAGTATTATATAAAAAAGCAAAAGATTGGTTTAATCACGACTATGGACGCGCTTGTATAGAGTTACATTATAAGAAGATACCACATAGAATTATCTTTGAAGAATTCTTGCAAGATACTGAAAACATCATTGATTACAAAATACATTGTTTTCATGGTCGCCCTGATTTTATTTTGGTTTGTAGCAATCGTGCAAGTGGGTTAAAGTTAAAGCTTTATACGCTTGATTGGCAACCAATTGATGAAATAATAGGCTCACATAAGAATCTAACAGAAATTGAAAGACCTAAAGATCTAGATAAAATGCTGGACATTAGTCGAGTACTAGCTAAGGACTTTGATTTCGTCCGGGTTGATTTGTATGATATAAATGGCAAAATTCATTTTGGGGAATTGACTTTTTCACCTGCATCGTGTGTTTTGCCATATCTTAGTGATAGTTTTATATTGGAAAAAGGAAAACTGCTTCATTTATAAATAATCTATCTCGAATTTAAGGAATCGATATTATGTATAATGTTTTACATGTAATAGGATATATAGGCCGTGGCGGTGATACTTCTGTTGTACTTGATGTTATGAATAATATGGATAGCAATAAGTATCATTTTGATTTTATAACACATAAAGGCACAACGGATATGAATGTTGTGAAACGATTACGTGATAGTGGCTCAACTGTATATATACTTGAAGGAGATGTTAGAATACTAGGCATAAAAAAATACTATCAGGAAATAAAAAAAATAATTGAAAGTTCACAAATAAAGTATAATGCAATACATACTCATACATCCATGCAGTCAGGAGTTGCACTGTTAGCGGCAAAAAAAGCTGGAATTAACAAAAGAATATGTCATTCTCATGTTACAACTATTCAAAGGAAAGCGTCAGCATTAAAACGCATTATTGCAGTTCCTATATTCAGATTTTTATACATGAAGAATTCGACATGTAAAGTTGCATGTAGCAAAATGGCAGGAGATTTTTTGTTTGGGAATAATAATAATTATACTTTAATTTACAATGCTGTTGATGTTAATAAATACCTTGATGTTTCTGAAAAGGATATAGCAGATATTAGAAATGAATTCGGAATAAATGATGACGATATAGTGATTGGTCATGTGGGTAGAATGAGCAGTATGAAAAATCAAGAGTTTGACATTTTACTTGCTGAACATACAAAGAATAATCCTAATATTAAGTATGTTCTTGTTGGTGATGGTACCGATCTTGGGAAAATAAAAGAATTGGCAGTTTCTTTATCCAAAACGGTTGTTATAACGGGCCAGCGATATGATGTACCAGCTATAATGAAGAGTTGCGATTGCGTGATACTACCTTCATTGCCGGGGGAAGGATTTCCTGTCACGATGATTGAAGCACAAGCCGCTGGCTGTAAATGTATTGTATCTGACACTGTAACACCAGAAGTTGAGATTGGACTTGGCTTGGTTGATATTATTTCTATTGATAAAATTGATGAATGGGTAAATTCGATAAAGAGAATAAAGAGAAATAAGGATATTGATTATAGAAACAAATGTGCTCAGCAATTATCCGAGAAAGGATTTGGCAAAGATGTGTTTGTCTCGAAGTGGTTAGAGCTATATGATGGCTGATTACCATTTTGCTTTGGATATATGATATAAAAAGCGTGAAGTATAAGATGTTGAATGCTTGTTGTATATGAAAATGATATAACTTGTACCAAAGTGTTTTCAGACACTTATCCACGTGGTCTGTAGTGCAAGTATCCTTTACACCTATCAGATCGAAGGCTTTTTTCTCTCGGTGGGTCAGGAGTTGTTACTCACGATGATGCAGTGTTGCCGAATACAGTGGAATGCAGTGATAGCTGGAAAAGAAGTGGTTACTTAAATGCCTGAACACAACATTATAAATATTTGATATACAGAAAACGGCGCATTATAGTTATGATAATGGATTACTTGGAGATACTGGCGAATTGTGAGAAGAATACAAACTTTTAGGATAGAAACAATAATTATTGCGAATAGTTAACAAAGCAAGAGAGGAGGGCTTGGGTTGCTCTCGAAAAATGACAAAAACCCATACTCTTATATGAAAAGAAAATTAGTCTCAATTATTGTACCTGCTTACAATGTTGAAAAGTATATACAAAAAAGTATATGGAGTCTTACTCATCAGACTTTGTCAGATATTGAAATTATAATTGTTGATGATGGATCAACTGATAACACGAAAGAAATATGTAAGGAAGCGGCAAAAGATGATGAACGAATCAAGTATATTCGCAAAAAAAATGGTGGTGTTTCATCTGCAAGGAATGAAGCCCTAAAACATTGTTGTGGTGAATATATTGGATTCGTAGATGCTGATGACTGTCCTTGCTTAGATATGTTTGAAATAATGTATAGTAGTGCAAATAAGTATGAATCGGACTGTGCAATTTGCGAATTCAAACGAATTGATTCGTCTGAACCCATAGATTCTTATTCATCTATATATAGTGTAAGTAAAGTGTCTTGTAATGACGCTATTAAGCTTGTGATGGATTTTGATAAATCAATACAAGTGTCGTTGTGGAACAAAATCTTCAGAAAGGAAGTTATAGAAGGTATCAAATTCGATACAAATAAATATGTTAGTGAGGATATGGAGTTCTTGATCAGAGGCCTTGTAAGATGCAAAAAGGTAGTATATATCAATGCTCCATTATATGGATATTACTCGCAACGTGTTGGTTCTGCAATGTATAAAAAAAACCATAATCTAAAATGGTATTATGATCAGGCTCGATTTATTGATGATACTATGGACTTCCTGATTGAAAAAAAACCAGAACTTGAACATCTAGCAATTGGATTTAAGTGTGGAAATGGATATATGTCAATGGCTAATCATCTTGCACAAAACGATATCAAGGACAAAAAAACCATTTCCTTTATTAGATCAATGCTTAGACATAACTGGAAACATATTTTTTTGTCTAACCTTAAAGTAAAAAAGAAATTGCAAATGCTGATTTTTTTGCTTAACTTTCGTGTCTACCAACGATTTATTACCATATTAAAAAAATGAGGAATGGACTACTGATGAAGATAAGTATTGTGACGCTTCATTATATAAGGAATTATGGATCTGTTTTGCAGGCATATGCAACGCAGGCCAAGTTTGAATCCTTGGGATATGAGGCGGAAATTGTAGATTATGTGCGTCCAAATGCAGAAGACCGTGCAATGATAACTAAAGGGATTCGGGATAAAAATCTTCATGGAATTAAAAAAATAATTTATACCGTTTTGAAACATTATGAGTTCAAAAAAAGAAATAAAGTATGCGTTGATTTCCTGAATAAACATTGCACACTCACGAGGCATTATGATGATTATGAAGATTTAAAGAATAACCCGCCAATAGCTGATTTTTACTGTACCGGAAGTGATCAAACTTGGAACAGTGAGTATAATGGTGGCATTTTGCCAGCGTATTTTTTGGAGTTTGCTCCGAAAGGAAAAACACGAATTGGTTACTCTGTTAGTATTGGCAGATCCAGTATTTCAGATGCCGAAAAAGAAGAAATGTATCCTTTGGTAATGAAATATAAGGCAATATCTGTTAGAGAAAATAAGGCAAAAGAATTATTGGAAGAAATAGGGTATGAAAATGTTGAGCATATATTAGACCCAACTTTGGTTCTGAATAAAAAAGAATGGAAGCCTTTAGTCCAACGGAGAATGATAAAGGAGAGATATATAATAATATATAGATTAAATGTGTGTGAGAGAATGGAAAAGTTTGCTCAAAATCTTTCTCAAAAGACTGGCTGTAAAATAATTAGAATGAGTTATTATATAACTCATTTTGCGGAGAAAGGTAAAATGATCTTTCTTCCAACGGTTGAAGAATTCTTATCACTAATTTACTATGCAGATTATGTAATAACTGATTCGTTTCATTGTACTGCATTCTCATTGAATTTCAACAAAAATTTTTATGTGTTCTATCCTGATAAATATAGTTCGCGTCTGAGGAGCGTGTTGGAATTAACCAAGACATTAGACAGAGCGGAACCTAAAGATGCCGTAGATGTAAGCTCTATAAATTATGAGGTTGTAAACCGCATACTTGAAAAAGAACGACAAAAAGTAAATGGATTCATAAATAACAATTTTGTAATGGATGATAAATAGAATGATTGTGTTATTTGATGAAAAACAACAATGTTGTGGTTGCGGTGCATGTAAAAACGTATGTCCGAAAGATGCAATCCAATTGTGTGAAGATCAATATGGCTATGTGTACCCTAAAATCGATTATGATTTGTGTATCAATTGTCATGCCTGTGAAAAAGTATGTACATATCAAAATGGGTATAGTGGGAATGAACCACTTAATGCATATGCTGCTTCGAGTGCTCAAAAGGGAATGCTAAAAGAGTCTTCGTCAGGAGGAGTGTTTAGTGTTCTTGCTAGATATATCATTAGAAACGGTGGCGTAGTATATGGGGCAGCTTATGATAATACTTTTGCTGTGAATCATATACGGGTTACAGAAGAGAAGGATTTGTATTTATTAAAGGGATCAAAATATGTTCAAAGTGAGATAGGATATATATATAGATCTATAAAAAAAGATTTAGAGGATGAAAAGATCGTTTTATTTTCAGGCACACCTTGCCAAGTGTCAGGTTTAAATGGGTATCTTGGGAAAGATTATGAAAATTTATATACAGTAGATATAATATGTCATGGGGTTCCAAGCAAAAAGCTGTTTTTAGATTATTTGGATTGCTGTTTGGGAAAAGAAAATATTTCGTCTTTTGAATTTAGGGATAAAAGCCGCGGGTGGGAAGAATATTTTTTGAAATGGAAAAAAGGTTATAAAGTAAAAAGGCTTCATAATAAACTGTCATCATATTATACCTATTTTTTAAATGGTGAGATTTTTCGAGAAAATTGTTATACATGTAAGTATGCAAATTTAAGTAGATGTAGTGATATTACAATAGGAGATTATTGGAAAATCAGGCAGGCACATCCGGAATTGATCAAAAATGATAAATGGAAAGATTATTTATTATTAGGCGTGTCTTGTGTCCTTATAAATACATTTAATGGTGAGCGATTGTTCGATGAAACGAAAAAAGATTTGGTTATCTGCGAGTCAAGAATAGATGATATTTCAAAATTCAATAAACATCTACTAGAAGCAAGTACTCATACGGATTTGCGAAATCAACTGTTGAATATATACGAGCAAAAGGGATATAAGGCCATAGAAAGACACTTTCAATCCACAATTTCAAGAAAATTAAAAGTCAAGAGTGTATTGAAAACATTTATCCCGTTAAAAATAAAATCGGTAATTAAACGGCTATTATAAAGGGATGAGTATGATGATATATATTTGTGTTACATTGTTTATTGCATTATTAGGAAGTGTAATAAATGCTAACAAGAATAGTAGAAATAAAAGATTATATTTGTGGGTTTCATTTGGAATGTTGATTTGTCTTGCTGGTTTAAGAGCATCGAGTATAGGCATAGATTTACAAGGCCACTATGCGATTCGCTATACGCAAATAGCATCGTATGAATGGTCACAAATTCCGCAGTTCGCAGCATTCTCTCATTATGAAATTGGTTATTGTTATTTTTGTAAATTATTATCTTCCATAAACTCTAGTATACAATTCTATATTATAACAACAAGCACTATTACATATGGAATAATAGCATTATTAATATATAAGAAATCAAAAGACGTAAAAATGAGCACATTGCTATTTGTTTTTACTTGTCAATACTATATGTATATGAATATAATCAGACAATCTTTAGCTATAGCTATTATATTAATTGGCTTTCTGTATTTAGATGGTGCAAAAAGGACTTTTAAGACATATGCTATTGTAAGTGCACTGATATTATTAGCAACCACATTTCATTCATCTGCAATTCTATGTTTCATGATTTTGTTTTTTGATTTTCTGAAATTCAAGAAAAGAACTATTATTCTAAGTTTAATTGCTGTGATAGGTTCTTTCTTGCTATATGAATATTTATATACTAGTGTCGCCACATTATTCTATAATGATTCGGGAAGATACTTGGGATATTTGGATAATATACGAGAAGGCGTTGGACATGTTAATTTGCAATCTGTTGCTAATGCGGTATTGACTAGCGGAGCGTTTATGCTTGGCGCTTATTATATGATATATAAACGGAGGATCAATATAAGTAATACTGCTAGAAATAAAGAAAAAACAGAAGAGTATATTATGGCTAGACATGAAAATCTATTGATGTATTTATGCTTAGTTGCGTCTGCCTGCAGAATTTTGATTTTTAGGATTAATATTGTTAACAGGTTTTCATATTATTTTTTACCATTTATTATTCTGTTGTATCCATATGCTATCTCAACTATTAAATCAAAAAAAGGCAGAAGTATTACTAAAACATGGGTATATGGATCGTTTGCTATTTATTTTGTTTGGATGACATATGCCTACGCCGAGCAATTCTATGGGACAGTGCCGTTCGCTTTTTTCTGGCAGATGTGAAATGTATGATTCAGGATGACTTATTTTCTAGGACAAATGAAATTCACTCTTTTACTAGTATAATCCTGTTTAATTAACCGTGCATTTCATCAGGATCGTGATATCTTATAGGCATGGCACAAATAAGGGCCTTCTGTATGAAATTCACGCTTGATGATAATCATAAATCAGAGCTTCAAAAGCCTGCCAATTCCGGTATAACTCTGGTTGTTATCGCTCAAAGAGTGATGATTTCGCTCTTGAAAGAGTCCGGTAAATCCGCAACTGAAATCGCTGAAGAAGTTGGCGTAAGTCGTCATACTGCAGAGTAATGGATCAAGAAATACCGTACTCGTTCATGAGATGAATCCATCGATGACTTTCTTAATGTTGAGAAGGGGCGTGGTCGTAAAGAGAAAATTACCGGTGATGCAAAGATCTGGTTGATTAGTGTTGCATGTACTCAACTGAAAGACTTTGGCTATGCCGTTGAAACATGGACCACCAAGTCTCTTACAAATCATATTAATAAAACTGCTGTTGATGCCGGATTCGACCGCCTTGCTACGATCATAGAATTCGGTGTGTATCGTATTCTCGATAAGAGCAAGATTAAGCCGTTTCGCATTCAGTATTACTGCGAGCGTCGTGATCCGGACTTCAACAACAAGATACATAATGTGTTGTTGGTAAATAAGTAGTTACAGATGCGGTTTGATGAAGACGGAAATCTTTCGTCCTTATAGCGATGATGAGGTCATCCATGTTGTCTTCTATGAAGAAAAGCTGGGAATCAGGCAATAGCAAACGTAGCCGATGATCTTCCACCGACTGTAGAAAACGGTACAATCAAATTCGATTATGAATATAAAAGGCTTGGGACTGTATCGCTTCTTGCAGGAATAGACCTGCATACAGGAGAAGCTATCCAGCTTGTCAGTGATAGTAATAACAGTGACGATTACATTGAATTCCTCAAACTGCTTGATGCCAAGTATCCCTAAGGAGATACAATCAGACTTGTGCTTGATAATCTGATAGTACACAAGGAAAAAAGGTTATTGAATATTTGTCCACTGTCGAAGGGCGTTTCGAATTTGTATTTACGCCGAAGCATGCTTCTTGTTTGAACCTAGTAGAATCATTCTTCAGCAAGATGACCAAGCAGACGCTTAAAGGGATTCGTGTAAATCCAAAGACGAACTGGTTCGACGAATATATTCATACTTCGATGAGATTAATGCAGAATCAGTTGTTTTTCATTGGACGTGGCATTTGGATGACATTGATCCAACCGAATCAGTGAAAACAGAGACATTGTTGGAAAGGTCCAACTAATTAGAAAGAGCTATACTAGACTGTCGATAGACACTTCACTGATTGCAATACACTTTGGTTAATGATGATATGTTGACAATTCCTTTTATATGTGATGCCGTGTGCTCTCTCAAGCGTTACTTGTCATAATTCGAGTGTTATTGCGGTCGCTTATTCCATTACTATATGTGTCGGTTGCAACAGTTTGGAGGTTGTTATGTATTATATTATTTTTACTGGAACTATTATTAGAATGGGTGGCGCCCAAATGTATATATCCAACAAAGTGCAATATATGAAAAAACTTGGATGGAATCTACAAGTGTTTTCAGGTTTGAACGGTCAAGTGCTACTTCATAACCTTGAGGAGTATAGAGATATGATTATTCCTGAACTGGAATATTTTCCGAACTACTATTCAAACAGAGACAGAGAACGAATTGTTAATAAACTTTTAAATTTAATTGGACCGCACAATAAAGGTGAAGTAGTAATTGAGTCAAGTACGGATCATATGGCTGCGTGGGCAGAGATTGTCGCAGAAAAGTTACACGGAAAGCATTTTGCATTCCTTTTGGATGAGCGTTTTGGTTTTGACAGAGGATATTTAGATTTCTTCCGTTTTAAACTTAATCGTCACGAACTAGCGCTAATTAGCAGTAAATCTCTAAGTATTCTTTTTGGCAAAGAATTCGTTGAAAATGAAGATACGGTGCTTTCAGCTTCCTGCAATAATGTTACGGAAGATATATCTAATCCGAGGTTCGACGCTATACCCTACAATCAATATGATGCAGTAATCTGTAGTCTTGGTAGGTTAAATAAAGAATATATTCCGACGGTTATTAGTGGGTTTAGAGATTTCGCTGTTGCTCATTTAGATAAAAAGATAGCATACGTGTTTATTGGAGATCAGCCTGAAGGGTTTGTTCCAGATATGCGTCAAGAGATACAAAATGCACTGGCAGGAATCGAGAACGTGTCGGTGTACCAGATGGGGTATGTGTATCCAATTCCATTAAATTTTTTTGAACATTTAGATGTAGGAGTTGCGTCAGCAGGTAGTTCCCGGGTTGTATGGAACAAGAGAATTCCTACAATTTCGATGGATGCAAAAGATGGAAAACCTATTGGCATCCTTGGATATACTACATTAAACACTCTATATCATGAAAATGAAGAGAGGAAATCGTTAAAGGAATTTCTTGATATTATTTTATTTTCTGATACTTTATCAAAATTAGAGTTTACGCCATATGACATTGAACCTTATGATGAAAATTTCAAAAAGCATATGAGTTTTATCAGCAAAATGTCTGCTGAACGAAAGTACTATGATGTACTGTCTGTGAAGTTTCAGAATAAAGATAGCAAGTTAAAAAAAATGGCAATATCATCTTTAGGGCTAAAAAAGTATAAAACATTAAAGGCAAAGCTAATACATCGAGGATGAATTAAGATGAATACAAAGCTTAGCGTTATGTCCAATTTAATATGGCGCTTTGCAGAAAGAATGGGCGCAAAGCTTGTTGCTTTTGTTGTGTCCGTCGTTCTTGCAAGAATTCTTGACCCTTCTGCCTATGGGACAGTTGCACTGATAACAGTATTTACCGCAATATTGCAGACATTTGTCGACAGCGGGCTAGGAAATGCGTTAATTCAAAAAAAGGATGCAGACGATGTGGACTTTTCCACAGTTTTTTATACTAATTCAATCTTCTGCATCGTTCTTTATGCTGTTGTTTTCGTCGGATCACCCTTAGTAGCAAAGTTTTATGATAATCCGGAGATTACCGGATATATGCGTGTACTTGGTCTTACTGTATTAATATCTGGGCTTAAGAACGTGCAACAAGCGTATGTCTCTCGACATATGCTATTTAAAAAGTTCTTCTTCTCTACACTTGGCGGTACTATATTTGCTGGAATTGTTGGTGTCTTCATGGCTTATCAGGGCTATGGTGTTTGGGCGTTAGTGGCTCAACAGGTTATCAACCTAACTATAGACACAACGATTCTGTGGATAACTGTAAAATGGAGACCGCACAAAGTGTTTTCTTTTGAAAGACTAAAGGGTCTGTATTCATATGGCTGGAAACTGCTAGTATCCAGTTTGATAGACAAGGTTTACACTGAAATAAGAGCATTGATTATAGGGAAAATATATACATCTGATGATCTTGCTTACTATAATCGTGGAGAGCAATTTCCACAATTAGTGGCAGCAAATGTTAATATCTCAATAGATAGCGTTTTGCTCCCAGCTATGGCCAATGAACAGGATAACATGCAACGAGTAAAATATATGACTAGACGATCGATTAAAGTGAGTACATATGTTATGGCTCCGCTGATGATTGGCATGGCATTTATTGCTGAACCGATGGTTAAGCTTATATTGACTGAAAAGTGGCTTCCATGTGTATACTATATGCGCTTGTTTTGTATATCATTTATGTTTTTTCCTATTCATACAGCAAACCTGAACGCTATCAAGGCTATCGGTAGAAGCGACATGTTTTTGAAGTTGGAGATAATCAAAAAAACTATTGGCATGATTGCTCTATTGACTACAATGCATATGGGTGTGAAAGCGCTTGCCTTTAGCTTGTTTATCACCGGTTTTGTGAATCAAATTGTAAACAGCTGGCCGAACAAGAAATTGTTAGATTACGGTTATGGACAGCAGATAAAGGATATTTTACCTGGTATTATCGTGGCAATCATAATGGGATTCGCAATATATCCAGTTCAGTTGTTAGGACTTGCAGATATAGCAACCGTCCTTATTCAAATACCGTTGGGAGCTGTAATCTATATTGTTGGCTCAAAGGTGTTTAAACTTGATTCTTTCGAGTATTTGCGTGATATTGCAAAAAAGTTCATGACTAGAAGAAAGTGAGTACAGAAAAGATGAAGAAAATGTTATTGCTTGGCGGTTCTTCGCAACAGGTAATCGCCATAGAAACGGCCAAAAGGCTCGGCTTATACACAGTTCTATGTGATTATCTTCCTGATAATCCAGGACAATATCATGCTGACAAATTTTTTCAAACTAGCACGACAGATATGCAAGCAATTCTTCAGATTGCTCAGGACGAGAAGATTGATTATATTATTGCCTATGCATCTGATCCTGCGGCACCAACAGCAGCATATGTGGCGGAGAAAATGAATCTTCCAACAAATCCTTACAGAGCTGTTGAAACACTTTGCAATAAGGATATATTCCGAAAGTTTTTAAAGGCTCATGGGTTCAATACGCCAAGAGCGCAAGGGTTTAAAACTAAAGCAGAGGCAATGGCTGACATCAGGAACTATACATTCCCTGTCATTATTAAACCCGTAGATTCTTCCGGTTCTAAAGGTGCGACTGTTCTTAGAAATATGGACGGAATTGATACTGCAATTGACTTTGCTTTTTCGTATTCCAGGGGTCATCGTATCATTATCGAAGAATTTGTTGAGAAGAAACATCCGTATCTTATTGGTGGTGATATATTTGTTTCTGATGGTAAGATTATTCAATGGGGATTGATGAATTGCCATAGAGATAGTACTGTAAATCCACTTGTCCCTGTTGGCAAGAGCTATCCACCTTTATTGGATGTAAGAGATCTTAAGGCTGTACAAGATACACTTCAGAGACTCGTGAGCGAACTTGGGATTAAGTTTGGACCTATGAATGTGGAACTGATCATTGACAAAAATGATCGGGTATTTCCAATTGATATTGGACCGCGGAGCGGTGGCAACATGATTCCAGATTTGTTAGGCTTGATATTTAATTGTGATGTGGTCGAGATGAGCATTAGGGCAGCGATGGGCTGCAAGGTTGAAGGGGAAAACGAAGAAGGAACTCCTTTTTACGCTACTCATAATCTTCATTCGCCTCAAACCGGAATCTTTGGGGGCTTAGAATTCAAACCTGAAATTGAGAAATATATCATTCGGAAGGACATATATAAAAGACCGGGAGATCATGTGGATTTCTTCGCTTGCGCAGCAAATGCACTAGGGATTGTGTTTATGAAATTCCCGGATTCCGAAACAATGTATTCGTTGTTAGAAAGAATCAACTCGAATATTAGAGTAATAACGAATGGAGAGCACAAAGATGATTGATATTAAGAATCTTCGTATCGAGAACCGTGGTATAGAAGGCACAATGCTAATCGCTGATATTTCGTCAGATATAGATCGCACGGACAACGAAACGACAATATGGATTTCTGTAGATAAAGAAAACGAGGACATGCTGTCAGCAGAAACATATAATGCTTTTCTGTTCCTACCTCTTTATATGGGAATGTATTACCATTCTGATGTGCATATTCACGGCGCAGTATCAAAGGGACTATTTAGAAGAGTTAATGATTATCTTCAGCCAATATTATGCTCGTTTTCTGATAAGCTATCTCCGATTAAACTGATTGTTGATGGTTTTTGTGAATGTAGTAGCGGACAAACTACAGTTGGAACAGGTATTTCCTGTGGCATTGATTCGCTGTCAACAGTATATAGGTACTTTGAGAACGAGAATGATCCTGATTACAAGTTAAATGCATTATTTATGTTTAACTGTGGTTGGCACGGAGAATATGGAGATAAAAAAACTATCGAGGTATTTAAAAGCAGATGTAAAGATAATAAAAAAGCCGCAGATGAGATGGGACTCCGATTTATTACGGTTGATTCGAATTTACATGCATTCCTGCCATACCTTAATGATCAAGCCTCATATTTTTGCCTGTATTCATGTGTTTTTGCGTTAGAAAAAGCGATAAAAAGATACTATCTTGCGAGCAGTTATAGCTATGAAGAAATCATGAGGACAGGATATAGCTCTAGGAATCGTGATTTTTCTGAATATGGGGATGCTATGACTTTGCCTTTGTTACATTCAACACGATGCGAGATAGTAAGCGATGGTTGCCAACAAAGCAGAACATTAAAAACAAAGATGATCGCTGACTGGAATATCTCTAAGAAATATTTAAATGTTTGCTGTATAAACGATGTTGCTGAG
Organism: Lachnospiraceae bacterium AC2029; assembly: GCA_000703065.1. Lineage (GTDB taxonomy): Bacteria > Bacillota > Clostridia > Lachnospirales > Lachnospiraceae > Eubacterium_Q. The sequence goes on along the minus strand of JNLK01000001.1, from coordinate 442,156 downwards.
AATTGTTCATGTTGCCAAAAGTGCGTGAGAACGATGATTGCGCTTGATGCAATGGGTAAGTTGGATTCATATAGCGGTGTGTTTGATTTGAAAAAGTGGAAGGACATCAGGAAGGATGCAATATGCCAGATGGTGATTAACAGTCGTATCAGTGAGTTTGCGAGAGACAACTATGAGTTCTGTAAAAAACAGGGAATGAAAGTTCCAACCTTGTTTTCGGCGAGAATACATTATGCTCCGCGTTCTTTGAAACGACTATTTACTGGCGTATATTTTAGAAAAATGATGAAGAAACTGCACCATTAATTTTATTGTATAGGAGCCTGTAAGTGAAAGAAATCGGTGGTTACATAGAACTTGATACATACCATCTTCCGATGTTACATGAGGGTGCCATTGCCCTGAACTGTGGGCGTAACTGTCTTGCGTATCTGTTCAAAAGTAGGGAGATAAAAAAACTTAAGATTCCGTACTTCATTTGCAACTCGATTTTCAATGTTTGTGATAGAGAAGGCGTGGAGAAAAGCTACTATCATATAGGTTTAGACTTCAGACCGATTTCTGATTTAACATTGGCAGATGATGAATGGCTGTATCTTGTAAATCTTTATGGACAGTTAAGTAATGACGAGATTAATAAGTATGTGGAGCGATACCATCGAGTAATCGTTGACCAAGCAAATGGTTATTTTGAGGAACCCCTTCCGGGTGTTGATACTTTTTACACATGCCGTAAGTGGTTTGGTGTAGCAGATGGTGCATTGCTCTATACGGATACACCTCTATCAGATGAGTTTACGTTGGATGAATCATATGATCGAATGCGTTTTCTGTTAGGTCGTTATGAGCGAACTGCTTCTGAGTTCTATGGGGAATACAATGCGAATAATAAGTTTTTCATTGATGAGCCGATAAAGCAGATGTCGAAGCTTACACGAAATCTATTACATGGAATTGACTATAAAAGTATCCAGGCAAAGAGAAAAAAGAATTTTGAATGTCTTCATGAAAAGCTTAAGGATAAAAACCAGTTGAATATCAAACCCGCAGAATTTATGTATCCATTCATGGTAGAAAACGGAGCTGAGATTCGTAAAAGATTGCAGGCTGAAAAGATTTATATACCTACCCTATGGCCAACGGTCTTTGAAGTTACAGGTGAGAATGATTTAGAATACGGAATGGCAAAAAACATACTTCCATTGCCAATCGATCAAAGATATGGCTCTGAGGACATGAAATATATGACTGAAAAGATAATGAAACTATTGGAGGAATAGCAATGGCTGATACAATTCTTGTTACCCGTTCTTCTATGCCCACATTAGAAGAGTATATGGATGAAATTAAAACGATGTGGGATAGCCATTGGCTCACAAATATGGGACCAAAGCATAAGCAGTTGCAGGCTGAGCTTTGTGACTATATGGGTGTGGAGAACATTGATCTTTTCACAAATGGGCATATGGCGATAGAACTGACTCTCCAAGCGATGAATCTGCAGGGCGAAGTGATTACAACACCGTTTACCTTTGCTTCAACCACACATGCTATTGTTCGTAACGGTCTTGAACCGGTGTTTTGTGATATTGATCCTGTGACATTCACAATGGATGTAGAAAAACTGGAGAGTCTTATCACTGACCGTACATGTGCTATTATGCCGGTTCATGTCTATGGCAATGTCTGCAATATAGAAGAAATCGAAAGAATCGCTCATAAATATGAACTGAAGGTCATCTATGATGCCTGCCATACTTTTGGAGAAACGTACAAAGGTGAAGGTATCGGTTCATTTGGTGATGCTTCCTGCTTCAGTTTCCATGCGACAAAAGCGTTTAACTCCATTGAGGGTGGTGCGGTTACCTTTAAGGACAAGAGCCTCGGAATGAAGCTCTATGAACTGAAGAATTTCGGTATCCATGGCCCGGAGGAAGTAGATGCTGTTGGCGCTAATGCTAAGATGAATGAATTCTGCGCTGCAATGGGGCTTTGCAATCTAAGACATCTTGAAACAGAGATAGCAAAGAGACAGAAGGTGGCTGAAAGGTATCGTAGCCATCTCGAGGGCGTTGAAGGACTTCAACTGAATATCGTTCAGCCAGAGGTTAAATCGAACTACGCATACTTCCCTGTAGTTTTCGAAGAGAAGGTTTTCGGAGCATCTCGCGCTGAGGTGTTTGACGCACTGGCTGAGCAGGGAATCGGGGCAAGAAAGTATTTCTATCCACTGACAAATACATTCTCAGCATTCCATGGGAAATATAATGTGATGGAAACACCTGTAGCTTTGCATGTGAGCAAGAGAGTTTTGACACTTCCGATGTACGCAGATCTTGCACTTGAAGATGTCGATAGGATTTGCGAATTAATACTGTCCTGTAGGAAGTAACGAGGAGAACCGTCATGAAAGGTATAATTCTAGCTGGTGGTAAAGGTACACGGCTTTATCCAATGACAAAAGGTGTTAGCAAACAGTTACTACCTATCTACGATAAGCCGCTCATCTATTATCCGTTATCTATACTTATGCTTGCCAGCATCCAGGAAGTACTGGTTATTTCTACTCCTGAGGACATACATCTATATGAGCGTCTTCTAGGCGATGGAAGCCGGATTGGAATGAAGTTCTCTTACAGGGTGCAAGAAACACCAAGGGGACTTGCCGATGCATTTATTCTCGGGGAAGAATTCATTGGAAGTGATTCGGTTTGCCTGATCCTCGGTGATAATGTATTCTTTGGGCAGAATATGACTACTATGCTTAATCGAGCAATGGCAAATACTATTGGTGCGACTATCTTTGGTTATCCAGTTAAGGACGCGCGGTCCTTTGGTGTTGTGGAGTTTGATAAAGATAATAAAGTGCTTTCCATCGAAGAAAAACCACAAAATCCGAAGAGCAACTATGCAGTTCCAGGACTCTACTTTTATGATAATCGAGTGGTGGAGATTGCTAAGAATGTGAAACCATCTGCGCGTGGTGAAATTGAAATAACATCGGTGAATAATGCATATTTGGCAATGGGCGAACTGAACGTAACACTCATTGGTCGCGGTGTAGCATGGCTTGATACCGGGACTCCCAGTAATATGCTGAAAGCTGGTGTATTTGTAGAGGCTGTTCAAGACAGGCAGGGCTTTTATGTGTCTTGCATTGAAGAGATTGCTTGGAGACGAGGTTTTATTACTACGGATCAATTGAAGGCACTTGGCGAGGAGTTAAAGATGACAGAGTATGGTCAGTATCTACTGACGATAGCGAGGGAAGAAACATGACAATTCTTGTTATAGGCGGCGTCTGATTTATAGGAAGCAATTTTATATATTTGCTGTTGGATAAGAGACCGGGTTGAAAGATATTCTGTGTTGATGCCTTAACTTATGCTACCAATATCCACACGCTTAACGAGGCAATGGACCGCCTAGACCTGTTTTTCCATGAGGATACACCTATCCACACATGTTCTCCTTACAGCACATCAAAAGCATCCGCAGATCTTTTAGTACAAGCATATCATCGTACCTATGATTTGCAGATTACCATTAGTCGTTGCTCGAATAACTACGGTCCTTTCCAGTTTCCAGAGAAGGTGATTCCGCTGATGATCAACAACGCAAGTCAAGATAAGCCACTTCCAGTTTACGGTCAAGGCTTGAATGTTCGTGATTGGCTCTATGTTAAAGATCATTGTTATAGTATTTTGGCTGTGCAGGAGAAAGGTAAAGTGGGGGAGGTCTACAATCTCGGCGGTCACAAAGAAAAGGCTAACATTGAGATTGTAAAGAATATTTTGAGGGGACTTGGAAAGTCGGAGAGCCCCATAACCTATGTGACGGATAGAAAAGGTCACGATCGGCGGTATGCGATTGATCCAAGTAAAGCAATGGCTGAACTTGGATGGGCTCCGACCACGATGTTTAAGGACGGTATTAAACTGACCATCCAGTGGTATAAAGATCATATGGATTGGATGGAAGAATGTACAAGCGAAAAATATATGAAATACTACGAAGAAATGTATGGAAATAGGTGAGTAAATGGATCCAGTTAAAGTAGGATCGGCAATAAAAACATTACGAAATCAGAATGGATATACACAGCATCAGCTTGCAGATTTGATGGGTGTGACAGATCAGGCTGTGTCCAAGTGGGAACGCGGGCTGTCAGTGCCAGATGTTTCCATCGTAACCAAGCTTTCTGTGTTGCTTAATGTCGATGTCGATAATCTGTTAGAGGGGAACATTACATATTTGGAGAAGACATGGCAAGGACTATTGATTCTCAAAGAGAATAATGTAATATTCTGTGGCTCTGAGGCTTATGGTAAACCGCTGGTTTACTTCTGTCTGAGTTATTTTATGTTGGCGGGCATTGGAAAAATCTACATTGACTGCTCCGAACTGGATAGAAGATGGATAGAAGAACACATCGGAGATGGTAGTAGATACGGGATTGAACTGATATATGGCAGACCAGACGTGCAGGGAAATACAATGGTTGTTTATAATTATCCTTTTGTGTATGGACCTAATCTCACAAAGTATTTTCAAAGAGCTATGTCGAGGTCGTTCGGAATATCTGTATTAACTGTGGCAAAGAACATCGGTGGAAGCGAAATCAAGGTATCATATGACAACTATAAGATGGTACAGGATGCAGAAGACAAGGGGGTAGACCAGTTCTGTGCACCAATCGTTTTTTTTCCAAAGAAGTTCTTCGACCAGGTAGGTAATGTTGAAGATACGGCAATACTTGAACCGCTTTATGCGGAGCCGATGGGAAACGGTATGGTGGAGTATTCAATCGCAGATGAGGATTCACTATGGGATACTTCATCATTCCTTAGATATTTAAAAAAAAGAATGGGAAAGGATATCTATGATCTGAAGGAAATTGCCAGAAACAGGAATTTCATAAGCGGTTAGCTAAACTGACGGTTGTTAGGAAAATAGTGCCCTTTGCGGTATAACATTCCCGTATGATTTTTTTTTCGAACATCGGGATGATAGAACGTGGAGGGCCATTTTATATGGAAAAGTTGCTTATGATTGGAGTATGCAAAGGTAGTCGGGAGTTGATTGCTGATGCGAAATCAAGAGATATATATACTGTTGTTGTTGGGCCTGAATCGGAGGGAAGGACAGTAGGATCGCTTCAAGCCGATGAATACTGGAATATGGATACTGCCGATATTGATGCACTAGAAGAAAAGTGCCGAACTGAAGAAATAACGGCAGTAATAAATGGCATCAGTACATTTAATATCAGTGTCTGTATGGAATTGGCTAGACGACTTGGTTTGCCGTGCTATTGCACACCTAAAGCATGGCACTACACAGTTGACAAATATGATTTTAAGAAGTTGTGTCGCGAAGTGGGTGTGCCTGTTGCTAAAGATTTCTATGTCAGTAATCCTGCAACTAAAAAGGAACTGGAGAGAATTCAATTTCCAGTCGTGGTGAAGGCAGTGGATCAAAGCGCCAACCGAGGGATGAGTTATTGTTATAATGTAGAGGATATCCAGCCTGCATGTGATTTGGCTAGATCCGTATCAGCAAGTTCAAATGTAGTGATTGAAAAAATGCTTGAAGGGACGGAATATACTGCTCATTATGCGGTTGCAGATGGAAGGGCAGCGCTTATAGATTTCTGTTGTATGTATTCACAGACAGGATTCCCGGGTAATTGCTATTCGATAACAACAACAGAAACAGATCAATTGGAGAATTTCCTGACGGAGGTTCATCCAGCTTTAGTCAAGTTTATTGATAAGGCAGGAATTAAAGAAGGCGTATGCTGGTTTGAAATGATGCTTGACCGGGATGCGCATCTATATGTATTGGAAATGGGGTATCGGATGTCAGGAGATTTATTTGCTATACCAATGAGAGATGTATGCGGTTTTGATACATATAAATGGTTGAATGATATTTCTTTAGGAATAAAACATGAAGTCAAAGATCTTCCTAAATCACTTGATTCTATTCCTGATAGAATAGGAACGACTTACATTTTATGGAGTAATTCAGTTCAAGGTACAGTGAGTAAAATTGAAGGGTTGGAGAAATTGGCAAAATACCCGGGTATATATATCGATAATATCCTTAAAGTTGGTAGTCAGATCAGAGCACACCAGTATCTTGTTGTTATCCTTATTGATTCAGCAAATGTTGATGAACTAGTCAAAACTATTCAGATGATCAATAAGGTAGTTAAAATTGAGGTGAACGATGAAGATGCTGTTATTCGCTTTACTGACTTTCATAAGCTATATATAAATAAATAGATATTTAATTATTTATTGTGTAGTTTGTTATGAGTTTGTGCGATCTAATACAAACTGAAGAATTGGAGATTAGTTATGAGGAACAGAGGTTTTGATAAAGTGCTTAATTCGATGGACTTGCTTGTGGTCGCATTTGGCGCTATGATCGGATGGGGGTGGGTGGTCTCTTCTGGCGGTTGGATTCAGAATGCGGGTACAATAGGAACTGTTATAGGGTTCATCATTGGCGGTATTATGATTTATTTTGTCGGTATGACATATGCAGAGCTAACTCCTGCAATGCCGAAAGTCGGTGGAGAACATGTTTTTAGTTATAAGGCTTTTGGCCCAACAGGTTCATACATATGTACATGGGCATTGATTCTGAGTTATATTGGTGTTGTGTGTTTTGAGGCAGTTTCCCTTCCGACTATTGTTTCATATATCTTTCCGACTTTCAATCAAGTTTACCTGTACTCGGTTGCTGGCTCTGATGTGTATCTGACCGGGGTGATTATTGCGTCGCTATTTACAATCGGAATTATTATAATCAATATTCTTGGTATTAAAGCAGCGTCAATATTACAGACAGTTCTTACTGTTGCCATAGCAGCGGTAGGAGTAATTCTTGTTATTGCTTCTGCTATTAATGGCGATCCATCAAATCTTGAAGGACAGGTTATTATCGGTGATGGTGTTGGCTCAATTAAGAATATTATGTCTGTCGCCGTTGTCGCACCATTCTTCCTATTCGGATTTGACGTGATTCCTCAGGTTGCAGAGGAAATCAATATTCCGCTGAAGAAGATAGCAAAAGTGTTACTGCTTTCTATTATTTGTGCAGTCAGTTTTTATGGACTGGTCGTTTTTGCAGTAGGTTATGCTATGAACTCGACTGATATTGCTACAGCAATGGAAGGGTCTGGGCTTGTAACTGCAACAGCAATGGAAAAAGTATTTAATAGTACTGTTATGGCAAAGGTACTGATTGTCGGAGGACTTTGCGGAGTTATAACAAGTTGGAATTCATTCTTGATTGGTGGAAGTCGTGCTATCTTCTCTATGGCCGAGTCTAAGATGATTCCTGGCAGGTTTGCAAAACTTCACTCTAAACGTAAGACGCCTGTTAATGCGCTGATTCTTATCGGAGTACTTTCCTTAGCAGCTCCTTTTTTTGGAAGAACCATGCTTGTATGGATCTCCGATGCCGCTAGTTTTGCTTGCTGTCTTGCTTACTGTATGGTTTCCCTGTCATTTGTGATTTTGCGGAAGAAAGAACCTGATTTACATAGACCGTATAAAGTAAAGCATTATAAATTTGTAGGAATAACAGCCGCACTTTTATCTGGGATGATGGTAATGTTGTATCTAATCCCTGGATCGGGAAGCACATTGACCATTCAAGAGATGGTTATTGTTGGTGGATGGACATTGCTCGGTGTCTTTTTCTATGTACTTTGTAAAAAACACTATAATGAGCAGTTTGGGAAAGTTGAAGTATAATGTTTAGTTAGTGATAAGTGAATGAGTATTATGGGAACCATGGCGAGCATTAAAGGGCAGTGTTAGATGATAAGATTGTGATAGGATAAGTGCTTTTCATTATTATGAACGGGGACAGGAATAAACATGAGTAAAATCCTGGTATTGCCAGGTACAATATGGCAGAAACCGCTTATTCAAAAGATGCAACAGCTGCAGCATGAGGTTTTTCTAGTTAACCCTGTGAAGAATCCCGGTGTGTATGAATCAGGTGATCATTTTTTGACTTCTGATATCTTTGATATTGATCGGATTGAAGCATTTGCTAGAGGGAATCGCATGGATGCAGTGATGTCAGATGAATGTGATATTGCGATGCCTGTGGTGGCGGAACTTGGAAGAAGATTGAATGTACCCACCCTTTCTTGTGAAGTAGCAGCATTGTTTACAAATAAAGCGATGATGCGAGAATTTTGCAAAAAGAGTGGTATGAAAACAGTAGAATACCGAGTCTGTAAATCGGTTGATGAAGCTGTGAGGTTTCTGAATGATATTGACAAACCAGTAATCATTAAACCCTTGGATAGTAATGCCAGCCATGGTGTATTCAGAGTGGATAGTGAAAGAGAGATGCAGGAGTATTTTGAGGAGTGTTTGTCATATTCAAGATCTGAAAAGGCGATTATAGTCGAGCGATACATTTTTGGAACAGAGTTTACGATTGATGGAGTGAAGACACCAGATCATCACTACACGCTGGCGATTAGTGAGAAGAAACACTATCAGTATAATTCCAATATTGCAAAGGAACTGTTCTTTACCCATACGAATCCGAAATATGATTACATAAAATTGACGGCAGTCAATGATTTGTTTGTAATGAATTCACCATTGGAATTCGGACTCACTCATGCTGAGTATAAGTACGAAGATGGTGAGTTTTATTTGATTGAGATTGGTGCACGTGGTGGTGGTAATCGGATTTCATCTTTAATAGCACCATTCATGTCCGGGCATGACCCCTACGAATATCTGATTAACTGTTCACTTGGAGAGCACCCAAATGCTGACTTTCGAATCAGGGAAGACTGCAAAAGAAGAGCTGCAGTTCTGAGGTTTTTTGATACTTCGGCGGATGGAGGTGAGGTAAAGGATATTTTCGGACTGGATTATATGGAAAAAGAGAAGGATATCTTGGATTTCTCTATCCGTTTTTCGAAGGGGGATCGAATCGGAGCGGTAAAGAACGATTCGGAAAGGATCGGATACTATATAGCCTGCTCTGAAAATGAAGAGAGACTGAGACAGATTATGAAACAGGTTGAGGAGCGGTTTCGGATTGTTGTGGAATAATCTATGATAGTTGTTGAAGAATTACGTACTAAGGAAGATATAGCAAAGGCGCTGGAATTTGTTGGAAACAGCCTTTTTGATCAGAGGGTGAATCAGGTAGAAGTATTAGAGGCACTGGCAAGGAAATATAATGAGCACGCCCATGTGCTCGCTTTGTTATCGGATGGAATGGTTGTTGGACTATGTGCATATTATGACAATTATGTTGAGTGCGCATTCATATCAATGTTGGTGATTGATAGGAGTGTGCACCATCAGGGATATGGAACGAAAATACTCCAAGAAGTGATTCATCGTTGCATAGATAAGAGAATTCGCAACATTCGTCTAGAGGTTGCGTGCCGGAATTGTCAGGCTATCGCATTTTATACGAAACAGGGTTTCCGGATTTTGAAAAAGGATCAGGAGAAGATGATTCTTGAGATCGGGTTGTGTTCCGGAAGACAAGGTATGACGGAAATGAATATGGAAGACAAAATTATTGACTTTATAAAAAGAAACATAGTCAGTACCACGGAAGTTTCAGATTGCTTGGGAAAAGATGGAGTAATTCCCGGGCTGTTTCCTTGTACAACCGGTTGTCATAAGGTTGGTAAGGTAAAGTGGGTGTATGCACATAATGAATCAAATTGGTCACTTCACGAGCAGATTAAGGATATCAAGGAAGGAAATGTCATTTTCGTAGATACGTGGAAATGTGGTGATAGAGCTGTCTTTGGCCAACTGGTAAGCAAATATCTTTTGTTGTATTGCCGCTCTGAGGCGATTGTTGTACAAGGAAAATTGAGAGATGCGGCTGCATTAATTCGTGAAAAGTGGCCCATATGGTGTATGGGGTATACTCCGATTGGATGCTTTAATACATTGCCGGAGGAATATGTGGATGAAGCTTGGGCGGAGGAGCATTTTCAGAAATATGATGGAGCGGTAGCTATCTGTGATGACTGTGGGGTAGTTGTGATTCCAAAGAGTCAACTGAACAGCTTGCTTTTGGAGAAGCTTCAGCATATTGTAAAACAGGAAGAAATCTGGTTCGATAGGCTGGATCACCATAATGAAAACACATTTGATATCGTATGCAAGAAGGCGTATTTGGACGATGAGAATTACATGTCAAAAATAATAAGGGCTGAGAAAGAGGTATAGTTTGTATGACAGAGCCGTTGGTTAGTGTGATTGTTCCGGTTTATAATGTTGCCCCATTTATAAGAGAGGCAATCGAAAGTGTTATTGGCCAGACATACAGTAATCTGGAGATTATCGTTGTGGATGACGGATCTACCGACGGATCTGGAACGACCTGTGATGAATATGTAACGGATCCGCGGGTAAAGGTGATCCATCAGAAGAACAGGGGGCTAAGTGGAGCGAGAAATGCCGGCCTTGATGCAATGACTGGGGATATAGTGGCATTCTTGGATTCGGATGATGCTTTTTGCCCGGAAATGATTGCTAATATGTTTGGGGTAATGGCTGAAACCGATGCAGATATTGTGATTTGCGATTTTCTATGGGATGACAGAACATGCCATTTGGAACGTAAGACATATGATTCCTCCGAAGCGTTGAGAGTAATGATCAACGGGAAAATGGAACTGGCGGTTTGGAATAAAATCTATAAAAAGAAGATCTGGGATGGAGTCCGGTTCCCGGAAGGGCATATCTACGAAGGAACACGAACGACATACAAGCTGCTTGAGAAGGCAAAGCGGATCGAACAGGTTCCAGATTGCCTGATGTTTCATCGGACACGTCCCGGAAGCATAGTGCAGACGAAGGCATATGAAAACTCCATGGAGTTCTTCCGAGCATGTCGGGAGTATGAGGGATTTGTGATGAAAAAGGTGCCGACACTGTTGTCGAAAACGGAGTACGAACACTTTATGGAATGGCGGTTTAGCCAAAAGATCCCACATTGGTTGGTTGTGAGGAAAGCGGATACTGCACGTGGGAAGAAACTGAGGAAGTGGATGCTGCGACAAATCCAGAGTACGAAGACTTGGGGAAAAAAGAGCATAATCAAGTATTTGATGTTTCGATGTTGTCCGGGAATGCTTATATTGTTATTGAAGTTAAAGGATATAATACGACGAATATTGTCTCGAACGGGGCAATAGGAACGATTGGCTTTTCGGATTAGTAAACCGATGACATAGCACGCAATTGATAGGGTTAGTTATAAAGCGTTTCGGCCTTGATTGGTTCTGAGGTGGTTCTTTCCTTCACATTTCCTGTTGAGAGCAAGGGATATTGTCAGTATAATAGGGGTGGAGTTATATGGCTTAATGTTAAGAAATGAGGGAGAGCTATGAGTCGATGGGGTATGAGCCAGAACATCATCAACTGGATACACTTTTGTGTATTGAAGGTAATGGCGAGATAACATGTGGAGATGAGAAGTTGGTATTTTCTAAGGGTGATACCATATTTATCCCTGCGGGAAGTTGCCAGTGTAAGGTTTCTGGAAAGGTAGATTATTTAGATATTTGTTGTTAAGAGTGGCTTTCGGAATAGGTATAATATGGGTTAGATGGCTTTATCGAACGGCAATATTTCATAACGGGGAATCACTATGTGCAATACAGAACTTAATGTAGTTCACAAATAATCGGAGGATGAAAAAATGACAATTATCGTTACCGGAGGTGCCGGATTTATCGGAAGTAACTTTGTATACCACATGCTTGATGAGCATCCGGATAATCGGATCGTTTGCATTGACAAGCTGACCTATGCAGGCAACCTTTCTACACTTGCTCCTCTTCTGGACGAGAAGAATTCAGGCTTTGACGCATCGAAAGCTGCTCGATTCCGCTTCTGCAAAGTAGACATCTGCGACCGCGAAGCGGTGGAGAGGGTGTTCGAGGAGGAGAAACCGGACATTGTTGTAAACTTTGCGGCAGAGTCCCACGTGGATCGTTCCATCGAGAATCCCGGCATTTTCCTGGAGACAAATATTATGGGAACCCAGGTCATGATGGATGCTTGCCGGAAGTTCGGCAATATTCGCTATCATCAGGTTTCCACAGACGAGGTATATGGTGACCTTCCGCTAGATCGACCGGATCTTTTCTTTACTGAGTCTACGCCCATCCATACCAGTTCTCCCTATTCCAGTTCCAAGGCGGGGGCGGATCTGCTGGTAATGGCATACTACAGAACCTATGGTCTGCCGGTGACCATTTCCAGGTGTTCTAATAACTATGGGCCGTATCATTTCCCGGAGAAGCTGATTCCGCTGATGATAGCGAATTGTCTTGCTGACAAACCGCTCCCGGTATACGGTGAGGGGAAGAATGTCCGTGACTGGCTCTATGTGGAGGATCATTGCAAGGCAATCGACTTAATCATCCACAAGGGACGGATCGGGGAAGTATATAATGTCGGCGGCCATAACGAGATGGCGAACATCGACATCGTAAAACTGATCATTAAGGAGCTTGGGAAGAGCGAGGAGCTGATTACGTATGTTACGGATCGTAAGGGCCATGATCTGCGTTATGCCATCGATCCGACGAAGATTCATGAGGAGCTGGGTTGGCTACCGGAGACGAAGTTTGCGGATGGTATTAAGAAAACGATTCAGTGGTATCTCGATAACAGGGATTGGTGGGAAGAAATCATTTCCGGGGAGTATCAGAAGTATTATGAGAAAATGTACTCAAACAGATAATCGATATATCGGTTAAGTTCCGTTTTGGGATTTCTTTGCTGTTTTAATCTGAATTAATGAGGAGATTATGAAAAAAACGCTTGTTATTCTTGCGGCGGGAATTGGATCCCGTTTTGGTGCTGGCATAAAACAACTTGAACCGATTGATGATTATGGCCATATTATAATTGATTATAGTGTCCATGATGCTATTATGGCAGGATTTGACCACATTGTCTTTATCATACGGCATGACATTGAGTCCGATTTTTATGAAGTGATTGGTAATAGGATTGCCAGTGAAGTGGCGCCTTTTGGCGTTGAAGTGAGTTATGCTTTTCAGGAGATAACAGATATTTCTGGTGTTGTTCCTGAGGGACGCACAAAACCTTGGGGAACCGGTCATGCGATTCTTGCGTGTGATGGACTGTTGGATGGACCATTTGCGGTCATTAATGCTGATGACTATTATGGGAAGAATGGATTCGTGAAAGCGACTGAGTTTCTTGGGAAGGGATATGGACTGGTTGGCTATGTTCTGGGGAAAACACTTTCTGATAATGGTTCGGTGACAAGAGGCATTTGTGATGTTGAAGATGGTAAGCTTGTCGGAATTAATGAGACGAAGAATATCATCAAGACATCAGCTGGTGCAGAGGTAAATGGTCAACCGGTCGATACGGATTCGCTTGTGTCTATGAACTTCTGGTGCTATCCCGCGGAGTTTATGGATATTTTGAAAAAGGGATTTCCGGAGTTTTTGGCCGGAATGAAGAATCCTCTCACGGATGAATACCTTCTTCCTATTATCGCTGATGGCATGTTGAAGAATGGCGTGGAGTTTTCTGTTCTTTCGACGGATGATCAGTGGTTTGGAGTTACTTATAAAGAGGACAAGCAGGCGGTTGTAAATAGTTTTAGAAAGCTAATCGAGATGGGCGTTTATCAGAAAGACTTGTATTCTGATTTGCAATCTTATTGAGTTGATAGATATTAACCAGGGGACTGGGGACGGAGAGCCCCCAGCAGGCAGTGTAGGTTCACCCTACACGTTGCTTGTAAGAAATCGACCAAACGGAGCGGACCTCGAAACGGGACAGGAGAATGTTTTGTGGAGCTGCTATAAAGATGATCTGTATACGTGATTTGACAGACCTTTGCCGCTGTCCCGACGGGACAGGAGGACCGGCTTGGAGATTGTTGTTACACTATGCCGCTGTCCCATCGGGACAGGAGGACTGGTTTGGATTATTGTTTGTCAGTAACAATCAAAAATTCGTTATTTTTGGCAAGGAAAAATCGGCATTCTGCTGACGGCTGCTGGACGCAAAAAAAGCGGTCGGAGACCGCTTTTTGCAATAAATGTGGATGGTAGTATTCGATTTTGATAATTGAAATTTCGGCAGTGGTCGAAGTATTTGTCAGGAGTTATGTGGCGTGAATTCCACAATCTTACAGGTGTGCTTCCGTTTCCCGGCAGGCGCATCCTTGTCGTAGTTGATCCCCACCAGAAGGAGCCGGCTTCCGTAATCCTTCAACTGGTCAGGATAGTGCTTGTCCAAAATCTGATGGATGGCACCCTCGGCACTTTTGTTCCATTTTAATTCAATTACAAGAGCAGGCCAGTCGGAATCGCGCCTGGGTAGATAGACGACATCGGCGTATCCATCTCCGGTTGGTAGCTCCTCCCATTGAAGATAGTAGTCGCGGTAGGTGTAGTAAGCGAGCTTGATCACACTGCGAAGGCTGTCTTCTTTGTTATAGTGGAGCGGAGCGGTTTCTTCCCGATGAATCTTTTCGATCTGTGCCGCTACGGCTTCCTCATTCATGTGAATGGTGTCAAGGAATAATTTGTCACTTTCGTTCAGACGTTGGAGAGTTGCTTCGTGATTCACTTCACGGATTGCCTTTTGGAATTCCAGTTTGATCTCTTCATTAGGAATATGAACTGTCTTAGTGTCGGAATCGTAAGCCAGGTATCCCAAATGAATCATCAGCGTGAGTACATCGTCCTTTCCGCGGAAGGTAACCAGATCATTGGCAAAGCCGGTGGTGTTTACATTGACATCTACGCCACCGATCAGTTCTGCAATGGTTTTTGTGAGACCATTATAGGGCTTGCTGATATATTCCATCAGGCCCTCAGCAGCGGAGGTCTCCGTCCAGTAGGAATCAAAATCCTTATTCTCAATCGACTGAATGACTGAGTTGGGATTGTATACTGCTCCTACATCTTTGAATTCATATCCATCATACCATCGTTTCATGGAATCAAAGCTGCAGTTATGCTGTTTGCAGAGATTCCGTACTTCTTCTTCTGTAAATCCCACATATTTACCGAACTGCCTGGGCTTCACCATGGTGTATTCTCTGAAATCGGAGATGGCGGATTGCGATCCGTCCTTCTTTATGGGGAGGATACCGGTCATATAGGCAGCAGCAACTGCTTCCGGTGTGAAGTTGTTATTCTTAAACCAGCCTCTGAGCAGATTCAGATAGATGTCTTGAGCATCGAAATCGTCCTTTGCTTCCCGGATCAGGGAATCCCATTCATCAATGATAAAAACAATCTGCGTACCGGTCCTTCTGACAAGTTCAAGAAGGCACTCGTTCAGAGTATCTATATCTTCCAGCTCCGGATATGACTTACAGATATCTGTTTGAATGGAGCGAACGATGATCGAAGGGATGTCGCCAAAGGGAATCTTATGCATTTTGGCATCAGAAATAAAACCCGAAATGTCCAGGCTGATCACATGATAATGGTTGATGTGTGATTCGTAATCCGTAGCCTTTGCAATCGCGTAATTCCTGAACAACTCATGCGAATCGCAGGATTTGTCATAGTACGCGCATAACATTTTTGCGGCATAAGATTTCCCGAAGCGCCGGGGTCTGCTGATGCAGATCAGGTTGTTCGATGAACCAATTTTCTGGTTAATGAAGCTGATCAATCCGGTCTTATCAACATATTCCTTATTTGCGATTCTGGAAAAACCCTGATTTCCGGGATCCAGATATGTTCCCATTTCCCAGTCCTCCACATACAGGAATGATATTACTACCTTATAGGATAATCGATTCTACCCTGTGAGTCAACCCGGGTTATAAGGTGGTGGTGCTTTTTTTTGAGGGTAAAGCATGGTAGAATGTTATTGAGCAGTTGTGGTCGTTTCTGCGGTATCAATATTCAGCGTCAGTTGCTGCCCTTTGCCGAGAATCTGATTGATGATGTGAAGGGTTCTCACGGGTTCGTCGCCGACCAACCGTTTTGTCCATTGGATCGGTGCAAAGCAGGAGGTGACAATGGTGGAGAAGGGAGACATTTTCCTTCCGGGGTTATGTTTATGGGCGACAAAGGCTTCTCCGTGTGCTTTTGATCGTGCTTGGAGCAGGAGGAGCAATTCACTGATCAGATCGGGATCGTAGATGAGAGGGCCTGCGAAATCGTTGATGATCAGACAGTTTGTCTTCATGAGTTCATTATACAGTACATTTTTCTTTGCATCTTTCGTTTTGAAATTAAAAACGTTCATTAGTTCATAAAAGTCGATGTATCGTACGCTGTGTCCCGCCCGGCAGATAAGATCGCCGAGCCCAATGGCAAGCGTTTCCATTCCCTGTTCCGGGATACCATAAAAGACCAGATTGGGATTGGAATCTGTCAGAAAGTTGAGCGTGATGATTTCCTCATACAGGGAGAGATTATCACCGGACAGTTGTGATCGATCAAATTCAGCCAGAGTTTTGTGATCCGGATAGTTCGGAAACTTTGCATCCTCAAGCAGCTTAGTGATCTGATCTGTTTCGCGGTTGATCTGAGTATCCTGTAATATCTTTTTTATTTCAACACCGAGATTGGGATGGTTTTGTACAACCTGGACGATCAGACTCTTAAGATAACGGTCCTTGGAAAAGGACATCATCTTTGTAAGTTCAAGCTGAACCAGCATTTTGTTATTCGTGTTTTCAGACATTGCTACAGTGCTCATTAATTACTTTCCTCCAGTCGATTAAGATTTCTCTCTGTTCAGGCAGCCAACGACGGAAGTCGTCCGTCTTTTTCTGCTTCTTTCGTTTATGCTGTATGATTTCCTGTTTAGTTTTGGAGTAGCTCTTGCGGATATATACCGGAAGCTTACGCCTGCCAAGAATGTAATACTGTCCGTCAATCAGGGCGAATATCGTGTTCTCCAGATCGATGATCTCTCCTTCACAACCGGCAAGGCTTTCGTCCACATGGTAAACCTGTCCGCGATAGAAGACGCAGCCGTCTCTTGTAACCGTGACGGTTCTGTATTCGTAGTAGGGGATTTCCGGGAGTGCATTTAACCCTTCGTTCGGGAGTCGTTTGTAGGGAATCTCTTCTGTGGTTTGGTGTACATCGTTGTTTACAGTATCACACCAGAGAATTGCTTTCCGATTAAGTTCTGCCAGATCATGCCCGGTTTTTCTGTCCAGCATCGGCATGAAGTCACCTTTAAAGTATTCTACAAAACGTTCAACCTTCCCTTTTTCCTGTGGCCGTCGAATGCGTGCCAGCGTGATCTGGAAATCGTAGTAGTCTGCGAATGCAGTGAATTCCGGGACGAGTTCTCGTTCGGTTTTTCCGGGCTTCTTTGGATTGATACAGCGATTAACTACCTGCGGCATGTTGTCGAAAAGCATTTCTCTTGGGCTTCCGTTGAAGTATTGAAAGGCGTGTTCGATGCATTGGATCAGCGTTGATGTTTTCATCTCAGTGACGAATTCCACATAACGCATCCTGGAATACCCGAGGATGAGAAAAAATGCATAGAGTTCTAGCTCTTTACCATCAATCGTTACTGAAAAACCGGGGAATTCTGCCCAATCGGCCTGCCCCTGTTGACCTGGTTTTGTTTCATAGCGTATGGTATCAAAATCCAGTTCTCTTTTTATTCGTTTCACCGCACTTTTGACCGTGGAGTACGAGATGTTAGCGCCTTTGTTCCGAATCGCTCTGTGGATGGATGTGACGGACGGATCGCCCTTTTGTAGAAGATCCCGAATGAAATCCACATAGGGGAGAATCAGTGGATTTTTTGGATTTGAGGTGCGGATATAGACGTCCTTATCCTCGGATCGTTTTAATACGGCACGTATGGTATCCCTATGGCATCCGTACTTTTTTGCCAGTGCGGCTATCGTATACAAGCCGGTAGAATAGTCGGCCCGTATTTCAGGAGCTTCAGTGGTTAACATAATACATTCCTCTTTTCTTATGTTTTTGGCGCGCAGGTGAAACAATATCATATTTAATTCCTTAAATCAAAACTATATTTTTAATAGTTTTTCATATACAATCAAACATTTACAAATGGATTTACCGAAGTTTCTAATTGTTCTCGCTGGGAACAGGGGATAAAAGGAGGTGAAACCATGGCGAGAAAAAGGCGAAACCTTCCGTTTGATGCAGTAGGATCGGAGTTTGATCGGGGTATATCTACAGCGGTCTATCTACGGCTTTCGGCGGAAAACAGCGGGAAGGACGATGACGGCATGTCGATGGAAAACCAGAAGAAGATATGCATGGATTTTCTGCAGAAGCATGACGAACTGGAATTGTATGACGTGTATGAGGATAATGGAAGATCGGGAACAGATATGGATCGGCCGGCGCTGAACCGGATGCTGGAAGATATCCAAAACGGAAGAGTAAAATGTGTCATCGTTAAGGACTTGTCGCGGTTCAGCAGGAACTATCTGGATGCCGGTATTTATCTGGAAAATGTTTTTCCTTTTCTGGGTGTACGTTTTATCTCGATCGCGGATAATTTTGACAGCTTTTCGATGGATGCCTCCGGAGCCGGCTTTATGATAGCAATGAAGAATTTGCTGAACGCTGAGTACGCAAAGGATATATCTCGGAAGATCAATTCGACTTTTCAGGAGAGGCAAAGAAAGTGCCAGATCCTGCCTTCCTTCGGGCCGTATGGGTATGTGAAATCGAAGAGTGTGGCATATCGTTATGAGATTGACGAAGAGACGGCTCCTTATGTGAAACGGATCTTCGCCTGGACTATCGAAGGGAAAAGGTGGTGTGAGATTATCCGGTTGCTGGATGGGTTGGATGCTCCGACTCCTGCGGCAAGGAAGTATGAACTGGGGATATGGCATAATGAAAAATATGCAGTGAGCCGGTGGAATACGAAAACACTAAACGATTTGCTGCGGAATCCTATTTATACGGGAAGTATCGTGTACGGAAGGATGCCAAAGAATCTGGCGGAGGGAGTATTGAAACACCGGACAAAACCGGATGAGTGGCTGGTTTTCCCCAATATGCATGAAGCGCTTGTGACACAGGAACAGTTCGATGAAGTGCAGAAGATATTGGACAGGAAATCGGCGGAGATGAAACGAAAGCATAAGGTAGGGCAGAAACACAGAGCAAAGATCATTGATCGGTTCAAGGGACGGATATTCTGCGGAGATTGCGGTGGAAAGATGCGCTTTATCAAGGCACATGATACGGGAACCGGTCGTTGTAGATCCAGATATGTATGCGCACGGTATCTTGACAGTCAGAATGAGAAATGCTCCAGGCATTCTATTCCGGTTGAGGAGGTTGAATGGTCTGCACTGAATCTGATAAAGGAACAGCGGAGGTGTATTGAACGATATGAGAAGGCCAGAGTTAAGGTGGGGTCGCAACTCGAAAGATCCTTTAGTACAGAGGTTCGTTCTGTTACGGAAAGCTTGAAAAGTGTTGCAAAACAGCAGGAAAGCCTGTTTGAGGCATATGTGGAGAAGCGGATGGATGCAGGGGAGTATACAGCTAAGAAGGCGCCTTTGAATGATCGTTACGATGAATTGGAAGCGGAGCTAAAGGAGTTGAAAAGAAGACGTGAGGATTGTCTGTCTGTTACGGATGGTGCAGGTGTGTGGATCCGGGCGGTCAGAGATTCGCGAAAGCAGTCCGGACTGACTCCGGAGCTTGTGGGATCAATGATCGAAAGCGTGCAGATATTTGAGGACGGGAGGATGGAAATCCGTCTGAAATATGTGGAAGAACGAAAACGGCTGGAGGCATTATATGGAGAGTTGATCGAGGAAGGAGGAGCATACGTATGAAGAAGATGAGAATTGCCAAGTACTATCGGGTATCACAGGCAGACAGGGATCTGAACGAAAAGTCGGGAAAAAAAGAAAGCGAAAGCATTTCCCATCAGAGGAATCTGATTGAGGACTATATCGGAAATTCTGAGGATCTTGCAGTATGTGAGCAGGAGGAATTCTATGATGATGGCTTTACGGGAACGAATTTTAACAGGCCGGGATTTGAGAGGATGATTGAGAAGATCCGGAACGGAGAGATAACCTGTGTGATCGTAAAGGATTTTTCCCGTCTGGGACGGGATTATATTGAGACGAGTAAGTATATGGACCGCTTCTTCCCGATCACGGGAGTTCGTTTTATCTCGATCAATGACCATTATGACAGTGGCAACATTTATGGGGCAAATGTAAGTCTGGAACTTGCGGTGAAAAATATCGTCAATGATTTTTACAGTCGGGATCTTTCTGTCAAAGTTAAAACGGCAAAGTTTGCCAAAATGAAGCAGGGTGTGTTGGTAAATGGTATGGTTCCGTATGGGTATCAGAAGGATCCGAAGGATCATGGCAGGATGATCCGGGATCCGGAAACGGCTAAGGTGGTGAGGGAGATATTTGATCGGTTTCTGTCCGGTATGCGACCGAATCATATCGCTGTACTGCTGAATGATCGAGGGTATGATACGCCGGCTTCTTACTACAAACGGAAGCATCCGAAGCAGGGATTGTTTATGAACATTTCTAAAATGAGCTGCTGGGATGGGACAATGATCAAGCGGATCTTGCAGAACAGAACCTATACCGGTGCGGTTGTTTCGCATACATCTGAACACTTTTTCCTGCATAGTTCCAAGAGCACGCCTATCCCGGAAGAGGAATGGATCGTTGTTGAGGGAATGCATGAAGCTATTGTTTCAAAAGAGGAGTATGAGAGGGCACAGGGAAAGTTTCGTAAAACAGAGCATAGGGTGAAAATCAATGGGAATTACCCGTTATTCAAGAAGGTGAGATGTGGCGTCTGCGGCAGAAGCTGCAGATATGATGTGCGAAACCCGAGAAGTGATCCGCATATGGTTTTCTTTTGTTCCTATGCCAGAAGTCAGACGGGGGAGATACGCTGTTCGCAGGATGTGATCAGGGAAGAAGAACTGCACAGACTGATTTGGGATGAGCTGCAGAGGATGATCGGGTTGGTGAAAACGATGGAAGTGGACAGTATGCAGAAGGCAGAGCTTTATGAAGATCTTGAGAGGATTCGGAAAAGTTCGAATGCCATTGAATTCACAAGGGAGGTTGCGGATATTGCTTTGGAAAAAGTGGTTTTCCATGATAAAGATCATGTGGAGCTAAAGTGGAAATTCTCAGAGGCGTTTTTTAAAATGATCGGGTTCATTTAGATTGAGGAAGAGGAGGAAAACGTCTATGTATGAGATAAAAAAGAGCAGGGCGTGCCTGTATTCCCGGTTGTCACAAGCGGATGGAGACAGGACGGAAAGTGATAGTATTGTGAGCCAGAAACTGATCATGCGTGAGTATGTTGCCTGTCACCCGGACATTGAAATCGTCTCGGAGAAAGCGGATGATGGTTATTCGGGAACGGATTTTAACCGGCCGGGTTTTTTGGAGATGATGGGGGAAGTTCGGGCGGGCAGAGTGAATTGTATTATCGTGAAGGATTTGTCCAGGTTCGGGAGAAATTATATCGATGTCGGGATATATCAGGAACAGGTATTTCCGATTATGGGAGTCCGCTTTATTGCCATCAACGATAATTATGACAGCATGGAGAAACAGGATCAGGCTTCCTGGTTAGTGCCGATGAAGAATCTGATCAATGAGGCGTATTGTATGGATCTTTCCCTAAAGCAGAGGGCGCAGCAGAAGATGAAGAGGCAGCATGGGAAGTATACAGGTACGAATCCTGTGTATGGTTACAGCAAGGATCCGAAGAATCATTATCATCTGATTCCGGATCCTGATGCGGCAGACATTGTACGTTCTATCTTTCAATGGTATCTGCAGGGAATGAGCATCGGCAGAATTGTGAGTAAATTGAATCGGGAAGATGTGCTTAGTCCGTTGGAGTATAAGATTTCCAAAGGTATTTGGGCTTCGACAAGTTTCCGATCCGGAAAAATGGCACACTGGGCGTATCCGGCAGTAAGACGTATCCTGGAGGATGAGGTGTATATTGGGGTTTTGGTGCAGGGGAAGACGATGATGCCGAGTCATAAGGCCCAAAGAAGCATTCCTAAAAGGCGGGATGATTGGATCAGAGTGGAAGGAACGCACGAACCGATCATTGATGAATATATCTTTTGGGCTGTTCAGGATCAGTTGAAAAAGTCAATCCTGACGCCGAAGGGAAGAACCTGTGCTTATCCTTTTTCCGGATATCTGACCTGTCCGAACTGCGGACAGAATATGATCCGGAAGGCAGTTAGTGATCATGGGATACGTTACTGTTATTACCGTTGTGTTACGTTTCATACGGGGTGTGGCTGTACCAGCCACACGATCAGAGAGGAGGACCTCGAAGCACTGGTGATCGAGGCAATTCGCGAAAAAGCGGTGGCAGTTGGTGATCTGCTTGGTAAGCTCCGGGCCTTTGGAGAGATCACGCCGGAATGTGAGTATATCATGCGATATGATCGGCTGGTTTCTGAGAAGAGGCAGGAATGCGATAAAATACAGTGCTTTATGCGAAAACTGGATGAAAGTCTGCGGGATGGCACCATCAGAACGAAAGAGTGTGAGGTCCTTCGGAAGAATTATGTGAGGCGGATCGAGGAGATGGAGGATAGCATCCGGCGGATAGAACAGCAGAAAACTGACTTGATCAGTGGAGAAGGGAAGACTTTCGTTTGGATGCTGCATTTTGCCGAGTATCGTAATATCACGAAGCTTGACCGGGAAACAGTGGTAAAACTGATCGATCACATCAAAATCTGGGATGAGAAGAGGATTGAGGTGCATTTCCGATATGAGGAGGAGTTCCGGATTATGTCCGTAGTGCCAAATTTAATGGGCTGCACATCGGGCAATTTGTTGAGGAGTTTCAGAAGTATCTGAATGTGTGCTGAGGAGATGAATTACTATTGCGTGATTACATCTTTCGGCGCAGCAGACGCATTATGGCATCAGTGTCTTGCAGATTGCGAAATCGTCATCTTCTGTGGTATATTTACGATAGTACTTCAGAAAAGAGGAGCAATGGAAATAAAGTGAGGATTGTTTCATGATCATTATCGTAACCAGCGGTGCCGGATTTATTGGAAGTAACTTTGTATACCACATGCTGGACGCACATCCGGACTACCGGATCGTCTGCATTGACAAGCTGACCTATGCGGGGAATCTGTCCACGCTTGCTCCGTTACTGGACGAGCAGAACCCGGACTATGACGTGGCGAAGGCTGCACATTTCCGCTTCTACAAGGTAGACATTTGCGACCGCGAGGCAGTGGAGAAGGTATTCGAAGAGGAGAAGCCGGACATTGTTGTGAACTTCGCAGCGGAGTCCCATGTGGACCGTTCCATAGAGAACCCCGGCATTTTCCTGGAGACAAATATCATCGGAACCCAAGTGATGATGGATGCCTGCCGGAAGTTCGGCAATATCCGTTATCATCAGGTTTCCACGGATGAGGTGTACGGGGATCTGCCTCTGGACCGGCCGGATCTCTTCTTCACGGAGACTACACCGATCCATACCAGCTCCCCCCTATTCCAGCTCCAAGGCCGGGGCTGACCTGCTGGTTATGGAATGCCTGTATCTGCGTATAATCCATTTGCAAATATCATTGCTGATACATATCGCTTGACTAACAATGCTATCACTTCGATTAAAAACTACAGATATTCGTTTTATCATCAACACTATGCGGTGTCGCTTATCTATCCCGATTGGGAAAAAGAAACAGATAATGATCCATATATTGATTCTTTGCTAAAGCCCATGATAGTCGATGTTGGAGCAGTTAATCGCAGACAGATAAATCAGGACGGTAAATTTATCATTTTTCCAAATCGTATACATAAAAACAAAGATAATAAATCAATCATTACAAATGAACTTGTATCGCTTGATAAAGTTTCTGAATTAGTGCAAACAATTATTACAATTCCCAATAATAAGAAAGAGAGGATTCGCGAACAATTGAAACTCGTGGGAATAACAAAAGAATTCTTGTTTCCTGATAATACAGAAATAGTATGTGATGGGATTAAAGAATCGATTAGTATGGAGTCATTGTAGATTAAAAATAGAAAAAAGGAGATGTAGTATGGGTTCAGGAAATAAGGGAAGTTGGTATAAATTGTTGATTAATAAAATGGACGCGGCCATTGATGATAAGTACTATTTCGAAGCGGTGTTTATTGAATATATGATCATTGATGACAGAATGAAGACTCTTGCGAAAATGGCAGGTTTAGATCTGAAGAATCCGGATGGGAAACCTAAAATGCTGGGTCAGTTGATTGATGAAGTCAAACTGGCAAAGAAGAATCAGACCATAGCCCAGTGGGAATTGTTGGATGTTGGTATTCCGCCTGCTTCTAAAGAAGTATTGAAATCCATAAAAAAGGTAAACTATCCGAAGAAGATGGTTAATGATTGTATCCATGTTCCCCGGACAATCATTAATGTCGAAAGAAGTAAAAAAAGCGGGAACCTCATATCTAAATATGGTCAGATTGACAATCCGCTTTTAAACCAGATTAAGAAATGGGTAGAAGAACGTAATCATTGGATGCATGCCGCGGGAGATGATGCGTTGACACAGGAGGAATATGAGGAGGAAATCACTCCGTTAGCCATAGATGGTGATTCCTTTGTAAGAGAGTTGTGTGATGTTGTAAAAAAGATAAGAAGAGGAATTCAGCGTATGGAGTGAATGTATAGAAAGGAATCGTGATGACTCAAGTCACAATGAACAGAAATAAGCACCTGGCTAAACACGTATAACGAACGGGCATCGTCTGCTTAGATGATGCGTAAACGTCAAATCACTCGCCTTCCAAGATAACCCGGATTTTGATAGACTCTAAAAAACTCGTAAAACTAGTTTAAAAAAGCATTGATTCAACAATAAACTAATGGGAATTAAAGAATAGGTATATTGATTACGAATCAATAGCTCTAGTGTTTTGATAGAAGTAGTGATTTCTTTCGTGTTTAACTGGTAAGTGTTGAGGTGCTGGGCAATGTTATGGCATAATGAAAATGATGAAAAGAGGGATGTTACTTGAATACATACATATGGTGTGAAGATACAGGCTCCGGTTTCGAATTTTGGAAAATGATCTTCGACACATTATTCGATGGATTTGTTGTCGAGTCCAAAAGAAATAATACCGAGCTGTGTAAAGCGGTTTCTAAACTGAATAGTGATGACAGGTATTATGTTCTGATGGACTATGCGATTGACAATCCGGATGTCCTTAGAGAAACACAGCGGCTTTATTCTGTGGTGAAAGGCAAAAACAATGTGGCTGTGATCAAGATTCATTCATTTGAGTTTGTGCTTTTATCATTTCAATTGCTTGAGGATTGGATATTTGCTGAGGAAGATGAATTGAAGGACAAGCGTATGAAATTGCTAGAGTTAAAATCTGAATTTGTGGATCTAATCCGTAATGGGGGTGACGCTGATCGTTTGTCCGTGTTAAAGGAAACACTTGGTTATTCAAAGAAACTGAACACGGAACAGTTGTCAGCGAAGATGTTATTTGAAATAACCAGAAATACTGGGTTTGAAACGACAAAGGGCAAGCTTGGTGAATGTTTCATAATCGATTGTTGTGATTGGAAAACCAGAGCGGCAGACGATATTTGTGGTCTTGATCAGAAACGATTAGCATCGAATGATAAGATAAAGACGATATTTGATTATTCCGTTCTAAGGGATTCTTTTGCGAAAGCAGGTTTATAGATGATAACAGTATATAAGAAAAAAACAGTTCCGAAAACTATGGAAGTTGTGCGGATCAACGATGTATATTTCAATAAGAATACAGTTGGAATGCTGGATCAGAGGGCCGGCGATGTGATCAGTCGGATAGACAATTCCCAAATGCTTGATCAGTATTCCATCGCTTCGAGGTTTGATGGGACAAGGCTCAACATTGATAAGCTTTCTACGGGGTGTAAGACAGCACTGAATATTATGTATAACCCCGATTTGATATTTGATATTGCAGAGTGCGGAGAAAATGCACTTGAAGCAATATATGCTATGGAATCCGGGAAGGTGTACTGTGATTATCCGATGATTGCTTTTACCATGAAAGAGGTGGAGGCGGTTGATTCCCGGGGGCTTCATGTGTTTAAAGATTATGAAGAATTAAGAGAGTGGTGGAAAGATGAAAATTAAACCGGTCATTCTTGATAGAATACAGACAAGGCATACGAACTATATTGTGGATTTTCAACTTGATTCAAATGTGACATTTATTACCGGTGATTCCGGAACCGGAAAATCAGCGGTGTATTCTTTTTTGTTGGAGTATTCATCTGAGGATAAGCGGGTGAGATGCCTAAATTATCTGGATCATAATAAGGGGTATAAAACGGCTATCAGAAAGTCAAAGGGAAAGATATTTATCATAGACAATGCTGATATTCTTCTTGATGATAATCTGCGACAGTATATCGTTATGGATTCGGAGAATCAGTATGTGATCATCGGAAGGAATCCGACGGGATTACTCCTGTCGCAGGATGATATACGAGAACTTGTTAGTACGAAAAAGGATGAAATAACAACATTTACGCTGGAGAGTGCCTTTTGATAAGAGTAATGATCACAGAAGAATCTCAACCAGCAATAAGCCCTGTAATAAAGAATCCCTTGTAAATCCATCCCATTTCCCCTATAATAATCCTTGCATGGATGGCATGAGGCATTTGGCTCAGTGCGTATCATCCTGGTCGACAGTTTTGGCGGTGACGCGCCGGGGCTTTCGGGCAGAGAGGTAGCAGGGAGATAGATGTGGATATGGGATCGGTGCTCAAACTGTATGAATATCGCGGCAGTACTGTAGCCTGACCTCCTTCGGCTGCAGTGGTGCGGTCATCATATGGTGCGGGTGAAAAGTGAACAGAAATCATGCCCTTCATGTAATAATAACCGGCCGGATGTGCCGGGAAAATGCATGGAGGTTTTTTTATGTCGAAAAGAGTGAATCGAAACGTTGCAATGAAACCGTGGCCGGACAGCTGCCCCTGGCCGGAACCTGTGATGGACGGGCAGGATGACTACTGGGAAGCAGAGGATGCTGATATGCTTGCCGGCGATGAGAAGGTGGAGGAACTGCTGGACATCAAGGAGTACATGGATGGCCTGGTGGATGAGGGAAGGTTGCTTCCTGACTATAGCCTGAATCCTGATCTGGAATGTGAGGATTCAGACGGCGCATATGTCCCTGAGAAGGGCCTGGACTATTGGGATGATGGGTTTGACATCGAAGGCTGGGAGGAGGACATGGCGTCCCATTTAAATCTGCTGAAGCTGCCTCTTCCGTCCCCAGTGTCAGATATTGTACAGATCATCGGGTATGAGTTTGTGAATGAGAATCTGCTCCGTCAGGCCTTTACCAGAAGGGCCTTTGCTGTGGAGTACGGTATCTCTGACTGTGAGCAGCTGGAATTCTTCGGGGATTCCGTTCTGAATCTCTGTGTTACGCAGGAGATATCCCGGCAGCTGACAGAGGTGGATGCAGACCATACGGACGGACCGTTCCGTTCCGTACATGACGAAGGGGAACTGAGCAGGATCCGGGAGCATTTCATCTGTCGGGAGTATCTGAGTGAGCGTGCGATGCTCCTTGGGCTGGATCAGTTTATTCTGTATGGCTCCGGGGAAGAACCGTCGGAAGCAGCCAGGGAGGATATGATGGAGGCGCTGATCGGTGCAGTGGCTGCAGACTCCGGCTGGAACTGGCGGGTTCTGGAGGATGTGGTTGATCGCCTGGTCGAGGTTCAGCTGATGCGGTCGGATGAGTTTCTGAAGGCGACACATTTTGAACTGTTTAATGCCTGGCATCAGAAGCATTTTGGGCAGATGCCGGAATATGAATTAACTGAAATGACCGGGGGTAGACCGGGTAAGAAGCGGTACTTCTGTACGCTACGCTACTTTGTCCCGGAGAATGATATCGGAGTGCAGACAGCGCAGATGGTTGGCTCTGAAGAGGAAACCAGGAGCAGGGCAAGAGAGAAGGCTGCAGAGCGGGCGTATTGTTTCGTCATGGATCATGGTCTCTGGATCCGGCTCGCTGACGCCGGGATCGAACCACGGCTGGAGGATGCCATCAATCAATTGCAGGAGCTCTATCAGAACAAGTATGTGGAGGCACCGGTCTATGAATTCCATGATAAGGAGACGGATCCTCTCCTGGTAGATGATGAATGGTACTGCAGCTGTACCTGCAGCGGTGTGAACGGCTATGGAATCGAGGTCGGAAAGACGAAAGCCAAGAAGAAGGCAGCCTTCATGGTTCTGGTGAGGTTGATGAAGAGCGCCGGGATCTGTAAGGATGAGTGGAAGAAGGAGATGTGGGAGACCATGGATCTGTGACTTAGATGTGTTTTGAGAAATGATAATTCGGTTCTGGCACGTCCGGTAAATATAGCCCTGTGTGCTGTAGCGCACGCAGGGCTATTCTCAACTAAGTATTACAGTTTTATAAACCAGCGATATTCTCGCCCTTCCTTGCTTTTATACACGAAGGAATCGGCCTTGGCTAATAGTTTGTAAACTGTGGCTTTGGTGACACCGGTGTTTTGTGTGATGTCTTCATAGCTGGCTCCGTTGCCGATGAAGATGGTTTTCTCCAGGATATAGTAGAATACCTTATGATACTTTTGTGCTATGTCCCGTTTCGGATCATGAAGGTATTCGTCCAACTTGGTTTTTAATGCCTGATAGGTATCGTTTCGCTCCCGGATATCCAAGTATGCATCATGGCAGGCGGATTCGATCAACTTGAGGAAATCGGTCACAAATCCGGTCAGATCGCCCATGCTTCTTGCATCTTCGGTATCCTTGAACATTTTCAGATATTTGTTCTTTTTTTCTTTGATCACATAGGAGAGTCTGAGGCAGATTGCCTGCTCCAGACTTTTTGACAGCATATAGCTGCTTATGAATCGTGACATTCTGCCATTTCCGTTATAGAACGGGTGAATATATCCGAACATGAAATGAAAGATAGCAGTCCGGATCAGCAGATTCAGATCGTCATCATGCAGCACGTGAAGTGCCTGGTCCATAGCCTCAATGATCCGGGATTCCGGATACAGGCCATCATGAATGGAATCTATGGACTTTCCATATACATGCACGGGCCCTTTTCTGAAGATATCGCCGTCCGGACGGTCTTCCGGATTTTCCCGAACAACCTCGTCCAGTATAAAGTCATCATACAACTGCCGGATGTCGGAGCTTGTCATCAGGCGGATGTCGGTTTTTGACAGTAGAAGATTGTATTTGGTTACCATTCCGTTGAAACGGAGAGATTTCTTCTCTTTGTTATCGTACGCTTTTTGGATTTCCTGTCGGGTGCTTTCCACGTTCTCAAATTCATTTGACTGTTGGATTTCCTCTATCAGGGACTGAATGATGTATTCCTTATAGGCTTCAACCGGAACACTCTGCAGTTCGGATGTGATCCTGGCACTCTGCTGATAAATGGATGAAATGATGTTTACTATTTCGTTGGTGTAGACCACGAATGCATTCACATCGTTGATCTTAAAGGGCAGCCGGATCGTTGATATCCCGTTATAGCGTTTTTCGTACTCATCTTTCACTGCCTGGGAAGAAATACCACCATGATTTAACGAAAATATACGCATATCGATGTATTTTTCCATGATCCACCTCCTTTTTATTGATTTTATACTTCATGATGGGAAAAGTCAAACCGAACTGTATAAAAATGACAAAATTTATACAGTTCATACTGTCGGGAGGTGCGAAAGAAACTGATTTTCCTTGAATCGGAAGTGATAGGGAGGTGATACTTGTATCATCTGTACCTTCTGCAAGACGGTAAAGGCGTTTGGAACGTTCTTCTTCCCGTTGAGGATCCCCCCATCCCCAATTACGCGCTATTCGCTTGTCACCACTGTCGCTTTGTAGATGTCTTCATACCACCCTTTGATCAGGATGTTGTCCAGGGTGTTGAGCCGTTTGCTGCCGTACTTGGGAAAGTCGATGTAGGTGGCGACAAAAGCACCCCGGCTTCTGTAGCAGCATTCTAACTTCTCCCAATTGGCGTAGTCGTTGTTGGGTTCTGAGTTCAGTCGTCCACAGGGTTCTTTGGAGGCGTCGGCAAACTGCGTATTTGTTACCTGAGAGGAGTAGTCATAGTAGACCTGAACCGTATCCGGATGCTTCTTCGTTTGCGTGATGCTGAACCGGATCCGGGAGGCCTTCTTCTCCGCCTTCAGGCTGTCTTTTTTGGTGTAGATACCACCGGACCCGTTCAGGCAGGCACCGTTCTTATCCACCTTATACCCCTGGATCGTAGAGGAGGTTACCAGGTAACCGGTCTTGTTGAAATAGTAGCATTTTCCGTCGATCCAGTACCAGGCGGCTTTGGGATACCAGCCACTGCTGTCGCGGTACCACCAGCCGGTATTATCCTTCTGCCAGCCGGCTTTCTTTGACCGCCCATCCCAGGTTCCGTTCTTTCGGATCCAGTATCCGTCTACATATTCGTTGGAAGCCATGATTCCGTCTTTGTCGAAATAGTACCATTTTCCACTGATCTGCTTCCAGCCGGTAGTCATGATCCCATTTGTGCCCATATAGAACCATTTTCCGGAAATGTACTGCCACCCGGTCTGCATCGCGCCTGTGGCGTCAAAATGGTATTTCTTTTTACTGATGGTATTCCAACCGGTGAATCTGCTACCGTCCTCGTAGTAATACCATTTGCCGTTCGCATTTTGCCAGCCGTTTTGCAGTACGCCCTTGTCGTCGGCGTAGAGGGTGAGGCCCTGTACCGTGAACTGTCCGGTCTGAAGAACGCCCTTGTCGTTCAGGTAGTAGGATTTGCGCCCGGAGCCCTTACCTTCTACATGGAAGCCGGTGGTGAGGTGCATTTCCTTATCGAAAATGTAGGTCTTCCCGCCTATGATATGCAGGCCGGGAGAGGCCAGGACGCCCTTGGCATCTGCGTAGTAGGTGCCGGCCTTGGTCGTGATCCAGCCGGTCAGCAGCTCACCGTTCTTATTGAAATAATAGTAATGGCCCTTAGCCTGGTAGTCGGGATCTAAATAAGTGGGATATGGCTTGAGGAAACGGTCGCTCTGTGGGTCGATATAGGTGAGGCCTGTCTGCATGGTTACATAGCAGCTTTCGGTCCATCCAAAAGCATCACAGTAGGACCACGCCTTCCGGAAATAGTAGGTCTTTCCGCCGATGGTTTTCCAGCCGGTACACGGGTAGCCGTGGGAATCCAGGTAGCATTTGGAATCGGTTGTTCCGGCGATGGTTGCCCAGCAGTTGGTCTGCATGCTGCCGTCCGGGCCGAAATAATTGCTCCATCCTTCGCGGTTCTTCCCATTTTCATCCAGAAGAAGCTCCGGTGAGTAATCGGTGGCATTCATTCCGAAATAGAAGCGGGTGTCATTCCCATCGTCCAGGGTGACATAGCCGTCGGTGTAACCGGTGTTCACATACGCCCAGGCGTTCTGAAATGCCATGCCGTCCTGGAAATAATAGTATTTTCCATCGATGAGATGTATCCCGTCCGCCGGGACGGTACCGTCCTCGTAGAAGTAATGCAGGGAGCTTCGTGCATTTCCGGCTTTGTCCTTGGTCTTGTACTCCTGCCAGCCGGTGTTTACGATCATCATATCTGTAAGAGGGCATCCCGGAGTAGCTCCCGTTACGGAGTACAGGATTCCAAAGTCGTCTGTTTCCGCTCCGAAGGTGGGACGGAGCATGTTCTCACCGCCGTAAGCAATCCAGTTCTCGCCCCAGCCCCAGTGACAGGGCTCGATCCGACCATAGTCGCGGAGGAGACAGTCGCTGTCATCCTTGAAGAAGTAGAGCTCGGTGTCGGTAACTGCGTCTACGGTATAGTATTTGATCCCGGTGGTATTTGTTACCTTATCGAGTGCGGTGAGAAAGCTGCTGTAATTCTCGGAGGTTACCCCGAAGACAGGCTTCGGAACCCTCTTAATGCAGTCCGTCAGCCGGACTCCTTTTTCGTAATAGTATAAATACCCTTGGGAAATATCGAGTGCGGCGAAGATCCATCCGGTGTGATCCGACAGGACTTCATCGGCGTCCCCGTAGATCCTGTGATATCCGTATTCCTCCAGAGCATCGGGTGTTTCCTCCGCAGATGCTGAAAAGGACAGGGATAGAGATAATAGAATGATGGATAGTAACGTGGCGAAAGCTTTAACTTTTTTCATTGTGCAGCCTCCTCTCTGTTTGCATGGTGCGTCATTATTGCTAAGAATGATTCTATCATGAGTGTGGGGGAATGGGAAGAGAGTGTAGGAATTGTACGGTATGATGTAAAAAATGCAACAGAGGATACGGGAAGCCCGGGACTCCACATTTGAGGGACTTCGGGCTTCTTTTTGCCTGAGATATTCTGTGAAAACAAATGTTCCGGCCGGACAACCGGCTGCAGGAGCGGCAAAATCAGCATCTTTTAACCTATTAACGAAGTGTTGCGCTTGCAATTTCAACCGGCCATCTGTATAATAATAGCGCTAAATTGCAGACTGACGGTTTCTTACTTAATGTAAAAGCAGACCGATTCGAGTTGGATGATCACTTCCTTAATGTATAAGGAAGATATGAGAGAAACAAAAAGAACCAGGGACCGAAAATATGACTCATTCAGACAAAAAAATAAAGGTTCTCCATATTTCAGAGGCGGCGGGCGGTGTTGAAAGATATCTGGTCACTCTTTTGAGAAAGCTTTCCGGTAACAGAGAATTTGAGCACGTTTTGGTGTGCCCGGAGAATTTTGACACGAAGAAATTTTCAGGAATTGCCAACGCCTGTATATGTATTAAAGAACTTCAACATGAGATTCGACCAAAGCAGGACATTGCCGCTATTCGTGATATTCGAAAGGTGATCCGGGATCAGAACCCCGACATAGTTTATTTCCACAGCTCAAAAGCAGGCGCGGTCGGCAGGATAGCCGATTTCGGATTCAAAAATATCAAGATCTATAATGCGCACGGCTGGAGCTTTAACATGCGGTCCATCGGAAAGATGAAAAGACTTTTTTATGTTCTGGTGGAAAAGCTGCTGGCGCCGTTAGCCGATCGTATCATATGTATATCCAAATATGAAAAAAACAGTGCGTTGGAAAATAAGATCTGTAAGGCAAATAAGCTCACAGTGATCCGAAGCGGTATAGAGCTGGAACAGGCAGAACTCCATACGAAGCAGGCAGAGACGCCTGCGGAGAAGAGATCCTGCCGGGAGGCGCTCGGGATTCCGAAAGACGCCGTGATTGTGGGCACGATCGGACGGCTCTCAGAGCAGAAAAGTCCGGACACATTTGTCCGCGTGGCGAAGGAGATAAGCAGGAATCATGATAACGTATACTTTGTCATGGTCGGAGACGGATCGCTTCGGGATGAGACACAGAAGCTCATCGATCAAATGGAGCTTTCCGAGCGTTTTCGCATCACCGGATGGGTGGATGACCCCCTTGAATATGCTGCGGATTTTGATGTGGCAGTATTGTTAAGCCGATGGGAAGGCTTTGGCCTCGTACTTCCTGAATATATGATGATGGGAAAGCCGATCGTTGCTACGAATGCAGATGCGATCCCGGAGGTCGTAGGGAAGGCCGGAATGATCGCGGATGTGGATGATGTTGATATGATCACATCAAAGATCTGCGAGATCATAGATCATCCGAAGATCGGAAAGAAACTGGTTGAGGAAGGCAGTCGGCGCATAAAACTGTTTGACGCCGTGCATATGGCTGAAAAACATTCCGAACTGTTCCGGCGTATGGTAAAACGAGGGAAGGGAAAATAGATGATCCTGCGTTTTGCGGGAGAACCCGGACCTTCCTGAAAAAGATTGACATATAGTATTCGGAAGGTTAAAATCTTGTGTCGCAGGAATGCGGCGAAGAAAATGGGACGTTTTATGCTGCCATTTTCAGGCAGGGGAAGCGCCTTGACAGATCGAACATGCATAGAGGCGGACAGAAATAATTCGAAAGACAGGTGAAACCGAATTGGGAAAAAAAGGTGGGAGGGCTGACCTCTCTATTCTACGTATTATAGCCACAATGGGTGTGGTTTTTGGCCATACATGTAACACACTGACGGCGAATCCGAAGGGGTTCAGCCTTACAGAGTCACAGTTTCATTATTATACAGCTTGTCACATCGTTTTTCATTGGACCGTTCCGGCGTTTATGATGATCACCGGAATACTTTTATTAAGACAGGATCGAAATCTGACGATTAAAGACGTGCTGTTGAAAAACTGCAAGCGTATCCTGCTCGCCTTGTTCCTGTTTGGCATACCATATTCCATAATGGAAATGGTGATGCATGAGAAGACGTTCAAGGTCAATATGTTATGGCAGGCCTTCATAAACGTGATCAACGGGAAGAGCTGGGGGCATCTTTGGTATTTGTATGCCCTGCTTGGTGTGTATCTGCTGCTGCCGCTGCTTAAGGTTTTCACAGATCACTGCAGCAAAGAGGCACTGCTGTATTCGGTAATCGTTTGCGGGATATTCACATTTGTTGTGCCTGTGATCAATCTGTCCGGTCTTACGGTAGCGTTCGTATTCCCGCTTACCTCCAATTTTGTGTTCTATGTGCTGCTCGGCTGCTATTTTGGACGGTACGATATAAAGCTGAACAAGGCATTGAGTGTGGCTATGATCGCCGTTGGCTTCCTGGTGCTCATTATTCTCAGCTTTACGGATTGGAGCGGAATGGAAGCGGTAAAAGACCTTTTGAATATCTGCATTACGGTAGGCTTTTACAGTCTGGTCAAGGGAACGACCGTAAAGAATAACGAAAGAATCTGGAAGATTGACAGGCTCTGTTTTGGCGTTTATCTTGTTCATCCCTTCTTCATTAATCTGGTATATAAATGGTTTAAGTTCACGCCGATCAAATTCGACGGTAACATTTTAGCTATCATTTGTTTCGGCGCGGTTTTTGTTATTCTTTCCTTCGCATTTTCATGGCTCCTGAGCCTGATCAAGCCTTTAAAGAAATACGTACTGTGATGGCGCTTACAGACTTACAGCTTGCTGTGATAAAAGGATAGAACGGGGGACTGCATGAAACGGGTAATAACATATGGAACATTTGATCTGTTGCATTACGGACACATTAATCTTCTCAAACGGGCAAAGGCTTTAGGGGATTATCTGATCGTTGTGATATCGACAGATGAATTTAACTGGAATGAAAAAAAGAAGAAATGTTATTTCACATATGAACAGAGAAAAGCTCTGGTGGAGTCCATACGATATGTGGATCTGGTGATCCCGGAGGAAAACTGGGAACAGAAAAGAAGTGATGTGCATGAGTATCACATCGATACCTTTGTGATCGGGGATGACTGGAAAGGGAAATTTGATTTCCTGAAGGAAGAAGGCGTGGAGGTCGTATATCTTCCGAGAACGCCGGAAATAAGTACAACACAGATAAAGAATGACCTTCATATGGAGGAGTCATAGAGTGTGATCGATCAGATCGAAAGGAATGCTATGAAAAAGGTTGGGGTACTTACCACACATGCGAGTCTGAATTTTGGGGGAATGCTGCAGGCCTACGCCATAAAGGAGAGCATCCGCAAAATCGGACATCAATGCGATATTATCAACTATGTGCCGGATATGCAGAATTCAAAAAAGAATCCGATCCAGTTTGTTACGAAGAGGAAAGGCTTCGTATCAAAGGCCATGCTGGCGGTCGCTCATTACGACGCCTATCGGAACAGGTCGGAAAGAATATCGAAATTTCGGTCAGGTTATCTTAGCCCCCAGCCGGAGCAGTCCGTGGGATATGCCGGACTTTCAGAAGCGGTGGATCGATACGATGTCGTATGCACGGGAAGCGACCAGCTTTGGAATCTGAATCTGAAGGATATGGAAAACGGGGCATATATGCTGAATTTTCCGTATGAGGCAAAATCCATAGCGTATGCCATTTCCTTTGGTGACGGGCTTTTAAAAAAGAGACCTGAGATCATAGAAAACCTGGATAACATCAGGAAGTTTTCGCATATATCGGTTCGTGAAGCCGATGGATATGAATTTCTGAAAGAACAGGGCATCGATTCACAGATCACATTGGATCCCACCCTGCTTCTTGATCAGCAGGAATGGTTAAAAATGGCGGGACAAAAACCCGTGATCAATCAGCCGTATATCTTTCTGTATGGATTTGACAGTGCATACCAGAGAGTGCAGGATCTGGTGACTGCTGCAAGAAATCTGTCGGCGAAGATGGGAATCCCGGTCGTAAATGCTTTGATGACACCACAGCTTGCGAGAGCCGGATTTCTGAATGTATATCGCTGCGGACCGAGAGAGTTCCTGAATCTGATCCGCCACAGTGCATATGTCTGCACGAACTCTTTCCATGCCACCGTTTTTTCATATATGTTTGAAAGACCTTTCTCCGTGATCCAGAGCCCGGGAATGGGGACGGACGGACGAAAGAAGACGTTGCTGGAGCTTTTTGATCTGACAGACCGGTTCATGTTCCCGGACGATGATGTGGACGCAGACGTTCTGATGGACTGCAGTTTCAAAAAGATGACTGATAAATTACAGGAAAGAAAAGAACATTCAGTAAATTATCTGAAGAATGCGATAGGAGATTAATTTATGAAAACGCCGGTTTCTGGGGATCGATGCACGGGATGTGGACTGTGTTCGGCTGTTTGCCCGGTGGATGCCATCTCTATGGAAACAGCACCGGATGGATTCCGATATCCGGTAATTGATAATAGCAAGTGCGTTTCATGTCAGAAGTGTGTCGTGAACTGTCCGGAGCGAAAGAAGATCGAAACCGGTGACATACGTAGATTCTGCATATGTCAGAATCAGAATGCCAGCGAGCTGAAAAGAAGCTCTTCCGGCGGATTCTCCTATGTTCTTGCAAAGCAGCTCCTTCATAGCGGAGGATATGTGGCAGGATGTATATTCGATGAAAATCTCCATGCACGTCATGTTATCACCAATGATATAGAGGTGGTAAAAAAGATGCAGGGCTCCAAGTATGTACAGAGCGACCTGGACAAGGAGATTTTCCGTGAGATCGAGGCAAAGCTGAACCAGAATATCCGGGTTTTGTTTATCGGAACACCCTGTCAGGTTGCGGCGATGCGTCGGTACTGCAAGGATCATGAGAAGCTGATCGCGGTGGACCTGATCTGTCACGGCGTAGGCAGCCCCGGGGTTCTCCGTCGATATCTCAAAATAAAAGAAAAGAAGCTGAAGGGTAAGATCGATCAGATATACTTTCGCAGTAAAGAAAGAAGGATCTACCCCGATACCTATCATATGACCCTGGCGTCGGGATCGAAAACCTATGACCGGGCCGAAATGAAGGATGCGTACTATACAGGATTCAGTTCCGGCAGATTTTTGAGAGAAAGCTGTTTTCGGTGTTCTTATGCAAATAAATGCAGGACAGGGCTTCTCTCCCTGGGAGATTATCTTGCAGAAAGCGGGATTCCGGATTCCATCAAAAGGTCAAAGGGCATAAGCCTGGTCTGTGTGAATACGGACCGGGGAGAAGAACTCTTAAAGGAGCTGAAAGGCAAGATCGAGCCCTGTGAACTGGCGAAGGAACCGGTAAAGAAGAATCTTAAACGTCCGGAGAGACGGCCGAAGGAAAGAAGCCGGTTGAACCGGTATGACGTAAGGGATGACAGCGTAAAAGTCAATGGACTGTTCCGACGGACCTGCTCGGATGTTGTAAAAAATCTGCTGCCAAAGGATCTAAAGAAAAAGATAAAGTCGATAACAAAGAAACCTCTTTAAATATAAGACGTGAAGGCAAGATGAAGAATAAGATAAAGAATATCATTAAATACAATAAATGGGTGCGTATGGCTTTCCGGCGTGTAGGAAGCTTTCTGCTGATCTTCCTGGGCGTTTTTGTGCCGGTTAAACGAAAGAGGGTATTATTCCTGTCCTTTGGGGGAAGACAGTACTCAGACAGCCCGAGAGCCGTCTATGAAGGGATGAAGAAGAATCCTTTCTTTCAGGATTATGAAATGATATGGGCCTTCGAACGACCGGACGAGCATCGGGATATCGGCTGCAAGGTGGTCAAAGTCGATTCGCCAAAGTATTTTATATATGCACTGTCCTCGAAAATATGGGTAACGAATACTTCCATATGCCGTGGGCTGCAGTTCAAGAAAAAGAATACCATATGTGTAAACACCTGGCACGGATCACCGCTGAAAAAGATGGGATATTCTCTGGATCCTGATCCAAGATTCAAGGAACGGATCGATATCGGGTGCTGCCAGAACAAGATGGACCGGGAGATATTCCTTCGTCTGTTTTGTGTAAAGAGAAAGAATCTTCTGCCCGTGGATCTGCCGAGAAATGATGCGCTTTTACGGTATTCAAAGGAAGATATAACCGGAATCAGGAGCAAACTGGGGATTCCCGAAGACAAGAAGGTACTGCTCTATATGCCGACCTATCGGGACTACAACGTTGACAGCAAGCATGAGAATTTCTTTGTCCCGCCTATGGATTTCCTTAAGTGGAAGGCGGAACTCGGAGACAAGTATGTCCTGGTTGTCCGGTTCCACTACCTGATCGAAAAGATGATCGATATACCCGATGATGGTTTTGTGATCAATGCTACGGATTATGAGGAACTGAATGACCTCTATGCTGTGGCGGATGTGATGATCTCGGATTATTCAAGTTCATATATCGACTATTCCATCTTGCAGAGACCGATGTTCTGCTTCGGGTATGACTTTGATGAATACAATGAGTGGAGAGGCTTTGAACTTGATTTTGAGAAAATGATGCCGTTCAGTGTCGACCGGACAGAGGATGAAGTGATCCGGCATATCAAGACAATGAACGAAAAGGAAGAGATCCAAAAAGCCGAAAAGTTCCATCGGAGATTCACCCCGCATGCGGGTGCTGCCACAGAAAAGGTGATTCAGGAGATCATAAGCCGGATTCAATAAAGAAGGATACAGGGATGGAGAATAAAAAAAATATCGATATCGTAATGATATGGGTGGATGGCGCTGATCCGGAATGGCGAAAAGAGAAGAATAAATATCAGGCTCAGGAGCTCGGCATCAGCAATGTTGATGCAAGCGAAGGCAGATACAAGGACTGGGATAATCTTCGGTACTGGTTCCGCGGAGTGGAGAAGTTCGCACCCTGGGTCCATAAGGTATATTTTGTGACCTGCGGGCATGTACCGGAATGGCTGAATCTGGACTGTGAAAAGCTGGTCCATGTAAAGCATTCGGATTATATCCCGGAAAAGTATCTTCCCACCTTCAGCTCGCATCCGATAGAATTGAATCTGCACCGGATCAAAGGATTGTCCCAACGTTTTATCTACTTTAATGACGATATGTTCCTGATCCGTCCGGTAAATAAGGGGCTTTTCTTTCAGGGCATGAAACCGGTGCATCCGGCAAGGATCCACGGCGTTCTGCCTCGAAATGACGGCGGCGTCATGCCGCACATTTATGTGAATATGATCTCTGCACTGAACCGTCATTTTGATTTTCACAAGTGTCTGAAATCAAATATGAAAAAATGGTTTAACCCCTTTGCTGTCGGGATGAGAGATGTGATCGGCAATATATACAATGCAAATTACGAACAGTTCCCGGGGATAGGAAATGAACATCTTCCGGTGCCGATCTTAAAAAAGACCATAGAAAAAGTATGGCAGGATGAGTATCAACTGCTCGATGAGACCTGCAGTCACCGTTTCCGGGATGAAAGAGATGTGAGTCAGTATATGTTCCGGTACTGGCAGCTGGCAGGAGGAAACTTTGTTCCCATCAAAGAGAGCAAGCTGGGCGTGAAGATCACGATCCAGGCGGAGAACAAAAGCCTGCTCGATATCATCGAGAATCAAAGATACCCGATGGTGTGCCTGAATGATATGGGCAGAACCACGGACGAAGAGTTTGAGAGAGAGAAGAACCGCTTTATTCAGGCTTTTGAGAAGATACTTCCCGAAAAATCCGGTTTTGAGGTTTGATTGGAGATAAGATCATATGAAAAAAATAGGCATTCTTACCTTTCATCGGGCTTCAAACTATGGAGCGGTATTGCAGGCTTACGCCCTGCAGACGGTTTTGCAGAGACTGGGTGCAGATGTAAAAATCATCGACTATCGCTGCAATACGGTTGAAAAGGCGCATACGCCGGGGCCTTTTTTGAAGGATAAGAAAGTAAAGGGTTTGCTTCGACTGCCCAGAAAAGCAAGTAAGTACCGGCTTTTCGATGCATTTCGAAAAAGAAAACTGAATCTGACAGAACCCGTAAACAGAAAAACGATCACGGAGACCGCTTCGGATCTTGATGCGGTCATTGCCGGATCGGATCAGCTGTGGTGTGAGAAGTTTTCCGGCATGGATCCTGTTTATTTTATGAATTTCTTCCGGGGGAAAGGTTGTTATACATATGCGGTGAGCGCCGGAGATAATCTGGATTCCCCGAAATTCCGCGACACACTGAAGAAGTATTCAAACTCGATCAAAGCGATCTCGCTTCGTGAAAGTTCTTCCGTGGAACCGATTCAGGCTATCGTGGGAAAAGAATGCCGGGCAGATCTTGATCCCACCTTCCTCCTCACAAAGGATGAGTGGATCAGGGAAGCGGCCCTTCCGGATCACGGACGTCCGTATGTATTGATCTATACCG
This sequence comes from Lachnospiraceae bacterium AC2029, assembly GCA_000703065.1. Lineage (GTDB taxonomy): Bacteria > Bacillota > Clostridia > Lachnospirales > Lachnospiraceae > Eubacterium_Q. Next base: position 401,404 of record JNLK01000001.1, on the reverse strand, counting down.
TTGCCGCACCGGTGCATCTGATCGAGAAGGCAAAGCTCTATGCGGAGAAGAACGGCTGTGATCTGATATATCTGCATAACGGAAGGGAAAAGTATAAAGGAATAAAAAAAGTGCAGAACGCAAGTCCGGAAGAATTTGTAGGATGGTTTGCAAATGCAGAGTGTGTGTTTACGAACTCCTTCCACGGGACGGCTTTTTCAATAAATCTCCAAAAGGATTTTTATATCGAAGCGGAGTCGAATCGCGGGAAGAATCAGAGAAGCATGGATCTTATCTCATTGCTGGAGATCCGGGACCGACAGATAGAGAAGAACTGGTCACATATTGGCGAAGATGAATGGGAAAGGGTAGATCGTCTGTTGACGGATCTGAGGAACCGATCAATGGATTATCTAAAAATGATTTCGCGTAATGATAGTTAGAACAAAAAAGAAAAATGGAATAAACCTTGATCTTTTGCCGGAGTTTTCTTTGTGTATCATGTTATGTTCGGGCATTTTTGGAAATGCAGTGCGCTGGATCTTTTCGAGCGGGACTACGTCGGAAGGAAATTTGTTTATCACGTTATTTTATGGAACCGGTCTGGCGTTTTTGCTTTTGTCGATCCTCCTGCATCTGGACCGGATCAAATTAGATATGATCATCCTGCCGATCAGTATTCTTTTGCTGCTCCTCTTTTCCATGATAAACAGTGATACATTGTATGAAGTCGAGAGACAGGGAATCATCTCAGAAGTTTTCCTGATAGCGTTACCCATATATTTTTCAACCCGATTAGTCAGAAACTATCAGAGATTCTGGAGAATGTTGATGATCTTCTCCCATATTTCTTTGTTACTGATGATAGCCTCCTTCTTCTTTGCAAATGTAGGAAGCCGGGAGAATTACAAAACGTTTTCAAACTGTGTGATCGTAATTGCCGGAGTCTATCTGATCGAATGGTTGTATAACGACGGAAAAAAATGGAATGCGGTTGCCGCGATGATCAGTTTCTTTCTGATCGCAACCTGCGGCAGAAGAAGCTCCCTTGTTTCGCTCCTGCTGCTCGCTTTTATCATTTGTATTATAAAGAAAAAGTATAAGCTGATCATAGCGGCTTTGATCCTTGGGGTATTCCTGCTCTTCATGTGGAGGCCGTTGATCGAATACTTGTATGATGTGATAAAGTCATTTGGAGTAAGACCCAGAATTCTTCTTAGAATTCTTATGGGAAATGTCACAGATGATTCCTATCGGTTTGATCAGTGGCAGTACGGGCTTGATCTCTTAGGATCTTCTCTTAGTTCGGCACTCTTTGGGTATGGACTTGTGGGAGAAAGGCATCTTTATCTGGAACACTTTGATCATATGATCAATCACGGATATCCCCATGGGATCCATGTCGAGATGCTGCTGCACTTTGGATTGATTCTCGGAATCGCGCTCCTTTTGTACTTGTCTGTCTTTGGACCGATTCGCTTTATCAGACAGAATCATTTAAATACAAGTAAGATGGCACTCTTTCTTCTGGCATTTGTACTGTTTAGTACACTGTTTTTACAGAACAGTTATGTTGATACCAGTTGGTTTTATTTCTATCTTGCCATGCTGGTTCCTACGATCTCCAGGCGCAAAAAAGCCAAGTCCTACGAGGCGGATATCATTGAAAGTAACAGCATAGAGCAGATTCAAAGCGGCAGCATTGGACAGCTTCAAAGCAGCAGCATAGGACAAATTCAAAGTAGCATAAATGATCAAGAGGTGGAATGATGAATATATACAGAAGTATCTGGCAGAGTACGATGAAAGGGATTAACAGAATCTGAATTGTCCGGTTAATAAGGAGGATATTTGAGTGGATATCGAAACAGGCGTTGGTCCTAAAGTATCGGTCATCATGCCGATCTATAATAACGAGAAGTTTTTAAGAGAAACTCTGAACAGCTTAAAAGAACAAAACTTTACGGACTATGAGGTGCTTTGCATTGATGATGGAAGCAAGGACGATTCTGCCAAGATCATCCGGGAATTTGAGGCATCAGACAACCGGTTTCATTACATTTTTCAGGAGAATTCCGGTGCGGGTCCTGCGCGTAATCACGGGCTCAGCCTGGCAAAAGGAGAGTACATCTCCTTTCTGGACGGAGATGATCTCTATACGCCGGATTTTCTGAAAAGAATGGTGGAAGCTCTGGATAAGACCAAAGCGGATTTTTGTATATGCGAGAGAGATAATTTTAATTCCGAAAGTGGTCAAAGTATAAATAAGTGGTATGCCTATCAGAAGTTTGAAGAAGGGAAGGCATATCAGACAAATGATCTGGTGGATGGCTATTTTAAGTTAATGGGTGTGGCTTGCTGGAACAAGATGTTTCGGCATTCATTTGTTCAGCAGAATCCATATGAGTTTCAAAGCATCCGTCTCTGTAATGACGTTGCTTTTGTGTGCTCTACCATAGCGGCAGCCGGGACTGTATGCTTTGTAAAAGAGAAACTGGTACGCTACAGGGTCGGAACGGGCATAAGCACCCAGGATAAGGTCGTTAAATATCCGCTCTGCGCACTTGAAGCACATGATCAGGCAAGGAAGAATGTATTTGACCTGTACAAAAATGATGAGGCCTGGCAGAAAAGCATCGACAGCAGATGCGCAGATGCCTTTTTTAATACGATCTCCAAAGTTGTAAATGATGATGCGGCCTGCAGGGAGGCCTATAACGCCTTTCACGGCAGATATGAGTCGGAGTGGTTGTTTCGCGAAAAACCACTCCGTTATTTCGGAAACAAGCGCCTCAGGCTGAGAATGTGGTGTTACAGACGCACCTCATTTGAAGGCATGAAGAAGGCGTATCTGAAGCTGAACGAGAATCGCGCAAAAAAGAGATCCTTTATCGATCGGGCAAAGCCGTATGTGGTATTGTTTGTGGCCGGGCTTTTCAAAAGATAACTATTCGGAGGGGATACATGGGATTCAGTCCTCATAAATCAACCAGATATAAAAACAGGAAAGAAACTAAGGGCGAAAAAGCACTTCCGGAGATCTATGAAAAGAGGGAAAACTGCTGTGGCTGCTCCGCATGTTATGCGATATGCCCGGCCAAAGCGATCTCCATGGAGCCGGACGAGGAAGGATTTCTCTATCCCACCGTGGATGCAGAGAAATGCATCCGGTGTTATAAGTGTATCTCGGTTTGTGCTTTTAAGGTTGATCAGAAAATGCGAGGTTATCTTGACGGGGAGTTATGACCCTTCAATCCATTATCGGAGGTTTGTGGCATGAGTGTGCCTAATGATTATAAACATGGAAAATATGACAAACCGATAACGTATGCGGTCAAACATAAGGACGAATCGACACGGATGGCTTCCCGGTCCGGTGGTATCTTTACGGCGCTGAGCGATAAAGTGTTAAAGGACGGCGGTATTGTCTATGGGTGTGCGCTGGATGAATCTTTATCTGCGGTTCATATAAGGGCGGTCAGCAAAGAAGACAGAGACCGCATGCGCGGATCAAAGTATATCCAGAGCGAGATGAAGGATATGTTCGCCGCGGTGAAGCGTGATCTGGAGGACGGTAAGAAGGTCCTTTTTTCAGGTACCTCGTGTCAGGTTGCAGGTTTACGGGGCTTTCTCGTCAAAGAGTATGATGAGCTTCTCTGTGTGGATATCGTGTGTCACGGAGTCCCAAGCCCCATGGTCTGGAAAGAATATCTCCGGTGGCTGGAAGGAAAAAAACACAGTAAAGTCAAGGCGGTTGATTTTCGAAATAAAAAGCGCTACGGATGGAGAGCGCATGTAGAGACGCTGCATCTGGCAAAGGGGAAAGAGATCGACAGCCGCGTCTTTACGACACTGTTCTACGGACATATGATCCTTCGGCCCAGCTGCTACCGGTGTCCGTATAAAGATATCATTCACCCCGGAGATATCACGATCGCTGATTACTGGGGGATCGATGAGGCTGTGCCCGGATTTAATGATAATAAAGGTGTCAGCCTGGTGCTGGTCAATAACGACAGGGGGCGTGCCGTTCTTGAAGCGGTACAGGAGAACCTTACCATCGTGAAAACGCGGATCGAAGACAGTATGCAGCCGCCTTTGGAAGCACCATTTAAATCTCCGGAAAAAAGAGATCAGTTCTGGTCGGATCACAGTACGATGAAGTTCGGGAAAATAGCCAAAGAATATGGCGGCTATGGGATCATGAATAAGATAAAGAGAAAAATACGGCATATGATGGGCAAAGATAAAAATAGCTCCAGATAAGGGGGAGTGCCCGGAGTGCCCCGGGATCTTTCTTTGAGGCGAAAATGATCGGAAAGGTTGCAACAGGATGAATATAGGGATACTTACATATCACAGAGCGGTCAATTACGGAGCGTTCCTTCAATCATACAGCCTTTGCAGGGCATTAAATCAGCAGTCCGGCATAAAGGCCGAGGTAATCGATTATTCCATGCAGTCAGCGTGGAATTACTATGATGTCAGTAAGTGGAATCTGAAAAAGAAACTGAAATCCTTCGGGCAGCTGAGCTTCAAAAAAAAGCAGCTCGCTACATTTAACGAAGCGGTAGAGAGGAACAGAGGCGTGTTCTCGAAGGATATGCTGATCTCAGACGACACGGAGGAATTCAGAAAACTCTTCGGCTCCCGTTATGATGCCATAATCGTCGGCAGTGATGAGGTTTGGAAGGTGAATCATGTGAGAAGCTTTCCGAATCCTTATTTTCTGCCCGGGGACATGGGATGCAGAAAGTTCTCCTACGCAGCTTCTTTCGGAAAGTCTGTCAACGTGGCCGGAGAGAATGAAAAGAAGATGCAGAGCTTCCTGAATGATTTTGAAGCGATATCTGTCCGGGACCGCATCGGATATGACTACCTTTGCGGTAATAAGATCGGGAAACAAGTGATGATCTCCTGTGATCCGTCATTTTTATATGATTTCAAAGAGGAAATACAAAACAGCAGGAACCCTCTTAAAGACGGTTCCGTGAGAATAGATCCGAGTAAGAAGACCGTTGCGGTCATGCTTGACGAAAGCTCGGCAGATGTCATTCGGGAACAGCTGAAGGGAAAGTACAACCTTGTATCTCTGTTCAGAGAGCAGAAGGGCTTTATCAGTATGGTGGACGTGGACCCCTTCTGTTGGTTAAAGATCATCTCGGAAGCGGATTTTGTTATCTCATGTTTCTTCCACGGTGTGTGTTTCGGAATCTGCAACGATACGCCGGTCCTTGCCGTTGGAGCCAAGGGGAAGAAACATAAATTAGAGGATCTTCTGCAGGGGACCGAACTTTGGAACTGCTACGTTCCGGGAGAACAGCTTGCGGGAATGGATCTTCAGGCGAAGATCGAAGAGATATCTCTGGATGTCAGCGGATATCAGAAATTTGTCCAGGGCAAAAGAAGCAGCTTTGAAGAATATGTGAAACTGCTGAGAAAGGATACTTCACAGAATCAATGAGCAGGGAGAAGGAATTAGTAAAAAGCACAGCCGTGATCGGACTCGGAAAACTTCTTCCGAAATTTGTCTCTTTGATCACGCTGCCGATCCTGACAGCGTGCTTTACGAAAAGTCAATACGGATCTTACGATCTCATCACGACATTGGTTGCTCTTCTGATGCCCTTTGCCACGCTGCAGATTCAGGCAGCGGCATTTCGCTTCCTGATCGAGTATCGTAAGGATCATGAAGGAGCCGCCGAGATCGTAACGAACATTGCCGTAGTCGTTATTCCGATCTCTTTCGTGGTTTCGGTTGGAGTGTTCATCTTCATGCCGGGACTGGATTCCATGACCCGCCTCGCGGTGGCTGTGTACTTTTTCTTTGACAGCACAGAGAGTACGCTGGCGCAGGTCGCAAGAGGTCTGGGGAAGATCAAGGCATTCGCCGTCAGCTCCATAGTGCTTTCCGTCGTGAACGCCGTGGGGATCGTTGTGGCCCTGAAGCTGAACAACGCCGGTCTTTTGGGCGTCGTGTGGTCCATGGCCATTGCAAATGTTGCCGGGTTCATCTATCTGTCGATCCAGACGAAGATCTGGACGCTGATCAATCCCGCCAAGATAGCGGGTTCTGTGGTCAAAAAACTGCTTTCCTATTCCTGGCCGATCGTTCCGAACGCCCTGTCCAACTGGATCCTTAAGCTGTCGGACCGTTTCGTGATCACAGGTCTTATCGGAGTGGAAGCAAACGCCGTATACGCGGTAGCGAATAAGATACCGAATCTGCTTTCCATCGCCCATACCGTTATCATCATGGCGTGGCAGGAAAATGCCACCATTGCGGTGAAGGATAAGGACGCGTCAGAGTATTACACCAAAATGTTTGATAAGATGCTTCGTATGATGGCAGGTGCGACGGCACTTCTGATCGCATTTACTCCGGTCCTTTTCATTCTTTTTATCAAGGGCGACTACGATGACGCATATGTTCAGATGCCGATCCTTGTACTGGCGATGTTCTTCTTTGTCATGTCCGCATTTCAAAGCGGGATCTATGTGGCTCACAAAAGGACCAAAAGCATCGGTATCACGACCGTACTGGCGGCTATCATCAATCTGGTCATCGATCTGATCTTTGTTAAACTGATAGGAATCACAGCAGGGTCCATATCAACCCTTGCTGCATATATGTTCCTCTATTTTTACAGAATGTACGATCTGAAAAAATTCCAGCCCATGAAGGTAAATATGCGGACACAGATCTACTGCTTTGCCATCATTGTGGGAATGCTGATCATGTGCTTCCTCAGGGTATGGTATTTAGATGTGATCAATATGGCGCTGGGTATCGTGGTGTTCTGTGTGATGAACAAAGAACTGATCCAGACGGTTATAGGTAAGATTAGAAAGAAGTTCCGAAGGAGGTAGATCCGGATGGCGAAGGGAATGTATACAGCCGAAGAGAATGTGAGAATGCTGATCGCGCTGCTCAAGAAATACAATATCAAGCGTGTGATCGCAAGTCCCGGTACAAAGAATATCAGCTTTATCGGCAGTATTCAGTATGATGATTTCTTTGAGATATACTCGGTTTCCGACGAACGGTCGGCGGCCTATATGGCATGTGGGATGGCAGCGGAGACGAAAGAACCGGTATGCCTCAGCTGTACGGGAGCTACGGCATCCAGAAATTACATACCCGGTCTTACGGAAGCGTATTACAGAAAACTCCCTGTGATCGCCATCACATCCTGCGGTTCTCAGAATGCCATCGGGCAAAATGTGGAGCAGGTGATCGACAGAAGGAACCAGCTGAATGATATGGTTTGCTTCAGTACGCATCTGCCGCCGATCGACAACGATGATGACCGCTGGGGCTGTGAGATAAACATCAACAAGGCTCTGATCGCTGCGAGACGTCATGGCGGAGGACCGGTACACATCAATCTTGAATCCACAACCGGAAGAAAATTCACGGAGAGTGAACTCCCGGATACCAGGAAGATCGATTATTATACTTACACGGATCTTGGCGCATTGCCAAAGGTAAGTGAGGGTAAAGTGGCGATCTATATTGGAAACCACGAGGAGATGTCTGAGGAGCTGCAGGACAGTATCACAAAATTCTGCGCTAAGTATAACGCAGTGGTGCTTTGCGGCAGAACCAGCAACTATTTCGGTAAATACAGGATCCTCCCGTCTCTTGTCATCAAGCAGGATTCCTACAAAAGCGAAGTGGCCGATATCGATCTTCTGATCCATATCGGAAATGTGTCCGGCGATCAGTTCCGGCTGAAGCCGAAGAAGGTATGGAGAGTGAATCCGGACGGAGAGATCAGAGATACCTATAAAAAACTCAGTGCGGTTTTTGAACTGGACGAGAAGTGTTTCTTTGACAGTTACGCAAAGGCCGCGGAAGGCAGAGCGGATCAGGACGATTACTATCAGAAATGGGCTGCGGAAGTGGCGCGTTTTGAATCGAACCTTCCGGAACTGCCCTTCTCAAATATATGGATCGCGCAGCAGACGATGAAGAGATTACCGGATCAAAGTGTGATCCATATGGGGATCTTAAATTCGCTTCGGTCATGGGATTACGTTGATTCGGAGAACCCATTCCCGGGGTATTCGAATACCGGCGGATTCGGGATCGACGGAGGGATCTCCTCTGCGATCGGCGGAGCTCTGGCAAACCCGGAGAGACCTCATTTCTGTTTTATCGGAGACCTGGCATTCTTTTATGATATGAATTCCCTTGGTAACCGGCACGTGCCCGATAACATCAAGATCCTGCTGGTAAATAACGGCAGGGGTGCGGAATTCAGAAAGTACAATCACCCGGGAAGCGCTTTCGGCGATGATGCCGACTGGTTCATGGCAGCGGGCGGCCATTTCGGCAGTCAGTCGCCGGATCTGGTAAAGCATTTTGCGGAAGATCTGGGATTTGAGTATTATACGGCCGACTCAAAAGAAGAATACGCAAAGACGATCGATGCATTTATAAACAGCACACACAAGGCAGTATTCGAGGTATTTACGGATTACAGTGAAGACAGTAATGCCATCAAGATGATCAACAATCTTGACAGTAATAAAATGTCGGGAACGAAAAATCTTGCGAAGACGATCCTGGGGGATAAAGGTGTAAAGAAGATCAAAAGCATCCTCCATAAAAAATAAAGTATCAAAGTGAGAGACGGATGGCATCAGGTGAGTTGAAGAAGCAGACATGATCCGGGTTTTGAAGGGGGGGAACCATGCAGATTCTTGTTCTTGGCGGAACCGGCGCGATGGGAGTACCGGTTGTTGATCTCTGCTCAAAATACGCAGAGGTTTATGTAACAAGCAGAAAACAGCACGATGACACGGCGAATGTACATTATATCGCGGGAAACGCACATTCCGAAGACTTTATGCGAAATGAGGTCCTGATTCGTGATTATGATGTGATCATTGACTTTATGACCTATCGTACGGAAGAATTCAGGAATAAAGTGGACCTTCTACTGGGAAGAACCGGGCATTACGTGTTTTTGAGTTCCAGCCGTGTATATGCCGATAAGAACGGACTTATCACAGAGGAAGATCCCAGGCACCTGGATGTCTGTACAGACGAGGAGTATCTGGCGACAGATGAATATGCGCTTTCCAAAGCACGGTGTGAAAATATCCTGAAAGAGAAGAACAACAGTGGCTGGACCGTCATAAGACCTTACATCACGTTCAATTCACAGCGGCTGCAGCTGGGAGTATATGAGAAAGAAAACTGGCTGAGACGTTTTCTTGCAGGGCATACCGTCGTTGTTCCGAAAGACATTATGAGCAAGAGGACAACCATCACATTTGGTGATGATGTCGCCAAGAGGATCGCAAATCTTGCCCTCAGCAAAGAGTCCGTCGGGCAGGTCTATCATATTACCAATCCCAGGAGTATGTTGTGGCAGGAAGTCCTGGACTTATACGACAAGTGCCTTTTTTCACTGACGGGCAGGCACATGAAGCTTATTTACGAAGAGGACTCCTTTGGACTGCAAAAGGTCTGGAGTAAATATCAGATCATTTATGACAGACTGTATTCAAGACAGTTTGACAACAGTAAACAGGAGAGGATCTGCGGGACGGATTACACCGATATAGAAGAGGCGATCGAAAAATGCCTGCAAGAGTGTATTAACGCACCTTCTTATGCGCCGAATAAGATCCACGGTATCTATGAAGGATGGTCAGACAAGATCGCCGGCGAACGTTCGCCGCTGAAAAGTATACCGGGGAAAAAGAATAAACTGAACTATATGAAGCGTCGGCTCTTTAAAGTTTAAGAATCGAATGGCTGCATGAATAATGATCGTATCAAAGGAAGTAGATGGTCACTGTATGAGTAATGTAAGAAATAGAATTGTGATCATTGACTGGATGAAGGCATTTTTGATCCTTATGCCTATTATCAGTCATTCGGAACTGTACACCCACGAAACCAGAGCAACAAATCTGCTTCATATCCTGGTCATTGAAATATGTGTTCCCGGATTCATGATCTTAAGCGGATATACTTTCGCGCTTAGAAGCGGAGAACGAAGTATAAAGGAAATGTATGCATTAAAAGGGCTGCTTAAAAGCTTTGTGCGGTTTACATTCCCCATGCTGATCGCTTTCCTTTTTTATGAGCTTCGTGAAGTGCTGAATCATACTTTTTCTTTTTCCTCAGCGATCAAGACATTGATCCTGGGAAAGTTCGGAGATGGCGGATATTATTATGCTATGATGATCGGATTTATGCTGATTGCTCCGCTGGTGTATGCACTTATCCGGCGTATGAGATTTAAGGGTGTTCTCATTGTTGTCGGGATCAATTTACTGTATCAGCTGGGATGTAATCTGATCGGGCTGAGTACGGCTACATACCGGGTGATCGTTTTCCGATATCTTACGATGATCGCATTGGGGATGTATACGGTTCAGCTGATCAACAGCAAAAAGAAAAAGAAGATCAATACGCTTACCAAGGTACTGCTCGTAGTCGGTTTCTGCATCGGATTCGCATATAAGATAGCACCGCACTTTGGTTACAAGTATCAGTTTTTTAAACAGAATCCCTGGGGAAGAACCTCCATGGTCACGGCATTGTATTTCTTTCCGATCTTCCTCCTGGTATTATACCTGTTTTATGATAAAAAATATGAAAATACCGGGCGGTTTGGAAAGCTTGCCGAACTGATCGGCAGGGCGTCATACCACATTCTGTACGTACAGATGATCTATTATACTTTCAGACCGGATTTTGATGAAAAGGTATTCAATATCCTTTCGCTCGGATGGTTTGTCGATATAACGATCGATCTCACTGTATCCCTCGTATTCGGAGTGCTTTTTTATCTGTTGGATTCTAAGTTTGTTACCGGGAAACTGAAAAAAATCTGAGAAGATCATTTAAGGGGAACCATGAAGAAACATAGATCCGGGAAGTTCATAGCGATCTTAGTACCCCTCGCTCTTTTTTTGGCACTTACCATCATCACCGGCATCAGCGTATTCGGTTATCGTCCGGTCAGATCCGCGGATCTTCAGGTACAAACGAGGGAAGAGGGATAGCGCTATGGACAATAAGTCGATTCATCGGATCTTTGAGATATTCCGGGGCAGATAGTGACCTTCCTTGTTCATGGCAGGAACTTCCGTGATTATCCACCGAAGAAGGCAGCGGTTATTCAATCAGATAAATCAAAGTTGAGCAGTTGGTGCGTAGGTGATGTATTTTTTGCAGCTTCCTACGGTTCAAGATAGCAGGAATGAGGACGAACAATTTATGAACCGAAAACATACAAAAGGATGGTTGAAGCATGGAGACTTCATCGTTATAGATATCATTCTTCTGCAGATATGTTATGTCCTGACTTATTGGATATTACGCGGAATATCAAATCCATATGAAGATGATATCAATCAAAATCTGATAATGCTTATGGGGGCGTCCCAACTGATTGTGATACTTTTCTCGTCGCACTATAGGAGTATCCTGGGCAGGAATTGGATCAATGAGCTTTTGATGGACTTGGTCTTCTCCGTAGAGTTCATGTCTGTAACGTTGGTGTTCCTTTTTGCCATAAAAAAATCGTCAGGTTTTTCCAGATTGCAGATTTTTGTTACGACGGGGATGTTCTGGATCGTCGATTTTATCGCCAAGCAGTTGAATAAAAAGAGAATTTTAAGGTCGCTGAAGAAGGAAAGTAAACAGAGGCGGCTTGTGCTTGTAACTTCCCGGAAACATGTAGAAGAAGCGATAAAGAAATTAAATCAAAACATAACTAGAAATATCCGAATTGTTGCAGTAGTACTTATGGATAATGTGGATCCATTAAAAGAGCTTGGAAAAACCGGAAAGACGAGCAGGCTTTATGTAGAAACCGATAAAAACGTGTTTAATGGTCTTAATCAGGATTGCCCTGTAATGCCTCTTTCTCAGGACGCGTTGGAGTGGATCAGTCATGAATGGGTAGACGGAGTCTTCGTTCTGCAACCGGTTGAACAGGCATTCCCGAAGGCTTTGATGGATGGTCTTATCAAAATGGGGATCACCATGTATTACAGCATGTCAGCATTGGATGATCCTCGATGGCCGGCAGTGGATATTCAGAAACTTGGCGGATATAAGGTGCTTACCAGTAGTGTGAAATTCATCTCTACCGGATGGCTCGCAATCAAAAGAATCATAGATATTATTGGAGGATTGGTGGGATGTATCTTTACATTACTTCTCACTCTCATTATCGGACCGATGATCTATCTCAAGGATCCGGGTCCTATCTTCTTTAAGCAGGAACGGATCGGAAGGAATGGAAAACCCTTTAAGATCATCAAGTTCCGAAGCATGTACATGGATGCGGAGGAGCGGAAGGCAGCTCTGATGGAGCAGAACAAGATGCAGGGCCTTATGTTCAAGATGGATGATGATCCGCGGATCATCGGAAGTGAGAAGAAGGACAAGAACGGGCGTCCGAAGGGGATCGGGAATTTCATCCGCAGGACCTCCATCGACGAGTTCCCGCAGTTCTTCAATGTCCTTGCCGGAAATATGTCGCTGGTGGGCTGGCGACCCTGTACCAAGAATGAATGGGAGCAGTACAACCTGGAGCACAGAAGCCGCGCGGGCATGAAGCCCGGGATCACCGGCATGTGGCAGGTGAGCGGCCGGAGCGAGATCACGGATTTTAACGAGGTGGTGCGCCTGGATCAGGAGTACATGGAGAACTGGAGCTTCGTGCTGGATATCAAGATCCTGCTGAAGACGGTGCTGGTGGTTCTGAGAGGAGAAGGTGCGGAGTAAATATGGTGAGGCGCAAATTATAGGAGGAAAGAACGATGCATTTGACGAAATGGTTGAAAAAGGGACTTGCCGTAATTACGGCGCTGACGATGTCATTTAGCATGGCTGCATGCGGAAATGAGGAAACCGGCGGGGGATCCGAGGGTTCCGGCGGCAATGAGGACATCACGGGAAGTATCATGATCTATACTTCCATGTACAACGACATCATTGACAATATGAAGGTGGAGCTGAAGAAGGAATTCCCGAACCTGAAGGTGGAGTTCTTCCAGGGCGGTACCGGGACTCTGCAGTCCAAGGTGGCAGCAGAGAAGACCTCCGGCAAGCTGGGCTGCGACATCCTGATGGTTGCAGAGCAGTCCTATGCACTGGAGCTGAAGGAGGAGGGAATGCTGCATCCCCACAAGTTCGCGGATGCCGACAAGCTTGCTTTTGAATATGATAAGGACGGCTACTGGTACCCGGTTCGGTCGCTGAATATGGTTCTGGCGTACAACCCGGAGAAGTACAGTAAGGACCAGGTTCCCCAGTCCATGAAGGCATTTGCCGAGGATGCGCAGTTCAAGGGAGATCTTTCCATGAGCGATCCCCTGACCTCGGGTTCCTCCTACTGTGCGATGGTGGGTCTGATGGACAAGTACGGAGACGCTTATCTGAAGGCACTGGGCGACCAGAATGTAACCCTGGAATCCGGATCAAATGCGGTGGCAAAGCTGGAGACCGGCGAGATCCGCTCCGCAATGATCCTGGAGGAGTCCATTTTAAAGAAGCGCGAAGAGGAGAATTCCTCCCTGGAGGTGATCTATCCGGAGGACGGTTCCGTTCTCGTTCCGTCCCCGATCATGATCGTGGACGAGCAGTACAGCGCCAACAAGAACATCAAGGCCGCTGAGGCAGTGCAGGAATTTTTCCTTTCCCCTGCCGGCCAGAAGTTGATCATTAAGGGCTGGATGTACGGCGTTCGTACCGATATGGAGGAGCATCCGTATGATTCCGGCAATCTGAGCGATCTGCTGAAGAAGAACATTCCCGTGGATTATAACAAGTGTTATAAGCAGAGAGATGAGATTCGGAAGAAGTTCCAGGAGGAGCTGCAGTAAAGAGTCAGCAGGGCTTTGGGAGAGGCTCTGGAAGAGGCTTAAAGGTAAGGGCCGGCGGCATGGATGAGACCATGCCGCCGGACTTGATATTATCGGTTTCGGAGGGGAGGAAGATGGATGGAAAGACATGTGATATTAAGGATTGATGAGTATGAAACAATAATACATTATTCAGAAATGCCTGCAGGGTTTTGGCAGGAAATTGTAAAGTTTGGAAATTATGCGGGCGATATTTTGGAAATAACAACTTATGATGATGGTACGATTCAATCATTTTCACTAATATCCCTCCAAACCGGAGCAATCAAAGGTGATATGAAAATCGAATTTGCGGAAGATGCAGAATATATATATGATGCGGTTGTCATACAGGAAAAGGATGACGAGGGAAAAGTCAAATATTTCGAAAGTGATTTTAAATTCTATTTTAACGAAAAGGAATTTGGATTTAAATTCAGCGATGAACCGGTAGCATTGATTTGCGAAGATAAAAAAATGGATTGCGGTTATTCCAAAGATGGAAGGATTTGTTTTCTTAAAATTAAGGACTTAACGAGGGAAGAGTATGAAAAGTTAGTTCAGGCATTGGATGATCGTCTGGTTGACATAATTGAAGAAGAATGAGGATATGGACCGGCGGTGGAGGCGCTGCTTCATTTTCATGAAAAAATAAAATATGATGGTCTGATAAGTAAAAAAGGGGTGAGTTTTCGGCCGGAAATTGGTATAATTATATCGGATGGATCCTGCAATTCAGGGTTGACAATCGAACGGATGTTCGATATAATGGAGTCACATAGTTTCCTGAAGTGTGGGGTATGCGGTTACACATGAATTTTGAAAATCAGGTGAGAAGGAGATATCGTATGAGGAAAAGCTTCAGAAAGAAACTATACGGTCTCCCGGTCATTGCCGGTATGGCGATTGCCATGCTCGGTATGAATATGGGGGTGGTTTCCGCGGAGGAAAGCGGAACGGAGCCGGAGGAATACGTGGGAGGATTCATTCCGGTTGAGAAGGAATTCTACGAGGTGCAACAGTCGGATACTACGGTTCCGACGCTGAAGGCAGCGAAGAAACTTAAGAAGAAATATCGTTCGGATACGCAGCCCTGGGCGGAGGGCATCAAGGTCAAGGACCAGAAGCAGAGCGGTCTTTGCTGGGCCTTCTCCACAACCACGGCCAGCGAGTATTCCTATGCAAAGGAACTGTATGAGACCACGGGAAAGGTTGCCACGGCGGAGGAACTTTCGCCGGGACATTTGGCACAGTTCTACTATTTTCATGTGGTGGATCCTCTCGGGAATACGGAGGGAGACATGAATCTGGTGGATCCGACGGGGCACTGGGCGACCCTGGGCGGAAATGGGCTCTTTGGAATGCAGCATCTGGCAGGCTGGTCCGGACTGGCATCGGAGGAGACTGCGCCCATCCAGAAGGTATTTGATCATATCGTTGATTATGAATGGGACGGATCGATCAATCCCTACTCTGCGGACATAGCGTACAAGGATGCACTTGTGCTGCAGGAGAGTATCGCATACATGCGTGGAACCAAGGATATCATAAAGAATCTTGTGATGCAGCATGGAGCGGTATCGATCGCGATCGCATATTCCAAGAATTATACCAATCCGGATGAGATCGATCCGGAGACAGGGGAACCGTACGTTGCAGGGCGGTCCTACTATAACTATAAAAATGATACCGGTCTGAATCATGCGGTTACCGTGATCGGCTGGGATGATACGTATCCGAAGGAGAACTTTGCTCATGAGGTTACGGATTCCAAAACAGGGGATACGAAGACGGTGATGCCGAAGGAGAACGGTGCTTTGATCGTTCAGAACAGCTGGGGCATAGATGCAAATGAAAAGGGCTGTTTCTACATTTCCTATGAAAGCGCGGAACTGCACGGTAAAAACTATACCATAGCATTTGACATGCAGCCGACGGACACCTATAAGTACAACTTCCATTATGACGGAACCGCGGGACTTGCGGACAGTTCGGACAGGAATAAAGCCGGCGGATATAGAGATTATTACACCACGCCGGGGACACGTGCGGCAAATGTATTCACGAATACCACAGGTCACCCTATCGAGGTCGGTGCTGTTGGATATACCACATTTAATAACGGACAGACGTATTATGATGTGTCTGTTTATACGGGACTTACGGATCCTGCGGATCCGGAGAGCGGAACCTGCGCAGGAACCACGAGGATCTCTTCAACGACGGTTGGCTGCAAGACCGCCGAGCTGGACTTCAAGACAGTGGTTGCGCCGGGTGAAAGCTATTCGGTGGTCTTCCGGTTCCCGGATTTTACGGCCTTCGGTACGGAATTGACCAAGATTGAAGACAGCAGGGGTTTCCAGGCAAGGATCGATGAGGGCCAGAGCTTCTTCTGCCCCGCAACCTCCGGTAAATGGAAGGATATGGCGGATTACGATGCATGCTTCCGGATCAAAGCATTTGCCAATGACTATGAGGATAAAACGGCTCCGAAGATCGCCGGGGATTCTCTGAAGACCGACCTGGAGTCCGGCAGTGATGTATACTTCGGAAGTGAAGTAGGCGTCTCTGTTCAGGTAACGGATGAGCTGGCTATGGATTCGGTATCCGTTGAGTATGAGGCTGAGGGTGCGGATGAGGTTCGTATCCTGGATCTCAGTGCGAGCGAGGAAGATCCGAATCTGTGGGTAGGAACGTTCGAGGTTACGGACGCTACGTCGACAGGTGCGTGGTACGTGAAGCGGATCACCGCGAAGGACAAAGCCGGAAATGAGGCGGTTCTCTACAACAGCAAGATATCCACAAAAACCCCGAAGGCAGATCTCTCAGCGGCGGATTTCACCGTGGTTGGTGAAGTGCCGGTGGGATGGCAGAAGCAGGAAGACGGAACGTGGGTTTACTACGCGGAAGACGGAACCAAGGTGACCGGCTGGCTCGAATACGAGAAAAAGTGGTACTACATGGATGAGACCACCGGCGTGATGAAGACCGGATGGGTAAAGTATAAGAACAGCTGGTATTACCTGATGCCGTCGGGCGCCATGGCTACAGGCTGGAAGAAGGTCGGAAATGACTGGTATTACCTTAAGCCGAGCGGTATTATGGCCGCAAATGAGTGGATCCGCGGATACTGGCTGAACAGGAACGGAACCTGGACCTACGAACCGAAGGGCTCCTGGAAGCGGGATAAGAACGGCTGGTGGTATGGTGATACCTCCGGATGGTATGCGAAGAAGCAGTGGATGAAGATCGACAGTCATTGGTACTACTTCAATGCTTCAGGCTACATCGTAACCGGAACCCAGGAGATCGACGGAAAGACCTACACCTTTAGTAATGACGGAGAGTTTATTAAGTGAGAAGAAAGCTTGGAGATCGACATCAGATAGAGGAGCGGGGAAAGCGTCGCTGGTTTATATGTCGTGTCCTTCGTCCCTTGATCCTGCTTCTTCTGGCAGTCGGAATGTCGCTGCTTGTATCCAACGGAACGGCCGAGGCGGACACGGAGCCCTATGCCTGGCATAAATCTAACAATGAGTGGTGGTACGGGAATTCCAAGTGGTATGCGAAGAGCCAGTGGAAGAAGTTCTCAGGAAAATGGTATTATTTCGACCGGAAGGGATATGCGGTTCACTCCGGATGGCGGTGGATCTCCGGAAAATTGTATTTTTTTGACAAGGATCTGAGTATGGTTTCCTCGGAGTATCGGGACGGCTACTGGCTATCAGCCAACGGACAGTGGACCTACAAGCCGCGTGCCTCCTGGAAACTGAAGGGACGAAAATGGATGTACAGCGATACCTCGGGCTGGACGGCGAAGAAACACTGGTACCGGATCGACGGGATCGACTTTTATTTCCGGTCGGACGGGATCATGACCACCTCGGTCGAGAACATGTATGGGCTTCCGGAGTATTACAGGGATCCTCTCTATAAGACGACTGCAGCCCTGGAGGAACAGGGAGAGGACTGGACGTCATTTGTGATTGTTACAGATACGCATGGTGGCTGGAATTGCCAGTGCTCCCAGGGAGTCGTGAATTTCCTGCTGGATCATTCGAAGACGGAGCGGTGCTTCATGATCGGAGATTATTCGGCGCGCTTGTACGGAACGGGAGTGGAAGTGAAGCGGTACTTCAGGGAGCTTACGCAGAACCGGGATCAGGTGTTTGTCACTCTTGGGAACCATGAGCGGACCGTGAAGAATGAATATGATACCGGCAGGATCAGTGTGATCTATGACATGTTCATGAAGGACAAGGTTCAATCCATGGGGACGGGACTGAAGGGAAATCCGAAGGATTATTACTATTACTTTGATGACAGAGCGAAGAAGCTGAGGTACCTGGTCCTGAATACGAACAATGTGTCGCTGGATCAGTACGCCATGACAAATGAGGAGCTGAACTGGATCCGGAATGAGGCCGTGGTACTTCCGGGGAATGATTGGAATCTGGTGGTGCTGGGGCATACCGATATCGATTCCTCCCTGAATCTGCCATATACCTCCTCCAAGGCGGACCGGATCGCATCGGCTCTGTCCAAAACCAACGGCAAGATCGTTGGATATTTCTGCGGACATGAACATCTCGATCGTACGAGTGTGGTGAACGGAAAGTTCTATCAGACCATTTTACTGAATGACTATCTGGATCTGTCGCAGGGGAGAGTCTGGCATGAACTGTCCGAGCAGGCCGTAACCGTGGTCAGTGTGAACACAAAGACGGGAGCGGTTGTCATGCGCCGGATCGGAGCCGACTCGAAGGACCGGACGAAATCATATAACTACCGGAAGATTCCTTCCGGGGAGGAGCCGTAGGAGGAAATGCTACGACTGCCGGAAGATTCCTTCCGGAGAGGAGGCAGAAGACGAAAACCAGCAACCGCCGGAATAGTCCCACCGGAGAGGCGCCAGAAGACGAAAACCAGCAACCGCCGGAATAGTCCCACTGGAGAGGGGCCAGAAGACGAAAACCAGCAACCGCCGGAATAGCCCCACCGGAGAGGCGCGGTAAGAGGAAATGCCCCGACTGCCGGAAGATTCCTTCCGGAGAGGAGATATAAGACGAAATATTGCGGAAGAATTGTGATTATTCACAAATCTTCCGCCTTATTTTGTTCGTTTTGTAATGAAAACAAAAATAATGTAATTAAAACAATATAATTCCCATTTTTATTATCCTATAATGTCTACATCATAACTAGTCACGTATTATAATTACTGGCCGGTAATTTGGAAAACTGCCCGGCATGATGGAAGAAAGCCCGACGGAAGTGCACGTCCGGAGGGGCGCATGCAGAGCGGTTTGCAGAAACAAGGGGTGTATTCAGATTACGAAAGGATGGTAATGAAATGAAAAAGAAGGGGTTACTTTCTGCTTTTTGTGCCCTCGCACTGATCGGCGGGCTGATCGCAGAGAAACCGGTCGAGACGGAAGCTGCATCCGCATGGAACGGATCGCATTATGGGATGGATTTTGACTACGATGACACGGGCAAGTTTGAGAAGTCCAACTGGTCCAACGGGGATATGTTTGACTGCACATGGAAGCCGGGTAATATCAAGTTCAACGGCGGACAGATGGCGATAACGATTGACAGAGACTGGAGCGGTTATACCGCAGGAGAATATCGGACGAAGGAATATTTCGGCTACGGCCTGTATCAGGTAAGTATGAAGCCAATCAAGAATCCCGGCGTCGTTTCCTCATTTTTCACCTATACGGGACCCTCGGACGGGACCAAGTGGGATGAGATCGATATCGAGTTCCTGGGCTATGACACCACGAAGGTGCAGTTCAACTACTACACCAACGGTGTGGCAAATCATGAGTACCTGTACAACCTCGGATTCGATGCTTCACAGTCCTTCCACACCTACGGCTTCAACTGGTCGCAGGGTGCGATCACCTGGTATGTGGATGGCAAGGCAGTTTACACCGCAACCCGTGATATCCCGAATACTCCGGGCAAGATCATGATGAATGCATGGAACGGCAAGGGCGTGGATGACTGGTTACGTCCCTTCAACGGAAGAACCGGACTGACTGCATATTATGACTGGGCATCCTATGATTCCCCGTCTGCAACCTCCGGCAGCAGCAATCAGAGCAGCAATCAGAACAATAACCAGAATAACAACAGCTGGAGCAGCAACAATAATCAGAATAACAACAATAACAGCTGGAACAACAATCAGAGCAGCAATCAGAGCAACAATACGCAGAGCAGCAGCTCCGGCGCATACTTCGACCGCAACAAGACCTACAAGATCATCAACTTCAACAGCGGTCTTGCAGTAGACGTAGAGGGTAACCGCCAGTACAACGGCGCAAACGTTCTGCAGTATCAGTACAAAGGCTCGAACAACCAGAGATGGTCCATCGAGCAGCAGTCGAACGGCTACTACATCATTAAGAACCGATCAACCGGTAAGGTTCTTACGGTACAGGACAACGCAACCTGGGACGGCGCAAATATCTGCCAGTGGGATTACTACGGCAACGCAAGCCAGGAGTGGAAGTTCGTTTCCGCAAAGAACAACACCTACAAGATCATCAACAAAGCAAGCGGAAAGTGCCTGAATGTTTCCTGGGGAAGCAAGAGCAACTCCGCAAATATCGAACAGTACAAAGACGAAGGCAGCGACCCGGAACTCTTCTGGATCGACGCCGCAAACTAAGTCGGTACCTGCAAATCGGGGACGGTTCTGATCAAATCAGAACCGTCCCCGTTCGTTCACACCTGTCCCCGCAAATCGGGGACGGTTCTGGTTTGATCAGAACCGTCCCTGGCTGATCAGACCTGTCCCCGTGTGTCGGTCATGCTCTTGCGGAAGTACTGCTTCCGGTAGTCGCCGGGGGTGAGACCGGTATAGCGGTGGAAGATCTCCGTGAAGTAGCTCTGGCTCGGGAAGGCCAGGATGGATGCGATCTCCGCGGACTGATAGTCGGAGTAAATGAGCATTTTCTTGGCGGTCTCCAGCTTCTGGCGCCGGATGTATTCGCTGATGGACGTGCCCACTTCTTTCTTGAAGAGGCGGGACAGATAGCTTTCGTTCAGGTGCACGTGCTCCGCCAACTCATGGACGGTGATGCGTGCATGTAGGTGGTCGTAAATGTAGTCGACGCACTGTGCGATCTGTGTGGAGCAGATGGTATTCTTCCGGAGCTCCCGCATGCGGGTCGCGTACTCGATGCACATTTTCGGATGAAGTCGGGAAATGTCCTCGGTGCGACGGCATTTGTCTGCCTTCTGAATGTAGTAGTCGCTGAGGCCGTAGGCTGCAGACAGCTCCATTCCGCCCTGGATGCAGTATCTGGCAACCAGCGCGGTGGTGATGACGAAGTGAAATTTCAGGTTCTGCAGCGGATCGTCCGACAGCTTGCCAAGTCCCGGTTTATCTACCAGCGGATCCTTGCAGAGCTCGGTGACGCGCTCCACGTCTCCGGCCTTGATGCTGCTGTAGAACTCGATCTCCGGATTGTAGGGCGCGCGGATGAATTCGTCCTCGCGCTGTACGAACTCTTTATAGAACATTTCCTTATTTGTATCCATAGTCACCTCTGATGTCTCTCTATTGTTTCCGCCAATCGCGCCCTGATCCCATAGCAATCGCACTAAATCCGCACAGTGATTCCGGTGCCGCAGCCCCTCACCGCAGTCCACGCCACAGCCCGTGTCGCAGCCCCACACCGCAGTCCACGCCACAGCCCGTGTCGCAGCCCCTCACCGCAGTCTGCACCACAGCCCGTGTCGCAGCCCCTCACCGCAGTCCACGCCACAGCCCGTGTCGCAGCCCCTCACCACAGCCCGTGCCACAACGCTGTGATAACTACGCTACATTTATGCTACCACATAACAGACGAAAAGAATACACCAAACCTCATAATTTGCCTGAAAGTTTTGCGTGAATCGTTGTGAAACCGATATTATTATAGTAAAATGGATTCGGGTGTCGAAACATGACCGGCGCAAACCCGGAAGATTCGCGACCATTCGTGACCGAATTGAGGGATAACCGAAAAATAACCAATAAATAACCGATGAATAAAAAAACGATGACACATTTTGCTATATTTTCTATAGGGGGTGGAATATTGAAGAGGGGAACTAAGACACTCTGGACATTCTCTTTGGCTGCGGTTCTCGGAGCAGGGCTTGTGTGGAGCCCGGCAGCGGTTCATGCGGAAGAGAAGGAAAATGATGGGGAGCTTCCCGGCATGAGAAATGCTTTCCAGTACGTGGAGGGAGATGCCAAGAATGATATCCTGGAGGAAGCGGAAAGCTTTCCTTCTTATTTTGACCTGCGCCATGTGAAGGTCGGAGATGAGGAGGTATCCTACGTGACGCCTGTGCGTCTGCAGAATCCCTACGGTACCTGCTGGGGCTTTGCGGCGATCTCGGCTGCGGAGTCCAGCCTGCTGTCCTCGGGCATCGCGGCGAAAATGGGCTATGATGTGAACACTCTGAATCTGTCGGAGAAGCAAGTGGCGTATTTTTCAACGTCTCATATTACGGACACCAACAGCCCGCAGTACGGCGAGGGAGTTTATTTCCGTGATCTTTCGGAGAGCGAGAAGGCTTCCGGTTCTTACAGATACGGTGTCGGAGGTACCACCTTCATGGCAACCTCGCTCTTTACAGGCGGGGTGGGTCCGGCTCTGGAGTACATTTCCGATCCGGGCGAGCAGAGCGAGCGGAATCAGTACCTTGTTTACAGGGGAAAGAAGGGCGATAAAACATACTGGGAGGTTCCGACGGAGTATGATGACGAGGGAAATCCCGTCCCGGAATCCTACCAGTCCAAGCCTCTCTGGTATAGTGATCAGGATGACTGGTCCATCCCGGAGGAGTATCGTTTCGTGCAGGATTTTAAGATTAAGGATTCTCTGGTCCTGCCGTCGCCTGCCGGAATGGATGAACGCTATCAATATAAGTTCAGGCCGGAAGCGGCGGATGCGATCAAGAAGCAGCTGGTGGAGGAGCACAGGGCGGTCAGCATCACCTTCTACGCCGAGTCCTACCTTCCGGGGCAGGACACGACGGGGAAGAAATATATGAGCGACAAATGGGCTCAGTTTACAAATCGTGCTTCTGTGACGAACCACATGGTCACCATCGTGGGATATGATGATGATTATCCGAGGGAGAATTTCAATTCGACCACGGAAGAAGGCAAGCCGGCGATGCCGGAGGGCGACGGCGCATTTCTCGTCAAGAACAGCTGGGGCTCTGAGTTAAATGAGTTCCCGAACAACGGTTACCGTCACTGGGGTCTGCTGGACGGCCAGGACGTTGTGCCCTATGATCCGGATGCGAAGCCGAAGGAGGGGAACCGGTCGACAGGATATTTCTGGCTCTCCTATTATGATCGTTCCATTTCCGATCCGGAGGCCTTCGTCTTCTGCGAGGAGGATCCGGGGGATGAGTACATCGATCAGATGGATTTCATGAACGCGATGCGGACGGAACTCTTTGATGAAGAGGGTGTACAGATGGCAAATGTGTTCGAGGCGGATGCGACTGCCCGGCTCACCAGCATTGCCGTTCTGACCGGGCTTCCGGGAGCGAAGGTTTCATATGAGATCTATCTTCTGAAAGACGGATACGAGACTCCGAAGGACGGCGTTCTGATCGGTTCCGGGGAAGAATCCTTCGAGTTCGGAGGCTACCACAGGATCGAACTTTCGGATCCGCGGGTACTGGGCAAGGGTCAGAAGTATTCCGTGATCGTGAAGGAGGAAGTCGAAGGGAAGGATTACGTTCCGATTCAGATGAATGTTAATTTGGACAGCGAGAACACTTACATGGTGGGCGTGATCAACCGGGGTGAGAGCTACATGTGTCGCTCCGGAAAATGGCTGGATATGTCCGAGGAAGACAATAAGAGAAATCTTTTCGATGAATACCATAAGTCGTATTACGATAACAACGATATTCAGATGGACAACTTCCCGATCAAGGCCTATCTGAAACCCGTCACCTATATGGACGGGGAAGAGGAGAAGGTGTTTGACGGTTACCTGAATGTATTTAACTGGCAGGAACACAGCAGGACTACATTTACGATTTTTACAGAACAGTCCAAACTTCTGACGGCGGAGTTCCGCGGTCTTGCCCATGACATGCCGGCATCCTGGAATCCGGCGTTCAACTGGGAGATCGGAGATGAGGAACTCATTTCGACAGAAGCCACAATGGGGAAAGGACAGATCAAAGTGACGGGCCTGAAGGAGGGCGTCACGACACTGACTCTTACCGCGGGAGATAAGCTGCTCGACGGAGGCAGTCATCCGGATGACAGCTACGGAACCCGACTGATCACCATTATCGTGAAAAAGCCGGAGGTGACGGACGTTTGGATCGATGACTCGGATCCGATCTACTACGACGGAGAAGAGAAGACGGTTTCGATTTATTGCGTAGTGTTTGAGGACGAATTCTACGATGGCGTGGAAGGCGTGGACTATCAGGTCTTTTATGAAAATAATGTCGATGCCGGTACTGCCACTGTCACCGTCGAGGGAATCGGTAAATACGGCGGAAGCGAGACAGTTGATTTCGAGATCCTTCCGGCGGAGAACACCCTGAAGGCGAAGGGGCGCACAGCTTCGGTGCAGTTCAGTGATAAGGCGCAGAAGGTGGCTTTGAAAGACGCGATCACATTTTCGGATGCAGGCCAGGGCACGAAGACCTACACGAAAATGAGCGGGGATGCGAAGCTCAAGGTGGATCCCAAGACCGGTATCATCACCGTGGGCGCGGGCCTGGCGCAGGGCAGCTACGACGTGAAGATCAAGGTGAGCGCCGCCGGAGATAAGAACCATGAGGCGGGCGAGACGGAAGTGACCGTGAAGATCAAGGTTACGGCACCACCGAAGACCTCCTACTCGAATGAGTGGGTTAAGGGAAAATGGTACGATAAGAACGGCGTCCAGAGCTACAAGCCGACAGCAAGCTGGAAGAAGGACAAGAAGGGCTGGTACTACAGCGACACCTCCGGGTGGTATCCCAAGAACTGCTGGCAGAAGATCGACGGCAAATGGTACTACTTCCACGCGAGCGGGTACCTTGCCATGGGAGAGTACGTGAAGGGCTGGTGGCTGGATACGAAGACCGGCGCCTGCACCTGGCCGTACAAAGCCTCTTGGCATAAGGACAGCAAGGGCTGGTGGTACGGCGACGCATCCGGCTGGTATGCGCGGAACGAAAGCTTTATTATCGATGGTAAGAAGTATAGCTTTGATGCGAAGGGGTACTGGAAGTAAACTAATATGGGGCGGTGCAATTCGGGGACGGTTCTGATTTGATCAGAACCGTCCCTGGCCGATCACACCTGTCCCCGGTTTGACGGAACCGACCTTGCGTTAGACCTGTCCCCGCAAATCGGGGACGGTTCTGGTTTGATCAGAACCGTCCCTGGCCGATCAGACCTGTCCCCGGATTGCACTTGAAATGTAAGGAATTTTCGGTTGACATCCGGGGGGGATTCTCCTATAATACTTTATGGCGCTAAAGCGCTAAAACATTAAAGTGGTAAAGGGGTAATAACAATGGTTCTCAAGGTGTCGTTGTTGGTCGTGTTCTTTGCTGTCATG
Organism: Lachnospiraceae bacterium AC2029; assembly: GCA_000703065.1. GTDB lineage: Bacteria > Bacillota > Clostridia > Lachnospirales > Lachnospiraceae > Eubacterium_Q. The sequence continues at coordinate 375,944 of JNLK01000001.1, read as the reverse complement.
CTGGGTGTAGGTATATACTCGAGAAATAAGGCGAAGAACGTTAATGATTATGTCCTTGGCGGACGTACAGTCGGCCCGTGGATCTCTGCATTTGCTTTCGGAACATCCTACTTCTCGTCAGTTGTTTTCATCGGTTATGCAGGACAGTTCGGTTGGAAATTCGGACTCGCATCCACATGGATCGGTCTCGGAAATGCATTTATCGGAAGTCTTCTTGCATGGCTGATCCTAGGACGTCGTACCAGACTGATGTCCCAGCAGCTGGATGCAAAGACGATGCCGGAATACTTCGGAAAGCGCTTTGATTCCAAGGCCCTTCGTATCGCAGGCTCGATCATCGCTTTCGTATTCCTGGTTCCGTACACCGCAGGCGTATACAATGGTCTTTCACGACTCTTCGGTATGGCCTTTGATATTGACTACAAGATCTGCGTTATCATCATGGCAGCTCTGACTGCTGCATACGTTGTAATCGGCGGCTACATGGCAACGGCACTGAACGATTTTATTCAGGGTATCATCATGCTGATCGGTATCTGCCTTGTCATCGGTGCAGTACTTGCCGGAAAGGGCGGCTTCGTGGAAGCAGTGAAATCCCTTTCACAGGTGGCTACGGATCCTACTGTCACAACAGAAGCGCTGGCAGACGGACAGGGACTCTTCGCGTCCTTCTTCGGACCGGATCCGCTGGCTCTGCTGGGCGTCGTAGTCCTCACCTCCCTGGGTACCTGGGGACTTCCGCAGATGGTTCACAAGTTCTATGCCATCAAGGATGAGAAGGCCGTAAAGACCGGAACCATCGTGTCCACATTTTTCGCAATCGTGATCGCCGGCGGATGCTACTTCCTGGGCGGTTTCGGACGTCTCTTCGGAGATGTAAAGGGTATTGTAGACCAGGCAACAGGAAAGGTGGCTTACGACTCCATCGTACCGGCAATGCTTTCCTCACTGCCGGACATCCTGATCGGTATCGTTGTGGTGCTGGTATTCTCGGCATCCATGTCCACCCTGTCTTCACTGGTTCTTACATCCAGCTCCACGCTGACGCTGGACCTGATCAAGCCTTTAAAGAAGAAGAAAATGTCGGACAAAACTCAGCTTCGCCTGATGCAGATCTTCGTAGTATGCTTCATCGCGATCTCCGTTGTTCTGGCATTTAACCCGCCGACCTTCATCGCACAGCTGATGGGTTATTCCTGGGGCGCACTGGCAGGAGCATTCCTTGCACCGTTCCTGTATGGCCTCTACTCGAAAAATATTTCCAAGGCGGCTGTATGGGCAAGCTACATCCTTGGTGTAGGGTTCACGATCTTCAATATGATCGTTCCGGTCATCCAGTCCCCGATCAATGCGGGAGCAATCACCATGATCGCCGGCCTGATCATAGTTCCGATCGTGAGTGCCATCACACCGAAGGTGAACAAAGAAAAGGTGGACGAGATGTTCACCTGCTATGACAAGACAGTTGTCGTACCGGAGACTGAAAATCTGGGACAGTAAATAAAATACAGTGCAGTGCAAATCGGGGACGGTTCTGATTCGATCAGAACCGTCCCCGGTCGTTCAGACCTGTCCCCGTCAAATCGGGGACGGTTCTGGTTTGATCAGAACCGTCCCTGGCTGATCAGACCTGTCCCCGGTTTGCCGGAACCGACCTGGTCAGACACCAGTGTCCCATTTTCATTGTGATGCATTGTGATACATTCTAGATGCATTTCAGATGCATTTTTGTTTTATCATCTTTATGCATGTACTTGAAAAAAGTCTGTAAATGGAGACGAAAGATGAAGAAGAGAAGAATCACAGCGCTTATGATCGGTATGATGCTCCTTGTGACGGGATGTGGCTCCAAGGATGCAGAGAAGGTTACAGACTATGGCTCCGGTGGGACAGATAACATTTCAACCGAGATCGGAAGCACGGCAGGAAACAAGGCGGGAAGCGCGGACGGGACCGGGGCCGGAAGCGCGACAGGGACTGGGGCCGGAAGTGCGGCAGGGGCTGACAAGGGAACGGAGGCCGGTTCCACGGAGAAGGCGGCGGACGCAAAGAACAGGAAATCCCGGAACGGCAGCACCCTGTCGGATCAGCTGGGAGGCACCAATCTGGAATATCAGGCGGATTTTCAGATCGGTCAGACTGCCGCAAAGCTGGATGTGTCTTATACGGTAAATGATTCGCCAACCCTGGAATCCTACCGGCTGCATTCCATTACGGAGGACAGGTTTCATGAGGATGAGATCGTGAAGGCGATTTTCGGGGATTCGGCTCAGGAGGTAAAGCGGACGCTCAGCGCTTCGGCCGGTGATTCCGATAAGGCGGTGACCGCATGCTTTGATTACTATTTCAATTATGGAGACGGGGACCCGGATATGGGTAATATCCAGGCGGAGGTGGAATCCTGGGCAGACGGAGAGAAGGCATGGATTCATACCTACGAAGGAAAGTATAACGGTGTGGACAGCCAGCTCAGTATCTGTTACCTGAAGGACGAGCATGCCTGCACCATGGCCCTCGGCCCGAAGAACTGGGGAGAGGTGATCGGCAGGACGGAAACCATGTACATCATGGATATGTCAAAGTCCGGCGACGGAGAGCTGTACATCCAGAACCCTGCTACATCGGATTATGTGTTGAAGAAAATGTCGGACATTTCCGATCAGGAAAATCATGCGAAGATCAGTGCTGAGGACGCGAAGTCCAAGGTGCAGGACTTCCTGGAGACAAAGCTTCATGTTAAGGTCCAGAACGACGGAATCTCCTACAGTCAGTATGATTCGGCATACGAGGATTCAAATGCGGCTGCAAACGAAGAGGAACAGGGCTCGAAGCTTCTGTTCTATCCCACAAATGCACTGGAGGCGGAGGGCCTGTCCGGTGCCGAGATCAACGGTTATATTCTGAAGATCAGCGGCCTGATCAGCAACCAGCCCTGTCATATTTCCGAATTCGGAGGGAATGATGTAAGGTACAATTACGGGAATTTCCAGGTGGTGAATGAGGATGTGGCAGGCTTCTATCTTATCCTGTCACTGAATTTCGAGGAATGCATTTCCGAGCAGGTTGCGATCCTTCCCTTCGAGACGGCCATGGAGGCTTTCCAGGAGGCAGTGCAGAAGGATTTCGACACCACGAAGCTGAAGGGGCGCGACGCTCAGTTCCGCGATGCGCAGATTGTATATTATCCGGTCGCATCGCCGGAGAATGCAGATGACCTGACCTACATTCCGGCATGGTACTTCACCGTCTATTCCGGAAACAACGCCCCGATTGGTGAGGCGCTGATGAACGCCATGGACGGCAGCATCCTTGCCATTAACTACATGGAGTAGGTGACGGAGAATCTGAGAGTCGCAGGTGAAAAGTCGAGGGCGATTCGGATAATACGGAAATGTACCGCCTGATTATTCGCATGCGTCACATTTTCATATGGCGCAGGGACTTGCCCTCTGTTACATACCGGCGTTTGGGTGGAGGAGAATTAGAATGAAAATGAGGAAATCTATCCGGATCCTGGCATATGGTCTCTGCCTTTCGCTCCTCGGCGCGGGCTGCGGCAAGGGTGCGGAAGCAGTGACGGGCTACGGTACGGAGCTGGCCACAGCGGAGAAAGGAACCGGGACCGTAGAGGGCAGGACGGACACGGAAGCCTTAAATGAGAAGAATACGGATACGGAACCGGGAAATGAGAAGACTTCGGAAAAGCCGGGGGCACGAAAAGGGCGGACTTTGTCGGATCAGCTGGGAGGAACGGAGCTTACCTGCGAGGACATTTTCACTATCCAGTCCAAGGCGGGGAGGATGAAGGTCAAGGCACGGATCCTGGATTATACAAATGTGGCTGCGGATAAGAGAGAGGAATATGAGAAGGAGGCCATGGAAGGCCTGGCAAAGGGAGAAACTCTGATTTATGAAACGGAGACCCTGCCGTCCTATCGTGTGACACAGATCACGGAGGATAAGGTCCATGAGCAGGAGGTTGTAAAGAACATCCTGGGGGATACGGCCACGGAGGTGCACCGGAATATCAGTGTGAAGAACGGGGATGCGCAGGAAGCAGTGGCTGCGGCTCAGGACACCTATAATCTGTATCTGCTCGCTGAAAATGTCGATCCGGAGAAGGACCAGCCGGAGGAGTTCACGGCTTGGGTTGACGACCCCATGTATACACTTCATACCTACGAGGGGAAATACAACGGCATTGATACCCAGCTGGTGATCAACTACCGGAAGGATCTCCTGGGGAAGGTCATCACATTTGGCCCGAAGAAATGGGAAGATGTAGTGGAGGAGCCGGGATACAACCAGTATCAGGCAACGGACGACGGGAAACTGCTCCTGCCAGACAGGGACAAGGCGGATACCTTCGAGCCACAGAAGATCGAGGAATTCTTTCCTGAACTTAAGAACCGGGCGGGTGCGGATACGGATGCTATGAAGACGGAGGCGTCGCATTTTGCTGAAAATGTACTGCTTCTGAAGCTTCCGGAGCCGGCATTCAAGGATGAAAGGGCATTTGGACGAAAAGTGTCAGAGATTCTTTCCTACCCGGAGGGCGAGCTGGAAAAGGCAAATCCGACAAATGTGATCCTGGACGGTTATGACCTGGGGACGGAGTACGGAATCGGTCATCAGAGTTACTACTTGGAGCTGGGCGATACCAGCGTTATCCGACAGAATTCCGGCGCTGTCAGCTGGACGAAGAAGGGAATCGTGGCGGCGGATTTCCACATTTATTACGATTTTGAGGAAAAGCTTTCAGATCAGGTGGCGATTCTGCCATTTGAAAAGGTAATGGAGGCCCTTCAGGTTGGGATCGCCGATCAGTTGGACATTTCGAAGGTGCCCGGAAGCGAGGCCACATTTGAACAGGCCTGTCTGGCGTACTATCCCATGCCTTCGCCGGAGAAAGATGGAGAGTATACCTTCATCCCGGTGTGGGTCCTGAGCATCTGGACGAATGAGTATTATTTTGTGGGACAGGTGACACTGAACGCCATGGACGGAAGTATTATAAAGATCGAATACAATGAATGACAGCTGTCAATACGGGGACGGTTCTGGTTTGATCAGAACCGTCCCTGGTCGTTCAGACCTGTCCCCGCAAATCGGGGACGGTTCTGATTCGATCAGAACCGTCCCTGGCTGATCAGACCTGTCCCCGGTTTGACGGAACCGACTTTCGGTTCTTTTTTTTATGGAAAATGCGCTGATGCTCTTGAAATACCGACCGGGTTTTGTTATTATCAACTTCCAACCATTGTCTTATGCGTATGATTATTCTGGTATCTTAGGTTTCTAATTTCTCGGTTGGATAGTTCTCTTTGTTACCCGTTGACCATTTTTTTCTTTCAGAAAAGGGGGGATTAAATGCCGAGACATCCTCGGAAGGAAAGCTCCACCGGCGTGTATCATGTGATGGTACGTGGAGTGAACAAACAACTTATTTTTCAGGAGACCAATGACTATCATTACTTCCTCAGAATTGTCGAGGAATGTAAGGAGGAGTCGCCATTTCAGCTGTATGCGTTTTGTCTGATGCCGAATCACGTGCACCTGCTTATGCGGACGGATTTTGACAGGCTCAGTCACGTCATGCAGAGCATCGGGACCAAGTATGCGACCTGGTTCAATCGTAAAAATGAGCGCGTGGGACATTTGTTCCAGGACCGTTTCAAGAGCGAGGCGGTAGAAGATGAGCGGTATTTTCTGACAGTGCTCCGGTACATTCATCAGAATCCTGTAAAGTCCATGATCGTACAGGAGCCGGATGGGTATCCATTTAGCAGTTACCCGGGCTACTTCACGAACCAGCCGCTGATTGACAGCAGAATGATCCTGCACTACATTTCCGAAAAGCAGTTCTATGAGTTCCATAGTGAGGTGACGGATGACGAGTGCATGGACATCGACAATGTCATCATTCGACTGACGGATATGCAGGCGATGAAGATTGCATTGGAGATTACGAAAATGGATTCACTGGATGATTTTCTCCTGCTGCCGTATGAAGAGAGGGTGAAGTACGTAAAACAGTTTTATGAGGCGGGGCTCACAAAGGCCCAGATCAATCGTTGCACCGGACTCTCCTACAGGTGTATCAACAAAACTCTGAAGGAGGGTGTGTGATCAGGGAGGGACGGTTCTGATCGAACCAGAACCGTCCCAATGTCATTTAGATATGCAAACGCATCGAAATAGTGTATTATATATTTTATAACAAACCCGCACGTTATACATCCAGTTCTCGTGTTTACGGTCAAAAACTTTTATTTTTGAAAAAGGCAAACAGGCAGTCTGGGGAGGCTGCCTACTAAAGGGTATTTAGTTGTTGGTTTGTTTATCTGTATGCCAATGTATCGGCCGATTGGCGTCGTAGATTTCTTTCATATTTACGACCCAATCGGATCGGTACTCTAAACCTGGATATCAGGGCACCTACATCTTCTATGATTCCCTTTATAAATCGAATAACAATCTTCTGCATCTGCGTATGATTTATCGCATACGAATACATCTCCGTGCTTTCGATAGGAGTCGAAACCGCGGAGGCAAGGTATGATGAGAAGTTGTAAAGAGTCAGTTTTGCATAGATTTCCTGTATGAGAAATGCTCTCTTTAATGAATGAATATGAACCATGTTTCCAGCATATTTCAGATGGCGAAAAGCAGTCTCTTCTCCCCATCGCAGGCGGTATAGTTCCTTGATCGTTGATGACGAGAAACCATATGCAGGAAGGTTTGTCACGATATATTCAGGAGTATTGTTATCGCCCACCGGAAATTTGAGAACCCGGAAACTCAGCCGATCATATTCATTAGTTCCTTTAGTCGCATAGTCATAACAGCTGGCATGGGGCACAAGGTGATGGTTCTCCAACGCGTAAAGCATCCGGTTTCTTTTACGGATAATGTGAACAGTTACATTTTCATCAACACATGAGTCTTTTAACCAGTCGACGCGTCCTTTGCAGATGCCCTTTGCAAAGCTTTCAGATACACGGATGAGGAATAGTTTATTATTATGAATCGCATGGGCAAAGTCGTTATATGAAGCATAACCGCGATCCGCGATATAGATTCGCTTTGCTCCGGATGTCGTGCTATTATCCTGATCAAGAAAGTTACAGAATGCAGTCTTTTCATTCATTTGTTTTATATTTTGGAGTTCAACATTCAGGAACACGTCGTTCAGGATGTCATAAAGCGCATTCATATGGATTTGGTTGATGCCTTTGCGGCCTTCGATACACTGGATAAAACTATCAGAATCCGAAGGATTATAGAGCAGATTCAGTCTTGTGCCGTCACAGGCCACCAACTGATAGCCGTGAAAAGTATTCTTAACCGGTATCTTTTTCGAAAACTGATCAAACAGTTCTATAAAAGCGTCCGGTTTGATCTGGTTTCTGCGCTGGATCATGGCAGAAGGAAGAGGAAGGTAATCCTCTCCAAAATAATCCAGCAGTTCTGTAGCAACATTATCAGATCCAGCGATCATCGGGAAAAGAACTGTTTGGGAAAAGGAAATTTTCTTAGTACGTTTGAAACTTGACTCAGGGTTATAAAGGAATTCATCGCGACGATCCAGCAGCGAATCGATCGAAGAAAACAGAGATTTTTTAATCTGTTCAGAAGAAATGTGTGACATGACGGTACCTCCCAAAAAAGAACTCTATAATCAGGCGGCGCCGCACATTTTCGGCGATTTGTCAAGCTTTTTTTGCAAAAAAAGCGCAAAAAAATCAGAGGTTTTTTCACCTCTGATTTTGATAGTATATTGTGTTATTGATGGAGATATTTCTTATCTAAATGACATTGGAACCGTCCCCGATTTGCGGGGACAGGTCAGACGTAAGGTCGGTTCCGTCAAACCGGGGACAGGTGTGATCGGGGAGGGACGGTTCTGATCAAACCAGAACCGTCCCCAAATTGCACAGTTAGGGAGGATGAGCATATGAAGGAAATAACAAAGATAGTGATCACAGGCGGGCCCTGTGCCGGGAAATCTACTGCAATGAGCTGGGTACAGAAGGCCTTTACACAAATGGGATACTCGGTTTTATTTGTTCCGGAAACGGCAACGGAGCTGATCACAGGCGGCGTTGCCCCGTGGACCTGTGGGGCGAACGGGGATTATCAGAAGTGTCAGCTGAAACTGCAGCTTGATAAGGAGGCGGTTTTTGAGCAGGCCGCGATGACGATGGCTGCGGAAAAGGTTCTGATCGTTTGTGACAGGGGAGCCCTGGACAACAAGGCCTATATGAATGACACGGAGTTTTCGCAGGTGTTGGAATTCCTTGGGACAAATGAGATCGAGCTCCGTGATAACTATGATGCGGTATTTCACCTTGTAACGGCTGCAAAGGGAGCAGAAGAGTTCTACACAACTGCCAACAACGCTGCAAGGACGGAAACACTTGATGAAGCGGCAGCGCTTGATGATAAGCTGATCTCAGCATGGACAGGACACCCACATTTGCGTGTGATTGATAATTCGGCTTCTTTTGAGGAGAAAATGAAACGACTGGTTGCGGAGATTTCTTCATTTCTCGGTGAACCGGAGCCCTTTGAGATCGAACGAAAATATCTCATCGAATATCCGGATCTCGAATGGCTGGAATCTATTCCGAACTGTCAGCGTGTTGAGATCATACAGACCTATCTGAAGTCGGAGAACGACGAGGAGGTTCGGGTTCGGCAGCGGGGATATGACGGACACTACATTTATTTCCAGACCACGAAGCGAAAGGTCAGTGATATCCGGCGGGTGGAAATTGAGCGAAGGCTCTCAGAAAGTGAGTATATCCGTCTCCTTATGAATGCTGATACCACAAAAAGGCAGATTCGAAAGGATCGATACTGCCTTACATATAAGAATCAGTACTTTGAGATTGATGTATATCCGTTTTGGAACGATAGGGCGATAGCGGAAATTGAACTGAGTGATGAGAATGCAGAGATCGTATTTCCGGAACAGATCAAGGTGATCAAAGAAGTTACAGATGATGAATCCTACAAAAATGCGTCGCTGGCGAAGGTGTGATCAAGGAGGGACAGGTGTGATCGATGGGGGACGGTTCTGATCAAACCAGAACCGTCCCCGATTTGCGGGGACAGGTGCAATACAGGGACGGTTCTGATCGAATCAGAACCGTCCCCGAATTGACCGTCCCTGTATTGCACGGCGTTATGACATCGTCAGTTTGAAGACGCCGGGTTCGATATCGGGCTGGCTTTTCAGAAGCTTGTGCAGCAGGAGGCCGGAGAAATCCTTGTCCTGCTCATCGAAGGAAATGTCGGCCCCGAGCGAAGCGAGGGATACACGATGCGAGCGAAGCGAAGCAGCGTACATCTGTGAAACAGATGCATGATTTCGTAAAACGAAATCATGGTATATTTCAATCGTATGTGGTACATTTATCTAAACGGAAGCACTACATTTTCGGATTTTTAAATGGTGATTTATTATGAATGAAACAACGGATTACAAATCGGGAAGCGGTTATTCGAACGAAGCGGTTCTTCGGCTTCAGGAAAGGCGTGATGATGTCGCAAAAGCAATGCGGTTCGTCATCATAGGGGCGTTCTGCCTGATCATCCCGCCCGTCGGCATAGCTCTGATCTTTATCGGATATTTCAAATTGAAGGATGCACAGAAGGACATGAAGGCGCTGTATAAGGACGCCTTTGTTCGTGAGCCGCTGGCCAATAATTTTGAAAATGTGATCTACCAGCCGGGCAGTGGTTTTTCGTTGGACAGCGTAAAGAATTTCCAGCTATGCACGACGGGAAATAGGTTCTACTCGGAGGATTACATCCGAGCAGATTATCAGGGCGTTAACTTTGAGGTGGCTCAGGTATTTGTGGGATATGTGGATAATTCAGGAGACAGTTCCTATTCGAAAACCTATTTTGACGGCAGGATGATGGTGTTCAATTTTCCGAACAAGCTGGTTACTTCCGTTATCATTTATGACCATAAGTTCAAGAACAGAGCCATCAAAAAGAAAGAAGTGAAAAAGGATGCGGTGGTGCTTGAGGCTGTGCAGTTCAACAAGGATTTCGAAGTGTATGCACCTGACCAGCATGACGCATTTTATTTGCTTACGCCGCCGGTGATGGAGCGCCTGCAGGCGCTGTCCGCCAAATATCAGGGCATCGCCATGAACGTGACCGGGAGCCGGGTGGTGCTGGCGTTCCATGAACCGGGTAAGAATGCATTTGACTCAAACATTTCCATCGGAAAGGTGGATATCGATCTGGAGATGAAGAAGGTTCAGGCGGAGATTGATGATATCAAGGCGTTTATTACAGTGATGCTGACGCCCTATGAGGTTTCAAGATCCGTCTAGGATCTGTAACGCATCTGCATGACTGACGGCAGATCGACATTCGGGAGGCGGCCGGCGTGCAGACCGACATTCGGGAGGCGGCCGGCGTGCAGATCGACATTCGGGAGGCGGCCGGCGAACAGACCGACATTCGGGAGGCGGCCGGCGAACAGATCGACATTCGGGAGGCGGCCGGCGAACAGATCGACATTCAGGAGGTTGGTTATGAAAGAAAATGACAAGCATTTCGGAGCAAGGATGGGAGAGGCGGGATTCTGCATTCTCTACCTTGTCACTCTGATCCTGTTCCTTTTTATCATCAGGGGCAAATGGGTCGCCGCGGATAACGACTCTCTGTATAACCCGGAGTTTGTGCGTTATCGTTTCGCATTTCTCCTTACACTTTTGCTTTTGCTCGGAGACTCATTTCACCTGATCCCCCGGATCATCGAGAATCTGAAGGGCCGGATGGAACGGCAGGCATTTTATCTGGGACTCGGAAATATCATTTCCTCCATCACCATGACGATATTCTACAATCTGCTGATGAAGGTCGGCGATGGGATGGAGTATCATTACGAAGCCTATAATCTGTGGGTGGAGCAGGCAATCCTGTGGCTGACCGTGATCCGGATCGCGCTGCTTCTGTTCCCGCAAAATAAATGGTTCACCCCGGAGGGAAACAGGAAATGGGCCGTCATCCGGAACGTGCCATTTGCCATGATCGGAATGCTGACGATCATCGGTTACTTCCGGGTGATCAGCAATGCATCAAACTATGATCCGTCAATGTATATCCAGATCATTGCGGCAGTGGCCTTCAGCTTCCTGACCTACCTTCCGGTGGCAGTCTTCGGAAAGGAGAATCCGAAGCTGGGCATGCTGATGATACCGAAGACGGTCTGCTATGTGTGGATCCTTGCGGTGCTGACATTTGCGTGATCATTGAAGAGTCGAAAAAGTGTGCCAATATGGAACGTTCTTTCCCTTTGTTCTATGATACAATAACTATCAACAGAAAAAATGTATTATTGGAGGTTCGCTATGAAGATTACAACATTTGATCCACTTATTGTCACACCTGACGCCGAAGCAGTGAAAAAGGTTTTTGCAGATCTCGGATTCCAGGTTACCCATGCGCCGGTTACGACAACCGAAGTCGGTGATGCACACATCTTCCGAATGAAGCATGAGGCCGGATATCATGTGGATGTTGTTTCATCTGCAAGAGAGATCGAAAGAGATGAAATGCAGATCAGAATGAACGTGGATGATTTTGAGGAAGCGTATAATATCCTGACAGCGCGTGGGTACAAGAATACCAGGGGCGATGACACGATCGATACCAAGAGCGCAAAGGCGGCAACGATGGTATCGCCTTCCGGATTCCGTATCTCGCTTGTAAAGCACATTAAAGACCATGAGTAAGGATGACACGGGGACAGGTCCATTATCACGAGAACCATGATCGTGACATTGAACCTGTCCCTGTGTCATATTATGGAAAGATAAAAGGAGAGGAATGCTCATGCCGGATAAATCTTTTGCGGAAATGACGCAATCAGAACTGGAATACATTGCAGTGAATGACTCTGATTCGGATCGTAGGTTTCATGCCATTCAGAGGCTTCGAAATCAACGGCTGCTGTATGACATTACCATGAAGGAAAAGATCATGGTGATGAAAAAAACGGCGATCAACGGAATTTACGACATTTCCCTTCTGGACAAAATCATTGAGGAAAACGAGGATCAATTCTTCAAAAATGATGTGCGTGACAGAAGAAGAGAAGTGCTGATGGGTCAGTTCCAATGTGCTAAATGCGGGAAGAAGTTCACGCCGGAAGAATTGGAAAAATGTAGCTGTGCATGTGGTATGGAGGTTCATAACTACACGGTTCCCGAGGAAGAGATCCTGACGGAAGATGAGAAGAACCATTACTATGCCCGTATGGTGTATAAAACCTGCAGTCGTTGCGGAAAGAGGGATGCTGGTCAGAAATACGAGCGATGGGGATCCGATTTGGAATGATGCTCACGGGCCATCTGTTTTTTCTCGTGAAATTCGATATAATCTTAGTGGCTGATGGGGGGATATATGAACGATAACAAATCTGCTTACAACTCAGGAATTTATGATGAACATATAGTAAATGTGCTTCCCTATTACAGGGAGTATCACAAACAGGTAATTGACGTTGTGAAAAATATGGGATTTGAGGCACCGCAGTGGTTGGATACCGGATGCGGAACAGGCACGCTTGCTGCAAAAGCACTAGAAGTTGTTCCGGATGCCCGTTTTACTTTATGCGATCCGTCAGAAAATATGCTTGCTCAGGCCAAAGAAAAGCTTCAGAACCGGAATATCAGATTCCTTAACGTTCCATCGGACAAGCTTGAATTCAATGATGAATTCGATGTGGTAACAGCGATACAGAGTCATCACTATTTTGATGAAGCCGGAAGAGAGCATGCTGTTAAAAACTGCTACAGAGCTTTAAAAGAAGGCGGCGTTTTCATGACTTTCGAGAATATCAGAATGGACACGGATGAAAGCGATGCTATTGCGTTAAAGCGCTGGGTCAAATACCTTGAAGAGCATGGTAATTCGTCGGAAGATGTTCGAATGCATATTGAAAGACGCGGAGTGGAGGTCTTTCCGATAACGATAGAGAAACATATTAAGCTTCTAAAGAAGATTGGCTTTAGATCTGTAAATATTCTATGGTCATCATACCTGCAGGCAGGATTTTGGGCGATAAAATAATGATCCTTCTTTCAGAAGCGTAAAGATGGACTAAATCATAGTTGATTATCATGTTTTGAACACGATAAAACGAGGCGTCGGAGATATCTCCGGCGCTTTGCCTATATTGGACGGTGTTCGGTTGTGGATACAGTTCCGGATTGGTTGTGCAAAAAATGTTTCGGTACACATGTGTTAAAACATACTTGTAAGGAACAGGAAGCCGAAAGGCAAATAAAAACAGCCGATGCAGGACATACAGGGAGGACGGCTTTTGTGTATGCGAGGGTTGTCCTTTTTGGGTACATCGATTTTCCATTAACGAGGTTGACAATATATCGGAGAACCGTTATATTCGAACTGATGGAGGTGATGACATTTGATAGGAAATTATCTGAAGAAAAAGAATATGTCAGTATACCGTTTTTCCAAATTGTCGGGCGTTCCATATGCTACCTTAAACGAACTATGCAATAACAAAACGTCGTTGGAAAAATGCAACGCCGGTACATTGTACCGTATTTGTAAGACCCTAGGCGTTTCCATGGAAGAGATGCTGGAACAGTCTATGGATCCCAGGATTGATTTTGAGAATTATAAAAGCAATATCTGCCAGGCTGTAAAGAGAAATGAAGAACAGTTTGTTATAGATACCATAAAAGATAAAACCATAGTAAAGTATTGGGAACGGACATGGTATCCAGAAGCCCTTTATCTGCTTGCGATGCTTGATTATATATGTAGAAAAAGAGGACTTCCGTTATGCGAGACGTATGAATCGTTACGATATAAGAAGCTTGAGCAGCCCATATATCCCCAAAGTGTCCTTGCATTGTCTCTGGTGGTTGGTGATCGTGCGCTTGAAGAGGCAAGAAAGAGTGCGATTCCGGAGTTTATGAGGCACAATATCGTAGAGGGAGAGGTGGAATCGGTTGCCTAAGGAATTTGAAAAAGATGACATGAATTACTACCTGCTGGAGTTGGCCAGGGAATTCAAAAGACTGACACATAGGAAGGCCGAGGCTGAAATTGTGCTTGTAGGCGGAGCTTCTATAGTTCTTAATTATGGCTTTAGAAATACAACAGCTGATTTTGATGCCCTGATTCAGGCACCAACAGCCATAAGAGATGCGGTCAACAATGTTCGCGATCGGCTGGATCTGCCCATGGGATGGATAAATGAGGATTTTAAAATTACCCCATCCTATACACCGAAGTTGTATAAGTATTCCAGCTACTATCGTACATATGCAAACGTAATGACTGTTCGTACAATTGTCGGACAATACCTGGTGGCGATGAAACTGCGATCCGGACGTAAGTATAAACACGATCTGTCAGACATTGTCGGTATCTTGATGACGCATCGAATGGAAGGAAATCCATTATTGCCTGATGACATTCGAGAGGCTTATGAGCAATTGTATGGTGATTGGAATGAACTTCCTGAAGACTCGCGTTTGTTTGTCAATGGATTAGCAGAGGATGAACAACTTGCTGAACGATATGTTGAAACAATCGAGGCGGAGAGGGGAATCAAAGAAACGGTTATAGATTTTGAACAGAAATATCCTGACACGATCAACCTTGCAAATGAAGATGAAATAATTAATATGCTTACAAATCGAAATAAGTCTGGAAATAATAAAAATGGAGAGAATGAGGATGGCGTATTGTAATTCATGTGGATATGAACTGAAAATGATGGTCAGTATATGTCCGGTGTGTGGTGGGCCGACCGGCTATGTGGATGCACAGGGAAATGTTCCGACAGGTATGCCGGGAAGTGCACAGGGCGGGGGAATCCCGCAGGAGCAGATCCCGGAATCGGAGCGCCCCACAGTTCTCATCAGACCCAATGCTCAAGGCCAGCCCACAGGGATGCGGGGCGGAACTCCTATCGGCCAGCCCACAGGGATGCAGGGGGGAACGCCTACCGGACAACCCACCGGGATGCAGGGCGGAATGCCCACCGGACAGCCTACCGGGATCCAGGGCGGAACACCCACCGGTCAGCCCACCGGGATGCAGGGCGGAATGCCCGCCGGACAGCCTACCGGGATGCAGGGCGGAATGCCAACCGGTCAGCCCACCGGGATGCAGGGCGGAACGCCCACCAATCAGCCCACAGGCGAGAACGGAACCTTCGGCCGTATTCCGACAACGGAACGTCCTACTACAAGGGTAACCGTCGGTGACACGGGCGACCTCGCCTCTCCCGGTACGAAATCCGGATCCATACCTGAGGGACCGGATCGGAACCGGGCAGAAAAGAAGAAATTCAAGGTGAAGAAGAAACCTAAGAATCTGGCCCTGAAGCTTTCGGTGCTGGGTGTTCTTCTGGTGGGGATCGTTCTGGGAAGCGTCTTTGCTATCCGTGCCATGATGAACAAGAGGAAGGATACTCCGTTCTTCAAGATGTTCCTGAATAAGGATGTGGGGATGACCGGACGCGCACTCTATGTAAAGAACCAGCTTCTGATCCATGGTACGAAGGATGCTACCGAGAGTAAGATCAAGAAGCTTGTGAAGGAAAAGAATGGTTCCGTCGTCGGTTCTATCCCCATCAGCAGGGATTATCAGATTGAGTTTCCCGATGTGACAAGCAAGGATCAGTTGGATCGGATCATTGACGAATGGAACGGAAACGATCTGGTTGCGTCTGTGAAGCTGCACTATGTCTTCGGTAGCCATGGTGGATTCTTCTATGAGGACAATCCCTGGAAGGATGATAATAATGAGGATGAGCCCTACGGTTCGGATCTTGAGTGGAACATTTACCAGCCTGACGGAAATAACTGGGCGGTAGAGTCCGTTTGGGCTCCGAAGATCTGGCAGGACATCGAAGATAGACAGTCCTCGGGTGCTGCAAGTGAGTACTCCGGCGTAAATGTGGGAATCCTCGATTCCACCATTGATCCGACCCATAAGGATCTGACAGACAAATTTGTTCCCTTCAAAACATGGAATGAAGACGGTGAAGAGGTTACCTCTTCCCAAACAGTTGAGGGCGACCCGACGGATGCCTCCGGCCAGATTTCTGTAAAAGACGATTATGCGCCCTACACCGGACGATATGGATCAAAGGATATGAGTGATACGGAGAAGATAGAAGAGAAGAGACTCTCCCATGGTACCCATATCGCCGGCATCATCGGTGCAAATCTGCAGGATAGCTTCGGTATCGCCGGAGTAGCACAGAATGCAAACCTCTACGGTTATGCAAGTACACCCAACGAAAGCTATGAGGGCGGAAAAGCACTGACATCCATCTTTGCATACAAGTATGCGCTGACCATCATGAAGGAGAACGGCGTGCGCCTTATCAACGTCAGCATGGATCTGGATCCCCTGTTCGAAGATGCGGATAGTGAGGAAGGAAAGCAGGAGCAGGCAGACATGATCGCCCGGATGAACAAGGAGATGGAGGAATTCTTCCTTGACTGCCTGGAGGTTGACGAAGAAGGCGAGGAGCCATGGGACTTCCTGATCATCAAATCTGCGGGAAATAAAGGTGCTACTGACCTCAAGAAGAACTTCCTCAGCGGTATCGAGAATGAAACGGTACGTGACCGTATCGTTGTAGTAGGCGGTGCTAAATGTGTATATGAAGGTGCCAAACTGACAGGATATACGAAAACAAAAACCACAAACTATGGAGAGCGTATCGACATTTTCGCTCCCGGCCACGATGTGCTTTCCGACATTCCCGGAGACCGGACGGAGAAGCGAAGCGGTACCAGTGAAGCAACAGCCTTTGTAACAGGCGGATGCTCCCTTGTGATGGGCATACTGCCCGACATTTCCATGCTCGATGTGAAGCAGATCGTGCTGGATAACTGCTACTATACCGTGAGAACAAAGGTGGACGATGCAACAATTGAGCGCGGTTATCTGAACCTTTACATGGCGGTGGAAGCCGCAAGGGCGAAGCGGGATTCCGGCGATCTTTCCGGTATCAGGGATAAGATGCAGAAGGAGATCGAAGAGAATCAGCCGAAGGGTGGAATCGTTGAGCTTGCTCTGAGTAAAGAACTGCTTGCAGAGATTGATGAGCCTACTGCGGTTGCAGTAAAGGCATCCTGCGAAGGGAAGGATGATGTGACAGGAAAGCTGGATGCAAACGGATCCATCACACTTACCCTGGAAGAAGGAACCTGGACCATCACAGCTTCGATGGATGGCTTTGAGCCCTTTGAAGTGAAGGATGTGGTGGTAGAAGCCGGAAAGACGGTAGAGAAGATTGAGATCGTGCTCTCGGCAGAGGTGGAGGAGATCAACTTTGATGATCTGCCTGAGAAGGAGATGTTTAATTGGTTATTTGGAACCTATTATTTGGGATATGATATGAAAAGTATCGAAGAAACACCGGATAATGCCTTTATAAATAACAACAGAGATCGTATTTTTGATACCAGCGGGGTTCGGGGATACTATGTGGATGGAAAAACGATAGAGTTCAAGTTCCCAAATGCAGATATAATAAAAGGAAATCCCAGACAAATCGAAACATCGGTAGGATTTAACTCTCAGGAGAAGAAAGTGGCTGATGGTTGGGGCGTGAAGATTGAAGGCATCGAATGGATGGAGAAGAACATATTCAATATGTCCGATAAAGCTATAAAGAATGCTAACAATATATTTGGAGAGGAAGGACTTACCAGGGACTATAATGGCGCTGGTTATTATGAGTATGAAGGATATTACTATCGGGTAGAGCAGTTGCAAACCCGTGAAGGTTGGAACGGAGGAATGACTGTTGCAAAGAGTGATAGTATTAAAATCCGAAAATCCGGAAAATACTATTATGTGACGTTCGATCTTGTAAATGAACGTGACAGTGATTTCTCGGACAATCCGGAAATCCTGGGTAGTATGAAGGCAAAATTGGAATTGAAGACTGTGGATGGTATCACATTCTGGTCAGTTTATGAATGCCTTGATTATGAGGAGGAAGAAACCGTCGAACCGAAAGAGGCTAACACCGGGAATCCTCTTAAGGATGCCAAGGTCGGGGATATCGTTACATTTGGCAGTTATGAACAGGATAATTCTTCAGATAACGGAAAGGAGCCGATTGAGTGGCGTGTTCTGGATAAGGGCGAGGACGGAAGCCTTCTGCTGATCAGCAAATACGCCCTGGAGGGATCGACCGATCAGTTGCTGAAGAATAGCAGAAACTGGTCGAAGAGTGCAATGCGTGAGTGGGCGAATAGCACGTTCCTGAGTGAAGCTTTCAGTGCGGATGAGCAAAAGCTGATTCAGGAAACAGGGTTGGAAAAAACGACGGATAAGGTGTTCATGTTAAGCAAGGATGAGGCTTTAAAATACTTTAATGGCAATGATGATAGAAAATGTGAAGTTACTTCTTACCTGGCAGAAAACTATTGGAAACCGTGGTGGTGGTTACGCACGGAAAGATCCTCTTCTGATACTGATGCAGATGCTGAATATGTCGATGATGAGGGTGGATTCGAACGTGGTCTTGAAGACTATGTCATGGCATCAATTCGTCCATGTATAAGGATTTTACCGTAATTTTGCAGTCACATAACGTGGGCGGTTCTGGACAGTTCGGAATCGCCTGCGTGGATATAAACGTCCTGCGGGAGAGAGGAGAATAGTATTATGTTCAATCATCATGATATTACAAGAAATGCATGTATGCTTCGAGGGCCTTTAGCACATCTCGGATATGACTGGTGGTGGCATTCTTTTACTGCGCAGGATGCGGAGACAGGGGAGGACAAGGCATTTTTCATTGAGTATTTTATCTGTAATCCTGCCTTGGGAGAAGAGGAACCGGTGCTTGGGCAGTTGCCGGAGAATCAGGCTGCCGGCAAGCGGCCGTCCTATCTGATGGTGAAGGCCGGTACCTGGGGTGAGGATCATTGCCAGCTCCATCGCTTTTTTGGATGGAAGAAGGTACACCTTCATCCGGACGGGCCATATCGTATCAAGGCAGAAGACTGCCAGGCCTCGGAAAAGCATTTGACAGGAAGTATCAGGATCACTGCTGAGGAGGTGGCCGCACATCCGGAGTGGATGTGTGATTCCGGAGAGATGACCTGGGATCTGCTTGTTAAAAAACAGATCGCATTCAATGTAGGATATGGTGCGAGTAAAGCGCTGCGCGATATAGAAGCATTTGCCATGTACTGGCACGCTGAGGGTATGAAGAGTGCTTATAAAGGAACGATTACTTATAATGGTAGGAAATATATCGTCACACCGGAAAAATGCTATGGATATGCAGATAAGAACTGGGGGCGTGACTTTACCAGCCCTTGGGTTTGGCTGTCGTCCAACTGTCTCTTCAGTAAAAAGACCGGCAAGCAGCTGCAAAGCAGTGTCTTTGATATCGGAGGCGGACGTCCGAAGGTTTATTTTGTCCCGCTGGACCGTCGGCTCCTTGGTGTATTTTACTACGAGGGCAAAGAATATGATTTCAACTTCTCAAAGCTGCATCTGAAGGTGAAAACGGACTTTTCTTTTGAAGAGCAGGAGGAGCTTGTTGTCTGGCATGTAAGACAGGAAAATGTCCACGCTGTTATGGAGACAGAGGTTTTCTGCCGGAAGAAGGATATGCTGCTGGTCAATTATGAAGCCCCGGACGGAACGAAAAAGCATAACAGACTCTGGAATGGCGGAAATGGCTGGGGAACTGTTCGCCTTTTTGATAAGAAGGAGGGACAGTTGACTTTGGTGGATGAGATCGAAGCCACTCATATCGGCTGTGAATATGGTGAATACGGACAACAGTAAGAAGGATTGCTTCTCAATCAATGATGAGCTGGGGAGTATGACATGGGGACGGGTTCAATGTCAGGAGCGCGACAGTGAACCCGTCCTAATGTCATGGCGACTGCGCGTATGATTCTGTCCGGTCACAAACCGGTTATGCTTCGTTGTACTTGCGGACCTTACTGTTCCGGAGATACTGTTGTGCATCTGTTTTTGCCCAGTCCCGGATCGCTTTGGGAACCTTTGCGGAGAAGGAATTCGGGCCGGTTGCTGTTTTTCTTCAGTGTGTATTATATATCCCTGTTCTTTACAACTTCTTGACAAAAGCAGTTTGCAGTCTTGCGTAAAAAGGGGCTGTCCCTGTATCATGTGTAATGAAAAGAAGAGTGTGCCAATATGGAACGTTCGTTATCTATGATCTATGATAAAATATAAGAGTCTTCTGAAGAATCAGGAAAATGGAAGACAGGAGTTTTTTTGGAGGTCAGAACTGTCAACTACCACGCACCTAAAGGTACGTGGCTTGCGACTCCCCTGTAGTTCGTTGCAATAACTCCTACATTTTGTCGGTGTAACTTCCGTGGGGTCGCATCATGGGACGGTTGACACCGCCCCTTACGACAAAGATTTACTCTGCCGTATCTGTATCAGGTACTTGGTTATCTTCAAGATAGTTGATTCCCATGCGATACAGATTCATAGCTCCAATGCGGTCATCGTTTGATTTATAGCCACAGTTTTTACAGGCAAACAGATGCATCTTCTTGTTACGGTTAGCTTTTTCAATGTGTCCACATACAGGACAACACTGGCTCGTATAACGAGGATTAACCTTAATAACAGTAGACTGATTCTGTTTAGCCTTGTAGATAAGCTTCTGTTCAAGGTCATAGAAAGACCATGATACAGAAACATAGCGGTCTTTAGTCCTGACACGCTCTGTAGCGTTGCGAACGCCCGACAAATCTTCAAGAACAAAGAGCGTATGCTTCGGATTGCTCTCAACGAGTGCCTTTGATACCTGGTGGTTAACATCCTGCATCCAACGGTTTTCTCGCTGACCGATAGCTTTAAGCCTACGTCTTGATGATGGAGTCTGACGCATTTGGAGTTCCTTTCGAAGTTTGGCATAGCTTGCACGTTTCTGCTTGATGGCTTTACCGCTTACAAAACCAGACTTGTGCCTACTACCATAGGTGGCAACAACAAAGTTGATACCCCTGTCGATACCTACAACATTGCAGATATCGGAAACATTACTTTCCTCGATATCATAAGTAACGGGGATATGCAAAAAATACTTACCATGCTTGTTTACGAGCTTGGCTGTGCCGAACTTATAGATTGTGTGGTCAAAATATTTAGACATACCCTCGGCGAAATAAGGTAACTTGACACGACCATTCAGTGTATTGACTGAAAAACAGTTTTGCGTAAGGGAATAATCCCTGTTCCAAACAAGGTCATACTGAGGCTTCTTGAAAGATGGTTGAATCCACTCTTTCTGATTTTCGAGAATAGTCTTATATCTTGCGATAACAGTCTTAAATACAGACTGTGCCATCTGAGATTTAAGCCCAAACTTCTCTCGAAGTGTGGAGTATAAAACCTTATTAAGTGAGAACTGTTTCAGGTCGTGAGTATGGAACACATAGTCAGATACATAATTACATGCATCAGAATAAACAGACATAGTTTCATCAAGTAGAACCTTACTGTCTGGCGTGGCTGCAATCTGAATTTTAGCTGTAACTGTCATCTGTTCCATCATGCACCTCATTGATAATTCACTAAGAATATGATATAATAGCTGTTAGTGAAAGTCAATATGCAAGGAGTATTTTATGGAAGACTGGCTCAAAGATGCGAAGGAATTAGCAAAATCCGAAGCTGAGTATTTTGTTAAGAACTTAATAGATGTGGCAAATACAAATAAACTTGATGCAGAATGGTTTGTGGAGGAGGTTGTTAAAAATATCCACAAGATTAAGGGTAATCCAAACGAAAGCGATTAACCTATGGATAACAGATATAATCGCCGTAACAGGCGTAAGTATAGTCTAAAAGTACATATTGTCCTTGTCACCAAGTACCGCAAACAAATACTTAAAAGTTCTATTGCGGACGATGTAAAACAAAAGATTTACGATATCTGCAATTCCAAAGGATATGGCATCATTGCTATGGAAACCGACAAAGACCATATACACTTTCTGATAAGCTACGATACTACGGATAGAGTATGCGACATTGTTAAGCTGATTAAACAGCAAACAACGTATTATCTATGGCAGAAATATCCAAGTTTTCTGTCTGAGTGCTATTGGAAGCATAAGATATTTTGGTCTGACGGGTATTTTGCCTGTAGCATTGGCGAAGTATCATCAGCTACTATACAAAAGTACATCGAAAGTCAAGGTTAATGGCTACGGATTTACAAGGCTCCTCCCACCGCCCGAGGGCAGTGGGTTTCCGCCTACATCAAACGAAAGGTTTTACTTATGAAGATCACATCATTTAATCCGTTGATCGTGACAACGAAAGCGGACGATACTATTAAGCTCTTTGAGGAACTGGGATTCGAAAAACGCCACAACAAAGTGAGTGGCGTAAGCGAGGATATCAACACTGTACGGATGAAGGATTCAAATGGATTCCATGTGGATGTTACCAACGTGGCAAAGCTGGACCGTGATATGACTATCATCCGCATGAACGTGGATAACCTGGATGAGGCATTTGCCCTGTTGACTTCTCGCGGATTTAAGGCTGTTGACGGCAGCGATTCCGTGACAAGCTCTTCCAAGTCGGTTCTGATGGCTTCGCCGTCCGGATTTGCGATCGACATTGTCAAGCACATCAAAGACCATGACTGATGCTTTGGATTTGCATGCCTTGCATAAAAAAAGCAAGGCATGTGTTCCGCTTCGCGTAACGCATCCTCACTTCGTTCAGACATTCGATTGCTTCGCAATCGATGCTTTTGTGCCAAACCCGCATATTCTATGCGGGTTTGCATGCCTTGCAAAAAAAAGCAAGACATGTGTTCCGCTTCGCGTAACGCATCCTCACTTCGTTCGGACATTCGATTGCTTTGCAATCGATGCTTAGCTGGGGTACAAGGATTCGAACCTTGAAATGACGGAGTCAGAGTCAGTTACAGTAGGTAATGCATCTTCTGTATTTATCAGTGTTCCTGGGCTTTTCATTTCTGAATGTTATCATTGGCTTATCTAAACTGAATGGCGGCTCTGATGGTGAGTAGATAGCCGGCATCTCAAAAGTGTCACCGCTGGTGACACAATTAAGCTGGACAAATCATCTGCTGATTATGTCTGGCTGTAAATCTGACGAAGAACGAGAATTCTATATGCGTTTGGCGATTAAGGAACGATATAGTAAACGGGAACTTGAACGCCAGATGGACAGCGTATATTATGAGCGATATGTGCTCTCCAAAGAAAAGCTTCTGCCGGAAAAGATCAAGTCAGAATTAAATCCGTTCCTCGATTCCTATGTGCTACCAAAAATGATGAAGTCGTGGAATACGCCATGAGCAGAACCATGTCACCGATGATGGTTTCACAATACCAGTTGCAGTTGCCCGATAAAGAGGTGCTGATAATAGGAGCCAGTGGTTTTCTTGGCGGAACAATATTTTACAAATTGAAGATAGCTGGTGCTGATGTGCTTGGCACATACAACAATCATAAAAACAGAATGATTTTTTAAAGCTTGATGTCATGGATTCTCAAGAAGTAGTGAGGATTATTGGATCGTATTTACCTGATGTTGTCGTTTGGACAGTTATGAATCACAATGCAGAGGAAGAAATCTCAGAAAAGATAATACCTGTGCTTTGCATATAGTGTGTCATATTTACGGCCCTTGCTTTGATCTGATCACCGGCACAATTTGTCTTTCAGAGCCTGTACATCATCAGGCTTCATTCCCTGATCGACCAAGAATTTTTCTGCATATTTGCTGAGCTGGTCGGGCTTGGCGGGATCTACACTTTCCCCATCCGTAATAAATGTGATCATCTTATCAATATTGGCAGCGCGTATTTTTGAATATAATTCTGCATCCGTATCCTCTGTAACGGAGTAATAATTATCATAAGTTTTCATGTAATCCTGTATGATCTCGTCCTCAGACGCACCTGCCAAAGCCTCCAGCAACATGCATGCAACACCGGTGCGGTCTTTTCCTTCCAGACAATGGACCAGATAAGGACCATCGTGATGTGCCATATTTGTGAACCCTTCAGCAAGCTTCTGGAACAACTGCTCTGTATTGACATTGATATCCATGTCTAACGCGCAAACCTGATCCCTCTCATATAATTCTGAATACCATGGAGAATCAAAACCATCCTGGTCAATAAAGGATTCAATATCGTCTTTACCATCTGCCATATTGATGACATACTGGATATTTGCTTCCTGACATAGTTTATCTGTCACTGAAGCACGATTGATCTGGTTATCAACAGGAGATGAGGACCGGTATAATATGTTCTCTTTTAAATTGCCGACGTTGACTGCGCGGAAATTTGCATAGACCGCATCCGGCAGATCTCCCTGCTCATAAGTGTATGTGAGGCCGTTGATGGTTTGTTCGTCCTGATACTTTCCTTTTTCATTCAATACAACAGATGCTGTCATGGAATCATCCAGACCGGCTATCTTCCATATGTCATCTCCGTGATAAATATGTACTTCGATTTCGGAGTGCTCCGGATATGCAACAAGCACAGGATTACCCATATCCACGTAATCTCCGGTGTGATATGGAACATCGTTCATGCTGTACTCGTTAGAAAAGATAATGTTTACACTGTCTCCGTATTCGAATCCCAGCTGTTGGAATTCCTCGATCGGACATTTTATATAGACACCACCTTTTTCCTCGTTATGCTCGATCTTGTAGTCGTTTAATGCGATCGTATCATCTTCGGTTGGCTCATTGCCGCCCTTTGCACACGAAGCTGCAAATATGCATAACAGAACAGCTGAAAATAATAACATTGCATATATTCCGGCTCTGGTTTGTTTCTTCATTTCTATTCCCCTATTCTTCCATCCATCAAATTGACTACTGGTCTACACCGTTATTGTACTAATTCGCTGGCGTGATAGCAATAGCGGCCAACCGATTTTTCGAACGTTATGCGCTTTATCAATAGAAAATCCCGTTGCAGCTGAAGCAACATTATGATACTGTAAGTTGGTAGAGAGAAGATTTTTTTGAAGATGTGTTACCTGCATATGATTTCTCCTTAGTGGTGACACAACCCAATTATCACAGTGTGATAATACATTCCGAAAAAAGCAGTAAAAGAACGGAAAAACACGGAAATAAGTCGAGATAGTCCTCTAACATGAGGTAAAGAAATAGTTTAAGAATTGACGCCGTCATTGGCTGAGAACCCTTGATTTTTCAGGGTAAAATAGAAAAAGGACCTCAGAATTATCTGAAGTCCTCTGAGCTGGGGTACAAGGATTCGAACCTTGAAATGACGGAGTCAGAGTCCGTTGCCTTACCATTTGGCGATACCCCAAAGTTGTTCACAACGCATGTCATTATATTACATAACCATTCAAAAAGCAAGTACTTTTTTTGGGTTTCGAAAATTTTTTACTCGGGAAAGGAGACAAAATGAGAAAGAGGATTTATCGAGGAGTAGTATCGGCAGCGCTGGTTGTAGCGTCTTGTTCCATGCTTGCAGGATGCGGAAATAAGTCCGAGTCCACAACTGCAGCTACGGAGGCAGCTACAAGTGCGGCAACGCAGGCAGCAACCGAAGCAGGAACAGGTGCGGCTACCGAGGCAGTAACGGAAGCAGGAACAGGTGCAGCAACCGAGGCGGCAACAGAAGCGGAAGCGGCTGCATATGATTATATGGTTCTTGTAAATAAGAAAAATAAGCTTCCGGATGACTGGGAGAGCAAGGTGGTTCTTGAGGAAGCAACCAACCGCTATGGCGAGACCTATAAGGTTGAGAAGAAGGCGCTGGAGCAGTTCCTGAAGCTGCAGAAGGAGCTGGCGGACGAGGGAATCTACATCGAGTTGGACAGCACCACAAGAAGCGTAGCAGAGCAGCAGAAGCTCTGGGATGACTGGACCGTTGAGAAGGGCGAGGATTACGTAAAGCAGTACGTGGCTGTTCCCGGATACTCCGAGCATCATACAGGACTTGCCATTGATGTCTGCCTGGATAAGGACGGAAAGCGGATCGATGACAATGATGAAATGATCGCTGAGCGCGAGATCTTCGCAAAGGTTCATGAGAAGCTTGCCAAGTATGGGTTCATCCTTCGTTATCTGGAGGGTAAGGATGCCGAGACCGGTTATAGCTATGAGCCCTGGCATTTCAGATACATCGACAATCCTGAGATCGCAAAGGAGATCATGGACAAGGGGATCACCCTTGAGGAATACCTGGGCAAGCTCCAGTAAGCGGCCCGTGGCGGGGCATAGGCATATCCCGGATAGTATCGGGTAACCGGTCGCAGGTTAGGCATGTTCCGGAAGAGACCGGGGGTTAACTTACATGAAAATATGACACAGACAGAAGCCCGACACCGTTTCGGGCTTCTTGTCATTTACACAATAAGAGTGCAGGGCAGAAACACTACGCTTCGCATTGGGCAGATATCATGATCCCGCGCGCAGCCTTATTATGTTCCCGTATAGCACTCGCGCAGTACCTGTGATAGCACAATCCGATAGTGAAAAAAACTATTGCCTATGGTAAGATACTAAGATAAGACGATAGATAATAATTCCTCTCAACTGAGGATATGAAATACAGATTCAATCGGTAGGAGATCGTTATGGTTTCAATGATATTGAAAATGACGCTGGTCACGGCGCTGTACGTGCTGCTTACAACCCTGATCTGGAGACGGACCAGGGGGAAGCGCATTTCCGTGCCCGGCAAGATCATCATAGGCGTGATCTACGGCGGATGCGCCATCCTGTCCACCCATTTCGGAGTGGATTACAGCGATATGATGCTGAACGTACGAGATATGGGACCGCTGTCGGCGGGTCTGTTCTTTGATCCTGTTTCAGGTATCCTGGCGGGCCTGATCGGCGGAATCGAGCGTTTCATCGCGGGAACCTACTGGGGCGTGGGAAGCTACACCCGTATCGCCTGCAGTGTGTCCACCTGTCTGGCCGGCTTCATCGCCGCGGCGATGAGCATCGTTCTCTTTAAGCGGAAGAAGCCCTCTGCGGTCTACGCATTCTTCATGGGCGCCGTGATGGAGGTCTTCCATATGTACGTGGTCTTCATCACGCACCGGGACGACATGAGCATGGCGTTTTACGTGGTAAAGACCTGCTCGCCGCCGATGATCATTTTCACCGGCCTCGGTATGGTGGCGACCGCCCTTGCCCTGAAGATCAGTGCAGGAGAGTGGCGGAATCCCTTCCGTAAGATCCAGAAGGAGGAGATCCCGGTTTCCCGGAAGTTCCAGATCTGGCTGTTCGGCGTGACCCTGACGATCCTGACGTTGAATCTTCTGTTCACATTGAGTGTCCAGACCAGAACGGCGGAGCAAAATGCGGCAAATACGCTGATCGCGGCCTCCGCGGATATCCGGCAGACCCATCAGCAGCTGCAGAAGATCGAGGACGATGTGGATATCATAGGAGAGGCCGTGCCGGAGCTCAGCGAGTCTCTGTCGTACTTCCATGTGGGAACCTCCGGAACCTTCGATCTGATCCAGTCCGATGGGAAGATCATCTCCGGAACCCATGAGGGGATCTCTCTGGCTACCAACGACAAAAAGCTCATGGAGGAAAAGGGTCCGAACGAGGTCTACAGGGGGAATTATTTCGGTTTTGAATCCTTCTGTCGTTATGAGACCTGGGAGGACGGTCATACTCTGATGGTCACTCTTCCTGTCAAAGAGGTATACGCCGACAGGGATGCCCAGACCTACGAGTCCGTCTTTGCGGCGATCATCCTTTTCGCCGTAGTCTATGTCCTGATCTCCATGCTGGTTCAGGGAATCGTCGTGAACAATCTGGAGCTGGTAAATGAGTCGCTGGGTCGTATCACCCAGGGTAATCTGAACGAGGTGGTCAGCGTCCGGAATTCCTCGGAATTTGCTTCGCTGTCCGATGATATCAACCAGACGGTGACCGTGCTGAAGGGATATATCGAGGCTGCGGAGAAGCGCTTTGAGCAGGAACTGGAATTTGCCCGAACCATTCAGGCGTCCGTTCTGCCCACGAATTACACCTTTCCCCGCAATGACTTTGAGATCTATGCAACCATGGATCCCGCGAAGGAGGTGGGCGGTGATTTCTATGATTTCTTCTTCGTGGATCAGCACAAGATGGCGCTGGTTATCGCGGATGTGTCCGGAAAGGGAATTCCCGCCGCGCTGTTCATGATGCGTGCCAAGACCGCCATTCGAGGATTTGCGGAATCCGGTCTTACCACCGCGGAGATCCTGGAGCGTGCCAATGAAACGCTGTGTGAGGGAAATGAGGCGGAGATGTTCGTTACGGTCTGGCTGGGTATCATCGACCTGACCAACGGCAAAATGATGTGCGCCAATGCCGGACACGAGTATCCGGTGCTGATGCCTGCCGGCGGTGATTATAATTATGTGAAGGATAAGCACGGCGTTCCGCTGGCTGTCATGGAAGGAAGGAAGTATCATGAGTATGAGCTGCAGCTGAACCCCGGGGACAGGCTGTTCGTCTATACGGACGGTATCCCGGAAGCAATCGACCGGGATCTGGTGCAGTATGGGTCGGAGCGTCTCGTAAATGTACTGAACACGCTGAAGGACGCCACCATTGCGGATACACTTCCTGCAGTACGGAAGAACATCGCAGACTTCGTCGGAGAGGCTGACCAGTTTGACGATATTACCATGCTGGGATTCGTATATTACGGAGAGAACCGGGAACCGGCGGAGTGAGTACAGGGATCCTTCATATCCGCCGAAAACCCGGCACAGCAGCGGGCAATTTCGGGTGGAAAGCCATAAAATAGCATATCATGAAAAAGAGGTGATTTTCCGCAGAGAAGTCACCTCTTTTTCATGTACACTTTATTGGAAAAATGCTATAATATATCTTGGCTTATTTTATTCAAATCTGTATTTTCGGGGGGCCTGTCATGAGACTACAAAAAAATACGAGACGAATGATAATATTACTCCTGCTGGTTGCTTTTATTGCAGGATTATTTATGCCGCTTCGGGTGTCTGCGGAGGAAGAAAAGGATCAGAAGGTGGTCCGCGTGGGGTGGTTTGATTCCTCCTTCTGTTACTATGACCGGTTCGGAAGACGCTGCGGGATCGACTACGAATATCATCAGAAGATATCTGCCTATACCGGCTGGACCTTTGAATACGTAGAGGATAGCTGGCCGAATCTTCTGCAGAAGCTGAAGGACGGAGAGATCGATCTTCTCAGTGATGTATCCTACAAGCAGGATCGGGAGGAGTATATGTATTTCTCCGATCTTCCCATGGGAACCGAGGCGTACTATATCTTCACCGCGAAGAATAACCGGGAGATCGCGGCATCTGACCTTTCCACCTTCAACGGGAAGAGGATCGGTGTGAATAAGGGCAGCATTCAGGAGGATTTCCTGAAGAACTGGGCCGAGAAGAATGGGCTTAATATTGAGATCGTAGAACTGACGGTTTCCGAGGCTGAGTCCATGGATATGATCGTTAAGAAGGAACTGGACGGATATGCCTCCATTTTCTCCTATGATTTTGACCAGACAGTGCTCCCTGTCAGCCGGATCGGAGGATCGGATTATTTCTATGCCGTGAACAAGAACCGGAAGGATCTTCTGGATGAACTGAACATGGCCATGGCAGAGATTCAGGACGCGGATCCGTATTTCAACGAGAAAATATCCAGGGAACGTCTGTATAACACAAGGACACATGCGATGCTGGCACCGGAGCAGGAGGACTGGATCGCCGAGCATGGTGAGATCCGGATCGGATATCGGGATGATTATCTCCCCTTCTGCGGAACGGACGAGGAGACGGGAGAACTGACAGGAGCGCTGAAGGATTATCTGGCCCGGGCCAAGAATAATCTGAATAGTCCGAAGCTGGAGTTCAAGCCGGTTCCCTACGATACTCTGGAGGATGCGCTGAAGGCGCTGGAGGCAGGGGAGGTTGACTGTGTATTCCCGGTATATGTCAGCACCTTTGATGCGGACCGGCGGGGGATGCGTCTCACCGATCCCGCCATGGAGACGGAAATGAACGCTATCATGCGTGTCTCCGACCGTCAGACGCTTTCCGAGGAAAGCAAGCTTACCTTTGCAGTCAATGCAAATATGTACAATATCGAGTCCTTCATCATGGATTATTATCCGGAATCGAAGAGAGTGTCCTATCAGGGGCTTCCGGCCTGCTATGAGGCGGTGGCAAACGGAGAGGCTGACGCCGCTCTTGTCAGCAATTACAGGATCCCTTCCGAGGAGGAAACACTGAATAAGCTGAACCTTTATTCGGTTCCGACAGGTGAGTCACTGCCATTCTCATTTGCAGTCAGAAAGTCGGATCAGGATGTGTATTTCCTGATGAACAAATCCGTACTGACCACCAGAAGAGAGGAAATGGATTCGTCGCTGGCTTCTTATATGATCACGGAGAGAAAGACCTCCGTCTGGCAGTTTCTGAAGGATAACTGGCTTCTGGTTCTGGCTGTCTTAACGGTAGTCTTCGTGGTGATCCTTTTCCTGCTGGGACAGAAGCTCAGGGTGGAACGTCTGGCCAGCAAGCAGAGACAGATGCTGGAGGAAGCAAAACAGATAGAGGAACTGGAACAGACCGTGTCCTCCATTCTTGATAATATGCCGGGGCTTTACTTCACCAAGGAAGCGGAGACCGGGAAATACCTTGTCTGCAATCAGGCCTTTGCGGATTACGTGAAGAAGAAGGATCCCTCCGAGGTGGCGGGCCTCACGACGGAGGAACTCTTCGATGAGGAGACGGCAAAGCGTTTTATGGAGGACGACAGAACGGCGCTCACCATGGAGGAGCCTCTGATCTTCTATGACAATATGAAGGATGCCGAGGGCAATCTGCTGAAGGTAAAGGCCACCAGACTGAAGTATACGGATCCCAACGGACGGCTCTGTGTGCTGGGAATCTTCCAGGATGTTTCGGACAGTGTCCGCATCTCAAGAGAGAATGCAGGAACAAAGGAGTCCTACGAGAAGGCCCGGGCCGACGGGGTCATCTTCACCTATATCGCACAGGCACTGGCAAATGGGTACCTGGAACTGTACTATATCGACGTGAATACGGAAGAGTTCATAGAATACCGGACGAATCCCGAGGACGGCAGTCTTGCAGAGACGAGAAGGGGCTGGCATTTCTTCGAGGAATGTCTGGATGTGGCGGAGCAGTATGTGATTCCGGAGGACCTGGATGAAGTGCGTCGGGCCTTGGATCGGAAGACACTGGTTGCCACCCTGGATCAGGAGCGCATTTTCACGATGACCTTCCGGGTCAACCTGGGTCAGGAAACCAGGTATGTCAGCATGAAGGTGAACCGGATGCAGGAGGATGAACGGTATCTGATCCTCAGCATCACGGATGTGGATGAGCAGGTGAAGCATCGTCAGGCCGCACAGCGGATGCTGGAGGAGCAGACCGCCTACGACAGAGTCAGTGCGCTGGCCGGAGAATTCCTCTGCATCTATGTTGCGGTACCTGAGACCGGACTTTACCGTGAATACAGCTCATCGGCAGGCTTCGATGCATTTTCCATGCCGAAGGAGGGACCGAATTTCTTCTCGGCCTTCCGTGAAAGCATCATCAAGGTGGTTTATCCGGAGGATCAGAACAGGGTATTTACGGCGCTTACCATGGAAAATGCGCTTTCCGAGATCGACAATAACGGCATCTTCACCCTGACCTTCCGTTTGATGAAGGAGGATGAGCCGTGCTATGTACAGCTGAAGGCTGCTCTGGTGGAGGAGCAGGACGGACGGCGCATGGTCGTCGGCGTCAACGATATCGATGCACAGGTTCGTCAGGAGGAGGAATACGGCAGACGTCTGGCACAGGCAAGGATCGAGGCGAATATCGATGCCCTGACCGGTGTAAAGAACAGAAACGCATACCGTGTATATGAAGAACGTCTGAACGCACAGATCGAGATGGATCGTGCGCCTGAATTCGCCATTGTGCTCCTGGATGTAAATGATCTGAAGAAGGTCAATGATAACGAGGGACACAAAGCAGGAGACCAGTATCTTAGGGATGCCTGCAGGATCATCTGTACCACATTTAAACGAAGCCCCGTATTCCGTGTGGGCGGAGATGAGTTCGTGGCACTTGCACAGGGAGATGATTTCGCGCGTCTCGACAGTCTGGTACAGCAGATGAATGAACACAATGACGATGCAGTGGAGAACGGCGGTATCGTCATTGCTATCGGAATGTCCAGGTTCGATCATGATGAGAAGGTGGCCCAGGTGTATGAACGTGCGGATCACCTGATGTATGAGAACAAGAGCAATCTGAAGGCAAGAAAGAAGAATTAGTAACGTAAGGAAAATAAGAGGTACAGTTTATGTATTATTCTGCGATAGGTCTGCTTGCAATACTGATACTTTTTATAGTGAACTGGGATATTCTGTATGATGCGCGGATTTACGAGAAAGCCGCGTGGAACGTGTACAGAAGATTTCTGTTTGCGGTTTTGGCGTACTATGTTACGGATGTTCTATGGGGAATCCTGGAGGAACTGAAGCTGGCAAAGGCGCTTTTCTCCGATACGACCATTTATTTCATCGTCATGGGTGTGGGAATCTCCTTCTGGGCGGAATATGCGGTTGCCTATCTGCATGAATCCAATGCGTACGGGCATTTCCTGATCATACTGGGACGTATCATCGCTACGCTGACTGCAGGTCTGGCCATTGTCAATATTTTCACACCGGTGCTCTTTACCGTGGATAAGAAGTCGGTATATACCGCGCTGCCGGCACGTTATGTCATGCTGATTTGTCAGATTCTCTTCCTGAGCATGATCGTACTTCATTCGATCGCGTCCATGATCCGGGTGGGAGTCCGGACAAGAGAGAGTGTGCGTTTCCGTATCCTGGCGTCCTTTGGGATCATCATGGTCCTCTGTCTTCTGATTCAGCTCTGGTTCCCGTATCTTCCGCTGTATTCCATCGCATACATGCTGGGGACCTGCCTGCTGCATGCCTTTGTTATCAATGATGAAAAGGATGATCATAAAAGAGAACTGGAGGAGGCGGAGAAGGTCGTCGAACTGAAGGACAGATTCCTGTCTCTTATTGATAATATGCCCGGGATGGCCTTCACGAAGGATGCCATGACCGGAAAATATCTCACCTGCAATCAGGCCTTTGCCGAGTATGCCCGTAAGGATACTCCGGAGGGTGTGATCGGACGAACGGATGATGAAATCTTTGATCCTGAGATTGCAGCACATTTCAGGGAGGATGACAGGATCGCACTTTCACTCACCAAGCCCTATGTCTTTTATGAAGACGTTCCGGATGCTGCGGGTAACCAGCTGCAGCTGCAGACCACAAAGCTGAAATATACGGATACTGCAGGAAGACTCTGTATCCTGGGTATGTGTCAGGATATCACGGATCTGGTGAGGATCCAACATGAACACGCCCTGACGAAGGAGGCCTATGAAACTGCCGTCTCCACAGGACTTATGTATAATCATATCGCCCAGACACTGGCCCGGGATTATACAGAATTGTTCCGTGTCAACACAAACACGGAGGAATTCACGGAGTACCGAAAGGGAGATGAGGGAAGCCCTCTTTCCGAGATACGGCGCGGATGGCATTTCTTCAGCGACTGCAAAAAGGAGCTCGCCGAAAACGTCTTCCCTGAGGACAGGGAAGCATTCCTGCAGGCCATGAACCGGAAGAAGCTGATGAAGACCCTTGACCGCAAGGATACCTACATCATGACCTATCGGCGTATGGTCCGGGAGAAGCCGGTCTATGTCAGCATGAAGGTCTCCCGCATGGAGAGTGACGAGAATTACATTATCATAGGCTTTACGGATGTGGATGCGGAGATGCGTGAGGCCATGGCAAAGAGTGAAGCCCTGGCGGATGCCCTTTCCTCGGTGGAGGCGGCAAATCAGGCAAAGACCAGCTTCCTCAGCGGCATGAGTCATGAGATCCGTACGCCGATCAATGCCATCATCGGACTGGACACACTTGCACTGAAGAAGGAGAATATCGATACAGATACCCGGGAATATCTGGAGAAGATCGGAGACAGTGCCCAGCACCTTCGCTCCATCATCAATGATATCCTGGATATGAGCCGGATCGAGTCCGGACGGGTCCTCCTCCATAAGGGCGAATTTGCTCTGGGCAGTCTGCTGGAGCAGATCAATACACTGGTCATGTCACAGTGCAGAGACAAGGGACTTCAGTATGAGTGCAAGGTACTGAATGGAGCGGACGATTCCTACATCGGTGACGATGTGAAGCTGAAGGAGGTGCTCCTCAACATTCTGTCAAATGCCATCAAGTTCACCGAGGAGCCGGGCAGCGTTACGATGACGGTGGACAAGACCTCCGAGTATGAGGATCAGGCAACGCTTCAGTTCCGCGTTAAGGATACCGGCATCGGAATGGATAAGGAATATCTGCCCAGGATCTTTGAAGCCTTCTCCCAGGAAAATGTTGCAAACGGTTCGAAGTACGGAAGCAGCGGTCTCGGCATGGCCATCACGAAGAGCGTTGTGGAACTGATGAACGGTTCCATCAGTGTGGAATCCGAGAAGGGCGTCGGTACGGAATTCACCGTGGTCGTGACGCTTCGAAAGAGTGAGAAAAAGGATGCGGAGCATACCGGCGAGATCGATCCCAATGCGATCTATGCCCTGGTGGTGGATGATAACCCCATTGAGGCAGAGCATGCCAGAAGTGTTCTGGAGGAGGTGGGGATCCGTGCGGATGCCTGCACCAGCGGACAGGAAGCACTCAGCCGACTGGAGGTTCAGCATGCAAGAAAGCAGAACTACAATATGGTTCTGATGGATTGGAACATGCCGGGCATGAACGGACCGGAAGCTTCCGCGGAGATCCTGAAGCTCTATGGAGATGAGTGTGTGGTTGTTGCCATGACGGCATACAGCTGGGAGGACATCCGTGAGGAAGCCGAAGGTGTCGGTGTGAAAAACTTCCTTGCCAAGCCGCTGTTTGTATCAAATATCATTGAGAATATCGAACGGATCGCACGTCGGAGCAACCTGGCGATCTTCAAGGAGAAGAAGAAGGCAAGACTGACAGGGCGCCGTCTCCTTTTGGCAGAGGATGTGGAGCTGAACGCTGAGATCCTGATGGATATGCTGGAGCTGGAGAATATCAAGGTTGATCATGCGGAGAACGGAAGGATTGCCCTGGATCTCTTTAGGGAGAGTACGGAGGGAATCTACTCCGCGATCCTGATGGATGTACGAATGCCGGAAATGGATGGTCTGGAGGCAACAAAGGCGATCCGCGCTTTGGACAGGGAGGATGCAAAGCGGATCCCCATCATCGCACTTACCGCCAATGCCTTTGATGAAGATGTCCAGCGTTCCATGCAGGCCGGAATGAACGCACATTTGAATAAACCTGTGGAGGCGGAGCTTCTGATCCGGACCCTGGGCGAGCTGATTTATGAAGCTGAAGAAAAGATGACGGGAGTATAGAACCCGGTGGGGGCATGCGGCAGACCATAAGGAGCCGGAGAGGATAGGTATGTGACCCGGGAGACAGGTGGTTTTTGGCCTGTCGGAAAGAACGGAGGACGTGTATATGATCGAGTTACTGATCTACGTACTCATATTTCTCGGAAGTGCATTGATGGTATATAACATCTATGGCTTTATTCGGTATGCCCGTTTTGTCGATACCCGGAGAAAATGGGAGAAGGGGAGAGCAATCCTGTATATTCCGATCGTTCTTCTCAGCTTCTTTCTTGTGGGATATCTTGTCGTCGGGATCTTCGGCAAGCCGGATCTGGTCATGGCCGGGATCCTCTTCGGAGGAAGTATCTTCGTCTTTATCATGCTGATCCTTCTCAGCCGGGTTACCCGGAAGATCATTGAGAGTGAACGCCTGGAGGCGGAGCTGATGGCTGCGGAGGAGAGTAACCGTTCCAAGAACGCATTTCTTGCAAGCATCAGTCATGAAATGCGGACGCCCATGAATGTGATCCTGGGCTTGGATCAGCTGGCCCTGAGCCGGACGGATCTTCCGGAGGAGACGAGGGTACAGCTGGTAAAGATCGGACGCAGCGGCAGACATCTGCTGGGACTTATCAATAATACGCTGGAAATGCAGAACATCGAATCGGGGAAGAGAAGTCTGAAGGATGACCCCTTCTCGCTCCGGGAGAACCTGGAACAGATCGATGCCATGGCCCGTACTCTCTGTGAGGAGAAGGGCCTAAGATTCCATATGGTGACCGCAAAGGAGGCGGATGACGGACTGCGGGGAGACAGTATGCTCCTGAAGCAGGCCCTCATGAACCTGCTGGACAATGCAATCAAGTATACGCCGGCTCCGGGAGATGTGAGTCTTCTGGTGGACCGGATCAAGGGTGACGGGGAATCCTGCCTGCTGCGCTTCACGGTGAAGGATACCGGTCTCGGCATCAGTAAGGAATATCTTCCGAAGGTATTTGATCTTTTCTCGCAGGAGGACGAAAGCTTTACGAACCGGTACGGCGGAAGCGGCATGGGGCTTGCTGTAACGAAACAGGAAGTGGAACTGATGAAGGGCAGTATTTCCGTCGAAAGTAAACAGGGTGAGGGATCCTCATTTACCATCACGGTTCCCTTCTCCTATGCTGCACCGAAGGAAGGATATGCCGGCAGCAAAGAGGAGAATGCCGGCAGCAAAGAGGAGAAGGCCGGCAGCAAAGAGGAGAATGCCGGCAGCACCATAGTCGAAGAATATGCCGGGACAGAGGAGAACGCCGGGTCTCTTTCAGGCTTCCGCATCCTTGTAGTGGAGGATGTGGATGAAAATGCAGAGATCGTCAGGGATCTTCTGGAGCTGGAGGGTGCCGTTATAGAGCATGCGGAGAACGGTCTCATCGCTCTCGGAATGATAGAGAGGTCCGCGCAGTCCTTTTACGATGCCATCCTCATGGATCTCAGAATGCCGGTCATGGACGGGCTGGAGGCCGCCAGGAGTATACGGGAGCTGGAACGGGAGGATGTGAAGAGGATTCCCATCATCGCGCTGACGGCGAACGCATTTGACGTAGATATCGAGAATTCCGCCAATGCAGGCATGAACGCCCATCTGGTAAAACCCATAGATTCTGATCTCCTTTATGCAACACTTATTGAATGGATCAGAAGATCAAAGACATAGATTTAGTATACGCTGGTTTATTTTACAGAAAAGGAGTTAGACATTATGACACTTCAGGAATTATACGCAAATATCGGTGGAGATTACGATCAGGCACTCCGGGTTCTCCGGGTGGAGAAGCTGGTGGACAAGCATATCCGTAAGCTTACGAAGAACGGAGTAGTGGAAGGCCTGATCGAAGCGGGAAAGACCATGGACCCGACGGAACTCTTTGAGAAGGGACATGCCATGAAGGGCGTATGTGCAAATCTGGGTCTGACCGCACTTTCGGATGCGGCGTCAAGGGTTACGGAGGAATTCCGTCCCGGCAATCCGCGGAAGCTTTCGGACGAAGAGATAAAGGCAGAGATCGCATCCATTGAAAAGATGTATGCTACAGCAGCAGAGGGAATCCGGCAGTACGAAGAGGATTAGTATGAGTGCTGAAAATACAGGCTATGAGAAAAGAAAATACCTGGGTGCGGCAGGGGCGTGGGCCCTTGCCTTCGGCTGCAGTGTGGGCTGGGGCTCCTTTGTGATGCCCGGAAATACATTTTTACCGGTGGCAGGTCCCATAGGAACCGCCGTCGGTCTGGGACTTGGCGGCCTGGTGATGCTGGTACTGGCAGTGAATTTCAACTATCTGATGAATAAATATCCGGATAGTGGCGGTATCTACACCTACACCAAGAAGGCCTTCGGCTATGACCATGGGTTCCTCAGTGCATGGTTCCTGATCCTCACCTACATTGCCATCATCTGGGCAAATGCCACGGCGCTTCCGCTGATCGCGAGGACGGTTATAGGCGACACCTTCAAATTCGGATATCTATATCAGATCGCCGGCTTTGATATCTATCTTGGAGAGATCCTTCTGGCTATAGGAGCATTGGTGCTTGCAGCATCGGTCTGCTTTTTCCGGAAGCCTGCGGCCTGGACCCAGATCATTATGGCAGCCCTGCTTTTCGTGGGCGTTGTGATCGTCTTTGCATTCGCCGTGGGAAAGAACGGAACCGATGGTTTTGAACCGGCCTTTTCACCGGACAAGAGTGCCAGAAGCGGGGTTTTCACCATTTTCGCACTGGCTCCCTGGGCCTTTGTAGGCTTTGAGTCCATTACACATTCAGCATCGGAAGCAAAATTCTCCCTGAAGAAATCCTTCCGTATCATGGCTGTAGCCGTGATCATGGCTTCGGTCGCTTATATCCTCCTTTCCCTGCTGGCGGTTACGGCTCATCCGGAGGGCACCGGCAGCTGGGTGGATTATACGTCAAATCTGGGGAACTATAGCGGTACGGCATCCCAGCCGACCTTCAATGCCGCCGAGAGCGCTCTCGGGGACACGGGAAGCCTGATCCTCGGCGTGGCTGCCCTGGGTGCGATCTTCACCGGTCTTGTGGGCAATTACATTGCGCTTAGCCGTCTTCTTACTTCTCTTTCCCGGGATGGACTGTTCCCGGCGTGGATCGGCAGGACGAACCGGAGATTTGTTCCGAAAAATGCGATCCTGGGCATCCTTGCTGTCTCAGTGATCCTTCCCTTCTTTGGCAGGACTGCCATCAGCTGGATCGTGGATGTTACGACGGTTGGTGCAACCATAGCATATGCGCTGGCTTCGGCTTCGGCATGGAAGACCGCACGGCTGGAGAAGAACAGGAAATATATGATCGCAGGTATGGCGGGGCTGATCATTTCCCTGCTATTTGCACTGGAATTCCTGATACCCAACATCATAGATGTAAGTACACTTTCTACGGAGTCGTACCTGATCCTGGCAGTATGGAGTATCGGCGGATTCCTGTATTTCCGTCTGTTCCTCCGGAAGGATAAGGAGCACCGGCTGGGCCGGTCCATCGTGGCGTGGGTGGTTCTTCTGGGGCTTATCATTTTCACCTCCTGTGTGTGGATGTATCAGACCACGGACAAGGCGATAGAACAGACCTCACAGACTCTGTACGATTTCCATACGTCTCATGACCCAGGAGTTTTTCCGGATACGTCTCATGCAGAGTTTATCCGGACGGAGCTGGACAGGGTGGATCAGTCGATGCATGTTGCAAGTTACATCCAGATCGGACTTGTGGTTATTTCCCTCATCATCCTTCTCCGGATCTACAGTATCATGCAGGAGCGCGAGAAACAGATAGAGGTTGAAAAGGCTTTGGCAGAGGAGAGCAGCCGGGCGAAGACCAGCTTCCTGTCCAATATGAGTCATGAGATCCGTACGCCCATGAATGCCATCATCGGCCTGGACAATATCGCTCTCAGGGATCCGGAGCTTACGCCGAGGACAAGGGAGCACCTGGAGAAGATCGGCGCCAGCGCAAATCATCTGCTTGGTCTGATCAACGATATCCTGGATATGAGCCGCATCGAATCCGGACGGATGGTGCTGAAGAACGAGGAGTTCTCCTTCCGCGAGTTCCTGGAGCAGATCAATATCATCATCAATGGCCAGTGCCAGGATAAGGGACTGCATTATGAATGCAATATCGTGGGACATGTCAGCGATTATTATTATGGCGATGATATGAAGCTGAAGCAGGTGATGATCAATATCCTGGGCAATTCCGTGAAGTTTACGGATCCTCCGGGCAGTGTGACCCTGACCGTGGAACAGCTGGCGGAATATGAGGGACACTGTACCATGAAGTTCGTCATGCGTGATACGGGGATCGGAATGGATGAGGAATATATCCCGAAGATCTTCGAGACCTTCTCCCAGGAGGACGCCGGCACCACGAACAAGTATGGCGGAAGCGGACTGGGAATGGCCATCACTAAGAATTTTGTGGAAATGATGAACGGCGAGATCCAGGTGGACAGCGTGAAGGGATCGGGAACCACATTTACGGTGATCGTAAGCCTGAAAACCTCGCACAGAAGTGCGCATGCGGAGCATGGCCTGAGGATCCCGGAGGATTCTCCCGCAACAGGTCTTGCCGGAAGGAGAGTTCTTATGGCGGAGGATGTGGAGCAGAATGCGGAGATCCTGGCAGATCTTCTGGAAATGGAAGGGATTGAAGCCGAGCACGCCACCAACGGGGAAGAAGCAGTCAGGCAGTTCTCTGAAAATAAGGCCGGCTATTATGACGCTATCCTGATGGATGTCCGCATGCCTGTAATGGACGGACTGAAAGCAACGAAGGCGATCCGGGCGATGGATCGTCCGGATGCAGGAACAATCCCCATCATTGCCATGACGGCAAATGTCTTCGATGAGGATGTGGAACGCTCTCTTCAGGCGGGAATGAATGCACATCTGTCCAAGCCCGTTGAACCGGAGCGTCTGTATGAGACCATAGCGCGTCTCATCGCGGGGCAGACTGCGGAGGACCGTGGTTAATGAGAAAAGTATTTCGTTTTTTT
The DNA here is from genome assembly GCA_000703065.1 of Lachnospiraceae bacterium AC2029. GTDB lineage: Bacteria > Bacillota > Clostridia > Lachnospirales > Lachnospiraceae > Eubacterium_Q. The sequence continues at coordinate 335,377 of JNLK01000001.1, read as the reverse complement.
AACAGATTATCAATTAAGATCATTGTCTCGATCATTATTCTGGTGACGCTCCTGACGCTTATGATCGGATTCTTCGGTTATCAGGTTTTTACGCAGACCATGAAGAAGGAGAATGCCGCTTTCCTGAGGCGTGTTGCGGAAGCAGCCTTTACTGATTCAATGGACTGGGATTTTTCCGCCTACCTGGAAATGGGAAAGGAAAGGATGGATAAGCTGGGGCACACCGATACTTATGAGCTTAAGCAAAGGGAGGCGGATGATGATGTTCTGACCTTCAACTACTATCAAATGCTTACATCACGCCTCAGCCGTATCGTATTTACCCAGGAACTCAGGGAGCTCCGGATCATCGTTCCGAAGGAGGAAACCGATTATTCCACCTTCAATATCGTTTTCGGTGAGCTTGTATCGGAGGACGGTATATTGGAGGTAGCGGAGCTCGGAAAGGAGCTCCGGACAGGGTCGGAAGAGGAGACCGCGATACTTAAAAACCTCTGGACTTCTGAGGAGAAGGAAGGGGTCATATATCGGTACCTGGATAAGGAGGACGGCGGAGCCACAATGACCCTTTACAGGGCTTTGGGAGTTGAAGGAGATGCGCCAAGGGGCATTCTTGTGATAACAAGTTCCATCCAGGGAATGGTTGACGCATGGCAGCGATATTTGATCGGTATCACCATCATGGGTATGGGCATGGCTATGGCCGGGGTAGTGTTCATCGGACTGTATCTCAGGCTCAGAGTTGTAAAACCCATGAAGAATGTGACAAGGGAAGCAAATCGTTTTGCAATCAAAAATGCCAAGGCGGAAGGAAATCTGACCGATTCGGTCGGCAATGTCACGGAGCTTCGTGTACTGGCGGAATCCATCGATAAGATGGAAGAGGATACCCTGAAGAATATGGACGAGATCGCGCAGATGTCCAGAGAGAGCGAACGACTGGAGACGGAGCTTTCCCTGGCGTCGGATATTCAGAAAGGCATCCTTCCCAAGGGAGACATTATCTCCGAACGAAAAGAATTTGATGTGGCTGCCATAATGCATCCGGCCAGAGAGGTGGGCGGGGATTTCTATGATTTCTTTATGCTGGATGATACCCATCTGGTCCTGTTGATCGCGGATGTATCCGATAAAGGCATGGGAGCCGCATTTTTCATGGCAATCTCCAAAACCATTCTGAAGGCACGTACCGTTATGGGAGGCAGTGCGGTGGATATCATCACCTTCGTCGAGGAAAAGCTGTCCGAAACAAATGATGCGGGAATGTTTGTCACTGCATGGCTGGGTATCGTGGATCTGACCACCGGCGAGGTGGATGTCTGCAACGCAGGACATGAGTTCCCGGCGATCCTGCAGAAGTCCGTGGATGAAAAGTACCGGATCGAAAAGACCGAGCATGGTCCGGCCATCTGCTTCCTTCCGGGAATGGGACATGTGCCGTATCATTTCCGTCTGGAACCCGGCGACAGGATCTTCCTGTATACGGACGGTGTGACGGAGGCGAAGGCCCTGAGCGGCGAGCGGTTCGGAAACGACCGACTGCTTGAAGCGCTGAATAAAGACTGTACGACAAAGGATGAAGAGCTGATCGCGAGGGTGAAGGCTCATGTGGACAGCTTCGTAGGAGAAGCGGCACAGTATGATGATATCACGCTGGTAAGCTTCACCTATCTGGGAAATGCGTAGGCGCTACGTATCGGAGGAATGAAAATATGAGAGAAATACCAGTTACAGAGGTCGGCCCAATCGGGATCGGCCAGTGTGAGAATAAAGAAGCCGGTACCGGCTGCACCGTATTCCTTTGTACGGATAAGATGAAGACGGGAATGAAAGCCGGACTGGATGTCCGGGGCGGAGGACCCGCCTCGAGAGACACACAGCTGCTGAATCCGCTGATGGCAGCGGAGAGGATCCATGCGGTGGTCCTGGGAGGAGGAAGCGCCTTCGGACTGGGAGCTGCAAACGGAGTGATGCGATATCTGGAAGAGCAGGATATCGGATTCGATGTGGGCGTCACAAAGGTTCCGCTGGTGGTGCAGTCCGACATTTTCGACCTGACGGTTGCAGATCCCTCGGTAAGACCCGATGCGGAAATGGGCTACACCGCGGCAAAGACCGCCATGGAAGCTCCGAACTACCGGGACGGAAATTACGGAGCAGGCTGCGGCGCAACCGTCGGAAAGATCGCAGGCATGGAGAGTTGCATGAAGACCGGGATCGGAAGTTATGCGATCGAACTGGGAGAACTGAAGCTGGGAGCGGTCGTGGTGCTGAACGCCCTGGGAGACATCTATGATCCGGAGACGGGAAAGAAGGTGGCAGGACTCCTGACGGAGGACAGGCAGGGCTTCCGCAACACGATGGAATTCATGCAGGCAATGACACAACCGGTGGAGAATAAATTCACCGGGAACACCACACTCGCCTGTGTACTTACAAACGTAGACTTCACCAAGGCTCAGCTCTGCAAGATCGCAGGGATGGCACATGACGGCTACGCACGAACGATCCGTCCGGTGCACACCACTGCCGACGGAGACAGCATTTACGCCGTATCTGTGGGAACCGTGGCCGCCGATATGGACCTTGTAGGATCCCTTGCGGCAGAGGTGGTGAGCAAGGCCATCCTCCGGGCCGTGGAAAGCGCGGAAGGCGCCTACGGATACCCGGCGGCGAGAGATCTTATGGTGTGAAAAAAACATCATTGACCAGGCCATAGTGCCGAGGACAAATTATGTGATAGGAATCGTGCCAACGATTACTTGACTGAGTTAGGGGACAGTTGCTGGTTTGCTGAGTTGCGGAGATGGTGTATAATTAGGAGTATGTTGATTACAGGAATGCAGGAGGCCGGATATGGAAAGCTTTGATTTATATGATGTGAACCGGAATAAGACCGGAAAGACCCTGGAGAGAGGCAATAAGGTCCCGGAAGGGCTCTACAGGCTTGTGGTCCATGCCTGCATCTTCAACAGCGAGGGCAAAATGCTGATTCAGAAGAGAGTGGCGACCAAGAGCGGCTGGTCCGGCATGTGGGACATTTCCTCCGGAGGAAGTGCTCTTGCAGGAGACACCAGCCAGCAGGCAGCCTCTCGTGAACTCCTGGAGGAGATCGGCATCGATTACTCCCTGGAGGGGATCCGACCGGCCATGACCATTTACTTTGACGGAGGCTTCAACGATATCTATACCGTGAACATGGATGTGGATATCAACAGCCTGCAGCTGCAGCCCTCGGAGGTTGCGGAGGTACGCTGGGCCACGGAGGAAGAAATCCTGGAAATGATGAAGCAGAAGGAGTTTGTGCTGTACAAGTCCTCCTTCATTTCCCTTCTCTTCTTCCTGAGAAACCATAATGGTGCATTTACACATAAGGATCCGACAAAACAGAAATAAGCTTCGACAGGCTGCACTCTACGGACCATTTACTCGAGGTTGTTTTGTGAGTAGAAAGGATGGTGCGCAAATGAAGCGGGACAGAACCTATCACAGAAGGATGGCAGAGGAGTTCCTGAAGGGACTCAGCAGGGAGCAGAAGCTCCTTGTGATCAGCGGAACCATGAAGGAAAGGCAGGCAGCAGGTCTGCCGCCATTTGACGGCTTCGGCGAGGCGGCGCACGGGGTTCAGGCCCGCCACGACCAGAGCTTCGACCTGGGGATACCGGAGTACACTACGGTATTTCCGAACCCGGTGGGCTTTGCGGCTACATGGGATAAGAGCCTGATGCGCGAGATCGGCGAGGTGACGGGAACGGAGGCCAGAAGCCTCTTCCTTCACGGCAGACACGAAGCAGTCTGCATGCTTGCACCGACCATCGATATGGAACGGGATCCCCGGTGGGGCAGGAACGAAGAGGCCTACGGAGAGGATCCGCATCTTACGTCGCGCATGGCCGGAGAGTACATTTTGGGTATGGCCGGAGAAGACCCGACCTTTGTGCGGTGCGGTGCCACGCTGAAACATTTTTATGGAAATAATGTGGAGGATGACCGGAGTCTTTCGGACAGCAATATTCCGGAGCATCTGAAGGACAGCTATTATATCCACGTCTTTGAAGAGGTTATCGATTATGCCGATCCGCTGGGCGTCATGTCTTCGTATAACTATGTCAACGGAATTCCCAACACCTTCAATCCCGAACTGAACATGCGCCTGAAGAAACGCGGGCTCCCCTACATATCCGGGGACGGCGGTGTGATCTCGCTTTCGGTTGAGAAGCAGAAGGAGGCATCCTCCATGGCGGAGGCGCTGACCCGGGCCATCCGTGCCGGTATGGATTCCTTCCCCGAAAATCAGGGAAATGTGCGCGCAGGCCTGAGGGAGGCTCTGGAATCGGGAATGCTTGCGGAGGAAGAACTGGATCAGGTGGTTCTGACCCGGCTGACAGTTTACTCCATGCTGGGCCTGTTCCCCGGACAGGAGCCCTTCTCGAAGGAAGAGTACGATCCTTCCAGAGTGGACACGGCAGAGGGACGTGCACTGTCCCGCAGGGCATCCTCGGAGGCAGCGGTTCTCCTGAAGAATAAAGACGGGATCCTTCCGCTTTCGGAAGAGAAGGTACTGCTGCTGGGACCCTTTGCGGATCGCTGTCCCATGGACTGGTACAGCGGGATCACCAGCCATCAGGTGACGTTGAAAGAAGGTCTCGGTGAAAATGCGGCGGTTACGGAAGCACTGTATCCCTATGTCCGGATCCGGCTGGGTGAAGCTTCCGGTGCGGGCCGGGATGGAACAGCCGGTGCGGACCGGGATGAAACAGCCGGTGCGGACAGGGATGAAACTGCCTGTGCGGGTCAGAACAAAAGCGCCTACTCTGGTCAGGATAAAACATACTACGCAGGCCTGGACGGGACAAGGATGGTTCCCGTGGAGAAGGAGAAGGCGGAGATATTCCGGATCATGCTGTGGGATGATTCCCGTATCACCCTTCGTTCCGTCACATCGGGCAAGCTGCTGACCAGCCATAATCCGAGTCAGAAGATCATCAATTCCGAGATCCCGGAGAAGAGCTTCGAGCTTCATGCAAACAGCGAAGATGCTTTCAGCTGGTTTCTGCAGGAGGTCTTTCAGCTGATCGATGCTGACGGGAAGACGATACATTTTACAGAAGAAAATGCACTGCATTTCTGGGAGGACGAAAGGATCGCAGGTATCCGGAATCATGACGGTTCCATGGGCATGACCTTTGAGACCGTAACGACCCCGGAGAAACTGCTGGAACAGGCAGTTCAGGCTTCGGATGCGAAGCGGGTGATCGCAGCCTTCGGCCTTCATCCCATGGTGAACGGGAAGGAAGAGAGAGACCGCACCACCATCGATATGCCGCCCTTCCAGCGCATCATGCTTCGGAAGATCCGGGAGGCGTATCCGGAGGTGATCCTGGTGCTGCATACGAATTCCCCCATTGCCATCGTGGAGGAGCAGGAGGCGGAGGAGATCCGCGGGATCCTCTGGATGGCCACGGGAAGCGAGGAGTACGGAAATGCGCTTGCGGACGTGCTCTTCGGCAGAGTGAGTCCTGCAGGAGGACTCTGCCAGACCTGGTACCGGAGCGACGATCAGCTTCCGGCCATCACGGATTACGATATCGAGAAGAACAAAACCACATACATTTTCATGGAGGATGAGCCTCTGTACCGTTTCGGCTACGGGCTTGGTTATACCACATTTGAAGAGGAGATCGTGGCGCAGGAGGCAGGCTCCGTGACCGTTCGCGTACGGAATACCGGGGATCGGGTATCCGACCATGTGGTGCAGGTCTATAAGAGACCTTCGGGTGACTACCGTCTGTTTGAGGACAGAAGCGAGCCAGGCTGCAGACTGACCGCTTTCGAACGGCTGAAGGATTTGGAGCCGGGCGCGGAGGTGGAGCTCCGACTGGATTGCAGGTACTGAACTATGACCTTCGGACGGCTGGGTGATGTGGAGCCGGGCGCGGAGATCCGGCCGGATACAGACTTATGGCCTTCGGACGGCTGGGTGATGTGGAGCCGGGCGCGGAGGTGGAGAGCAGGTCGGATTGCAGATACTGACAGAGGCACGGGATGAATGGAAGAGAACACATTTCAACAGGCGGTCAGAAATTTTGCCAACGACCTTGCCAGCGGAGATGCGGTGCGGCATTTGGCGGACCGGGGCCTGACCGTGACGGAGATCACGGCGCAGCTGGCATTTCCCACCAAGAAGGAACTGGTGACGGAAATGGTCTGGAAACACTATCTGAATACCGGACGGATCCGGCTTGAGGAGCCGACGGGCGGCACGGTCCGGAAGGTGTCCTATGTTACGGAGGAGGGGAGCTTCGGGAAGACCTCGCTCCGGCAGGTGGTGGAGGAGATTCCCGCTCCGGCAGAGGGGTATGTCCGGTGTTCCTTCGGAAGAGAGCTGTACAGAGACAGGGAAGCATTCCTGAAAAGGCTGGAGAGGCTTTCCGCGTCCGACAGAGAATACATTTTGGATCTGCCCTGGCCGCTGACGGACGTGTGGCATGTGGAGGATGAGAGGATGAAGCGGATCCTGCAGATGCTGGGAGAGGAAGACGGAAAGTAAGACAGAAGGATAGAAAGCAGGGCAGAAGGAGAGGCGGAAAGCAGGAAGGAAAGTAAGGCAGAAAGTAAGAAAGTATGAGGGATACCGGATGTCACGGAGGAAATCCGGGCGATGGGGTGTATGAAGAAGGATACAGGAGAGGAGAAGGAAAATGTTGAAGGATTTTGAATTCTGGTTTGTAGTGGGGAGTCAGTTTCTGTACGGTCCGGAGGTTCTGGAGACCGTGGAACAGAGAGCAAAGGAAATGACGGAGCAACTGAATGCTTCGGGGAATCTGCCCTGTCGCCTGGTCTATAAGGTGACGGCGAAGACGAACCGGGAGATCACGGATGTGGTGCGTGAGGCAAATTATGATGAGAAATGTGCCGGCATCATCACCTGGTGTCACACCTTCAGCCCGTCGAAAATGTGGATCAACGGCTTTACGGATCTGCAGAAGCCCTACTGTCATTTTGCGACCCAGTACAATCTGGAGATCCCGAACGAAGAGATCGATATGGACTTCATGAACCTGAACCAGGCGGCTCACGGAGACAGAGAGCACGGCTTCCTGGGAGCAAGACTGCGTATGGCCCGGAAGGTGATCGCAGGCTACTGGAAGGACGAGGCGGTTCAGAAAAGGATCGGAAGCTGGATGCGTACCGCAGTGGGCGTGGCTGTCAGCAGGAGCCTGAAGGTCATGCGGTTCGGTGACAATATGAGAGAGGTTGCCGTGACCGAGGGCGATAAGGTTGAGGTACAGGCAAAGCTGGGCTGGCAGGTGAATACCTGGCCCGTGGGAACTCTGGTTGAGTTCATGGATGCGGTGACGGAGCAGGAGATCGACGAACTGATGGCCGTTTATCGCGAGAACTATGATTTTGCAACGGATGATATGGAAACGGTCCGTTATCAGGCAAGGGAAGAGATCGCCATCCGAAAAATGATGGATCAGGAAGGCTGCCTTGCATTTACGAATACCTTCCAGGATCTGTATGGGATGAAGCAGCTTCCGGGTCTGGCTTCCCAGCATCTGATGGCGCTGGGCTACGGCTACGGCGCGGAGGGTGACTGGAAGACCTCGGCCATGACCGCCATCATCAAGGCGATGAGCGAGGGACAGACCGGCGGCTCTGCATTTATGGAGGATTATACCTATCATCTGGTACCGGGACAGGAATACAGCCTGGGTGCACATATGCTGGAGGTTTGCCCCTCCGTGGCAGCGGAGCGTCCGAGGATCGAGGTACATCCGCTGGGGATCGGAGACCGGGAAGCGCCGGCGCGCCTTGTATTTGAAGGGCATGCGGGAAAGGCGATCGTTGTAAGTCTTGTGGATATGGGCGGACGTCTCCGTCTGATCGTGCAGGATATCGAGGCGGTGAAGCCGATCCTGCCCATGCCGAATCTTCCGGTGGCGCGTGTCATGTGGAAGTCCATGCCGGATCTTACCACGGGCGTGGAGTGCTGGATCACGGCGGGCGGAGCGCATCATACGGTGCTCACCTTCGATGTGACCGCTGAGCAGATGAAGGACTGGGCCAAGATGATGGACATCGAATACGTGCACATTTCCGCAGATACCACGGTGGAGGGACTGGAGCAGCAGCTGTTCCTGAACGACCTGGCGTGGAAGCTGAGGTAGAGATACATTTTCGGATCATGATGCCGGGGATTTTGTCCCCGGCTGATGATATACAGCATGCACATGACGTGTGTTATGTACGCATTGTTGTATTGCACATGCAGTCCATGCAAACGCAGCATGCACACTGTGTGCGATGTACTTCAGAGAACTACAGAACAAGAAGGGCAGGAAGAAACATTATGATGAATATGTTGGAAGAGGCGATCATTAACGCAACGGTTCTTTATCAGGGAAAGGTAAGGAAGTTTAAGAGTGTACCATATATTCTGCATCCCATGGAGGTGGCGCAGATCCTGGCTACGATGACGGACGATCAGGAGATCATTTCCGCCGGGATCCTGCATGATATCGTGGAGGATACGGACGGAACGCTGGGTGAGATCGAGAATCGTTTTGGAAAGAGGGTGGCCATGCTGGTGTCCTCCGAGTCCGAAAATGATTATCCGGGCGAGGATCCGCGGGATACCTGGAAGCGCCGCAAGGAGGAATCCCTGAAGGTCTTGAAGAACAGTGAGGATATCGGAGTTCAGATGCTCTGGCTGGCGGACAAGCTGGCAAATATGCGCTCCCTGGCGCGGATCTACTCCGAAAGCGGGGACAAGCTCTGGTCCATGCTTCACGAAAGTGATCCGGACGAGCAGCGCTGGTATTACAAGAGCGTTGCCGAGATCGTGGAGCTGCAGCTGAATAAGACCGGCGCCTTCAAGGAGCTGATCAAGCATATCAACTCCATCTGGCCCGGTACATTTGACACGGAGAAGTCCAAATATAAGAAATACCGTGAAGTATCCATCGACGGCTGCAAGCTGCTGGGCAGGGGCGCGAAGGGCGATGTATATCGCTACGACGATGAGCTGGTCATCAAGGTATTTAACAGAAATAACACCTACCGGGATGTGGAGCGGGAGATCGCTCTCAGCCGAAAGGCGTTCATCCTGGGGATACCGACGGAGATCTCCTTTGGTATCGTATCCGTTGGTAAGCAGTACGGAGCCATGTTCGAGCTGGTAGATGCGGATACGGTTTCCGCCTGTATCGAGAAGGACCCGGGACGTGTCGACGACTATGCGAAGATCATGGCGGATTTGGCGCATGTGATCCACGACGTGGAGGCTTCGGAGGAGGACGGCTTCCCGTCAGTCATGGGTACGCTGCATGCAAGAGTGTCCGACTGCTTCGTAGGCGAGCATTCGGATCTGGAGGAGAAGTGCCACGCTCTGATAAGCACGATCCCGGTTACCAATCATCTGGTTCATGGCGATTTCCACAGCGGAAATGTGTTCCTTCATGGCGGGGAACCGATCCTGATCGATATGGACCGTGTGGCCATGGGACACCCGATCGTGGAGATCAGCGACCTGCTTTATTTCTATGAGATCCTGGGAATCGATGAGCCGAAGGTGGTGGAGGACTTCATGGGCTTCTCCTATGAGACCGCGAACCGGTTCTTCCGGTTCTTCCTGGAGGATTATCTGGGAACGAAGGATGAGGAGCGTCTGAACGAGGTGAAGGAGAAGGCATCGCTGCTGTGCTACCTTCGCCTGATCCGGAAGATCCGGAAGCAGAAGACACTGTCCGAGCAGGATCAGCAGGATATCGAACGGTATCTGGAGAAGATCAGAGAGCTGACGGAGAAGCTGGATACGCTGGCGTATTGACAGTGCATGTGGCATCCGCCGGATAGGCAAGCAGGTGTTGCTGTTTGGGACAGTGCCGGCGACAGTCGCGACATTATAGAAAATGAATTTGCAGGATGTGTGAATGATGAAAGCAGGAAGAAGTAACAGGCGACTCATTTGTATGATCGTATGTATGCTCATGCCGGTAATGCTTCTGACGGCATGCGGCTCGAAGGTTCCCGAACTGACGAGTGACAACAGGATCGAAGTGGAACTCTGGAATTTCCGAATGGGAATCTATGATTCCTATCAGAAGGCAGAGGATCAGCCGAATGACGAGTACCTGAGATACTACAAAAAGGACGAAGGAGAGACCATTCTGATGATCCGGACCTCCTCTTCGAATAACGCCAGTCACCTGGCGAACGTTGATTTTCTGTGTGACAACCTGGCCGGCAGCTACGGGATCGAGTCGTCCTCCATCCAGAGAGAGGAGATCGGGTCTGACCGGTATTATCTCTCCTGGACATATGCGAAGGAGGGAACGGCATTTAATAACGGAGCATGCGTGGTCTTTGCGGGAGACAGTCAGATCTCCGTCACAGAGGGCTCGATGAGCCTGGATCTGGATACGATCCGTACGGAGGTCACACGGATGGCCGAAACCGCTGAATATACGGGCACATTTAAGGCCATAGAAAAGGATTACGTGATCGAGACATCGGATTATCGGATCCATGTGGGAGCGGACTATGACAGTCCCCAGAGAATGGAAGACAGGCTGGATGATCAGGGCGTGTACCGGTTCGAATCGGAATTTGTCTCCGTGTTTTATAAGGCGGCGCCCACCGTTGACAGGGGAAACTCGTATTTCAAGATCTCCTGCCTGAAGGATGAGCGGGAGATTGCGGCGATCGCAAAAGAACGCGCCGACTCCCTGAACAATGAAGAGGTCGACAGAGATTACAGCGAGCTGCGTCTCGGGGATATCTGGACCGAATGCAAGGATGCCGACCTTGCGTCAGTCCGGGTATATCGTCTGATCTCCAGGATCAAGGACAACCCATATTACTCAGAAGCCTTCTACTTCGAGAAAGGCGGAAAGAAATACGTGATCACCGTGTTCTATCCCGAGAAGGACGAAACGGCAAGAAACGATATGCTGAAACAATTTTATATGGTGGAGCTGATATGACAATACATAGTCGGTTCCGGCAATACAGGGACGGTTCTGGTTTGATCAGAACCGTCCCTGTCTGATCAGACCTGTCCCCGATTTGCAGGAACCGACTTTGGTAAAGCTTTGGTAAACTTCAAAATCCATATCCCCAATGGAACGGTTCGTGTTATAATGGAAAAAGCAGTATTGACACGGCAGGATGATCGGTTACTGACCACACACATAGGATACACATGGGTTACACAGACTACACATAGGCTACACACAGGTCACACTCATTCTGCAGGATAACAAAAGGGGAAATATCAGGTATGAAAAGAAAAATGAGGATTCGGATCTGGTCGTTGATCATGATGATGATCGCCGTCGCAATGATCCTGGGAACCGGGAAGGATGTGCACGCGGAGGAGACTACGTATCTGACGATCGGCGGCGTCGCGATGACGGATAGAAACCTTGTGATCGACAGTGAGGATATCCCGGGGGTAGCGGGATCGGCAACCTATGATCCTGCGAATAATACGCTGACGTTGGATGGCTTTGTATCTAACTACGCATGGAAGAATATGGATGCCTATATTCGCTCCGAAGATGGACTGACCATGGTTTTGAAAGGGACAAATCAGCTGATCAACTCAGGTGGTGTATTAAGCGTCTGTATCATGATCGGTTCGGATCTTTCCATCACCGGAAATGGGAGCCTGAATGTGGACCTGGGCAGTGGGCCCGTTAACCGTTATGGACTCATGTGCTGGGGTCAGCTGACCATCAACGATCATGTGAATCTGACGATTTCCTGCGGTGAATGCGCGAATGCCGACGCCGATACAGAAGGCATCGCCATGAGAGCACTTGGAGCAACGATTGAGGATTACGCCACAGTACACGCGATCGGCGGAAACCTGCATGGTTACGGATATAGTTACGGAATGGAAGCAGATCACGTTGAAATTGGCGGAAATGCAAAGGTTACGCTGGAAGGAGACTGTTCCACCAAAAGTATCGGACTGAGGCTGAAGGAATACACTTCGGAACTGGAGACGATCCTGGAGGTTCGTGATAATGCAACACTGTACGCATATACCGGAACGGAGGTGTCCAATCTCGGCTATGCGATAGAAGGTAGAGTTCGAATGATCGACGGAAGGCTGTTTGCAATGTGCCGGTGCCAGAATGGCTTCGGGATTCTTGCAAATGAATACTGTTATGTCGGGAAGAACGCGAAGCTGACGGCAGCCGGATCCCGTGGTGCAGTTATAGCTAATATTATTTGTGTGAACCAGGGATATGGATGGGATGATGAAAAGGGATCAGGAGTGCCGAAGTTCATTTCCCCGAGTGATAGCGTTCAGTATTTAGATTATTTAATGATGGTGATCGGACATCACCATGAATTTAAGTACACCCTCAGTGAGGATAAGACTACGATCACACAGAAATGTATCGACTCACCGAATCCCTGTGACCGGACAAAGAACCCGACGCTGACGATCACGGCACCGGCGGATCGCCCGTACAACGGAAAGCCGCTGACCGCATCCCTGACGATAGATGATGAGCGGGGCGTATTTTCGGACGCAGAGATCCGTTACTTCCGGAACGGAAAGAAAATATCGGGTGAGCCGGTGGAGGTAGGTGAATACACTGCTTCCGTGACTGTGGAAAATGTGACTGCAAGCGTTACATTTAAAATAACAGCGGGTACTCTGGTACTGACCGAAAAGCAGAAACCGACGGCTGTGAAGGGGCTTCATTATATCGGAAGAAGGCAGAGGCTGATCGAACCTCCGGCAGATCCGCTTCCCGGCGGATATACCATGTATTATGCGATCGGCACCGAAAAGGACAAGGCCCCGGAGAGCGGCGCATATACCACGGAGCTTCCGACAAAGGTGGCGGAAGGGACCTACTATGTATGGTTCTATGCAAAGTGGTTGGCCGACCGGCCGCAGTCCGAGCCTGCCTATATCAAGGTGAGCATCGGCAAGCAGTGGTATGCAAATGAGTGGATCAAGGGAAAATGGTACAACAAGGACGGAAGTCAGACCTACAAGCCTGTGGGCTCATGGCATAAGGACAAGAAGGGCTGGTGGTTCGGAGATACCTCCGGCTGGTACGCTAAGAACGGCTGGAGAAGGATCGACACCCATTGGTATTATTTCAATGCACAGGGTTATATGGAGACGGACTGCTACCGTTACGGCTGGTACCTGAAGAAGGACGGCGCCTGGGATGAGAATCCCACGGCCATCGGCTGGAAGCAGTCATCCAAGGGCTGGACATATCTGATCTATTTTAATAATCCGCTGAGAAAGCAGTGGGCAATGATCAACGGAAAATATTACTACTTCAAGGCGACCGGCTATGCAGCCCAGGGCGAATTCGTTGAGGGCTGGTGGCTGGATAAGACCACGGGCCAGCAGGTAGGCACAAAGTCCACCTGGCATAAGGACAAGAAGGGCTGGTGGTATGGCGATGCTTCCGGCTGGTATGCAAAGAATGCATCCTATATCATCGACGGCGTGAAGTACAAATTTAATTCAAAGGGATATCTTGTAAATTAATGATAGGACCGGAGAGGGTTCAGGATTTACGACAGGACCGGAGAGGGTTCTATGGAGAAGTCAGCAAACAAAGGATTGAAATGGGTTATAATCATCGGAAGCGTGGTCGTGGTACTGGTTTTCGTACTGGGCCTCTTTTGGATGGGCGGCGGAGACGGCAGGCTCGGGTGAGGAAGCCATTGAAATGGTACGCCTGCGCCATGCCAGAAGAGAGCCCTACAATCTGATCCTGGTGGACTGGCAGATGCCGGAAATGGACGGCGTGGAGACCACCCGCCGGATCCGTGCCATGGAACGGGCGGATGCAAAGGAGATCCCGATCATTGCGCTGACAGCAAATGCATTTGACGAGGATGTTCAGAGAAGTCTTCAGGCTGGCCTGAATGCCCATCTCAGCAAGCCCGTGGAGCCCGATATCCTCTTTGAGACCCTGGAGAGTCTGATCCCGGAATAAATGATTGACAAAGTATTTCCCGCGATGCTATTATCTTCCATGCAGCCCGAAGACGGGCAAGCACGACATAGGAGACTACCTGAATGAACAGCATCGTGTATGTGGTTCCGTGGGCCATTTGCGACACGGACAATGTATATATTCGGAAGACCGAAAATGACGGGACGGCTGAGCTCGTTCCCGGAACGGCTGTGGATGACTGGACCGTACGGGAGGTGATCCCGAGCCCTGATAAGAGCAGCGGAGATCTGTATGTGATCCTGGATGTGTACGGCGGCTACCGGTTCACGGAGGAGACGAAGAAAAATGTAAGAGTGGTTCGTTTTACGAACTCCTCAAGCCGGCTCACCGGCCTCGGATATGAACCTGCGGAGGAGCAGGAGCGCACATTTATCCGGAGAAAAGTATTGAAGATCAGCGAGGCTGTGTAGGCCGCGCTATAGAACGGAAGGACCTTGAAAATTGGAAATCGGAAAATGGAATGAACTTAAGATCGATCATATGAAGGAGTTCGGCGCATATCTTACCGATGGCAGTGAGGACGTGCTGCTTCCGCGGAAGCAGGTCCCGAAGGATGCCAGGGTCGGAGATGCGCTGTCCTGCTTTGTATACCGGGATTCGGATGACCGGCTGATAGCGACCCTGCAGAAGCCTCTGATCACCGTCGGGGAGATCGCGTCTCTCCCGGTGAAGGATGTGACCGGCATCGGAGCCTTCCTGGACTGCGGGCTGGAGAGAGACCTCTTCCTTCCCTTTAAGGAGCAGACCGCGAAGGTGCAGAAGGGACGGAGCTATCCCGTGCGGATGTACGTGGATAAGACGGGACGCCTGGCTGCATCCATGCGGATCTATGAGTATCTCAGGACGGATCCTCCCTACAAGAAGGGGGATCATGTCAGAGGAACGGTGTACCAGGTGAGACCGGGCTTCGGCGCATTTGTGGCGGTGGACGACCGGTTCAGCGGACTGGTGCATGCCAGCGAGCTTTATGACAGAGTCGCGGTGGGAGACAATCTGGAGCTTCGGGTGATCCATGTCCGGGATGACGGACGGATGGACCTGTCCCTCAGGGATGCGATCCCCAAACAGATGTCCGAGGATGCGGAAATGGTTGCGGACGTGATCCGCAGCTACGGCGGAACCCTTCCATTTACGGATAAAGCCGATCCGGAACGGATCCGGGATGAATTCGGACTCAGCAAGAACGCCTTCAAGAGGGCGGTTGGACGACTCCTGAAGGAGGGCCGGATCGAGATTGGAGAGAAGACGATCACGTTGAAGGATAGTGATATACGGAGGTAACAAAAATGAAACAGATCATCGCAACAGACAAGGCACCGGCGGCCATCGGCCCCTATTCTCAGGCAGTCCGCACGGGCAACCTGATCTTCACATCGGGAATGATCCCCATCGATCCGGCGACAAATACCCTCGTAGAGGGCGGGATCGAGGTACAGGCAACACGTGCGTTTGAGAACCTGAAGCAGCTTCTCATTGCATCCGGTTCCGGCCTCGATAAGGTGGTGAAGACCGTTGTCTTCATCAAGGATATGAATGATTTTGCAAAGGTAAATGAGATCTACGCCACATTTTTCACCGGTGATTATCCGGCCAGAAGCTGTGTGGAGGTTGCACGCCTTCCGAAGGATGTGCTGATCGAGATCGAGGCGGTTGCGGAGGCGGAGTAAATCTGCTGAGCGACGCGGGGCAGGCGCAGCGGCGCGGAACAGAGCGGCATCGCGGAAGGAAGCGGACAGGTGCAGAGGCGCGGAACAGAGCGGCATCGTGGAAGGAAGCGGTCCAGGCATAGCGGCACGGCACGGAGCGGTGTCGCGGAATGAACGGCGCTGAGCGAACGGTGTAGAACCGCAAATATGAATAATAATACGCATACCCCGTCTCTATGGATTTGATGGGGTATAAAGGGGAAATAATGGAAGATATACAGTACACAAATACCATGAAGGGGAGTGAACTCGTCCTTCAGACGGTAAAGAAAAGGCAGAAGCCGGGGATGATCGTTTTCACGGTCCTGACGGCAATCTTATTTCTGCTGGGAGTAGTAGGATTTATCATTGAGAACTACGTGCTGGTTGCGGTCGCAATCATGTTCATGTGGATCCCGCTGATCTTTATGATCATTTTCATCGTCCGGTACACACATCCCATGAAGTGTAATCCTTTGAAGAAGAACCCGGTGCTCCTGAAGCAGGCGGACTGGATGATCGCAAATATGAACTATCAGGATGAGATCCTCATCATTTCACCGAATTTCTTTGCACCGAAGAGTGATATCTCCGCGGTGATCCCGGTGCAGGAGGTTCTCCTCATGTACAAGAGAGTGGTGACCACCAATCTCACCACCATGTATTTCTGGGTGGTGGATACGGTACGCGGTTCGGTCAGCATTCCGTATACCAAGAAACAGGAAGAACTCATCAGCCGCAGCGTTCAGATCCTCACACCGCTTTGTCCTTACGTAAAGGTTGGACATTCCCAGGAGAATCTGAACTACAGAGAGTACATGAAAACCATGTGGGAGCAGACACAGAAGAACCAGGGGACCATGTAGGAAAAAGGTGCGTAAGGCGCAATCTTCGCGCGAAGCACGAAATATTCGTGATTGAATTAACAGGTACGTGAATGGACAAAACGACAACAAGAAACCCGGCGACTCATATGAGCCGCCGGGCGTTTATTTGCTTCTATATCATATTAGCTTACGTAGTTCAGCGGATTTACCGGTGTTCCGTTTACCCAGATCTCGAAGTGGAGATGGGGGCCGGAGCAGATACCGGTCATTCCGGAATATCCGATCACGTCACCTGCATTTACATGGTCGCCGGCACTGTAGCTTCCGAAGCCGGAAAGATGCTGGTACAGGGATGTGATCCCGCCGCCGTGGTCGATACGGATGTAGTTGCCGCGGGCACCACTGGAGCTGGTGTACATGACGGTTCCGCCTGCCATGGCCACTACGGAATTTCCGATTCCAACACCTACGTCGATCGCTTCGTGATAGGTGGTTGCACCTGCCACCGGAGCGGACCGGTTACCAAAGTAAGAGGTGATGCTGTGGCTTGCCGGACAGGGCCATACCCAGCCGGTGTCGTTGTAGGTGGGTTCGGGTTCCTCATATTTCTCTTCAGCACTGCTTGAGCTGCCGGAACTGCCGGAGCTCTCCGAAGAAGAGGAGGATGAGGAAGATGAGGAAGAAGATTCTGCCGCTTTTCTGGCTGCTTCTTCACGCTGACGTTTTGCTTCTTCCTGCTTCCGCTTGTATTCCTCTTCGAGACGCTCGATCTCGGCATTTCCTTCTGCGATCAGAGTTTCGATCTCATTGATCTCACCCTCGGTCTCTGAGATCATTTCGGAGTATTCCTGAAGCTTGGCCTTCTTGCCGTCCTGCATCACCTGGAGGGCATCCTGCTCGGCTTCGGTATCCTCTTTGGCTTTCTCCGTCTCCTCAAGCTGCTCTGCGAGAAGAGCCTTCTTCTCGGCAACCTCTTTGGAGATCTGGATCAGTTCGCTCAGCTGCTGCTGATCGTAGGAGGAAACCTGCTCCACATACTCGGACTGATTGATGATATTCGAGAAATCTTCCAGAGCGATGAGGGCATCCATATAATGGATCTCGCCGTTCTCGTAGGAGTAGGCGATACGCTCCTTCATTCTGTCGTACTGATTCTCCTGTGCGATCATTGCGATCTGGAGTTCATTTTTGGTAACGGAAGACTTGGCCTGAAGAGCATTTCGCTTCGCCGTCAGTTCATTAATGGCATCCTGATACTGTGCGATCTCTTCATCAAGCTCTTCGATCACGCCACGGATATCGTCCGCTTTGCTGTTCAGGTTGTTGAGCTTGCTCTCGGCTTCCTTCTTTTTCGCTTCCCGTTCCGCATTCTTCTCCTTGATATCGGAAATGGACTCGTCGGCCAGAATGACTGCGGCATCTGACGGGAGCGCAGGTAACGTGGGAACTGCAAATGCAGCCGCCAGAAGACAGGCTGTGAAAACCCGCTTGATCTTACGCATTTTATGCCTCCTTTTGGAGATATGTTCTGAATTTATAATAAAATATGATGTAACATTTTCGTAACATTTATACTATAGCACAAGAGAGTAGTTATGTAAATCTTTTTTTCACTATAACGTTGGATAAATTATCTGTACTTCTTTGTGAAAATTGTTACAATAAATGTAGGGCTTTCGGGCCTGAAACAGGAGTGAAATGTACCGACGGAAAGGGGACCGACTCGACCATGATTGAAATGAAGCATGTAACGAAAACCTACGGAAAGGCTGCTCCGGCGGTGGACAATCTGTCCCTTACCGTTCAGGACGGCGAGATCGTCGGCTTTATCGGGCCGAACGGGGCGGGGAAGACCACAACGATCCGGATGCTGACCGGGATCCTCCGGCCGGATGCGGGCGAGATCAAGATCAACGGGATGCCGATGGCACCGGATGCGCTGGAGGCGAAGCGGATCATCGGGTACATTTCGGACAATCCGGATATGTTCCTGAAGCTGACGGGGTACGAATTTGTGGGCTTTATGTCGGATATTTACGGGGTGTCCGAAGAGGACCGGAAGGAAAGAACCGCGTATTTTGCGGAGCAGTTCGGGATGACGGAGGCGCTGGCGGACCGGATGCAGAGCTATTCCCACGGAATGCGTCAGAAGGCCATGATCATCGCTGCACTGGTGCATGATCCGGCGGTCTGGATCCTGGATGAGCCGATGATCGGTCTGGATCCCCAGTCTGCTTTCAACCTGAAACGGATGATGCGGGAGCATGCAGCAAAGGGGAACAGTGTGCTGTTCTCCACCCATGTGCTTGAGGTGGCTGAGAAGCTGTGCGACCGGGTGATCATCATTTCCGGCGGAAAGGAAAGGTTCTACGGAACGCTGGAGGAGCTGAAGAGCGGTCACAAGGAGGAGGACCTGGAGAAGGTATTCCTTGAACTGATGAAGGATACGGAAGAGGTGTGATCCGGGATTCGGATGGAATACCGGAGAGAGCGCTGGGAGAAGGAAACGGGAAAGCCGGAGAGAGGAATTGCCGGAAGCGGAAATACCGGAAAGCCGGAATGATATTCGGATGTGTACAGCGGATCGGCGACATGTCCGGGGAGAGACTATATGAAGAATTATCGTCGCCTTGTTAAGGTGTTTATGAAGGATATCGCATACGACCCTCCAAAGGATAAGGTGAGGAAGATCCAGATCCTGGCGCTCACCATATTTGCGGTGGTCTGCGTTATGATC
Organism: Lachnospiraceae bacterium AC2029; assembly: GCA_000703065.1. Lineage (GTDB taxonomy): Bacteria > Bacillota > Clostridia > Lachnospirales > Lachnospiraceae > Eubacterium_Q. The sequence goes on along the minus strand of JNLK01000001.1, from coordinate 316,113 downwards.
CCGGTGGCCTTCGGCAGCGGGTATTTTACCTATCTGATGACGGATTCACTGGAAATGGTGGGGCATACGGATTTCGGACTTCTGGTCATGTATCACCTGATCGGGATATTTACCATGGTCTTCGGGATCAATGTCATTTTCAATGAACTTTATTTTTCCACGGATATTGACCGGCTGCTGCCGCTTCCGATCCGGGGAAGGGAGATTGCGGCTGCGAAGTTCTCCGCGGCGTACCGGATGGAAAATATCATGCAGTTCATCATGATCCTTTCCTGTACCATCGGATTCGGCGTGAGTATCGGGATGCCCATCTGGAAATGGCCCATCGCCATTCTGCTGGGACTTACACTGTCCCTGATCCCGATGTTGTACTGCGCGATCATCGGAATCCTGCTGATGGCGTTTACCAGGGTCGTGAAGTCGAAGGATACCGTAAGGCGGATCTCCGTCATTTTCATGCTGGTGGTCTTTGCGCTGGCGGGCGTTGCCCTGGCGTCCCTGAAGGATCTGGATGTGTATAACTGGGTGGTCAGCGCGGCGAGTCAGGATATCCCCTTCCTGAATGTGATGAATGTGGTGTTCTATCAGAATACACTGATGGTGGACTTCCTGAACGGCGGAAATGTGCTATCCATTCTGATCTATGCAGGACTGCATCTGGCGGTTCTGGGAATCTTCCTGCTGGTGGCGGACCGGTTCTACATCAATTCCGTGAGCCGGCTGGGAGAGGGAACGCATCGGGCGAAGAACCGTACAGTTTATCTGGATAAGGCGCTGAAGAAAAGAAGTGCATTCAAGAGCTATATGCTTAAAGAGTGGAAGATCCTCCGGAGGACACCGGTGTTCTTCACGAACTGCATTCTGATCACTTTGATCTGGCCGGTGTTCGTGGTGATCACGGCGGCCATCACGGGAACCTCCATGGCGCCCTCGGATCTGCGGGAGAGGATCGGAGACGGAGATACCGGATTTGCCCTGGGAGTGATGATCGCGGCGGTTGCAGTCCCGCTGATCATGGGAGGAATGAACAGCCTGGGCTCGAACGCATTTTCCAGAGAAGGAAAGCATTATGAAGTGATCCAGTTCCTTCCGGTGGCGGTCCGGGACCAGTGGAATGCGAAGGCAGCCATCAGTATCCTGGTCTGCTTCTTCGGAACGGCGCCATTCTTCCTGTTCTTCGGGATCTACGCCGGAGTGCCGGTACTGCAGATCCTGCTGTACGTGCTGCTCTCGGCGGCGGGTTCGGCTGTGGTGACCTACATGGGAATGATGATGGATTCGGTGAATCCGAAGCTGGTGTGGGAGGATGCACTGACGGCCCTCCGGGAGAATTACAACACCTTCTTCGCCATGGCCATCGCAATAGTGATCTCAGGCGTGCTGGGCGGCCTTGCTGTGCTGGGACATGTGGTTCTTGGACTGTCCGTCACCCTGATGGGAGTCGGAATGCTGGTGCTGCTGGTGCTCCTCTTTGCATGGTTCTACCGAAGATCCATGACACGGGGCCTGGAGAATGTCCTCCACGTGGGAGAGTGAACAGCCAGGGACGGTTCTGATTTGATCAGAACCGTCCCCAAATTGCAGGCCAAGGTCGGTTCCGTCAAACCGGGGACAGGTGTGAACAGCCAGGGACGGTTCTGATTCGATCAGAACCGTCCCCGAATTGCACAGACCATAGACGCAATCAGCTCGGTATAGCACCTTACGGCGCTTTACCGAGCTGATATGCTTATAGCACAAACGCCAGGGCGTTTGTGCAGGCGCCCGATTTGCTCCACAAATCGGGCATGCAGAACCGTCACCGAATTGCAGGCCAAGGTCGGTTCCGTCAAACCGGGGACAGGTGTGAACAGATAGGGACGGTTCTGATCGAATCAGAACCGTCCCTGTATTGCACGTCCCTGTATTGCACTCAGAATGCGATATGGAAGGCATTTCCGTCTGCCGTGGGTTCTGCCCAGATCCGGCCGTGGTGTGCCTCCACGATGCTTTCGGCGATGGAGAGTCCCAGGCCGTAGCCGGAGGTTTTCTCACGGGAACTGTCCGCCCGGTAGAACCGGTCGAAGAGATGGGAGAGTTCCTCCTGGGTGAGGGGCGTTCCTTCGTTCGCCACAGAAAGATGGATCTGCCGCCGCCCGCCATGGGCTTTTTCCTTTTTGAGGGAAAATGTGATCTCCGACTTCTCTTTACTGTATTTCAGTGCGTTATCCAAAAGGATCTCGATCAGTCTCCGGAGCAGGGTCCGGTCGCCGTTTATGGTAAGGTTGGGATCGATATCGCCGGTCAGTGTCTTTCCGGCTTCAAAGAATACGGATTCCCAGGACAGAAGAGCGTCCTCTGCGATCTCACTGAGAGAGAGATCCACAAAGTTCTCCGGATGCTGTCCCACGTCTCCGCGGGCAACCTCAAGAAGCTCGCCAATCAGTTCCTTCATTCGAAGGCTTTCTTCCTTCACGTTATCCATGCGGTGCAGATTCCGCTGCAGCTTCCGTACGGAAATGGTGGTTTCTTCGGTATCAGATTCGGTCTCATCCACCAGCTCCTGCAGCGATCGTTCCACCATATCGGTATTCGACATGATAACGGTAAGCGGCGTCTTCAGCTCGTGGGATGCGTCCGCCACAAACCGCCGCTGGTCGTTCCAGGCACGTTCCACCGGGCGGGTGGTGATGCGGGAAAGCCAGAAGCTCAGAATGAACATGACAACGATGACCCCGAGACTGATCCAGACAGAGCGGATCAGTTCGGCGTTCAGGATGGACCGCTCGCTTGAGACGTCGGCAAAGGCCACCACGGTGGTCCCGTCATTCAGCCGCTTCTTCATAAAGCGAAGATTATGGTCATCGATGGTTCCGTCGTCTTCTCTCTTGGCTATGGCCGTGGTCATGATGGAGGATACATCCGAGGTGTCGATGAAGAAAATGTTGTTTCGCGCGATGGTGATGGTTCCGTCCGCAGCATAGTATGCAACCAGGATCGCCACACGGTCCTGCTGATCGGTGACCTCGGAAAGCCGGTAGCCTTCGATCCTTCCTCCGCCTCTGCCGCCCTGGCCACCCTGACCGTCACGTTCGCCCTTGCTATCCCGGCCGTCATTCTCCGGAAGATCCGGCGGAGTTTCGGTGGAACCTGACTCGGATGAATCTTCGGGTCGGTCGGGAGACCCGGGAAATTCGAACTGGAAGACAGAGATCTCCCAGGGGAAGATGGTCGTATTCAGTGCCCTCGTCAGTGCGACCCGAGAGTCCGACTCCATGGTCCGTTTGGAGGAAATGTACTGAAAGCCGAAAATGGCCAACAGAAAAAGCACCACAATGGACATCATCGTGATGATAAATTCGATCCGGAGACGTCGGATCACCGGGTTCGTCTTTTTCTCTTTCTTTTCTTTCCTGTTGTCTTTGTCGCTCATATTATCTCTTGGGGTAACTTTCGTGCAAAGCGCGGAAGGTCCCTGATCGAATGGAAGGGTATGTTAATGTTACCTTTCGTAAGAAAAAGAATACTAGGATTCGTCCAGATGATATCCGACCTTACGAACAACAACGATGGATACCCTGGATTTCAGCGCGTTCAGCTTCCGGCGAAGGAAGGAAATGTAAGCTTCCACGTTGTTGTCCCCGGCATCGGAATCATAGCCCCAGATCTTATTGATCAGGGTTTCCTTGGAAAGAATGGTCTTGCCGTTGATCATAAGGTAACGCATCAGCTCGAATTCCTTGGCGTTCAGCTTGATGGACTTTCCTCCGCAGGTAAGTTCGCAGGAGGAAGGGGAGAGCGTCAGATCACCGAAGGTGACATTGTCCGGAACAAAATCGCTCTTTCTACGCATGATGGCGTGAAGCGTTGCCACCAGCTCCTCATTTTCAAAGGGCTTGGTAAGGTAGTAGTCGGCGCCCAGGTTCAGTCCCTGCACCCGGTCGGTAAGCTCGGTCCGTGCGGTCAGCATCAGAACGGGAGTGGAGATTCCCTCCTCCCGGATCTTCTGAAGGATGTCAAAGCCGTTCATGCCCGGAAGCATGACGTCAAGAACAATGGCGTCATAAATGCCGGAGACTGCGTCGTAATAACCGTCTTCTCCGTCATTCTGAACATCCACCGTATCACCGGCCTCTTCGATAATGTCGGCGATGGTCTCCGCCAGGCGTTTTTCGTCCTCAACCACAAGAATTCTCATTTGATACCTACCTCCGCAAGTTCATGACTGAAATAAGGCCGCGCGATCTTATTCTTACGGGCTGCTACAAAGCTGGCAAAACCGCCTTCCACGTATCCGTTGAATACACGCGCGGAGGCGTTGTATTTGGAGGATGCGGAAATGATGTCCACCCGAAGCTGTTCAAGCCGTGTGGTCAGAGACTTGAGCTCCTCGTCCTCCTTCAGCTCCGGATGCTCCTCCAGGATCCCTTCCAGAGCTTTACTGCGTGTCTGCAGGATCGTATGATTGGACATCTGCAGAGACACCGGCATCCCCAGGGAGAGAGGGAGCTTCTTCGTCATTTCTTCGTCCAGTGTGATGCCCTTCTTCTCCAGAAATGCGACGATCATCTCCCAGACATGGTTCCTGTCCCAGATGATCGTATCGATATCTCCGGCCAGAGTCCGCGCGGAACCGTCAAGCCGGTTGACGCGGTTTACGGTATGAATATAGAAACCTCCCACCAGGAGAATGATCAAAACAACGATAAGACCAGCGATACCCACGGGGATACCTCCTTCAAACGTATTATTTCCTTGAATTTTAACACATATTTCGGTAGAATAGAATAGATTTTTGGCAACTATTCACGTATATCATAAAAATGCTTACGCGCGGCGCGCGGAAGGTTCGTGATCGAATAGGCAGGTACGTGAATAGTGATGATATATAAATTACAACGATGAGAGGGAAACCCATGTCAGAGGTTTTAAATACAAAAAGGATCATAGCTCAGAGTCTGAAGGAACTTTCGGAAACAAAACCTTTCGATAAAATATCGGTAGGAGAGATCGCCGCAAAAAGCAATGTGAACCGTCAGACATTTTACTATCATTTTCAGGATAAATACGACCTTTTAAAATGGATCTACAAGGAGGATTTTTTTCTTCCCTACTTGACGGATATCTCCATGGATAACTGGGATACCTGTCTGGAGGGGCTCCTGGATGCCATCAGCAGGGAGCGCGCCTTCAGTATCAATACCATCCGCCATACGGAAGCGGACGTAAAGGAGATCTTTCTGCAGGATACGGAAGCAATCTTTACCTCGGCCATCGAGTATCTCCGGGTGCAGTCCGTGGATAATGAAAGAACCCTGAGCCTGGTAGAAGAGGAGGAGCAGCGGTTTATCGCCAGATTCTTTGCGTATGGCGTCTGCGGAATGCTGATCGAATGGATCGAACGGGGGATGAAGGAAGACTCCCGGACGGTTGCAACCCGGATGCGGATGCTGCTGGATACCTGTAAGGAACTGGCATATAAGCAGGTTTCCCGTCAGCGGAACGAGAATTTATAACGACAATTTTCTAAAAATGTAAAAAATCTTGTCATTTCCCGACAATTGTATAATGAATAAATACACCTCCGGATTTATAGTATACATGAGCCGAAATAATCATTGTTTCGGCTGAATGTTTGTTTAAATTGGAGGTGTTTTTGTATGAAAGGCTTTGGACGAGCGGTCGTAAGACTGCGGATTCCGATCCTGATCCTGGCGGTCATCCTTCTGATCCCCGCTGCGATCGGGTACCTGAATACCAGAACCAATTATGACATTCTGACGTACCTTCCGAAGGAGATCGAGACCATGCAGGGCCAGGATATTCTTGCGGAGGACTTCGGAACCGGGGCATTCTCCCTGATCGTCGTTGAGGGGATGAAGGAGAAAGACATCAAGGCCATGGCAGAGAAGATGGAAGCTGTGGACCATGTGACGAAGGTCATCTGGTACGGAACTCTTCTCGATGTGTCCATTCCCGTGGAGCTTCTTCCGTCCAAGTATACGGACATGCTGAAGAACGGGGACGCCACACTGATGATCGCCGTATATGACTCCACCATGTCCTCGGATGAGACCATGAAGGCCATTGCGGACCTGAGAGAAGTAACGGATAATCAGGTGTATATCAGCGGAATGTCGGCTATCGTTGTTGACACAAAGGACCTGTCCGACCGGGAGGTTCCCATGTATGTCGTTGTAGCCGTTGCACTCTGTCTGGTGGTTCTGATGATCACCATGGATTCCTTCCTGATCCCGCTGTTCTTCCTGCTCAGCATCGGCTTCGCGGTCATTTACAATATGGGATCGAACTTCATTCAGGGAGAGATCTCCTATATGACCAAAGCGCTGGCGGCGATCCTGCAACTTGCGGTCACCATGGACTATTCCATTTTCCTCTGGCACAGCTATGAAGAGGAGAAGAAGGAGGCCCAGGGCGACAAAAAGGTGGCCATGGCAAATGCCATCAACAGCACGCTTTCTTCCGTAGTCGGAAGTTCCATCACCACCGTGGCCGGATTCGTAGCGCTGATGTTCATGAGTTACACCATGGGTCTGGATATGGGTATCGTTATGGCGAAGGGCGTTGTGTTCGGTGTTATCTGCTGCGTGACCATCCTTCCGTCCATGATCCTCGTCTTCGACAAGGCAATCGAGAAGACCGTACACCGGCCGATCATGCCGAACTTTTCAAAGCTAAGCAAATGGGTCGTAAATCATTTCTATATCGGTCTGATCCTTTTTGCGATCCTGATCGTTCCGGCCTATATCGGTCAGTCAAAAAATGAGGTATACTATAATCTGGACTCCTCGCTTCCGAAGGATCTGCCGTGTATCGTGGCGGGAGAGAAGCTGGAACAGAGCTTTGATATGGCATCCACCCATCTGGTGCTGATGGACAGCAAGCTGGATTCCAAGACGGTAAATAAGTTCGTGGAAGAGGTAAAGCAGGTGCAGGGAGTTAAGGCCGTTGTAGGACTGAACTCCATCATCGGACCCCTTCTTCCGAAAGAGCTCATACCCAAGATGCTGACGAAGATCCTGGATAACGGAGAGTATCAGCTGATATTCATCCTGTCGGAGTACAAGGTGGCAACGGACGAGGTCAACGCCCAATGCGACACCATCAATGAGGTCCTGGACAAATACGATACCAAGGGCATGCTGATCGGTGAGGCGCCCTGTACCCAGGATCTGATCAAGATCACGGACCATGACTTCAAGGTCGTTAACCTTGTATCCATCATTCTGGTAGGCGTTATCGTGCTGCTGGTGTTCCGGTCGCTTACGCTTCCGGTGCTTCTGGTTGCGACCATCGAATTTGCGATCTTCATCAACATGGGTATTCCGTATTATATGGGAACGGTCCTTCCGTTCGTTGCATCCATCGTAATCGGAACGATCCAGTTAGGTTCCACCGTTGACTATGCAATCCTGATGACGAATAAATACAAGGGCTACCGGATGTCGGGCCTGGATAAGAAGGAGGCGGTAACCTCCGCGCTCAACAGTTCCATCGCATCCATCATTGTAAGTGCGTTGTCCTTCTTTGCGGCAACCATCGGCGTTGGATTGTATTCCAATATTGATATGATCGGTGCTCTCTGTACCCTTCTGGCACGAGGCGCGATCATCAGTATGTTTGTAGTTATTTTCTTCCTTCCGGCTGTGCTTCGGGTCTTCGATCCGATCATCATCCGCACCACCATGGGATTCCGGGGGATCAGAAAAGGAAAAGAAGAAAGGCAGGGCGAAGCATTATGAAAAAAGTCTTAAAGAAGAGAGTCCTGGCAGGAGTTCTGTCAGCATCCATGCTGGTGGGACTTGCTGTCGGAGGTTCGGAGACAAGACAGGTGGAAAAGAATAAGGCTGCAGAACCCCAGGAGCAGGATACTGAGGCTGTGATCACTGAGCAGGATGAGGATCTGTCCGATCTGCTGGATGTATCCCTGAATCTGGACGGCGCTCTGGACGGCGAGAAGGAAGAGACCGTATACGTCATGGCGGATGCTTACGGTGAGAAGAAATCCGTCGTAGTCAGCGAGTGGCTGAAGAATACAGCCGGAGCTGCTGAGATCAAGGATAAGAGTGAACTTTCGGGTATTGAAAATGTAAAGGGCGACGAGACATTTACCCGGGACGGTCAGAACCTGACCTGGCAGGCAGACGGAAAGCCCATTTACTATCAGGGAACATCCGAGAAGGAGCTTCCGATCTCCGTAAAGGTAAGCTATACTCTGGACGGAAAGACCGTGAAGGCGGAAGAACTGGCAGGAGCCAAGGGTACTGTAAAGATCCGCTTTGATTATGAAAACAAAGCAAAGGAAGGAGACGTATATGCTCCGTTCCTCTGTGTATCGGGAATGCTTTTGGACGGTGAGAACTTCTCGGAGGTTGAGGTGTCCAGCGGAAAGGTCATCGCAGACGGAACCCGGTTCATCGTGGTCGGTCTGGCTATGCCGGGGCTGCAGGACAGTCTGAATCTTTCGGAGGATTCACAGGTTTCCATCCCGTCTTATGTAGAGGTTACAGCCCAGGCTACAAACTTCTCCATGGATATGGCTCTGACATTTGCGACACCCTTTGTTCTTTCCGAGGATGCGATCGAACTGAATCTGGATGATCTGAAGACAAAGGTACATGATAAGGCAGACCAGTTTGAGGATGGTATGAATCAGCTGGCTGAAGGCGTGGCAGCTTATACCGACGGCGTCGGAAAGCTGGCAGGCGGTATCAATCAGGTTGACAGCGGCGCACAGCAGCTCTCCCAGGGTGCAAAGAAGCTGGATGAGGGCGCAAAGAGTGCAAAGGACGGCGCTTCCAAGCTGGCTGACGGTGCAAATAAGCTGAATGATGCAGTTAAGGATCTGACACTGCCCAGCACAGACGATGCATCCAAGGAAACAACAGCAGAGCAGAAGAAGGCAGCAACCGAGGCAATCCAGAAAGAGGTTGAGTCTCAGGGCTTCACCTCCGATAAGGTTAAGAAGGCAATGACCAAGGGCGTGACGGATTCCCTTCCGTCTGCACCGTCCTTCGCAGCACTGTCCAAGGCAGGGACCGAGGCAAAGCAGGCAGAGATCATTCAGCAGGAAGCAGCCAAGGCAGGTGCGGCATCCGTTACGGATGATCTGAAGAAGGATATTGCCCAGAAGGCAAAGGAAGAAGCAGCGAAGTCCGTAACAGACGAAGTAAAGCAGAAGGCTACACAGGATGCAACAACGGCAGCAGGACAGGCTGTTGCCGAGCTTCAGTCAGATCCCTCCAAGATTACGAGCGATCCCAATTTTCAGCAGATCGTAGCTCAATTTGAGGCTTCGGTTCGACCTACGGTTTCGGAAGCAGCCTATCGGGAAGCAATCAACAAGGTCTTAAGGTCGGACCCTGCGACGGCAAACCTGTCCTATGATTTACTTAGTGATTCACAAAAAGAAGTTTACAAGGGTGCTGTATCTTCGCAGGTTGAACCGTTCATTGACCACCAGATGAACGAGATGGAACAGGCGCTGGTTTATTCATATACCGCCGGCTACGGAAAGGCTTATGGTACCGGCTATGGTACCGGTTACTGCTATGGCTACGGCAATGGTTACGGTAACGGCTACGGTGTTGGCTACGGCACAGGCTACGGCACAGGCTACGGTACCGGCTATGGTACCGAATACGGTAAGCTGGCAAAGGAATTCAAGTCATTTACCGACAGCATGTCCAAGAACCTGGATAATAATCTGACACCGATCCTCACGGCTATGTGCCAGGCATATGCAGCAGCAGGTGTGAACTACGGTATCGATCAGACACTGGCAGCAGTTAATCAGAAGCTTGCAGTATTCGAGCCGAAGATCAAGGAACTGAAGGCGGCAACCAAGGCACTGGCCGATGGAAGCAGCCAGCTGAATCAGGGAATCGGATCCCTGGCGGACGGAACAGGACAGGTTTCCCGCGGAGCGTCCCAGCTGTCCGGCGGAACCTCTCAGCTTCGAAGCGGAGCATCCCAGCTGACGGCAAACAGCTCCAAGCTGGTCAGCGGTGCTAACCAGCTGAACAGCGGAACCTCCCAGATCATGGACGGAATCGACAAGGCCTTCAACAAGGGCGAAGAGATCATGGACAAGTTCGAATCCATCCGCAAGGCCGGCGAAGCCTACAGAACCTACGGTGGCGTTGCCGATGATATGACCTGCAACGTGAAGTACATCATCAAGACAGACGGAATCTCAGCCGAGTAATCGCGCACGAGGTTCGTATCATACAAAGTGAGATGGGTTGCCCGCAGTCACACCAACATGTGACTGCGGGCAGTTCCGTCTTTGGCAGATTGGGAGTTTCGTTGACCGGCAATTTGTGGTATAATATTCGGGAGTTTTTTACTGTAATGGGGAACAGTAGCACGATGTTAAGGAGGAGAAGGCATTATGGCGGTACAACTCTATGAAAACCGGGAGCTTTCCTGGCTGCGATTCAACGAACGTGTTCTTGAAGAGTCCGAGGACGAGAGAACACCTCTCTGTGAACGTCTCAGTTTCATTTCCATCTTTCAGACAAACCTGGACGAGTTCTTTATGGTGCGCGTCGGTTCACTTCATGATGAAATGCTTCTGAAGGACGGCACGAAGGAGAATAAGACGAAGATGACCGCAGAGGAGCAGCTGGAGGCCATCCGTGAGCGTGTAAAGGAACTGATCAAGCGGAAGGATGTATCCTATGCGAATCTGATGGGGCGTATGGAATCCGAGGATATCCATCTCATCAATTTCCAGAAGCTGGATGAAAGGCAGGGAGCGTACCTCCAGACCTACTTCGAACAGGAGATCATGCCGCTGCTGTCACCCATCACGGTCAGCAAGAAGCAGCCGTTCCCGTTCATCAAAAACAATGAGATCTGTGCGGTAGCCGTACTGACCCCGAAGAACAGCAAGGCGAAGAATCCGAAGTCCAGGATCGGTATCGTGCCCTGTAACAACGGCATGTTCCGTCGCCTGATCCAGATCCCCGGAACCAAGGGCTTCTTCATGCTGGCAGAGGAACTGATCCTTCATTTCCTGCCCAGTGTATTCCAGGGCTACAATATCGTGAGCAAGTCCCTGATCCGTGTAACGCGTAATGCGGATATCGACGCGGACAAGGTTTATGATGAAGAACTGAACTACCGTGACCATATGGCCGAGGTGATCAAACAGCGCCGGAAGCTGACTCCGGTCCGGATGGAATATACCAGAGATCTGGACAAGCAGGTGCTGACCCAGATGAAGAATTTCCTGAAGATCGACAAGGATATGATCTTCAAGTCGAAGTCCCCTCTGGATCTGTCCTTCGTATTTGATATCCAGGATATCCTGAGACATAAGTCGGAGCTTTTCTTCGAGAGAAGGATCCCGCAGCGTTCCCCGATGCTGGATGAGACGAAGCCGCTTCTGCCGCAGATCGCAGAGCAGGACAAGCTGCTGTCCTATCCCTATGAGAGCATCCGTCCGTTCCTGAACATGCTGAGCGAGGCCGCAAATGATCCGGATGTGGTATCCATCAAGATGACCCTGTACCGTCTGGCAAAGCACAGCAAGGTGGTTGAGGCGCTTGTGGAGGCAGCCGAAAATGGGAAGCAGGTGGACGTTCTGGTGGAACTGAAGGCCCGCTTCGATGAGGAGAACAATATCGAGTGGTCCAGAATGCTGGAGGCTGCGGGCTGCCATGTCATTTACGGACTGGACGGCCTGAAGGTGCACTCGAAGCTGTGCCTGATCACCCGGAAGACCGACGACGGCGTGCAGTATATCACCCAGATCGGTACCGGAAATTACAATGAGAAAACGGCACGACTTTATACGGACCTCTGCCTTATGACTGCAGACGAGAGTATCGGTGCGGAGGCGGCAAGAGTCTTCCAGGCTCTGTCTCTCGGTGAGGTGATGAAAACCACGGAGCATTTGATGGTGGCACCCAAATGTCTGCAAAACAATGTGATCGAGAAGATCGAGCGTGAGATCCAGATCGCCAAGGACGGTGGAGAAGGATATCTCGGCTTCAAACTGAATTCCCTGACGGACAAGAAGATCATCGACAAGCTGATCGAGGCTTCCAAGGCGGGCGTGAAGATCGAGATGGTCATCCGGGGCATCAACTGTCTCCGGACGCAGATCCCCGGAAAGACGGATCATATCCGGGTGGTTTCCATCGTGGGAAGGTATCTGGAGCATTCGCGCGTATACATTTTCGGCAAGGGAGCCAGAGAGGAAATGTACATCTCTTCGGCTGACTTTATGACAAGAAATACGGTACGCCGTGTTGAGGTTGCGGTTCCGATCCGCGAAACCAACCTGAAGGATCAGATCCGGTCCATGTTCCGGACCCAGCTGGCGGATAATGTGAAGGCAAGGGAACAGCAGCCGGACGGAAGCTACACCTATGTGGAGCATGAAGAACCGGCAGTAAATGCACAGGAGATCCTCTATGCAGAGGCGTATGCGGCTGTGGGAGCGGCGCTTCCCGGCGCAGATTCGCAGGCGCCGGAGGAGTGACAAGCCCGGAATGCGGGACGGTGAAGCGCCGAAGACTGCGCACAGCCTGAAATGCAGGACGGTGAAGCGCCGAAGACTGCACAGAGCCTGAAGTGCAGGAAGGCAAATTGACGGAGCCTGTACGGAGAATATAGGAAGCGAAAGAAGGACCTGCGGGACCGGAAGGAAGCATGGAAGAAAAGAAGAAGAAAAAACATCATATGAGCATGAGGACCTTCCTCCTCATCGCCATTTCTTCCCTGGTCCTGATCGTGGTGGCCGGGATCAGTACCGGCGTCATTTATTTCTCCGGACAGACCGCCGCCAACAGTCTGCTGGATCAGACGGAGGAGCAGGCGGAGCGTCTGGCGGACCAGATCGCGCTCCATCATTTCCGGATCCAGTCCTCACAGAATACACTGGACGCGGATCTCAGCGAGACGGCGTTCCTGGCGGGAGGACGGATTCTCGTCATTGACCAGAATTACAGGATCCAGAAGGATACCTTCTCGTTCCAGCAGGACGCATATATCATCAGTGAAAATATCATGGCAGTCATGAGCGGGGAGAAGGAACGGCAGAGATGGATCCGCAATTCCTATGCCGAGGTGATCCTCCCCATCAAGGATGAGAAGGGGGAAATCATCGGTGTCATCGTTTCAACGGCAACGACGAAGCCTATCGAGCAGCGGTATGATCTGATCGTACGAAACACCCTGATCCTGGATGGGATCGTTCTGGTGGGCGTTCTGATCGCGGCATTCCTGATCTCACGGATGTCCGTGCGCGGACTTCGGGATATGAACAGGAGGATCGCTTACATTTCCGAGGGAAATCTTGAAGCGAAGCTTCCGGAGAAGGGCTTCAGCGAGACCCGGTATCTCGCAAAGAACTATAACGGGGTCATCTCACAGCTGGCGGACATCGACTCGACCCGTCAGGAGTTCGTTTCGGATGTGTCCCACGAGCTGAAGACTCCCATTACCTCCATGAAGGTCCTGGCAGAGTCCCTGCTTCAGAATGAGGGTGCGACCACCGAGGATTACCGGGAGTTCATGTCGGATATCGTAAATGAGATCGACCGGGAGACGAAGATCATCAACGACCTTCTGGCACTGGTCAAGACAGATAAGCAGAATGCGGTGATGAACTATGCGGAGACAAATATCAACGAGCTGATCGACGTGATCATGCGCCGGGTAACACCGCTGGCAAAGGCAAGAAATATCGAACTGACCTATGAGAGCTACAAGCAGGTTATGGCCGAGGTGGACGAGGTGAAGCTGTCGCTGGTCATTTCCAATCTGGTTGAAAATGCGATCAAGTACAATGTGGACAGCGGCTGGGTTCGGATCACCCTGAACGCCGACCACAAGTTCTTCTACATCAAGGTGGCGGATTCCGGCGTGGGGATTCCGGAGGATGCCAAGGATAAGGTCTTTGAACGGTTCTATCGTGTGGGAAAGGACCGAAGCAGAGATACGGGCGGAACCGGACTGGGTCTGGCCATCGCCCGATCGGCGATCAATGCCCATGGCGGTACCATCAAGCTTTACAGTGAGTCCGGAAAAGGGACCACATTTACGGTCAGACTTCCGATCCATCAGGAGGACATCACCTCGGCGGATGAACTGATCGACGAGGTAATGTCCGAGGATAAGGAATACGGTTCAACGGACAGGAAGGACAAGGAAACAGGAGAGTAGTTCGATGAGAGATTCGATCCGGAGAAAACTGCATACGATGCTGGCAGCGGCTCTGTGCGGATCCATGCTGCTTGCGGCAGGTGGGTGCGGATCGAATGAGACCACCATTACGGAAACTGTGATCGATACTGTGGATTCCAATCTGTCGAATGACCAGGGCATCACGATCTACCGTGTCCAGGGCCGTTCCGTGGTTGCCGAGGGAGAACCCTTCCAGCCGAAGCAGCCGGATTCGGTTGCAAATGCGCTGGAGGAGACCATGGGGATCCTTCCACTGACGGGAGGAGTACATTTTCAGACCTATACCATGGGAAGCGGTAATTCCGTGTCCCTGATCTTCCAGGTGGATGACGGTGTCAGCAAGGAGTCGCTTCTTCTGGAGAAGGCGGCGGTTGTGAGCACCATTGAGCAGATCCGGAATATCGGCGTGATCACTCTGCTGATCCATGATAAGGACGGAGAAACCGTAGATGAGGGCGTGTATTCCAGCAAGTCCTTCTACTACTACGACGATGTGGTTCCTACCGGACAGAACACCGGTCAGATCGACATTTTCGTTCCGGACGAGAACAGGAAGGGACTGACACCGGTTTCGCTGAAGGTGACTCTGCAGCTGGATTCCTCTGTGGAGGAAGAGGTGGTGCGGCAGCTGATCGAAAGAGGAGCGCTTCCGGGCAATACGCAGCTGATCAGCCTTTCCGTGACCCAGAAGGTGGCTTATGTGGATCTCAGCCGTGAATTCTTGGAGGCGGATGATATGGCAGTGTATTCCCTGGTGGACAGCATCTGCAATCTGCCTCATGTAACGGCAGTACAGATCCTGATCGACGGCGAAAAGCAGGACAAGATCGGAACGCTGGATACCCATGTTCCCATGACCTATACGCGGCCGTAGAACTGCAGTACGGGAGCGGGACGCCGGAGAGATACCGACCGGGACATGGAATGGTTGCCGGACAGAACGATAATTAAACAGAAAAGGAAAAGTTAATATGAAACGACCATTGCTTACGGTCCTGTGTGTCTTCCTTTGGGGAGAACTGGCAGGATGGCTGATGGAAAAAATAATATGGTATCCTATCGGGGCGTTGGCAGCCCTTGCGGGGATCATCTGGAGAAGCAGCAGGCGTATCGCGAATAAAAAAAAGCGATATAGCATGTTGCTTCTCTTTCTTTTTGTCCTCGGTCTGGCCTGGAGCTACGGGGTGCGGCAACATGCTACGGCATTGCAGGAAAGGATTGCGGAGGCAGAGCAGAGGGGAGAGGAAATTCCGGTGGAGGGGATCATCTCCGAGAAGAAGGCGAAGAGCTTCATCCTAAATTCCGAGGAGGGGAAGCTCCGCGTGCTGACGGGATGGAAAGCGCAGAAGGGATGGGCAGAGCAGACAGGCCCGGCAGGGCAGGCGGGTCAGACAGACCAGGCAGGCCAGGCGGGGCAGACAGGCCCGGCAGGGCAGGCGGGTCAGACAGACCAGGCAGGCCAGGCGGGTCAGACAGGCCCGGCAGGACAGACGGAGCAGGCGGAGGAGGTGGGTCGGGAAGGTCAGACAGAGCCGGCGGGACAGGTGGGGGTGGCAGAACATTCCGACGATCCGGAGGTTGGTGATCGGGTGCGTGTCAGCGGCGTTCCGGAGCGGATCCCCTCATCCA
The DNA here is from genome assembly GCA_000703065.1 of Lachnospiraceae bacterium AC2029. Taxonomy (GTDB): domain Bacteria; phylum Bacillota; class Clostridia; order Lachnospirales; family Lachnospiraceae; genus Eubacterium_Q. The sequence continues at coordinate 300,285 of JNLK01000001.1, read as the reverse complement.
CGAATCCCGGCGGTTTTGATTCCGGAGAGTATTACGAGAGTGAGGGAGTCCTCTGGCAGCTGAGGTCAGAGCAGGTGCAGATCCTGGAGAAGAACGCGGACACCATGACGGCCTTCCTGGGACGGATCCGGAAGAACTGTTGCGAGAGGCTGCAACAGATCCTTCCTGAAAAGGAGGCGGGAGTCCTCTCCGCCATGCTGCTGGGGGAACGGACAGGGATGGACGAGGAGTTGAAGGAGCTCTACAGGAGAAATGGGATCGCGCATATCCTGGCGATCTCCGGACTTCACGTGTCCCTGATCGGTGCAGGGCTTATGGCTCTTCTTGCCTTCCTGGGACTGTCCCGAAGGAAGGCGTCGCTGATCGTCATCATTTTTCTTTTCTTCTACGGCCTTCTGACCGGCTTCGCGCCTGCCACAGCCCGTGCAGTCTGGATGCTGACGGCAGTGAATCTGGCGTTTCTGTTCCGGCGGACGGGAGATCTTCCGACAGCAACGGGAGGATCGCTCTTTCTGATCCTTGTCCAAAAACCGTACCGGATCACTTCCGCCGGAACACTGATGAGCTTTCTTTCGGCGGTGGGTGTGATCGCCAACGGAGAACTCTTTCGGGCCATTTTCGGGCATGAACGGTTTCTCAGTATTCCGTCACGCCTCCGGTCTCCGGTGAAGCGTCTGACCGGGATGCTGCTCTTCGGCATCACGCTGCAATGCTTTCTCCAGCCGGTCCTGCTGAGAGACTATTATGAGATGACCCCCTACAGCATTTTCCTGAATCTTCTGGTCATTCCCCTTCTTACGGTCGCTGTCTGCAGCGGGGTGGCGGGACTTCTGATCAGTCTGATCCCGGGATGCATTCCGGTGGCAGAGGTGGCGGCGCTTCCATGCAAATGGATCCTGCAGTTCTATGAGTGGCTGTGCAGGCTGATGCTCCGTGTGCCGGGACATGAGGTGGTGACGGGACACATCACAACAGCGGAAATGCTGCTGCTTCTCCTGATCATTTCGGCGGTCATGGTGCTGCTGGTCTGCCGGCTCAGAGGACGGAGAAGGAAGGACCGGATCTGGAGAAGTTACCTCTTCGTTATTGCAGCTCTGCTGGGACTGCTGACTGCGGCCGGAGGGTATGCCATGCTCCGCAACCGGACGGAGGGACAGGTGACCTTCCTGGATGTGGGACAGGGAGACGGTTGCCTCATTCATACCAGGGGTGGAGCAGATCTTCTTGTGGACTGCGGCTCCTCCTCCGAAGAGGATGTGGGAGATGACGTTTTGGTGCCGGCCCTCAGGTATTACGGGATCACCGAGCTGGACGGCATCTTTGTTTCGCATACGGATTCCGATCATATCGGAGGGATCATCACGCTGCTTCAGGAACGGGAGGAAAGCGGCATTTCCGTAAGGCGCCTGTACCTTGCGGCCGGAACCCTGTGGGATGAGGGACTGGAACATTTGCTTGCAGCCGCGGAGCAGGCCGGAACTGCCGTGGAGTATCTGGCAGAAGGAAATGTGGCAGAGCTAAGCGACGTCTGTGCCGAGATCCTGCTCCCGCTCCGGGGGACAGAGGGAGAGGGAAATGAGCACTCTCTGGTCCTTCTGCTGAAGGCGTCCGGATGTGAGATCCTTTTCACCGGGGATGTCGGAGCTGAGACGGAGAAGGAGCTGGTCAGTGTCATGGAAGAAAGGAGGATCACTCCGGAGATCCTGAAGGTGCCTCATCACGGCTCCCGATACTCTTCCTCGGAACTGCTTCTGAGGTATGAGGGATGGTCCGCTGCAGAGGGAGCGGAGCGTCCGGCGGCGGTCATTTCCTGCGGGAAGAGGAATCTGTACGGGCATCCTGCGAAGGAGACACTGGAACGTCTGGAGGAGGCCGGATTTACGGTGTACCGGACCGACCGGCAGGGGGCTGTGGTACTGGAGCTGCCATAGCCGAAAGTTTACAAAACGTTCATTCTTTTGTCATGAAACTCAATTGTTTTCTGCCCGGGAAAAGTGTAGAATGGGATAAGTGCGGCCCGGGGGTTGACAGGGGAGACTACGGAAGGGCCGGGGAGGAATGAATGGCAGAAGGAAGAGTCAGCAGCTGGAAGAGATGGGCGATCGGAACGACCGGTGTGATACTTGCCGGCGGGATGCTCTTTACACCGATGCCGGATCTCCTGGCAGGAGAAGGCGTGTCGGTGGTAAGGGCCGAGACCCTGAACGGATTTCAGACCTTTAACGGTGTGACCTACTACTATGTGAATGGTCAGAAGCAGTACAATCTGTACTCGGTCGGAGGAAAGCAATATTTCTTCGACAGTGAGACAGGAGCGCAGCAGACGGGACTGATCACCTACGGCGGAAGAACAAGATATTTCCAGCCTTCGACAGATCCTGCGTCGCGATACGCGAAGAGCGGATATATACAGATCGACGGTGCGGTCTACTATTTTGACAGTCAGAATCTCATGGTAAAGAGTGACTGGTTTATCAGTGGAACCATGAAATACTATTTCTGTGAAGACGGAAAGCGTGCTTCCGGCTTTACGCAGATCGGCAGCTCCTGGTACTACTTTGCCACCGGTACCGGTGCCATGCAGACGGGATGGCTGACCCTGAGCGGGAAGAAGTACTACCTGGGTACGGACGGGGTGATGGCGATCGGCCAGACTACCATTGATAATAAAAAATATCTCTTCGGTGCGGACGGATCCATGCAGACAGGTTCTGTGGATTTCGGCGGATGGCATTACGAGATCGGAACGGACGGAGTGATCATTTCCAGTGAGCCGCTGGTAAAGATCACAGGCTGGTACGAAGAGAACGGACACATTTATTACTATGACAATGACGGTTATCCCATGACCGGATGGGTTACCATCGAAGGAGCAAGCTACTATTTCGATGCGGACGGCATCATGCAGACAGGTCTGCAGACCATCGGCGGAAAGAAGTATTATCTCGGCGTGGACGGTAAGCGCTGCAGCGGATGGCAGACCATTTCCTCGGCATACTATTACTTTGATGCCGACGGGGTCATGCAGACGGGATGGCTTCAGACCGGCGAAGGGATCTACTACCTGCATCCGACCAGCGGGATCCGGCAGACCGGCTGGCAGGAGATCTCGGGTAAGATCTATTATTTCAAGACCACCGGCCTTATGGCCACCGGCTGGAATACGATTGCAAATGAGAGATACTATATGGGCAGCGACGGGGTTCTTAAGAGCTCCGAATGGTTCACGGATCCGGATACGAACAAGAGGTACTATCTGGGAAGCAGCGGCGTGCCGTATACCGGATTGAAGCGAATTGATAATAAGTGGTATTATTTCGATGCAAACGGAGTCATGCAGACAGGTATTATCACCATCGACGGAACCATTTACTGCTTCGCGGAAACGGGAGAAGAGCTCTATGAGGAGCCTGTGACCGGATGGTTCAGCCGTGACGGTAAGACCTATTACAATGAAAACGGCAAGAGACATATCGGCTGGTTTACGAATAACGGGGATACCTACTACATGGATTCCACAGGAGCGTGTGTGACCGGTACCCTGCAGCTGGATGATATGATCTATACCTTCAGTGAGGCGGGAACGCTGATCTCCAGCGAACCGGTAAACCAGAATCCGGGAGATAACCCGGGAGACAACCCGGGAGATAACCCGGGAGACAACCCGGGAGACAATCCGGGAGACAATCCGGGAGACAATCCGGGAGATAACCCGGGAGACAATCCGGGAGATAACCCGGGAGATAACCCGGGAGACAATCCGGGAGATAACCCGGGAGATAACCCGGGAGACAATCCGGGAGATAACCCGGGAGATAACCCCGGAGACACCCCCGGTGGAGACACCCTCTACACCGGCTGGAAGACGGAAAGCGGAAAGACCTGCTATTATGTAGACGGAAATGTGGTGACCGGCTGGAAGACCATCGGTTCCGGAAAGTATTATTTCCTGACAGACGGGACCATGACCACCGGCTGGAAGACCATCGGTTCCGGAAAGTATTATTTCGGTACTGACGGCGTAATGCAGAAGGGCTGGAAGACCATCGGCAAGAACAAGTATTACTTCAGTACAGCCGGTGTGATGCAGAAGGGCTGGAAGACCATCAGCAAGAAGACGTATTACTTCAGTACGGCCGGTGTGATGCAGAAGAGCTGGCAGCAGATCAGCAAGAAGTGGTACTATCTGGGAACAGACGGCGTAAAGCAGACCGGCTGGCAGCAGATCAGCAAGAAGTGGTACTATCTGGGAACGGACGGCGTGATGCGCACCGGCTGGCAGGAGATCAGCAAGAAGTGGTTTTACTTCGGTACAGACGGAGTGATGCGTACCGGCTGGCAGGAGATCGCAAAGAAATGGTACTTCTTCAAGAAGGATGGCTCCATGGCGGCAAATGAGTATTGCCAGGGCTACTTCCTGAACAAGGACGGTACCTGGACCTACAAGGCAAAGGCTTCCTGGAAGCAGGACAAGACCGGCTGGTATTTCATCGATACCAAGGGCTGGTATGCGAAGAACACGACGCTCACCATCGACGGAGTGAAGTATAAATTCAACTCCAAGGGCTATCTGGTGAAATGATCCTTCATCATGAACACCGAGAGATCATGAAACTGTGAACTACGAAGAAACAGGAAAGGACCATAGGATGAAAAAAGGAATCAGAACTCTGGGATATGTGATGGCAGGGGCAGTGCTCTCTGCGGGTCTGATGTTCACCTCGCTTGGAAATGCGATCCTGCCGGAACGGACAGCAGAGGTTTGTGAGGCGGATACCCTGAACGGCTTCCAGACCTTTAACGGCGTGACCTATTACTATGTGAACGGTCAGAAGAAGTATAATCTGTACTCGGTCGGAGGAAAGCAGTATTTCTTCGACAGTGAGACCGGAGAGCAGAAGACAGGACTGATCACCTACGGAGGAAGAACACGGTATTTCCGTCCGTCAAATGTCCCCGAGGAACGGTTTGCCCAGCACAGCTGGCAGAGGATCGACAATGCCGTTTACTATTTCGATGATCAGAATCTCATGGTGAAGAGTGAATGGCTTACATCAGGGACCATAAAGTATTATCTGGGGGCTGACGGAAAGCGTGCTTCCGGCTTTACCCAGATCGGAGATAAGTGGTATTATTTCACTCCTGCAACCGGAGCCATGGTTACGGGCAAGCAGAGCATTGACGGCAAGAGCTATACATTTGATTCCAACGGGGTCCTGATCGAGGGAACCGTTCCCGGCGGTGGAAGCGAAGGCGGCGGCGGGAAGACCGTGAAGACCGGATGGAAGAAGTCCGGAAGCAACTGGTATTACTATGATGCCAAGGGCAACATGGTGACCGGATGGAAATGTATCTCCGGCAAATGGTACTTCTTCAGCAAGAAGGGTGCCATGCTGACCGGCTGGGCACAGCTCGGCGGAAAATGGTACTTCTTCAAGAGCAGCGGGATCATGGCGTCCAATGAGTACTGCGGAGGCTATTACCTGAACAAGGACGGCACCTGGACCTACAAGTACAAGGCTTCCTGGAAGAAGGACAAGGTGGGCTGGTACTTCATCGACACCAAGGGCTGGTATGCGAAGAATACGACCCTGACCATCGACGGAAAGAAGTACAGCTTCAATGCAAAGGGTTACCTGAAATAAAATGCTTGACGAACCACGCGCGGAATGCTAATATTACTTGGTGCGTTATTTGAATGATTGATTCCACATGCCCGGCTTTTCGAAGCTGACCGTGTCTTGGCTAAATGGAATCCATTACATAATCTACTTATTCATGTTTTATGGAGGTACAGAGCTTTGGCTAACATCAAATCAGCAAAGAAGAGAATTCTTGTAACAAAGAAGAAAGAACTGAGAAACAAGTCTACCAAGTCCAAGATCAAGACCCTCGTAAAGAAGGTTGAGGCTGCGATCGAGGCAGGTAACAAGGCAGAGGCAGAAGAGGCACTTCGTGTAGTGACTTCTGAGCTCAGCAAGGCTGCATCCAAGGGCATTTATCACAAGAATACTGCAGCACGTAAGATTTCCAGACTGACGCTTGCTGTTAACAAGATGGCGTAAGTATTATCAATACTTAAAGCGAAATAAGACCGACAGCGGTACATGAAAATGTATTGCTGTCGGTCTTGTTTTTGTGCAATATGGGTAGCAGGCGGACTCGAACCTGCACGGATGTCCGTTTGCATGGGTGATGAACCATGCGGCCATGTCACGATTGTTCATCTGACGAAATGCTGCTACAGTGCCAGCAGCTCCAGGATCAGCCGCTCCAGTGCGTTCTGGTCCGAGAGGGCGCCGGATTTGATGGCGCCGTCTGCATCCAGGCAGGCTTCATTGGCGGCCAGAAGCTGTTTCTTCGTATAGGCTTCGGCCATTTTCAGATATTTATTCACAAGGAAGGGCTTGAAACCGCCCAGCTTCCACATGGATTCCCTCGGGGTATTGTCGGTCCTCATCTGTGCCACCGCAAGCAGGATCTGATACTGTCTTGCCACGAGGTAGAGGATCTTCATGGCGGGCTCCCGGAGGGACAGAAGGTCATTGTACAGATAGAGAGCGGTCTCCGTGTTCTTCAGTGAAATGGCGTCGATCATATCGAACACCTTGTCCTCCACAACGGAGAGTGAGATCTTCTCCACGTCCGAGACCCGGATCGCATCCTTCTCCATGGTATACCCGATCAGCTTCTCCAGCTCGGAGCTTATGGTCTGCATGTCCGTTCCGACAGCGTTGAGAAGGCTGGTGGGAACTGCCTTCTCCACCGGCTTTCCGGTCTCCATCAGTTTGCTGCTGATCCATGCAGTGAGAGTGCTCTCATCCGGCGCATCAAAGCAGAAGGCGGATTCCGCCTTGTCGAAGGCCTTGAAGAGACGGCCCCTCTTATCTACCCCTTTTGCAAAACCGTCCCTCTTTTCGATGTCCGGTTCAACGAAGATCAGTACCGCCGTATCCGGAAGACTGTCCAGCGCGTCGGTCAGTTCATCCACGGACTTTGTGAAGAATCCGCTGTCCTCCACCAGGACCACCCGGCGCTCCGCAAGGAAGGGCATGGTGCCCGCGTCGCTGAGTATGGTGGGAATATCGACGGCGGCTCCCCGATAGGTGGAGAAGTTCATGGAATCGCCGTCATTTACCAGCTTTGAGAGCAGGGTGTCCCTGTACTGCCGGATCAGATAGCGCTCACTTCCGTAGAGCAGATAGAGCTTCCGGAAGGTGCCTTCCTCCAGTTCCTTCTTCAGTTGTTGCAGGCCGCGGGTCGCGGTTTTTTTAGGTGCCATCGGTAAGCCTCCGGAGTTGGATCATTTTCATACATGACGTATTGTATCACAACCCTCGCGGTGTTGCAAAAATGTATGTCAGATGATAAAATAAGTGAGTACTGAGAAGGTCAGTAATAATGCGCGGCAGAGCCTTCTGCCGACGAAAACGGAGGGGCAGCAAAATGGATGAAAGATTACACCACTGGGTCAATTGGATCCTGTATGATGAGTTGATTGACGGCAAGATCAATGCGCCGAAGCATATTCTTGGCAATCATGATTTCGGGGACGGACAGGTGATCACCTGCTACAAGCCCCATTCTTCTTCCGTATCGGTTAAGACACCGGCCGGCAAGACCCTGACTCCCATGGAGAAGATCGGGGAGGACGGCTTCTATGGAATCTATTTCCCGAAGAAAAAGTTCAAAGGTAATAAGTATCATTTTGTAACGGAGTACTATGACGGAACCTCCGTGGAGACCGCAGACTGCTATAGCTTTGACGGTCAGATCACGGAGTATGACGCATACCTCTTTGCAGAAGGAAAGAACTACGACATTTATAATAAAATGGGTGCGCATTTCATGACCCTCGACGGCGTGAAGGGTACCTACTTTGCAGTCTGGGCTCCGGATGCGCGGAGAGTATCCGTAGTCGGTGATTTCAACATGTGGGACGGTGCGCTGAATCCCATGCAGATCCATCCGTCTTCCGGGATCTATGAGCTCTTCATTCCGGATGTGCTTCCGGGTGCGGTCTACAAGTTCCAGATCCTGACACGCTACGGCGAGATCCTCTACAAGGCGGATCCCTACGGAAATCAGGATCAGGTTCGTCCGGACAATGCGAATATCGTTGCGGATCTTACCTATAACTGGAAGGATGCGGAGTGGATCGAGAACCGGAAGAAGCAGGACCGTGTGTCCCGCATGAAGCAGCCCATGTCCATCTATGAATGTCATCTGGGCTCCTGGAAGAAGAAGATCGAGGATTCGGATTTCGGATTCTATAACTATCGCGAACTGGCGAAAATGCTCGGAGATTATGTGACGGAAATGGGTTACACCCATATCGAGCTGATGGGTATCGCAGAGTATCCCTTTGACGGCTCCTGGGGTTATCAGGTAACCAACTATTTCGCACCCACCTCCCGGTACGGCGTGCCCACCGACTTCATGTATTTCGTGGATGAGATGCATCGTCGCGGCATCGGCGTGATCCTGGACTGGGTACCGGCACATTTCCCGAGAGATGCCCATGGCCTGGGACGTTTCGACGGTATGCCGCTGTATGAAAATGCAGATCCGAGAAAGGGAGAGCATCCGGACTGGGGAACCTACATTTTCGATTACGGCAGAAATGAGGTCAGCAACTTCCTGACGGCAAATGCGCTGTTCTGGGTGGAGAAGTATCATATCGATGCGCTCCGTGTGGATGCGGTTGCGTCCATGCTGTATCTGGATTACGGCAAGAGAGACGGAGAGTGGGTTGCCAACAAGGACGGCGGCAAGGAGAATCTGGAAGCAATCGCGTTACTGCAGAATATCAACAAGACCATGGAGGAACGGAATCCGGGCGCTTATCTGATCGCCGAGGAGTCCACAGCATGGCCGGGAGTTACGGCTCCTGCGGATATGAAGGGACTGGGCTTCCTCTTCAAGTGGAACATGGGATGGATGAACGACTTCCTGGAGTACATGAAGCTGGATCCGTATTTCCGTAAGTTCAACCATAACCGGCTGACCTTCAGCCTTTCCTATACCTATTCCGAGAACTACATCCTTGTCATTTCCCATGACGAGGTGGTGCATCTGAAGTGCTCCATGCTGAACAAGATGCCGGGTCTGGAATTCGATAAGTTCGCAAACCTGCGTGCGGCCTATGGCTTCATGTGCGGTCATCCGGGCAAGAAGCTTCTGTTCATGGGACAGGAATTCGCACAGCTCCGGGAGTGGTCCGAGGCACGTTCTCTGGACTGGTTCCTGTTGGATGATCCGAAGCATAAGGGCATGCAGGAATTCGTGAAGGATCTGAACCACATGTACACGAAGTACGATGCGCTGTACTACAATGACAATGATGTCATGGGCTTCGAGTGGACGAAGGTGGATGATGCGGATTCCGGCATCGTGGCTTTCGTGCGTCGCGGCAAGACAGCCAAGGATCAGCTGCTCTTCATATGCAACTTCGTACCGGTGGAGCGCAAGGAGTATCGCGTGGGCGTTCCGTGCCTTACCTCCTACAAGGAGATCCTTTCCTCGGATGATCCGAAGTACGGCGGACTGGGACGGAATAACAAGAAGGCCATCAAGGCAGAGGCAGTGGAGTGCGACCGCATGAAGAATTCCATCGTGCTGGATGTTCCGCCGCTGTCCGTAACCGTTATGAAGTACGATTTCAAAGAGTCGGGTAAGTAGTAGAAATATAGGATTTCAAAAAGAAGATGAACTGTGTTTTTAGGACCGGTTCATCTTTTTTTTGTGGTGGTTCGTACAAAGTGGTATTCGATCACAAACTTTCAAGGCTTTTCTGTTACGAATCTCCAGGGATTTTTGTTACGAACTTCCATGGTTTTTCTTGAATTACAGAGGGTTTTGGGGTATACTTTCCAAGGTATGTCGGGCAGATCTGCTCGATGTATAACAATTTGGTAAAGGGGAGATATTAAAATGACAACGGCACAAATCGGTATTCTGGTTGCCATCGGCGTTTACCTGATCGGCATGCTGATCATCGGCTTCATGGCATCCAAGAGTACAAATGATGTCGGGGATTTCTATCTCGGAGGCCGGAAGCTCGGTCCCTTCGTCACTGCCATGAGTGCAGAGGCGTCGGATATGAGCTCCTACCTGCTGATGGGCGTTCCCGGACTCGCGTACTTTTCAGGTATCGCAGATGCAGGCTGGACTGTCTTCGGCCTGGCGGTAGGTACCTACCTGAACTGGCTCTTTACGGCAAAGCGGCTCCGTAACTATTCCGAGAAGGTGAAGGCGATCACCATTCCGGAGTACTTCAAGAATCGTTTCCGCGACAAGAGCAACATTACACTTCTGGTCGGCGCCATCGCCATCATCGTATTCTTTGTACCTTATACCGCATCCGGTTTCTCCGCCTGCGGCAAGCTGTTTATGAACCTTTTTGATGTGAAGTATGAAGTGGCCATGGTCATTTCCGCCATTGTCATCATCGCATACACCACCACCGGAGGTTTCCTGGCAGCGTCCCGGACCGACTTCGTTCAGTCCATCGTCATGACCATCGCACTGTTCATCGTACTTGGCTACGGTATCTACCATGCCGGCGGCTTCGGTGCAGTGGTTGAAAATGCAAATAACCTGGCAGGTTTCCTGGACCTTTCCGCAACTCACAACAATGTGACCGGAGGTGCGGATGCCTATGGTATCTTCAACAAGATCACCATGTTCTGCTGGGGTCTCGGTTACTTCGGTATGCCCCACATCCTGCTGCGTTTCATGGCAGCGAAGGATGCAAAGCAGCTGAAGCTGTCCCGTCGTGTCGCATCCGTATGGGTTGTGATCTCACTGGCAGTTGCCATCTTCCTTGGTATCGTCGGTCGTGCAATGACCGAGACGGGTGCGCTGGATTCCCTTATCGAGGATCCCACCAGTTCTTCCAAGGCAGAGACTCTGATCGTAGTTCTTGCAAGACATATTGCCGAAAATGGATTCGGCTACGCCCTGATCGGAGGTCTGATCATTGCAGGTATTCTGGCGTCCACCATGTCCACGGCGGACTCCCAGCTTATCGCAGCCAGCAGCGCCGTGTCCGAGAATATCTTCCGTGACACCTTCAAGATCAAGATGAGCGAGAAGGCTTCCATGCTGACCGCACGTCTGACGCTGATCGTAGTTGCGGTTCTGGCAGTTATCCTTGCATGGGATCCGGATAACTCCGTCTTCAGTATCGTGTCCTTCGCGTGGGCCGGCTTCGGCGCCGTGTTCGGACCCGTCATGCTGTTCTCGCTGTTCTGGAAGAGGACCAATACCGAAGGCGCCATCGCAGGTATGGTTACCGGCGGGGCCATGGTCTTCATCTGGAAGTACCTGGTTCGCCCCATGGGCGGCGCCTGGGATCTGTACGAGCTGGCACCGGCCTTCCTGGTGTCCTCCATCTTCATCGTGGTCATAAGCTTGATCACGAAGGCACCGAGCGAAGAGATCCAGGCCGAGTTCGATGAAGTTAAAAGTATGTAAACGAAGAAGTGCCGACACAGTTCGAGTGTCGGCGCTTTTTTGTTGGATCAATGTGAATATAGTTTTCTGCCGACACGAATAACTAGGTGATCGTCCAATCCACAGGCGCGACGCCATTTTCTTCAAGAAACGCATTGGCCTGCGAGAAATGCTTACACCCGAAGAAGCCACGGTAGGCGGAGAGCGGACTGGGATGCGGAGCCTCCAGTACCAGATGCTTCGGATTCGTCAGCATTGGGGCCTTCGACCGTGCAAAGCCTCCCCAGAGAAGGAATACCACAGGACGGTCCAGCAGATTGACCTCCCGGATGATGGCATCCGTGAATTCCTCCCATCCTTTTCCCCGATGGGATGCGGCGGCGTGTGCCCGGACGGTCAGAACTGCATTTAACAGAAGAACGCCCTGCTCGGCCCAGTGGGTGAGGCAGCCGTGGTTCGGGATCTCAAAGCCGATATCGTCATGCATTTCCTTGTAAATGTTCTGAAGAGAAGGCGGGATCTCCACGCCCTTCTGAACGGAGAAGCAGAGTCCGTGGGCCTGTCCCGGTTCGTGATAGGGATCCTGTCCTATGATCACCACCTTTACTTTGGAAAGTGGGGTGAGATGAAGGGCGTTGAAGATGTCTCCGGCGGGAGGATAGATCTCCCGGGTCGCATATTCCTGATGGATGAAATCGTAGAGCTTCCTGTAATAGGACTTGGCGTATTCCTGCTTCAGGACCGGCGCCCAGTCATTTGTGATCTGTGCCATAGAGGAAACCTCCTGTCTTTGTAACTGTCGTTTTCCATCTTACCGCAAATCGTGGAAGCTTTCAATCACTGCCCGTGATATTGGATAGTTTTGCGTGGATTTTTCGTCTTTTTTTGGAAGGGATTTTCCGTTTCATTTACTTGTCTACGAGATAGGTTCGTGGTAAAATACCACTTTAGGGGTAAGACGAAAGGTGTTATCAACATGATTCAGAGGCTCTTTAAACAGATGGTGATTTCGCAGATCATTTCCGCCATGGCGGTTATGCTCTGCCTTGTTGTTGACAGTATCATGATCAGTCGGTTCCTTGGAGTCGAAGCGATGGCAGCATACGGATTTGCAAATCCGGTACTGCTTGGTTTTGCTGCGTTCGGAAGTCTTCTTTCCAGCGGTATTCAGGTGGTCTGCAGTAAGGCCATGGGTACCGGTGACGAGGATAAGGTCAACCGGTGTTATTCCCTGTCCATTATCGTTGCAATCGGCTTTTCGGTTCTGGGAGTTGTTCTGGTGCTGATTTTCCTTGAGCCCCTCTGCCGTCTTCTTGGAGCAAAGGAGGGAACCGAGGCCTTCCGTCTGACAAAGGATTACCTGACCGGATTTATCTTCGGTGCGCCATTCTTCATCATGGCACAGATCCTGGTTCCGTTCCTTCAGATGTCAGGACAGAGAATCCGTCTGGTTGTGGCGGTTCTCAGTATGACGATCATGGATATCGCATGTGATCTTCTGAATGTGTTCGTGGTTAAGCAGGAGACCCTCGGAATGGGGCTTGCCTCCACCATCAGCTATATCGTAGCGGTCTTCATCGGACTGGTCTATTTCTTCAAAAAAGACTGTGTCTATAAATTCCGTTGGAAGGGTCTTGGAAACGGTCTCGGAAAGGAGATCGTACAGGGCGGTATTCCGACTCTTGTAAATCAGCTGAGTCTGGTGCTTCTGGTGTTCCTGGTCAATCGTACTCTGGAGCGTACCGGAAAGGACGTTGCGGTTGCGGCTTACGCGATCATTTCCACCATAGCAAATATCGGATACTGTATTGGAAACGGTATCTCCGAGGTATCCCTGATGCTGACGGGTATCTCGTATAATGAGGAGGATGAGAAGTCCCTCAGTGAGATCGTCAAACAGCAGACCATTTTCTCTGTTGTGATCAATTTTTTTGTCACCGTCGCGTTCCTGGTTCTTGCGGTTCCGCTGGTACGGCTTTTCGTGAATACCAATCCGGCGGCCGAGCATGATGCGGTGGTGGGAGTGCGGCTGTTTGCCACCTGTCTGATCCTGAGCTCCATCAACGCCGCATTTAAGAAGTACTATCAGTCCATCGGTCTGATCCGTTTCTCGGAGTCCATCGCCATTGCTCAGAATCTGGTCTTCCCGGCCGTCATCGTTATCAGCTTCGGTGCGCTGTTCGGAGTATCCGGTGTATGGTGCTATTATATCCTGGGTGAGATTCTGTCCCTGATCTATATCACGATCGTTGTATGGATCAAGAGCAAGCGGAAGTTCGGCAGTCATGCCAGCTATGTATGTCTGCCGGACGGCTTCGGCGCCGGGCCGGGAGAAGCCGTCGAGATGGAGATCACCTCCGTGCAGGACATCCCGGAGGCGGCGATCGAAGCAACCGAATTCTGCATGGAAAAGGGCGAGTCGAAGCGGAGAGCCATGTATACAGCGCTCTGTATCGAGGAGATGGCGAATAACATTGTGAAGCATGGTTTCGAGGAGGGTAAGGACAATCGGATCGATATACGTCTTGTTCACAAGCCGGACGAGCTGATCATCCGGATCCGTGATAACTGCCGGGGCTTTGATCCCGTAAACTATTTCGAACTTCATAAAGCCAGTATGGATGACCCGACCAAGCATATCGGGATCCGTATGGTATTTAAGATGACCAAGGATGTAAAATATGTCAATTCCCTTGGCCTGAACAGCTTGACCATGAAGATTTAACTTTGGGAGGAATTATCAGTGAAACGTAAAATAACTCTTGGATTTGTGATCCTTGCTTTCGGACTCTGTGCCTGCGGCAAGTCGGACGGGGCTTCCACGGAGACGTCCGCATCTACAGAGGCTGTTACCACAGAGGCAAAGACAGAGGCTCCGACTACGGAGCAGGTGACAACGGAAGCAACCACGAAAGCAACGACCGTGGCTACTACGGAAGCGGTTACGGAGAAGCCGACAGAAAAGCCGACGGAGAAGCCGACGGAGAAACCGACGGAAAAGGCGACGGAGGCTCCGCAGCCGGAAACTCCTCAGCAGGAAGAACCGCAGTATGAGGAACCTCAGGTTGATACACCGCAGGATGACGAGTCCTGCATCGGTGATGATGCGCTTCTTAACTAATCCGTTTTGAAAGAACATGTATGAAAGAGCGTGTATGAAGGAAAGAGTTCAGTACCTTACCAGGATCCGGGTGGTGGCAAGTTTTGCCATTGTGATCCTGCATACGTTTACCATATTTGGAATGGCAGAGCAGGGGACGATGTCTGACAGTGAGGAATTTGCCACGCGAGTGGTTCCTTATCTGATGATGTGGGCTGTCCCCTGTTTTGTAATGGTTTCCGGAGCGCTGCTCCTGGATGAGAAGAGGGAGATCACGGTCTCGCGGATCCTTCGGAAATATGTTCTCCGCATGGTGCTGGTCCTTCTTCTCTTTACAACGGTTTTCTATCTGCTGGACCTGTGGATGAACGCGGATGAATGGTCTTCCGAAAGCGTCATCACGATCCTGGGAAAATTCTTCACGGACGGAAGCTGGGCGCATCTCTGGTATTTATACCTGCTGATCGGCCTTTACCTTATGCTGCCGGTCTATCGGCTGGTGGCGAAGCATGCCACAAGAGAAGTTCTGATCTATCTGGGGATCCTGTATGTGATCTTCCTGTCCCTGACCCCGATGCTGGAACGGCTGACGGATGCATCAATTGGTTTTTATCTTTGTACATCATCCGTCTTCCCCGGATTCTTTGTTCTCGGACATCTGATCCACACCGGACGGTTTTCCGTGAAAAAGGGCGTGGCATGGGGGCTGGCTGCACTGGGAGCGATCAGTATCGTCGGACTGACGATGATCGATTTCGGTGAGCATCAGGATGACATGGACAGTCTTCTGGGGAACTATGCATTTCTTCCGGTGATCATTCTGAGCATCGGTTGCTTCCTTCTGCTTCGGGGCAGCGGGAAGAATACCGCCTCTCCGAGGGCGGAGAAGCTATGGAGCTTCCTGGACAGGAATTCCTTCGGGATCTATCTGACCCACCTTTTCTTCCTTCGATGGCTGATCAAGGTGGTAAAATGGAATCCCTTTGAGACCGGCAGCTTCTGGATGCTGATCCCCGTAGCGATCGGAGTGTTTGCAGCATCTCTGCTCGTTACATTTTTACTGAGACTGATCCCCGGATTGAAGAAGCTGATCTGAGCCCCGGGGTGGACACGTGGCGATGACAGGTGGTATGATAATGACTGGCGGGAGAAGACCGTCACCGGTGGGTGACAGATCGGAGGTGATCTGCCGAACCGGAAGCAACGAAGAACGGAGTACCCACATTTCCGTGGGTGATGAACGGATATAAAAGAAAAGGATTTAGTCGGGAGGACGAAAATGGTGAATTGGAAAAACCGAAACCGGATCATAGGCCTGACGCTTATGGCTGCGGGCGCAGTTGCCCTGCCGGGGATCATGGCCTATGCGAAGGACAAAAACCCGGTCGTGCTGGGCGAGGATCAGCAGGAAATCGTTCCGGGCTGGAATGAGGTGGACGGAAAGAAGTATTACTACGATGAGAACGGAAATCCCGCCACCAGCTGGAAGCAGATCGATAATGAGTGGTATTTCTTCGATTCGGAAGGCGTAATGCAGACGGGCCTGCAGAAGATCGGCAGGAAGGTGTATTATTTCCGGAAGAACGGAACCATGAAGCCCAGCAGCTGGACCAACGTGGATAACAAATGGTACTACATGGGTGATGACGGCGCTGCCGTGACCGGCTGGAAGCAGATCGGCGACTTCTGGTATTATTTCAATTCAGAGGGCGTGAGACAGAGAGGGTGGCTCTCCTGCAAGGGCAAGTGGTATTATTTCCCTGCAAACGGACGCATGTATGTCGGTTGGCTGAAGTGTAATAAGAAGTGGTATTACATGGGCCAGGACGGAGCCATGAAGACCGGCTGGATGCAGTGGAAGAACAAGTGGTACTACTTTGATGCGAACGGAGCCATGAAGACCGGCTGGGTTGAGCATAAGAGCAAGTGGTATTACATGAACGAATCCGGAGAAATGTATTCCGATCAGTGGATCGACTACAGGGGCGGAAGATACTATCTGTCCAAGGACGGATCCATGGCCGCAGATACCACGGTCTTGCTGGACGGAGCTTATTACTATATCCTTTCCACAGGTGAGCTGAACAAGGAACAGAAGCTCATCACATCGGGAGATAAGGTTTACATCGCCGATGAGGGCGGAAAGCTTCGGAACAGCGGCCTTACAAAGTATGACGGTGTATATTACTTCATGCAGAGCGACGGAAGCGGAAAGAAGCTGGATAACCAGGTGGCCGCAGGCGTTGCCTACAGCATGAACGGGAACCTTTATTCGGCCATGAAGTATGCCTCCAGCACGACCTACTACGGAAGAGATCTCTTTGACCAGACCTGGGGAAGCCAGAAGCTGGGTGAGTACGGGATCAGGAACCGCAGAGGTAACTGCTTCGTGTATGCGGCTATCCTGCGTGAGATCGCCGTATGCATGGGCTACGATGCACATCAGGTATACGGAAAGGTCCGCCTGGCCGAGGGCTGGGGAACACATTCCTGGGTTGAGATCGATAAGGACGGTGAGACCTATGTCTGCGATCCGGCCTGTGCACTGCGTCTGGGAACCAGCAATGCATACATGTTCCGCTATGGTCAGAAGGGGACCTACATGTACGACTACATCAAGCGGATGAACTGACACGACAAAACGGCGTGGTGCGGAGCAACCTGCAAAGAGTCCGGATCGGCCGACAAAGGGCTTGACATCCACAGCGGGCTGTGATAGAGTAAGCCACAACAAATCCATATGGACAAATGCGATGACGAGGAGTAGTAGGAGTCAGGAATCCATGCAGAGAACTGCCGGGTGGTGCGAGGCAGCGGAGGAGAGTCTCACGAACTGACCTCTGAGCGGCTGAGGCGAAAGGGGAGACCCCAGTAGTCGAGGACGGGTTCCGACCGTGATATCGGAAGGATATAAGACCTTTCCGGAAGGTCCGTATCTGTAATGAGGCTCTGCAGGACATGCAGAGTGAAGTAGAGTGGTACAGCGTATAACGACGCCTCTACAGGGAAACCTGTGGAGGCGTCTTGTGCGTGAAATAGATATACGCTTCCGCGATATCGACGAGGAAAATATATGTGATAGGAATCGTGCCAACGATTACTTGACTGAGTCGTGGCATATGCGCAGGTTGAAAACTTTGGTCGTTTATAGTAAAATAGGAGATTGGAGGAATGACACCATGAAAAATTACAATCACTACAGAAGAGGCTATTTTATGCCGCCGGTCGAGTCGACCGACTGGGTACATAAGGAGTATGTCGATCATGCACCGATATGGTGCTCCGTAGACCTTCGGGACGGTAACCAGGCATTGGTGGTTCCCATGAGTCTGGATGAGAAGATCGAATTCTATAAAGAGCTGATCCGTGTCGGCTTCAAGGAGATCGAGATCGGTTTCCCCGCAGCCAGCGAAACAGAATATGAATTCTGCCGCAGACTGATCGAGGAGAATCTGATCCCGGAGGATGTGACGATCCAGGTGCTCACACAGGCCAGAGAGCATATCATCCGTAAGACCTTCGAAGCAGTCCGGGGAGCAAATCCGAAGAATGTCATCGTACATGTCTATAACTCCACTTCCGTGGCACAGCGGGAGCAGGTGTTCAGAAAATCCAAGGAAGAGATCAAGAAAATAGCAACGGATGGTGCCGAGCTTCTGAAGCGTCTTGCCGACGAGGACGGTGCACCTTATCGTTTCGAGTACAGTCCGGAATCCTTTACAGGAACAGAGCCGGAATATGCGCTTGAGGTCTGCAATGCCGTTCTGGATGTATGGCAGCCCACACCGGACCGGAAGGCGATCATCAACCTTCCCGCAACGGTGGAGATGTCCATGCCGCATGTCTATGCAAGCCAGATCGAGTATCTGCATAAGAACATGAAATACAGGGACAATGTGGTTCTGTCCCTTCATCCTCACAATGACAGAGGATGCGGCGTGGCCGATGCGGAGCTCGGACTCCTGGCCGGTGCCGACAGGATCGAAGGAACCCTCTTCGGAAACGGAGAGCGGACCGGAAATGTGGACGTGATCACTCTTGCCATGAACATGTATACCCATGGAGTGGATCCCGAGCTGGACTTCTCCGATATGCCACGGATCCAGGCAACCTACGAGCGCCTCACCGGTATGGAGATCTATCCGAGAGAGCCGTACTGCGGCAAGCTGGTATTCGCTGCCTTCTCCGGTTCCCATCAGGATGCCATCGCAAAGGGCATGAAGCATCGTGAGGCAGATCCGGACCAGATGTGGACGGTTCCCTACCTTCCGCTGAATCCGGAGGATATCGGACGTACCTATGACGGTGACGTGATCCGTATCAACAGCCAGTCCGGTAAGGGTGGTATCGGTTTCCTTCTGGAGACCAAGTACGGCTTCGTTCTTCCGAAGGATATGAAGGAGGATGTGGGCTATACCATCAAGGGCTATTCCGATCATCAGCATAAGGAACTGCAGCCGGATGAAGTGCTGGCGCTCTTTAAGCAGGACTATGTAAATGTATCGACACCGATCAACTATATCGAGTGTCATTTCCAGCAGATCGACGGTATCAAATGTGAGCTTACCATGGAGCGCGACGGCGTGCATAAGGTATATCACGGACAGGGTAACGGCCGTCTGGACGCCATCAGTAATGCGCTGAAACGGCATTTCCATATCGATTATACTCTGATCAGCTACGAGGAGCGTGCCATCACCCGGGGATCCAATTCCCAGGCGTGTGCATATGTAGGGATTCAGAGGAAGGAGTCCGGCAAGGTATATTGGGGCGCCGGCATCCAGGATGATATCATCGTGGCTTCGGCATATGCGCTGATCAGTGCGGTAAACCGGTCACTTCAGGCAGAATCATAACAAAGCGTTATGGGAATTATGGGGGATTCCGCGGACAGGCGGAGGTGAGGAGGTTACTATGGCAGAAGGTGTTTTCAATGAGGATGGTGCATTTCTGGCCCGTGTCCGTGACGCGGTAGCGGAGAAAGACCGTCTGACAGCCAGGGTTTCCGAACTGAACAGCACGTTAAAGGCTCAGGAAAAGGACGTGCAGACTGAAGGAAAGTCCATTCAGGATGAGATCGATTCCACCATCAGAAAGCGCCGCGGCGAGGTGGAGGACAGCTTCGACACACAGATCGATGCGGTAAAGAGCAAGCGTAAAAAGGTGGAAGCCGAAAAGGAGAGACTGGTAGATGCGGGAAAGGCTTCCCGTATTAAGGAACAGTCCAGGGAGCATGTGGAGGATTCCGAGGAGGCCGAGAGGGAGCTGAAGAAGCTCTTCCGTAAGGAAGGCGTACCCGGGTTTGCAAGGACGAAGCTGTTTTATGTGCTTTTTATGCCGGACGGCATTGCGGAGTTTGGAATGATGCTGGGCTGCTATGCCATCATCTTTGTGGGAATTCCCGTACTGGTGACCTTCCTTGTCAACTGGCTATGTCTTGCGGATGCTTCGGAGAATACGAAGACGGTTATGAGTATTGTGATCCCGGCGGTTCTGATCGTTTTGTTCCTGGGTATCATTTTCCTGATCTATGTGAAGGTGAAGTCCAAACATATCGATACCATTCGTCTTGGAAGAAAATACCGGAACATGGTACGGAAGAATGACCGCAGGATCCGTGAGATCAAGAGGGATGTGGAAAAGGATACGGATGAAAGCCAGTACGATCTGGGAGACATTAACGAACGTCTGGTGACGGTCGTCAGTGAGGAAGAGGAGATCCGGGAGCAGAAGAGCGATGCTCTGAAGAAATTTGATGAGGAGACGGCGGCTGCTCTGAGGCAGGAGATCGAGGAACACAGAAATCCGCACCTTTCCGAGCTGATCCGGGCGAAGGAAGATACCGAGGCGGAGCTGGAAGCTACGGAGAAGGCACTCCAGGACAAGAGTCTGGAGATCACCCGGGATTATCTGCCCCGGGTGGGCGAGGAATTCCTGAGACCGGATAAGATAGAGGATCTGATCTCGATACTGCAGTCGGGAGAAGTGGAAACGATCTCGGGTGCGATCGCGTATTACAGGAATCCCAACAGGGATGAAATGTCCGAAAATCTGTAGAATTGGAAAAGATAAATGGCAACTAGAAGAAGAAAACCAAGAAGGAAGAGGGAACCGGAGCTGTTCGATGAAACTCCGGAGAGCTTCGACACGGAGGGCACGGAGCCGGAGACCATTCCGGCTGACGATGCGGACGGAGACGGTCTCCGTGTCCCCGATCGAAGGACCACCTCCCTTCGGAGGAAAAAAGGGAATATCATACAGGTCGGCGGGGATCCGGAGCTTGCGGAGGAGAATGAATCCCGTCGAACGGCACGGCGTGTTAAGAAGACACGCCTCTTTGTGATTCTTGTGATCCTTCTGATCTCGGCAGGCGTGGTCTATTTTGTTTATACAAGAAACCGTGAGTACCAGGGCTACAAGGTGCTCAGCAGCACGGATATCATTTACGAGGCAAATGCGGAATATACGGAGTTCGGCGGGAATCTGCTGAAGTACACTCCGGAGGGCGTGTCCTATATCAACGCCAACGGGGATGTGGTATGGACCGCGGGTGCGGACATGAAGATCCCCATCGCCAGCACCAACGGGGATTACGCGGTGGTTGCGGACAAGGGCGGAAATGCGGTCCGTGTCTTCAGTACGGAGGGTGCGGTCAGCGATCTGGTCATGCCCTATAAGATCCTGGACGTGGATGTTGCGTCCCAGGGAGCGTTTACCGTTGTGCTGGAAAGCGACGTGACCAATTACGTCAATATGTACGACAAGAAGGGGAATCCGGTCTACGAGATGCAGACGTCCATCGACAAGAGCGGGTATCCGCTGGCGATCGCCATCTCCGATGACGGCCAGAAGCTTTTTACCAGCTATTACTACATGGAGGGGATCCAGAACCGCAACAACCTGGCGGCATACAACTTCGGCTCCGTGGGACAGAATGCCAATGCCGACCGTATGGTGGGTGGCTTCAGCCTGGATGATGAGCTTGTGACCAGAGTGGAATTCCTGAACAATAATCTGGTGGCTGCGTTTTCGGATACGGAGATCATTCTGTATGACATGAAGGAGATTCCTTCGGAGCGTGCAAGGATCGCCTATCAGCAGGAACAGATCCAGAGCATTTTCTGTTCCTCCACCTATATCGGTACCATCGAGCGTTCCTCCAGCGCGGAGGACAGCACGGATTATCTGATGCGTGTGTATGACCTGTCCGGAAATGAGACCTTCCGGTATCCCTTCAACATGGTCTACGACAATATCCATGCATCCGACGACGAGATCATTCTGACCGGCGGAAATCAGTGTATGATCGTCACCAGCAAGGGTAGGAACAAGTTCCGTTATTCCTTTGACGAGATGGTGCGCAATATGATCCCCACATCCTCGGGAGATGAATATATCATCACCTTTGAAGGAAAGACCGAGAAGATCAGTCTCACATACGAAGATAATTAAAGATTGTATTTTTCATCTGAAAGTGATAGAATGTCGCAAGTGTCATTTTGGAGGCTGCTTATTTCGACATGAGTAAACGAAAAATAATATCAAAATGCATATTGATCATCTATGATCTCGGAGCGGTTCTTGCGGCCAGCTTCCTTTCTCTGCTGGTTCGTTTTGACCTGCAGGCGGATAAGGTTCCGGCCGAGTACATGGACCTGATGAAGAGTAATCTGTGGATCGGAATGGTATGTACCGTGGTTGTCTTTGCGGTGTGCCGTCTCTATTCCACACTGCTTTCCTATGTAGGTGCGACGGAGTTCAAGAACATCGTGATCGCCTGCGGACTGTCCAGTCTTCTGAACATGGGTATCATCATGGCGATCAACGCCGAGAAGACGGTTCCTCTGCCCAGAAGTTACTACGTTATGTATTTCGTGTTCCTGCTGATCCTGACCGTGATCAGCCGGTTCTTCTATCGTACCGTGTTCTCTGTGAAGAAACAGATGACGGAAACGAAGGCGAAGGTCGAGAGACGGAGAGTGCTGGTGGTCGGTGCCGGCAGCGGCGGTAACGACCTGATCCGCGAGATCAAGAACAGTGAATATCTGCCCATGAAGGTCGTGGGCGTGATCGATGATAACGCCGGGAAGGTAGGAAACTATATCCACGGCGTGAAGGTTGTCGGAAACCGCCATGACATTCCGAAGATGGCGGAGAAGCTGCGTGCCGACGAGATCATTCTCGCCATGCCTTCCGCAAAGCCGAAGGAGATCCACGATATCCTGGACATCTGTAAGGTGACCGGATGTGAGCTTAAGAAGATGCCCGGTCTGTACCAGCTGGTAAACGGCGAGGTAAATGTGACCGACCTTCGTGAGGTGGATGTAAATGACCTTTTGGGACGTGAGCCGATCGAGGTAAATATCGATTCCATCATGGACTATGTCAGCGACAAGGTCATCATGGTCACCGGTGGCGGCGGATCCATCGGAAGCGAGCTCTGCCGTCAGATCGCAGGGCATAATCCGAAGCAGTTGATCATCGTGGATATCTACGAGAACACCACCTATGATGTGCAGAACGAGCTGAAGAAGAAATTTCCGGATCTGGACCTGGTGGTGCTGATCGCGTCTGTTCGTAATACCAAGAGGATCGACCAGATCTTCCAGACCTATCGCCCGGATATCGTCTATCATGCGGCGGCACATAAGCATGTACCGCTGATGGAGGACAGCCCGAATGAGGCGATCAAGAATAATGTGCTGGGAACCTGGAAGATCGTTCAGGCTTCCGATAAGTGGCATGTAAAACGCTTTGTCATGATCTCCACGGATAAGGCCGTGAACCCCACGAATATCATGGGTGCGTCCAAGCGTCTCTGTGAGATGATCATCCAGACCTATGACAAGATGTCCGAAACCTCCTTTGTAGCAGTGCGTTTCGGAAATGTGCTGGGTTCCAACGGAAGTGTTATCCCGCTGTTCAAGAAGCAGATCGCAGAGGGTGGACCGGTCACGGTTACGCATCCGGATATCATCCGGTATTTCATGACCATTCCGGAGGCGGTATCTCTGGTGCTTCAGGCCGGTGCCTATGCAAAGGGCGGGGAGATCTTCGTTCTGGATATGGGTGAGCCTGTCCGGATCCTGGATCTTGCCAAAAACCTGATCCTTCTTTCGGGACATAAACCGGATGAGGATATCAAGATCGAATTCACGGGCCTTCGTCCCGGTGAGAAGCTCTATGAAGAGATGCTCATGAAGGAAGAGGGCATGCAGGAGACGGAGAACAAGCTGATCCACATCGGTAAGCCCATCGAGATGGATGAGGGACAGTTCCTGGAGAAGCTGACCAAGCTCGGAAATTACGTGGTAAATGAGCCGTCGGATATCCGGGATTACGTTCAGAAGCTGGTGCCCACATATCACCCGCAGGAGAATGAAACGAATAACTGAAATCATTAAAAACAGCTGCTTTCCAAAGCGGCTGTTTTTTGTGCCGGATTAACAAAAAAACCTTGAATTTATGAGGAATTTCGGCATTTTTTTAGTGCAAAATACATATAAATATGATATAATCGTTCCTAAGTATGCAATCTGACGGGTCGTAGACGGATAAGGGGGCCGGACGGCGACGCCGAATGTGCCCTGTCAGATGGATTTCACAAAGATGTCAGAAAGAAGGAACGTCGAATGAAGATACCTTTTTCACCACCGGATATCAGAGAGACTGATATCGTTGCCGTAGCAGAAACCCTGCGTTCCGGCTGGATCACCACCGGCCCGAGGACCAAGGAGTTTGAACGCAGGATCGCAGAGTATGTACACGTATCCAGGGCTGCATGCCTTTCTTCCGCAACCGCCTGTCTGGAAATGGCGCTTCGCCTTCTTGGGATCGGCGAGGGAGATGAAGTGATCACCTCTGCATATACCTTTACCGCCAGTGCCAGCGTGATCTGTCACGTGGGCGCCAAGATCGTTTTGGTGGATACCCAGCCGGATTCTTACGAGATGGATTACGATAAGCTGTCGGATGCCATCACCGAGCGGACCAAGGCGATCATTCCTGTAGACCTGGCAGGAGTCGTATGTGATTACGACACCATCTATCGGGTCGTCGAAGAAAAGAAATCCCTCTTTCAACCGAAGAATGAGATCCAGAGCAAGCTGGGAAGGATCGCCGTCGTTTCGGATGCGGCACATTCCCTCGGAGCCAGATGGAAAGGAAAGATGTGCGGTGAGATCGCAGACTTTACCACATTTTCCTTCCATGCCGTAAAGAACCTGACGACCGCCGAGGGCGGCGCGCTGGTCTGGAAATCCATCCCCGGATGTTCTGATGACGAGCTGTACCGGAAACTGATGATCCTGACCCTTCACGGACAGAGCAAGGATGCGCTGGAGAAATCACAGCTGGGCGGCTGGGAATACGACATCCTTCAGCCGGCCTTCAAGTGCAATATGACGGACATGATGGCGGCAGCGGGTCTGACGCAGCTGGACCGTTATGAGGAGACGCTGAAGAGAAGACAGCAGCTTGTGGACCGGTACAACGAGGCCTTTGAGGACTTCCCGATCCGGGCGATCCAGTCTCCGGAGGTTGCAACGGATTCCAGCAAGCATCTCTACATGGTCCGTGTGAACGGGATCGGAGAAGAGAAGAGAAATGAGATCATCCGGAAGATGTCCGGATACGGTGTGGCCCTGAATGTGCATTACAAGCCGCTGCCCATGTACACGGCTTACCGGAATATGGGATTCTCCATCGAGAATTTCCCGAATGCCTTCGGCCAGTATCAGAA
The DNA here is from genome assembly GCA_000703065.1 of Lachnospiraceae bacterium AC2029. Classification (GTDB taxonomy): domain Bacteria; phylum Bacillota; class Clostridia; order Lachnospirales; family Lachnospiraceae; genus Eubacterium_Q. The sequence goes on along the minus strand of JNLK01000001.1, from coordinate 274,987 downwards.
CGAACTGACACTTCCGCTGAATACCTGTATGACGGACGAACAGCTGGAGTACGTGATTGAAAGCTTCGGTGCTGTTCTGGGAGTTACCCCGAAGCCGAAGAAGAAGCCGGAGATCCGGCCCTTCGAGAAGAAGGTATGGCTGTCTTCCCCCACCATGCACGGTCCTGAGATGACCTACATGCAGGAAGCCTTCGCCACCAACTGGATGTCCACCGTCGGTGAGAATATCGACGAGGTGGAACGGATGACGGCGGAGAAGGTCGGACGAAAATACTGTGTCGGACTGTCTGCGGGAACCGCGGCACTGCATCTGGCAGTCAAGCTTGCGGCAGAGCAGCTCTACGGCCAGCCGGATCCCATCCGGGGAGCGCTGGCAGGCAGAAAGGTCTTCTGCAGCGACATGACCTTCGATGCGACGGTCAACCCCATCGCCTATGAGGGCGGCGAGGCAATCTTCGTGGATTCGGAGTACGATACCTGGAACATGGATCCGGTCGCCCTGGAAAAGGCATTTGAGATGTACCCGGATGTAAAGATCGTGATGCTGGCGCATTTGTACGGCACTCCCGCCAAGATGGATGAGATCAGAGCCGTCTGCGACCGCCACAATGCACTGATCATTGAGGATGCGGCCGAGTCCTTCGGCGCAAGCTACAAGGGAGTACAGACCGGTAATTTCGGAATGCCGGCCGGCGTCCTTTCCGCAAACGGAAATAAGATCATCACCGGTTCCTGCGGCGGCATGCTGCTGACCGACGATGAGGAGATCGCAAATAAGGTCCGGAAATGGTCCACCCAGAGCCGTGAGGATGCACCCTGGTATCAGCACGAGGAGATGGGATACAACTACCGGATGAGCAATGTGATCGCAGGCGTGATCCGCGGCCAGCTGCCGTATCTCGAGGAGCACATCGCACAGAAGAAGGCCATCTATCAGCGGTACAGGGAAGGACTTGCAGATCTTCCGGTGGATATGAACCCCTATGAGAGCTGTTCCGAACCGAATTTCTGGCTGTCCTGCATCACCATCCGTCCCGAGGCCATGTGCAAACAGGTGCGGAGTGATAAGACGGTGCTGTATCAGTCGGAGCCCGGCAAGAGCTGTCCGTCGGAGATCCTGGATACTCTGGCTGCGTACAACGCAGAGGGGCGTCCCATCTGGAAGCCCATGCATATGCAGCCCATTTACCAGACCCACCCGTATATCACCGCTACCGGAAACGGTCGTGCGAGAAGCAACGCCTATATCGATGAGGGAATCGCACAGGATGTGGGAACGGATATTTTCGAACGCGGACTCTGCCTGCCGAGTGATAACAAGATGACCCGGGAAGAGCAGGACATTATCATTGAACTGATCCACAGATGTTTCGAGTGATCAGACGGAGGAAGAAATGAAGGATGACGGAAAAGAGGTTCTGATGAACCTCCTGATAAAATTTGACGAGGTCTGCCGGAGGCACCATCTTCGGTATTATCTGGCCTTCGGTACCTGCATCGGCGCGGTGCGGCACAAGGGCTTCATTCCCTGGGACCATGACATCGACGTGGCCATGCCGGTGGAGGATGCCATCAAGCTTACGAAGTACCAGAAGGAATTCGGACCCAGATACTTCGTACAGTCCAGAAGAACGGATCCCAATTACGTATCCATCGCATATAAGCTGCGGGATTCGGAAACCGCCTACGTGTGGGAGGAATACAAGCATCTCGATTTCAATCAGGGGATCGCGATGGACATCTATCCCTTCTACAATGCGCCGGAGACCAGGGCGGGGCTGCTGCTGAACATCTGGCGGTCCCATATCTACAAGGTGCTTGTGGCAGGGTACATCCCACAGAATCACGGGAAGGCAACCAAGATCATGTCGAAGGTCCTGCTTACGATCTTCAAGGGAAAGTACCGTGATAAGATGATCCGGCGTATGGATCACAAGCTGCGGGCAGTGCCGAAGGGAAAGGAGATCCTTGACTACTACGGCGAAGACGTTTCGCTGTTCTCCGCGATCACCTATCCGAGAGAGTGGTTCGGAAAGCCGACACCCATCGAGTTCGAAGGCCATTATTTCTACGGGCCCGAGCAGCCTGAGAAGTACCTGACCAGGAGGTACGGTGATTTTATGAAGCTTCCCCCGAAGGAGAAGCAGGTGGATCCGAATCTGGATGCGGGTGTGATCATAGATACCACAAAGAGTTATCGGGAATATCTCGAATTAGACTGATGAAGGACGGTTGGAACGATGAAGAAAATGGATGCCATGTACGTGTGTACGACCCCGTTTCAGATCATGTCGGCGATCAGCCTGGCCGTGAACCGGAAGGAACTTGCAGATCTGTATATTGATCCGCAGTTTGAGGGCGCGGAGGAGCTGGCTGAGAAGATCCGGAAGAGAGAGATCTTTGACACGGTCCGTGTTCTGAACAATCTGAAATCGGTCCGGATGGTCCGGGAGGTGACGAACAAGGTCGCCAGATACAGGAACATCCTGTACCTTTACAGGCATATAGAGGATGCGGCTGCGGAGATCCTTATGCCGGACCGGCTGTACAGGACATTATATGCCACCCATAATGTTTTTATCGCAAATCTGCTGAGATTCTATTATTCGAAGAAGGAGATCCGTACCCGGGTGGATTTCTTCGATGACGGAGAAGGAAGCTACGACGACAAGTCGCTGTATGAGAGCAGCATTCCGGACCGGATGAGCAGACGGCTCATGCTTGGTTCGAGAAAGCAGCGGAGCCCGAGAAGGATCTACATGTATGCACCGGATATGTTCATGAAGATGCATCCGGAAAATGAGATCCCGGTTTATCACCTGCCGAAATTCCGTGATAACGAAAAGGTGAGAGAGCATCTCCGGGAGATCTTCGAGATCAGTGAGGAGAAGGGGATCCGCGAACCTGTGGTGATCCTGGACGGAATGAAGGAAGGCGTTTCACAGAAGGACTGTGACGCCATGGTCCGTCTCTTCAACGAAATAAAGGAGGAGTTCGGTTCCGACCGGGTGATGATCAAGCGTCATCCGCGTGACAAGAGCGAGAATAAAACGGGGATCCGTGAATATCCGTTTTCAACGATGCCCTTCGAGATCATTTCTCTGGCATCCGAACCTGACCGGATGACACTGATCACCCTGAATTCCACGGCGACATTTATGCCGAAGCTGCTTATGGATCAGGAGCCGAGGATCGTTCTCCTGCATCATCTGTTCCGGAGAGAAGGAAGAGATGACGCTGCTTCCGACCGTTTCTTCACCCTGATCCGGGAGGAGTACCGTGATCCCGACCGGGTGTGTATTCCGGAGAATGAAGAGGAGCTGAAAGAGCTGATCCGGACGATCCGGACCGAGCTGGAGTCCGGAAAAGAGGAGGAAATGTGATCCCATGACGGAGAGTAAATGCAGATATATCGATCTCTATCGGTTGGGACCTTCCGTCGCAGTTGTTCTGTTCTTTACAGCCATCATAGCCGTGAACCTTTATCCGGGGAGCGCGTCCAGTGCGATCTACTATCTGTCGATCCTGGTGGGAGTCGTGGCGCTGTTTTGTATGAGAAAGCCGCTGGGGATCTACCGGGTCACCATCCTTGCGGTGGCAGCGGGAGTGCTCAGCTTCGCCAACTGGCTGCTGGTGGGAAATCAGACGCCTCTTAAGGCAATGATCATGATGGCGTCCTTCTTCCTGGCGGTGCTGATGATCAGCGAGCAGGTGGATGAACGGGCCTACATCATTTCCGTATACATGAATGCTTTGGTGGTCCTGATCCACATGGTGAGGTTCGGAGTAAGCTCGAGAGTCTATGTGACGTCATCCAACAACTACGTGTCCATCTTCCTGATGGCGCCGGGGCTTCTGTACTATTCGCTGATGAATGTGAGAGGGAAGAAATGTGCCCTGCATCCGGCGATCGTCATCTGGCTTCTGAGCTTCCTGATGGGAGGCCGGGGCGGAGTGCTTGCCTGCACGCTGCTTCTGGCAGGAGTGATCCTGAACCGGTTCTTTGCGGATAAGGCGTCCAGAAGAGACAGGGTGCTGCTGATGATCCTGCTGGTGATCATCATGATACCGGTGGCGCTGATCGCCTTTCTGGCGGTATCGAAGAACGGATCGTCGCTTTATGCGGTGGACCGGTTCCTGAACAAGGGGCTGGACGGCGGAGGACGGATCGACTGTTGGATAGAGTATATAACGGCGGCCTGGAAATCAACTACGGGATTCCTGTTCGGCGCGGATCTGAGTCAGTTATGGTGGGTACAGCATTACAGCGGAAACCTGCACAACTCGTTCCTGTTCGTGCATGCCTATATGGGGATCCTGGGGCTTCTCGGCCTGCTGGTTCTGATCGTAAGGGCATGTGTACGCGCCATACGTTTGAGAAAGGGCCTGTACCTTTGCTGTATCATCACCATATGCTTCCGTGGAATGACGGATCATATGTTTGGCGGAAACCGTTTATCCGCGGTTCTGATCGCGTTACTGATCCTGTCGGATTTTGTTACGGATCAGGTGAAGGATACGGATCATTTTAAGGAAACAGAGAGAGGAGTTTATAGATGAACACAAGAAGGATCGGCATGCGCAGCCTGATATTTTTCATGGTGAGGAGGATCTGGATCATTCTCCTTACGGCAGTTCTTTTCGGAGCCGCGCTGGCCGGCTACAAATACTACAGTGACAGAAAGGCGGCAAAAACAGCCGTAAAGGATGACGGAACATCTCTTTCCGAGGCGGAACGCGCGGATGTGGAAAATGCGGCGCTTCAGTATCGGAATGCAACGGAGCTGGAAGCCTACCTGAATTCTTCTCCGCTCCTTAAGCTGAATTCGAAGAGTGAGGAGCAGGTGATCGTTGAGTATCAGATCCTGCTGGATACGGGAGCTTCGGATACCTCCAACGGAACGGTGGAGAACAGCTACCTTCAGATGCTCAGAGCTTATATCAACGACGGACTTTATATCCGTGATCTGGCTGAGATCCGGGCGGATTATGCCGAACATGCCTTCATGAAGGAGCTGGTTTGGTGCAACAACTCCGGCGGCGGTGAGTTCACTCTGGGAGTGATCAGCTACAGTGAGTATCCGGATCTTCCGAAGGATGTGCGGACGGTTACGGAAGCGTATATGGATCAGCTGATGAAGGCGGAGTCCCGGCTCCACATCAAGGCCATGAAGGAAGGAACCGTCAACCTGTATGATTCCACCACGGACAGCACACAGAAATCCGTATACACCAACATGGTTACCTACCGTAAGGCATATATGAATGCCTACACGGGATTCTCGGAAGCGCAGCAGGCATATTTCCGGAAACTGACAGGCTATCTGAAGGACGAAACCTCGGACGCAAAGACAACAAAGGTGAAGATCTCCAAGCGTCTGCTGGTGGCAGGCTGGATGGTGGGACTGGTAGCCGGCGTGGGAATCTGCTTCCTGCTTCTCTACATTTCCCTGAAGAACCGTACGCCGCTGGATTACAGCGACAATCTCGGACTTCGCGATCTTGGCCTGGTAATGACGGAGGGCAAGAAGAAGCATCCGATCCGCAGCTTCTTCCTGAGGATGGAACTGAAGGATTCCCTGTTTGGATCCGGTGAGGAGAGCGTCAATTATGCGGCGGTACGGATCGGCGCATATTGTAAGAATCATGAGATCTCCGAGCTGGCCGTGCTTTCCTCCACCGGCGGTGATGCCGTTGCGGATGCAGTGGAGAATCTGAAAGCAGCACTTGCAAAGCAGGATATCAGATTACTTGAGACGGAAAAGGTCGGAACCGACAGTAAGGCACTGGAGCAGATGATCGCAGCAGGAAAGAGCATCCTGGTGGAGCAGCTTCAGGGAGGAAATCGTCAGAAGGCGGCGGATCTGCTGAAGTTCTGCCGGGAGAATGACGTGGAAGTGATCGGCGCACTTGGCGTGATAGAGCTTTCACAGTAAGGAACACCATGCATGACATGTGCCGCAGGGGGTGGCACGAAAATGCAGGGTGAACCGGGAGAGGATGTATTTTGTGACGGAGGGACAGTATGACCGGTAGGAAAGCAAAAAAGAGTATCGTATGGCTGATGCTTGTGGTATTCATTGTCAGCACACTGCAGTTCTCCTTTGACTCGGAGGCTGCGACCGCAGGCTGGAAACAGGACAGTAAGGGCTGGTGGTACCAGTTCGCCGACGGAAGCTACGCAAAGGACGAGTGGATCCAGGGACATTACCTGAACAAGAAGGGCTACTGGGATAAAAAATGGGACGGAGTCTGGAAGAAGAACAAGACCGGCTGGTGGTTCCAGGCGGGAAGCTGGTATCCCAAGAACCAGTGGCTGAAGATCAGCCGTAAGGAGTACTACTTTGATGCGAAGGGCTATATGGTCACCAATCGCTGGATCGGTCAGTATTACGTGAATAAAGACGGCGTATACACGAAGAAGCGCTCAAGCACAAAGCCCATCGTAACCCCGAAGACCACACAGCTGAAGACGCCGACGTATCCGTCCGGCTCTCCGGCGGCAAAGTGGGGAGCTCTTCAGGTGAAGGGAACGGATCTTTGTTCCGCCTCCGGAGCCAAGGTTCAGTTAAAGGGTGTCAGCACCTTCGGGATCACATGGTCCGAGGGTGTCTACAACATCAATCAGGATGCCTTCAAGACCATTAAGGGCTGGGGCGGAAATCTGATCCGGATCGCGGTCTATACTGAGGAGAGCGGCGGCTATTGCAGTGACGGAAATAAGGCGACTCTGGACGCTACCGTTGCAAATGCGGTTTCCTATGCGTCAAATCTGGGGATGTATGTGATCATTGACTGGCACATCCTCCGTGACGGAAATCCGAAGACCCATCTGACCGAGGCAAAACAGTTCTTTGCAGATATGTCCTACAAGTATTCGAATTATGACAATGTGCTTTATGAGATCTGCAACGAGCCCAATAACGAAAGAGGAAATGTAAGCTGGGCGGATATCAAGTCCTATGCGGATACCATTATTCCGATCATCCGGGAGAATGATGATGACGCAGTCATTCTGGTGGGGACTCCCAATTATTCACAGAATGTGGATGAGGTGGCTGCAAATCCGGTAAAACAGAAGAAGAACGTGATGTACTCGCTGCATTTTTATGCGGCAACTCACGGAGACTGGCTCCGGAATAAGCTGAAGACGGCACGCTCCGCAGGAACCCCGGTCTTTGTGACCGAGAGTAATATCTGTGATGCAAGCGGTGATGGATGGATCGATTCCAATTCCGCCGCTGCATGGAAGAAACTGATCAACGACAACAACATATCCTTTGTGGGATGGAGTCTCTGCAACAAAAACGAGAAGGCTGCATTCATTAAAAACTCCTGTTCAAAACACAGCGGCTGGACAGATTCCGATCTCACAGAGACAGGACTGTACTATAAGAAGTGGTTCCAGGGAAAATGAGGTAACTGCCTATGGATAAAACACGAGGATCAGGTAGGAGGATGCTTTCGGGAGTGCTGGTGTTACTCCTGATCGTATCCATGGTGCCGTTTCTCCCCGGTATGACCGGAGCTCAGGTGGAAGCGGCGGAGAGCAACAGCGTTTACGTGGAAGTGAAGGCGATGTACAGTTATGCGTATGAGGTCCTGAATCGTGTGAATACCATACGCAGGGAGGCCGGACTTCCGACACTTGTACTGGATGTGGAGCTGACAGAGGCGGCCATGCTTCGCGCGGCGGAAAATATCGTGATGAAGGCGACGGCCGGATCGATCAGTCATACCCGTCCCAACGGGGACAGCTTTGATACGGTTTCCAGTAGAACCTGGGGAGAGAATCTGGCGGCAGGCCAGCAAAGTCCCGAGGAAGTGGTTACGGCCTGGATGGAATCGAAGGCGGGCCATCGGGAGGCAATCCTGGGAAACGGATATACCTGTATCGGCATCGGCTGCGTCATGGTGGATGACAGTTATGATTTCTACTGGGCGCAGGAATTCGGTTATGACACTCCGAAGACCGGAAGCCGGAAGAACGACGGGAATCGGACCATCGCAGTGTCAATGAAAAAGAGCCTTTATGAAAAGGCACAGAATGCAACAGCCTACAGCGGCATCATCCGGTTCTTCCGATGGAAGAAGGACTCCACGGGCTGGTGGGGACAGACTCCGAATGGGTACGCGAAGGATCAGTGGATGCCGGACGCCGGAAAATGGTATTACTTCGATACGAGGGGATACATGGTGACCGGATGGAAGCAGATCGGAAAGAAATGGTACTATTTTAACAGTAACGGCAGTATGAAGACCGGCTGGCTGAAGTCCGGCGGGAAGTGGTATTACCTGCTGAACAGCGGGATCATGGTCACCGGCTGGAAGAAGGTCGGAAAGGCCTGGTATTACTTCACGGGCGGAGGCATAATGAAGACCGGCTGGCTGAAGACCGGCGGATACTGGTATTATTTCGGAAATGACGGAATCATGACAACGGGAACCAGGAAGATCGACGGGACCACATACCGTTTTTCGGCTGACGGGATCTGCCTGAATCCATAGTGAGAAATATCTTTTGTGATGTAAGCAAAAGGAGGTCAGTAATGGGAATGAGTAGAAGAAATATCTGGAAAACGATCGTTGTTCTGCTGGCATTTTTGATCATGCTCCCGCTATACTCCGACGCTGCATGGGCGGCTCCGGGTAAGAACGGATGGGTCAAGGAGGACGGCGGATACCGTTTCTATGTGGATGGAACCTATCTGACACATACGGTAAGAAAGATCGGCACTCAGTATTACGGTTTCGGATCGGACGGTCTGATGCAGGCGGGCTGTGACTTCGATGCTTACAGTGAGGAACTGAAGGAGGACGGGATGTTCCGTGCCAAAGCGGACGGAACACTGTATGTGAATTCCTGGTACAGGGACGGAGCATATTATTACTACTACGGTACGGCCGGTGCGGCTGCCGTGGGAGTAAAGCAGATCGGCGGAAAGACCTACTGCTTCGTGTACGGAGGTCAGATGATCACCGACAATATCTATGAGCAGGAAGGCACCTATTATGTGGTTGACGAGAACGGATATGCCACCGCTCTGAAGGACAATGTCTGGTCGACCGTCACGGTAAACGGGAAGAGAAGATTCTATTACGTTCAGAACGGAACTCTTCTCAGAAACCGGGTGGCAAGGATCGGAACCGCCTATTACGGTTTTGCCTACGACGGATATATGTTTGATAACACGACATTTTCGGTGTATGACATGAAGACCGGAAATGATCTCTGGCACCGGGCAAAGGCCGGAGGAAAACTTTATGCAAGCGAATGGGTGCAGGACGGTTCGGAATGGTATTTTTACAAGGCCGACAGCAGTGCGGCCGAAGGCGCACTGACGCTGAAGGGAACGACCTATCTCTTTGACGGCTCGGGAATGATGATGAGGGAGGCGTACCTGGATGGAAAGGACTGTGCCTACTATGCGGATGCTGCCGGAAAGGTGACAAAGGTTCCGAACAACACCTGGACAGCCATCAACGGAAAGTATTACTACGCCGTGGACGGACGGGGTCTGCGTGATACGGTCCGAAAGATCGGATCGGCATATTACGGATTCGGTTATGACGGAGCCATGTTCGATAAAACCGCATTTACGGCATGGGATGATACGATCGCGAACCTTTCCAATTACCGTGCAAAGAACGGCGGTCAGCTGTATGTGAATTCCTGGTACGGCCGTTATCATTACGGTGCGGAGGGAAGGGCTGACCAGGGACTTCAGACGATCGGTGGAAAGAAGTACTTCTTTGATGATAAGGGTTGTGCAGTATCCGATCAGTTTAAGGAGATCGACGGAACTCTTTACCATGCGGATGACAAGGGCGTCCTGACAGAGATGACAACGGAAGGCTTCTGCTATGAGGATGCAGATCATAAGAATCTCTGCTATATCGAAGGCGGAAAGGCTCTTCGGAACGCATGGAAGGAGTCGAAGGGACATTATTATTATTTCGATTCCGAAGGCTATGCGGTCCATGACGGCATTCAGGAGATCAAGGGGAAGTATTACCTGTTCCGTGAGGATGCGACCATGGTGGAAAAGGGCTGGGTGGAATATGGAGGAAGTAAGCACTTCGTCCTGAACAGCGGAGCGCTGGCCACCGGCGACCGTCAGATCGGTGACAAGTGGTATTATTTCGATGAAAACGGAAATATGCAGACCGGACTTGTGACTGCATCAGGCGGATCCTATCTGTACGGAAGCGACGGTGTCTATATCGGAAAGGCAAAGGCAAACGGCTGGAGCCAGATCCGCGGTGACTGGTATTATCTCTCCGGAGGAGAGGTGCAGACCGGTTATCAGACCATTAACGGCGTGTCCTACTATTTTGCGCCCACCGGAATCATGAAGACCGGTTGTGTGATCGATGTATACGGTAAGAACAAGATCTTCGGTAAAGAGGGAGCAGAGGTAAAGAGCGGCTGGTACCAGATCGACGGAAGATGGTACTATGTGGATCCGGGAACCGGATGTATCGTTCAGGACCGCAAGTATAAGGTCGGCAAGGTGAATTATTACTTTGATGAGATCGGCATGATGGCCCAGACCGATAAGGTGGTGGACGGAGTGCTTTATACCATCAACGCCTCCGGTGCCATTACAAGTGAGACGAAGACCGGAGACGGCTGGAATCTGTTCGGTGGCATGTATCTTTACTACAAGAACGGAGCGCCCTTCACCGGATGGGTAAATAAATTCTACGTGATGAACGGGATCATGCTCCGGGATGCGGAAACCCCCGACGGATACTATGTGACCAAGACCGGAACCTACCAGAGCAAGGTGGGTTGGGTAAAGAGGACCAACGGAAGCACCACCTATGAGACCGGACAGTATGTGAAGAAGGGCGGACGCCTTGCTTCCGACGAATGGCTTCAGATTGGAGGAAAGTGGTACTATTTCAGCGGTCATTACCGGGTAACGGGTGTGAACCGGATCGGTAAGATCTGGTACATTTTCGATACGAACGGTGTCTATAAGAAGCAGCTGGGAAATGCACTTCCCGAGGGCTGGGTACAGGACGGAAACGACTGGTATTATTTCAAGGATGACACACTGATCAACGGTTCTCTTAAGATCAGCGGAAAGACCTACACCTTCTGGGACAGCAGGATGCAGGCCGGCGGATTCGCCGTTTCCAACGAATACGGCACATCCTACTATACTGCTAAAAGCGGTCAGGTCGTGGCACAGTACGGCTGGCAGAAAATCGACGGACACTGGTTCTACTTCGGAGTGGACGGACGTGCGGCTCTGTTTGGCTGGATCCAGCAGGGCGGAAAGCAGTATTATATCGATGAAGCGGAAGGTATGGTCACCGGCTATCATGTGATCGACGGAATGCTTTACTACTTCGCAAACAACGGCGTGCTTACCACCACCTACAACCATCAGAACGGATGGAAGCAGGTAGGCGGAAAATGGTACTATTTCAAAAATGGTTATGCAGTGTGCGGAGACGTTGTCACGGACAAGGGAAAGACCTATGTCCTTGACTGGGACGGTACACTGGCATCGAATAAAGCCGTAAATTACTGGTATGCGGATGCTGACGGTCAGATGGTCAGAAGTGCATGGAAGAAGATCGACGGCGTTTACGTATATTACGGAGCTGACGGAACAAAGCTGACCGGCGTATGGAAGATCGGAGGAAAGGTTTACTACCTGGATGACTGAGAAGAAACGAAGAAAAAGAATACTGATGCTTGAGCATTACGCAGGTTCTCCAACCATGGGAATGGAGTTCCGCCCGTATTATATGGCGAGGGAATGGGTCCGGATGGGTTATCGCGTGGATATCATCGCGGCCGACTATTCCCACCTGCGGATGGAGAACCCTGTGATCCGGCATGACTTTCAGTGCACGAACATAGACGGGATCCGGTATCACTGGGTCCATACCCGGACCTATGACGGAAATGGGGCTGCCAGGGCCATTACCATGGAGCAGTTCATCCGTAAGAACTGGTTTGCGGCAAAGGAGATCGCCGGAAGGCTGAAGCCGGACGTGATCATCACCTCGTCCACCTATCCGCTGGACACCTTCGTGGGACAGAGACTCAGAAAGTATGCGCGAAGGGCAAAGAAGGGGACCGGTCATGAAGAGGTCCGGCTGATCCATGAGGTACATGATATGTGGCCTGCCACCCTGATCGAGGTGGGAGGAATGTCAAAGCGGAATCCCTTTACGGTGGCCATGCAGATCGGTGAGAACTCGGCCTATAAAAAGTCGGATCTGGTGGTATCCCTTCTTCCGCTGACGGAGCCCTACATGAAGGAGCACGGGCTGGCGGAAGGAAAATGGCATCACATTCCCAACGGTATCGTGGAGGAGGAATGGGAGAATCCGGAACCCCTGCCGGAGGAGCATGAGAAGCTTCTGTCGGAGCTTCACGGAAGAGGCAGACTGGTGGTTGGATACTTCGGCGGACACGCCCTGTCCAATTCTCTGGATTCCCTTCTGGATGCGGCGAAAAAGACAGAGGAACGGGGCGGACGCGCCTCCTATGTCCTGGTGGGAGACGGAGTCGAGAAGCCGGAGCTTATGAAGCGGGCGAAGAGTATGGGCCTTTCGGAGGTTTACTTCCTTCCGAAGGTGACAAAGAGAGCGGTACCCTCCCTCACGAAGCAGTTTGACTGCACCTACGTGGGTGCCAAGGACTCCACGCTGTATCGCTTCGGACTCTGTATGAACAAGATCTTCGATTCCATGATGGCGGGACTTCCGATCCTTTGCGCCATCACAACGCCGGATACGATCGTAACGAAGCACGGGGCGGGTGTCATGGTTCCGTCGGAAGCGCCGGAGGAGATCGATGCGGCCGTGGAAGCCTGGGAACGGCTGTCGCCGGATGAACTGAGGAAGATGGGAGAAGCGGGACACAGAGCGGCTTTGGAGCACTACACCTACCGGAAGCTGGCGAAGGAATTTGCCGGACTGTTCGGTTAAGAATACAAATCAAGAATCATAAACCCGCAGCCGGAAAGGAACGGGTAGAACAAGGAGATAACGGAAAATGAAAGAAGAACTGTTGAAGAAGATTGAGGACCGTACCCTGGTTGCAGGTGTGGTCGGACTGGGCTATGTGGGACTTCCCCTGGCCGTGGAGAAGGCAAAGGCAGGCTTTACCACCATCGGCTTTGATGTACAGAGCGCCAAGGTGGATATGGTAAATGCAGGCCACAACTACATCGGTGATGTGGTGGACTCCGATCTGGAGAAGCTGGTAAAGGAAGGAAAGCTCCGTGCAACATCGGATTTCTCCTTTATCAAGGATGTGGATTTCATCGCCATCTGTGTGCCGACACCGCTGGACAGCCATCAGGAGCCGGATATCAGCTATGTCCGGGATTCGACGATCGCGATCTCAAAATATCTGAAGAAGGGTACCATGGTGGTTCTGGAATCCACCACCTATCCGGGAACAACAGAAGAACTGATCCGTCCTCTCCTGGAAGAGGGAAGCGGTCTTCGCTGCGGTGAGGACTTCTACCTGGGCTTCAGTCCCGAGCGTGTGGATCCGGGCAACCTGATCTACAAGACCAAGAATACCCCGAAGGTAGTAGGTGCCGTATCCAAGGACGGCGGCGAGGTGATCTCCGCCATGTACCGTGCGGTGCTTGAGGGAGATGTCTTTACGGTTTCTTCTCCGGCAGTTGCGGAAATGGAGAAGATCCTGGAGAATACCTACCGGAATATCAATATCGGTCTGATCAACGAGATCGGACGTCTCTGCCATGAAATGGGCATTTCCGTATGGGAGGTCATCGATGCGGCCAAGACCAAGCCCTACGGCTTCCAGGCCTTCTATCCGGGACCGGGTCTCGGCGGACACTGCATCCCGCTGGATCCCTATTATCTTACCTGGAAGGCGAGAGAGTACGGCTTCCATACCACGCTGATCGAGAACAGTATGGTCATCAATGACGGACAGCCGGAATACTGCGTGGATCGTGCCATGCATATCCTGAACCGTCACAAGAAGGCGATCAACGGTGCGAAGGTTCTCCTGCTGGGTGTGTCCTATAAGAATGATATCGACGATTACAGAGAGAGTCCGGCCATCCGTGTCTATAAGGAGCTTCGGAAGGTGGGAGCGGATGTGTCCTACTTCGATCCCTGGGTACCGGAATTCAGGAACATGTACGGTGAGAGCGGAACCTCCATTCCGGAGCTGACGCCGGAGGTTGTGGAGCAGTACGATCTGGTCATGGTCACCTGCGCACATCACAATGTGGATTATGAAATGGTACAGAAGCATGCAAAGGCCATTTTCGATACCAAGAATGTAATGAAGGACATTTCACCGAGAGATAATATCGAGGTACTGTAAAGGAGACGGAAGACGGATGAAGTATGCGTTGATCGGTTGTGGACGCATTTCCACAAACCACATAAAGGCAGCGTTAAACAATAACCTGGAGATCGTGGCGGTATGTGATATCGTTCCGGAGCACATGGAGGAGCTTCTGAAGAAGCATGAGCTGGAGAAGGACGAGAGCATCGCCAGATACACGGACTATAAGAAGCTTCTGGAGGAGCAGAAGCCGGAGCTGGTAAGTATCGCTACGGAAAGCGGAAGCCATGCGAGGATCGCACTGGACGCCATCGACCTGGGAATCCCCGTGATCATCGAGAAGCCCATGGCCATGTCCATGGCAGATGCGGAGGAGATCATCCGCCGCTCCCGTGAGAAGGGGGTCAAGGTATCCGCGTGTCATCAGAACCGTTTCAATGTGGCGGTCCAGAAGATGCGCAACGCCCTTGAAGCAGGACGGTTCGGAAGACTGTCCCACGGATCGATCCACGTGCGCTGGAACCGGAATAAGGCATATTATGATCAGGCTCCCTGGAGAGGAACCTGGGCAGAGGACGGAGGGACACTGATGAATCAGTGCATCCACGGGATCGACCTGCTGCGCTGGACCTTCGGTGATGAGGTGGATGAGGTATACGGAGCCACACGCCAGGTGCAGCACCCCTATCTGGAGGCCGAGGATGTGGGAATGGCAGTGGTGAAGTTTAAGAACGGAGCTATCGCCACCATCGAGGGAACCGTAAATGTATACCCGAAGAACCTGGAGGAGACCCTGTATATCTTCGGTGAGAACGGAACCGTGAAGATCGGAGGAACCTCCACGAACAATATCGACGTGTGGGATTTTGCGGATGAGACCGATCAGGACACGGAGAACAAGGGCCTTAAGGAGGCTACCAGCAATGTTTACGGAAACGGACACACCAGTCTGTTCCGGGATGTGATCGAAGCCATCAAAGAGGACCGGGATCCCTATGTGGATGCGGTCGCAGGACGGAATGCACTGGAAATGGTGCTGGCCATATACAAGAGCAGAAAGGAAGGCCGTCCGGTGAAGCTTCCGCTGGGAGACTTCTCCAGCCTGGATATGGCCGGAACCTTTGATGACGATAAGCAGTAAGAGCACGGGACGGGATCGGAAGCATGGATTATTTTGTACATGAAAGCAGTTATATAGACGAGGGGGCAGAGATCGGAGCGGGAACGAAGATATGGCATTTCTGCCATATACAGTCCGGAGCGAGGATTGGTGAGAACTGTTCTCTCGGACAGAATGTAAATGTGGCAGGCGGAGTCGTGATCGGTGACCGCTGCAAGCTCCAGAACAATGTCTCCGTATATGAAGGAGTGATCCTTGAGGACGGAGTGTTCTGCGGACCCTCCTGTGTATTTACCAATGACCTTACCCCGCGGGCCGAGTACCCGAAGGGAAGGGAGAATTATAAGAAGACGCTGGTGAGGCGGGGTGCTTCCATCGGTGCAAACGCCACCATCGTCTGCGGTCATACGGTTGGCAGCTATGCGCTGATCGCTGCCGGTGCGGTGGTTACCAGTGATGTGCCGGACTATGCGCTGGTGGCAGGAGTGCCTGCCAGGGTGATCGGACGGGTGGATATGTACGGAAATATAGTGGAGTGGTATCGGGATGATAAAAAGGTGGAATGAACTGCCTTCGGAGTATCATACTCCGGAAGTGGCGAAGATCTATAAACGATTATACAGGAAGCGCGGCAGCCTTCTGCTGAAGCGTGCCTTTGATGTGGCGGCGTCCTTTCTCCTTCTGGTCCTTCTGGCACCGGTGATGATCGGGATCGCGGTCTGGATCAAGACCGATTCGAAGGGCCCGGTATTTTACCGGCAGGAGCGCATCACACAGTATGGAAAGAGATTCCGGATCTTCAAATTCCGGACCATGGTGGTGGATGCCGACAAGAAGGGAACCCTGGTCACTGTGGAGGAGGATCCCAGGATCACGGGAGTCGGAAGAAGGATCCGTTCTTTTCGGCTGGACGAGCTTCCGCAGCTGCTGAACATCCTGTCGGGAGATATGACCTTTGTGGGAACCCGACCCGAGGTCCTGAAGTATGTGGATCATTACAGGCCGGAGTGGATGGCGACCCTGCTGCTTCCGGCGGGAGTCACCTCCCGCGCCAGTGTGGCATATCGGGATGAGGATTCCGTCATGCAGACCTACCGGGAACAGGGAATGGAAGTGGATGAGATCTATCTTCGGTATATTCTGCCGGAGAAGATGAAATATAATATGCAGGAACTGAAGAGCTTTTCACTGTGGAATGACTTTAAGGTAATGATCAAAACCGTCATTGCAGTGATTCATTAGGAGGACACATGGATAAGAGAAGTGTAGGAATCAAGAAAATACTGATCGATTGCGTAAGGTTCTGGTATCTGCTGGTGCTTTTCATGATCCTCGGTACGCTGGGAGGCTGGAGAGCCGGCATTGCCTATAACAAGAATGTGGATAAGCAATGGGCCGAGGCCGAAGAGAAGAAGGCGAAGGAAGAAGAGGCTGCGATCGAACTGACAAAGGATGATGTGGAGGAAGTCACATTTACCAAGGCACAGTGTGAGAAGAAGCTTTCCAAGGATGCCATGGCGGATGTGCTGGAGGCCTATGGTTGGTATCAGGATCGTAGCCGGCGTCGGGAGTACCTGGAGTCCTCTCCCTATATGAAGCTGGATCCCTATGACTTTACAAGTACCTACCTTCAGTTCCGGGTGGTTTACGAAGGAGAGAGCTGGAGCGAGAAGAATTTCAATTCCTATATCCATGGTCTGAAGAATTATGTGATCTATAACGGAATGGTGGATGAGTTCTATCCGAATGACATTACGGCAGCCCGGAACCTGAGTGAACTGGTATCCATCAGCGACGGAGGAAAGGACAAGTATGACGATCTCCTTCTGATCACGGTCATGAAGGCACCGGAGACGGAGGGGATGGTTGACCGGATCCGGAATTCCTTTATCGCATACGGCGATAAGATGGCGGAAACCTATCCGGGATACAAGGTGGAATTCATGTCCCAGTATCAGGCGAATTACTACAACGGCGGACTGAATTCTTCCATCGAGACACATCGCGGTAATATCTCAAGTGACGGAACGAAGATCGAAGCTGCCATGAAGAAATTCAGCAGCATGCAGCAGGCATATTACAATATGCTGGTGAACGGAACCGAGAAGGAAACCATTGAAGAGGTGGTTCTTCCGGGTGTAGCAGCGAAGAAGACGGCTGCAAAGGAAGAGGAAGAGGTACTTCCCACCAAGAAGAGACTCTGGATCATGACTTCGCTCGGAGCAGCAGCAGGCGGTGTCCTTGCAGTCCTTGTCCTGTTCCTTGCGAATCTCCTGTCCGGACGTCTTCTGTTCCGGAAGGACCTTCAGAATCTTTACGGCATCCGTTCCTGCGGGATCGTCCGCGAGCGGAACAAGAAGGGGATCTCGGGCATGCTGCAGCGGGCGGAGTTCCCGGATGCGGAGGATGCCGAAGAACCGGCCATCTACTATCTGCAGCTTCGCGAGGCGATGAAGGCCGCAGACTGCAAGGAGGCGGTCCTGGTGGGAACCGGATCCCTGGACGGACTGAAGAGTGTGGATTCTCTGGTGACTATGGCAAAGAAGGACGGGATCACCCTTTCGGTGGAGGAAGGCTTCCCGGGCGAGCTTGCATCAGCTGAGACGGTTCTGGAGAAGGGAACCGTACTCCTTGTGGAGAGAATGCATAAGTCCAGACTTTCCGAGATCGACAAGGTGGTTCATTTCTGCCGTGAGAATAATGTGAAGATCATCGGCGCGGTAGGCGCTGATCTGTAGGATATAAACCAGAGACAGACAACACGAAAGGAAGAACGCATGCGAAAGTTTTTTAACAAGATGAAACATGCTGTATTCACGGTAGGGCTGGTGTCGGTCCTGTCCGTCGGAACAGCGGCCTATGCCGCTGAGACCGAAGCAGAAGAGAAGGTGGCTGTTTCAGAGAAGCTGATGGGTGTGGCGGCCGTGAATGAGTTGGAATCAACCGAGGTCACAGAGGGCTTCTTCACCGGTAAGGACGGAAAGACGTATTACAAAAATGCGGACGGAGTCATTGTGAAGGATCAGATCGTCACGGTGAACGGAAAGAACTATTATCTGGACAAGAAGGGGGTTCGGTTTGAGAACGCCTGCATGATCTACAAGGACGTGGCTTATCATGCTTCCAAAACCGGGGTCCTTTCCACCCGGGCCGGATGGTTCCAGATCGGAGATGACTGGTATTATTCGGATAAGGAAGGTGCCCTGTTCAAGAACCGCTGGATCAGCGGTATCTACTACATGGGCAAGGACGGAAAGATGCTGACCTCCACCCTCATTGAGTGGGAAGAGGAGAAGTATTATCTCGGAGCCGACGGAGCATGGCAGAGAACTGCCGGCTGGGTCAAGGTCGGAAAATACTGGTATTACATCAAGGAGGACGGCTTCATCCAGATGGGCGGAATGGTCGAGGACGGCGGGAAGACCTACTTCCTGGACGTGGAAGGCCGGATGCTGACGAATCAGATCATCGTGATGAACGAGAAGAAATATTATATCACTTCAACCGGCGCCCTCCGGAAGAGCAGAGGCTGGGTGACATGCAATGACAAGTGGTATTTCTGCGAGGAGGACGGTTCCCTCCGGTGCAGCGCCACAGCGCTTTCGGCATCGAAGCAGACCTACTATCTGAATGCCGACGGAGAGATGGTGACGGATCAGATCGTGGTCATCGATGAGAAGATCTACTATGCGACCAAGGAAGGCGCATTCCGGACTACCGGGGGCTGGATCAAGATCCATGGTGACTGGTATTATTCGGATGCAGGCGGAGTGTTCCGTGCAAATAAATTCGTGGCTCCCTCCGTTAAGTCCATGTACTATCTTGGCGAGGACGGAAAGATGGTGACCGATAAGGTCATCATGCATAAGGACTGTGTATACTATGTTCAGAAGAGCGGTCTTGTGAGTATCAGCAAGGGCTGGATGGAGATCGGAAAGAAATGGTACTACGCGAAAGGCGGCGGGGAACTGAAGAGAAATGAGTTCCAGGTCTATCAGGGCAAGAAGTATTTCCTGGGAGACGACGGAGCCATGGTGGTAAATGACGGCGTGGTCTCCGACGGTTATGCCTATCATGCGGATAAGGACGGCGTATGTACGTACAAGTCCGGCTGGGTGAAGTCCGGCGGACTCTGGTATTATTCCGATACCAAGGCAAGGCTTGTGAAGAACAAGTTCCTGAAGAAGGGTGGTATCGAGTATTTCTTTGACATTTACGGCGTTATGCAGGACGGCTGCTTCTTCTATCATGGTACCGATCTGTATTATGCAAATAAGGGAGGTGAGGTCCGCAGAAAATCCGGATGGTTCCAGGTGGACGGGCACTGGTATTTCTCGAATCTCTCCGGCGTATTCTATCGAAATACGGCAAAGACCATCAAGGGCACCAAGTATTTCTTCTTCGAGGACGGAAGCCTGAAGGAGAATGCGGATTACTACGATCCCACGGCGGTAACGGACACCTCCTGGACCGAGATCAACGGACGGAGATATCATGTGGATAAGAACGGTAACGTTGACTCTCTGTTCGGTATCGACGTCTCTGCATGGCAGGATGATATCGACTGGAAGAAGGTTAAGGCTGATGGTGTTGATTTTGCGTTCATTCGTGTGGGCGGACGCTTCGGAAAGATCGGTGAGATCTATGATGACAGTCTCGGAGTGGAGAATATCAAGAAGGCAACGGAAGCGGGAATTCCCGTGGGCGTATATTTCTTTACCCAGGCGGTTACCGTGGATGAGGCCATCGAGGAGGCAAAGTATACACTGAACAAGATCAAGGGTCTGAATGTAACTCTTCCGGTGGTCATCGATTCCGAGAATATGTCCGGCGGACGTCACGGAAAGATCACTCCGAAGGAACGGACGGCCATCATCAAGGCGTTCTGCGATACCGTGAAGGAAGCTGGTTATGAACCGATGTATTATGCAGGTATGGCATGGTGCGTGGACGGATATGTGGATGTAACACAGCTGACAGAGTATATGCACTGGTGTGCACAGTACTGGATCAGAAACCAGTGTGATGATTACGGCGTTCCCTACCAGATCTGGCAGTATTCCGACAGCGGTACCGTAGACGGGATCCGCGGCAAGGTGGACTGCAACATCTGGTATCTGGTACATTGATTGTTATAAGATTATAAAATAACAGGTAGGATTATGCGAAACAGCAGTAGGAAAAACTGGATCATTCTGATCGCGATCTGCGTATGCACGCTGATGTTCGGCGGAAGAGTGTACGCAGAGACTCCCGGGTCGGATGGCGTTATGCCATCCGATTCCCTTGGTGTGTCCGAAGGGGGTTCGGGAGAGACGGATCGGAACAGAGAAGGTTTGGAACCGGTCGATCTGACATCTGACGATACGGATGAGAGCTGCTCGGATCCGGTGACGGATGGCAATGAACAGGGTCCTGACGATCCTGAGAACGGGGATCAGGGAATCTCCGGTTCTGACCAAGACGGAAATGAACAGGGGCTTACGGATCCCGATGCAAAGGTCGATGAGCAGGAGCTTACGGATCCTGACGCAAAGAGCGATGATCAGGATATTACAGATCCTGACGCGGAAAACGGGGATCAGGGCCTGACGGAGACGGAGGAGAAGCTTCCGGAGGAGGACGCTCGGGAAGAGGGCGGTTCCGATGAGAAGAACAGCAGTCTGAAGGAAACGGCACCGTCTCAGACATCGGTGAAGTCGGACGAGGATCCCGGGGATCCGGACGAGGAGACCGAGGAGCCGGAGGAAGACGGCTGGCATACGGAGGAAGAAACCGGAAGGGTTTATTACATTGAAGACGGTGAACGTGTGACGGATGAATTCCGTAAGATCGATGAGATCTGGTGGGAGTTTGATTCCGAAGGATATGCCACAGAGCTTTCCGGACGTGTGATCCCCCTTGGACAATCCGTATTCACAAAGGGAGACCGTGTCTGGTTCTGGGATGCGGCCGGCGGAGTTGCCAATTCCGATCTTCTGATCGTGGAATCTGACGGTCACTGGGGCCTGATCGATACGGGAAACCGGTATACGGACACCATTGTGGATGAGGACGGAACGGTGTATGATCTGCCTTATCTTTACGACGACGGCAGCATTGCCGCATATTCCTGTCAGGTTCAGGACCGGAACGGAAGAGACGCGGCCATCTATATGATCGAAACACTGGGCGTGACGCATGTTGACTTTATCGTAACGTCCCATGCTCATTCCGACCACAGCGGAGGTATTCCGGACATCGCGGAGCTTCTTGTTGAGGACGAAACCGGTATACACTATCTGATCGATGAGAATACGGTCTACCTGAAGAAGGCTTATTATCATATCAATACCCAGCATGATGACCTGGGTGATATCGTTATGGAAGATTCCTGGCATACCCAGGCTTACGATTATGCGGCAAGGCAGGCGATCCTGGATCGCGGCGGTACCGTGATCGATGTCAGTCAGGGACAGAAGGCAACGGACGGACCGCAGACGGTCGCAGATTATGATGAAGTCCTTGCCGAGCTTGAAAAGAGAGATTTTATCAGCAATGCTGATTATAATCCCGGAGATCTGAATGATTATTATGACGATTATCTGGAATTCTATTTCGGAAATTTTCAGATCCGTTTATACAATCTTTATCCGATCGACGGCAATACCAAGGATGAAAATCCGAACTCCATCGCGGCGGTGATCTCCAACGGGATCCGGAATCTTTTTACCGCGGGAGACCTGAATGTCATGTTTGAGACGCAGCAGAAGGTTGCCAGAGCGGTATACAGGGATTTCGGCAATATTGATATCATGAAGTCCTGTGACCATGGCGCGAGCTTCGGTTTCTCCAGGGAAATGCTGGATCTGTTCCAGCCCGGAAGCTTTATCACCACCTGTAAGAGAGAAAGCGTCACCAATATGGACACTACCGGCGGCTATTTCGCGGCGCTTTACTATACCGGACTTCATTTCGGCACGATCGCCTATGAGGTAGGTGCGGCCGATAAGGGAATCGTAGTTGAGTTCGGAGACGACGTGACAGTCAGCCAGCTGACGGGAGCCGGTACTTCTGCAGCTCTTGTATCCGCGGAGGAATGCATCAACCGTGTGCAGAAGAAGAAGGAAGGCTGGGTCATGTGGAAACAGAATGTGGGCGTTGGCACTTCCTATGCGGACTATTATTATTTCAGAGACGGTGTTCCGGTCACCGGCTGGCTTGAGGTGGACGGAGAGAAGTATTATCTGCAGGAAGACGGCTTCATGTACAGGGGACTGCTGGAACTGGACGGAAAGAAGTATTTCCTGAAGCAGACAGGAGAGATGCTGACCGGCTGGCTGCTGATGGAGGGCTATTCCTACTTCTTCGATCAGAATTCCGGCGCCATGGTAATGGGCTGGGTGGAATATGATGGAAAGAAGTACTACATGGATGCCTTCACCGGTATCATGTGTACCGGTTTTATGAAGATCGGAAAAGACGGATATTATTTCGATGCAAACGGATCCATGTTCAGTGGATGGAAGAATATCAACGGCTCCGACTATTATTTCGGAGAAGACGGAAGGATGGTCACCGGCTGGCTCAAATGGGAGGATCAGTATTACTATCTTCCGGACGGATGGATGCTGACCGGCTGGGCTTATTACGGAACGTCCTGGTACTATCTGGACGGGAAAGGTGTTATGGTCA
Organism: Lachnospiraceae bacterium AC2029; assembly: GCA_000703065.1. GTDB lineage: Bacteria > Bacillota > Clostridia > Lachnospirales > Lachnospiraceae > Eubacterium_Q. Next base: position 251,888 of record JNLK01000001.1, on the reverse strand, counting down.
CTGCCCCGAGAAGGATCGGCGGAAAGCAGTACATTTTCCTGACGAACGGAAAGCTTTCCACCGGCGGATGGTATCATACCGGACCCATATGGTATCTGGCTTCCTCAGACGGAAGTGCCTATACGGGCTGGAAGAAACAGGGAGGTTCCTGGTATTATCTGGATTCAGACGGGATCATGCAGACCGGATGGAAAAAGCTCGGAGGAAAATGGTATTACTTCGCTTCCGGCGGTCAGATGCAGACCGGCTGGAAGAAGATCGACGGAAAATGGTACTGCTTCTCTTCGGAGGGTGCCATGAGCACCGGCTGGGTGAGCAGCGGAAGTGACTGGTATTATTTTACTTCCTCCGGAAATATGATCAGCGGATGGAAGAGCATCGCCGGCAGGTGGTATTATTTTGATACCGACGGACGTATGGTCACGGGCTGGAGAAAGCTGGACGGAAAATGGTATTACCTGATGCCGGACGGCCGGATGGCAGTCGGAAAGGTGACCATCGGAGGAAAGGAATACAGCTTCCGGTCCAACGGAGTCTGGATCGGTGAAACAAATTGATGGAAGAGGACAGGACAAGTGGAATTTCGAGATCTGAAACGGCAGTATGAGGTACTTAAGGATTCGATCGACGCGCGGATGGCGGAGGTGATCGGCGCATCCCGGTTTATTTCCGGACCGGAGGTTCGGGAGCTGGAGGAGAAGCTGGCTGCGTATGTGGGCGTGAAGCATTGTGTGACCTGTGCAAACGGGACCGATGCGCTGACCCTGGCATGCATGGCATGGGATCTGGGACCGGAGGATGCGGTCTTTGTTCCGGACTTTACATTTTTCTCCAGCGGAGAGTCACCTGCTTCCGTAGGGGCACAGGTGGTATTTGTGGATGTGGAGAAGGATACCTTCAATATGGATCCGGATCGTCTGGAGCAGGCCGTTGAAGCGGTGCTGCAGGAGGGCGTATACCGTCCCCGTGTCGTGGTGGCGGTGGACCTTTTCGGACAGCCGGCGGATTATGACAGGATCTGCCCGATCTGCGAGAAGTACGGGCTCCTGCTTCTGGAGGACGGAGCGCAGGGCTTCGGCGGAGAGATCCGCGGACGTAAGGCCTGCAGCTTCGGTGATATTTCAACAACAAGCTTCTTCCCGGCGAAGCCGCTGGGCTGTTACGGGGACGGCGGCGCGATCTTCACGGACAGTGATGAGACCAACGCTCTTCTCAGGAGTCTTTGCGTGCATGGAAAGAGCCGGGAGAGTAAATATGACAATCTCCGTCTCGGCATGAACAGTCGTCTGGATACTCTGCAGGCCGCGATCCTGCTTCCGAAGCTGGAAGCCTTTGAGGCGTCCGAGGTGGATGCCGTGAATCGGGTGGCTGCATGGTATGACGCAGCGCTGAAAGGAACGGATTTTGCTCTGCCGACGATCCGGGACGGCTTCGTCAGCAGCTGGGCCCAGTTTACCATCCGGGTTCCGGAGCGGCTTTCGAGAGACGGGGTTCAGGCTGCTCTTAAGGAGGCAGGGATCCCCTCCATGGTATACTATATGAAGCCCATGCATATGCAGGAGGCCTTCGCCGGTACGGACAGTGCCAGGGCAGATTGTCCGGTGACGGAGCAGCTCTGTCAGTGTGTGCTCAGTCTTCCGATGCATCCGTATATGACGGAAGAGGAAGTAAAGAAAGTAACTGATGTGTTAAGGAGTTTGAAGTGAGACAACCGGTTCGGCTCAGACTGATCATGGCAGGACTGCTGGTGGCGGCTTCTGCTGTGCCCAATCTTGGAAATTCAATAAATAAATTCAGCTCCGTCCTGAACTTCTACCGGCTTGCGGTGGTGATCCTTGCGCTTTTCACGCTGATCATTTACCGCGGCGAGGTACGGATCTCGGGACGGCGGAGTTTTGTGCTCTGGATGGGATTTCTGCTGGCGTGGCTCATTTACGGCGTGGTCCTTCTGGGGCTTTCTCCCTATGCGGATATCAATCGTGGATCCAGGGAGCTCTTTTCGATCCTCTGCGGACTGTTCAGCTTCTATATTCTTTCGAATCTCCGTCTGACGGAGGAGGAGATCGAAAAGGTATTCCGGGTCCTGTTCTGGGTACTGGTGGCGATGATCATTCTCGGATTCTATGAGATCATCACGGCAAATCATCTGTCCTCCTCCATGTTTGAGGATCCGGAGAACGAGGTGGCATGGCGTGTGGATCCGCACTCGGCGACCGGTATCATGTACAATGTAAATGATTTCTCGGCACTGATCACCCTGATGCTTCCGGTGTTGATCGGACGATACCGGATCCGGCTTCGCAGGACCTATATCGATCCGGGCTGGATCCTGATCTTCTGTGTTGTATACATCAACCGTGTAAATGATGCAAATACCTGTAATCTGGCGATCCTGTTCGGCATGTTCCTGTATGTACTGTTCCAGGTGAACTATGACCGGAGAAAGAAGGGACTGCTGATCGCGTTCGCCCTGGTGGCGGTGGCGCTGCTTCTGGTTCTTTATTTCACCAACAAGGAAAGTGACGGAATGCTGGTATCCCGTACGATGGAGCTGGTGAAGGATTCCTCGGAGGGCCACGGCTCCCTGCATTCCCGTATGATCCTGTACCGGAATGCGATCCTGGCGGGCTGGCGTTCCGGCTTCCTGGGACTGGGTCCCGGCGGCTTCTCCACATTTTACACGGAGAATCCGGAGGATACGGATCTGATCAACCCCCACAGTCTTCTGATGGAGATCCTGTCCCAGTACGGACTGGTGATACTTGTTCTGTTCCTTGGACTTCTGATCTATCTGATCCGGAGAATGATCAGGATGTATCATGAGTTTGAGCAGGAAAAAATCCGTGAGTGGGGCAGAATGGGCGTGATCTGGATCGCATCATACCTGATCACATCCTTTGCATCCAGCTCCTACCTTCCCAACAGCTTCCACTGGACACTGATCGCGCTGATCTGTCTGATGCTGGAGACGGTAAGGGAGAGATATGGCTTTGATGCAAAAGGCTCGATATCGAATGATCGAATGGAAGGGGAATTCTATGAAGGTTTGTCATCTGACAAGTGCGCATCCGCAGGAGGATATTCGGATCTTTCATAAGGAATGTGCATCGCTGGCTGCCGCAGGCTATAAGACATATCAGATCGCCTGCGGAACAAGATATAAGAAATTCGGCGTAAGACAGGTGGGCATCGGAGAGCCTGCCACGGGACGCCTGAAGCGCATGCTGGGAACCTCGAGGAAGGTGTACCTTGTGGCGCTGAAGCTGGATGCGGATGTGTATCATTTTCATGATCCGGAGCTTCTGCCTTACGGACTGAAGCTGAAGCGACGCGGAAAGACCGTGATCTTCGACAGCCATGAGGATGTGCCCGGCCAGATCATGGATAAATACTGGATCCCGAAGCTTCTCCGGAAGCTGGTGTCCGGCATGTACAGAAAATATGAGACCCACGTGGTAAAACGTCTGGACGCAGTAGTGGCTGCAACGCCTCATATCGCGGAGAAGTTCAAGGGCCGGGCGAAGAGGGTCGTTACGGTCAATAACTATCCGAAGCTGGATGACGTGATCTTCCACGATTCTCCCTTCTCCGGAAGGGAAGCGGTTGTCTGCTATGCAGGCGGGATCGATGAGAACCGCGGAGAGAAGATCATGAAGCAGGCAATGAAGAAGGTACCCGGAGAGCTGATCATCGCCGGGGATCATGCGGTGGAAAAGCAGGGAAATGTCAGCTATGTGGGTCGTCTGGACCGCCCCGGCGTAAATGAACTCTACGGCAGATCGGTGGCAGGACTCTGTATCCTGAAGCCGATCGAGAACTATTTCTATTCCCAGCCCATCAAGATGTATGAGTATATGGCTGCCGGCCTTCCCTTTGTATGCTCGGATTTTCCGGGCTGGCGCAAGGTTGCGGAGGAAAGCGGCGGCGGTGTCCTGGTGGATCCCGAGGATAACGATGCGATCCGGAAGGCCATCACGGAGCTTCTGACAGACCGTGAGAAGGCACAGGAAATGGGCAGGAACGGACGGGCCTATGTGACCGAATACTGCACCTGGGCAAAAGAAGAAGAGAAGCTTTTGGCACTGTATAAGGAGCTCAGTAAGTCATAATGAATGTACTTATCATTTCCAGAGGAATTCCGACAAAGGAGAATCCGCTGAACGGGATCTTTGAGATGGATCAGGCCCGGGCCCTTACGGCTGCCGGACACAGGGTGACCTTCTTTGTTCTGGATCTTCGTTCCATTCGAAGGAAGAGAAGCTTCGGAATCTTTCAGAGAGAGATCGAAGGGATCCGTGTATTTGTCTATTCCTTCCCGGTGGGAGCTGTTCCGCCGGCACTTCTTGTGAAGTTCGGAAGACACGGACTGAAGAAATTATATAAGAAAGCATACGGACCGGGAGAACGCCCGGATATCGTGCATGCACATTTTACGGAAATGGGCTGCATGGCAGCGGGACTGGCAAAGCGTGAGAAGCTGCACTTTGTCATTACGGAGCATTCCTCCATTATGGCAGAGGACACGGTTCCGGAGAACCTTCTTAAGGTGGCAAGGCAGGGATATGAGGCGGCGGACCGTGTGATCGCCGTCAGCAGCGGACTTTCGGAACGGATCCTGCAGCATACGGGAGCGGCGAGTGTGGTGGTACCGAATGTTGTGGATCCCGGTGTGTTCAGTAAGGTTCGGAGAAAGTCCCATGAAGGCTTCACCTTCCTTACGGTTGCAAATCTGATCCCCAGAAAGCGGGTGGAGCTTCTGCTGGATGCATTTTCCCTGATTCATGAGGAACTTCCGGACACGAAGCTGGAGATCGTCGGCGACGGCTCGGAGAAGGAACGGCTTGTCTCGAAAGCGGAAGAAGCGGGACTGGGCGATGCGGTGCTTTTTGACGGACGGATCCCCAGAGAGCAGATCGCGGAACGTATGGCATATGCGGACTGTTTCGCACTGGCGACGGAGCGGGAGACCTTCGGCGTGGTTTATGCGGAGGCGATGATGGCCGGACTTCCGGTGATCGCCACGATCTGCGGCGGGCCGGAGGATTTTGTGACGGAGGAGACCGGACTGCTGGGCAGGTATGATACCCCGGAGGAGCTGGCTTCCGCCATGAAGCGGATGTATGATAACTGTTCATCCTACGATCCGGAGAGGATCCGAAACTATGCGGTGGAGCGCTTTTCACCGAAGCGGATCGCAGAGGAACTGACACAGGTCTACGAGGTTGTTCTGTCATAAGACAACGGGAACTGATATGAATCTATTGAAGACATTTTCAAAATATGTGGCGGGATCCATGGCGGCCCTGATCGTTGGATTCCTGGCGACCATGATCCTGACCCGCCTGTTCTCCACGGAGGAAATGGGAAAGTATTCCATGTACATCACCGTGGGGACGCTGGTGGCATCCTTCCTCTATCTGGGACTGGATCAGTCCTATGTCCGGTTCTATTTCGATGAGGATGAGTCGGTGCGTCTGAAACTGCTGGGGAGATGTATGGCACTGCCGCTTCTGCTGACGGCGATAGTGTCGGTGGGACTGCTTCTGTTCAGTGATACCTTCTCGAACTATGTGATCGGTGAGCCGTCCTTTCTTCTGACGGTTCTGTTCTGCATCTACCTGTTCGGACTTGTGCTGGACCGTTTCCTGCTGCTGAAGATCCGGATGGCGCAGAAGGCAGGGGCATATTCGGTGCTTAATATCGTACGGAAGCTGGTGTATCTGCTCCTGGCGATCCTTCTTTTCTATCTGGTGTTCGAAGGGAAGAGCATCTCACTGATCCTTCCTGTAACCATCGCAGAGGTGGTTGTGATTCTCGGAGCCCTCTTTACGGAGCGGAAGAGCTTTGGCAGGAGAGGGGAAGGCTCGAAGGACATGGCCACCTCCGACAGTCAGCTGCTGAAATACGGCTTCCCGTTTATTTTTTCCACCACCATCACGATCATTTTCCATTCCACGGACAAGTTCATGATGAAAGAACTGACGGACTACAGTCAGATCGGGCTTTATACAGGTGCGCAGAATATCGTGAATCTGCTGACCCAGGTACAGACGGTGTTCTCCACCTTCTGGGTCCCCGTTGCATTTGAACATTTCAGCAGGGACCCTGAGGAGAAGGGTTTCTATATCAGGATCAACAAGATCGTATCCTATGGAATGCTGGTACTCTTTGTGCTGGTGCTCTGCATGAAGGATATCATCATTTATTTCCTGGGACCGGAATACCGGGATGCTTCCTTTATCTTTCCGTTCCTGGCATTTATGCCCATCATGTACACCGTGTCCGAAACAACGGTGCTGGGCATTAACTTCATGAAGAAGTCCAGCTATCATGTGTGGATCTCCGCAGCCTGTGCGGTTGCCAATATCATAGGAAACTTCTTCCTGATCTCGGCCTTCGGGGCAGTAGGGGCGGCAATCTCCACCGGTGCATCCTACATCCTGTTTTTCATCCTCCGGACGATCCTTGCAAATAAGGTCTATCCGGTCCGGTATCATTCGTTCCGGTTTGCCATTGCCTGTGCACTGGTTTCCGTGCTTGCGACCATCGCATGCTTCTGGTCCGTTACCTGGTGGTATCTGCTGATCGGAGCGGCAATCCTGATCGTGATCTCCATCCTTTACAGAGATGTGATCGCGGATGGATATTCGTTCATTATAAACCGGGGGAAGAAAGGCAAAAAACAGTAGAAAATGAAGTGCCAAATTGATATGAAAAAAAAGTTTGAGAATCGTGAAAAAAGTTGTTGACAGACTCTGATTCGGATGGTAATATATAAAAGCTGTCGCACGAAAGACATCGAGGACGGGCATAACAAGCGGCGGCTTTTATAATGTTCTTTCACAATTTAATAACATGACAACCCCGAAAAATTCTTTTAAAAATTATTTTTCGGATGAAAATCCAAAACAACAGTAAGACATGGATTACGATAATCGCACAGCGATTGAAATGATCTGAGGATTACAAACTTTTATTTGAGAGTTTGATCCTGGCTCAGGATAAACGCTGGCGGCGTGCTTAACACATGCAAGTCGAACGGAGTATTCCTCCCGAAGATTGAAGAAGCTTGCTTCTGATTGATTCATTTGGAATACTTAGTGGCGGACGGGTGAGTAACGCGTGGGTAACCTGCCTCACACTGGGGGATAGCAGTTGGAAACGACTGATAATACCGCATAAGCACACAGTACCGCATGGTACAGCGTGAAAAACTCCGGTGGTGTGAGATGGACCCGCGTCTGATTAGCTAGTTGGTGAGGTAACGGCCCACCAAGGCGACGATCAGTAGCCGGCCTGAGAGGGTGTACGGCCACATTGGGACTGAGACACGGCCCAAACTCCTACGGGAGGCAGCAGTGGGGAATATTGCACAATGGGGGAAACCCTGATGCAGCGACGCCGCGTGAGTGATGAAGTATCTCGGTATGTAAAGCTCTATCAGCAGGGAAGATAATGACGGTACCTGACTAAGAAGCACCGGCTAAATACGTGCCAGCAGCCGCGGTAATACGTATGGTGCAAGCGTTATCCGGATTTACTGGGTGTAAAGGGTGCGTAGGTGGCGCAGTAAGTCAGAAGTGAAAACTATGGGCTCAACCCATAGACTGCTTTTGAAACTGCCGCGCTAGAGTGCAGGAGAGGAAAGTGGAATTCCTAGTGTAGCGGTGGAATGCGTAGATATTAGGAGGAACACCAGTGGCGAAGGCGACTTTCTGGACTGTTACTGACACTGAGGCACGAAAGCGTGGGGAGCAAACAGGATTAGATACCCTGGTAGTCCACGCCGTAAACGATGAATACTAGGTGTTGGGGAGCAAAGCTCTTCGGTGCCGTCGCTAACGCATTAAGTATTCCACCTGGGGAGTACGTTCGCAAGAATAAAACTCAAAGGAATTGACGGGGACCCGCACAAGCGGTGGAGCATGTGGTTTAATTCGAAGCAACGCGAAGAACCTTACCAGGTCTTGACATACCGATGACAGTCCCTTAACCGGGATCTTCCTTCGGGACATCGGATACAGGTGGTGCATGGTTGTCGTCAGCTCGTGTCGTGAGATGTTGGGTTAAGTCCCGCAACGAGCGCAACCCCTGTTTTCAGTAGCCAGCATTTAGGATGGGCACTCTGGAAAGACTGCCCGGGATAACCGGGAGGAAGGCGGGGATGACGTCAAATCATCATGCCCCTTACGATCTGGGCTACACACGTGCTACAATGGCGGTGACAAAGGGATGCGAAGCAGTGATGCTTAGCCAACCTCAAAAAAGCCGTCTCAGTTCGGATTGTAGTCTGCAACTCGACTACATGAAGCTGGAATCGCTAGTAATCGCGAATCAGAATGTCGCGGTGAATACGTTCCCGGGTCTTGTACACACCGCCCGTCACACCATGGGAGTCGGAAATGCCCGAAGTCCGTGACCCAACCTTTTAGGAGGGAGCGGCCGAAGGCAGGTCGGATAACTGGGGTGAAGTCGTAACAAGGTAGCCGTATCGGAAGGTGCGGCTGGATCACCTCCTTTCTAAGGAAGAAAAGTAAGGGTTGTCATGTTATTAAGAGGTGAAGGAACCTCTAAAGATCTGCTGGTGGCGATGCGCTTATGGGTAACACCCGTTCCCATCCCGAACACGATGGTTAAGACGTAAGCGGCCGACGGTACTGCACTGGAGACGGTGTGGGAGAATAGGTGGCCGCCAGCTCAAAATTTGTGCTCTTTGAAAACTTCATACAGACAGAATATTTAATAGCCATTAAATATTAACAAGACATCTAAATATCCAGATTACGAAAGTAATCAAAGTATTAAGAACTAATTAGTAGTAGAGAACTACGAATCAGACTTAAATCGATCGTTCGATTTGCTTTAGGTAAAGCAAAGAAGGGCGCAGGGTGGATGCCTTGGCACTGAGAGCCGATGAAAGACGTGATAAGCTGCGATAAGCTGCGGTTAGGAGCAAATATCCTTTGACCCGCAGATTTCTGAATGGGGAAACCTGGCAGGACAAACTCCTGTCGACCTGTACTGAATCCATAGGTGCAGGTTGGGAACCTCCTGAACTGAAACATCTAAGTAGGGAGAGGAAGAGAAAGAAACATTCGATTTCCTGAGTAGCGGCGAGCGAAAGGGAAAGAGCCCAAACCAGCGTGCGTGCATGCTGGGGTTCGGACTGTCATCACGGTAAGCAACGTTAGGAGAACGGTTTGGAAAATCCGTCCATAGAGGGTGAAAGGCCCGTATCCGAAAACTGATGCTTACCAGACAGGATCCAGAGTACATCGAGACACGAGAAACCTTGATGGAACGAGCGGAGACCACTCCGTAAGGCTAAATACTACTCAGTGACCGATAGCGCATAGTACTGTGAAGGAAAGGTGAAAAGGACCCCGGGAGGGGAGTGAAATAGAACCTGAAACCCTGTGTCTACAAGCTGTGGAAGCGTGATCACTTCTGTGTAGCGTGACTGCGTACTTTTTGTAGAACGGTCCGGCGAGTTGCCGGTTGAGGCGAGGTTAAGTGTTTCAGACACGGAGCCGAAGTGAAAGCAAGCTTGATAAGAGCGTTTTAGTCTCAGGCGGCAGACCCGAAACCGGGTGATCTACCCATGGCCAGGCTGAAGTTACCGTAAAAGGTGATGGAGGGCCGAACACACATCCGTTGAAAAGGGTGGTGATGAGCTGTGGGTAGGGGAGAAATTCCAATCGAACTCGGAGATAGCTGGTTCTCCTCGAAATAGCTTTAGGGCTAGCCTCATATTAGTCACGTGGAGGTAGAGCACTGAATATCTGCGGGGGCGTCAAAGCCTACCAATGATTATCAAACTCCGAATGCCATGCTGATGATGTATGGGAGTCAGACTGCACGAGATAAGTTGGGTAGTCAAAAGGGAAACAGCCCAGATCTACAGCTAAGGTCCCAAAGTACGTGTTAAGTGGAAAAGGATGTGGGATTTCATAGACAACTAGGATGTTGGCTCAGAAGCAGCCACACATTCAAAGAGTGCGTAATAGCTCACTAGTCGAGAGGTCCTGCGCCGAAAATGTCCGGGGCTAAAACACGACACCGAAGCTTAGGGTTCGCGTATGCGAGCGGTAGAGGAGCATAGTCACAGGGTCGAAGCGGTACCGTAAGGAGCCGTGGACTTGTGAGTAGAGAGAATGCCGGAATGAGTAGCGAGATTTAAGTGTGAATCTTAAAGGCCGAATATCCAAGGTTTCCAGGGTAAAGCTGATCTTCCCTGGGTAAGTCGGGGCCTAAGGCGAGGGCGAAAGCCGTAGTCGATGGACAACAGGTTGAAATTCCTGTACTACATATGAACAGAACTGTGGGGACGCAGACAGAGAGCCAGAGCCGGGAATGGAAATACCGGTACAAGCGAGGTAGGAGTACGGTAGGCAAATCCGCCGTGCAATCTGAAGACGCGATGTGGAGCGAACTATTAGTAGTGAAGCTGGTGAGCTGGCTGCCGAGAAAAGCCGCTATTGTTTCATATGTACCCGTACCGTAAACCGACACAGGTGGGTGAGGAGAGAATCCTAAGGCCGGCGGGAGAAGTGTTGTTAAGGAACTCGGCAAAATGACCCCGTAACTTCGGGAGAAGGGGTGCTGCAGAGATGCAGCCGCAGAGAAATGGCCCAAGCAACTGTTTAGCAAAAACATAGGTCTATGCGAAACCGAAAGGTGAAGTATATGGGCTGACGCCTGCCCGGTGCTGGAAGGTTAAGAGGAGGGGTTAGCGCAAGCGAAGCTCTGAATTTAAGCCCCAGTAAACGGCGGCCGTAACTATAACGGTCCTAAGGTAGCGAAATTCCTTGTCGGGTAAGTTCCGACCCGCACGAAAGGCGTAATGATTTGGGCACTGTCTCAACAACACACCCGGTGAAATTGAAATACCAGTGAAGATGCTGGTTACCTGCGCCAGGACGGAAAGACCCCATGGAGCTTTACTCCAGCTTGATACTGGGATTCGGTATTGTCTGTACAGGATAGGTGGGAGACTTAGAAGCATCGACGTCAGTTGATGTGGAGTCATCGTTGGGATACCACCCTTACAATACTGGGTTTCTAACTCATAGCCGTGAATCCGGCGTGAGGACAATGTCTGGCGGGGAGTTTGACTGGGGCGGTCGCCTCCGAAAGCGTATCGGAGGCGCTCAAAGGTTCCCTCAGAATGGTTGGAAACCATTCGCAGAGCGCAAAGGCAGAAGGGAGCTTGACTGTGACACCGACGGGTGGAACAGGTACGAAAGTAGGACTTAGTGATCCGGTGGTATAAAGTGGGATTGCCATCGCTCAACGGATAAAAGCTACCCTGGGGATAACAGGCTTATCACTCCCAAGAGTTCACATCGACGGAGTGGTTTGGCACCTCGATGTCGGCTCATCGCATCCTGGAGCTGTAGCAGGTTCCAAGGGTTGGGCTGTTCGCCCATTAAAGCGGTACGCGAGCTGGGTTCAGAACGTCGTGAGACAGTTCGGTCCCTATCCGGCGCGGGCGGAGGATATTTGAGAGGAGCTGTCCTTAGTACGAGAGGACCGGGATGGACGGACCGCTGGTGTACCAGTTGTTCTACCAAGAGCAGAGCTGGGTAGCCAAGTCCGGAACGGATAAACGCTGAAGGCATCTAAGCGTGAAGCCAACCTCAAGATGAGATATCCCACTCCATAAGGAGTTAAGACCCCTTGAAGACTACAAGGTTGATAGGCACAGAGTGGAAGTGTGGCGACACATGTAGCGGATGTGTACTAATAGGTCGAGGGCTTTTCCTAAAAAGATCGAATGATCGGTTTGATTCGTAGTGAAATTTCTTCTTGTCAGGTGAATGGAAAATGGTTATAATGTAGAAGTCGTGTATGAAGTTTTCAAAGAGCACAAAGTTATAGCTTGATTTCGCTTCGCGAAATAATGCTGTATGGCCCAGTGGCTCAGTTGGTTAGAGCGCCGCCCTGTCACGGCGGAGGTCACGGGTTCGAGTCCCGTCTGGGTCGCTTAGGGTTAAGGAGGGGACCCGCGCGTAGCGTGGGGAGGTTGTCCTTAATCCGAGCAAAGCGAGGACGTGTTGTGTGGAACACAACCAAAGCCTGCGAAGCAGGATTTGCAAAATCACGAAGTGATTTTGACGCCGTTTTACTAAATAAGGGATCTTAGCTCAGCTGGGAGAGCATCTGCCTTACAAGCAGAGGGTCATAGGTTCGAGCCCTATAGGTCCCACTAGAGACGCATCGTTTCGCCTTCCACTTCGCCGATGCGAAGCTGCAGCCGCAACGACTGCTTCTGAGCGCCCCCTTGCGGGACGCGAAACATCGCACGATTTACTTCGTAAATCGCGCTATGTGCCGATGTGGCTCAATTGGCAGAGCAGCTGATTTGTAATCAGCAGGTTATCGGTTCGAGTCCGATCATCGGCTCTTTGCCGTATAAACTACATACGCAAATGGGCGGATTCCCGAGTGGCCAAAGGGGACAGACTGTAAATCTGCTGCAACTTGCTTCGGTGGTTCGAATCCACCTCCGCCCACTTGATCTTTTTATGATCACAAATAATAACGCGGGGTGGAGCAGCTCGGAAGCTCGTCGGGCTCATAACCCGAAGGTCACAGGTTCAAATCCTGTCCCCGCTACTCTTTTTTTTGTCATCAGACGATTTCGCCCCTCGTGTGCGAGCACACTCGGGACGTTTGATCTGTAAATACAGATCAAACAACGAGCAACGAATCCAACGCTTATGAACACAAGTGTTCAGCACGTTGTCTCCGTCACTCTTAGCGAAATCTGTGCTTCATATCTATTACGCCCAGATAGCTCAGTTGGTAGAGCAGAGGACTGAAAATCCTCGTGTCGCTGGTTCGATTCCGGCTCTGGGCACTTTTTTTTCCTCATGTAATCGTGAGGTTTTATTTTTTTCTAAAAATACAGCGAATATTTTCGTTTTTTCGGTAATATGCCGAAATTCCTTTGAAACTCATTATTTCCTTGCGATGAACGTCGGCTTGTGCTATCGTTATCATATTGGGGATAGTGTATCAGGTTACGCGGATTTTTAGTTGGTTTATCTTTATTTTATCCAAGAAGGACGGAAGTATGGTGAAACAGATGAAGATCAGAAGTTGGATTTTTTCGATACTTGCCATTGTTATGATGGCAGTTCTTCTGATGCCTTCACGTGATGTTGAAGCAGCAGGAACGGTACATTTTGAAGAAATCAATGGTGTAACCTATATCTACGATGAGTACAATCAGCCGGTGATCAACAAGTGGGCTGAGATCGACGGCAAATGGTATTTCACCGATGCCGCAGGAAAGCCCAAGAAGGATATGATCTTTGCAAGGGGCGGAAAGAGATACTGCCTCGGAGAGGACGGAAGTGCTCAGACAGGCTTCTTCTGGTACAGGGAAGTGTATTACTACGCAAATGAGGAATGTGAGCTGTATGATACCCAGACCTGGATCCAGTACGGGAAAGACTGGTATCTTACAGACGCCAACAGCCGGATCCAGATGGATAAGCTCGTAACCATCAACGGACGGATGTACTATCTTGGGCCTGCAGGCGATATGAAGACGGGTGTTGTCATCACCAGTGAAGGTGTTTATTATGCAATGGCTAATGGTCAGATACGTACGACTGCCGGCTGGATCAAGAGCGGAGGTTACTGGTATTATATCGATAAGGGCGGAAAGATCCGTACAAATGCAGGTATCTGGTGGGGCAAAACCGTTTACTATGCAGGTGCTGACGGTGCTCTTACAGGCGGTGTATATACCGTTAACAAGAATCTGAGATTCTTTGAGAGCGACGGTTCCGCAAAGAAGAATGAAGGCTGGGCCAAGTATGACGGCGTATGGTACTATGTAAAGAGCGGCGGGATCATCTGCCGTAATCAGTTCGTCGGTACCGGTTCGGAAATGTATCGTGTAGGTGATGACGGAAAGCTGACCGGCGGTATCTTCAAGATCGACGGTAAGAATTATTACTTCAATCCGACCACCGGAAAGATCAAATCCACAGCAGGATGGATCAGCTATAACAGTAAGTGGTATTATGCCGACAAGGGCGGCGTACTTCGTCAGAATCAGATGCTCTGGTCCGGACAGACCGCTTATTATCTGGGATCTGACTGCTCCATGCAGACGGGGCTGTTCACGATAGACGGAGTCCTCCGGTATTTCCTTCCCAGCGGTGAGATGCGGAAGGTGGCAGGATGGCTAAAGGTCGGTACCGGCTGGTATTATTCCGATGCCAACGGTGCCTTCACCAAGGGTGCAAAGGTGAAGAGCGGCGGAAAGTATTACTACTTGGGAACCGACGGAAAGATGGTGACCGGATGGGTCAAGCTCAGTGATACGGTATATTATTATGCTGATGCCAGCGGAGCGTTGAAGTGCAATATCAGCTTCACGGTAAACGGAATTACCTATTATGCGAATTCTGATTGTGAGGTTATTACGAATTCCTCAACATCCAAGGCACAGAGCTACTCCAGTAATACATCCTATCTGATCCTTGTGAATCTCTCGGAACAGAAGACCTATGTATTCAGCGGCTCCAAGGGTGCATGGAATCCTGCGAAGGAGTTTACCTGCTCCACGGGAACATCGGATCATCCGACTCCGACAGGAGAGTATAAGACCACGATGCGAACCACATACTTCAACAGCTTCGGTTACAGATGCTGGTGGGCAACCGGCTTTATCGGAGGAGAGTATCTGTTCCATTCCTCTCCGTATACAATGACCGATACTCCGCAGGTGTGTGCGGACTATACCATGGGAAGACCTTCCTCTCATGGATGTATCCGGATGAGACTGGATGATGCCAAGTGGATCTATGATAACATTCCCATCGGAACGAAGGTTGTAATTTACAAGTAGTTCCAGGACACAGTGGTTCCTGTTCGGAACACTGATACAGCGTGAATAAAGTCCTCCGGTTTCGGGGGACTTTTTTCCTTGAAAAACTGCTTGATTTTCACAGACCGATGTGGTATCATCGAACTCTGTGATAGTTATACTCTTTGCTCCTGCCAAAGAGCAGGGGCCACTAGACCAAAAGGAGGTAAGCGAGAATGAACAAGTATGAACTGGCGTTGATTATCAGTACAAGAATTGATGATGACGCAAAGGAAGCTGTTCTTGAGAAGGTTAAGAGCCGGATCGAGAGATACGGCGGTTCCATCACCAACATTGATGATCAGGGCCGTAAGAGAATGGCTTACGAGATTCAGGACATGAAGGAAGGCTTCTACTACTTCATCCAGTTCGAAGCTCCGGCTGATATGCCGGCTAAGCTTGAGGCAAAGCTTCGCATTCAGGATCATGTCATTCGTTTTCTTGTAGTGAAACCGGACGCTGAATAAGAAACGGAGGTTTCCTATGAACAAGGTGATTTTGATGGGGCGTCTGACAAGGGACCCCGAGGTTCGTTATACACAGTCCAGAAATGGCGATCAGCTTGCAGTTGCACGGTTCTCCCTCGCGGTTGACCGCAGATTCGCAAGAAACAGCCAGGACAACAGTGATACATCTGCTGATTTCTTTAACTGTACTGCATTTGGCAGACAGGGCGAATTTGTAGAGAAGTACCTGAAGCAGGGCACCAAGGTTGTCGTATGCGGACGTATCGAGAATGATAATTATACGAACAAGAACGGTGAAAAAGTGTATTCCGTACGCGTGATCGCCGAAGAAATCGAGTTTGCAGAGTCTAAGGCCGCTTCGCAGCAGAGCCAGGGCGGTTATCAGCCCAGCAGTGCACCGGCTCCTCAGAGTGCAAGTCCGGATGATTTTATGAGCGTTCCGGAAGGCATTGAGAACGACCTGCCGTTTAAGTAAAATAGGAGGAAAGATATGCCTTACAATAAGACAGAGCAGAAGGATGCTGCTCCCATGAGAAGAAGACCCATGCGCAGACGTAAGAAAGTATGTGTGTTCTGTGCAGATGAGAATCAGGTAATTGATTACAAGGATGCAAATCTGGTACGGAAGTACATTTCCGAGCGTGGTAAGATCCTTCCCAGAAGGATCACAGGCAACTGTGCAAAGCATCAGAGAGCGCTGACTGTTGCAGTAAAGCGTGCACGTCAGCTTGCCCTGATTCCTTACGTAGTAGAGTAAATATGAAGTCCCGGACGGCTTTATGCTGTCCGGGGTTTTTTGGATATTTAAATTTCGTCTGAAAAAGGTGTGAAGTGGACAATACACGTAAATCCTTAAGTAAAAGAATATTTCTGATCTTCTGGATCGTGCTGCTCTGGTTTCTTTTTATAGTGGTGGTGATCTCGTACTTTACGGCTGCGGCAAAGGAAGATGATGAAACGCTGCTGATCCCGGTGGATGGGTCTGTTTATTACGACAGTAACGGTAACAAGGGAGAGAATCTCTGGCTGTCTGCAAACGGCAAAAGCTATTTTGTGGGTCCGGAGGGGGTTCTCCTCAAGGATCAGATCGTGGAATGGTCAGGAATAAAGTATTATCTGGACGAGAACGGTATCCGAAAGGAAGGAACGAATCTCGTTATTGATGATACTCTTTACAGTGCAGCAGATGACGGAGCCCTTACACTGGAGTCCGGCTGGCTCGAGGTGGACGGAAAGCGTTATTACGGGGATGTGAACGGAAAGATCCTGAAGGATCAGATCGTTCAGGAGTCCGGAACGATGTACTGTCTGGGGCCGGATGGCGTTCCGGTGACCGGTGACGCTGCGGTTGCCGACAACCGGATCTACACTGCTGACGGGGGCGGTGAGTTAACGCCGACAACCGGTTGGGTTCAGTGCGGCGAAGACTGGTATTACGGGGATCCTTCCGGATATGTGACCCGGAATAAGGAACTCACGAAGGACGGCAGTTCCTGCTACGTGGGAGCTGACGGCAAAATGGTCGTCTCGGATTTTTATATCTATGAAGATGCGATGTATTTTGCCGATGAAAAGGGAGCCAGACGGAAATCGGAGGGCTGGTTCCATTGGAAGGACCGCTGGTATTACTCGGATGCTGAAGGCAGATTTGCGCGGAACGAGTATGTTACGGCAGGTGAGGAAAAGTGCTATGTAGATGATACGGGAGCACGGATCGTGGGCCTTCCTACTATAGACCAGTATCTGAAATGTAATGATCTGTATGGGTTTATGGTTAGCCATCATAATGACTACTATCTGAAGACCAGGTATCGTGGACTGATCGGAAATGAGCATCAGCCGGAGGTCCTGATCCGGCCGTACGGGGAATTCGGAAAACAGCAGTGCGGTCAGAACTGTACCGGCTTTATAGCCAGCCTGGTGAAGTACTCCGGAGGTGATCTGGATCGTGTCTCCGCCATGGGAAGCTACGGAAAGTATGCGAATGCCGATAATTTCCTGAAACTCGGGACCAGAGGATATGTAGAATATGATACATTTTCTTCTGTTGAGGAAATGTTGTCAAGCGGAAAGGTTCATAAGGGAGATATCCTGTACCTTTCTCCTGTATGGGTAGCAGGTGCGGACTGTCATATGGGTGTATATTGGGGTGAAACATCTTCTGACAATGCCTTCTGGAGTCAGACGCTGGCCGACGGAAATTCGGTAACGGAGATATTTATGATAGATCCGATCGGAAAGATCTACCGTTTTCCGATCTCGGAATATAAAGAGACAGTATATTATAACGGAAGTACGCCCTGATCCCCGGAACAGGGTCTGCCGATGAGGCGGGACCGGGAACTGCATTCTGTGGGGGCATGACAGAGAGGGTATGCAGAAGTGAGAAACTATTCGTGGAGTAAGAGAATATTCTTTGCAGTCTGGATCGTAGTGATCCTGGCGCTTGTTTCGGTTACTGTGGTTTGCATTGTGGCGGCACTTCGTCCGCGCGAGGCTGTGGGCCCGACGGTGACTACAGCTACGGAGGTTATCCGGGCGGAGGCAGATACGGAGAAGCCAACGGAGACGGCGTCCACGGAGAAGCCGACGGAAACGGCGTCCACGGAGAAGCCGACGGAGACGGCGTTCACGGAGAAGCCGACGGAGACGGCGTCCACGGAGAAGCCGACGGAGACGGCGTCCACGGAGAAGCCGACGGAGACGGCGTCCACGGAGAAGCCGACGGAGACGGCGTCCACGGAGAAACCGACGGAAACGGCGTCCACGGAGAAGCCGACGGAGACGGCATCCACGGAGAAACCGACGGAAACGGCATCCACGGAGAAACCGACGGAAACGGCGTCCACGGAGAAGCCGACAGAAACGGCATCTACGGAGAAGCCGACGGAGACGGCGTCCACGGAGAAGCCGACAGAAACGGCATCTACGGAAAAGACGACCCAGACAGCATCCGTAGATAAGGATGCGGAGACAGTAACGGAGATCCTGACCGGCGTTCTGTCCGGTGGAGGAGATCTTCTGCCGGGAGAATTCGAGATTTCAGCCTCGGGTGCAACCCCCGAAGGGAACTGGCTGTTCAAAAAGGGAAACAGCTATTTTCTTGGCACTGACGGACAGGCGCTGAAGAAGCAGTTCATTTCCTGGAGAGCAAATGAGTACTATCTGGACGAGAAAGGCTGTCTGGTGGGAGCACAGAAGCGTATCATAGAAGGACGGCTGTATGAGGCGGATAAATCCGGGATCCTTTCCCTTCAGAAGGGATGGATGGAGATCAATGGCAGCCGGTATTATGGCACGTCCGAAGGAACGGTGGTTCGGGATAAGAAGATCGAGGACGGCGGTAAGTCGTACTACCTGGATCCCACAGGGACTCTGGTAACCGGACAGACACTGAAATATGAGGATAAGCTGTATCAGGCCGACAAGGACGGTGTACTGACGCCCGCCACGGGATGGGTTCAGATCGGGGACGACTGGTACTTCGGGGAAGCAGGTGGAACGATTGCCAAATCCAGACAGATCAGCAGAGACAATAAGGTTTGTTATGTGGGAGAGGACGGCAGGATCGTCACCTCGGACTTCTATATGTATAATGATCAGCTGTTCTTCGCAGAAGAGGATGGAAATATCCGCCGAACCGAGGGTTGGTTCCATTGGAAGAACCGCTGGTATTATTCCGTCAGTGACGGAAGCTTCGTCCATGATGATTATATCACCGTGGATAAAGAAAAATACTATATGGACAGTACGGGGGCCAGGATCGTCGGAAAGCCCACCATCGACATGTATCTGAAATGCCCCGGGATCTATGACTGGATGATCAGTCATCATAACGATTATTATTTTAAGACCAATTACACAAGTCTGAGATATCATTCCGGACATCCGGAGGAGCTGATCCGGCCCTACGGAGAGTACGGAGAAGACAGTGCCATGAACTGTACCGGATTCATTTCCAGCCTGGTTTATTATTCCGGCGGAGATCTGGACCGGGTGGCTGCCATGGGCAGATACGGCGGCTACGGAAACGGTGACAACTACCTGACGCTGGCCACAAGAGGATATATCCGCTACGAGGTGTTCCGGTCGGCAAACGATCTTCTGAAGAGCGGAAAGGCACATAAGGGTGACATCATGTATCTGGCACCGGTCTGGAGGTCCGGAGCGGACTGCCACATGGGCGTTTTCTGGGGAGACACATCCTCGGAAAATGCACTTTGGAGTCAGACCCTGAAGACAAAGTGTACTGTAACCAAGATCTACATGGTGGATCCGGTAAATCAGATCTACTATTTCCCCATTTCCAGGAACTCTGTCATTGAGTACTATGATGGGGATACACCATAAAATGACGAGGGACCTTCCCCGGTCACATGAAAATGTGGCCGGGGAAGGTCCCTCGTCATTCTGTTTCTGTGGATTGAAGACCGGAAGGGTTTATGATAGAATAAACTGTATTATGAAAAGACAGGAGAGATGACTATGATACATGCAAATGAAGATTATCTGAAACTTCCCGGAAGCTATCTTTTTTCCACGATCGCAAAGAAGGTGGCAGCATTTACGGAGGCAAATCCTGACAAGAAGATCATCCGGCTGGGGATCGGTGATGTAACGCAGCCGCTTTGCCCTGCTGTGATCGAAGCGATTCACAAGGCTACGGATGAGATGGCCGACGGAGCGACCTTCCGGGGTTATGCGCCGGATCTGGGATATGAGTTCCTGAGAACCACCATCGCGGAAAAGGTGTTCCGTCCCCTGGGTACGGATATCGCCGCAGACGAGATCTTTGTATCCGACGGGGCCAAGAGTGATTCCGCAAATATCCAGGAGATCTTCACACATGATACGAAGATCGCGGTCTGTGATCCGGTGTATCCGGTGTATGTGGATACCAACGTCATGGCGGGCCGTACAGGTACCTATGACGAGACCACAGGGCTCTGGAGCAATGTGATCTACATGCCCTGTACAGCGGCAAACGGATATTCTCCGGAGCTCCCGAAGGAAGTGCCGGATCTGATCTACCTCTGCTTCCCGAACAACCCCACGGGAGCAACTGTCACCAAGGCACAGCTGCAGGACTGGGTCGACTATGCAAATAAGAATCATGCCGTGATCGTCTATGATGCGGCATATGAGGCATATATCAGTGAAGAAGGCGTTCCGCACTCCATTTTCGAATGCGAGGGAGCAAGAACCTGTGCAATCGAGCTCAGGAGTTTCTCCAAGAACGCCGGCTTTACCGGAACCCGTCTCGGCTATACCGTGATCCCGAAGGATCTGGTGGATGCGGACGGAGTATCTCTGCACAGTCTGTGGGCCCGTCGTCACGGAACCAAGTTCAACGGTGCACCCTATATCATCCAGCGTGCCGGTGAGGCTGTATATTCCGAGGAAGGACAGCGTCAGACGAAGGAACAGATCGCATATTATATGAAGAATGCAAAGGTCATCTATGACGGCCTGAAGGCTGCCGGCTATACCGTATCCGGCGGCGTCAATGCACCCTATATCTGGCTTCAGGTGCCGCAGGGCATGACCTCCTGGGACTTCTTCGATTATCTGCTTGAGAAGGCAAATGTAGTCGGAACTCCGGGTTCGGGCTTCGGACCCAGCGGAGAAGGATATTTCCGCCTGACGGCCTTCGGAACCTACGAGAATTCCGTAGAAGCGATGGAGCGGATCAAAGCGCTTTGATCTTTGGGGAGCGAAGCGACCGGAAAGTCTTGTTTTTGAGGGGGTAGCATATGAAGGTTGTAATTCTTGCGGGTGGTTACGGAACCCGGATCAGTGAGGAAAGCCACCTTCGGCCGAAGCCGATGATCGAGATCGGCGGAAAGCCGATCCTGTGGCATATCATGAAAATGTATTCCTACCACGGCTTCAACGATTTCGTTATCTGTGCGGGATATAAGCAGCATGTCATCAAGGAATGGTTTGCCAATTATTATCTGCATAACAGTGATATCACCTTTGATTTCACGGACGAAAACCGTATGACGATCCATAACAACGTTGCGGAGCCGTGGAAGGTTACGATCGTGGATACCGGACTGGACACCATGACCGGAGGGCGTATCCGCCGCGTACAGAAGTATGTGGGGGATGAGGCTTTTATGCTGACCTACGGTGATGCCGTCTGTACAGTGGATATGAATGAGCTGCTCAGCTTCCACAGGGAGCAGGGCAAGATCGCAACGGTCACCGCCATCCGTTTCGGACAGCGTTTCGGCGTGATGGAGGTTGATCAGGATTCCGGACTTGTTACCTCCTTCCGGGAGAAGGAGGAGACGGATTCCGCCAGGATCAACGGAGGCTTTATGGTTCTGGAACCGGCGGTGTTCCGTTATCTGGAGGATGATACAACGATCTTTGAACAAAGGCCCATGAGGACACTTGCGAAGGAAGGACAGCTGTCGGCCTATGAGTATGACGGTTTCTGGCAGTGTATGGATACCAAGCGTGAGCATGATCTTCTCGACCGTATGATCGCTGAGAAAAATGCTCCCTGGATGGCCTGGGAGAAGAAGTGACCCTGCATTTTCGGACGAGCATGCAGAGGACAGGTGCAATGGTGACGATATGACAAAACAGGAATTACAGTTTTTTAACGGGAAGAGGATCCTGGTGACCGGGCATACCGGATTTAAGGGAAGCTGGCTCTGTCGGATCCTTCATCTGGCAGGCGCAAAGGTTACGGGATACTCCCTGGCTCCGGAGAAGGAGGCTTTGTATCCTTTGGCAGCGGCAGGAGCAGAGGCAGACGGAGGTCTTACCTCCGTGATCGCCGATATCCGGGATTATGACCGGCTGCTTCAGGTAATGCAGGAAACGCAGCCGGAGCTGGTGCTGCATATGGCGGCACAGCCCATCGTGCGCACTTCCTATGAGAAACCGCGCTATACCTATGAGACAAATGTGATGGGGACCGTCAATCTCTGTGAAGCGATACGACAGACCACGTCTGTCCGCTCCTTTCTGAATGTCACAACGGATAAGGTATATAAGAATGAAGAAAGAGGAGAGGCGTTCCGGGAGGAAGAACCCCTGGACGGCTTCGATCCTTATTCCAATTCCAAGTCCTGTTCGGAGCTGGTGACACATAGTTATGTAAACTCATTTTTCCGGGAAACCGGAATCGCCGTATCTACGGCCCGTGCCGGAAATGTGATCGGAGGCGGGGATTTTGCCCGTGACAGGATCGTTCCCGACAGCGTCCGGGCTGCCATGGCAGGGGAGAGCATTAAGGTCAGGAATCCCTATTCCATCCGTCCGTACCAGCATGTACTGGAGCCGCTGTTCATGTATCTGACGATCCTTCGTGCCCAGGCACTGGATCCGGAGGTGGCGGGAGCCTATAATATCGGTCCGGAGGACGCAGACTGTGTAACGACAGGGGAGTTGGTCACAAGCTTCTGCCGTGCGTGGAATGCAGCAAAAAGTGCGGAGGAACCGGAACTGATCTGGGAGAATGTGGGAAATGTCGGCCCTCACGAAGCGAATTTCCTGAAGCTGGACTGCAGTCTGGCCAGAAAGACCTTTGGCTGGAAGCCGGTATGGAACATCGACCGCGCCCTGGAGGAGACGGTGGTATGGAGCCGCGTCTATATGGAGAGCGGGAATATAGAAGAAGAAATGAACCGTGAGATCGAGGCTTTTCTTTCCTGAGTGAACCCTGCATAAGGAATCCGGGGAGAAAAGCGTAAGGAGAACTATGGGAACAACGAGAGAAAATGAACTGCGTCAGCAGATTAAAGATTTGGTGGCACAGTATTATGAAGAGATCAAGAAGCCGGAGCAGGAGAAGCCTTATCAGACAGGAGACCGGATCGCCTATGCATCCAGAGTGTTTGATGAGAAGGAAATGCTGTCCCTGACGGACGCCATGCTGGATTTCTGGCTGACCACCGGTCGCTTTGCGGATCAGTTGGAGAAGGACTTCGCCGAATGGATCGGCGTGAAGCATGTTCACCTGGTGAACAGCGGGTCCTCCGCAAATCTGCTTGCCTTCATGGCCCTTACGTCACCGCTTCTGGGAGAGCGGCAGATCCGCCGGGGGGACGAGGTGATCACGGTTGCCTGCGGATTTCCCACAACGGTTAGTCCCATCCTTCAGTATGGGGCGGTTCCCGTATTCGTGGATGTAACGGTTCCGCAGTACAATATCGATACGGACCGGCTGGAGGAAGCTCTTTCGGAGAAAACGAAGGCGGTCATGATCGCTCATACTCTGGGCAATCCCTTCTCCGTCCGAAAGGTGAAGGCCTTCTGTGAAAAGCATAACCTGTGGCTTGTGGAGGACAACTGCGACGCTTTGGGAACGAAGGTGACCATTGACGGAGTTACGAAATACACGGGAACCTGGGGAGATATAGGAACCTCCTCCTTCTATCCGCCGCACCATATGACCATGGGAGAGGGCGGAGCGGTCTATACGGACAATGCGCTGCTTCATAAGATCCTTCTGTCCATGCGGGACTGGGGAAGAGACTGCGTATGCCCGTCAGGTCGGGATAACCTGTGTGGACATCGCTTCGACGGACAGTTCGGAGAGCTGCCGGAGGGATATGATCATAAATATGTATACAGCCATTTCGGATATAACCTGAAGGTAACGGATCTTCAGGCCGCCATCGGTGTGGAGCAGCTCCGTAAATTTCCCGATTTCATCCGGAGAAGAAGAGAGAACTGGCAGTATCTTCGGGACGAGCTCCGTCCTATGGAGGATAAGCTCATCCTTCCGGAGCCGGAACCGGATTCCGAACCCTCCTGGTTTGGCTTCCTCATTACCGTTCGTCCGGAAGCAGGACGCACCAGAAACGAGGTGACCCGGTTCCTGGAGGAGAGGAATATTCAGACCCGGCTTCTTTTCAGCGGAAACCTTACATTACATCCCTGTTTTGACCAGATCAGGGGGACGGATGCGTACAGGATCTCAGGTACCCTTACGGAGACTGACCGGATCATGAAGGATTCCTTCTGGATCGGTGTCTATCCGGGCATGACGAAGGAGAAGCTGGACGCTATGGTACAGGCTCTGAAGGAGGCATGTGAAGCGTAAAATACTGCTTTTTTACAAAAATAAATCAAATTGTTTCAGACAGGAGACCGCGAAAATCGTGGTCTCTTGTGCTTTGTTACAATTTTATATACTACATATAGTGGTTATTGTATAAGTTTACAATAATAATGTAACATTTTCTTAATAAAATCTTGACAGATTCTTAAAACGGTGATACAATTCTGAAACACGTCGAGGATATGCTCGAAGTGCACCCATTGATTGATAGTTTTTATCAGAAAGAAAAGAGGAGACGAAGATGAAGACAAGAAGAATTTCGCTTGTAATGATCCTTACATTCATTGCAGTGATCTTTTTCACGCCGCAGATCGTATCTCACGCAGAAGAGGTAACATCCGATGAGGAGATCGTGACCGAGAACGGTCAGGATGCTGAGGAGGATGCGAACCTTGTAGCAAACGAAGAAATTACACAGGCTGATGAGACGACGGTAGATACTGAAGATCAGACAACAACAGACGGCGATGATCAGACAGTAGAAGCTACAGACGATGAAACAGCAGATGATGAGACAGCAGAAGCTGCAGAGGAGACAACAGAGGTTGAGGATGCAGCTGAGACAGCAGAGACAGAGAAAGCAGCAGCGCTGACTGAATCGGCTAAGAAGACCGAGAAGAAGCCTGCGCAGAAGACTGAGAAGAAGACCGAGAAGAAGATCGTTACCGGATGGCAGAAGCAGGGCAATAACTGGTTCTACTTCAACGAGAAGGGCGAGAAGACGGTCTCTGACTGGGTTAAGTATAACTTCAGATGGTACTACTTCAATGATAAGGGTATCATGGTAACAGGCTTTGCAACCGTTGACGGACTGACCTACTATTTCTTTGACAACGGTATGATGGCAACAGGATGGCAGAAGCTCGGTGATGAGTGGTATTTCTTCTCAAAGGGCGGCGCCATGAAGACAGGATGGCAGAAGTCCGGACAGAAGTGGTATTTCATGGATGAGGAAGACGGTACAATGCAGACCGGTTGGAATCAGACTGGAACCCAGTGGTATTATCTGTCCGATGTCAGCGGAGCAATGACCGTCGGCTGGAAGAATGTAGATCAGAAATGGTACAGCTTCAAGGACAACGGTGCCATGAGCACAGGCTGGAGACTGATCGGTGACAAGTGGTATTACTTCACACGTCAGGGAAATATGAAGACCGGATGGCTTCTGTACAAGGAAGACTGGTACTGGTTCAATGAAGACGGTGAGATGGTAACAGGAAGCCAGAAGGTGGATGACCTTTATTACCTCTTCGACAGTGAAGGTGTATGCATGAACCCGGAGGGTTCCGAGATCGAGATCACAGAAGAGCAGCTTGCAAATATCGAGAAGTGGTCTCAACTGAGTGATCTGGATATCTATTATATGTGCCGCTGCGTGGAGACAGAGACCAGAGACTGTGATTTCTGGAGCAAGACACATGTAGCATCCGTGATCCTGAACCGTGTGGCTGATCCTTACTTCGGCGACACACCGTACAAGGTAGTAACTGCAAGATGCCAGTTCGCTTACGGACGTACACAGATCTCCCAGAGTACGGTAGACGCTGTAAACTACGTACTGACTCACGGAGATACCGCACAGGGAGCGCTGTTCTTCCACAGCCTTTCCAAGAGAAGCACCTTCTGCGGAAGATCCTATATCTTCACAGATGCATGCGGACATCATTTTTATAAGTAATACTTGTTTCTTACAACGATTTAGTATATAATGGCACCATGTTTGTAAAGGCAGAGAAGGAGACTGCTCCTTAAAAGGACTGACAGGGAGCTGTGGTCATGGACTGGAAGCCACAGCGAGACACCTTAGGAGAGCGGAACACTCCGGAGCCGGACATCTGAAGGAAGAGTAGGATGCCCCGTAGAAGACACGTTACGTCGAAAAGAGTGCGGATCCTCAGGAGGGATTCGAATTCGGGTGGTACCACGGTGAATCATCGTCCCGAGGCTGATCACAGCCTCGGGATTTTTGTATCCCGAACCCCTGTGGGTGAAGGAGACTTTGAGGCGCGGAAGCTACTGATCTCAATTTTAAAGATACAAGAAAAGAGGAAGCAAAATGTACAGAGACAAAACGATCAACAAAGTGAGTGAGCAGGATGTGGGAAAGAATGTACGTCTGGCCGGATGGGTTGAGAATATCCGTGACCACGGCGGCGTATCCTTTATCGACCTTCGGGATATGTATGGTGTGATGCAGGTCGTGCTGCGTGACACTTCCCTGCTGGACGGGATCACCCGGGAGCAGGCCATTTCCGTGGAAGGTCTTGTAGAGCACAGGGATGAGGAAACCTACAATCCGAAGATCCCTACGGGAACCATCGAGCTGGAGGCACATTCCATCGATATCCTCGGTAAGGTATATACACAGCTCCCCTTTGAGGTAATGACCTCCAAGGAGGTTCGGGAGGACGTTCGTCTCAAGTACCGTTATCTGGACCTGAGAAATGAGAAGGTTAAGGATAATATCCTGTTCCGGTCCAGAGTCATCAGCTTCCTTCGTAAGAAGATGGAGGAAATGGGCTTCGTTGAGATCCAAACCCCGATCCTCTGTGCATCCTCTCCGGAGGGTGCCCGGGACTACATCGTTCCGTCCCGCCGCTATAAGGGTAAGTTCTATGCACTTCCCCAGGCACCCCAGCAGTATAAGCAGCTGCTGATGGTGTCCGGCTTTGATAAGTATTTCCAGATCGCTCCCTGCTTCCGTGATGAGGATGCAAGAGCAGACCGCTCTCCGGGAGAGTTCTATCAGTTGGACTTTGAGATGAGCTTTGCCACCCAGGAGGATGTGTTCCGGGTAGGCGAGGAGGTCCTCTCCGCCACATTTAAGGAGTTCGCTCCCAAGGGCTATGAGGTAACGGAAGCTCCGTACCCCATCATCAGCTATAAGCAGGCCATGCTGGAGTTCGGTACGGACAAGCCGGACCTTCGCAATCCACTCAGGATCATCGATCTGACTGACTTCTTCCAGAAATGTACCTTCAAGCCGTTCCA
This sequence comes from Lachnospiraceae bacterium AC2029, assembly GCA_000703065.1. GTDB lineage: Bacteria > Bacillota > Clostridia > Lachnospirales > Lachnospiraceae > Eubacterium_Q. The sequence continues at coordinate 224,458 of JNLK01000001.1, read as the reverse complement.
CGGCAAGACGGTCCGTGCCATCAATGTGCCGAAGAAGCTTTCCAAGGGTCAGCATGAGAAGATGCTGAAGTTCGCACAGGGCATCGGTATGGGCGGCCTCGGATATCTGGAGGTTCTTGAGGACGGAAGCTACAAGGGCCCCATCGACAAGTTTATTCCGGATGAACTGAAGGAGGAACTGAAGAAGCTGGCCAACCTTTCCGTGGGCGATACCATTTTCTTCATTGCAGATAAAGAGCAGAGAGCAAATCTTTTTGCAGGACAGATCCGTACGGAGCTGGGTGAGCGTCTCGAGATGATCGAGAAGAATGCATACCGGTTCTGCTATATCAATGATTTCCCCATGTATGAGTACGATGAGGAGATCAAGGGCCCTGCATTTACACATAATCCGTTCTCCATGCCTCAGGGCGGCCTGCAGGCGCTTCAGGAGAAGGATCCGCTGGATATCCTGGCTTATCAGTACGACATCGTCTGCAACGGCGTGGAGCTTTCCTCCGGTGCGGTTCGTAACCATGATATGGAGATCATGGAGAAGGCCTTTGAGATCGCAGGATATTCCAAGGACGTTCTGGAGAAGAAATTCGGTGCGCTGTACAATGCGTTCCAGTTCGGTGCACCTCCGCATGCAGGAATGGCTCCCGGCGTGGACCGTATGATCATGCTGCTCCGAAATGAGGAGAATATCCGCGAGGTCATCGCCTTCCCCATGAGCGGAACCGGTCAGGATCTGATGTGCGGTGCTCCGGGAGAGGTAACGGAGATGCAGCTTCGTGAGACCCATATCAAGGTAAGAGACTAAGGCACTATCCGGAACCCGGCAGGGAGAAGGATCATAAGGAGAAGAATTATGCAGATCACGGATGAAACGATCGAATATGTAGGCATTCTGGCAAAGCTGGAGCTCTCCGATCAGGAGAAGGAGCAGGCGAAGAAGGATATGTCCGATATGCTGGAGTACGTCGGCAAGCTGAATGAGCTGGATGTGTCGGGAGTGGAGCCCATGAGCCATACATTTCCGGTGTCCAATGTCATGAGAGAGGATGAAGTGACGAACGGGGACGACAGGGAGAAGATCCTTGCAAATGCGCCGGAGAAGACGGAAGAAGCGTTTATCGTACCGAACACGTTCTAAGACAGAGTCATGACGATACCCGGAGCATCCGGGGGCTTAGTCATCCTGAGTACGAAGTGCTGAGGAGCTTACAGTTAAGGAGAAGATCATGGAAAGAGAAATGATTCTCGGTCTTTCCGCAGTGGAGCTTGGAAAGAAGATCGCTGCAGGAGAAACCACCAGCGTGGAAGCAACCCGCGCCTATCTGGATCAGATCGGCGCAAAGGATAAGGAGATCCATGCCTATATCACGATAGATACCGAAGGCGCCATGAAGCAGGCGGAGGAAGTTGACCGGCGGATCAGGGCAGGAGAGCTGACAGGCCCCCTTGCCGGCGTACCCATGGCCATCAAGGACAATATGTGCATTGAGGGTCAGCTGACCACCTGTGCATCGAAGATCCTGGGCAACTTCGTTCCCACCTATACGGCCACAGCCGTACAGGCACTGAAGGATGCGGGCGTGGTAGTTCTCGGAAAGACGAATATGGACGAATTTGCCATGGGCAGTACGTCCGAGACTTCCTACTTCGGTCCCACGAAGAACCCCTGTGATACCACCCGTGTACCGGGAGGTTCCTCCGGAGGTTCCGCAGCGGCTGTTGCAGCGGAGGAGTGTGCGGCAGCCCTGGGAAGCGATACAGGCGGTTCCATCCGTCAGCCTGCCGGCTTCTGTGGAGTGACGGGCATCAAGCCGACCTACGGCCGTGTGTCACGTTACGGACTGATCGCCTACGGATCCTCTCTGGACCAGATCGGCCCCCTGACTAAAAATGTAGAGGATTCCGCAGCCATTCTGGAGATCATTTCCACCCATGACAGGAAGGATTCCACATCTGCCACATTTGCCGAGGGAGACAGTCTGGGCGAGACCGACTTTACCTCCGCTCTGGTGAAGGATGTGAAGGGAATGAAGATCGGCGTTCCGAGAGATTATTTCCTTGAGGGTATCGATCCCGAGGTGAAGGCCGCCGTTCTTGCAGCTGCAGAGAAGTTCCGGGAACTCGGGGCAGAGGTGGAGGAGTTTGACCTGGGTATGGTAGAATATGCGATCCCTGCATATTACATCATTGCCTGTGCGGAAGCATCCTCCAACCTGGAGCGTTTCGACGGCGTGAAGTACGGGTATCGTACCGAAAGCTATACCGATCTCCACAATATGTACAAGAAGACCCGTTCCGAGGGCTTCGGAGCAGAGGTAAAGCGCCGGATCATGCTGGGAAGCTTCGTGCTTTCCTCCGGCTACTATGATGCATACTATGTAAAGGCCCTTCGTGTGAAGGCCCTGATCAAGGAGGCTTTTGACAGGGCGTTTGCCCGTTATGATGTGATCCTGGGACCGGTAGCGCCCACCACGGCACTTCCCATCGGAGAGTCCCTGTCCGATCCCATCAAGATGTATCTGGGAGATATCTACACCGTATCCGTGAATCTCGCGGGTCTGCCGGGGATCTGTCTTCCCTGCGGCAAGGATCAAAACGGCCTGCCCATCGGACTTCAGCTGCTGGGACAGACCTTTGAGGAGAAGAAGATCATCCGTGCGGCGTACACCTACGAGCAGAGCAGACAGTCATCCTGAGACGAAGCCGAAGGGGCTTTATGGAGGAACCAGAATGAGCAAAGAATATGAAGTAGTCATCGGACTTGAGGTCCATGTCGAATTGAATACGAAGACGAAGATCTTCTGTGGCTGTTCCACGGCTTTCGGCGGCGCACCGAATACCCATGTGTGCCCGGTCTGCTCCGGTATGCCGGGAAGTCTTCCGGTGCTGAACAAGGGCGTTGTCGAGAAGGCCATTGCCGTGGGTCTTGCAACCCATTGCGACATCACACGAAACAGCAAGTTTGACCGGAAGAATTATTTCTATCCGGATAATCCGCAGAACTACCAGATCTCCCAGCTGTATTATCCCATTTGCCGGAACGGTTATGTGGCCATCAAGGATGCAGAGGGAGCGGAGAAGCATGTACGGATCCATGAGATCCATATGGAAGAGGACGCAGGAAAGCTGATCCATGATCCTTTCACGGATGAGACCTATGTGGATTTCAACCGGTCCGGCGTGCCGCTGATCGAGATCGTATCCGAGCCGGATATGCGCTCGGCAGACGAGGTCATCGCCTATCTGGAGGGACTTCGTGAGACCATCCAGTATCTGGATGCTTCCGACTGTAAGTTGAATGAGGGCTCCATGCGTGCGGATGTGAATCTGTCCATCCGTGAGAAGGGTTCATCGGAATTCGGTACCCGTACCGAGTCCAAGAATCTGAACTCCTTCCGGGCCATCAGACGCTGCATCGAAAATGAAGTGAACCGCCAGACCGACCTTCTGGAGTCGGGAGAAAAGGTGGTACAGGAGACCCGCCGCTGGGACGATGAGAGGGGCTTTTCCTATCCCATGCGTTCCAAGGAGGACGCCCAGGACTACCGGTATTTCCCGGATCCGGATCTTGTGCCCATTTCCGTATCGGAGGAGTGGATCGAGGAGATCCGCAGCCGTCAGCCGGAAATGAGAGCGGAGAAGATCGCCCGCTACAAGGAGGAGTACCAGCTTCCGGATTATGATATCGATCAGATTACCGGTGAGAAAAAGCTGGCGGATATCTTTGAGGGCGCGGTTGCAGCCGGCGCCGATCCGAAGAAGGCTTCCAACTGGCTGATGGTGGAGACCATGCGCCTCATGAAGGAGACCGGTACTGACGCTTCCAATCTGAAATTCAGTGCGGAGAATCTGGCCGAGCTGATCGCCCTGGTGGATGCCAAGGAGATCAACGGAGCCGTAGCCAAGGAGGTCTTTGAGAAGGCGGTATTCTCCGAGAATCTCAGTCCTGCACAGTATGTAAAGGACAACAACCTGTCCACCAAGGCGGATGACGGCGTGCTCACCGAGGTTGTGGAGAAGGCGATCGCCGCAAACCCGAAGGCCGTGGAGGATGTGAAGAACGGCAAGGGCAAGGCCATCGGAGCCATCGTGGGCTATGTCATGAAGGAAATGAAGGGAAAATGTGACCCTGCAACCGTTAACAAGATGATCGCCGAGAAGCTGAACAGTTAACTTTCCTGTGCGGAAATTGAGTTCACAGGAGAACGGAAGAGGATGCATCCCGGAGAACGAAGCCTCCAGTGATGCATGATAGGAGTCAGGATGCAGATCGAACTGGCCGTCGTAATGCCGGCTTATAACGAAGAAAAAAGAATCTGTGAGAACCTTCTCACCTGTGTTAGGACACTGGAAGGCTTTACGTCTTCCTTCCGGATCATTGCCGTCAATGACGGAAGTACGGACGGAACGGAGGCGGAAATGCGCCGTGCAGCGGCTGAGGATGCCAGGATCGGGATCATTTCCTATCCGAAGAACCGGGGGAAGGGGTATGCGATCCGGCGCGGTATGCTGGCAAGTAAGGCGCGGTATACGGCATTTCTGGATGCGGATCTGGATCTCCCGCCGCAGCAGCTGGAGGGCTATCTTGCGGTGATGAAGCAGGAGGGCGCTGATATCGTTCTGGGCTCCAAGCTGCATCCGGATTCAAAACTGGAATATCCCATTTACAGAAAGATCATGACCCATGGGTATTATATGTTCCTGAAGGTGCTTTTCCACCTTCCGATCCGGGATACCCAGACGGGGATCAAGCTGTTCCGGACGGAACGGATCCATCCGGTGCTTCGGAAGATGAAGTCGGATCGGTTCAGCTTTGATATCGAGCTGCTTGCCATAGCCTCGAAGTTCGGGCTTTCCATGGTGGAGCAGCCGGTAGAGGTATGCTATCACGGGGATGGGGAGCGAAAAACGAAGATCCGCCTCCGGACCGTATTTGACATGTTTTTTGAGACGCTTCGTATCCGGAGAAGAGTATCCCGGATCGAGGCGGAATAATGCCGCTTGCATTTTACAGTTGTTTCGCGTATAGTATAGCAGACAAATCGTAAGAAAAGGAAAAGATCTATGTCATATAACGATGAATATTATGATGAGGATTACGAATACGAAGATGAGCGATCCTCTCGGAGAGAGGGAAAGAAGAAGCGCATGTCCGCCAACGCAAAGTGGGGGATCGCGCTGATCATCGAGCTGATCGTGATCGTCGGCCTGGTGCTCGGACTTGTAAAGTCCTATATTCACAACAAATATCTTCTTTTGGATTATCATGATCTGAATGAGAAGGATCTGGCCATCAATGACGGCGTGGATACCGAGTCCATGAAGGGCTATACAAATATCGCACTGTTCGGCGTGGATGCGAGAGATTCCAGTCTCGGCGCAGGAAACCGGAGCGATGCGATCATGGTGGCCAGCATCAATAACGAGACCGGCGAGGTAAAGCTCGTATCGGTCTATCGTGATACGCTGCTGGAGATCCCGGATCCGGAGGGGAGTTTTACCGCAAAGATCAACGCGGCCTATGCGTACGGCGGACCGGAGCTTGCCATCAAGGCGCTGAACAGCAATCTGGACCTGAACATCACCGCCTATGTGACCGTAAACTGGGAGGGCCTGACCCGTTCCATCGACGCCATCGGCGGAGTTACGGTACATGTGGAGGAAAATGAGCTGGATATGCTGAACGCCTGTCTGATGGAGCAGATCCGCGTGACGGGTATCTATTCCGAGGGCGTTTTCGAAACCGGAGATCTGGTGCTGAACGGGGCACAGGCTACGGCTTATTCCCGTATCCGAAGCACGGATCAGGGTGATATCACCCGTACGGAGCGTCAGCGTGAGGTGATCACCGCCATGCTGAACAAGATCAAGAGCAGTGATCTTGCGACTCTGGATAAGATCATTGATGAAATGTTCCCCTATATCAGTACGAGCATCTCAGAAAGTGAGATGTATGATCTGGCCAAGCATGCACTTTCCTATAAGCTGGACCAGACCCAGGGCTTCCCGATCCAGTTCCAGTATTACGGTTCTGACACGAAGGGCTCATGCATCGCGCCGGAGGATCTGACGGCAAATGTGTCCGCGCTCCAGAGATACCTCTTCGGAACGCAGGATTATACACCGACCAAGACAGTACAGAAGATATCCACGGATATTTCAAATGAGACCGGCGTCTTCAGCAACGGAAAGGTACTTCTTCCGTCCGAAAAGGAAGAGCAGGCAAATCAGCAATCAGAATCACAGGAAGAGACTGGAGAATGATCGGATGAAGAAGCATGTAATGGTAGCACAGTCCGGCGGGCCTACGGCAGCCATCAACGCATCCCTTGCGGGGGTGATCCGCGGCGTGCTGGAAACAGATGCATATGATAAGATCTACGGCGCTGTACATGGGATCAGCGGAGTTTTGGACGAGAATTTCCTGGAGCTCTCCGAAAGAGCAAAGCAGGAACCGGACTTTCTGGACCGGCTGACACTGACGCCGGCCATGTTCCTGGGCTCCTGCCGTGTAAAGATGCCCATGCCGGATGAGGATCAGGAGATCTATGACAGGATCTTCGCCACATTGGAGAAGATGGACATCGGTGCCTTCTTCTATATCGGCGGAAATGATTCCATGGACACCATTTCCAAGCTGGCCATGGTAGCAGAGCAGAGAGGCTCTGACATCCGTTTTGCCGGAGTTCCGAAGACCATCGACAATGATCTTGTATGTACGGACCATACCCCCGGGTACGGTTCTGCTGCCAAGTATATCGCAACCTCCATGCTGGAGATCGCGCATGACACCTATATCTACGATCTTCCCTGTGTGACCATTGTGGAGATCATGGGCCGTGATTCCGGATGGTTGACGGCGGCAGCGGCACTTGCAAGAAATGAATATAATATCACTCCGCAGCTTATCTATCTGCCGGAGGTTCCCTTTCACAGGACCACCTTCCTGGAGGATGTAAGACGGGAACTGAAGCGTTCCAAGAATGTGGTGGTTGCCGTTTCCGAAGGGATCCGGGATGAGCACGGGGTATATATCAGTGCAAAGGAAGCAGTAGCGGACAAGTTCGGACATAAGCAGCTGTCAGGTGTCGGAAAGGCGCTTGAAAATCTGGTCAAGAAGGAGATCGGAACGAAGGTCCGTTCCATCGAGCTTTCCATCCTGCAGCGTTGTGCCGCACACGTTACCTCCGCACAGGATCTGAAGGAATCCGGTGAACTGGGTGCCTTCGCCGTTGCGGAAACCGCAAAGGGCAGGACGGGCTTCATGCCCATTCTCTGCAGGCTTTCGGACGAACCCTATACCTATGAGCTTCGGACGGTTGTGCTTCGTGAGATCGCCAACAAGGCGAAGGGAGTTCCGGGAGAATGGATCAATGTGGCCGGAAATGATGTGACGGAGGAGATGCTCCGTTATATTCGTCCGCTGATCCAGGGAGAGACGGAGACGGAGTGGAAGAACGGTCTTCCGGTCTATCTTTCCGTAGCACATCTGAATCATGCGGGTGAGTAAACTGTAGTGACAATGGGGATTCTTCGGACGTAGTTGTCAGACAACTTTTTTCTTGCATTTTTATACACGATATCGTATAATCAGTTATGTAAAGACGATCACGAGATCGTGTTTAGATATCTGGGATGTTCGATACTCCTGTTTATATTTGAACCTACATCTACTTTTACGGGAATCCTACATCTGTGGCCGGATGACCAGCCTCCTCTGAGTGGACTTCAGAAGGTCACGTGCGGACACCCACCTGGCTTTTTGCTAGGAGTCAAAGGGCAGGAGCCGGCATCTCGGATATGTGAATATGATTCACCGGAAAAGCAGCATATAGCTGCTTTTCTTTGGTTCATAGAATCGAAGAAGAGAATTATCAAAGAGATATTTAGGGGAAGAGCATGAAGAAGGCGAAAGAGGTCATAAAGCTGTGGGCGCATCGCATTTCTGATTTTGCGAATGAATCCATGAACTGGCATGTCAGTGCATTTGCAGGCCAGTCTACATTCATGCTCTTTTTGTCGTTCTTTCCCATCCTGAGTATTCTGCTCGCCCTGACACCATACCTTCCTTTTTCTGAGGAAGAGATCGCAGATTATCTGCTGCAGGTGATCCCAAAGGATCTGGCAGTCTACGTGAAGGGGCTCATCGACGATATCTATTCAAACGGAGCTCCGTCGCTGACGATCGTTTCGGCGGTTGTGGCTCTTTGGGCGGCATCCAAGGGCACCCTGGCGATTCGCAGCGGCCTGAATGAGATATATCATGCCCGGGATAACCGGAATTTTATCGTTTCCCGGATCATCAGTGCCGTTCAGACCCTGATCGCTATGCTGATCCTTCTGACAGTAGCGATGATAAACCTTTTCGGACAGCAGATATATGATGATCTGGTGAGCCGGTATGAGGGGCTCCACCACGTAGGAGACCTTTTTAACGCCTTGAGAGGAGTAGGCTCCGTTTTGATCATCTTTATCCTGATATGGAGCATGTATTCCCTGATGCCGAACAGGAAGGTTTTATTCCGGTATCAGATCTGGGGCGCGGTTTTCGTTGCAGCGGGCTGGCGTCTTGTCAGCTGGGGCTACACATTCTATATTGAATTTTCTCTTTCCAGATCGACCATGTACGGATCTCTTACTGCCATCGTTGCCACCCTGGTATGGCTATACATCATAGTGTACCTGATGTTCCTGGGAGGAATGATAAATGAATTCCTGTACCTGTATGTGTATAAGGAGCGCTACGATCAGGTATTTGCCAGAAAGATGGCGCGAGCCGTCGCGCGTGCAAAGAGGAAGGGAAAGCTCCCGCCGGCGTGGGTAAGACACAGGCTGGCCGAGATTAAGAAGATGGAGGCGGAAGGCTGTTTGGATACGTCCGCTCAGGCAGCGCTGGAAGCAATCAAAAAAGCGATCGCGGAAACAGGTGATCAGGCCGTGAATGAGGAGCCGGCTGAGAATACAGCTGACCGGACAGAGAAGGAGGCAGAAACGAAAGCGACAGACATGCCGGCGGATGAAGGACCGGAGGAGATCGAAGACAGTGAGGATCGACCGGAGGATGAAGAGATAGAGATGACCAAAGGACAGCGAGGATTGACCGGAGGATGAGGAGATAGAGAAAATGGAATGATATCGGAAAAGATATTGATAGCACTGCCCCTGTATGTGATGTATAATAGGGGTGGTGCTTTTTTGTATCCAAGGGGGCGTGTGTCACACAGGCGAATGGGAGGAGAAGCTATGAAGAGGATGAAGAAGACTATCTGCAGGTGTCTGATCCTGTGCTTTCTTCTGACGTCCTTTGCCTTTGGGACAGGATTTGATTCAGAGGCAAAGAGCGGGAAGTGGAGACAGGATAAGAAGGGCTGGTATTACAGCTATTCGGACGGGACCTATGCAAAGAACGAGTGGGTGAAGAGCGGCGGCAAGTGGTACTATTTCAATGCGGCCGGTTATATGCAGACCGGCTGGAAGAAGATCGGAGGCAAATGGTACTTCTTCCATAAGGCCGGGGACATGGCTGCGGCCGAGTACTGCCAGGGCTACTGGATCAATAAGGACGGAAGCTGCACCTATCCCTACAAGGCGAGCTGGAGACAGAGCGGGAACAAGTGGTGGTTCGGAGATTCCAAGGGTTGGTATGCAAAGAACAGCTGGTTCAAGATCGACGGAAAGTATTATTACTTTGACTCGAAGGGATATATGGTTTTCAATGAGTGGATCGGTTCTGAACTGGTTGGAAAGAACGGTACATGGGTACCGGACGCCAAAGCCGAATGGGCGGATGCATATGAGGCTTTTGTCAGAAAAAACTCGTATGATGACAGCATGGCTTTGGTATATCTGGACGAGGATTCCATCCCGGAACTGTTCCGGCGAAATGTTCATTATACGGAGATTTACACCTATAAGAACGGGGAAGTAAAATTTGTGACCGGTTTCCTGGATACACGGAAGATTACCTATGTGGATCACGGCAGCCTTTATTCGATGAGCGGGGATGCCAGAGTTGAGGATGACCAATATGGCCATGTTACCGGACATTATACAAATGTTCAGACTTATTCATCCGGTACGAGTGCAAATGTCGGAATAGGTACGATTACCAAGACAGATGCAGAAGTTTTGGTCGGAACCAAGTATCAGTGGAACGGAAGCTCGATCACGCAGAGTGTGTTTGACCAGAAACTGGCTTCCGCATTTGCCGGAAAGTACACGAAGACCCTTCAGGGAGGAAAGATGCAGGGAACACCGGACCAGATCCTTAAAATCCTGCAGAATCTTCCGAGATAGCTGCGATCACTGCTTATACGTCGGAAGGGGATCATCCCCGGTAGTGTTGATGAGAAAGACATACGGAATAAGAAAAGTGCAGCGGCAGGTTGTATCGGTCGTTGCACTTTCTGTTTTTATATTATCCGTAAGTTCAGGAAAGCTTCTCGATGGCTGCCCTGATCCTTGCCAGGGATTCCTCCCTGCCCAGAAGGCTGAGCAGTTCCGTGGCTCCGCCGGGAGTGGCTGCCTTGCCGGAGAGTGCGGTCCGGATGGGCCACATTACAAATCCGGTCTTATACTCCTTTGCTGCGGCAAATTCCTGTAATGCCGCGAAAAGCGCATCGTTGGAGAAATCTTCGGCTGCTTCCAGGACCGGAAGGACCTCGGTCAGGAGCTGCAGGGAATTCTCCGCATTTGTCTTCATTTTCTTATGCGTATAAAGGTCGTTGCTGTACTCGGGTACCGCGTCGATGAAATCCACCTGGTCGTTGATGTCCGGGAAGATCTCGATGCGGGACTGTACCATGGAAGCGACCTTCTTTAAGTCCACGGGGCTCTTTACGGCTTCCTGAAGATAGGGAAGAGCCATTTCGTAGAAGGTGTCCGGATCCATGGCCTTCATATATTCGCCGTTCATCCATTTCAGCTTGGTGATATCCAGAACGGCAGGAGATTTGGACATATTGTGGTAATTGAACGCCTTAACCAGCTCCTCCAGGGAGAAGATCTCCTGATTGTCCTCCGGGCACCAGCCGAGGAGCGCTACGTAGTTGACGATGGCTTCGGTCAGGAAGCCCTGCTCCAGCAGATCCTCGAAGGAGGAATGACCGCTGCGCTTGGAGAGCTTGGCGTGTGTCTCATCGGTGATCAGCGGGCAGTGGATGTAGACCGGAACCTCCCATCCGAAGGCTTCATACAGACGGTTGTACTTCGGTGCGCTGGACAGGTACTCATTTCCGCGGACCACATGGGTGATGCCCATCAGATGGTCATCCACCACATTTGCAAAGTTGTAGGTGGGGAAGCCGTCGGACTTGATCAGGATCATGTCATCCAGTTCCTCGTTGGGTACGGTGATGGCACCGTACAGCTCGTCGTCAAAGGTAGTGGTTCCCTCGGTGGGATTGTTCTGACGGATGACGTAGGGCACGCCTGCATCCAGCTTTGCCTGGATCTCCTCTGCGGAGAGATGGAGACAGTGCTTGTCGTAGTGGAAGACCTCCTTGCCGTCGATCTCCGTCTTCAGGGTCTTCAGACGCTCCTCGTCGCAGAAGCAGTAGTAGGCCTCACCGCGTTCAATCAGCTTCTTTGCATATTCCAGGTAGATGCCGGAAGCCATACGCTCGGACTGAACATAGGGGCCGACACCGCCGTCCTTATCCGGACCCTCGTCCCAGATAAGACCGGTCTTCTTCAGAGTGCGGTTGATGATATCCACAGCGCCCTCCACCTCGCGTTCCTGATCGGTATCCTCGATACGGAGGATGAAATCTCCGTCCTCATGCTTTGCGATCAGGTATGCATAGAGAGCCGTTCTTAAGTTTCCTACATGCATCCGGCCGGTGGGGCTGGGTGCGAATCTGGTTCTGACCTTCGCCATAACTAATTCCTTTCCGGTACGGCATCTGTCTGCCGTGCTTGTTTGATCCCGGCAGAGTAACGGAAGCATTACATCGCCTGTCCGGGGCACCGCGTGGGCGCAACACACATTTTAGCACGAAACAGGGAAAATGTGAAACAGATTCTCGCGGATCCTGTGGGGATCTGCGTGGGTTCCGGTCTCATGGGGATTGTTGGAGTTCTGATCCTGCGGATTTTTCAGGGGTTCTCCGGACGACAGGAAATATTTGAAATCTGATCGTCGGTGTAGTATACTACATTTATGTATGACCATTCGGATATGGGACGGTTTCGTATCAGTCCGTATCAGAAGGATGGAAGGGAAGGGAAACACACTTATGGATCTGGACTTCAGCAAAATGAGTTCAACGACAATTTTCAGTCTGGCGCTTCTTGGAGTGCTGGTCATTCTTCTTGTGGTACTCATCATCGTTACGATCAAGGTTCTTTCCAAGGGAAAGAAGAATCAGGATGAGGAGTACACCGAGACTCGTTATACCTCCAGGGAGGAAGATGACGAGGACGATGAGTACGAGGATGAACCGAAGAAATCCAAAAAGTCGAAGAAGTCAAAGAAATCATCCGACAAGAAGGACGCGGAGGATGACGATGACAAGGATGACGATGAAGACGGCGATGGTGAGGATGACGGGAAAGAGGCTGAGAATGCTGAAAAGACGCCTGAGGTAAAGGATGAGGTGGCAGCGGTGGTTGAGGCTGCACTCCAGGCAAAGGCCAAAGCCGCAGAGCTTGAGGCCCGTGTGGCCAGAGAGAAGGCCGATCAGGCAAGAGAGGAAGCTGAGCTTGCGGCGAAGAAGGCAGGCAAGGCTGAGGCGAAGGCAGCGCCCGTTAAGCAGGAGCCCGCTGAGGAACCTGACGAAGAAGATTATGAAGAAGATCCGGATGAGATGGAGCACACGGATGAGATTCCGGTGGCAAGGATCAAACGGGAGCTTGAAAAGCAGAAGCAGAAGGATGCTGACGTGATGAAGGCAACCACGAGGATCGCCGATGCGGATCAGATCATAGAAGCAGTAAAGGAAGCCAAGGGCAAGCGCCCGGCTGTGGATGAGGAAACATTGCTTGCCGACGATGCGGCAAAGGTTACACAGGCCGTAGCAGCGGCAACAGCCGCAACTGCAGCCGCTGCGGTAGCAGCTGAGTCAGGCGAGGAAGACAGTGCATTCGGCGACAGCGCATTTGCACTGGATGAAGAGGACAGCAACAAGACACTGGAGACCAGCTTCGACAGTGCATTTACGGATACCCAGCTCCACCAGGAGATCGAGGAACGCAGGGACGGACTTACGGACAGCGCATTTGCCGCTGAGGCAGAGGCTGCCACAGCGGCTGCCACAGAGGCGGTAAAGCCGCTTCCGGTTACCGGTGACACCATTACCGTGAATCCGGTCAATGCAGTGAATATCACCACCGTAAATGCGGCGGCTCCGGTCGTGACCTCGAATCCGGAGGCAGGGATCAGCGATGCGGCTGAGATGAGTGCCTTCCTTCAGGACAATCCGGTTCCGAAGAAGAAAAAGAAGAAGACCAAGAAGAAGGACGCCGCCTTTGAGAAGAAGTTCGACGGCGACGGACCGAGGATCAATACGGCACGGTATCTCTGGTACAACAATCAGGATATCGAGACCCTCACCAAGAAGGAAGACATGTATTATTACTGTCACTACTTCAACGATCCGGCCAAGGCTGTTCTTCCGCTGATCATAGAAATGTATGACTGCGCATTCGTTCGTACGGAGGAGATCCAGAAGATCGCCTATGGTATCCAGTATAAGTCCATGGGTCTTCGCGAGATCCTGACATCAAAGGATGATGTAAGCTTTGACCGTTCCCGGATCTCCAAGGATCCGACGGAACAGGATATGCTGCAGATCCGCGCCAAGTGGTGTGACTATGTAGACAATTTCCTGCAGATCATTGAGATCCAGGCACCTGAGGAAATGCAGGAGTACATCCGTGACCAGCTCTATGCGTATGGTGAAAACGATGTGGATACATTGCTTTACTGTCCGGAGCCGGAAGACGATGATGAGTAGATAGTCTTTGACAGACTGCAGCAGTTATGCTACAATGCGTCTGATAATTTAATCAGGAAAAGACTGTGATGGTGCAAAGTAGGCATCTGCATACGGTTATTCCAGAGAGCCCGGGGCATGGGCTGGGACCCCGGACAGACCGCAGAAACCGAAATTTCACACCGGAGTCGCAGGGCTGAACATTCTTCGTGATCGGTAGGCCGTGCCGTAGAGAGAGCGCGTTAAGCTTCCCACGAGAGCCGGTGCGTGAGTGCCGGAAGGAGGGTGGTACCACGGTTGATGATCGTCCCTCTGTCTGTACAGACAGAGGGACGATCATTATGCGTTTCCCCGAGGCAAGCACATGCGAAGCATGTGGGCCGTGTGTAGGCGCATACACTCATGCTTGCATGAAAGTGTATGCGCCTACACACGGGACCCATGTGCCCTTGGCACATGTATTTGCCGAGGGGCGCGACATCGACGGATACGAAGTATCCGGAGATTGCCGGGAGGCGCATGGAGAGCATGAACAGGAGTATTGCACGTGAGTGCAGAAGAGTATAAAAGCAGGAGGAAATGAAAATGAGTGATACGTTACAGAGTATCAAGGTGGAAGCTGAGAAGAAGATCGAGACGGCAGGTGATCAGGAGAGCCTGGAGGAGATCCGTGTATCGATCCTCGGTAAGAAGGGTGCGCTGACACAGATCCTGAAGAGCATGAAGGATCTCTCCCCCGAGGAACGTCCGAAGGTGGGACAGCAGGTGAATGAGGTGCGTGCAATGCTGGAGGAGAAGCTTCAGGAGAAGCGTCAGTCCATCAAGCATGCGCTTCTGACAGAGCGTCTGAAGAGAGAGACCATCGACGTTACCCTTCCGGGAAAGCGTCAGATCCGCGGTCATCGTCATCCGAACCAGATCGCTCTTGAAGATCTGGAGCGGGTATTCATCGGAATGGGCTATGAGGTTGTGGAAGGTCCCGAGGTGGAGTATGACCGTTACAATTTCGAACTGCTGAATATTCCCGCAAATCATCCGGCAAAGGATGAGCAGGATACCTTCTATATCACAAAGGACATCCTCCTTCGTACCCAGACCTCTTCGGTTCAGGCACGTATCATGGAGCAGGGAAAGCTTCCCATCAAGATCATTTCTCCGGGACGTGTGTTCCGTTCCGATGAGGTGGATGCAACCCACAGTCCTTCCTTCCATCAGGTGGAGGGTCTGGTTGTCGGAAAGAACGTAACCATGGCGGATCTGAAGGGAACCCTGGATCAGTTCGCAAGAGAGTTCTTCGGTCCGAATACAAAGACGAAGCTTCGTCCCCATCATTTCCCCTTCACCGAGCCTTCCGCTGAGGTGGATGTAACCTGCTTCAAGTGCGGCGGTAAGGGCTGCGGAGTCTGCAAGGGATCCGGCTGGATCGAGATCCTTGGCTGCGGAATGGTACATCCCCACGTGCTGGAAATGTGCGGTATCGACCCGGAGGTTTATTCCGGTTTCGCTTTCGGTATCGGACTGGAGCGTGTGGCTCTGCTGAAGTATGAGATCGATGACATGCGTCTTCTGTATGAGAATGACGTACGTTTCCTGGGACAGTTCTAGGCGGCATCGACAGACAAGCGCAAGGTGAAGGATCTTTGCAGATAGATATTATGGAGGATTAGAAAATGAATACACCCCTTTCGTGGATCAAAGCATATGTACCGGATCTGGACGTCACACCTCGTGAGTTCGTGGACCGGATCACTCTGTCGGGCTCCCATGTGGAGAGCCACAACGTATATAACAAGAACCTGGAGAAGATCGTAGTGGGAAAGATCCTGAAGATCGAGCGTCATCCGGATGCGGATAAGCTGGTGGTATGCCAGGTGGACGTGGGACAGGATGCGCCCATTCAGATCGTAACAGGCGCACCGAATGTGAAGGAAGGCGATATCGTTCCCACCGTACTGGACGGTGGTAAGGTTGCCGGCGGCCATGACGGAGGCGAGCTTCCTCCGGACGGGATCAAGATCAAGAAGGGCAAGCTCCGCGGCGTGGAGTCCTTCGGTATGATGTGCGCCATCGAGGAGCTTGGCTCCACCCGTGACCTTTATCCGGAGGCACCGGAGGACGGCGTCTATGTATTCCCCGAGGATGCCGGAGTGAAGCCGGGGGATGATGCGGTTGCCGCCCTGGGACTGGATGATACAAATGTGGAGTATGAGATCACCTCCAACCGTGTGGACTGCTTCTCCATCATCGGTATGGCAAGAGAGGCCGCTGTCACATTTGACCTGCCCTTTTACCCGCCTGAGGTAAAGGTGGAGGCAAGGTGCCCGGAGAAGACCGAGGATTATATCTCCGTTGAGATCAAGGATCCGGATCTCTGTAAGCGGTATATCGCACGGGTTGTAAAGAACGTAAAGATCGCACCGTCTCCGAAGTGGCTGCAGCACAGACTCCGTGCACAGGGGATCCGTGCCATCAACAATATCGTGGATATCACCAACTATGTGATGGAAGAGTACGGCCAGCCGATGCACGCCTTTGATCTGGATACCATTGCAGGTCATAAGATCGTGGTAAAGCGTGCCGCCAACGGGGATGTCTTCAAGACACTGGACGGTGTGGAGCGTAATCTGGATGAAAATGTACTGATGATCTGTGACGGTGAGAAGGAGGTTGCCATCGGCGGTATCATGGGCGGTGAGAACTCCATGGTCACCGATTCCATGACAACACTTCTGTTCGAGGCAGCCTGCTTCGACGGAACCAACATCCGTCAGTCCGAGCGTCGTCTGGGACTCCGTACGGATGCAGCCGGTAAATTTGAAAAGGGACTGGACCCGAACCTGGCGGAGGAGGCCATCAACCGTGCCTGCCAACTGATCGAGGAAATGGGCTGCGGCGAGGTTCTGCAGGGTATGGTGGATGTATATCCGGAGCCGGTAGTGCCCTGGGAGCTTCCCTTTGAGCCTGAAAAGATGAATAACCTTCTGGGACTTTCCGTTTCAAAGGAGGAGATGCTTCATATCTTCGAGGGACTGGGGCTTTCCTATAACCCGGATTCCGAGATGCTGACCATCCCCACCTATCGTCAGGATCTGCATTGCATGGCAGATCTGGCAGAAGAGGTAGCCCGGTTCTACGGATATGATAAGATCCCGTCCACTCTGACCACGGTCAACGCCGGAATCGGCGGTATCCCGTACAATCGCCAGATCCAGGGAGTTGCCCGGACGCTGGTTGAGGCCAATGGATTCTCCGGAACCATGAATTACTCCTTCGAGAGCCCGAAGGTATTTGACAAGCTGCTGCTGCCGGAGGATCACCCGCTTCGTGCCGCCATTGAGATCAGCAATCCGCTGGGTGAGGACTTCAGTATCATGCGGACCACGTCCCTTGCCGGAATGATGACTTCCCTGGCAACGAACTTCAACCGCAGAAACAAGAATGTACGTCTGTACGAGATCGGAAATGTCTATATTCCGAAGGCGCTTCCGCTGACCGAGCTTCCGGATGAGAAGCTGAAGCTGACGCTGGGTATGTACGGCGAAGGTGACTTCTATTCACTGAAGGGTGTTCTGGAGGAACTGTTTGATCATCTTTCCTTCGGAAAGGAAGTGGAATTTGTTCCCGCTTCCGAATATCCGTTCCTGCATCCGGGCCGTCAGGCCAATATCGTAAAGGGCAGCCTGCAGATCGGATTTATCGGACAGGTACATCCCGAGGCTGTTGAGAATTTCGATATGAAGGGCGACTGCTATGTAGCGGTGCTGGATATGGAAACCGTAACCATGCTGTCCAATTTTGATATCAAGTACGTGGGCATTGCGAAGTTCCCGGGCTCCAACCGTGACCTTGCACTGGTATGTGACAAGTCCGTGCTGGCCGGTGATGTTGAGAAGATCCTCCGGAAATGCGGCGGCGCACTGCTTGAGTCTGTCACCCTCTTCGATGTGTATGAAGGAGAGCAGCTGGGTGAGGGCAAGAAGTCTCTTGCATACAGCCTGATGTTCCGTGCGAAGGACCGCACGCTGGCAGATGCGGAGGTAAATGAAAAGATCGACAAGATGCTGGCTGCGCTTGCTGAGAAGGGCATCACACTCAGAGCCTGACATTATTCATCCCGAGCATGCGGTGTGAAGGGATCGGCATGACAGAGCTTGTCATCCCGGGCCTGCAGTGCGAAGGAATATAGAGAGACGGGACGATTATGAAAGTATCCGATTTCAGTTATGAGCTCCCCGAGGAGCTGATCGCCCAGGATCCCCTGGAGCGTCGCAGCGACTCGCGGCTCATGGTGCTGGACAGAAAACTGAATACCATTACACACAGACATTTCCGGGACATCGGAGACTATCTGAAGCCCGGAGACTGTCTGGTGATCAATGACACCAAGGTGATCCCCGCACGGCTTCTGGGCGTGAAGCCGGATACGGGAGCTGCGATCGAGGTGCTTCTGCTTCGGAATCACGGAGACAATGTCTGGGAAGCGCTGGTACGTCCGGGTAAGAAAATGCGTCCGGGAGCGGTGGTTTCCTTCGGAGACGGACTGCTGACCGGAACAGTGGAGAGTGTTGCGGAGGAAGGAAACCGGATGATCCGGTTCAGCTATGAGGGGATCTGGGAAGAGATCCTGGACCGCCTGGGAGAAATGCCCCTGCCGCCGTATATCACACACAAGCTTCAGGACCGTGACCGGTATCAGACGGTTTACGCGACCCATGAGGGCTCTGCTGCGGCACCCACCGCGGGACTGCATTTTACACCGGAGCTTCTGGCCGAGCTGGAAGAGAAGGGTGTGCGGATCGCCAGACTGACACTTCACGTGGGACTCGGAACCTTCCGGCCCGTGAAGGTGGATACCATTGAAGAGCATCATATGCACAGCGAGTACTATGAGCTGTCTGAGGAAGCGGCCGGGCTGATCAACCTTACCAAACAGGAGGGGGGACGGATCATTTCCGTCGGGACCACCAGCACCAGAACGCTGGAGACCATAGCAAATGTACTTGCAACAAAGAAGACCGGAGAGGACGCTGATAACCCGGAGGGAACCCATGTGGCATGGGCGGAGAATGATGATCCCGGTTTTCAGCCTCTCAGGGCATGCAGCGGATGGACGGACATTTTCCTATATCCGGGCTACCGTTTCCGTGTCGTGGACGGGCTGATCACGAATTTCCATCTGCCGGAGTCCACGCTGATCATGCTGGTTTCGGCCTTCTATGACCGGGAGCATGTACTTTTGGCCTATGAAACGGCTGTAAAGGAGCGGTATCGGTTCTTCTCCTTCGGAGATGCCATGCTGCTGATCTGAGAATCGGGATTGAAATCCGGGAAAGGAGTGGGCAGGAATGAAAGAAAAGCTTCATATCAGATCATGCCGGTGGATCCTGCTGCTTCTTTTACTGGTTCTCACAGCCTGCGGGAAGACTCAGAATGCAACGGAAGAGACTGTGGATCCGGATGAACTGATCACCGGGTTTGAGAACCAGAAGGACTATGTGGTAACGACACGACCGGATTCCGTGGTGTACCGACTGCCGGATGAGAAATCGGAGGTTTACATAACTCTTAATACGGGGGTGGACCTGAAACGGACGGGAACCAAGGATGAATGGACCAGGATCCGTCTCAATGACACCAGTCTGTATATCAAAAGTGAAAATGTAAAGAAAACAAGCATCGAATGGGTGAAGGAGCAGGAGAAGAAGGAGAACAGTCATGTGGTCTTCATCGATCCTGCAAAGCAGATCTATGCGGATAAGACGCCGGAATCCCTGTTCCCGGACGGAGACGCCGAGAAGGAAGGGAAGCCCCGGATGTCCAGCGCCTACATCGGAACCCAGACGGGACATTTTGAATATGATGTTACCATGGAGGTGGCGGAACGGCTGAAGAAGGAGCTGGAGCTCAGAGGGTATACCGTGATCCTTTCCAGAACGGCAGGAACCACCAGCATCAGTAACTCGGAGCGGGCCGTGGCCGGAAACCACAGCGATGCCGAGATAATGATCCGCCTGACGGCAGCGGGATCCTCCAATAAGGAGACCAAGGGCGTCTTCGGACTGATCGCGTCTGCCAAGAACCCCACAAATTCCGCATCCTATCAGGACAGCTTCTATCTGGCGAATTCGATGGTGACGGAAACCTGCACCTGTACGGATGCCACACGTCTGGGGATCTATCAGACGGATAAGATGGTATTCCTGAATTATGCAAAAAAGCCTACGGCTGTGATCCAGCTGGGGTTCCTCTCCAATGAGGAGGAGGATCAGAATCTGTCCGACGGGACCTATCAGGAGAAGCTGGCAGAGGGTTTGGCAAATGGCGTGGATTCTTACTTTTCCTTCAAGGACGGGCAATAAAAATGTCACATTTTCAGAGCCCCGGCAGGGAGCTGTTAGGTGACATAACATAGCAAATTACATAAACCAAAAGGGGTATGATCAGAAGATCATGCCTCTTTTTTGTGCACATCTCACAAAAAAGATCTCTTCGATTCTCAAATGATTGTAGGGGAATCTATTGACACAAATATTACAAAATGATACGATACCGATGTAATAAAAATGTAACAATTAGGGATTTTGCGGTCATTTTTGTAAAAAAATGTAAGAAATCCACAGCAATCCATAGCAATTGTAAGGAATCATTAACAATCATGAGCAGGAAGACGAAATTGAAAGTGAATCGGTTAAAATATAATTTGAAACGATACGTGTTCTCCGGACGTTATTTTGTACGGAATGCACTCTTTGTTATGATCCTTCTGACAGTGGTCTCCATCGGGATCGTAGGCGCCAGCCTGCTTAATTCCGACGATAAGAAGGAAGTTGAGGAGACCGTGGAAACAACCAAGACGGCCGTTCCTGTACTGAAGGTGGAAGCCCCCAGTATGATCGCCGGGATCTCTCATGACGAACTGGCCGAGATCATTAAGAATGAACAGAATGTTGAGGTTTCCGCAAAGGAATCCGTAGTCCTGGCTCAGACCAAGGTCGATATGACAGGAAAGTTTATCGCGATTGAGGATGCGATCAATATCCGTAATTCAGCGGATGCCGAGGGCGAGATCATCGGACGGCTCTACAAGGGCGGCTTCGGCGAAGTGATCGCAGAGAATCAGGGGTGGACCATGATCAGGTCCGGCAAAGTGACCGGATATGTGGCTTCCCAGTATATTGCAACGGATCTGGCTGCAGCAGAGGTTGCAGAGGATCTGAAGGGTGCCATTGCAACGGCGACCGAGAAGAATGTCTGCGTACGTGAGGACTCAAGCGAGGATGCCGATATTCTCTATCTGGCGGCTGAGGGAGAAACCTTCATCGTAAATAAGGACCGGAATGAGAACGGCTGGTACAGTGTTCGTCTGGATGACGGAACCTACGGATTTATGTCTGCAGACTTTGTAGAGGTTGAAGACGGTTATTCCGAGGCGGTTTCTGCAAAGCGGATTGACGAAGTAAAGGCTGCAAAGGCTCAGCTTGCCGAGAAGGTTGCTGCCGAGAAGGAAGCTGAAGAGCAGAGGAAGGCCGAGGCCGAGAAGGAAGAGGCTCGCCGCGAGGAGATTGAAAGACAGGAAGCTGCAGCAAAGGAAGAGAAGGCAGAAGAGAAGAAGGAAGAAAAGGTAGAAGAGAAGCAGGAAGAAAAACAGGAAGAGAAGAAGGAAGAGAAAAAGGAAGAAAAGCAGGAAGAGAAGAAAGAGGAAAAGACTGAAGAGACAAAGTCAACCACCGAGGAACCGGTACAGGCCGAGACCAGTGATCTGTATCTTCTTGCAGCCATCATCTACTGCGAGGCGGGTGTGGAGCCCTATGAGGGCAAGCTTGCCGTGGCAAATGTAGTCCTGAACCGTCTGAGATCCGGAAAGTACGGTGCAACACTGTCAGATGTCATCTATGCACCTTATCAGTTTACCGGATGCCAGATGTATTCCTTCCCGACAGCGCTTAAGACCGGCGGAACTCCGGACTGTCTGCGTGCTGCCCAGGAGGCACTGAACGGAAATAACAACGTTCCCGGTTATCTGTACTTCCGTCCTTATAAGAATGTGGCTCTTGAGAAGCTTCATGATTATAAGATCATCGGAACACATGTATATTACAAGAACTAGTATTCATTCATGAGAGCGATGCTCCAAGGAGCATGGCAGTCAGGAACGGTTACATAGGGAATCCCCCGGATCGGTCGATCCGGGGGATTCCTTTTTTTTGATACGGCCGGCCGGCGGGTGTGTCTGCGCCTGCGTTTGGCGGCCTGACCGATCGCATATTCTATGTGGTTTCCGGAGGTTTATTTACCTTCGCGTTCCTGGTCCAGCATAGCACGAACCTTCATCGGAAGTCCGAAGAGGTTGATGAATCCGCTTGCATCCTTGTGGTCATACAGATCGCCTGTGGTGAAGCTTGCGATGGACTCGGAGTACAGAGTGTACGGAGAGGTGGTTCCTGCCTTGATGATGTTACCCTTGTACAGCTTGAACTTTACGGTACCTGTTACACGCTCGTCCGTCTTCTCTACGAAAGCCTGCAGAGATTCACGAAGCGGGCAGAACCATTTTCCTTCGTATACCAGATCTGCGAACTTGATACCGATGTGACGCTTGAAATCAAGTGTGTCACGGTCCAGAACCAGTTCTTCCAGCTGCTTGTGAGCTTCCATCAGGATGGTACCGCCCGGTGTCTCATATACGCCGCGGGACTTCATACCTACAACACGGTTCTCCACGATATCGATGATACCGACGCCATGCTTGCCGCCCAGCTTATTCAGCTCGCGGATGATATCGGAAACCTTCATTTCCTTGCCGTTTACGGACTTGGGAACGCCGGCTTCAAAGGTCATCTCCACATACTCGCCTTCATCCGGTGCCTGATCGGGAGCAACGCCCAGAACCAGAAGATCCTTGTAATTCGGCTCATTTGCCGGAGACTCCAGCTCCAGACCTTCATGGCTGATGTGCCAGATGTTACGGTCACGGCTGTAGCTGTGCTTTGCGTCGAAGGGAAGATCGATGCCCTTGCTCTTGCAGTAGTCGATCTCAGCCTCGCGGGAATCGAAGGTCCACTTGGGATCTCTCCAGCATGCGATGATCTTGATGTCCGGAGCCAGAGCCTTGATGGACAGCTCGAAACGCAGCTGATCATTTCCCTTACCTGTAGCACCGTGGCAGATGGCAACGGCGCCTTCCTTACGTGCGATATCTACCAGTACCTTCGCGATCAGCGGACGTGCGAAGGATGTACCGAGGAGATATTTATTCTCATAAACCGCATCCGCCTTAACGGTGGGCATGATGTAGTCATCACAGAATTCGTCGATCACGTCAACGATATAAAGCTTCTCGGCTCCGGAGTACTTCGCGCGCTCCTCAAGTCCGTCCAGCTCGGATTCCTGTCCGACATCGATACATGCACAGATAACCTCGTAATCATAGTTCTCCTTGAGCCAGGGGATGATCGCGGTTGTGTCCAGCCCGCCCGAATAGGCAAGCACTACCTTTTCTTTTGCCATAGCTTTGGCCTCCTGATCCTAAAATATAGTGTGTTTTCCGCTCCCGAAAAACAAGTAAGTACATATTATAATAAATCGGATGAATTATCAAGAGGTTTTTTATTGCATAAAATGAATAAAAATGCATGAAAATGAATAATATGCACGAAATTGTGTATAAAATGCAAATTTTCTACATAAAAATAAAATAGCACTTGCCATTTTCCCTGCGGAGGTCTATAATTCTGTCGTTAGACACGCTTTTTCACGGAAAAATGCGGTCCCGTGCGGACGAAAGATCCGCTGAAATCATTGTAAAAAAGGTTGGAGATACTATGGACGGAAAGAAGATCAAGGTCGGAATCATCGGTGCAACCGGTTATGCCGGACAGGAGCTGGCAAGGTTGCTTTATACACATCCGCAGGCAGAGGTGATCTGGTATGGCTCACGAAGCTATGTGGATCAGCCCTACAGCGCCGTATACGGAAATATGCGCGCATTTGCCGACGAGGCCTGCCGGGATGATGATATCGCAGCGCTTGCGAAGGAAGCGGACGTGATCTTTACGGCGACTCCCCAGGGATATCTGGCAGGGGTTCTGACGGAGGAGATCCTTTCGGATGCGAAGGTGATCGACCTGTCGGCGGATTTCCGTCTGAAGGACGTATCCGTTTATGAAAAATGGTACAAGATCGAGCATAAGAGCCCGCAGTTCCTGCCTGAGGCAGTTTACGGTCTCTGCGAGGTGAACCGGGAGGATATCAAAAAGGCGAGACTCCTTGCTAATCCGGGATGCTTCACCACCTGCTCCATCGAGTCACTGTATCCGCTGGTAAAGGAGCATGCCATCGATCCTTCTACGATCATCGTGGATGCAAAGTCCGGAACCTCCGGAGCCGGAAGAGGAGCGAAGGTACAGAACCTCTTCTGCGAGGTAAATGAGAGCATCAAGGCTTACGGTGTGACCACACATCGTCACACGCCGGAGATCGAGGAGCAGCTGGGATATGCGTTCCATGCTGAGGATCCGGAAGCGCTGGCGCAGCCGGGCGGAACACCGATCCTCATCAATTTCACTCCGCATCTGGTTCCCATGAACCGCGGGATCCTGGCTACCTGCTATGCGTCCCTGACAGAGGGCATGGATGCGGCGAAGATCACGGAGATCTATAAGAGCTACTATGGAAATGAACCCTTCATCCGCCTGCTGGGCGAGGGAGGAACTCCGGAGACACGCTGGGTTGAGGGAAGCAACTTCCTGGATATCGGTTTTGTGATCGATGCGAGAACCAACCGGATCGTAGTCATGGGTGCTCTGGACAATATGGTAAAGGGAGCAGCAGGACAGGCAGTACAGAACATGAACCTCATGTTCGGCCTGGAGGAGACCGAGGGACTTCTCTTCCCGCCGGTATTCCCGTAAATATCCGGATGTCAAGGGTGAGAAGACCGGTGGAAGACCGGATCTCTGAACGGTAGTAACAGTCGTTTTCCAAGACGATCATTCATCAGAAAATACAAGGAGACATGGATATGATCAAGATCATAGACGGGGGAGTAACCGCCCCGAAGGGCTTTCTGGCAGCCGGACTCCGTGCCGGGATCAAGCCGGGAAAGACAAATAAGGATATGGCTATGGTTTACTCGGAGGTGCCCGCCACAGTGGCCGGCACATTTACGAGAAACCGTGTAACGGCTGCACCGGTTCAGTGGGACCGGAAGCTGGTGACCGAGCAGGAGACAGCACAGGCAGTCGTAGTAAATACAGGGATCGCAAATGCGGCTACCGGCGAAGAGGGTCTGAAGAATTCCGAGCGGACAGCCGAGGAGGCAGGAAAGGCCCTGAAGCTGCCGAAGGAGCAGGTGCTTGTGGCATCCACCGGTGTCATCGGATTTCAGCTGCCCATGGATGTGATCCTGGAGGGAGTAACCAGGCTGGCGCCTGCACTGGCACACAGCAGACAGGCCGCACTGGATGCGGCGGAAGCCATTCTGACCACGGATACTCATAAGAAGGAGATCGCTGTGGAATTCTCCGTAGGCGGGGTAAAATGTACCATGGCCGGCATGAGCAAGGGCTCCGGCATGATCCATCCGAATATGGGAACCATGCTCTGCTTTATCACAACGGATGCGGCAGTAGACAAGGCGCTGCTGCAGCAGAAGCTCCGTGAGGTGGTGGATGAGACCTACAACATGGTATCCGTAGACGGAGATACCTCCACAAATGATACGGTTCTGGTGCTGGCAAACGGTATGGCCGGAGCACCGAAGATCGAAGCGGAGGGCGAGGAACTGGATGAGCTGGTGGCAGCACTGACAGAAGTCTGCACCTACCTGGCAAAGCAGACCGCACAGGACGGTGAGGGAGCAACACGTCTCTTCACGGCGCATGTAACAGGAGCACCGGACCGGGAGACTGCACGGACCCTGGCCAAGTCCATCATTACCTCGAATCTGACGAAGGCAGCCATTTTCGGAAAGGATGCGAACATGGGACGTCTTCTCTGTGCCATGGGCTATTCCGGAGCGGAGTATGATGTCTCCCTTGTGGATGTGACCATGTGCAGCAGGGCTGGCTCCATCAAGCTGGTAGTGGGAGGAGCGATGCCCCCGTTCTCGGAGGAGGAAGCACTGAAGATCCTGGAACCGGAGGAGATCACCGCAGAGGTGGAGCTGCATCAGGGAGAGGTGGAAGCGACCGCATGGGGCTGCGATCTGACCTACGATTATGTAAAGATCAACGCGGACTATCGTTCGTAATATGATATTCTGAGAAAATCAGGGATTCTTAACCCGTTGAGGAAAAGAGAAAGGAAATATTCATGAAGAATAATGATCAGATGGAAACAGTCATAGCAAAGGCCCAGACCCTGATCGAGGCGCTGCCTTACATCAAGCGGTTCAACGGCTGCAAGATCGTCGTAAAGTACGGCGGAAGCGCCATGCTGGATGAGGATCTGAAATTCCATGTCATTCAGGATGTGGCACTGCTGAAGCTGGTGGGAATGAAGCCCATCATCGTTCACGGCGGAGGAAAGGAGATCAGCAAGTATCTGACCCGTCTGGGGATCGAGTCCCAGTTCGTCAACGGACTCCGGGTTACGGACGAGCAGACTCTGGATGTGGCGGAAATGGTACTCTCCAAGGTGAATAAGAGCCTGGTTACCCTGATGTCCGAGGTGGGACTGCGTGCCATCGGTATCAGCGGTAAGGATGCGGACCTTCTTCAGGTTCGGAAGAAAATGGCAGGAGATAAGGATATCGGATATGTGGGCGAGGTTGTAAAGACCGATGCAGCCCTTCTGGATACCCTGATCGACAACGACTTTATTCCGGTTATCGCACCCATCGGTGTGGGGATCGAGGATCATCACGGGTACAATATCAACGCAGATGACTGTGCATGTGCCGTAGCTACCGCCATTCATGCGGAGAAACTGGCGTTCCTGACGGATATCGAGGGCGTCTTCACGGATCCCATGGACAAGAAGACACTGATCTCCGAAATGGATATTCATGAGGCAGAGGACCTGATCAATACCGGCGTGGTAGGAGGAGGCATGCTTCCGAAACTGCAGAACTGTATTGAGGCCATGAAGCAGGGCGTATCACGTGTGCATATCCTGGACGGACGTCTGGAGCACTGCCTGCTGCTTGAGTTCTTCACCGAGAAGGGTATCGGAACCGCGATTCTGAAAGAGGCACTGTTCTAATGATTGAATGGATCAAAAAAATATATCGGAAATACGGAGAGCTGATCCGCTATGTGGTGGTTGGCGGGATCACCACCGTCACGAATCTGGGCGCGTATCTGTTCCTGACCTCCACGGTCCTGGATCCCGATAAGGGCTGGGAGCTTCAGATCGCAAATGTGCTGTCCTGGATCCTTGCGGTTACGGTGGCCTACATCCTGAACCGTAAGGTGGTTTTCCAGAGCAGTAACAACATTCTCTGGGAGATGACCCAGTTCTATGCGGCGCGTCTCTGTACCCTGGGACTGGAGGTGGCTCTGACCTGGCTGTTTGTCACGGTCCTTCACTGGAACGACCGTCTGGTGAAGCTGATGGTCCAGTTCGTGCTCGTGATCAGTAACTACCTCTTCAGTAAGCTTGTGATCTTCCGTGATAAGCAGAAGGAAGCAAAGGTCGCTGCAGAGAAGGGAACGAAGAAAGAATCATTGAAGGATACAAAGGCAGTCGCCGAAACAACGGCGGAGGAGGCTGTGGAATAGACGGTCATGAAAATGCACCCGCAGGCGGTGCATTTTTCAGTTGAAGTTTTGTAAAATATTCGTTACAATATTGTTACGTGTGGGAGTCTGTTCTTTCCGCACGCTGTGTCTGTATGTATATGTTCCGGATCGGTCGGAACAATGAATGAAGAATAACGGAAGAAAGAACGACAGAAGGAAGAGGATCGGAAACGGTGGGCCTAAGAGAAGGCAGCTGCTTCTGATGCCTGCGCTGCTCCTCCTGCTACTGTGTACCTCCTGCGGGGAGGAGGGTCTGGTGATCCGGACCTACACGGAGGAAGAGACGGAGACAGTGCAGAAGGAACGCGTCGACGGAACCGGGACAACGACGGATACCGGGACGAAGGACCGGGAAGGACAGGAGACGCGGACCGAAACCGGGCAGCAAGGTGTAGGCGGGACCGGACAGCGAAGTGAAGGCGGGACCGGACAGCGAAGTGTAGGCGGGACCGGACAGCGAAGCGGAACCGATGAGACGGAGGTCTGTGTGGTCTATGTCTGCGGTGCCGTGGTGAAGGAAGGGGTCTATAGCCTGCCGGAGAAAAGCCGGGTCTGTGATGCTGTGGACGCTGCAGGGGGCCTCAGGGAGGATGCCGCAGGACATGCGGTGAATCTGGCCAGACCGGTGAGCGACGGGGAGCAGATCTATATCCCGACGGAGGCGGAAGCGGAGGCCGGTACATTTTCGGAAGGAACCGGAAGCTCCGAAGCGAAGGAGTCCGGGACCGATACAAGAATAAATATCAATACCGCCGGAAAGGACGAGCTGACGACCCTTACGGGGATCGGTCCGGGCCGTGCGGCGGATATCATAACCTATCGTGACAGAAACGGCAGGTTTGAGAAACCGGAGGACCTGATGCAGGTGCCCGGGATCAAAGAAGGAACCTATAACAAGCTGAAGGATCAGATTCGGGTGGATTGAATCGCAGGAGGAGACCGTCCGGACAACAGAGGGGATCGGATCATGAAGAGTGTTCTGGTTGTAGACGACGAGAAGTTAATAGTGAAGGGACTGAAGTTCAGCCTGGAACAGGACGACATGGAGGTGGACATGGCCTATGACGGTGAGACCGCCGTGGATATGGCCCGTTCCAAGGCGTACGATATCATCCTGCTGGACATCATGCTCCCGAAGCTGACGGGACTTGAGGTGTGCCAGCTGATCCGGGAATTCTCGGATGTCCCCATCATCATGCTGACAGCCAAAGGAGAGGATATGGACAAGATCCTCGGGCTGGAGTACGGTGCAGACGATTATATCACCAAGCCCTTTAATATCCTGGAGGTGAAGGCAAGGATCAAGGCCATCCTCCGCAGGAATTCCAAGAATGAGGGAACCAGACAGGAGAAATCCAATGTGGTGGAGAAGAAGGGACTCCGGATTGAGATGGATTCCCGCCGGGTATTCATCCGGAATCAGGAGGTGAATCTGACCGCCAAGGAATTTGATCTGGTACTGCTTCTGGTATCCAATCCCAACAAGGTGTATTCCAGGGATGAATTGTTAAAGACCATCTGGGGACCCGGTTATCCGGGAGACGCGCGGACCGTGGATGTTCATGTGCGCCGGCTCAGAGAGAAGATAGAGAGTCGACCGGCAGACCCGGAGTATATTCATACGAAATGGGGAGTCGGATATTTCTTCCAGGACGAAGGTGTTTAAGAGGATCACAGCCCCTGCCGGTCAGGGGCTGTATATTTATGGGGTGGACAGATGACACAGGATGCGGAGAAACTGAAGGATCGGCTGATTCGCAGCAGAAAGCAGGAGGACGGTGAGCTTCCGGCTTTTATTTCTGATTCCTTTGCCGTGGAGAAGAACAATGTCCACGGATATCCGGTCTACCGTCTGATACCGGAACGCGCGGAGGGGAACATTTTCTATCTCTTCCACAGTGATTACGTGCATCCCATGAGAAAGAACGAGTGGAGCTTCATACGCTGGCTCTGCAGGATGACGGGAATGGCGGTTACGGTGCCCATGTATCCGCTGGCGCCGGAGCATGACTGTGAAGAGGTCTTCGACATCCTGATCCCTGCCTATCAGGTCTACTGTAAACGTCGGGAGGCAGGCAATCTGATCCTGATGGGATCGGGTGCAGGAGCGGGCCTTGCCGTATCGCTCATGCTTCAGATCTGGAAGGAGGGTCTTTCCGATCCGGATAAGGTGCTGCTATTCTCGCCGGTGCTGGATACGGAGTTCTTCGATCCGCAGCTGGAAAAGGGCGTGATGCGGAAAATGGGAGAGAAGAGCTTCCTCCCCATGAAGGAGCTTCTGAACGAGACCTGGGTGAAGAATTACGCCGGACGGATGGAATTCACCGCGCCGGTTTACGAGGATCTGCATGATATCTCACAGGATATCATCGTGGTATCCGGAACGAAGGATTATTTCAATATTTACGCGAGATACTTCTCCACCAAGGTACAGGACACGGGAAATCCGCTGAAGTACTTTGAATACGGAGGAGCAGAGAGGGATTTCTTCCTGCATCCGGAGCGGAAGGAGACGAAGCATCTGCAGAAGATCCTGCATGACTTCCTGCTGGATACGGATGAGGAGATCATCTACCAGTACATGGAGGAGGTCCGGCAGCGGGCCGGCTGGTCCAAATTCTTCCCGGAGATCTTCACGGACGAGCATGCAGTGAAGTATGTGGCTGCCCATCCCGTACGGGGGAAGAAGGAAATCCACAGCCAGAACATTTTCAATCTGATGGGTGCGAGCGTTCAGCGGGCCTATGACGAGGCGGTGAACCTCTTCCTGAAGGAGTATCCGGACGGAAATGTGATCTATGTGGGCTGCAGCCTGGATACCATGCTGGAACGGGTGGATAATGGCAGGGTTATGTGGTATAATCTCGACAGCCCGGGCCGGATGGCCATTCGGACCATGTACACCGGGCTGGGAAAAAGGGAGAAAAGGATCGAGCGTTCCGTGCACGATCTCTCCTGGATGAAGAAGCTGTCGCTGGAGACGGACCGTGGAGTCCTCTTCGTGATCAAGGACATTTTCGCCTATATGAGCCGGAAGGAGGTCCGGGAATTCCTGGATCAGCTATATAAGAATTTCCAGGGCTGCAATGTGCTCTTCGACATGGCGACGCCCCGTGCGAACTTCATGTTCAACCTGCTGGGCCGGGGGCGCGGAGGCGAGTACCGGAAGAAACATCTGGCCATGCGGGACCCGCGGCGTGAGGTGGAGGCCATGAGCCCCATCTATCATGTGGTAACAGTCCGCTCCGTGGTGGATGATATCAGGCCCAGGAAGGACTGGCGCATGGGCCTGAAGCTGCAGCTGATGTCCAACCGCAGGAGAGATGCCTGGAAGATCGTTCACATCCGTCTGGGATATGAGCGCTATAAGACCTTCCGGGAAATGGAAACGCATTAAACAGTTCATTTCAGACTGTCCATTCTTGAGATGCCGTGCATCTCTGACATAAATGAGTAAGGGAGAATAAAAGTGGAAAAGAAGATTATGCTTGGAAATGAAGCGATTGCCAGAGGCGCCTGGGAAGCAGGCGTAAAGGTGTCCTCCGCATACCCGGGAACCCCGAGTACCGAGGTCAGCGAGAATCTGGTAAAGTATGAAGGCGTATATGCCGAGTGGGCTCCGAATGAGAAGGTTGCCGCAGAGGTTGCCATGGGTGCATCCATCGTGGGGACCCGCGCCATGTGCGCCATGAAATGTGTGGGCCTGAATGTGGCTTCCGATCCGCTCTATACCGCATCCTACATTGGTGCGCTGGGCGGTCTGGTTTATATCGTGGCTGACGATCCTGGCCTCTACAGCTCTCAGAATGAGCAGGATACCCGTATGATCGGTCGTTCGGCACATGTGCCGGTGATCGAGCCCTCCGACAGCGAGGAAGCCCGTGTATTCACCAAGCGAGCTTTTGAACTCTCCGAGAAGTACGATACACCTGTGATCCTTCGGACGACCACACGTCTGGCACATTCCCAGGGCGTGGTGAATCTGGAGGAGAGAGTGGTTCCCGAGGATAAGGAATACGTTCGGAATCCGGCGAAGAACATCATGATGCCGGGTATGGCGAAGGGCCGTCATGTCTACGTTGAGCAGAGAGAGAAGCAGATGGCTGAGGACTTCTGCGATGTAGATCTGAACAAGGTGACCTACGATGATACGAAGATCGGTGTCATCACCAGCGGAATCCCCTATCAGTATGTGAAGGAGGTTCTGCCTCACGCCAGCGTGCTGAAGCTGGGCATCGTGCATCCCCTTCCGAAGAAGCTGATCCAGGAGTTCGCATCCAAAGTGGACCGCCTCATCATCGTTGAGGAACTGGAGCCTGTGATCGAGGAGCAGGTTCGCTCCTGGGGTATCACATGTGAGGGCAAGGAGCTTTTCACCCTTCAGGGCGAATACTGTGCAAATATGCTTCGTGAGAAGCTTCTGGGTGAGAAGGCGGAGATCAATCCGGCTGCGGAGGTTCCGAACCGTCCGCCGATCCTGTGTCCGGGATGCCCGCACCGCAGTACATTTTCCGTACTGAAGAAGCTGGGACTGCATGCCTCCGGCGATATCGGATGCTATACCCTGGGTGCCGTTGCTCCGCTGAATGTGGTTGATACCACACTCTGCATGGGCGGAAGTATCTCCATGCTTCACGGTATCGAGAAGGCAAAGGGTAAGGATTATACAAAGAAATGGGTTGCCGTGATCGGCGATTCCACATTTTTACATACCGGCGTAAATTCGCTGATGAACATGGTTTATAACCAGGCCACCGGAACGGTGATCATCCTGGATAACTCCACAACAGGTATGACCGGACATCAGGACCATCCGGCTACCGGTAAGATGCTGAACGGCGAGACCACCTATGCCATCGATCTGGAGAAGCTCTGCAGGTCCATGGGCATTGAGGATGTATTCGTAGTGGATGCCTTTGATCTTAAGGAACTGGAGCGGGTAGTAAAGGAAGAGGTGGAGAAGGACGTTCTCTCCGTCATCATCGCCCAGTCACCCTGTGCACTGCTGAAGTCCTACGTTCCGAAGGGCAGATGCGTGGTAGACCCTGAGAAATGTAAGAAGTGCGGCATGTGCCTGAAGCCGGGCTGCCCCGCCATCAAGAAGGATGCGGAGACCGGATGTGCAGTGATCGACGACACCATGTGTAACGGATGCGGTCTGTGCCAGCAGCTGTGCCCCTTCGGAGCGATCGAACTGATTTCAAAAGCGTAACTATACACGAAATTTAAGTGTCGAAGACACGGCTTACGTGCGAAGCACGGAAGGTTCGTGATCGAATGGAAGGGTACGTGAATAGAAATGAAATATGAAGGAGAATAACTATGTCAGTAATGAATATCATGATCGTCGGTGTCGGCGGACAGGGAACCCTGCTCACCAGCCGGATCTTAGGCGGCCTCGCCGAGCAGGCGGGCTATGATGTAAAGCTGTCCGAGGTGCATGGTATGGCACAGCGTGGCGGTTCGGTAGTAACCTACGTACGGTATGCGACCGAAGCAGGAGAGGTTGTGGCGGAACCCATCGTGGAAGAGGGCGGTGCGGATGTACTGATCGCCTTTGAACGTCTGGAAGCACTGCGTTATGCTCATTTTCTGAAGAAGGACGGCGTGCTGATCGTAAATGACCAGCGGATCGATCCTATTACGGTGGTTACGGGAGCTGCAGAGTATCCGGAGAATATCATCGAGGATCTGTCAAAGAAGTATAAGGTATACGCGATCGACGCCATGGACGAGGCGAAGAAGCTGGGCAATACCCGTACCTTCAACGTCATCGTTCTGGGAATGGCAGCCCGCCATATGAACTATTCTAAGGAGGACTGGGAGGCAGTCATTCAGTCGAAGGTACCGCCGAAGACGGTCGATATCAATCTTGCCGCATTCCGTCAGGGATACGGAGAATAACAGGATGCTGAAAACCGGGGACAGATGAGAAAAACCATCCCCGATCTCACACGGATTGTGCTACACATGAGAAAGGAGAACAGTCATGCCGTTTATTAATTCCAAGATCACAGTGAAAATGAGTGATGAACAGAAGGATTCCATCAAGGCAAAACTGGGTAAGGCAGCATCCATCATCGGAAAGCCGGAGAGCTATGTCATGATCGGATTTGAAGACGAGTACTGCCTGTATTTTGCAGGCGAGAAGCTGGAGAAGGGAGCCTTTGTCTCCGTTGACCTTCTGGGCTCACCGAACTCTGCAGCCTTCGAAGAGATGACTGCGGAGATCTGCAGGATCTATGCAGATGAGCTGGGAATCCCCGGTGATCATATCTATGTAGAATATCAGACCACCCGGGATTGGGGATGGAACGGAAGAAATTTTTAGGATATAGGATCAGAATATGAAACAACTCTCTGACTTCCTTGTAGAAAAAAGGATCTGGCTGCTCTGTATCTTCCTGCTTATGGCAGTGGGAAGCATCTTTTTGATGCCGAAGGTCGTAACGAATACGGATATGGCCAAGTATATGCCGGATGATTCCGAGATGAAACAGGGCAAGGACCTGATGGAACAGCAGATGCCGGAGACCGCAAAGGTCCAGAGTCAGGTCCGCGTGATGTTTGATAACCTTACCGATGAGCAGAAGGGAGAACTGAAGGAACGTCTTGCCACGATTCCGGGGGTGACGTCGGTTACCTATCAGCCGGACAGTCCGGATTATAACCGGGACGGGCATACACTTTACGTTCTGAAGTCGGATGCGGAATATGATTCGGACACATTTACGGAAATAGAGGAAACTCTGGATCGTGATTATTCCTCCGGCTATACCATGAAGTATAAGAGCGACGATCCAAATTCAAATGCGCTGACCACGGGGATCATGCTCGGAGCAGTGGGTATCCTGCTGCTTGTACTGCTTGTTATGAGCAATTCCTGGCTGGAGCCGGTGATCTTCCTGCTTTCTGTCGGTTTTGCAGTCGTGATCAATATGGGGACGAATGCATTTCTTCCCAGTGTTTCCAAAATGACGAATTCCATCGCGGCGATCATGCAGCTGGTGCTGTCCATGGATTATGCCATCATGCTGTCGAACCGATATCGCCAGGCGGCAAAGAAGACGGAGGACCGGGTGGAGGCCATGAAACAGGCGGTCCGCAGTGCGATCCCGTCCATGTGCAGCAGTGCAGTCACCACTATCGTCGGGCTTTTGGCGCTTTGTTTCATGAGCTTTAAGATCGGCGGCGATATGGGTGTCGTGTTTGCCAAGGGTGTTTTCTTCAGTCTGCTTGGATGCTTTGCCGTACTTCCGGCCATGCTCCTGATCTTCGACAGACCGATCCGGGCAACCGCCAAGAGATCCCTGAACGTCCCGACCGGTTTTCTGGCTGTCTTCAGTACGAAGTGCAGGTATTTTATCGCTGCAGGGTTTGTGATCCTCTTTGTCGTGGTATTTATCCTGAAGGGCGGGTCCGTGATCTCCTTTGTCATGCCACAGAATGACGAGGTGACGAAGGTGTTCCCGAAGGATAACAACTTCGTTGTACTCTACAGTAATTCCGACGAAGCGGCGATCCCGGAAATGGCAGAAGAGTTGTCCGGGAAATCCGGCATTCGTGCAGTGAATTCCTACGGGACCACACTCGGAAAGAAAATGAATGCAGAGGAAATGATGGGTTTTGTTTCCTCCATGTTCGGACTGGAGCAGAATCAGATGCTGGATATCAGCATTTTCAAACTCTTTTATTATGATCATTA
The DNA here is from genome assembly GCA_000703065.1 of Lachnospiraceae bacterium AC2029. Taxonomy (GTDB): domain Bacteria; phylum Bacillota; class Clostridia; order Lachnospirales; family Lachnospiraceae; genus Eubacterium_Q. The sequence goes on along the minus strand of JNLK01000001.1, from coordinate 189,080 downwards.
TGCGGACAGATCCGGTGAGAAGGTGACTCCGAAGGAACTGCTTTCCTTCTTCCAGAAGGCGGCTGTTGAGAATCCGCTCCTTGCGGGCCTCATGGATGACGAGATGAAGGCCAGACTGGACGAGGCCGCAGCTTCTCCGTTCCTTCCGGCCATCCGTCTTTCCGTTCCGGAAATGTACGAAGCTGTAAAGAGTCTGGCTCCGGAACTGAATGAGTCCGTTCTTTCACTGGCGTATGCATTTTACTTCAGCCAGATGGAATATGATGATTCCTGGACACTTTCCATCGATGATCTGGTTACGGACATTTCCAAATCAGAGACCATCAATGCCGTGCTGGATACGAAGACACAGATGATCCTTTCCACCGCGATATCCGGAATTGAAAACGGAAAGAAGCAGCTGGTAGGTCCTGATTACTCCCTGCTGGCCGTGACCACGGAACTGATCGACGGCAGTGATGAGGCGATGGCTTTCACGGAGGAACTGAACCGCCTTTGCGGTGAGAAACTGAAAGGAAAGTATTATCTGATCGGAAGTACGCCCATGGCGTATGAAATGTCGAAAAGCTTCGACGGTGAAATGAACCGGGTTACGATCATCACTGCGGTCGCGATCTTCCTGGTGGTGCTCATCACCTTCCGGAATTTCATGATCCCGCTGGTGCTTGTGGCTTTGATCCAGTGTTCGGTATATCTGACCATGGTGGCCATGCGGTTTGCAAATGTATCGCTGTATTATGTGGCGCTTCTCATCGTGCAGAGCATCCTGATGGGAGCAACCATAGATTATGCAATCGTCTTCACGAATTTCTACCGGGATAAACGGAAGGAGAAGGAATTGGACGGAGCAATGAAGAGTGCATACAAAGCGTCCATTCGGACGATCCTTACCTCCGGACTGGTTATGATCCTCTGCTGTGCACTGCTTGGTTCTGCATTTGAAGAGCCTGCTATCGGGCAGATCTGCAATATTCTTGCCATCGGAACGACCTCGGCAGTTGTGATGATCCTTTTCGTCCTTCCGGGACTTCTTGCGGCCTGTGACCGGCTTGTCATCCGGAGGAAGCGGGAAGAGTAGAGGTATAGATTTCGCAACGGAATGCATCCTCCCTGAAACAGGGAGACCAAAAGGGACGGTCAGAAAAAGGGGACGGTTCTGGATGATCAGTAGTTCATGATCATCCAGAACCGTCCCCGGCTAACGCCCGCAAATCCCCGGCTAACGCCCGCAAATCCCCGGCTAACGCCCGCAAATCCCCGGCTAACGCCCGCAAATCCCCGGCTAACGCCCGCAAATCCCCGGCTAACGCCTGCAAATCCCCGGCTAACGCCCGCAAATCCCCGGCTAACGCCTGCATGTTGCCTGATTTACGCCTGCATGTTGTCCGGTATTTACTTTGCCGTGATAACGTGTTAAAATAGTGAAGTGCGCCCGGTCATGCACCGGATCGCACAAAAATGATTACAGTATGGGGTGTTGATTATGCCGATTACAGACTTATTGGAGAAAAATGCGAAGATCTACGCAAATGATGTTGCGCTGGTGGAGGTGAATCCCGAGATCAAGGAGGTTCGCCGTGTTACCTGGCGTGAATATGAACTGACGGAGCCGAATCCGACAGCGCCTTACAGAAGAGAGATCACCTGGTCTGTCTTCAATGAGAAGGCAAACCGCTTTGCCCATCTGCTGATGTCCCGCGGGATCAAGAAGGATGACAAGGTAGGTATCCTTCTGATGAACTGTCTGGAGTGGCTGCCGATCTATTTCGGTATCCTGAAGACCGGCGCCATCGCCGTTCCGCTCAACTTCCGTTATGATTCGGATGAGATCGAGTACTGCGTAAAGCTGGCGGATGTGGATATACTGGTGTTCGGACCTGCATTTATCGGACGTATCGAAGAGATCGCAGACCGGATCTCCAGAAACCGTCTGCTGTTCTATGTAGGAGAGGGCTGTCCTTCCTTTGCGGAGGATTATAATGAGCTGGTTGCAAACTGCAGCAGCATGAATCCGGACATTCCCATCATCGATTCCGACAATGCGGCGATCTACTTCTCATCGGGAACCACCGGCTTCCCGAAGGCCATCCTGCATGAGCATAAAGCGCTGATGCATTCTGCGAGAGTGGAGCAGAACCATCACGGTCAGACAAAGGACGATGTGTTCCTCTGTATCCCGCCCTTATATCATACGGGAGCGAAGATGCACTGGTTCGGAAGTCTGATCTCCGGTGGAAAGGCGGTACTGCTGAAGGGTACCAAGCCGGAATACGTGCTGGATACCGTCAGCAAGGAGGGCTGTACCATCGTATGGCTGCTGGTTCCCTGGGCGCAGGATATCCTGGTTGCACTGGAAAGCGGTCAGATGAAGGTGGAGGATTATAAGCTGGATCAGTGGAGGCTGATGCATATCGGTGCACAGCCGGTACCCGCATCCCTTATCCAGCGCTGGAAGGCAATCTTCCCGAACCATGAATATGATACCAACTACGGTCTGTCCGAGTCCATCGGACCGGGCTGTGTACATCTGGGTGTCGAGAATATCGACCATGTAGGTGCCATCGGTGTTCCGGGTTATGGCTGGGAAACCAATATTGTGGATGAAGAAGGCGTACCGGTACAGAAGGGCGAGGTCGGCGAGCTGATCGTCAAGGGCCCGGGCGTCATGATCGAGTACTACAAGAATCCGGAGGCTACCGCAGAGAGCATCAGGGACGGCTGGCTCTTCACCGGAGATATGGCGAAGCTGGACGAGGATGGTTTCATTTGGCTGGTTGACCGGAAGAAGGATGTCATCATCAGCGGTGGTGAGAATATCTATCCGGTACAGATCGAGAGCTTCCTGATGAAGAACCAGAAGATCAACGATGTGGCAGTCATCGGTCTTCCGGACAAGCGTCAGGGCGAGATCGCCGCGGCCATCATCGAACTGAAGCCGGGCATGGAGGCAACAGAAGAGGAGATCAACAACTTCTGCCTGGAGCTTCCGCGCTACAAGCGTCCCAGGAAGATCATCTTTGCGGATGTGCCCAGAAATGCTACCGGTAAGATCGAAAAACCGGTACTCCGTGAGACCTATGGAGCGAAGAACCTGGTTGCACAGGAGAACGAAAGCTAAAATGCTTTGTGCATAATGTCAGAATCACCCACGGATATCTGTTATCTGTGGGTGATTTTTCTTCACTTTTTGGACACATTTTACAAAAGTGTATAGAGAATGCACAAAAAGGGTTCCCATTTTTAGATAAATGTGCTATCATACGCATTAGTTGATTACTTAGTGGGGGTATTCAATATACAAAAGAGGCTCATGTGGCTTGGAGAAGGTGCCATATGGGTCTTTCTTTTTGTCTATCGCCTCATTTTTCCGACTATTGTTCACATTTTCTTCCATTGTCAGACATTTCCCTTCATGTTAAAATAGAATACAGGTACAGGCTTTTGTTATTTGAAAGGAGTTCTACATGGTGAAAGATATACATGGAAGAATCAAACAGAGATTTTTCCCGGCGCTGGCAGTAGTCCTCGGTTTTATTCTGTTCGGAGGATATTCTGTACAGGCGGACACGCCGGATGAGAATGAAGATGTAGTACCGAAGACCGGACGGATCACCACGCATACGCCGGTTCACTATATCTATGACTACTCAGCGACAGGAGACCGTGTTTCGGTTGAAGGCTCAGATGTGACCTATGCGAACTGGAATCAGACACCGGTGCTGTTCCCGGGAGATACAGTGACGATCGTTCCGGAAGTTCCTGACCCTGCTAAACCAACTAAAATTGGTCAGGCGGTTACCGGATATGTAGGGCTTTATTTCAATAATGACGATCCGGTCGGGGACGTATATCCAATCAAGGTTACACAGACGAAGGTGTATGGCAAAGAAGGTGTTGTGTCCGAGGATCATAGAAATGAGTTTATTCAGGGTTTTGAGATCACCGGAACGGAACCGGTTCTTATTTGTATAGGCGGAGGCGGTGGACGCTACAGTGAAACCTATTACCGGTCGGATCTGGGCGGTAATGTTACTGTGGGCTATTATGCATCAGGGATTGGCTTTAAGTATTATCCGAATTACTGTCGTGTGGTCTATGAATATGCGGATCCCAATACCGGCGATGCCCTTGATGATGAATTCGTGAAGGAGAATATAAAGTATTATTCGGATGCGCAGGATGCAGATGCGCTTTGGGATACGGATGCAGTCAATAATATGATCGTTGGGACCAATTCGGAGGATGCGGTCAGCTATTCAGCACGTCATCCTTATATCGAAGGTCTTCACATCAGCAAGATCATTATAAGAAGACAGGGCACAGTAGCTTACAAGATCGCAAATAGTCCGGTGTTTGATACTGATACCGATACCATGGACATCATGCCGTGTTGGAGTGGTACAAATGACCGGACCGGAGGCGATTGGACAATGAAGGGCAGCTATACGGATGACTATTGTAAGGTGCGCTTTGAGTTCCTTCCCTGTCGTACGGTAACCATGGATGCCTGCGGAGGCACGATTAACGGTTTTGCTTCCAGGATCTATGAGGCGTCGAGTGTTGATAAGACCAATCTGGTAACTATGTATGATAATGGTCTCCTGACTCCGAAGAGAGAAGGGTACTATTTCGCCGGCTGGTATGAGGATGAAGCTTATACTACACCTGTTACGAATTTTTGGACGTCCGTTTCGAAATATTCCAATTCCAGCACTGACAGGACGGAATGCAGCTGCCACCTGTATGCCAAGTGGCTGAAGGGCTGGGTGGAGGATGGCAATATCCGATATTATTACGATGAGAACGGACCGGTTACCGGTTGGCGGACCATCGAGGATAATAGGTATTATTTTGATGAAGACGGTGAGATGATCAGAGGCTGGTGGGCCATTGGCAATAAAAACTTCTATTTCGGGGATGATGGTGTAGTTACGACAGGTCTGAGGAAGATCGTAGGGACAACCTATTACTTTAATCAGCTTGGTGAGATGCAGACCGGCTGGCAGACCATCGGCGGAAAGAATTATTACTTCGATGAAGACGGGGGAATGCTGACGGGGCTTCAGACCATCGGTGGAAAGAATTACTTCTTTGGAACTGACGGTGTGATGCAGACTGGCTGGAAGCCCATCGGCGAGAAGAAGTATTACTTTGGAACCGATGGTGTGATGGTGACCGGCAAGAAGAAGATCTCCGGTAAGTGGTACTACTTCGGTACCGGCGGTGCCCTGCAGAAGGGCCTGGTTCAGCTCCAGAGTAAGTGGTACTGCTTTGGTGATGACGGGGCCATGATCATTGGCTGGGGAAAATATAAGAATAAATACTATTTCGGCAGCAAGGATCAGAAGAATCAGGGTGAACTGCAGACCGGATGGCTCCAGGATGGTAATAAGTGGTATTTCATGAGTAAGGATTCCAAAACACGGGGTCAGATGATGACCGGTTGGGTTCAGGACGGCAAGAAGTGGTACTTCATGAGCAAGGATTCCAAGACGCTTGGCCAGATGATGACCGGATGGCTCCAGGACGGAAAGAACTGGTATTTCCTGAAGGCTGACGGATCCATGGCAGCAAATGAGTATTGTAAGGGTTACTGGCTGGACAGTGACGGAAGGTGGACCTACAAGCGGAAGGCAAGCTGGAAGAAGGATAAGACCGGCTGGTGGTTCGGTGACGGTAAGTGGTATGCAAAGAGCTGCACCCTGACCATCGACGGAAAGAAGTATTCCTTCAACGCAAAGGGATATCTGAAGTAGGCGTTATTTGTTATATGAAAGGAGTTCTACATGGTGAAAGATATACATGGAAGAATCAGATCTAGAATTCTCCCCACACTGGCGGTGGTTTGCTGCTTCGCGCTGTTCAGCGGAATTGTGGCACGTGCAGAGGGAGAGGATACGGGTATTCCGAAGTCCGAGGCGGTAACGGTGCATGAGCCGGTGCATTATGTGTATGATTATAAAGAGCCTCTGGATCGAAGGATCAAGTGCACTGAAACAGAAGAAACGTATGCAAACTGGAATCAGATGCCGCTCCTTCTTCCGGGAGATGAAGTGGAGATTCGCCCGGACCTTCCCACGGTCGAAGATGCCCTGGAGAATAGAAATGTGGATTCCGGCATGGGAGGTGCCATATTTGCGGATTGTACGGCGGAGGATAAATATCCCATCAAGGTGACGAAAAGTGTGAGCCTGGGCGAGCCTGTAAGGGATTACTATGGATCTACCTTTATTCGGAAGTTTGTGAACGAAGGGCCGGAACCGGTCAAGATCGTAAGCAATGAAAGCGGTGGATATACCTCGGAAAAGAAAACAGTATCGGTGGGCGAAACGACTGTTGAGGTTACATTGAATTATTATGCGAACTGGTTGGGCTTTAAGTACTATCCGGTTTGGAACAGTGTGGGTTATCAGTATGTGGATTCCTCAACTAATGAAGAGGTTGATCCGGAAGAGATTCACTTTTATGGCGAAGCGGAGAATCCGGATGCCATCTGGGCTGTGGATGCGATCCACAATTACTTTAATCCCGATGACCTGATCAAACTTTCTGTGAACAGACCATACGCAGAAGGGTATGCTGTTTCCAGGTTACAGATCCATACCTGGAGTATGGGATATAATCAGCCGCTTTATGACGGAGTGTTTGATGCCGGGACCGACACAACAAAGATCACTCCGCGGTGGGCGGATAATGGCGGTTCTATTTCACAGGGATATACCTTCAAACTACATGAGAAGGAAGACGGTGAATGGACGGCGCTTGTTTTCACACTTAGTAGATCGAGGACGCTGACACTGGAGGCCTGCGGAGGAACCATTGACGGACTCTCCTCCAGGATCTACAATGCTCAGACAAATGATCAGATAAATGAGATCATGGCGTTGGAGGAAGATGGAAAACTGGTTCCTAAACGGGAAGGATATTTCTTCGCCGGCTGGTACGAGGACGAGAATTGTGAGACAAAGGTTGTGTCCTTTGAAGCAACGTTAGCTAAATATTCAGACTTCTTTAATGCTCCTAGGGAAGACCATATCTGTCGTGTATATGCAAAATGGCTGAAGGGCTGGGTGGACGATGGCGGTTTCCGGTATTATTACGATGAGAACGGACCGGTTACCGGCTGGCAGACCATTGGAGATAATAAGTATTACTTCAATGAAGACGGAGTGATGCAGACCGGGCGGAAGAGCATTGGCGGGAAGAAGTACTACTTCAATAAGGACGGAGAAATGCAGACCGGGCTTCAGAGCATTGACGGGGAGAAGTACTACTTCGGAACTGACGGAGTGATGCAGACCGGTAAGATGAAGATTTCCGGAAAATGGTACTACTTCGGTACCGGCGGCACCCTGCAGAAGGGTCTGGTTCAGCTTCAGAGTAAGTGGTACTGCTTCGGTGATGACGGCGCCATGATCATTGGCTGGGGAAAATATAAGAATAAATACTATTTCGGCAGCAAGGATCAGAAGACTCAGGGTGAACTGAAGACCGGATGGCTCCAGGACGGCAAGAAGTGGTACTTCATGAGTAAGGATTCCAAGACACGGGGACAGATGATGACCGGTTGGGTTCGGGACGGCAAGAAGTGGTACTTCATGAGCAAGGATTCCAAGACGCTTGGCCAGATGATGACCGGATGGCTCCAGGACGGAAAGAACTGGTATTTCCTGAAGGCCGACGGATCCATGGCAGCGAATGAGTATTGTAAGGGCTACTGGCTGGACAGCGACGGCAGGTGGACCTATAAGCGGAAGGCGAGCTGGAAGAAGGATAAGACCGGCTGGTGGTTCGGTGATGGTAAGTGGTATGCAAAGAGCTGCACTCTGACCATCGACGGAAAGAAGTATTCCTTCAACGCAAAGGGATATCTGAAGTAAAAAATGTGGTGTTTCGGATGTGGGATTTCCTGTGATCCGGAACAAATAAGCGTAAAGGCGTCATATTTTCCGGGAAGAGACGGGTGTCAGCTTTCGGAGGATATGACGCTTTCCGCGTCCGGTTTCTTGACAGTCTATGGTAAAATAGTCATGGGTGCCCGCGAAGACACACAGTTTGTGAATTGATTGATTTACGGATATACAAGGATATTTCATGAAGATAGAAAAGGAAAAGAAAACGGTGCAGGAAGCAAAGAAGGACACCGTGGAAGAATCAGACAAGAATAAAAAGGATCAGAATGAAGAGAGCACAGGGAAAAAGGAGAACTCCCGAGAAGCCGGGAAAGGGTCGGCTTCCACAGACCGGCGAAAGCTGAAACGCCTTACAATGGTCACGGTGCTGCTGGCGATCGCAGTTGTGGTTCTGATCGTACTGCTTGTGATCGTGATAAGGAAGAACCGGATCTACGGAGAGCCGGTGGATGTCGCCACGCTGGACCAGTCCATCGACTTTGATGCTCCGGACAATCTTCACGCGATGATCGAGGAGAATTTTGTGACATACCTGAATAAGGCCTATATCCTCTTCGGGATATATCCGGACTGTCAGATGTTCAAGATCGTGGAAGGTGTGGAACGGGACGATCTGGATTTTGAAAATGATTTCTATACCAAAGAAGGTACAAGCTACATGAATTACTACCCGGATGGCAAGAAGGCCGGACGGGTGGCAGTGGATGTCTCCGAATATCAGGAGAACATCGACTGGACGGCTGTAAAGGCCAGCGGAGTGGAGATCGCCATCGTGCGTGCCGGCTTCCGGGGATACGGAGAAGAAGGGAACATCAAGAAGGACGCGTACTTCGACCAGAACATGAAGGGTGCCCTGGATGCGGGCCTGGAGGTGGGAACCTATTTCTTTACCGAGGCCATGAACTATGAAGAGGGTGTGGAAGAGGCAGACTATGTGCTTTCTCTGGTGAAGCCATACCAGCTGAAGCAGCCCATTATCATCGATACGGAGAATATCGATGCAGAAGGCGTCCGGACAGGCAGTATTTCCATTGAAGACCGTTCAGAGGCGATCCGGGGATTCTGCGAGACCATTGAGGCCGCAGGCTATACACCGATGATCTACGCCAACACCTACTGGTTCTGCTCGGCGCTGGATCTCTCGAAGCTGGGCAAATACGAGTTCTGGCTGGCAGCATATGATACGCCCCAGTTCCCCTACCATGTGGAGGGCTGGCAGTATGCATCGGACGGATCGGTTCCGGGTATCTCCGGAAATGTGGATCTGAATGTCTGGATGCGATAAATGTTATCATGATTTGCGACAGTGACGAAGGATCCTGACGGAAGGATTCCTGTTCTTCGCCCGGGAATGACAGATAAAGGAGGAACATGCAACATGTGGTATGAAGAGAGTGTTTTTTATCAGATCTATCCCCTGGGCTTCTGCGGGGCGCCCTATGAAAATGACGGCCTGGAGACTCATCGGATCCTGAAGGTTCTGGACTGGATCCCTCACCTTACGAAGCTGGGGATCAATGCCGTTTATTTCTCACCGGTATTCCGTTCGGATACCCATGGATATAATACCCAGGACTATACGGTGATCGACAACCGCCTGGGCTCCAACGAGGACTTTAAGAAGGTGGTGGATGCGCTTCATGAGGCTGGCATCCGCGTGGTACTGGACGGGGTGTTCAACCATGTAGGCCGCGGCTTCTGGGCCTTCCGGGATGTGCTGGAGAAAAAATGGGACTCCCCCTATAAGGACTGGTTTCACATTTCCTTTGATGGCAATTCCAACTACAATGACGGCTTCTGGTATGAAGGCTGGGAAGGCAACTACGACCTGGTGAAGCTGAACCTGCGGAACAATGACGTGGTGGAGCACATCTTCAGTGCGGTCCGGGGCTGGGTAAATGAATTCGATATCGACGGCCTCCGTCTGGATGTGGCCTACTGTCTGGATCGTGATTTTCTGCGCCGTCTGCACGGACTGGCCCGGGAGATCAAACCGGAATTCCTGCTTCTGGGTGAACTGCTTCATGGTGATTACGCACAGTTCGTAAACCCGGACATGCTGGACAGCTGCACCAACTATGCATGCTATAAGGGACTTTACAGCAGCTTCAATTCCATGAATATGTTTGAGATCATTCATTCACTGCAGCAGCAGTTCGGACCGGAGCAGTGGTGCCGGTATCGGGGAATGCATCTCATGTCCTTTGTGGACAACCATGATGTGACCCGCGTGGCAAGCATCCTGGAGAATCCGGCACATTTGCCGCTGATCTATACACTGGCTTTCGGAATGCCCGGCTTCCCGCAGATATACTACGGAAGCGAGTGGGGCGCAAAGGCTACAAAGCAGGAGGGTGATCCTGCCCTTCGCGCATGCTTCGAGAAGCCGGAATGGAATGAACTGACGGACCACATCGCAAAGCTGACGGAGATCAAAAAGAACAGCAAGGCACTGAACTATGGAACCTTCCGTTCAGTGCTGTTGACAAATAAGCAATGCATCTTTGAACGGAAGACGGAGGATGAGAGAGTCCTGATAGCGATCAATGCAGACAGCGAACCCTTCACGGCTCACTTCGATGCAGGCTGCGGCCAGGCAGAGGAACTCCTTACCGGATCGATCCATGATTTCGGAGGCGGCTCCGAACTTGCCCCCTACAGCTCCGAAGTATGGAGGATGGAGCGTTAATCGTGCACGATCTGCAGTATAGAATGGGAAATCCGTTGGATTGATCATAATGCATGAATGGGTTTGTGTATTCTTGCTGATAGGAATTCAATAGAAAAAAGTGTATAATCTTCCCAGACAGAACTCATCTGTTATATTTTTGAAAAGGGGAAAGATTATGAACAAGAAATCAATGACAGGGATGATGGGGTTTGGCGTATTGCTGATGCTCCTGGGAAGTGTGCTTCCCTTTGTGGATGCCTCGGACTTAGTTAAGGACGGCAAGGTAAGTCTGTTCGGAGGCGCAGTGATCGTCTGGATGATCTTCGGAGTGATCGCAACAGTGTTCACCTTTATGGGCAAGGGTATCCTGGCGCTGATCTTCGCCATCCTGGCATCCGGAGGAATGTTTCTCTCATTCTTCGCCAATCAGCTGGGCGCCGCATTCGGAACAGGAATCGGATACTATCTGACGATCTGCAGTGCGCTTTACATGCTCGTTGCAGGAATCGTAGCTTTCATCGTATTAAAGAAAGCAGCAGCATCTCAGGCGTAACAATGAATGACAGATTCATCTCATCGTTTTAAGAGAAATCATTAGAAAAAATGAGCAGCGGGTTGTTCCGCTGCTCATTTGCATTAACTGTATTATTTATTCAGAAGATTGATCCCGCCCAGGCTGAGAAGCCCGATGATCACGCCCGCCAGGAGGACGCCCCCCATAACGGCTGCCGTGCTCTTCTTGAAATCCATTTCCAGGAAGGAAGCTGCCAGCATGCCGGTCCAGGCTCCGGTTCCGGGGATGGGGATTCCTACGAAGAGGAGAAGAGCCCAGTAGAGGCCTCGGCCTGCCTTGGCCTTCAGCTTCTCACCGCCATGATGTCCCTTCTCGATACAGAAGGTGAAGAACTTTCCGATAAAGCGTTTATCCTTTCCCCATTCCAGAACCTTTCTTGCAAAGAGGTAGATGATGGGGACCGGAAGCATATTTCCGATGATACTTACGATGTAGGCGTTAAGCAACGGAAGCGGAGGATCCAGCACCATAGTGCCGATGGGGATCGCCCCACGAAGCTCAACAAGGGGAACCATGGATATTAAAAAGGTTAACAGATAGCTTGTGAACATAGGGATAACTCCTTGCTGTGATCGAATATAGGCGGGATACCGCCTATGGGGCACAGAATGCCATTTGCATTTTGAACCGGGTGATCTGTACTATTGTATGAAAACTCCACGATTATAACAGAATTCAGACAGCCTGACAAGGTGAAAATAATTGTCAGATTAATCCGTAGTCAGGCTGTATAAGTTAAGTGGGGACGGTTCCCGGGTGCTGAGTCACCGGATGGGAATCGTCCCTGCTCCTGTAAATTAGTACTTGACAGGGAATTCTCTTCTGTGGTAATCTATCACCCGATGAGCTGCCGTAGACAGCAGGTGCCTTCGGGCGTAACGGATCCCTACCTGCCGAGGAAGTGTTCGTGACTACGAATGTTACTCCTGTTCTGCGTGCGCGGAATTGGAGTTTTTTCTTTTTATAAGACGTGCGGCCATTAATCTAATAAGGAGGTACGTTTCAGTGGCAAAGATTGAAGAGAAGCAGCCGATCGTTGCAGAGATCAAGGAAGCTCTTGACGGTGCGAAGAGTGTAGTTCTGGTTGATTACCGTGGACTGACCGTTGCACAGGATACAGAACTTCGTCGCAACGCCCGGAAGGAAAACCTGATCTACAAGGTTTACAAGAACACCATGGTGAAGCTTGCGATCGACGGCACAGAGTGGAGCGAGCTGGAGAAGGATCTCGACGGCCCGACCGCTGTTGCCATTTCCAAGGAAGATGCAACTGCACCGGCACGTGTTATGGCAGAGTTCGCAAAGACTGCCAAGAAGCTGGAGCTGAAGTCCGGTATCGTAGAGGGAACCTACTACGATCAGGAAGGTATCCAGACAATCGCAACTATCCCGTCACGGGAAGTTCTTCTTTCCAGACTGCTTGGCTCCCTGCAGTCCCCGATCGCAAACCTGGCTCGGGTACTCAATCAGGTAGCAGAGAAGCAGGCAGAGGCGTAAGCAGTTACGCGGCGTGAAAACACGCAGACAGGAAAATGTGCTGAGGCACGAAATCAATTCAAAATCTAAATGGAGGATAAAAAAATGACTATTGAAGAGTTTGTAGCAGAAATTGATAAGCTCTCCGTACTGGAGCTGAATGAACTTGTAAAGGCTATCGAAGAGAAGTATGGTGTATCCGCAGCAGCAGGCGTTGTTATGGCAGCGGCTCCGGGTGCAGGTGCAGCAGCAGCTGAGGAGAAGACAGAGTTCGACGTTGAGCTGACTGAGGCAGGCGCTAACAAGATCAAGGTTATCAAGGTTGTTCGTGATATCACAGGTCTTGGTCTGAAGGAAGCTAAGGAAGCTGTAGAGTCCACACCGAAGGTACTGAAGGAAGGTATCTCCAAGGAAGAGGCTGAGGATCTCAAGGCTAAGCTCGAGGCTGAGGGCGCTAAGGTTACTCTTAAGTAATAAGCTTCAATTCATAATACAAAAAGAGGTGTACCCGAAATATCGGGTGCATCTCTTTTTGTCTGATAAAAAGCAGTCATTTCTGTCCGTAAACGCTGAACAGCAGCGGGGAAATTAAGAAATAAAAAAATGTATTGCAATTCCATGGATATTTTGGTATCATTATAAATTGTCATTATAGGCTAAAGTGGCTTTCTATGCTTTCTACCATTAGCCTTACGGTTTTTGTGCGCAAAAATCGGCGTTCTGCCCTTCTTATTCTGCGCCGGGGCCGGCTCCATGACAAATATAAACAAGGAGTGAAACACGTCAATGAAAAAATTCAGAATGCGTCCGATCAAATCCGGAAAATGCACACGAATGAGTTACTCCAACAAACGAGAGGTCCTGGATATGCCGAACCTGATCGGTGTTCAGGTAAACTCCTACAAGTGGTTTCTGACAGAAGGCCTGACAGAAGCCTTTCGTGACATTTCTCCGATCGTGGATTTCTCCGGCAAGCTGAGTCTGGAATTCGTATCCCACCAGCTTTGCGAGGATGATATCAAGTACACGATCGAGGAGTGTAAGGAGCGTGATGCCACCTATGCAGCGCCCCTCAAAGTAAATGTACGTCTCCGCAACAACGAGACCGGCGAGATCAATCAGCATGAGATCTTCATGGGAGACCTTCCGCTGATGACCCAGACCGGTACCTTCGTGATCAACGGAGCGGAGCGTGTCATTGTAAGCCAGTTGGTTCGTTCTCCCGGTATCTACTATGCCATGGAGCATGATAAGACCGGCCGTCCGCTGTACTCCTGTACCGTGATCCCGAACCGTGGTGCATGGCTGGAGTATGAGACAGATGCAAATGACGTGTTCTGGGTGCGGGTTGACCGCAATAGAAAGGTTCCGATCACGGTATTCCTTCGCTCTCTGGGACTTGGTTCCAACGAGGAGATCATCGAGAAGTTCGGCGATGAGCCGAAGCTGATAACCAGCTTCGAGAAGGATCCTTCCCGTTCCTATGAGGAAGGTCTTCTGGAACTGTATAAGAAAATGAGACCGGGCGAGCCTCTTGCAGTTGAGAGTGCGGAGAGCCTGGTTCACGGCATGTTCTTTGATGCAAGACGTTATGATCTTGCAAAGGTCGGCCGTTACAAGTTTAATAAGAAGCTTGCATTCCGCAACCGTGTACGCGGCTTCATCCTGGCAGAGGATGTTATCGATCCCGTGACCGGTGAGGTTATGTATGCACAGGGCGAGATCCTTTCCCGTCATGCCGGAAAGCGGATCCAGGATGCCGCTGTTCCGTATGTCGTGGTTCAGACGGAAGAGAGAAATGTAAAGATCCTTTCCAATATGATGGTAGAAATCGATTCCTGGATCAAGGACCGTCTTCCGGGCGTTAAGCCGGAGGAGCTGGGTATCACCGAAGAAGTATACTATCCGGTTCTTGCCGAGCTGCTTGAGAAGTACGAGGATGCGGATGAGCTGAAGGAAGCCATCAAGTCCAGCGTGGCAGAGCTGATCCCGAAGCATATCACGGAGGATGACATTTTCGCATCCGTTAACTACAATATGCACCTGGAGTACGGCATCGGTAATTCCGATGATATCGATCACCTGGGTAACCGCCGGATCCGTTCCGTCGGTGAGCTGCTGCAGAATCAGTATCGTATCGGTCTGTCCCGTCTGGAGAGAGTGGTACGTGAGCGTATGCAGACACAGGATATCGAGACCATCACACCGCAGTCTCTGGTAAATATCAAGCCGGTGACCTCTGCAGTGAAGGAATTCTTCGGTTCCTCCCAGCTGTCCCAGTTCATGGATCAGAACAACCCGCTGTCCGAGCTGACACACAAGCGTCGTCTGTCTGCCCTCGGTCCCGGCGGTCTGTCCCGTGACCGTGCAGGTCTGGAGGTTCGAGACGTACACTACACCCATTACGGTCGTATGTGTCCCATTGAGACCCCGGAAGGTCCGAACATCGGTCTGATCAACTCCCTTGCAACCTATGCAAGGATCAATGAATACGGATTCGTTGAGGCTCCCTACCGTAAGGTGGACAAGTCCGATCCGGAGAATCCGGTGGTTACCGATGAGGTAGTTTACATGACTGCCGATGAGGAGGATAACTACATCGTAGCCCAGGCTTCCGAGCCGCTGGATGAGGCGGGGCATTTTGAGAGAAACAACGTTGCAGGACGTTACAGAGATATTACTTCCGAGTTCCCGAAGGCAAATGTGGATCTGATGGACGTGTCTCCGCGAATGGTATTCTCGGTGGCTACCTCCATGGTTCCGTTCCTGCAGAACGACGATACCACCCGTGCGCTGATGGGTTCCAACATGCAGCGTCAGGCCGTGCCGCTTCTGAAGACGGATTCCCCGGTAGTAGGTACCGGCATGGAGTCCAAGACTGCAGAGGATTCCGGCGTATGTATCCTCTGTGAGAGAGACGGTGTGGTAGAGCTTTCCTCCAGCGAACTGATCCAGGTTCGTACGGATGACGGTGAGCTGGATGAATACCATGTGATCAAGTTCGCAAGAAGCAACCAGGGTAACTGCATGAACCAGCGTCCGATCGTAAAGCGCGGCGACCGTGTTCGGGCAGGCGAGGTGATCGCGGACGGTGCTTCCACCTGTGGCGGTGAGCTGGCACTGGGTAAAAACCCGCTGATCGGCTTCATGACCTGGGAAGGCTATAACTACGAGGATGCGGTCCTCCTTTCCGAGCGTCTCGTAAAGGAAGACGTATATACATCCGTTCATATCGAAGAGTATGAGGCAGAGTCCAGAGATACCAAGCTGGGACCTGAGGAGATCACAAGAGATCTGGCAGGTCTTGGTGCGGATGCGCTGAAGGATCTGGATGAGAACGGTATCATCCGTATCGGTGCCGAGGTTCGTGCCGGTGATATCCTGGTAGGTAAGGTTACTCCGAAGGGAGAGACCGAGCTGACCGCCGAGGAGAGACTGCTGCGTGCCATCTTCGGTGAGAAGGCAAGAGAGGTTCGTGACACATCCCTCCGTGTTCCCCACGGTGCGTACGGTGTTGTCATGGATACCAAGGTATTTACACGTGAGAACGGCGACGAGCTTCCTCCGGGAGTAAATATGTCCGTTCGCGTTTACATCGCTCAGAAGCGTAAGATCTCCGTCGGTGATAAGATGGCAGGTCGCCATGGTAATAAGGGTGTCGTTTCACGTATCCTTCCGGTTGAGGATATGCCGTTCCTTCCGAACGGACGTCCGCTGGATATCGTGCTGAACCCTCTGGGCGTTCCGTCCCGTATGAATATCGGACAGGTGCTGGAGCTGCATCTGGGTCTGGCTGCACAGGCTCTCGGCTTCAAGATCTCCACTCCGATCTTCGACGGAGCAAATGAGAAGGACATCACCGCTACTCTGGAGCTGGCAAATGACTATGTCAACACCGAGTGGGATGAGTTCGAAGCTAAGTATAAAGATGAACTGGATCCGCAGGTACTCGAGTATCTCTATGAGAACCGGGATCACAGAGAAGAGTGGAAGGGCGTGCCCATTGACAGCTCCGGAAAGGTACAGCTCCGTGACGGACGTACCGGTATGGAGTTCCCGTCCAAGGTATCCATCGGCTTCATGCATTACCTGAAGCTGCACCACCTGGTAGACGACAAGATCCACGCACGTTCCACAGGTCCGTACTCCCTCGTTACACAGCAGCCGCTGGGTGGTAAAGCTCAGTTCGGCGGTCAGCGTTTCGGAGAGATGGAGGTTTGGGCTCTGGAGGCGTATGGCGCATCCTACACGCTGCAGGAGATCCTGACCGTGAAGTCGGATGATGTATCCGGCCGTGTGAAGACCTATGAAGCGATCATCAAGGGTGAGAACATCCCCGAGCCCGGTATTCCGGAGTCCTTCAAGGTGCTTCTTAAGGAGTTCCAGTCCCTGGGTCTGGACGTTCGCGTACAGGATGAGGACGGAAATGAGGTTGACCTGGGTGAGTCCGTGGATTATGACCGCGATCTCCGCAGTGCACTTGAGGGTGACCGGAAGTACACCGGTGACCTGGAGGAGCACGGCTTCAGCGGCGTGGACGAGCAGGGTGAGCTCACGGAACTCGAGGATCAGCAGGGAGAGTTCTATGATGAGGACGAATCCTATGATGATGCCGACTATGATGAATAATTGAGAGGAGAAGATAAGATGCCAAACTTTTCAAATGCAGAGCAGGAACAGCCGATCAATTTTGACGCGATCCGAATCGGACTTGCTTCTCCCGATAAGATCAGAGAGTGGTCCTACGGCGAGGTTAAGAAGCCGGAGACCATCAACTACAGAACCCTGAAGCCGGAGCGCGAGGGTCTGTACTGCGAGAAGATCTTCGGTCCCACCAAGGACTGGGAGTGCCACTGCGGTAAGTACAAGAAGATCCGCTTTAAGGGTATCGTCTGCGACCGATGCGGCGTAGAGGTAACCAAGGCGAGCGTTCGTAGAGAGCGTATGGGTCATATCGAGCTTGCTGCTCCGGTATCCCACATCTGGTATTTCAAGGGAATCCCGAGCCGTATGGGACTTCTGCTGGACGTATCTCCGCGGATCCTGGAGCGGGTTCTCTACTTTGCAGCATATATCGTGCTTGATCCGGGTGAGACAGACCTTCATCTGAAGGATGTACTGACCGAGACCGAGTATCGTCAGAAGCTGGAGGAGTACGGTGACGTATTCCGAGTAGGCATGGGTGCCGAGGCTATCCAGGAGCTGCTTCGTAACATCGATCTTGATGAGGAAGCAGAGACTCTGAAGGAAGAACTGGATGCTGCAACCGGTCAGAAGAAGGCCAAGATCATCAAGAAGCTGGAGGTCGTTGAGGCCTTCCGTAATTCCAACAATAAGCCGGAGTGGATGGTAATGAATGTCATCCCCGTAATTCCTCCGGATCTTCGTCCGATGGTACAGCTGGACGGCGGACGTTTCGCAACCTCCGACCTGAATGACCTGTATCGCCGGATCATTAACAGAAATAACCGTCTGCGCCGTCTGCAGGAGCTCTCCGCACCGGACATCATCGTTCGCAACGAGAAGCGTATGCTGCAGGAGGCAGTGGATGCCCTGATCGACAACGGCCGTCACGGACGTGCAGTTACCGGCCCCGGTAACCGTGCACTGAAGTCCCTGTCCGATATGCTGAAGGGTAAGCAGGGACGTTTCCGTCAGAACCTGCTGGGTAAGCGTGTTGACTATTCCGGACGTTCGGTTATCGTCGTAGGACCGGAGCTGAAGATCTATCAGTGCGGTCTTCCGAAGGAGATGGCCATCGAGCTTTTCAAGCCCTTCGTTATGAAGGAACTGACAGCCCGCGGAATCGCAAATAACATCAAGGCAGCAAAGAAGAAGGTAGAGCGTCTGGATCCCCAGGTATGGGATATCCTCGAGGACGTGATCAAGGAGCATCCGGTTATGCTGAACCGTGCACCTACCCTTCACCGTCTGGGTATTCAGGCATTTGAGCCCATCCTTGTAGAAGGTAAGGCCATCAAGCTTCACCCGCTGGTATGTACCGCGTTCAATGCCGACTTCGACGGAGACCAGATGGCGGTTCACCTTCCGCTTTCCGTAGAGGCACAGGCAGAGTGCCGGTTCCTGCTGCTGTCCCCGAACAACCTGCTGAAGCCTTCGGACGGTGGTGTTGTATCCGTTCCTTCGCAGGATATGGTTCTGGGGATCTATTATCTGACCAATGACCGGTATCGTGAGGTACCGTTTGAAGAGGAAGAGATCGTTAAGTTCTACGACCTTGATGATGAGCATGAAAATGTGGAGGCGATCATCCGTGACGCCGAGGCCGGAGCTGTTAAGCTGACGGACAAGATCCGCGTTCGTGTCATCAAGAAGCAGTCGAAGAAGAGCAAGGTCACATTCTACAAGAATATCGTAAGTACCGTACATGACATGATCGGCCGTAAGTACAAGAGCCTCAATCGTGCGATCCTTGCATACGAGAACCAGGAGATCACTCTTCAGCAGAAGATCTATGTTGAGCGTACCGCAACCACCTCCGGTGGAACAACAGTGACCGGTATGGTGGCAACTACACTTGGTAAGCTGCTCTTCAACGAGGTAATCCCGCAGGATCTTGGCTTTGTGGACCGTTCCGATGAGAAGACGGTTCTTGAGCCGGAGGTTAACTTCCATGTAGGAAAGAAGTGGCTGAAGAAGATCCTCGACAAGTGCATCAACATCCATGGTGCGACCAAGACCGCTGAGGTTCTGGATAATGTCAAGGCCATCGGATATAAGTATTCCACGCTCAGTGGTATCACGGTTTCCGTTGCCGACATGACGGTTCCTGCAAATAAGCAGGAGATCCTGGAGAATGCACAGAAGGTTGTGGATGACATCACAGAGTACTTCAATATGGGCTTCCTGACCGATGAGGAGCGTTACAGATCCGTCATCAAGGTTTGGGAGAAGGCCGATACAGACCTGACAAATGCACTTCTTGACGGTCTGGACCGTTACAACAACATTTACATGATGGCTGATTCCGGAGCCCGTGGTTCCGATCAGCAGATCAAGCAGCTGACCGGTATGCGCGGACTTATGGCGGATACGACAGGTAAGACCATCGAACTTCCGATCAAGTCCAACTTCCGTGAGGGTCTGGATGTGCTGGAGTACTTCATTTCCGCGCACGGTGCACGTAAGGGTCTTTCCGATACCGCGCTCCGTACCGCAGACTCCGGTTACCTGACACGTCGTCTGGTAGACGTTTCACAGGATCTGATCATCCGTGAGACAGACTGCTGCGAAGATATGGATGAGAAGCCGGGTATCTATGTATACACCTTCCGCGAGGGAGATGAGATCATTGAGGACTTCCGGGAGCGTATCACAGGCCGTTATGCGGCTGTCAGCGTCTTCGACAAAGACGGAAATATGCTCGTTAAGAAGAATCATATGATCACACCGAAGCGTGCCGAGAATATCATGAACTATGGTGTGGATGAGAATGGTCAGTCCTTCACGGATCCCGAAACAGGACTTGCCCGCAAGGATGCAAGACTGAAGATCCGTTCCATCCTGACCTGCAAGTGCCACCTGGGTGTCTGTGCAAAGTGCTACGGCGCGAACATGGCAACCGGACAGGCTGTACAGGTCGGCGAGGCTGTCGGTATCATCGCTGCACAGTCCATCGGTGAGCCCGGTACACAGCTGACCATGAGAACCTTCCATACCGGTGGTGTGGCCGGCGGCGATATCACACAGGGTCTTCCCCGTGTCGAGGAGTTGTTCGAGGCGCGTAAGCCGAAGGGACTTGCGATCATTTCCGAGATCCCGGGCAAGATCACTATCATCGATGCCAAGGATTCCGCAAAGAAGATCCGCGAAGTTGTGGTAAACGGTGAAGACGGCGAGACGAAGAGCTACGGTATCCCGTACGGTTCCCGTATCAAGGTGACCGAAGGACAGGTGATCGAGGCCGGCGACGAGCTGACAGAGGGTTCTGTAAATCCGCATGATATCCTGAAGATCAAGGGCGTTGAGGCGGTTCAGAACTATATGATCCGCGAGGTTCAGCGTGTATACCGTCTGCAGGGTGTTGAGATCAACGATAAGCATATCGAGATCATCGTACGTCAGATGCTGAAGAAGGCAAAGATCGAGGAGTCCGGAGATTCCGATTATCTGCCGGGTACATACGTAGACGTTCTGGATGTGGAAGAGGTAAATGAGATCCTGACCGAGGAAGGACAGACTCCCGCAACCGCAACCCAGATCCTGCTTGGTATCACCAAGGCATCTCTTGCTACCAACAGCTTCCTGTCGGCAGCATCCTTCCAGGAGACCACAAGAGTCCTGACAGATGCAGCCATCAAGGGTAAGGTAGACGACCTGATCGGTCTGAAGGAGAACGTTCTGATCGGTAAGCTGATCCCTGCCGGAACCGGTATGAAGCGGTATCGTTCCGTGAAGCTGGATTCCGAGTATCTGGATCAGATCGACGGGTTCGAGGATGAAGAGTACTACGATGACAGTACAGAATATGGTGTTGATGACGAGACGGTTTCTGCAGACAATGCAGAGTTCGTAGACGAGGAAGCAGGCGTATCCGAAGGAACTGAAGGCTTTGAGGAGTAATATCTCTTTCCGGAGTCGAAAATCTTAGGAGTGGAAAGCACTGCCGGAGACAAAATCGGGAGAAAAACGTAGAAGAAAACGGCAGAAAACTGCTTGACATCGTATATTCATATGTATATAATGGTAGGGCATGCTTCGGCATGCCCTATTTCTGTGCGGATTTTTATCGGGGCTGGCCCGGCCGCATAAATATTTTCAAAAAGGAGGTGAAATCATGCCTACATTTAACCAGTTAGTAAGAAAGGGAAGAGAGACTGCTGAGAAGAAGTCTACAGCTCCTGCACTGCAGAAGAGCTTCAACTCTCTGAAGAAGAAGCCGATGACACAGAGCGCTCCTCAGAAGAGAGGTGTTTGCACAGCTGTTAAGACTACAACTCCGAAGAAGCCGAACTCAGCTCTTCGTAAGATCGCGAGAGTACGTCTGTCCAACGGAATCGAGGTAACAAGCTACATTCCGGGCGAGGGACACAATCTGCAGGAGCACTCCGTTGTTCTGATCCGCGGAGGCAGAGTACGTGACCTTCCCGGTACCAGATACCACATTATCCGTGGTACTCTTGATACCGCAGGAGTTGCAAAGAGACGTCAGGCACGTTCCAAGTATGGTGCTAAGCGTCCGAAGGATGCGAAGTAATCCATATCTACACAAGTCTTTCTAAGAAGTAGTGCTGGTTATGGCATGATTTTCATATCATACAGCACGTACACATGGAACCTGCAGAAAGCAGGCGGACTATGTGAGTACCGAAGAATTAATGATTATTAAGGAGGGAAGAACCGTGCCACGTAGAGGTAATATCGTAAAGCGGGACGTACTTGCGGACCCGATTTACAATAACAAGGTTGTTACACGCCTTATCAACTGCATCATGCTGGATGGTAAGAAGGGTGTAGCTCAGAAGATCGTATACGGCGCATTTGACCGTATCAAAGAGCAGACCGGCAAGGACCCGATCGAGGTTTTTGAGGCGGCTATGGGTAATGTTATGCCGCAGCTCGAAGTTAAGGCTCGTCGTATCGGTGGTGCTACATATCAGGTACCGATCGATGTACGTCCGGACCGCAGACAGGCACTCGGTCTTCGTTGGATCACAGATTTCTCACGTAAGAGAACTGAGAAGACCATGGAAGAGCGTCTTGCTGCAGAGCTGATCGATGCTTCTAACAATACCGGCGCATCTGTTAAGAGAAGAGATGAGATGCATCGTATGGCAGAGGCAAATAAGGCATTTGCACATTACAGATTCTAGTTTAGACTCATTTACCAAGATAAGGAGGAAAAAGCCTTGGCTGCAACTGGAAGAGAATATCCGTTAGAGCGTACAAGGAATATCGGTATCATGGCTCACATCGATGCCGGTAAGACCACACTGACGGAAAGAATTCTTTATTATACCGGTGTTAATTACAAGATCGGTGAGACCTACGAAGGTACTGCGACCATGGACTGGATGGAACAGGAGCAGGAGCGTGGTATCACCATTACATCCGCTGCTACCACCTGCCACTGGACAGTACAGGAGCAGGCTAAGCCGAAGGCCGGAGCGCTTGAGCACAGGATCAATATCATTGATACCCCGGGCCACGTTGACTTCACTGTAGAGGTTGAGCGTAGTCTTCGTGTTCTTGACGGTGCTGTCGGAGTCTTCGACGCAAAGGGCGGCGTTGAGCCCCAGTCTGAGAACGTTTGGCGTCAGGCTGACACCTATCACGTACCGAGAATGGCATTCGTTAACAAGATGGACATCCTTGGTGCAAACTTCTATAACACCGTAGATGAGATTGAGTCACGACTCGGCAAGAAGCCGGTTGTGGTAAACATTCCGATCGGAAAGGAAGATTATTTCCAGGGAATCGTAGACCTTTTTGAAATGAAGGCCTATATCTACAATGATTCCAAGGGTGAGGACATTTCCATCACCGATATTCCGGAGGATATGCAGGAGACTGCAGAGAAGTATCACACAGCCCTCGTAGAGGCATGCTGTGATTATGATGAGGAACTGATGATGATGTATCTGGATGGTGAAGAGCCGTCTATTCCGCAGCTGAAGGCAGCGCTTCGTGCAGCTACCTGTGCTCCGATCGATACACCGGCAGGAGAGAAGGAGCGTGTCGTTCCGGTTCTCTGCGGTTCCGCACATCAGAACAAGGGTATCCAGAAGCTTCTGGATGCTGTAGTTGAGTTCATGCCTGCACCGACCGATATCCCGGATATCAAGGGTACGGATATGCAGGGAAATGAGATCACGAAGAAGTCTGCTGACGATGAGCCGTTCTCCGCTCTTGCATTCAAGATCGCTACGGACCCGTTCGTTGGTAAGCTTGCATTTATCCGTGTATACTCCGGTAAGCTGAATTCCGGTTCTTACGTGCTGAATGCTACGAAGAGCCACAAGGAGCGTGTCGGACGTATCCTTCAGATGCATGCAAACAAGAGACAGGAGATCCCGACAGTTTACTGTGGCGATATCGCTGCTGTTGTAGGTCTTAAGAATACAACAACAGGTGATACCATCTGTGATGATCAGCATCCGGTTATTCTGGAGTCCATGGAGTTCCCTGATCCGGTTATCGAGCTCGCTATCGAGCCCAAGACCAAGGACGGACAGGACAAGCTGGTTGATGCACTGCAGAAGCTGGCAGAAGAGGATCCGACCTTCAAGACTCATACAAATACAGAGACAGGCCAGACCATCATTGCAGGTATGGGTGAGCTCCATCTGGAGATCATCGTAGACCGTCTGCTTCGTGAGTTCAAGGTTGAGGCAAATGTAGGTGCTCCTCAGGTTTCCTACAAGGAGACATTTACAAAGGCCGTAGACGTAGACTCCAAGTATGTAAAGCAGTCCGGTGGTCGTGGACAGTACGGACATTGTAAGGTTAAATTCGAGCCCATGGATCCGAACGCTGAGGAGACTTACAAGTTTGAGTCTACCGTTGTCGGCGGAAGCATTCCGAAGGAATACATCCCGGCAATCAGCGAAGGCATCGAGGAGGCTACTCAGGCCGGTGTTCTGGGTGGTTATCCGGTGCTTGGTGTATCCGCAAATGTTTATGATGGTTCCTACCATGAAGTCGACTCTTCCGAGATGGCATTCCATATCGCCGGTTCCATGGCGTTCAAGGATGCTATGCAGAAGGGTGCACCGGTACTTCTTGAGCCCATTATGAAGGTTGAGGTTACCATGCCTGCTGACTACATGGGTGACGTTATCGGTGACCTGAACTCCCGCCGTGGCCGTGTTGAGGGTATGGAGGATGTAGGTAACGGTAAGCTTGTAAAGGCTTATGTACCGCTTGCTGAGATGTTCGGCTATTCTACAGACCTTCGTTCCAGAACACAGGGACGTGGTAACTACTCCATGTTCTTCGAGCGTTATGAGCAGTGCCCGAAGTCCGTTCAGGAGAAAGTGCTTTCTGCTAAGGGTAAGTAATCCTTTTCAAGGGAAGAAACACGCCGGAAAATGCACATTTTCTACTGTAAGTATATAAAGAAATACTTGAAATAATACGCAATCTTTACTATAATTGCAGTTAGGTTGCAAAACGACCCTTGGTATGAAACAGGGGAGAAATTCTAAGGAGGAATTTTAGAAATGGCAAAGGCTAAATTCGAAAGAACAAAACCGCATGTAAACATCGGAACCATCGGTCACGTAGACCATGGTAAAACAACTCTGACAGCTGCTATCACAAAGGTACTTTCCGAGCGTGTAGCCGGTAATGCAGCAGTTGATTTCGCAAACATCGATAAGGCTCCGGAAGAGAGAGAGCGTGGTATCACAATCTCCACCGCACACGTTGAGTATGAGACAGAGGCTCGTCACTATGCTCACGTTGACTGCCCGGGCCATGCTGACTACGTAAAGAACATGATCACCGGTGCCGCGCAGATGGACGGTGCTATCCTCGTAGTAGCTGCTACTGACGGTGTTATGGCTCAGACAAGAGAGCACATCCTTCTTGCCCGTCAGGTTAACGTTCCTTACATCATCGTATTCCTGAACAAGTGTGATATGGTTGATGATCCGGAACTCATCGAGCTGGTTGAGATGGAAGTAACAGAGGCTCTTGAGGAGTATGGCTTCGAGGGCTGCCCGATCATCCAGGGTTCCGCGCTGAAGGCACTTGAAGAGCCCAATGGCGAGTGGGGCGACAAGATCATGGAGCTCATGAAGACGGTTGATGAGTACATCCCGACTCCGGAGCGTGATACAGATAAGCCGTTCCTGATGCCTGTAGAGGACGTATTCACCATCACAGGTCGTGGTACAGTTGCTACCGGCCGTGTAGAGCGTGGTACACTTCACCTGAATGATCCGCTTGAGATCCTTGGTATCAAGGATGAGAAGAAGAATACCGTTGTAACCGGTATCGAGATGTTCCGTAAGCTGCTTGACGAGGCACGGGCTGGTGATAACATCGGTGCTCTGCTTCGTGGTATCAACCGTGATGAGGTTGAAAAGGGACAGGTTCTGGCTAAGCCGGGTACTGTAACCTGCCACAAGAAGTTTACTGCTCAGGTTTACGTACTGACCAAGGACGAGGGTGGTCGTCATACACCGTTCTTCAACAACTATCGTCCGCAGTTCTATTTCCGTACAACAGACGTAACAGGTGTTTGCAACCTGCCGGCTGGTACTGAGATGTGCATGCCTGGTGATAACGTAGAGATGTCTATCGAGCTGATTCACCCGGTAGCTATGGAGCAGGGTCTTCGTTTCGCTATCCGTGAGGGTGGTAGAACCGTAGGTTCCGGATCCGTAGTATCTATTGTTGAGTAATCAATAGAATAAAGCGATAAATCAATAAGGTCAGAGCTCGGAGCAGGTTTACCTGCATCCGAGCTCTTTTCTTATTTGTCAAGCGGTGGCTTGACAACCCTTTACGTTTCTGATACTATCTTACCTGTGCATAAGCATAATCTTAAGGAAAGCGAGGTACAAATGATGCGTGTGACAACATTGGAGATTGTAACTGAATACAGCATGAAGACCTCGGTTTCTTTCGCATAAATCAGATCCATACCATCTGATCTCTGACCGTGGCGCTTTCGTCACGTTTTTTTATTGCCGCGAGCGTCAAAGCCCCGCCCCAAAGGGGAGTTTGACTCGATATACGCGTCTGGATCGAATCTCCGTGCTGTGGTTTTACCCTTGATGGGAAGCAGGCCTTCCCGGATTGATATAATAATACATACAAAAGAACGGAGAATCAGACAATGAATCAGATCATAATCAGAAAAGAAACAAAAGAAGATTATTACAATACAGAGCATATGGTCATGCGTGCCTTTTGGAATATCCATGGCCCGGGATGCAACGAGCATTACCTGGTCCACGTGCTGCGACAGGCGCCGGAATATCTGCCGGAGCTCAGCAGGGTGGCGGAACTGGACGGACGTATCGTAGGCGCGATCTTTTATTCCGCGGCAAAGGTGGTGGAGAACGGCGAGGAACATGAAGTCCTTACATTCGGACCTCTGGCTGTGGAACCAACCTGCTTTAACATGGGGATCGCGTCCAAATTGCTGAAAACCACCATGACACTGGCGAAGGAGGCCGGTTACAGCGGAATTGTGATCTGCGGAGAACCGGACTACTACCCGAAGCATGGGTTCGTGACCTGTGACCGTTTCGGGATCAAACATCCGACCCTGGGAAACTTTGATGCCTTTATGGCCTGTCCGCTAAATTCGGCATTTGAGGACGTTCACGGCACCCTCTATGAGTCACAGGCGTTTGAAGCCTGTGAGGACGAAGACAGGGTTCAGGAATTTACGAAGCAGTTTCCGTATTATAAACCGCTGAAGCTGTCCTGTCAGTGGCTCCATAAAGAACGGCTGGGACGCATTTCGGCGGTTCAGAAGAACAGCTATATGATACGTTTCTTTGAAACGGAGATCCCGGCAAAGCTGAAGGGCGGGTTCTATGAGAAGGAGGATGAAGTGTTCCCGGTGGTGGGAGACTATGTGACATTTCTCTATAATCCCATGGGAGATTCCGTAATCCTTTCCGTGTGTGAGAGGACCAGCCTTCTGCAGCGGCCGGATCAGGCGAAGACGGGTGTCATGCAGTATATGCTGGCAAATGCGGACGACTGCTTCATAGTAACCTCCCTGAATGAGGACTACAGCTATAACCGGATCGACACTCATCAATGCCATAGCAGGTGAAGAGATCATGAAGACCGGTGAGATCAGAGAGTCGGATGACACCGGACGGCACACCACAACTGTCAGGCAGATGATCTGTCTGAAAAACGGAGTATCCGTTATCGATACGCCGGGAATGAGAGAGATCGGTATGGCAAATGTGGAAGAGGGGATAGATAATACCTTCTCGGATATCCGGGAACTGGAAAGCAGGTGCAGGTTCAGTAACTGCAGGCATGATACGGAGCCCGGCTGTGCGGTGAAGGCCGCCATCGAAGAGGGGAGACTGTCTCGTGATCGACTGCAGCTTTACCTGAATCTGGGAAAAGAGAATACACGGAACTATGCCCGGAAGAAGGAAATATCCAAACAGCGCAGAGCCTTAAGGAAGAACCGGGAAGAATAGGGATTAACAGAGGGACAGCCTCCGAGTCACATGAAAATGTGGCGCAGAGGCTGTCCTTCAGTCATATTGTTTAGTTGGTTTAAGGATCTACGTTGTCTACGCCGTCCACAATGACCCTGCCGCGGCCATGGGTCTTGCCGTAGTACATCGCCTTGTCGGACCGATCCAGAGTGAGCTCTGTATCCTGAACGGTGGTGGGGTAGTTCGCAACACCAAGGCTGGTGTTGATGTTGATCTCGTAATCCTCAAAGTAGATCGTGGTGGTACGGATCTTTTCGTGAAGCTCTGCGGCGATCTCCTTTGCCTTCTCCAGCGGAGTGTCCTGCAGGATCAGGAGGAATTCCTCGCCACCGAAACGTACTGCCATACCGCCGTACTTCTTTGCAACCTCCCAATCGGAACGTGCTACGGAGCGGATAGCTTCATCACCGGCCAGGTGACCATAGGTATCGTTTACATTCTTGAAGTGGTCGATATCCAGCATGAGAACGGATATGGTGCCACCTTTTTCCTTTGCTTCATTCAGCATATCCGGATAAACCTGATTGAAGTAGATGCGGTTGTAGATCTTGGTCAGGCCGTCCTTCTTGGCCATATCCTCGGTCTGCAGATACAGGCGGTCCTTGATCATGGCTGTGGTGAAATCTCCGATGGTGGTCTTGTAGAAGTCGTAACCGCCGTAGAAGAAGTCGTAACGCTCACCGGCAATGATCATCACGCCGTAAAGGTTATCCTGCTCATAAGCGGGAAGTGCCGTGATACAGCAGCCGCGACGCTCAAAATAGGGCAGGTACTGGTCGTAGTTGTCGCAGATCACCAGAGGATCTCTGGAGCCGCTCTTTTTAAACTCCTGGAAGATCTGGAGGGTTTCCTTCTTCAGACGTTCCCTTCCGTAGTTCTTATCCGTGTAGGATTCGAAGATGATCTCCTCGTTCAGGCAGATATCCTTGTCGATCAGGAAGCAGCAGATATTTGCATCCTTCAGTTCAACCAGCTTCTTGATCATAAACTCCATACTCTGGGAGAGATCGAAGGTGGAGGTAAAGTAGGAGGTGATATCGATCAGAGCGTGAGTCTCGGCACTGCGCTTCTTCAGGTCGGACAGCGCGTCATTTAACTGGATCCTCTGATAGTTAATGGTCTCATTTACCTCTTCCAGACGGTTCTGCATCTCCACGAGGCCGGAATTCTCTTCCTCAACATCCAGGTTCTTAAAGAAGATGTTGGTGTACTGACGATCCATGTAGATCATACTCTGAATGGTGATCTGGCGGAGCAGATGAACGACCATGAAGAGGAAGACACCTCCCACCAGAAGAAGGATGGCGATGGCCTTATCGAAGAGCCCGCGGTAGGGCAGGACCACGGCCAGAGCCAGCATGGTGGTCAGGAAGAAATAGTCACGATAGGTCAGCATGATGTCGTATACATCATTCAGAAGAACGCTTTCGCATATCATCAGGATGCCGTAAATGACGAACATGCAGAGAACGGGCACGGGAAGCTCACCGATGAAGCAACCGGCGATCATTGCGCCCAGGTAAACAAATACCTTATATACATAAATGCCTGAATAGTATTCCGGACGCTGGCTGTAACTCTTATAGAAAAGGTCAAAGCCAAAGCAGCCTGCAAGAAGTACCAGATAGAAGATCATGGTCTTCAGATCCGTGCCCTGATCAAAGATATAAGAGAAGACAACGGATATGGCCAGTAAGGCAAGTATGATGCGATGGAACTTTCGCGACGACTCAAGATACGTCGTTTTTAAGATAGTCAGCATAGACCCTCACTCCTTTGTTACGATCCCCCGAAAAGTTACAATATTACAACTTTATTCTATCAAATAATTGCGTTTGGTTCAATTCATTTATTGATAAAATTAGGAAATCCGATTATGATAGGGGGAGTGATTTGGTCTATAGATTTCATTTATTTAAGGAGGAGACAAATGCGTATCGCGAACAGGGATTTTCGGATGGACGGATCAAGGATCTATATCATGGGGATACTGAATCTGACGCCTGATTCCTTCTCCGACGGAGGGCTTTTCACGAATCGGGATGCAGCACTTCACCATGTTGAGGAAATGCTGCGGGACGGTGCGGATGTGATCGACCTGGGGGCGGAAAGCACGAGACCGGGAGCAGAGGAGGTCACTGCGGAAGAGGAGATGGAACGGTTGCTTCCCATGATAGAATGTATAAAGTCCGGGTTCGACGTCCCGGTCTCCGTGGACAGCTACAAAGCAGAGGTGATGGATGCCGCCTTTGAAGCGGGAGCGGATCTGGCGAATGATATCTGGGGATTCCGGTATGAGACCCTGCATCCGGAACTTGCCACCGGCCAGAAGGAGACCATGGCTGAGGTCGTGGCCCGGCATGGAAAGCCGGCAGTCCTGATGCATAATGACCTTCTGGCGCGAAATATGGCAGAGAGAACGGAAGAGCAGTATCAGAGGTCCGGAGTGTCGGAGGCAGGCCGAAACGATGTGATAACACGTGTGAAGGAGGGATGGGAAGAGTCGCTCCGGATCGCAGATGAGGCAGGCGTGCCGAGGGACAGGATCCTTCTGGATCCCGGAGTGGGATTTGCCAAGACACAGGAAGAAAACCTGCGATGCATCGGCTGTCTGGAACAGTTTCGCGGAACCGGCAGCGGTTTGCTGCTGGGGACCTCCCGGAAGTCCGTATTGGGAAATCTGCTTGATATTCCGACGGGAGAGAGGGACGAGGCAACGGCTGCAACTTCACTCCTGGGAGCACAGGCAGGATTCTCCTTTGTTCGCGTTCACGAGATAAAAATGAACCGCAGAATGCTTGATTTTTGGGAAAAGTTGCGGGAAGCAGTGCCGGGAACCCAATAAATACGGGGAATTATGTAACCCAATCTCTGAAAAACGCCGTAAAATCAGCAAAATTTAGTGTTTTTTTTCAAAAAACCCCACAATATCTTGCGGAAAAGGATTGAAATATCCATGAAAGCCGTGTATAATAGGCACTGTAAAAAAACAAATCCTAATACGAAAGGAAGCAGAAGACTATGAACAAGACAGAACTTGTTGCAGCAATCGCTGCAGAAGCAGAAATTTCCAAGAAGGACGCAGAGGCAGCTGTAAAGGCATTTGTTGATGTTGTTTCTGATGAGCTTCAGAAGGGTGAAAAGGTACAGCTGATCGGCTTCGGTACATTCGAGGTTGGTACAAGAGCAGCTCGTACAGGCCGCAATCCGCAGACTGGTGAGACCATCAAGATCAAGGCAGCTAAGCAGCCGAAGTTCAAGGCTGGCGCAGCTCTGAAGGAGAAGGTTAACAGCAAGCCCGCTAAGAAGGCAAAGAAGAAATAAGTTTTATGCGACTCTCGCCCCGGCTCGTGCAGCCGGGGTCTTTTTTACTCATTTTCACCGGGTGGCATGACTGTTTATTGCATATTTCCTGCGGGTATAGTAAAATTGTAATGTTTGTTACCGTTTCATTCGGGTATATTTTCTTTGATCTCAAGCAGGCTGTTGGTATAGAGGATCGATATGGCGATAGGTGGAGCAACAGGATATTATTATTACGGAAATTACACCCCGGTCGGCGACGTTTTTGTCGTTGCGGCCTGTTTGGTGTTTCTTCTTCTGATGCACATTGCCTATATCACCAAGAACCGTACCTACACCATCTTTCGGCTTCTGATCTTTATCCTGATCCTGGCCGCGGTCTCCAGTCTGGGATTTCATTTCATGCTGAGCAGACAGCATGAGTATTCGCCCACACTGATCTACATCCTTCGGGCATCCTATCACAGCTTCCTGTATTTTGATATGTATCTTTATGTCCTTTATATCCGGGAACAGATGCACCTCAGCCGCCGGACTACCTGGCAGATCGTGGTTCCCACAGGGATCCTGACGATCGGCATGATCATTTATGAATTCCTGTCAGGATATTTCCACTGGGGCTTCCGCATCATCGGAGATGATGAGGCCATCGAAAACTTCAACCTGTTCCCCATCGGATACATATTGTTGGCACTGGTGATCATTTATCTGCTGGTCCGTTACAGGAAACGACTCTATAAGCAGGTTATGACCGGTGTGTTCGGAGCCAGCATTCTGGCATTTGCCATTCTCTTCCTACAGGAAAAATTCGATCAGTCCTCCTATACGGTGGGAACCTATATCCTGCCGGCTTTTGCCGTGATGTACATGATGCATTCCCATCCCTATAATCTGGAAATGGGTGCGGTGGATTCATCGGCCTTTGATGAACTGGTAAAATTCAGCTACAAGAGAAAAAGAGAGCTTCTGATGATGACGCTCCTTCTGGTGAACCTGGAAGAGGAAGGGAAGCCCTATCCGGAGAAGATCAAGGAGACGGTCCGGCGGTTTGCGGGTGAGTATTTCAAGGGGGCGACCCTGTTTCAGTTATCCAACGGACGGCAGGTTCTGGTGGCGGACAAGGCCAAGAATCCGAATTATGAGAACACCATCAACAGTATCCTGAACGGATTTGACGAGGAGTATCCGAAATACCGGATGCCCTTCAAGATCATGATCATTCATTCCGATGAGGAGATCAGCTTTGAACGGGATTACGTGGGGCTGATCCATTTTATGGAATCTAAAATGAAGAATAATGAGGTCCGTTTTGTGACCGACGAGGATATCAGGGAGTATCAGAAGCATAAGTATGTGCTGACGGAGCTTCTGGATATCTGTAAAACGGGGAATCCGAACGACCCCAGGGTACATGTGTACTGTCAGCCGGTGCTGAACATTGCGACACAGACCTACGATACGGCGGAGGCACTGATGCGGATCGTCCTTCCGGATGCGGGAATGGTATATCCGGATGTGTTCATTCCCCTGGCTGAGGAGAACCGGATCATCCATCAGCTTACACTGATCATCCTTCATAAGACCTGTGAGCAGATCCGGACCATGATGGAGCAGGGCTACAGAATCGTAAGGATATCAGTGAACATTTCCGCCCAGGAGCTTCGGGAGGATTGCTTCTGCCTGGATATCAGCTCCGTGATCCGGAAAACCGGAATTCCCTTCGGAAAGGTGGCCATCGAGCTTACGGAGAGTCAGAGCGAGGGCGATTTCATGATCATGAAGTCGAAGATCGAGGAACTGCGGGAGAGCGGTATCAAGTTTTATCTGGATGATTTCGGAACCGGGTATTCCAACTTTGAACGTATCATGGAGCTGCCCTTCGATATCATCAAGTTCGACCGGTCCATGGTCCTTGCAGCCGGATCGGATGAGAATTCCGAGAAGATGGTATCCCATCTGGCCCAGATGTTCAGTGATATGAACTATGCCGTGCTTTATGAGGGTGTGGAAACAGCGGATGATGAGAACCGTTGTGTGAGAATGGAAGCAAAATATCTTCAGGGCTATAAATACTCCCGGCCGATCCCCATCGAGAAGCTGACGGAGTACTTCAAAAAAGAGAATTAAACGCCGTTCCGGGGCGGGGCAGGAAATGCTCCGCCTCTTTACTTTCATGACCAAAGTTGGTAAAATAGATGGAAGGTGCGCGCACCGGAAGAAGACAAAACAGAAAGGCAATCGCTGCGGCGAGTAAGGACAATTTTATGTGTGGTTTTGCAGGCTTTTTCGGAAACGGAGAGTATGATCGGGAGCAGGTCATTCGGGCCATGAGCGAGAAGATCGCCCATCGCGGACCGGATGGAGAGGGCGTCTATGTGGATGAGCATGTGGCTCTGGGACACCGGAGACTCAGTATCATCGATCTTGAACTCGGTATCCAGCCTATGTACAGCGCAGATGGCCGGTATGTCATCGTATTTAACGGAGAGATCTATAATTACAAGGATATACGGAGGAAGCTGATCCGGGAGCACGGAGTCACCTTCCAGACGAACAGTGACACGGAGGCGCTTCTTCAGACCTATCAGATCTACGGAGAGAAGACTGCATCCCTGCTTCGGGGCATGTTCGCCTTCGTAATCTATGATACAAAGGAACACAGGCTCTACGGCGCAAGAGATGCCTTCGGCATCAAGCCGTTCTATTATGCGAAGATGCGGGACACCCTGCTCTTCGGTTCGGAGATCAAGGCATTTCTGCCGCATCCGGCGTTCCGGAAGGAAGTGAACAGGGAAGCGCTGAAAATGTATCTGATCTTCCAGTATTCTCCGATGAAGGAGACCATTTTCCGAAATGTTTACAAGCTTGAGCCGGGAACCTACTTCACCTATGACGGATCTCATTTCCTGACAGAGCAGTATTTCAATGCATCCTTCCGTCCGCAGGAACGGACCGAGGGGGAGACGGCAGAGCAGATCTACAAGGAAGTCGAGAATTCCGTAAAGTATCACCAGATCGCCGACGTGGAGGTGGGATCCTTCCTGTCAGGCGGTGTGGATTCCAGTTTTATCGCCACCTTGGCGCGGCCGGACAAGACCTATTCCGTAGGCTTTAAGACGGACGGTTTTGATGAGAGCACGGATGCGAAGGCGCTCTGTGACATTTTAAAGATCAAGAACCGGCGGAGGGAGATCACGGCGGATGATTTCTTCGAGGCACTGCCTGCCGTACAGTACCAGTCCGACGAGCCTCATGCGAACCTTTCGGCGGTACCGCTGTATTTCCTGTCGGAGATGGCGGCAGAGGATCTGAAGGTCGTTCTGTCCGGTGAAGGCGCGGACGAGTTCTTCGGCGGATATGAGACCTACCATTCCAGTAAATCCGGAAATGTCTATAAGAAGATCGTTCCCTGGAGACTCCGTAAGAAGATCGGACAGCTCATCGGTGACAAGGACCGCCGCGGACTGAATTTCTTCAAGAGAAATGCATTGAATCTGGAGGATTCCTACATCGGCCAGGCATTTATCATGGACAATGAGCAGGCAAATGCGCTTCTGAAGCCGAAGTATCGCTGTGATCTGACTTATCAGGATGTGACACGTCCTTACTTTGACCGGGTACGCGGCAAGGATGAGCTGCATAAGAAGATGTATCTGGATATGCATCTCTGGCTGCCGAATGATATCCTTCTGAAGGCGGATAAGATGACCATGGCACACTCGCTGGAGCTGCGAGTTCCCTATCTGGACCGTAAGGTCTGGAATTATGCGAGAACCATTCCCTCTGACCTGCTGCTGAGTGATACCCAGACCAAGACGGTCTTCCGTAAGAGCTCGGAGAAGGTGCTTCCCGAGGAATGGGTAAAGCGTAAGAAGAAGGGATTCCCCGTGCCGATCCGTCAGTGGCTGTGGGAGGAGAAGTATGCATCGAAGTTCCGTGAGATGTTCAAACAGCCCTTTGCTGCGGAATTCTTTGATACGGACATGCTGCTGCACTGGCTGAAGGAGCATCAGGAGAGGAAGGCAAATAACCAGCGGAAGCTGTATACGGTTTATGCGTTCCTGCTGTGGTATCAGGCTTACTTTATCAACGAGGCATAATATTTCATACATAGGGAGGTTACGGATATGGAGGTTAAAATCACGGATACGATCCGGTATATCGGGGTGGATGATAAGGACCTGGATCTTTTTGAAAGTCAGTATGAGGTGCCGAACGGCATGGCATATAATTCCTACCTGATCATCGATGAGAAGATCGCCGTCATGGATACCGTGGATGAACGGGGAGAAGAAGAGTGGCTGGAGAACCTGGAGCGCGAGCTGGCGGGAAGGAAGCCGGACTATGTTGTGATCCAGCATCTGGAGCCGGACCATTCGGGAAGCCTTGCAAAGCTCATTTCCCTGTATCCGGAGATTCAGCTGGTGGGAAATGCGAAGACATTCCAGATGCTTCCGCAGTTTTATCCCATCGATACGGAAGGAAAGACGGTTGTGGTAAAGGAAGGGGATACTCTTTCTCTGGGAAGCCACACCCTGCAGTTCTTCCTGGCGCCCATGGTACACTGGCCGGAGGTAATGATGACCTACGAGCAGTCGGAGAAGGTGTTCTTCGCTGCGGATGCCTTCGGAAAGTTCGGAACACTGGATACAGATGAGGACTGGGCCTGCGAGGCACGGAGATACTATTTCAATATCGTAGGAAAGTACGGGGCACCGGTACAGATGCTCCTGAAGAAGGCGGCAGCATTGGATATCAAGGTGATCGCTCCGCTGCACGGACCGATCCTTTCCGAGAATCTGGAATACTACATCGGGCTTTATGACACCTGGAGCAGCTACAGAGCGGAATCCAAGGGCGTCTTCATCGCGGTGGCTTCCATTCACGGAAATACGCTGAAGGCCGCGAAGAAGCTGGAAGAGCTTCTCCTGGCAAAGGGAGAGGAAAGGGTTGTGGTCAGTGAGATCTCAAGAGAGGATATGGCTGAGATCGTTGAGGATGCCTTCCGACATGACCGGATCGTTCTGGCGGCCTCCAGCTATGACGGAGGCGTGTTCCTCCCGATGCACGATCTGCTGACACATCTTAGTTATAAGGGCTTCCAGAACCGCAAGGTCGGCATCCTGGAGAACGGCTCCTGGGGACCGACGGCGGCACGTACCATGAAGGGGCTGCTGGAACCCATGAAGGGAGTTGAGGTCCTGGAACCGGTGGTGACCATACGTTCTACACTGAAGGATTCGGATATTCCCGGACTGGAGGCATTGGCGGATGCGCTGATCGCGGCAGGTGAATAGAATCGGTTGCGATATGAGGAAACCTGTGGTAGAATTGGTAAGGTTTTTAAAACCATGTCTGATAGAATAAGGAGTATAGGATATGGCCGACTATATCGTAAGTTGTGAATCTGCGGCGGATCTTTCGCCGGAATGGATGGAGAAGAGAGATCTTAAATACATTTGCTTCACCTTCAGTCTGAACGGTGTGGAATACAAGGATGATCTCTGGGTATCCATGAAGCCGGAAGAACTGTACGAGCGTATGCTGGCGGGAGAGGAAGCAAAGACCTCCCAGGTGGGACTGGTAGAATATACGGAGCATTTCCGAAAATATCTTACGGAAGGAAAGGATATCCTTCATTGTACACTTTCCACCGGAATATCAGGGACCTATAACGCAGCGGTACTCGCAGCGAAACAGCTGAGAGATGAATTCCCGGACAGAAAGATCTATGTGATCGACTCCATGGCCGCATCTTCCGGCTACGGACTTCTGATGGAAGGGATCGCAGATAAGAGAGATGAGGGCCTTCCGGTAGAAGAGCTTGCAAAATGGACCGAGGAGCATAAGCTGAACCTGGTTCACTGGTTCTTCTCCACGGATCTTACCTTCTATATCCGCGGCGGACGTGTATCCAAGACCGCCGGCTTTGTGGGACAGGTGCTTTCCATCTGCCCGCTGCTGAATGTGGATTACAAGGGACGTCTGATCCCGAGAGAGAAGATCCGGACCAAGAAGAAGGTCCTGAAGCGTCAGCTGGAGAAGATGATCGAGCAGGCAGATGACGGAGTAAATTATTCCGGAAAGTGTTTTATCTCTCATTCCGATCCGGAGACAGGAGCGGAAATGAAGCGGATGGTGGAAGAGACCTTCCCGAATATCAAGGGCGGGGTACAGCTGTTCCCGATCGGAGCAACGGTTGGTTCCCACACAGGGCCGGGGACGGTGGCTCTGTTCTTCTGGGGCCAGACCAGAGTGGACTGATCCAATAGGGCAACACAGAGCATGACAGAGGGCCGGGTACAGTGTTACATGAAAATGTGACACTGTACCCGGCCCTCTGTCATGGGATCAGAAATGCAGGAGTACATTTCATGCACTCCTGCTTTTCTTTTCTGCCTTGATGTTTATTCGGCTGAGCCTTCTTCGGGAAGATGTCCTTCCAGCCAGTCTCTGATGTAATCATACACCACTGCGCGGTCCGTCTCGTTCAGGATCTCATGACGGTCGCCCTCGAACAGTTTGCAGGACACATCGCGGATACCGGCCTTTACATATTTCTCATAAACCTTCTTTACGCCCTTGCCCAGTGCGCCCACAGGGTCATCCTCTCCGGATACCAGAAGCATCGGGAGCTCCTTGGGGATAGCGCCGATATTTCTCTTCTGGTTCGTGAAGAGCACGGTTGAGAAGAGTGCATCAAAGGCGTTCAGGGTGAAGAGGAAGGTGCAGAGAGGATTTCTGTAGTAGGCCTTCACGATCTCTTCGTCCTTGGTCAGCCAGCTGTTGGACGGATCCTCGCCGGTCAGATCATATTTCTTATAATTGGAATTGTAGGTCAGGTTCAGTACCTTCACGCTTCGATATTCCCAGCCATACTTCTTTGCCATGGACTTGACAAGAACGAGTCCGGCTGTGGTTGCAGCATCCGGTTCCTGGCCGGTTCCCATGATGATGGCGCCTGTCAGACCGTCTCCCTGGGTGGAGAGATAACGGCGGAGCAGATAGGAGCCCATGCTGTGTCCCAGGATGAAGTAGGGAAGTCCTGCATATTTCGTCTGCATACAGAGACGCAGACGATGGATATCCTGGATCAGAATACGGCCGGGGTTTCCCTCGGCGATATATCCCAGCTTCTCCTCGTCCGTAACGGACTGTCCGTGTCCCAGATGATCGTGTCCGACGACTGCATAGCCCTGGGATACCAGATACTTAGCAAAGCTATCGTAACGGTCGATAAATTCTACCATGCCGTGGATCAGCTGAACCACTGCCTTGGGTTTCCTGGTCTCGTCATCCCAGAGAATACCGTGGATCTGTGTCTTACGGTCGGTAGAGGGAAATGTAAAATGCTTTTTCATAGAGGTCACCTCCGAATGAAGTGGCATTGCGGTGCCTTATTTCCGGTTAAATCTTGCCTGCTGGCTTTCGATCAGCTCGGCATCCTCGAAGTAGTTGATCCGCATTGCGGCTCTTACCTCGGCAAGAGTAGCGTCTGCAGCCTTTCTTGCTGCTTCGGTGCCTTCCTTCAGGATCTGATAAACTGCCGGGATATCCTTCTCCAGTTCGGCACGGCGTGCGCGGATGGGATCCAGTTCCTGGTTCAGTACATTGATCAGAAGCTTCTTGACCTTGACGTCGCCCAGACCGCCGCGGCGGTAATGGCCCTTCATCTCGTCCAGATTCTTATACTCCGGGCAGAATTTTTCAAAATCCGCATCGGTGCAGAAGGCGTCCAGATAGGTAAATACGGCGTTGCCCTCCACATGACCGGGGTCGCTGATCTGAAGGTGCGTCGGGTCGGTGTACATGCTCATTACCTTCTTCTTTACCTCCTCAGGAGAGTCGGAAAGGTAGATGCAGTTTCCGAGGGATTTGCTCATCTTCGCCTTGCCGTCGGTGCCCGGAAGACGGGAACATACGGAATTCTTCGGGATGAGAGCCTCGGGCTCGACCAGCGTCTCTCCGTAGAGAGAGTTGAACTTTCTAACGATCTCACGGGCCTGCTCCAGCATGGGAAGCTGATCCTCGCCCACCGGAACGGTGGTAGCCTTGAAGGCTGTGATATCAGAGGTCTGGCTGACCGGATAGGTGAAGAAACCGGCAGGGATGCTGGTTTCGAAATTCCGGAGCTGGATCTCGGCTTTTACAGTGGGGTTCCGCTCAAGACGGGATACGGTCACCAGGTTCATGTAGTAGAAGGTGAGCTCCGTCAGCGCGGTCAGCTGGGACTGGATGAAGATATGTACCTTCGAAGGGTCCAGCCCTGCGGACAGATAGTCCAGAGCGACTTCGATGATATTGTCACGGATCTTATCCGGGTTGTCAAAGTTGTCGGTCAGCGCCTGTGCATCGGCGATCATGATGAAAATGTCATCGTATTCACCGGAATTCTGCAGTTCCACGCGTCGCTTCAGGGAACCGACGTAGTGTCCGAGATGCAGCTTCCCGGTGGGGCGGTCGCCCGTAAGAATGATCTTCTTCATTACTAAATCCTCTTTCTTT
The DNA here is from genome assembly GCA_000703065.1 of Lachnospiraceae bacterium AC2029. Classification (GTDB taxonomy): domain Bacteria; phylum Bacillota; class Clostridia; order Lachnospirales; family Lachnospiraceae; genus Eubacterium_Q. The sequence goes on along the minus strand of JNLK01000001.1, from coordinate 149,471 downwards.
ATAATGTTGCGGGCAAGTATCTGACTTGCATTCCTATCATAATAATTCCCCCTGAAAAAGTCAAGGCGGGAGAGAAATCATTTGCAATTCGGAAGAGAAATGATTAGAATAGAAAAGATGGGAAGATAAAGGAGGAGCTATGATCTACACGGAGCTGACAAAAAAGGCCGTTTTGACCGCATTTCGGGCACATGAAGGACAGAAGGACCGTTCAGGACTTCCGTATGTGCTGCATCCGGTCCATCTGGCGGAACAGATGACAACGGAGGATGCCTGTGTAGTGGCGCTTCTGCATGATGTGCTGGAGGATTCCGAGCTTACGGTATCCGATCTCCGGGAAGTGGGGTTCACCGAGGAACAGCTGGAAGCGGTGGAGCTTCTGACCCGCAGAGAGGGCATGGATTATACGGACTATGTCCGGAGGCTGAAGGATAACCCGCTGGCACGTACCGTGAAGCTGGCGGACCTGGCGCATAATATGGATCGTACCCGGCTGCCGGAATGGACAGAGAAGGATGAAGAGCGGTATCGGAAATACGAAAATGCAGTTCGTATCCTGACGGAGGATGAATAACATTGGCATATATCACATGTAAGGATCTGACATTGGGTTATGACGGTCGCGTCGTGACAGAGGGGATCAACTTCTCCGTGGGAAAAGGGGATTATCTCTGCATCGTGGGAGAGAACGGCGCAGGCAAGTCTACTCTGATGAAGACCATCCTGAAACTGAATAATCCCATGGGAGGCGATGTGCTGTTCGGGGACGGGATCACCCGGAAGGACCTGGGTTATCTTCCGCAGCAGACCGTCGTGCAGATGGATTTTCCCGCGTCGGTCTATGAGATCGTGCTCTCGGGCAATCTGTCCAACTGCAGCTGGCACCCGTTCTATGGAAAAGAAGAGCGTCAGCGTGCAAAAAAATCCATGAAACGTCTCGGTATATGGGGATTTCGGAATAAATGCTACCGGAATCTTTCCGGCGGACAGCAGCAGAGAGTCCTGCTTTCCAGGGCGCTCGTGGCAACGGAGAAGCTGATCCTTCTGGATGAGCCGGTCAGCGGCCTGGATCCGAAGGTGACGGCGGAAATGTATGAACTGATCCGGAGACTGAACAGTGAGGGAGTGACTGTGATCATGATCTCCCACGATATAGAGATGGCAACCCGGTATGCGAGTCATATCCTTCATCTGGGCAGACATCAGCTGTTTTTCGGAACGACCCGGGATTACCTCCGGTCGGATGCATGGAAGGTCTTTGACGGGGCTTTGAACGGCACCGAAAAGACGGAGACTTCCGGAAGGGAGGAGAAGGCATGACAGATGGAATGTCTATCTGGGAGAAACTCAGTTATTACTGGGAATATCCTTTCGTTCGTTATGCGCTGATCGTCGGCTGCCTGGTGGCACTTTGTTCCTCACTTCTCGGTGTGACACTGGTGCTGAAGCGCTATGCCTTTATCGGGGACGGTCTTTCTCACGTGGCCTTCGGCGTCATGGCGGTTGCGACGGTACTGAATCTGACCAACAACATGATCCTTGTAATGCCGCTTACCATTCTGGCGGCGGTGCTGCTTCTGCAGACCGGAGAGAAGGCAAGAGTAAAGGGGGATGCCGCCATCGCCATGGTGTCTGTCAGTGCGCTGGCTTTGGGATACATGATCATGAATGTTTTCCCGTCAAGTTCCTCCAATGTATCAGGGGATGTATGTACGACGCTTTTCGGATCTGCATCCATCCTGACGCTTACGGGTACGGAGGTTACGATCAGCATTATTCTTTCCGCGGTCGTGATCCTGCTGTACGTTCTTCTTTACAATAGGATCTTCGCCGTTACATTTGACGAGAATTTTGTCCGCGCTACGGGGATGCCTGCACGGACCTATAATCTGATCATTGCGATCATCATAGCCGTGATCATTGTTCTGGAAATGAACCTGGTCGGATCTCTGCTGATCTCCGCGCTGGTCATTTTCCCTGCACTGTCGGCCATGCGGCTCATGTATACGTTTCGGGGTGTGGTTACCCTTTCCGCGATCATTTCCGTTTTTGCGGCACTGCTGGGTATGCTGATCTCCATTCTGTTCTCCACACCGGTGGGTGCAACCATCGTGACCGTGGATATGGTCGTTTACGGTATCTGCCTGTTGCTGGGCAGGATCCTTCGGAGGTGACGAATACAAATGATGAAGATGAAGAAAAAGGTTATGGCGTCTGTGCTGGCTGCGATGCTGATCTGTGCATCCGGGTGCGGGAGCGAAGGAAACCGTGAGATGCAGTCGAAGAATGCGGTGGAGGGGGCCATTGAAAGCCAGATCCAGAAGGAGGAGGCGAAGACGGCAGAGCAGCCCACGGAGGCGGCAACCACTGCGACGACCGAGATTGTGACGGAGCAGGATCCTTCGACAGAAGCGGATACGAAGAAGAAATTCACGGAGGCCACCACGGAGAAGAAGGATATGATGGAAGAAATCCGGGAGTCCTATATTGACACTCCGGATGCATCCGTGGATATCGACCTGACCGTGATGAGCAGCGATATGGTCTATGCCACCGTGTCGGACATGGTATATAATTCGCCGGATGATTATGTGGGAAAGAAGATCAAGATGCGGGGGGCTTATACAACGGCCAGTTCCAGCGCCACCAATCTGACCTATCATTATGTGATCATCAAGGATGCGACCCAATGCTGTGCACAGGGACTGGAATTTGTGTGGGGAGACGGAAGCCATGAACTCAGTGAGTATCCCGAGGACGGGACCGAGGTGGAAGTGATCGGCGTCTATGAGACCTATACGGAACCGGAGGATCCGGATTTCCTGTACAGCCGTGTGAAGGATGCAACCATGAAGGTTGTGGTGGAGCCGACGGATACAGCAGCGAGAGCGGATTAAGAGATTCCGTTCTTTGACTGAGTCAGAGCATGGTCATTACCGATGGAGACCGGTACAGATACATATGAGAGAAGCGGGAGTACGGAAGGTGCTCCCGCTTTTCCTTCGCCGGAGATACATTTCACATGCAGGCACTTTCTCCGTATTTTTCAAAAAATGACTTGACAAAGCATGTTCATATGAATATACTTTCATATGAAAGGGTATTCATATGATATGCCGTTTCATTAAGGGAGTAATACGTACCGGGAGGAAAAGCATGGAAGAAAAATTAAAGGAAGGAACGAGGGAGTATATTGCGGCTCATGAGGAGCTGGTGGAACAGGTAAAGGCCAATCAGCCGGAGGATGAGTATCTGTACGATCTGTCGGAACTCTTCAAGATCTTCGGGGATTCCACCAGGATCAAGATCCTGTATTCTCTGTTTGATACGGAGCTTTGTGTGAGTGATATGGCATCGATCCTGAATCTGTCCCAGTCATCCGTCAGCCATCAGCTGCGGATCCTGAAGGACGCGAAGCTGGTGAAGTTCCGCAGGGAAGGGAAGACCATTTTCTATTCGCTGGATGACGAGCATGTGCGAATGATCCTGAGTCTTGGGATGGAGCATGTGGAGGAGTAAATAAGCCTTGCACGGACGGACAGGATTTCGTTCGCAGAAATCGGCGTGGCCTGATGATAATATGAAATGAAGGAGAACAGCTATGAAGAAGACATATAAGATCGAGGTTGACTGTGCGGCATGTGCCGAGAAGATGCAGGATGCGATCCGGGCGACAAAGGGAGTAAAGGATGCGACCTTAAGCTTCATGACACTGAAGGTGAAGGTGGAGTTTGAAGAGGGAGCGGATCCGGATGCGGTCATGCAGGAAGCGCGTAAGAATGTGAAGAAGATCGAAGATGATATGGAGATCATTCTATGACAAAGAAGCAGCGAAAAAATCTGCTACGGATCATCGTTGCCGCCCTTCTTGTAGCGGGGCTGTTGGTGCTGTTTCATTTATGGGAGGCACCGAAATGGTGTGAGATCCTGCTGTATCTTGTGCCGTATTTTGTCGTGGGATATGATGTGCTGCTTAAGTCCCTGAAGGGGATCCGGAACGGACAGGTATTTGATGAGAATTTCCTGATGGCGGTTGCCACCGTAGGTGCCTTCTGCCTGGGCGAATGTCTGGAAGGTGTGGCGGTTATGCTGTTCTACCAGATCGGTGAGCTGTTCCAGAGCATAGCGGTCGGAAAGAGCCGGCAGAATATCGCGGCCTTGATGGATATCCGTCCGGATTACGCCAATCTTCTGTCTGAAGACGGTTCCACGGAGAAGGTGGACCCGGATGATGTGGAGATCGGAGCAACCATCGTGGTCAATCCGGGAGAGAAGGTTCCCATCGACGGCAGAGTGATCGTGGGAAGCTCTGCACTGGATACCGTGGCACTGACCGGTGAGTCGGTTCCGAGAAGAGTGCATACCGGCGAGGAAGTGATCAGTGGCTGCATCGCGCTGGACGGTCAGCTTCACATCGAAACCACCAAAGAATTCGGAGAGTCCACCGTATCCAAGATCCTGGATCTGGTGGAGAATTCCAGTATGAAGAAGGCGAAGGCGGAGAATTTCATCTCCCGGTTCGCCAGAGTCTATACACCTATCGTATGCTGCAGTGCACTGGCACTGGCGCTGCTTCCACCGCTGTTCCGCATGTTGTTCGGAGCTTCTCCGGACTGGGGCGACTGGGTTTCGAGAGCACTGACCTTCCTGGTCATCAGCTGCCCCTGTGCAGTGGTGATCTCGGTTCCTCTCAGCTTCTTCGGCGGGATCGGCTGTGCCAGCTCCAAAGGGATCCTGGTGAAGGGTTCCAATTATCTGGAAGCATTGGCGGATACAAGGATCGTGGTTCTGGATAAGACAGGTACCCTTACAAAGGGTGTATTTGAAGTGGTGGGCTGCTTCCCGACGGGTGACCTCAGTGAAGAGGAGCTGCTTCGGATCGCGGCACACGCGGAGTCTGCCTCAGGCCATCCTATCAGTCTTTCCATCCGGAAGGCCTATGAAGCGGCGGAGGAGAGACGGCTGGATCCTGCGCTGGTCAGTGATATTCAGGAACTAGCCGGACACGGCGTGATCGCAACTGTAGAAGGACATCGTGTGGCTGTGGGAAATCTTCGTCTCATGGAGAAGGAAGGCGCGACTGCGGCAGAAGAGGCTCCGAGCGGTACCATTTGTCATGTGGCCGTGGACGGTATCTATGCCGGACACATCATCATTTCCGATGTGGTACGTCCCACCTCGGCAGCTGCCATGAAGGAGCTGCAGGAGCAGGGGATCCGTACCGTGATGCTGACAGGGGATACACAGGTTGTGGCAGAGCGTGTGGCGAAGGAACTGAACATCTCCGAGGTCTGTGCGGAACTGCTTCCACAGGATAAGGTGTCCCGGGTGGAGGGTCTGCTGGAGGAGAAGAGCGGGAAGGAGAAACTGGCCTTTGTGGGTGACGGCATCAATGATGCACCGGTGCTTTCCCGTGCGGATATCGGAATCGCCATGGGTGCCATGGGCTCGGATGCAGCCATCGAGGCGGCGGATATCGTCCTGATGGATGATGACCCGGCAAAACTGTCACTGGCGCTCCGGATCTCAAGAAAGACTCTGGGGATCGTACATCAGAACATCATTTTCGCCATCGGTGTGAAGGTGCTCTGTCTGATCATGGGCGCTCTGGGGATTGCCAATATGTGGATCGCCATTTTCGCGGACGTGGGAGTCATGGTGCTGGCTGTGCTGAATGCCGTCCGTGCCCTGCGGATCCGTTAGTCCGAACCGGCAGCGGAAGTGGAATCCGCTCTTGATTTTTGGAGACAAATCATATATTCTATAGTAGCGTTTTCCGAAGGGGGAACGCTACATTTATTGTTGCGGGATACTTTGCTTACGCGATATTGGCGACGGACAGGCAGTGTGCCTGCGAGATATGCATTTGACGGCTGAAACGACAGCCGGGGAGGAAACGAAATGGAATTGAAACCGATCAAAGAAGGAAAAGTACGTGAGATCTACGACAACGGAGACAGCCTGATCATGGTCGCTACCGACCGTATCAGCTGCTATGATGTGATCCTGAAGAATCAGATCGTGAAGAAGGGAGCTGTCCTGACACAGATGTCGAAGTTCTGGTTCGACATGACACGTGACATCCTTCCGAATCACATGATCACCACCGATGTAAATGAGATGCCGGAATTCTTCCGTCAGCCGCAGTTCGACGGCAATTCCATGATGTGCCGGAAGCTTACCATGCTTCCCGTAGAGTGCATCGTGCGCGGATATATCACCGGATCCGGCTGGGCAAGCTATCAGAAGAACGGTACCGTATGCGGCATCACGCTTCCGGAGGGACTTAAGGAGTCCGATAAGCTGCCGGAGCCCATTTACACACCTTCCACCAAGGCGGAGATCGGTGACCATGATGAGAATATCTCCTTTGAGCAGTCTGTCGAAGTCCTGGAGAAGGAATTCCCGGGTAAGGGCCGCGAGTATGCGGAGAAGCTTCGCGACTACACCATCGCTCTTTATAAAAAATGTGCCGATTATGCACTGACAAAGGGAATCATCATTGCGGATACCAAGTTCGAGTTCGGACTGGATGAGAACGGAGAGATCGTGCTTGGCGACGAGATGCTGACACCGGATTCTTCCCGCTTCTGGCCGGCAGACGGCTATGAGCCGGGACATGGTCAGCCTTCCTTTGACAAGCAGTTTGCAAGAGACTGGCTGAAGTCCGATGAGAATAAGGAGGAGCCGGAGAACTGGTTCCTTCCGCAGGAGATCGTGGATAAGACCATCGAGAAGTACCTGCAGGCATACGAAATGATCACCGGAAAGCCGTTGGCATAGATCGGCAGGGGAAATGTGAAATGAAAAGGGGCTGCGTCGTTTTGATATGCTACCCCCAAGTAGGACACTGAAATATATAAACCTACTTGGGGGTATTTCTATGTCCAGAAAGAGTAAGATTGATCCAGTCCTTAAGGTACAGTTGGTTGAACAGTATCTGAGGGATGAAATCGGAGTCAGAGAAGCCGGGAGATTGGCAGGACTGTCCGGAAACGGAACGGATTCTTTCCGGAAATGGGTCGCCATTTATCAGAATGAAGGCCCGAGCGGTCTTTTGGACCAGGTGCATAATAAACACTATCCTTTGGAACTGAAGCTTAGCGCAGTAAATGATTATCTTCATGGAGAAGGATCTCTACTGGAGATAATGAGGCGGTACGGAGTTCGGTCAAAAAAAGTACTTCAAGATTGGATAAAGCAGTATAATACTCATGGAAAAATCTCAGCCCGCACGAGCGGAGGAGGAAGCTACATGAGGAAAGGTAGACAGACAACGCCGGAAGAACGCCTTGAAATCGTAAGGGATTGCCTTGCAAATGATAAGAATTATGGAGCAATGGCTCTAAAATACAACTGTTCCTATCAGCAGATCCGCAACTGGGTATTACGCTATGAGAAGATGGGCACGGCCGGGTTGGAAGATCGCCGCGGTCGAAGAGCCGGCACACAGCCTGCCAGGACGCCTGAGGAAGAACTGCGGGATAAGATTGCAGAACTGGAGCGAAGGAATCGTGATCTCCAGATGGAGAATGATCTGTTAAAAAAAGTCAGAGAGTTAGAGATGAAAGATCGCTATCTCTGACTCGACATCTGTATAAATATCAAGCGATCAAAGAACTGTCTGAAGAAAAATGCTATCCCGTACAAAGGCTATGTGAACATCTTCAGCTATCACGCAGCGCTTACTATCGCTGGCTGAAAGACCCTGACAGTTTCAGCGAAAAGTATAATGAAGAGATCTCTGAGAAGATCAAGGATATCCATGAAAAGCATCCTGACATGGGATACCGGCGGATAAGGGATGAGCTGGACAGGAAGCATGGTATCGCTGTGAATGATAAGCGTGTCTTAAGGATCTGCCGCAAAGAACGCATCCAGTCTACGATCAAGTGGAAGCCGAAGAGCTGTACCAGAAGCAGCGATGATCCTGCACACATCGCCAAGAACTATCTGAACCGGGATTTCCACGCGGATGCTCCGAACGAGAAGTGGCTGACAGATGTGACTGAGTTCAAGTATTACATCGGCATTGAAGTCCACAAGGTATACTTAAGCGCCATTCTGGACCTTTATGACCGCAGGATTGTGGCTTACATGATAGGTGACCACAACGACAATCCGCTTGTTATGAACACGTTTGATGCAGCTGTAGCAGTTGAGTCGGATGCCCATCCGCTGTTTCACAGTGACCGAGGTTTCCAGTACACCAGCAAGCAGTTCTCTGCAAGGCTCAAAAAGCATCATATGAAGCAGAGCATGTCCAGAGTGGCCCATTGTATTGATAACGGTCCGATGGAAGGCTTCTGGGGGATCCTGAAGCGGGAAACGTATTATGGGAGACGGTTCACTTCAAGATCAGACCTTGTAAATACCATAGAAACCTATATCAGGTATTACAACACGGAAAGGATCCAACGAAAGCTTCAGCTGATGACTCCTGTTGAATACCATGAAAGCTACTATGCGGCTGCATAAGAATACCGCCAGCCGATTGCTCGACTGGCGGTACGAAACTTTTTAATTATTCACTGTCCTCTTGACGGGTAGCACACCATTTTGTGACGCAGCCCTTTTTTCGGATAGCATGCAGATACTTTGTGGGCAGGAAGAGATTCTTTTTTCAGATGTTTTTTTCATAAGAACGAAATTGAGTTTTTGTCTGTTCTTTGGTATACTATTTATAAGTATATATGCGTGTATAAGGGGCTATGCTATGGCAAATAAAACATCATTTTCCGATCTGGCGCTAGCGCTGGCGAATGACTATGAAAGTTTATATGTGATCGATTCAAATGACGACAGTTATGTGGAATATTCTTCCGCGGGAGCAGATAAAGAACTGGTCGTAGTTTCTTCGGGTGCGAATTTCTTCGAAGCCGTACCAAAGCAGTGCCGGGAAGTGGTATGGCCGGAGGATCAGGCGTTCTTCCTCAGAACCTTCAGGAAGGACAGGGTGACGGAAGCCCTGAAGAGCGGAAAGTCGTTTGATCTTCGGTACCGGCTGAACATCAATAATGAACCGCAGTATTACTATCTGAAGGTCATCCGTTCACAGGGAGAGAATATCGTTATCGGTGTGCGGAATGTGGACAGGCAGACCAGGCGGGAACTGGAGGAGGATCGGGAACAGGTGATCTTCGGTGAGGTTGCCAGATCTCTGGGAAGTCTTTTCGAGGTGATCTACTATATCGATATTGAAACCGGAAAATATACGGAATACTGTTCCAGCGAACGCTATTCGCAGCTTGGAATATCCGGTGAGGGAGAAGATTTCTTCCGGAATCTTTCGGAGGATATTGAGAAGCACATTTATCCCGATGACAGGGAAAGACTCCTGAGGGAACTTGAAAAAGATAATCTTTTGGAGTCTCTGAACCGTTCAAACAGTTTTCTGATCGATTACAGGCAGGTTATGGACGGAAGCGTGCAGTATCTGAGACTGATCGTTTTCCGGCGAGGCAGTGACAGTGATCATCTGGTGATCGCCGTCAGAAATATCGATGCCCAGTACAGACACGAGGAGGAGATCGCTTCCGAGAATAAGATGTTCAATGAGATCGCTACGGCTCTGGCCCAGCGGTATGAAGTGATCTACCGGATCGATGTCCGTACCAATGAGTATACCGAGATCAATGCGAAGGAAGGCTTTTCCAGACTCAAAGCCAAAGAGACCGGAGGAGATTTCTTTGAGGCTGCCCAGCGCTCGATGAAGTTGATTGTCCATCCGGAGGATTTTCCCATATTGTCTGTAGCTCTTCAGAAGGAGAACCTGTTGAACAGCCTGGCAGATAAAGGAAAGCTTTTCCTGCGTTACCGGATTCAGACGGAAAACGGAACCGGGCTTTTTGCACTGTTTGCGGTGCGTCCCAAGGAGGATTCCGACCATGTTATCCTGGCGGCGGCAAATGTAGGGGGCATGAAGCAGACGGAACAGCAGTTTGAAGAGACCCTGGGAAGTGCGTTGAATATCCTCAACAGAGATTCGCTGACCGGGCTCTATAATAAGCGGTTCTATGTTCAGACGGAAGAGGGTCTGGATACCAGGATCGGTAACGGACAGGATGCGGAATTTGCAATCGTTCTCTGTGATGTGAACGGGGTCAGGGAAGTCAATTCCGCACAGGGCAGAAAAGCCGGAGATCAGTACATCGTTGAGGCCGGTCGTATGCTGCGTGGTGTATTTAAGGACAGTGAGATCTACCGGATCGGCGGGGATGATTTTCTGATCCTCCTCTTCGATGAGGCATATAAGAACCGTAGACAACTGATCAATAATCTGTCCGAGGTTCAGAACTTCCACAGAGAAAGCGGAGGCGTTACGGTAGCTTTTGGAGTGGCTGAGTTTGATCCGGAGACGGATTTCCGGGTACAGGATGTGTACCGGCGGGCGAATCAGGCCCTCCAGGTCCAGAAGAATTCTCTCCGGGGGCTTCTGTCTGTGGGGAATACGGAGAATCTCCGGAGACTTTCAACAGATGATAAGACCATAAGGTTCTATGATCTTTTTATCCGGCTGGTAGCGGAAATGACGGATCCCACCGGAAATGTGAAAGCTCATATCTCCGAGATCGAGAGCCTTTTGATCGAGATATCCTCCATGTTCCGACTTTCCAAGGGAGTTACAAGGGTTTACAGAAATCCTCAGGAAGAGGCGGCCGGCGGCGGAGAGACACTGAAATGCTTTGATACTGGCATTGAAGGGAAGGAAGTAATTTCCCTTCGTGTAGTGACCAGTGTCATGTCCATTACCACCATGACCGTGTATATGTCTCCGGATGAGGAACCGCTTACTGACGATGAATACTGGAAGGTGGAACTGGTAATGCGTACCACCCTCAGTTATGTGAGCAGAAACCGGTTGAAGGATATCGTTTTTGATCTGGCTTACTATGACGATTCCGGCTATCTGAATCATCGAAGCTTCTTCAATCATATTATGAAGATACGAAATGAGATCGGCGGCATGGTGGCGGTCATGTATAACCTTCTTCATTTCTCTCAGGTCAATCAGGAACTGGGGAGAGAAAAGGGTGATCTGGTGATGAAGAATCACTTTGAAACCATGCGCAAGATGGTGGGTGAGAAGGGTGTCGTCTGCAGGCTGGGAGGAGATAACTTTGTGGCACTGTTCGGCCGCGAGCGGATGGGACAGATCTTCAGCTATCTGATGGATGCACCGGTGGTGTATGATCTGAATGACGGCAAAACGGTCAGTATCAGCACCAGCGTGGGCGTATACAGGATCCCGAAGGACATTGTGTTCCATGATCCCGGCATGATCATGGAACCGATCATCGTCGCATATGGTGCGGCCAAGCATGGAGGCAAGGATCGGATCGTATTCTATGATGAGTCCCTGATCTCGGCAAGAGACAATATCATGAAGGTGCAGCGGCTGTTCCCGGAGGCCTTAAAGAACGAGGAATTCCAGGTGTACTATCAGCCGAAGGTTCATACGGGTACGGGTGAAATGATCGGTGCGGAAGCACTTTGCCGATGGTTCCACGATGGAAAGATGATCAGTCCGGGAGAGTTCATTCCCGCGCTGGAAGAGACCGATGATATCTGTAAACTGGATTATTATATGCTGGATCATGTATGCCGGGATATCCGGAGATGGATGGATCAGGGCAGGAAGATCGTCCGGATCTCCGTCAATCTGTCAAGGAAGCACCTGCTGAACATAAACCTTCTGGAGCATTTGTTGAAGATCATCGACAAGCATAACATTCCTCATAGCAGTATCGAGATCGAGCTTACCGAAACGACTACGGACGTGGCCTTCAGTGATTTGAAACGGATCGTGACCGGACTGCAGAGTGCGGGGATCTTTGCTTCCGTGGATGATTTCGGAATCGGGTACTCATCCCTGAATCTGATCCGCGAGCTTCCGTGGAATGTGCTAAAGGTTGACCGAAGCCTTCTGCCGACGGATGATGAGGATGCAAGCAGTGTTGACAGTATCATGTTCCGCAACGTGATATCCATGGTGAATGAACTTGGGATCGAGTGTATCGTAGAGGGCGTGGAGACTGAAGAACAGCTGGAGATCCTGCGAAAGAATCACTGTGAATATGCGCAGGGCTTCCTGTTTGACCGGCCGCTTCCTGTCAGTCAGTTTGAGGAAAGAATGATGATCGGTTACTATCCCGTGAATCACTGACGGGAGATGTATCACGGAAATGAACGGATCGTGAACAGAGAACAGTATTGGCGATAACGAATCGTTTCAAAGAAGTGATCAGAATAGCAGATAAAAATGGGACAGCTCCGTGTAAGAACGGCTGTCCCATTTTCTTTGTATGATATGGCCGATGAACGGACGCTGCAGCAGGAGGTGCTGCGTTATATGCGATCAGTTCTCGTACTTTGCGATGATCTCTGCGTTGGCCTTCTCTGCGGCTTCACGCATCTTGTCGCGCTCGGCCCACAGTTTTGCCTTCAGCTCGGCATTTGTATTTGCCATGATCTGAAGAGCGAGCCATGCTGCATTCTTGCTTCCGTTGATGGCTACGGTTGCCACCGGGATTCCGGGAGGCATCTGTACGATGGAGTAGAGTGCATCCTGACCATCCAGCACGGATCCGGAAAGAGGTACTCCGATCACCGGAAGAACCGTCTGGGAGGCAACAACACCCGGGAGGGCTGCTGCCATACCTGCTGCGGTGATGACAACCTCGGTGCCATCCTCGTTGATCTCCCTGATATAGGCGGAGAGCTGTGCGGCTGCACGGTGTGCGGACAGGCATCGTACGGACACCTGTACATCGAAGCTCTTCAGAAGCTCGATGGCCGGCTCTACCTTTGCAAGGTCGCTGGTGGACCCCATGATGATACTTGCTTTCATTTTATTCGCTCCTTTATATGGACTTTGTTTCGGTAATACCCTGAAATCATAACATCATCGGATGACGGATGCAAGCGGAAACATATTTCACAGGGGGATATTTGGGTGATATGGTATCCCATTTTTGCTGTGATTCTGTTATAATAAATTCCGGGTGTAACGAAAAAAAGGAAGATCGGAGGAGGGAATATGTCGAAGTACATGATGGCATTGGATGCGGGGACTACAAGTAACCGCGCGATTCTTTTTGATAAACGGGGGCAGATCCTTTCCGTGGCACAGAAGGAGTTTACGCAGATCTTTCCGCAGCCCGGATGGGTGGAGCATAATGCAAATGAGATCTGGTCCTCCATGCTGGGTGTGGCAGTGGAGTGCATGACCAAGGTGGGTGTGACCGGTGAGGACATTTCCGGGATCGGTATCACGAACCAGCGCGAGACCACCATCGTCTGGGATAAGGTGACGGGAGAGCCGGTATACAATGCCATCGTATGGCAGTGCCGGCGGACCTCGAAATACTGCGATGAACTGAAGGAAGAGGGTCTTACGGATTTCTTCCGAAAGAAGACGGGACTAGTGATCGATGCCTATTTCTCCGCTACAAAGCTTCGCTGGATCCTGGAAAATGTGGAAGGGGTCCGGGAACGGGCCGAGCGTGGGGAACTGCTCTTCGGAACCGTGGATAGCTGGCTGATCTGGAAACTGACCCGGGGCAGGGTGCATGTGACCGATTATTCCAATGCATCCCGCACCATGATGTTCAACATCACTGAACTGAAATGGGACGATGAGATCCTGGAGAAGCTGGGGGTCCCGCTCTGTATGCTGCCGGAGGCGCGTCCCTCCAGCGAGATCTATGGGGAGACGGATCCTGTCTTTCTGAGTGGCGCCATTCCCATTGCCGGCATCGCCGGAGATCAGCAGGCGGCTCTGTTCGGACAGACCTGCTTCAATGAAGGGGATGCCAAGAATACCTATGGTACCGGCTGCTTCCTTCTGATGAATACGGGGAACAAGCCTGTATTCTCCAAGAACGGTCTGGTCACCACTATCGCCTGGGGTATTGACGGAAAGGTGAAATACGCTCTGGAGGGCTCGGTCTTCATTGCCGGTGCTTCCATCCAGTGGCTTCGGGATGAGATGCGGCTCATCGATTCCGCAGAGGATTCGGAGTACATGGCCAAGAAGGTACGTGACACCAACGGCTGCTATGTGGTCCCGGCCTTCACAGGACTCGGCGCACCTTACTGGAATCAGTATGCCCGGGGAACCATCGTAGGCATCACCCGCGGAGTCAATAAATATCATATCATCCGTGCAACCCTGGAATCCGTGGCCTACGCCACCAGTGATGTGCTGAAGGCTATGGAGGCGGACTCCGGGATCGTGCTTTCCAACCTGCGGGTGGACGGAGGGGCTTCTGCCAACAACTTCCTGATGCAGGTGCAGGCGGATCTCATCGATGCCACGGTGGTAAGACCGGTGTGCGTTGAGACCACGGCTCTTGGCGCAGCTTACTTTGCGGGGCTTGCCACAGGCTATTGGAAGGACAAGAATGAGATCAAGGTGAATGCGGATATCGATAAGATCTTCAAGCCGAAGATCACGGAGGAGGAGCGTGCGGTGCGGCTGGCCGGCTGGCAGAAGGCCGTTAACCGGTCCTTTGACTGGGCGGAGGAGTAAGCCTTGGAACGTGCGGGGAGATGCACGTGTGACAGACTGTGATACAAAACGGAAAATCTATGGGAAAGAGGATACAAAAATGTGTGTAAATACAAATTCCTTGATTTGGAAAAAAGGTGCGTTACTGTGCTGTACACTTCTGGTACTGTGCTTTCTTTGCGGATGCGGGGGCAAGAAGACCGATGGAGGCGGCAATGCCGTGATCCAGTCGAACTGGGAATTTGCTGAAAGCTCCATAAACGGAAGTACCCTCAACGTGGAGAATGATTCCGCTGCGATGAAAGAGTTTACGGAGGATGTGACGCCGACGTTCGAATGTTCGGACGATATGCATTGTGTGTTCACGCTGAACGGAAAATTCCATGACGGAACGGTTACGGAGGAAGGTACAGGCAGATACCGGATCGATTTTTACGATAACTATAAATCATTTCTGGTTGAGATCGTCGGAGAACGTATGACACTTCGGAATGAAAAAGGGAATGTTTCCCTTGTGTTCAAGGTGAAGCAGGACTGAAACGGGATCCCTCTGCATACGTCCATGTTTAAAAAATTAAGATTTTCGGCGGGAAATGGCGCGTTTTGGGCTTAAAAAGCTTCAAGGCGCGCTATTTTATTTAAGAAAATCAAGTAAAATGGAAATCGGTGTAAAAAATATAAAAAAATGTGATAAAAACTTAATTTTCTTATTTACAGACGGGCGCGTTTCATGTATAATTTTTTCAGTTTTGCAGAAATCGGACGATAATTTCTGCGGAAAAATATCTATTATAAAGGAGAAACAGCTATGTCATACGTTGATGAGGTTCTGGAGCTCGTCCAGAAGAGAGACAAGGATCAGCCGGAGTTTATCCAGGCAGTAACAGAGGTTCTGAATTCCCTTCGTCCCGTGATCGATCAGGATGAGGAGAAGTATCGCAAGCTTGCGATTCTGGAGCGCATCACAGAGCCGGATCGTCAGATCATGTTCCGTGTACCGTGGGTTGATGACAACGGACAGGTACAGGTAAACCGTGGTTTCCGTGTACAGTTCAACAATGCGATCGGACCCTACAAGGGAGGTCTTCGTCTTCATCCGTCCGTAAACCTTGGTATCATCAAGTTCCTTGGTTTCGAGCAGATCTTCAAGAACAGCCTGACAACCCTGCCGATCGGCGGTGGTAAGGGTGGTTCCGACTTCGATCCGAAGGGCAAGTCCGACAATGAGATCATGAAGTTCTGCCAGAGCTTTATGACAGAGCTGTGCAAGTATATCGGCGCTGATCAGGACGTACCGGCAGGTGATATCGGAACCGGCGGACGTGAGATCGGTTTCATGTATGGTCAGTACAAGCGCATCCGCGGTCTGTACGAAGGCGTACTTACAGGTAAGGGTCTGACCTACGGCGGTTCTCTGGCTCGTACAGAGGCTACAGGTTACGGTCTGCTTTACCTCACAGAGGAAATGGTTAAGTGCCACGGCGACAAGATGGAAGGCAAGACAATCGCAGTATCCGGTTCCGGAAATGTAGCGATCTACGCTATTCAGAAGGCTCAGCAGCTTGGTGCAAAGGTTGTTACCTGCTCTGATTCCACAGGCTGGATCTATGATGAGAACGGTATCGATGTAGAGCTTCTGAAGGAAGTTAAGGAAGTTAAGCGCGCACGTCTTACCGAGTATGCTGCTGCTAAGTCTACAGCACAGTACTTCGCTAAGGAGAACGGTGAGCACGGCGTATGGCAGTATCCGGTAGATATCGCTCTTCCGTGTGCTACACAGAACGAGCTGGATCTTGAGGATGCCAAGATGCTGGTTGCAAATGGTGTTAAGTATGTAGCAGAGGGTGCTAACATGCCTACAACCATTGAGGCTACAGAGTACTTCCAGGCAAACAAGGTTAACTTCGTTGGCGGTAAGGCTGCAAATGCAGGTGGTGTTGCTACCTCCGCGCTTGAGATGAGCCAGAACTCCGAGAGACTTTCCTGGAGTTTCGAAGAGGTTGATTCCAAGCTGAAGAACATCATGGTTGGTATCTATCACAACATCGATGATGCTGCTAAGGAATATGGTATGGAAGGCAACTATGTAGCAGGTGCTAACATCGCCGGCTTCAAGAAGGTTGTTGAGGCAATGATCGCACAGGGCGTTTGCTAATCCAAGCCATGCACAATAAAAACAGAAAGCTGTCCGCGTGCTTGCACGATCGGATGGCTTTCTGTTTTTTATTGTATAGGGCGCAGCCCTGCATCGAGTGGCGAAGCCACGAGATGCGGCATGGCTTGGATTACAGTAGCATGGCTTGCAGTGGCGCAGCCCTGCATCGAGTGGCGAAGCTACGAGATGCGGCATGGCTTGGATTACAGCAGCATGGCTTGCAGTGGCGAAGCCACGAGATGCGGCATGGCTTGGATTACAGCGGCATGGCTTGCATAACCTGTTTAATGCGGTTACATATACAGCTTCCTCACGATGGCTTCCCTGCAGCGGTCCGGCAGCAGTTCCACCAGCTTAATGGCGGCCTTATATTTGATCCCTGCAGCGGTCTTTGCCTTCGGATCCTGCTTCTCACTGAGACAGATGGCGATCCTTGCGATATTTAAGGGAGAGACGCCGTTTCGTTCATCCTTCTCCATCTGTCCTACTGCCTTATCGACGGCATCGTTGTAGGGCGAATTCTCCTTGTGATAGGTGTTTCTCTTATCCGTGAAGCCGGTTTTCGTATCGCCGGGCTCTATGATCGCGGCATGGATCCCGTAGGGCGCCGTTTCAAGACGGAGGGAATCCACCAGAGCTTCCAATGCATATTTACTGGAAGAATAGTGACTCTGCATGGGGATGGAGATCCTTCCTGCCACGGAACCGATCACCAGGATCAGTCCGTGCTCATCGCGTCGCATCAGAGGCAGGATGGCCTTGCAGCAGCGGAGGACGCCGAAATAATTTACATCCATCTGTTTTTTTGCCTGCTCGATGGGGACATCTTCGATGGAGCCTGCTATGCCCATGCCGGCGGCCAGAATGGCGATATCGATCTGCGGAAGCTTCCGGATGACCTTCTGGATGGAGTTGCTGTTGGTCACATCCATCTTCATCAGGGTAAGTGATCCGCCGCCTTCAAAATGCTTTGTCCCTTCAGGACAGGAGCGGGATACCCCGGTGACCGTGTAGCCGTTTTTGGCAAACAGCAGGGCACAGGCCTTGCCGATCCCGCTGGAAGCGCCGGTTACAAATACATTTTTACCATATGGATAACGTAATTTCATAAGCTGAAATGTGCGGCCGGAGAGGCCGTATCTCCTTTTCTGACTGATGTGTATGGATTGAATTGATACTTTCACATTATATCATATTCCCGGCGGAAACAGCCTCAAATATTGTTTAAAAAAATTTCACACAAAACATGGAAAAAACATAAATTCCATGATATAATCAAATAGATTTATTCAGAAAGGAGTAACTGCGATGACAATCACAAAAGAACAAAACGGGCAGGAGCTTAGTATTGCTCTGGAAGGCAGACTTGACACAACCACTTCTCCGGAACTGGAAGGGGAGCTGAAGGGATCACTTGACGGAATTACAAGTCTGACGATCGATCTGGCAGCTCTGGACTACATTTCATCTGCCGGTCTCCGAGTACTTCTCTCTGCACAGAAGACCATGAATAAGCAGGGAAGTATGGTCGTAAAGAATGTAAGTGAAGAGATCATGGAAGTATTTGAAGTGACAGGATTCTCGGACATTCTTACCATTGAGTAAACCCGACGTTTGTGGATCAGGAGAACCTGCAGAAATGCAGGTTCTTTGCATAAAATGAGGGAACGGACCGTTAGGAAGCGACGGGGAGGTAAATGCTATGAGAGAACTGGTAGTTGAAGCAAAGGTGGATAATCTCCAGGAGGTTCTGGCTTTCGTTGACGAACAGCTGGAAGAACTTGACTGTCCCATGAAGGTTCAGATGCAGGTGGATATTGCGGTGGAGGAGATCTTCGTTAATATTGCAAATTACGCATATACACCCGAGGGAGGGGCGGCAACGATCCGTACGGAGGTTAAGGAGGACCCGCTGCTCATTGAACTGACATTTATAGATCATGGGATTCCGTATGATCCGCTGGCAAAGGAGGATCCTGATGTGACGCTGCCTGTGGAACAGCGGCAGATCGGCGGACTTGGAATATTCATGGTCAAGAAGAGCATGGATGATGTGAAATATGAGTATAAAGACGGGCATAATATTCTTCGTATCCAGAAGAATATCTGAGATGGTCCGATAAGAAAAGTGCCTGATGGTAAAGGAGGAAACCATGGAAG
This sequence comes from Lachnospiraceae bacterium AC2029, assembly GCA_000703065.1. Classification (GTDB taxonomy): domain Bacteria; phylum Bacillota; class Clostridia; order Lachnospirales; family Lachnospiraceae; genus Eubacterium_Q. The sequence goes on along the minus strand of JNLK01000001.1, from coordinate 130,644 downwards.
AGAAGGAATTATTTATTGAGAAGAAGCTGGAAGACGGAATCCTGACGTTCATCCTTGAAGGACGTTTGAACACAAATACGGCTCCGGAACTGGAGACGGAGGTAGATGCGATCCCTGAGGTTGATGAGCTGGTGTTTGATCTGTCAAAAATCGAATATCTGTCCAGTGCAGGACTTCGAGTTCTTCTCTTTGCAAAGAAGAAGATGGGTGAGAAGGAAATGGTAGTTCGCAATTCGTCCGATGAGATCCGTGAGATCTTTGATGTGACCGGATTCTCGGATATCCTGAATATCGAATAAGATACGGTGCGCAAAACGAACATGGCAGAAACTGTATGAATATGTTAAAATAGAATCCGGGTGGGATACCACCCGGATTCTTGCATTTGAAGGTAGTAAGGGATGACACTGAAGGAACTGAAAACCGGATATACCGCTCGTATCTCCGCCGTGGGCGGGGAAGGAGCGCTGAGACAGCATTTCCTGGATATGGGTGTGATCCCGGGAGTTGAGATAGCCCTTGTGAAGTATGCTCCCATGGGGGATCCCATGGAATTTATGCTTCATGGATATGAACTGACGCTTCGGGTGGCTGATGCCGAGAAGATCGAGATTTGGCCGGATTCCATCCGTGAATCCACCGGAACCACAGGCATCCTTACGGAGGATGAGGATCCGGAAAGGGGGTTCGGAAGGAAGGCGCACAGTTACCACAGGGAACACCCCGGCCTTGGTGAAGGAGGGATCTTCCATGATTCTGCCAGTGAACAGCCGCTTCCGGAGGGGACTGTGCTTACCTTTGCGCTGGCCGGCAATCAGAACAGCGGAAAGACCACTCTTTTTAACCGGCTGACCGGATCCAACCAGCATGTCGGAAACTTTCCGGGCGTTACGGTGGACCGGAAGAGCGGATCGATCAAAGGATATGAGCAGACGGAGGTCGTGGATCTTCCCGGTATCTATTCCCTTTCACCCTATACGGATGAGGAGATCGTATCCAGGCAGTATATCCTGGGAGAGAAGCCGAAGGGAATCATCAATATCGTGGATGCGACCAATATCGAGCGGAACCTGTATCTGACCATGCAGCTGATCGAGTTGGATGTGCCCATGGTCCTGGCTCTGAATATGATGGATGAGATGCGGGGGAACGGCGGTTCCGTCCGTATCAACGATATGGAGGCTCTGCTTGGGATCCCGGTGGTTCCGATCTCCGCTTCAAAGGATGAGGGCGTGGACGAGCTGATACAGCATGCGATCCATGTGGCCAAGTATCAGGAGAGTCCGGGCAAGCAGGATTTCTGTGACGAATCGGATCACGGCGGGGCCGTACACAGATGTATTCACGGGATCATGCATCTGATCGGAGATCATGCAGAACGGGCCGGAATCCCGGTGCGATTTGCCGCAAATAAGCTGATCGAGGGGGATCCCTGGGTGCTGGAGGCGCTGCAGATCTCGGAGAATGAGAAGGAAATGGTGGAGCATATCATCCTTCAGATGGAGGAGGAGCGGGGAATGGACCGCGCCGCTGCCATAGCGGATATGCGATATGCCTTTATACAGAAACTGGTTCAGAAGACCGTTGTGAAACCAATGGAAAGCAAAGAAAGGGAACGGAGTGAGAAGATCGACCGGATCCTGACGGGACGCTTTACCGCGATCCCGGCATTCATCGCCATTATGGCGGTGATCTTCTGGCTCACCTTTAATACGCTTGGAGCCTGGCTTCAGGACTGGATGGGGCAGGGAGTCGACTTTGTGACCGAAAAACTGGATGCACTGCTTACCTCTGCAGGGGTTCATGATTTCCTGCACTCCCTGATCATCGACGGCGTTCTTCAGGGAGTCGGCGCGGTGGTCAGCTTTCTTCCGGTCATCGTGCTGCTGTTCTTCTTCCTGTCACTTCTGGAGGATACGGGATACATGGCCCGCGTGGCATTTGTGATGGATAAACCCCTTCGTAAGCTGGGACTTTCGGGACGGAGTATCGTGCCGATGCTGGTGGGCTTCGGATGTTCCGTGCCGGGCGTTATGTCCAGCCGGACACTTCCCTCGGAGAGAGACCGAAAGCTTACCATCCTGCTGATCCCCTTTATGAGCTGCATGGCGAAGGTGCCGATCTACGGATTCTTCACCGCGGCCTTCTTCCCGGGACATGGAGCGCTGATCATGGTCGGGCTGTATATCTTCGGCATTCTGATGGGGATCATTACGGCGCTCATTTCCAAGAAGACCGTCTTCCGGGGAGAAGCGGTTCCCTTTGTAATGGAGCTTCCGAACTATCGGATGCCGGGACTGAAAAATGTGTCACGTCTCCTTTGGGAGAAGGCGAAGGATTTCCTGGTCCGGGCATTTACGGTCATCTTTGTGGCCTCCATCGTGATCTGGTTCCTGCGGAATTTTGATTTCAGTCTTCAGAGGGTTTCGGCTCCTCAGGAAAGCATGCTTGCGACCATCGCAGGCTTTGCGGCACCGGTATTTGCTCCCATGGGCTTCGGAGACTGGCGGTTCGCCACTGCACTGATCTCCGGGTTTCTGGCGAAGGAAAGTGTGGTGTCCACATTATCTGTACTTTTTGTCGGGACGGAAGCGCTTATGGGCGCCATCAGTCCGGCTTCGGCAGCGGCACTTCTGGTGTTCTGCCTGTTATATACTCCCTGCGTTGCGACCATAGCGTCGGTCAGAAGGGAGCTTGGGGGAAAATGGGCGATCGGCATGGTTGTTCTGCAATGCGCCATCGCCTGGTTAGTATCTATGGCAGTATATCTGCCGGCGTCCTTGTTGTTGGCATAGAGTGAATGTATTGGGAGGTAGCGGCTATGTTAAAGGAATGGGTGAAGGAAGACATGCCTTCGGAAGAGGAGATCGCTGAACGACTCGAGAAGGCCAGAGCGGAGCTTGCGGTGCGCCAGACAGCCATCAAGGAGAAGGGGCTTCCGGTGCTCGTGGTTCTGGACGGCTGGGGAGCAGCCGGTAAGGGCAGCGTGCTGGGACGGGTGATCAAGGGACTGGATCCCCGGTTCTTCAAATGCGAGACCCTGTCCGCGCCGACACAGGAGGAGATTCGGCGTCCCTTCCTGTACCGGTATTTTGTCAGGATCCCGAAGCAGGGGCAGTTCTCCTTCTTTGACGGGAGCTGGATGGGAGAGGTGACGTCCAATTATCTTCGCGGAAGAACCACGGAGGAGGATTATCGTTCCCACCTGACCAGTATCAAACGGTTTGAGCGTCAGCTGAACGATAACGGTTACCTGGTGGTGAAGTATTTCTTCCATATCGGCGAGAAGACCCAGAGAAAGCGACTGGAGGAGCTGGAGAAGAATAATGTGACGAAGTGGCGGGTGTCTGATTCCGACAGATGGCAGAACAGGCATTATAAACGGTGCATGGATGTTTATGATGAGTATCTGGAAAGCACGAATCAGTTTGTGGCACCCTGGTACTTCATTGATGCCACCAGCAAGAAGTGGTCCGAACTTCAGATGACGGAGATCCTTGTGGCCAGTATCGATACGGCACTCGGCAATATGGAGGCCAAGCAGAAGCCGCCGATGCTCCAGAATGTCTTCCCCATGAAGTCCATTCCGAAGCTGGCCGACATTTCCCTGGACCGGAGTGTGTCCGATGAGGATTACAAGAAGGAGCTGGATGCGCTGCAGAAGCGCCTGGGCAAGCTGCATAATGAACTGTATCTGAAGAAGATCCCCGTGATTATCGCCTATGAAGGCTGGGATGCGGCCGGCAAGGGCGGAAATATCAAGCGTGTGGCGGCGGCACTGGATCCCCGGGGCTATGAGGTACACCCCATCGCGAGTCCGGAGCCTGCGGAGAAGGCAAGACACTATCTGTGGAGATTCTGGAACCGTCTTCCGAAGGACGGGCATATAGCGATCTTTGACCGGACCTGGTACGGACGTGTCATGGTAGAGCGGCTGGAGGGCTTCTGTTCCGAAAATGACTGGCAGCGGGCATACAATGAGATAAACGAATTTGAGAAGGAGCTGGCGGACTGGAATGCGGTGATCATCAAGTTCTGGGTGCAGATCGACAAGAAGACCCAGCTGGATCGTTTCACCGAACGTCAGAACACCCCGGAGAAGCAGTGGAAGATCACCGACGAGGATTGGAGAAACCGTGAAAAATGGGATCTCTACGAGGAGGCTGTGGACGAGATGCTGCAGAAGACAAATACCAAGTTCGCGCCCTGGCATGTGCTGGAGTCCAATGATAAGAAGTATGCGCGTCTTAAGGCCCTGAAGATCATCATCAAGGCGATAGAGAAGAAACTGAATGATTAGTTCATGGATCTGACATTTTTTGTTCGCGGATTATATCCATATTGTACGGCTATTTGCTATATTGGGATTATCAGGAACGTGAACAACAAGAAGGGAGATTGTATGAAGAAAAGAATTGTCTGCTCAGCCCTGGCTTTGATGCTTCTTGCGACGGGCTGTTCCAAGAAGGAGGAGGCTACCGAAATGGCGGATACGACCGGAAAAACCGAATTGACTACTGCTGCTGTTTCCACAGAGGCAAAGGCGGCGGAAGAGAAGGATGAGTATGTGGTCTATCCCACGGATGCGGATTATCATCTGGTCTGGGAAGAGAACTTCGATCAGGCTGAGGCAAAGCTGAAGGATGCGGACTGGAACTATGAGGAGCATGAGGTCGGCTGGGTAAACCATGAGCTTCAGGAGTATATCCCCAGTGAGGAATATGCTTTTGTGAAGGACGGAGAGCTTGTGATCCAGCCGGTAAAGAATGTGGATGCCAGCGGAAAGGTGTCCTATGTGTCCGGCCGTGTCAATACACAGGGAAAGCATGCGTATAAGTACGGACGTTTTGAGGCAAAGATCAAGGTTCCGTCGGGACAGGGCTTCCTTCCGGCGTTCTGGATGATGCCGGAGGATGAGCAGTACTACGGACAGTGGCCGAAGTGCGGTGAGATCGACATCATGGAGGTCCTGGGAAATGATACAACACATCAGTACGGTACTCTTCATTTCGGAGAGCCGCACACCCAGAGACAGGGCATCTATGAGGACGGCAGTGATTTCTCCAAGGAATACCATGTATTTGCCGTTGAATATGAGCCGGGCGTGATGCGCTGGTATGTGGACGGCAAGCAGTATTTTGAGACAAGCGACTGGTTCACTGCAGTGGACGGTGAAGAAGAGAAGCCGTATCCGGCGCCCTTCAACCAGCCGTTCCATGTGATCCTGAATGTGGCAGTCGGCGGCGACTGGCCGGGAGATCCGGATGACAGCACCGTATTCGATGAGAATGCCGCGATGTATGTGGACTATGTACGCATTTATCAGAAGGATTCCTATGACGAAAATGTAAAGAAGCCCGAGAAGGTATACAACTTCAAGGAGGCTGACGAGACCGGCAACTATATCACCAACAGTGATTTCAGTGTGGCGGAGGACCTGACGGACGATAACGACTGGAAGTTCCTGCTGTTCAATGACGGAGCAGGTTCGGCGGAGATCAAGGACAATGAGATCGTGATCACCACCACCAACGTCGGAACGGAGGAGTACAGCGTTCAGCTGGTACAGCCCCACATGCCCATGGTGAAGGGAGAGAAGTACAAGCTGTCCTTCGAGGCCTATGCGGATGAACCGCGGACCCTGATCACGGCAGTGACCGCACCTGAGGTGGACTGGGTACGTTACTTCCCGGATACCAAGGTGGATCTTTCCACAGAGTACCAGACCTTTACCTTCGAGTTTGATATGACGAAGAAGGATGACGATATGGGACGTGTGGAGTTCAATATGGGTAACCAGGGATCTACCGCAACCATCCATATCCGGAATGTACGCCTGGAGAAGGTGCAGTGATCGTTATGATCGATCCATAAATATGTAAAGACAGCCGGGAGGAATGATATGATGATGTCGTTCCTTCCGGCTTTTGTGTACATGGGATAACGAACGTGATATATGAAAAGCGGGGATGCCGGTGCTGTTTCTGCACCGACATCCCCGCTCAGCATAGTGTCCGGTATCTGATGTCAGCTCCATCCCTCGGAGGAGTGGAGAGAGCGGTATTTCTTCGGGGTCATGCCCACGATGGATTTGAAGACCTGGATGAAATGACTTTGGGAGGAAAAGCCCAGCGTGCAGGAAATGTCCAGGATGCTGTAATCGGTCCTTTTCAGGAGTTCCTCGGCGCGCTCGATCTTCTTCTCGCGGATATAATCGCTGATGGGAATCCCCAGCTCCCGTGAAAACTGCCGGGAGAGATAGCTGGTGGAAACGTTGGTCTTCCGGGCCAGCTCCTCCACGGTGATCCGGTCCTGGATGCCGGCATAGATCAGGTCGATACATTTCCGGATGGGGCGGGACAGACCGTGGTCCCGGCGGATCAGACGCATCTTTCCTGTGAAGTCCAGGATCATGTTGTTATGGATCTGCTCCACCTGTGTCGCCGTTTTTGCGGCGTCCAGCTTGCGGATATAATAGTCGCTCATCTGGAAGGACCGTTCCGCTTCCAGACCATGCTGGATACATCCGCGGGTAATGATGGCGGCGGTCACGACCATGTGATACTTCAGATTCAGGATGGGATCGGAGGAGAGCTGACCGACACCGTTGTTGTCCATAAAACGGTGCTCGTCACAGTTTGCGTGGATCGCATCGACATCTCCCTGATAGACATGATGAAAAAAAGTGAGCTCTTCACTGATGTCCCGGTGGGTCATGGGATCCTGGCTGTAAAGATCGCCGAAATAGGAGTCTGCGTTTTCCTTCATACGGCTGTCCTCCTTTCTGATCAGATGGTTCTATTTTATCATTTCATGGGAATTATTTCAAATTTCTCTCGTTTTCTTTTTCGTTCCTTTTTCGTTGAAAAGAGAGGGGGCGTTTGGTATAATCACTATGTATGTGCGAATGAGGGAAGAAAAACCTGACGGCAGAGCGGGGATCTTTAGGAGAGAGAAATGGACGTTATCAGTATATTACAGTTATTCGGCGGTGTCGGACTTTTTCTGTTCGGCATGAGCTTTATGAGTTCCTCGTTGGAGAAGGTGGCAGGCTCCGGGATGGAACGTATTTTGGGACGCCTTACCACCGGACGCAGCAAGATCGGCGGCCGGATCAAGGGATGGTTCTTCGGGACCTCCATCACTGCCATCATTCAGAGTTCAGCTGCGGTAACCATCATGGTCAGCGGTTTTGTAAACGCCGGGATCATGAAACTGTCACAGGCGCTTCCTGTGGTATTCGGTTCCAATGTGGGTAGTACCGCAACGGCACAGATCCTCCGTCTGGGAGATCTCGGTTCGGATACTCTCTGGCTGCAGTTCCTGCAGCCGTCATCCTTTGCACCCCTCCTGGTGGGTATCGGCGCATTTATCCGTCTGTTTACAAAAAAGAAGAATCTGAAGGAAGCGGCCGGGATCCTGATCGGACTTGGCATGCTTTTCTATGGTATGACCCTGATGGAGCAGGTATTTGAGCCTCTCCGTGAGAGCGAGTCCTTCCAGTCCATGTTCACCTCCTTCGAGAATCCGCTTCTGGGTCTGGCCATCGGTCTTCTGGTTACGGCAGTGATCCAGAGCTCGAATGCATCCGTTGGTATCCTGCAGGCTCTTTCTGCGACGGGTACCATCACCTATGCCGTTACGATCCCCATCGTGATCGGTGTCAATCTCGGAAAATGTATGCCCATCGTGATCGGCATGTTCGGTGCTGACAGGAAGGCGAAGAAGGTGTCCTGGAGCTACCTCCTGTTCAATATCTTCGGTGCTGTTTTCTTCATGGTGGTGATCTACGGAATTCACTATACGATCGGCCTGCCGTGGCTGACGGATACGGTTAACCGAGGCAACATCGCGACGGTTCATCTGCTTTTCAACCTGATCACCAGTGTGATCCTGGTGCTTGGAACCGACCGGATGACGAAGATGTGCGACCGTCTGGGCGGTGTGGAAGAGCAGAGCGAGCAGTCTCTCGAACTTGCCAAGCTGGATGACATGCTTCTGAACACCCCGACCATCGCGCTGGAGCAGTGTAAGGAACTGATCCAGAAGATGACGGATGCGATCCATGAGAACTACCGGATCGCGGCCAGTATGATCTATACCTATGACGCGTCGAAGTTCCCGAATCTGGAACAGAACGAGGAATTCCTGGATCAGTGTGAAACGGCGCTTTCCGCTTATATCGTCCGGATCGACCAGAGGCGACTGACGCAGGATGACAAGCTGGTCGTGTCCGAGATCCTGAATTCCATCAGTGATCTGGAGAGGATCGGAGATTACTGTATGAGTATCGCGTATGTTGCGAAGGAGAAAAATGAGCAGGAGATCCATTTCTCTCCTTACGGACATCGTGAGGTGGATACCATCGTGGCAGCGGTGGAATATACGATGGATACCTGTTTCACCGCCTTCCAGAAGGACGATGAGACGCTGGCGATCCGCGTGGAACCGCTTTCCGAAACAATCGACAAGCTGAAGGAGCTGATCAAGTCCCACCATGTGGACCGTCTTCAGAACGGCGACTGCAGTATCCAGGGCGGTGTGCATCTGTTTGACCTGATCAACAGCTTTGAGAGAATTTCCTCCCACTGTGCAAATGTGGCGCTGCATGTCATCAAGCGGGTCAGCAAGGACAGAGACTTCGACGAGATGCACGGACATGCCAACGACAGCTTCAGTGAGGAATACAAGGCCATGTACCATTACTATACATCGCAGTATGTGGATCCCCTGCTTCGTCCGATGACGCAGGAGGAGATCGACCGCGTGACCCGTTCCGTGGCAAGAGAGGGCTCGATCGAGGATATCCTTGAGAAGGAGAAGGAAGCGGAGAAGGCCGGAAAGAGCGAAAAGAAGACGGAGAAGCATCCGGAGGTAACGACCGAGAAAAAGGCGGAAAAGCGTCCGGAGGTAAAGACCGAGAAGAAACACCCCGAAAAGAACCCCGAAAAGAAGCCCGAGAAGAAGCCCGAGAAGAAGCAGGATCACCCGTCGGAGAAGAAGGGAGACAGGCATCCTGAGAAGAAGGGCGATAAGCATCCGGTGAAAAATGATAAGCAGTCGGATAAGAATAAGAAGTAGAAACCACAACATCTTGTATTTTTGTCTGCGATTTGTTATAATTATGCAGTTAGTAGAGTATTCTGTGAAGTGACAGGAGGCCGAAGGCTTTGAACTTCAATAAGTACAGCTTACAGAAAAAACAGAGAAAGCTTGTTTCCAAGGGACAGAGGAACGAACGCCGGTTGTTCATTACCGGGTTCAAGCTCCTGCTGGCCCTGGTTGTGTTTGCCATCGTAGTCATGGCAGGAGCCGGCTTCGGAATGATGAAGGGTATGTTGGACAGTGCGCCGGATATCGATTCCATCAGCATCAAACCCAAGGGCTTCAAGACCATCATTTACGACCAGAGCGGGAAGGAGATCGATACACTTTCTACGGTCAATTCCAACCGTATCTACGTGTATTATGATGAGATCCCCGAGCAGATGGTGAACGCATTTGTGGCCATTGAGGATGAACGTTTCTGGGAGCATAACGGTATCGATGCCAAGGGTATCCTCCGTGCGGCGATCCGTCTGATCACCACCCGGGATTCCAGTCAGGGTGCATCCACCATTACGCAGCAGCTGATCAAGAACCATGTATTCAATGTAGGTATGGATGAGAAGACCTTCCTGCAGCGGCTGACACGTAAGGTTCAGGAGCAGTATCTGGCAGTGGAGCTGGAGAAGCGCTATGACAAAAAGCAGATCATGGAGTATTACCTGAACACCATTTATCTGGGACAGGGTGTTAACGGCGTGGAAGCGGCTGCAAACCGGTATTTCAATAAGAGTGTCGGTCAGCTGACCCTCTCCGAGATCGCTCTGATCGCGGGTATCACGCAGAATCCGTATCAGTACGATCCGGTCATCTTCCCGGAGGAAAGTACGGGGCGACGAGATCTGGTCCTGTATAAGATGCATGAACTCGGGTATATCAATGACGCGGAATACGAGCATGCGAAGAGTGACAACATCGGAAACCGTGTGCAGAAGGTAGCTCAGGTACGTAAGGAAAAGGCAACCTACAACTCCTACTATATGGATGCGCTGATGTTTGCCTTTGTAGATGATCTCCAGGAGCTCTACGGCATGACGGAGTCCGAGGCATATACGGAAATGTACACGGGCGGTTACAGTATCTATTCCACCCAGGATGCGAAGATCCAGGAAATCTGTGACAACGTTCTGAATGACGGGGAGTATTTCCCGAATAAGAATTCCGTGGCGCTGGAATACCGGCTGACCCTGCTGGATGCGGACGGAAAGACCACCTATAATTACGATAACAATACCATGGTGTACTATAACCGGGAACTGACCGGTAATTATAAGTACAACAATATCTATCCGGATGAAGAAAAAGCGCGTGCCGCGGCCGAGACCTACAAGGAGGCCATGATCGAGGAGACGGGAGCCAGCTTCAATGCGGAGAGTCTGAAGGTGAATCCGCAGCCGCAGATTTCCTTCAGTCTGATCGACCAGCATACCGGATATGTCAAGGCCATAGTCGGCGGGCGCGGAGAGAAGACGGCGAATCTGAGCTTTAACCGTGCCACCATGGCGAAGCGGCAGCCCGGATCCACATTCAAGGTGCTGGCGTCCTTCGGTCCGTATATCGACACGGGCGGCTGCCTTGCATGTTCCTTCGATGATGCGCCGTACAAGTTCAAGAACGGTGTCAGCGTCAGCAACTGGTACGGAGGCTACCGGGGGGTTCATAATTTACGTGACGCTATCCGGGATTCCATGAATGTCATAGCTGTAAAGGCCATTACGGAGCTTACACCTGAGGTGGCCTATGATTACCTGATCAACGATGGTTTTACCACTATTGTGGATCATTACACATCGAAGAATGGAGATGTGTTCTCCGATATCAACCAGGCACTTGCACTGGGCGGTATCACCGACGGTGTGACAAACCTTGAGAATACGGCGGCCTATGCGTCGATCGCCAATATGGGGATCTACCGTAAACCGGTGTTCTATTCGAAGGTCTATGATCATGACGGAAATATCGTGATCGACAATACGAACCCGGATGATCCGAAGCGGACACACCGGACCATGAAGGCCACCACCTGCTGGCAGCTGATCCAGGGAATGCGTGATGTGGTCACCAGCGGGACCGGTACCGCGGCCCGGATGAAGACCGGTATCTACAATGTAGGTAAGACCGGTACCACTTCCGAGGACTATGACCTTTGGTTCTGTGGTATGACTCCGTATTATACGGCAGCCATCTGGTACGGATGTGACTCCAATGTGGACAACGGCAATGTGCTGGTTCATGAGACCATGTGGCGTGATATCATGGATCAGATCGCCGAAATGGAAGGCCAGGATCCGGATGCCAGATGGGAAGAGCCGGAAGGCATCACAACCGTCAGTCTCTGTACGGTTACGAATATGCTTCCGAGTGCGGACTGTCCTACAAGCACGGATCTCTGTGCATCGGACAGCGTTCCGGATAAGAGATGCGGCGGACATGAGACGATTGAGATCTGTTCGGAATCGCATCATCTTGCCACCAATACCTGCCCTGAAAAGCAGAAGTATGTGGTTCAGAGGAAAGAGAACGGTGAGAAGGAACTTGTCGGAGCCGACTTCAGTTATGACCAGAATATCTTCGTGATCCCCTGTGAGCTGCATCCGGCTGCTCCGGAAGCAAGCATGATCACAACCTCGGCAGGAACGGGCGGTTCCATCACGGCGGCCTCCGATGTGGAGATCGGAGCTGATTTTACCGTCTATATTTCACCAAGTGCAGGATATTCCATTGCGGATGTTGTGGTTGACGGCGTGAGTGTAGGACCTGTTTCCTCCTACACCTTTACCCAGGTAACAGGACCGCATACGATTTCCGCTACATTTGCCGGAGGTGCGTTCACGCCGGATGACCCGAATCCGCCTGTTGACCCGGATCCGCCTGTTGACCCGGATCCGCCTGTTGACCCGGATCCGCCTGTTGACCCGGATCCACCGGTTGACCCGGATCCGCCGGACACACCGGAAGGAGAATAATTTCCCCAAAGGCCTGCTTCAAGCAGGCCTTTTTTGCGTAATCATTGAACATAACGAACCATAATGCACCATTTCAGCGGTTCAGGGAATCGGGGGGTACCATTGCCCGTTTGAAGTGAGGGTCGGAATGAATGGTTTGATTTTTGCAACAGACAGAAAATATGTTCATTTCTATCGGGAGAAGATCCGGGAGGCCTGCCCGGACACCCGTCTGATCGTGTGCTGTTCGGTCCCGGAGGTTAAGATGTCACTGGACAGGAGAAGCACTGCCTTTTTGCTTGCGGATTTTAATATAGCAACGCCTGACGGGCCGGACCGGGAGGGTATGCAGTTTTTGTATGATCTGAGGAACGGGACGGAATTTCGATATCTTCCCCTTGTTGTCATTACGGATCTGGAGGACGAGAAGTACTTCGCATATAACCGGCTGCATTGTTTTGCTTATTTCCGCAAACCTCTTAACAAAGATCTTTTTCTTCAGGATGTGATCCCCTTCCTGCAGCATTCTGTGGATGGGACAAAATGGAAGGAACAGATCGAGTGTCTCCACATCATCAAAAAGAGAAGAGAAGCTTATTACGTTCCGGAGTGTGAAATGGTCCGGTTTGAAATGCATTCTCATAAAGGTTACATCATTACGATGGATGATGAGATAGAAATCGATGTGAAGAATATGAAGGGAATGACGGGGCTCCTTTCCTCGAAACGATTTGTGCAATGCAGCAGAGCGGACTACGTCAATATGGATTTCATCCGAAGGGTGGGCAGCCGCACCGTGGAACTGCAGGGGAAATTCGGGGAAGTGACCCTGTCCGAAGAGCGGAGACAGGACGTGATCAGCCGCCTGGATAAAAGGGCGGAGGAAAAGGGCAGGTTCACTCTGTAATTTCTTGAATAAAAGGCGCATTTCTGATAAAATAAAAGAGGTTTTGTCTGCCCGGAAGAAGACGGGGGAGAATGAAACCGAACGACTGAAAGGAGAAGAGACGTGATCATTAAAAACGGAACCATCGTAGACCCGTCTCAGGGACTCGAAGAGACAGGCAGTCTGTATATCCGGGGAGACCGGGTGGATCATATAGTATTGGGTGAATATCAGCAAAGACCGGAGGATGAAGGGGAAGAGATCCTGGATGCTTCCGGCAGATATGTTATGCCCGGACTGATCGATCTGCATGTACATTTCCGTGATCCCGGCCAGACCTATAAGGAGGATATCGCTACGGGTGCGGCGTCCGCTGCAGCCGGAGGAGTGACTACGGTCTGCGCCATGCCGAATACGAATCCGACAGTGGATTCGGTAGAGACGCTGCGCTATGTGCAGGAGAAGGCGGCGAAGGAAGCGCCTATCCGCGTGGAGCAGCTGTCGGCGATCACGATCGGCGAAAATAATGAAACACTGGTGGACATTCCGGCCATGAAGTCGGCAGGAGTGGTTGCTTTCTCGGAGGACGGAAAGAGCGTCATGGATACGCTTCTGTTCCGGGAAGGATTAAAGGAGATCGCGGCTGTGGACGGCGTTGTGATGTCCCACTGTGAGGATAAGGATCTTGTGGCAGGCGGCGTGATGAACGCAGGACCGAAGCAGGAGGAACTGGGATACCCGGGGATCACAAATGCGGTCGAGGATGTCATCGCTGCCAGAGACATCTTCATGGCGGCAGAACAGGGAGTGCAGCTGCATCTCTGTCACTGTTCCACAAAGGGGACGGTGGAGCTGATGCGGATGGCAAAACGGATGGGATACCGCGTTACCGCTGAGGTCTGCCCGCATCATTTCACACTTACGGATGCAGATATTCCGGGTGATGAAGGAAATTACAAAATGAATCCTCCGCTTCGGAGTGAAGAGGATGTTCAGGCGCTGATCGAGGGACTGAGAGACGGGACCATGGATGTCATTTCCACGGATCATGCACCTCATGGAACAGAGGAGAAGTCCAGGGGCTTTAAATCCCCCTTCGGTATCGTGGGTCTGGAGACCAGTGCGGCACTGACCTTTACGGCGCTTGTAGCACCGGGACTGATCAGTATCAGTCGTATGGCGGAGCTGATGAGTACGAATCCCGCCCGTGTGATCCGGATGGAGAATGAGCGCGGTACACTGAAGGACGGAGCGCTTGCGGATGTGATCATCTTTGATCCCAACGCCGTATGGACGGTGGATCCGGAGAAGTTCAGATCAAAGGGCCGGAACACTCCGTATGCCGGAAAGACTTTGGTAGGTCGGGTGGAGACCACCATCTGCGGCGGAGCCGTCGTATATCGAAGCGATACATAACGACCGCCCGGTAATGCAGCGGCGTGCATTCCGGGGGGACAGGAAAAAAATGAATCCGGAGAGCGAAGCAAACGAAGGATCGTTGACTCAGAATCACACATAAAGGAGAACAAAAATGATTTCGAAACTGATCACCGAGATAAAGAAGAAGAATGCACCGATCGTAGTCGGCCTGGATCCGCAGTTGGGATTCCTCCCGAAGAAGCTGATGAAGGAAGGGATCAAGGAATACGGCGAGTCCCTGGAAGCAGTAGCGGCAGCCGTATTTGAGTTCAATAAGGCCATCATCGATGCAACAGCAGATCTGATCCCGGCTGTAAAGCCTCAGATCGCAATGTATGAGCAGTTCGGTGTATCCGGCCTGGTTGCATTCCGTGAAACGGTAGAGTATGCCAAGTCCAAGGGCCTGGTGGTGATCGGCGATATCAAGAGAGGTGACATCGGATCCACATCAGGAGCCTATGCCACCGGACATATCGGAACCGTACAGGTTGGATCCAAGGATTTCCTGCCCTTTGATGAGGATATCGTGACCGTGAATCCGTATCTTGGTTCCGACGGCGTAAAGCCCTTTATCGATGTATGTAACAAGAATGACAGAGGTATCTTTGTACTGGTGAAGACCTCGAATCCCTCCTCCGGCGAGTTCCAGGACCGTGAGATCGACGGCCGGCCGCTGTACGAGCTGGTGGGCGAAAAGGTAGCCGAGTGGGGCGCGGACTCCATGGACGGTGAATACAGCAATGTAGGTGCGGTCGTGGGAGCAACCTATCCCGAGCAGGGACGTGTCCTCCGGAAACTGATGCCGAAGACCTATATCCTGGTGCCCGGCTACGGTGCGCAGGGCGGACAGGGCAAGGATCTGGTGGACTTCTTCAATGAGGACGGACTGGGTGCCATCATCAATTCCTCCAGAGGGATCATTGCCGCTCATACAAAGTCCGAGTATGCGAAGTTCGGCGAGGAGCATTTTGCAGAGGCATCCCGTCAGGCGGTGATCGACATGCTGGATGATATCCGCGGAGCCCTCGGAACCAAATAGTACAGTAATTGTTGGAGAATCTTATGTCGAAACACATGATCACGGCCGAGGTGGTAAGCCAGAGCCGGATAACGGAAGATATATTCAGTCTTGTTCTGAAGGCTGCGGAGATCGCAAAGGAAGCGGTTCCGGGACAGTTCGTATCCCTTTTTTCCGGGGATGCTTCCCGGCTCCTTCCGCGTCCCATCAGTCTCTGCGAGATCAATAAGAACAAGGGAACCCTTCGTCTGGTCTACCGCATTGCCGGAAAGGGAACGAAGGAGTTCTCCGCGTATAAGGCCGGAGATACGGTACAGGTGATGGGTCCTTTGGGGAACGGTTTTCAGACGGAATGCAAAAGTCCCATCCTGATGGGCGGCGGGATCGGGATCCCTCCGATGCTGGAGCTGTCCAAATGCCTGGCGGAGCAGGGGATCGACAAGAAGCACCTGCATGTGATTCTGGGATACCGGGACTCTGCATTTCTGGCGGATGAATTTAAGAAGCATGCCACCGTACACATTACCAGTGACAGCGGTCTTGTAGGCCGTAAGGGAAATGTGGTGGACTGCGTGAGAGAAGAGAATCTGACCGGGGACATGATCTATGCCTGCGGTCCGACACCCATGCTGCGCGCCATCAAACGGTATGCATATGAAAATGATATCCCGGCCCAGCTTTCGCTGGAGGAGCATATGGCCTGCGGGATCGGCGCCTGTCTTGCCTGTGTCTGCAAAACGGCAGAGGTGGATGAGCATTTCAAGGTCAACACGAGAAGAGTCTGCAAGGACGGACCGGTATTCTACGCAGAGGAGGTGGAGCTGTAATGATCGATACTTCCGTAACCATCTGCGGCGTTACCATGAAGAATCCGGTAACCGTTGCTTCCGGAACCTTTGGCTCCGGAATGGAATATGACGAATTTGTGGATGTGAGTCGTCTGGGTGCGGTGACCACCAAGGGGGTTGCACTGACTCCCTGGGAGGGAAATCCCACTCCGCGGATCGCAGAGACCTATGGTGGGATGATGAATGCGGTAGGCCTTCAGAATCCCGGTATTGAGGAATTCCTGAAGACGGATATCGAATTCCTGAAGAAGAAGGATACGAAGATCATCGTGAATGTCTGCGGACATTCCGAGGAAGAATATGTAGGCGTGGTTGAGCGTCTGCAGGATGAGCCGGTGGATCTTCTTGAGATCAATGTTTCCTGCCCGAATGTAAAGGAGGGCGGGATCGCCTTCGGCGTGGATCCGAAGGCATTGGAGCATATCACATCCCAGGTGAAGCAGAAGGCAAAGCAGCCCATCATCATGAAGCTTTCTCCGAATGTAACGGACATCACGGAGATGGCAAGAGCGGCGGTTGCCGGCGGAGCGGATGCTCTGTCCCTCATCAATACCCTGACGGGTATGAAGATCGATATCCACAGACGTGCCTTTGCGGTGGCCAACAGGACCGGAGGAGTTTCGGGCCCTGCCATCAAGCCCATTGCCGTACGTATGGTGTATCAGGTGTGCCACGCAGTGGATGTTCCGGTCATCGGTATGGGAGGAATTGCTTCGGCCGAGGATGCCATCGAGTTTATCATGGCGGGTGCGACGGCGGTGTCCGTAGGTACCGCGAATTTCAGAAATCCCTTTGCTACAGCCGAGGTGATCGACGGAATTGAAGCATTTATGAAAGAACAGGGGATCCGGTCTCTGGATGAGATTCGGAAGATCCTTTAGAGACGGAAGGAAACGGAGTGTTTTCACGCAGAAGAAAGAGAAAGAAATATAAATTTGCGGATGATCAGGCTGCGGTGGATACCGTCATTTCCCTGATCTTCGGAGGACTTTCCATCCTCATTACCGTGGGCTGTATCATTTACAGCACCATACAGGGAGGAAAGGTTTCCGACCGTGTGGGAATACTGATGCTCATGTCCCTTGTTATGGGGCTTACGGGACTGGGCTTCGGGATCCATTCCTTCCGGCTGGTGGAAGGAGACAACAACCTTAAGAGGACATCGGTGATCGTGTCGATCCTGGCACTGGTGCTTCTTCTGGTGATGTATCTGATATAGGCATTTGGTTACCGGGCGAAGGCCCGTATGGAGAAGAGAAGGCTATAAGAAGGGGTTAAGCATGACAGAGGAAAGAGCGGCTCTGCTGGAACGCCTGGAACTGGCGAAAGGCAGGATCCGGGAAATGAAACAGGAGGATGTGAGAGGCGAACTCTCAGATCAGATACCGGCAGAGATCAGGTCGTCACTGACAGCTTTTACGGGAGCAGTCTGTGACTATCTTGATTCCTGCTTTTTTGTTATCGAACGTCTGGGAGATGGGCTTTTCCGGGAGGAAGGACCGAAGGTGTCCGACTGGAAGGATATCCCGCTGGAAGAGTGGCAGCTGATGAACCGGAAGCTGTATGCACCTCTGGCGGACGGGGCCTATGCGGACAGCTTTGCGAATCCTGACAGGGCATCGGAGCTGGGAACCTACGGAGAGGTACTGTCCTTCGTTATGGCGGAGCTCTACAGCATGCCGGGATATATCTTCGACGGAAAGCTTTTCATGATCGTGACCCTGACGGAGCTCTTCCTGGAGATCTTCGGAAAACTGACACAGGACAGTGCTCCCGCGGAAGCAAGACTGCGGGAAGCGGTGGCACTTTATGCGGAGGACTACGCGGAGGAGATCGTGGGACTCCGGATCAGGGACCAGTTTACGCCGGGTGTTGGAACGCCCTATCAGATATTGATGGATGAGGATCTTTCGGATGAAGGGTACCTTTACAAATACGGAGAATACATTTCCGAAACGGACAGACAGGTTGCAGCCTTCATGCAGTCCCTTTCGGAGGAGGAGATCGACTCCATGGCACGGACCTTTACGGAGGGCTTCCGGCGCGGCTTCGAGACCATGCGGATCCCCTTTGAGGGAAAGAAGAGCGTTACACTGAGATACGCCATCGGACAGGAACGGATGGTCCGGCGGGTGGCGGAACAGTTTTTGGAAATGGGGCTCACACCGATCCTGACCCGGGTAGCCGGAAGCAGGCTGAACCGGAAGGGCGTGGTGAGACAGGGTGTGGTGTCCACGCCGGTATCAAGACAGTTTGAGTATGATCACCGAATGGATGAAGCACTGTTCCTGGGACGTAGATATATGGAACGGAAGCTTGCCGCGCAACGGTCGGCCCTGGAGGAAATGGGAGAGCTGCTCTCTCAGTATGCGGGACCTGCCCTGATCGAGACCTTCGGAGAGGAGACCTTCCTTCCGGAGGCAAAGGAGACCTGTATCCGGCTTTCGGAGGAACAGAGAGCGCTTTCCACGGAAATGACCTCTCTGCAGGGACAGCAAATGGAGGAATATCTTCCCGGAGACAGCTACAGCTTCGCCATCATCGCCTATCCCATACCGGAGATCGGAGAGCGGTTTGAGGAGATCTTCCGGGAGACGGTGCGTATCAATACCTTATCGAATGATACCTACCTTCCGCTGCAGCAGAAGCTGATCGACGCCATGGATGCGGCAGACTATGTTCTGGTGGAGGGCTGCGGAGAGAACCGGACCAGGATGAAGGTGCCCATGCGGCGTCTTTCGAACCCGGAGAAGGAAACACAGTTTGAAAACTGCGTGGCAGATGTAAATATCCCTCTGGGGGAAGTATTCACTTCTCCTGTGCTGGAGGGGATGGAGGGTACGCTGCATGTGAGCGGCGTATATCTGAACGGGTACTTTTTCAAAGATCTGGAGATCACCTTCCGTGACGGAATGACGGATACGTATCGATGTGGCAATTACGAGGATCCCGAGGCAGGACGGGCCTATATCCGCGAGAACATCCTGTTCCATCATGAGAGTCTTCCGGTGGGAGAGTTCGCGATCGGAACCAATGTTCCGGCGTACCGGATGGCGGAAAGGTTCGATATCCTGGGGAAGCTGCCGATCCTTATCGTGGAGAAGACGGGACCGCATTTTGCGCTGGGAGATACCTGCTACAGCCATGCCGAGGATACGGCGGTCTATAATCCGGACGGGAAGGAGATCATTTCCAGGGAGAACCGTTTCTCGCTGCTTCGCGAGACGGAACCGGAGAAGGCGTATTTTAACTGTCATACGGACATCACCATTCCTTATCGCGAGATCGGACGGATCACGGCCGTGTATCCGGACGGAACAGAGAGGGATCTGATCCGGGAGGGACGCTTCGTTCTTCCGGGCACGGAGGCTCTGAATGCGGATTAAGGAAGGGCGGTCATAAACCGAGGTGAGGCTATGAAGAGCAGGAAACGAATCATATGGATCGTTCTGGACAGTGTGGGGATCGGTGCACTGCCGGATGCGGAACGCTTTGATGATGTGGGTGCGGATACACTGGGACATATCGCCGAGGCGTATCCGGATATGAAGATCCCGAATCTCCGGGCGCTGGGACTTGGCTGCATTGACGGTGCAAATCCGGCCATCGGTGCCGTGCCGGAGCCGACGGGAATATACGGGAAAGCGTCGGAGGTATCCGACGGAAAGGATTCCGTTACCGGACATTGGGAAATGATCGGGATCCGGACGAAGGAGCCCTTCCAGACATTTCCGGAGGGATTCCCTGACAGGATCGTGGAACCCTTCATCCGGGAAGCGGGAATCCCCGGAGTACTCGGGAACTGCGTGGATTCCGGAACGGCGATCATTCAGCGACTGGGCAGGGAGCATGAGGAGACGGGAAAGCCGATCCTCTATACATCGCAGGATTCGGTGTTCCAGATCGCGGCATCCGAAGAGACCTTCGGACTGGAGCGGCTGTACCGGATCTGCGAAATCGCAAGAAAACAGCTGGTGGGAGAGAATCTGATGGCACGGGTCATCGCCAGACCCTTCATCCGGAATCCGGAGGGAGAGGGATATGTGCGGACACCGAATCGCCATGATCTGGCGATCCCGCCCGGAAGTGAGAATCTGCTGGCCTATCTCGGGGCGGCGGATGTGCCGGTGATCTCCGTGGGAAAGATCTATGATCTGTTCTCCGGATGCGGGATCAAAAAGGCGTATAAAACAGTTAGTAATCCGGATGGGATCGACCGGACACTGGAGGTGATGCAGGACGCGAAGGAGGGCCTGATCTTCACGAATCTGGTGGAGTTTGATTCTACCTGGGGACATAGAAGAGATGTGCGGGGGTATAAGGAAGGCCTGGAGGCCTTTGACCTTCGACTACCGGAGATTCTGAATGCGATGCGGGAGGATGATCTTCTGATCCTGACCGCGGATCATGGGTGCGACCCGTCGTACAAGGGTACCGATCATACCAGAGAGTATGTTCCGATCCTCATGTACGGGCAGGGGATCAAACCGCAGAATCTGGGAACCAGAAACAGTTTTGCGGATCTCGGCGAAACCGTGGGTCAGCTGCTAGGGGTGCAGCACCTGCCGCTGGGAACTGCGATCAAGTTTTAAATACTTACCAAGGGGAGGTAGCAAATGAACGTATTTACAACAGACAAGATCAGAAACGTAGTACTTCTCGGCCATGGCGGCTGCGGAAAGACATCGCTGGTTGAGGCCATCGCTTACCTGGCGGGTATGACGACCCGTATGGGTACCATCGAAGCCGGAAATACCATCAGCGATTACGACAAGGAAGAGGCAAAGCGCGGTATGTCCATTAAGACCTCGGTGATTCCTGTCGCCTGGGAGGGCTGCAAGGTGAATTTCCTGGATACTCCGGGTTATCATGATTTCATCGGCGAGACAGAGGAAGCGGTATCCGTGGCAGATGCAGCGATCATCGTCATTTCCGGTAAAGCGGGTGTCGAGGTAGGTACAAAGCGTGCATGGGATCTCTGCGAGAAGCGGAAACTCCCCCGTATGTTCTTTGTTACGGAAATGGATGATGACAAGGCCAGCTTCCGGGAGATCGTTCAGAATCTCCAGGAGACCTACGGAAAGCATATCGCTCCCTTCCATCTTCCGATCCGCGAGAACGAACAGTTTGTGGGCTATGTCAATGTGATCCAGCAGAAGGCGAAGCGCTGGAATGATAAGGGAACCGTTGATAAATTTGATGTTCCGGATTATTCCCAGGACAACCTGGCCATCTGCAGAGAGGCTCTGCTGGAGGCGGTTGCCGAGACCAGTGAAGAGTATATGGAGCGTTACTTCGGCGGAGACGAGTTCTCAGAGGATGAGATCCGTCAGGCACTTCGTGTGGGTGTAGAGGAAGGCTCTGTGGTTCCGGTACTGATGGGGTCCAATACCCTGGCCCGGGGACAGTATACACTGATGGCGGATATTATCAAGTACTTCCCGAGTCCGGACCGCTGCAAGTGCGCAGGTATCAATACGGAGAACAACGGAGTATTTGAGGCTGACTACAACTTCTCCAAGGCAAAGTCCGCATATATCTTCAAGACCATCGCCGATCCCTTCATCGGTAAGTATTCCCTGATCAAGGTAAATTCCGGTGTGCTGAAGCCGGAGGACACTCTGTTCAATTATCACCGGGATGCGGATGAGAGACTTGGTAAGCTGTATACCATCTGCGGAAATAAGGTAGAAGAGGTGAAGGAGCTTCATGCAGGTGATATCGGAGCTCTGGCAAAGATGACAGCCAGCCAGACCACGGATACCCTGTCCACCCGGAAGACACCGGTTACCTATATCCGTGCCGCTATTTCCAAGCCTTACGTATATCGCCGGTATCAGGCCAAGAACAAGGGTGATGAGGATAAGATCTCCCAGGCTCTCGGCAAGATCATGATGGAAGACCTTACCGTTAAGACCATAAATGACGGTGATAACGGTCAGACCCTGCTGTACGGTATCAGCGCAACCCATCTGGATGTGGTTCAGAGCGTGCTTGCAGAGAAGTATAAGGTAGAAATCGAGACCTCCCGTCCGAGGATCGCCTTCAAGGAGACCATCAACGGCAAGTCCGATACCGAATACAAGTACAAGAAGCAGTCCGGCGGACATGGTCAGTACGGTCACGTAAAGATCAAGATGGAGCCCTCCGGAGATATGGAGAATCCCTACGTATTCGAGCAGATCGTCGTGGGCGGTGCGGTTCCGAAGAACTACTTCCCCGCAGTTGAGAAGGGTATCATCGAATCCGTTAAGGCAGGCCCGCTTGCCAAGTATCCGGTAACCGGTGTAAAGGTGGTTCTGTATGACGGAAGCTACCATACCGTAGACTCCTCCGAGCTTGCATTCAAGGTGGCAACCGAACAGGCCTTCAAGAAGGGCTTTATGGATGCGAAGCCGGTACTTCTGGAGCCCATTGCCAGCCTGAAGGTGGTTGTTCCGGATGAGTTCACCGGCGATGTTATGGGCGATCTGAACAAGCGTCGTGCCCGCGTGCTGGGAATGAATCCCGTGGGCTCGGGCGTAACGGAGATCCAGGCAGAGATCCCGTATATGGAACTGTACGAGTATGATACCAAGCTTTACTCCATGACCCGGGCCAGCGGCATCTTCTCCTACGAGTTTGCACGCTATGAGCAGGCTCCGGAGGAAGTGGCAAAGGCAGAAATTGAGAAGAATAAGGATGCATAAATTATGAAAACTTTGATCGTGATCGATATGCAGAATGATTTTATCGACGGGAGCCTCGGAACAAAGGAGGCAGTCGGGATCGTGGAATCCGTACGTGCGAAGATCGAGGCATATCGTAAGGCGGGTGACCGGATCCTCTTTACCCGGGATACCCATCATGAGGATTATCCGGACACAAATGAAGGACGTCATCTTCCGGTGGTTCACTGCATCGAGGGAACCGAGGGCTGGGAGATCCGGGACGGGCTCACTGCAGATGGTGACGAGATCATCAATAAGCCGAGCTTCGGGTATACCGGATGGCAGGCGTATGAGTTCGAAGAGATCGAGCTGGTAGGACTCTGCACGGATATCTGTGTAGTCAGCAATGCCATGATCCTGAAGGCTCTTTTCCCGGAGATCCGCATATCCGTGGATGCTTCCTGCTGTGCAGGTGTGACGCCGGAGAGTCATCAGGCGGCCCTTACCACCATGCGTATGTGCCAGATCGAGATCACGGGAGAGTAGATCGAGTGATCGTGGAAGTGGAAATCCCCATGCAGAACCTCTGTATGGGGATTTCTCGGAATCACGGAGAGTTTTCAGTGAGGAGGTGCAGTATTGAATTATCGGATGTATGATCTGATCGAAAAGAAGAAGCACGGACTGGCGCTGACGGAGGATGAGATCCGTGAGACGGTGAATGCCTATACGTCAGGTGAGATACCGGATTATCAGATGTCGGCCCTGCTCATGGCTATCTGGTTTCAGGGGATGACGGACGAGGAGACCGCGACTCTTACACTGGCCATGGCCGACAGCGGGGATCAGCTGGATCTGTCCGCGATCCCCGGAACGAAGCTGGATAAGCATTCCACAGGCGGGATAGGGGACAAGACCACTCTGATCGTGACACCTGTGATGGCGGCATTGGGAGTTTATACGGCGAAAATGAGCGGCAGAGGACTTGGCTTCACCGGCGGGACCGTGGACAAGTTCGAGAGCATTCCCGGACTTCGTTCGGAGCTTACCGAGGAGGAATTCATCAGGATCGTGCAGGAGGTGGGCTTCGTGGATGCGGCCCAGACGAAGGATCTGGCGCCTGCGGACAAGCTGCTGTATGCCCTCCGGGATGTGACCGCAACAGTGGACTCCATACCACTGATCGCTTCAAGCATTATGAGTAAGAAGCTGGCATCCGGTGCGGACAAGATCGTACTGGATGTGAAATGCGGTACGGGCGCCTTCATGAAGGATGCGGATGCTGCGAAAGCTTTGGCGGATCAGATGATCCGGATCGGGAAGCTGACCGGACGTGAGGTGGTGGCGGTGATCTCGGATATGAACGAACCACTTGGATATGCCGTGGGAAATTCCATAGAGGTACAGGAAGCGGTAGGCGTACTGAAGGGGAAGGGAGAGTCCAGACTTTCCGAACTCTGCATGACGCTGGCGGTAGAAATGCTGCAGCTTTCGGATCAGGCAAAGTCCACCCGTCAGGAGGCGGAAGCGGCCGTTCGGGAGGTGATCGCATCCGGTGCGGCACTGGAAAGGCTGCAAAGGTTTGTGGCTGCGGCAGGAGGAGATGTCAGCGCTTTGGAGCGTACGGCATCGGCAGCTGCCTGCACTGCGGAGTTCGTTGCGGCACAGGAAGGATATCTTACCTGTAGGGATGCTGCGGAGGTAGGGCTTATCTCCACCTCCCTGGGAGCCGGAAGAAGCAGGAAGGGAGATTCCATCGACTTTGAAGCGGGGATCCTGTTCCGGAAGAAGCCGGGAGAATATGTACAGGCCGGGGATGTGATCGCAGAACTGTATACCGAGCGTGAGGAGGCCCTGACCGGGGCGTTAAAGCGTCTTGAGGACGTATATGCGATCCTGCGGGAGAGACCGGAGGACCGCCCGGTGGTCTATGAGATTTTACGTCAGAATTGAAAGTTTTGTTTGTAAATGAGCTCATTTCTATGTATAATAGGAATGTCGGAATGACAGGGGGATCCATGAGGACCCGTGAATCCGCATACGTTAAAGGAGGAAGAATTACATTATGGGTATCTTAACAAGATTTAAGGACATTATGGCTTCGAACATCAACGCTCTTCTGGACAAGGCAGAGGATCCGGAGAAGATGATCGATCAGACTATGCGAAATCTGACCAGAGACCTTGGTAAGGTAAAAGAAGAGACTGCAGCCGTTATGGCTGATGAGGCCCGTGCAAAGCGTCAGCTGGATGAGTGCAATGCAGAGATCGCAAAGATGCAGTCCTATGCCGAGAAGGCTGTAATGGCAGGAAATGATGCAGATGCTGCAAAGTTCCTGACAGAGAAGTCAAAGCTTATGACCAAGCAGCAGTCACTGCAGCAGACCTATGATGTGGCAGCGGCAAATGCCATGAAGATGCGTCAGATGCATGACAAGCTGGTAAATGATATTAATGCCCTGAACGACCGCAAGGATGCGATCAAGGCAAAGATCAAGGTAGCCAAGACACAGCAGAAGATCAACCAGATGACTTCCAACATCAGTGACAGCAGTGCAAGCATTGCTGCATTCGAGCGTATGGAAGCCAAGGCTGACGCTATGCTTGATATGGCAAATGCAACGACAGAACTGAACCAGACAGCTGCTTCTTCGGAAGTATCCAGTCTGGCAGCAAAATATGATGCAGCTCCCGATGCAGCCGTTCAGGATGAGCTTGCAGCATTAAAGGCAAAGCTGGGACAGACATCCACACAGTAATGAGTGGATTGAATCCGAAGCAAGAAGAGGCCTGCTCGTATACCGAGGGGCCTCTCCTTATTTTAGCGGGCGCGGGGAGCGGAAAGACCCGTGTCATCACACATCGTATCGCGTATCTGATCAGTGAGAAGTCAGTGAATCCGTATAATATTCTGGCCATCACTTTCACCAACAAGGCTGCAGGAGAGATGCGGGAACGTGTGGACGCCCTGGTGGATTACGGAGCAGAATCGGTATGGGTCAGCACATTTCATTCCATGTGTGTACGGATCCTCCGGAGATTCCATGAACGTCTGGGCGGAAAGAACAGCTTCACCATATATGATGCAGACGATCAGAAGGCTGCCGTAAAGGAGGTTCTTCGTCTGCTTTCTTTTGATGAAAAGCAGTATCCGGTGCGTGCCATGATCGCTGCGATCTCCAAGGCAAAGGAGGGATTCCTTTCACCGGATGATTATGACCGTCAGGCAGCGGGTAATTACCGGGATCAGAACGTTGCAAAGGTCTACAGAGAATATCAGAAGCGTCTGCAGAGCAACAATGCACTGGATTTTGATGACCTGATCTGCAGGACCATCGAGCTCTTCACGGAGCATCCGGACGTACTGGAATACTATCAGGAGCGGTTCCGCTATATCATGGTGGATGAGTATCAGGATACGAATCATGCCCAGTTCGTGCTGGTGAAGATGCTTGCCGCAAAATACAGGAACCTGTGCGTGGTGGGAGACGACGACCAGTCCATTTACAAGTTCCGCGGAGCCAACATTTACAATATCCTGAATTTTGAGGAGGAATATCCGGACGCAAAGGTGGTAAAGCTGGAGCAGAACTATCGCTCCACGGCCAATATCCTGAATGCCGCCAACGGCGTGATCGCCAACAACGCAGGACGGAAGGACAAGAGCCTCTGGACGGAGAATCCGGACGGAGAGCAGGTGACCTTTACCCGTTATGAGGATGACCGGGGAGAAGCTGCAGGTGTCTGCAGGAAAATGTTTGACCTGATGAAGGAGGGCGCTACCCTTTCCGATATGGCGGTGCTGTACCGGACCAACGCCCAGTCCCGTGTGCTGGAGGAGCAGATGATCCGGGAAAATCTTCCCTACAAATTGGTGGGTGGAACGAATTTCTATGCCCGTAAGGAGGTACGTGATCTGGTGGGGTATCTGAAATGTATCGCAAACCCTGCAGATGACATCTCCCTTGTGCGTATCATCAATGTCCCAAGACGCGGTATCGGCGACGCCTCCGTGACAAAGATGCGTGATTTCGCGTTTGATCACGGAATGTCCCTGTACGATGTTGTGGTGGATGCGGAAACGATACCCGGACTCGGCAGATCGGCTTCGAAGATCTCGGAGTTTGCCGCACTGATGGAGGGGTTCCGGCGAACGGCAGAGGATGGAACTCTTGCGATCCTCTACAACGATATCCTTCAGAAGACAGGCTATAAAGAGGAACTGGAACGGGAGAATACGGACGAGGCGAAAGCCCGTCTGGAAAATATCCGGGAACTGGGAAATAAGATCACGGATTATGAGATCCACGCAGAGCACCCGTCCCTGGTGGAACTGCTGGAAGAGATCTCGCTGGTAGCCGATACCGAGGAGCAGGAGGAGGGAACGGACCGTCTTACCATGATGACGCTGCACAGCGCCAAGGGGCTGGAATTTCCCTACGTGTTCATGGTGGGAATGGAAGAGAGGCTCTTCCCCAGCGGCATGTCCCTGGATTCGGATGATCCGGATGCCGAGGAGGAGGAGAGAAGACTCTGCTATGTGGGCATCACCCGCGCAAGGACACGACTCTTTCTCAGTGCCGCCAACCGGAGAATGGTCAACGGTACATTTACCTATCCGGAGGTGTCCAGGTTCGTGGATGAGATCCCGAAGAATCTGATCCGTATGGAGGGCTGTGATATCGCAAAGCCTTTTGGCTCCAGCTCCGGACAGGGCTTCGGAACCTTTGGCTCCGGCTCCGGACAGGGCTTCGGAAGAGGGGCGGATTACACCGACCGTTACTATGATGAATGGCAGGGGACGACCTTCCGGCAGAAGAAGAGCCCCTATGTCAGAGGATCGGCTGCGGGAGCATCTGTACGACCGAAGGCCGGTATGCAGAAGGGGATGCCGCAGGCGTCGTCCGTGGACTACAAGGTAGGAGATACCGTAAAACACATCAAATTCGGCAGGGGAGTTGTCACGGAAATGACAAAGGGCGGCTCCGATTACGAGGTAACGGTGGTTTTTGACGCGGCTGGTGAAAAAAGAATGTTTGCGTCCCTTGCGAAGTTACGTAAAATATGATATAATCGTCGCATAGCAAAAACTTTCAGGAAGGTAGGAGGTTCAAATCATGAAAGAAGTTGAAGTAGTAAACGAGGAAAGCCCGGTAAAGAGCGCGAAGAATGCGATTGTTACCATTGCAATCATCACAGGTATCGTTGTACTGATCGCAGCTATTGCTGTAGCAGTTTACAAGTATCTGACTCCGGATTATCTTGATGACTTTGATGAGTTTGATGATGATTTTGATGATGATTTCTTTGAGGATGATCAGGAGATCGCCGAGGACGTTAAGCCTGAGGTTGCACCGGCTGAGTAATTCCTTTGGATGCTTGAAAACGGCACGGGTTTTCGATGAGAAGATCCGCGCTGTTTTTCTGTAAAGGATTCTGCAAAAAAACATGTCAAAAATTTCATTTTTTTCTTGACAATCGCAGGCCTTCCCTTTATAATTTGAAAAGTGCTGTGATGCACATTCGGGATCTTAGCTCAGCTGGGAGAGCATCTGCCTTACAAGCAGAGGGTCATAGGTTCGAGCCCTATAGGTCCCACTCAAAAAACTGCTATAGCAGTTTTGCCCCGGCTCAGCCGGGTATTTTTTCGGAAATCACATGTATTTCCGGTTTGGCGGGATAGCTCAGCTGGCTAGAGCACACGGTTCATACCCGTGGTGTCGAGGGTTCAAGTCCCCCTCCCGCTACTTGCTGGCCCCATAATTCCGGGGACAAAAAAGGCATTGACATAAAGGGATGCGTTATGTATAATGTTCCTTGCCTTGATGCCTTGCAGACCGGGGTGTGGCTCAGCTTGGCTAGAGTGCCTGATTTGGGATCAGGAGGTCGCAGGTTCAAATCCTGTCACCCCGACTTTCAGCAAACAGAATAGTCGTATGCGGGTGTAGTTCAGTGGTAGAACACCAGCCTTCCAAGCTGGATATGTGGGTTCGATTCCCATCACCCGCTTTTCTCTTTGCACGACATTTGTGCATGGAAGGAAATGTGTCCGTAGCTCAGCTGGATAGAGCAACGGCCTTCTAAGCCGTGGGTCGGGGGTTCGAATCCCTTCGGGCACGACAGGCCCGATTTTGCTCCGCAAAATCGGGTCCCGAACGAAGTGAGGGATGCCGGTGCGAAGCACCGACGCGGATGCGAAGCATCCGAGCATGACCGCGAAGCGGGCATGGCACCACGGGTTCGATTTCACAACGTGAAATCGGACCGAAGGAAAATCTGCGAAGCGGATTTTCGTAGGTGAGGTCGACGGCCGTAACCGCGTTAGCGGTGCAGGGCGGTGACCGAAACCTTACCGAGCGGAGCAACGCGAAGCGAGGGCTTTATTCGGAATATAACGAATATGGTGGGTATGGCGCAGTTGGCTAGCGCGCCAGATTGTGGCTCTGGAGGCCGAGGGTTCGAGTCCCTCTACCCACCCTTGGTTAGTTGGATGGCCATATTTTTATTCACAGTCCCACATGGCGACCGTAGTCCTGCCGTGCTTCGCACGTCAGTCGTGCCGTTGGCACTTACGACTCCGGTGCTCCATGCGGTCCCTGCTTCGCAGGTTCGCGGTATTCGGTCTGAGCCGCTTTCATGCGAGCATGAGCGGCCAGACCGGATACCGCGACTGTGAATAGTGATACTTTTTGGGCCATAGCCAAGCGGTAAGGCACAGGACTTTGACTCCTGCACTCGTTGGTTCGAATCCAACTGGTCCAGCTTCCCCATTATTTGGGAATTTCATAGCTTAAAGATGGGCTACTAGCTCAGGTGGTAGAGCACTTGACTTTTAATCAAGTTGTCGGGGGTTCGAGTCCCCCGTGGCTCACTTGTTTCAAGTGTCGGATCCGAATCCCGGATTCGACATACGTGTATTTAGAGACATGCGCGGCCATGGCGGAATTGGCAGACGCGCAGGATTTAGGTTCCTGTGGGCACTCCCGTGTGGGTTCAAGTCCCACTGGCCGCAGTACCTGTAAGAGGAGATTGATCATGAGTATGGATATCGTATGTTTGGACTTAGAGGGTGTTCTGGTTCCTGAGATCTGGATCGCATTTGCAGAGGCTACGGGGATTCCGGAATTAAAACGTACCACCCGGGACGAGCCGGACTATGATAAGCTTATGAATTTCCGTCTGGATATCCTGAAACAGCACGGACTGGGTCTGAAGGAGATCCAGGACACGATTGCCACGATCGATCCGCTTCCGGGCGCAAGAGAATTTCTGGACAGTCTGAGAGAATTAACGCAGGTGATCATCGTCAGCGATACATTTACGCAATTTGCCAAACCGTTAATGAAGAAGCTGGGATGGCCGACCATTTTCTGCAACACGCTTGAGGTGGCAGAGGACGGAACGATCACCGGATTCCGAATGCGATGCGAAAAATCCAAGTACACAACCGTACGGGCGTTACAGTCGATCGGTTTCGAGACGATTGCCAGCGGAGACAGCCATAATGACCTGGGTATGATCCAGGCCAGCAAGGCAGGCTTCCTGTTCAGGAGTACCGATGCCATCAGGGCCGAGTATCCGGAGCTTCCGGCGTATGAGTCCTATGACGATCTGCTCGCTGCGATTCAGGCAGTACTATAAAGCTTTACAAAGCAAGATGTATTACAGAGCCGTGTGAAAACACGGCTCTTTTTTAGGGAAAAAAGGAAATGGAGGAACCGACGCGTGAGTGAGGCAGTCATTGAATTAAAGAATCTGAGCAAGAACTATGATGATCATCAGGTGCTGAAGGGGATCGATCTTACGATCCATAAAAATGAGTTCCTGACGCTGCTGGGTCCCTCCGGCTGCGGAAAGACGACGACGCTCCGGATCATTGCGGGCTTTGAGGAGCCCAGTGGAGGCGAGGTACTTTTCGACGGAGTGGATATCTCGAAGGTTCCTTCGTACAAAAGAGAGGTCAATACCGTATTCCAGAAGTACGCGTTGTTCCCGTTCCTGAATGTATATGACAATGTGGCCTTCGGTCTGAAGATCAAGAAGCTGGATAAGGCCATCATTGAGCACAAGGTGACACAGATGCTGGAGCTGGTGGGTCTGGCAGGATTCGCCAAGCGTGACGTATCCTCTCTGTCCGGCGGACAGCAGCAGCGTGTGGCCATCGCCCGTGCACTGGTAAATGAACCGAAGGTGCTGCTGCTGGATGAGCCGCTGGGAGCGTTGGACGCAAAGCTGCGGAAGGAGATGCAGATCGAGCTGAAGAAGATCCAGAAGGAGGTCGGTATCACATTTATCTTCGTTACCCATGACCAGGAGGAGGCGCTTTCCATGTCCGATACCGTGGTGGTCATGAACGAGGGTATCATCCAGCAGGTGGGAACTCCACAGGATATTTACAATGAACCGGAGAATCGTTTCGTGGCCAACTTCATCGGTGAGTCGAATATCATCGAGGCAGTGATGAAGAAGGATCTTCTGGTTTCCTTTGACGGACATGATTTCGAATGCGTGGACAAGGGCTTTAAGGACAATGAGGACGTGGAGGTCGTGATCCGTCCCGAGGATATCGATATCGTTAAAAAGAAGAATGCAAAGCTCGTCGGTACGGTGGAATCTATCGTGTTCAAGGGCGTTCATCATGAGATCGTGGTGAAGACCGAGCACAGAGACTACCTGATCCATACGACGGATTATTTCGAACCGGGTCTTGAAGTAGGTCTTTCCTTCGGCCCGGATGACATACACGTCATGTATCGAATGGACTGGGAGTAGGAATCGAATTGTCATCAGACAATTCGATTCCGTACGCACCCACAAACGCTGAAAGCGTTTGTGCCCGACCAAAGGGAGGGTTCGAGACCGCCCACCGAAGGCGGTCTCGAAGGTACAATGAGCCATGCACAAACGCGAACGCCGCGACCTCGACGGGAACGAAGTGACCGGAGAGGGAGGCATGGCGCACCCACAAACGCTGAAAGCGTTTGTGCCCGACCAAAGGGAGGGTTCGAGACCGCCCACCGAAGGCGGTCTCGAAGGTACAATGAGCCATGCATGTTGTATTCTTTTGATTGATGAAAGGGGAAAGAATTGAGGCATTATACAAAACTGATCCGGCCATATCTTATCTGGTCGCTTCTCATCGTCATCATACCGCTGGTGCTGATCATTCTGTACAGTGTGACCACAGGCGGAAATGAACTGGTGAACATTAAGTTCACGGCAGATAATTTCAAGAAGATCGGTGAGCCGATCTACCTGGACGTGCTGAAGAAGTCCCTGATCCTCGGAGTCATTTCCGTATCCATCTGTCTGGTGCTGGGCTACACACTGGCCTATGTCATCTCCAGATTCAAGGACAGCACACAGGATCTTCTGATCCTGCTGGTAACCATTCCCATGTGGATCAATACACTGCTCCGGACCTATGCCTGGATCAGTCTGCTTGCCGATAACGGACTGATCAACCGGTTCCTGGGACTGTTCGGAATCGATGCGGTCTCGTTCATGTACTCGGATTTTGCGGTCATGCTGGGCCTGATCAGTGATATGCTTCCCTTCATGGTCATTCCGATCCATACCTCCATCCGGAAGATCGATCCGTCTCTGATCGAGGCGTCCTTCGACCTGGGGGCAAGCCGGATTCAGACCTTCTGGAAGGTGATATTCAAGATGTCCATTCCGGGCGTGATCAGCGGTGTTACCATGACCTTCCTTCTGTCCATCTCCACCTTCGTTATTCCGAAGCTGCTGGGCGGAGGACAGTATATGCTGATCGGTAACCTGATTGAGAATCAGTTTATCTCCGTGGGCGACTGGAATTTCGGAAGTGCGATCTCCATCATCCTTACGGTCATCATTTTCGCAGGCATCCTTCTGATGAGGAAGTTCGATAAGGACGAGAGGGAGGTTGACTGATGGGAAAAGTAAGTAAGAAGAGTAAGGTCTTTTATATTCTGTATATTGCGGTACTGTTCCTGTTCTTTTATCTTCCCATCGTTGTCTGCATGATCTATTCCTTCAACGATTCCAAGAGTCTTACGAACTGGACCGGTTTTTCCTTCCGGTGGTACGGACAGCTGATCAACGACGGATCCGTCATGAAGGCGGTATTTGTTTCCGTTACGATCGCGATCTTTGCCACGCTGATCTCCACGATCCTCGGAACCATCACAGCCATCGGACTGTCCAAGTCCCGCAGGTTCCTTCGGGAGACCGTGCTGAACATCAACAATATCCCGATCATGAATCCGGATATCGTGACCGCCATCGGTCTGATGCTGTTGTTCTCCTCCATAGCAATGCCGAGAGGATACTTCACCATGCTGCTGGCGCACGTGGCCTTCTGTACGCCCTTTGTCATCACCAGTGTATATCCGAAGGTTCGGTCTCTGGATCCTGCCATTGCGGATGCGGCACTGGATCTGGGAGCAACGCCCTTTGAGGCACTGACGAAGGTCATCATCCCCATGCTGAAGGACGGGATCTATGCCGGAGTGCTGCTGGCCTTCACCATGTCCTTCGATGACTTTGTGATCTCATATTTCGTAACCGGAAACGGAGTGCAGAACATTTCCATTGTGGTCTACAATATGACCAAGCGGACGAACCCCACGATCAATGCGCTGTCCACCATCGTGATCCTGGTGATCGCAGTGGCGCTGATCATTTCCAAGCTCATCCCGACCATTCTGAAGAATGCCATGCGGAAGATCCTGATCATCGGATTCTTCATTCTGACCGGTCTTGCCATCTTTGCGGGAGTCAACGGCGGCGGGCGCACGCTTCGGGTCTACAATGCAGGAGAGTATATCGATTCCGAGCTGCTGACGAAGTTTGAACAGGCGGCGGACTGCAAGGTGATCTATGAGACCTTTGACTCAAATGAGAGTATGTACACCAAGATAAAGAGCGGTGCGGAGTATGATATCCTGATCCCGTCGGACTACATGATCGAGCGGCTCATCAAGGAGGATTTCCTCCAGCCGGTGAACTGGAACGAGCTGAAGAATGACGACGGACTGAACCCGGCGATCATGCACCAGACTTTTGATCCGGAGAATACCTATTCGGTGCCGTATTTCGCGGGTTCCGTAGGTATCCTGTATGACAGGACCAAGGTGGACGAGGCCGATGTGGAGGCCGGCTGGGAGCTGCTTCGGAATACCAAGTACAAGGGAGATGTGTACATGTATGATTCCGAGCGGGATTCCTTCATGGTGGCGCTGAAGGCTCTCGGATATTCCATGAATACCACGGACAGGCAGGAGATCGAAGAGGCATACCAGTGGCTGATCGAGCAGAGGGATACCATGAAGATCGTCTATGCGGGCGATGATGTGATCGATAATATGATCTCCGGAAATAAAGCCATTGCGGTGGTTTATTCAGGAGACGCGGCATATATCATGTCCGAAAATGAGAACATGGAGTATATCGAGCCGAAGCAGGGCACCAACATCTGGGTGGATGCCATGGTCATAACGAAATCCTGCGATGATCTGGAGCTTGCCCATGCCTTCATGGATTTTATGCTGGAGTATGACAATGCCTATGCAAACTCCTCCTATGTAGGCTACACTTCCCCGATACTGAAGGTGGAAGAGGAGCTGGCAGCGACGGAGTATGATGGGATCAATGCCTATATGCCGGACTTTGAAGGACCGAAGAATGAGGTCTTCCGTTATCAGGATCCGGAGATCAAGGCGCTTTTCGCAGACCTTTGGACAAAGGTAAAAGCGTATTAAAAAAATGTGTCAATAACCCTGCTTTTATGTTAAAATAGAAGCAGGGTTTTTTTAGGTTTTTAGAACTGGTTAAACGGGGGGAGAAAAGTGAGCGAAGAGACCGGTAAGAAGAAAAAGAGTACCGTCAACCACATGGATGATGAGGATATACTTGTCGGTGAAGTTATGGATGAAGATGCTTCGGAAGAAGAATCGGATTTTGATGCGAACGGTGAGGACAGAGGTCGCAGACGGGGCGAGCGGCGGATGTCGAAGGAAAAGTTCAGTGAGCGCGCCGGTAAATGGGATAAGAGGGATGTGAATCGCGGGATCATCCTGACGATTTCCCTTTGTATTGTCATTGTATTCATGTCTCTGATCGGAAAGGTGCCGGATGTCTTCGGGTTTATTCTGAAGTTTCTGTCCGCGCTGACGCCGTTCCTGATCGGATGCGGGATCGCGTTCCTTCTGAATCCGGTGGTAAAGGCCATCAAGAAGCCCATGAGGAAGCTGACGCGCAGGATGTGCAAGACCAACGCCAAGGCTGAGAGTATGGCGAATGTCTTCTCGGTGATCCTCACGGTGATCATCTTTATTGCATTCCTCATATTCATCCTCTCCATTATGCTTCCTCAGCTGAAGGACAGTATTGTAAAGCTCTATAACAACATTCCGACCTACATGAAGAATGTGAAAGAATGGCTGGGCGGTATGTTTAAGGACAATCAGCAGGTCATGGATGTGATCAGCAAGTATCTGGATAATTTCCAGGATACCATGAGCAAGCTGCTCAGTGACAATCTGATCCCCAATATGGATACCATTCTTCTGAAGGTTACCTCCGGACTTGTGGACGTCTTTGGCATAGTGATAGACCTTTTCGTCGGGATCATTGTTTCGATCTACGTCCTGCTGGATAAGGAGAACCTGAAGGCAAAATGCAAGAAGGTCATCTACAGTACGGTTAAGAAGCAGAGCGGGAATAAGATCCTGGATGCTCTGGAATATGTGAACCGGGTATTCGGCGGATTTATCAACGGAAAGGTTGTCGATTCTCTGGTGATCGGTATTCTGACGGGCCTGTTCTGCTGGCTGGTGGGTATGCCTTACGGAGTCCTGGTTGCCGTGATCATCGGCGTCACGAATATCATTCCGTTCTTCGGACCGTTCATCGGTGCGGTTCCGTCCGCATTGCTGATCCTGGTTGAAGATCCGAAGATGGCACTGATCTTCATTATCTTCATCCTGGTACTGCAGCAGCTGGATGCGAATATCGTGCAGCCGGTGGTTCTCGGCGAGTCTACCGGTCTTTCCGGACTTGGCGTTCTGATCGCCATCATGGTGGGAAGCAGTATGTTCGGAATCGTGGGAATGATCCTGGCCGTTCCGGTATTTGCGATCCTTTATACGATCCTTACGATCCTTCTCAGGAACCGGCTACACAGTAAGGGCTTTACGAATGATACGGCCTACTATATCAACCTATATGGCTTTGACGAGGCGGGCAATCCGATCCGCGGTGAGCGTGTAAAGAAGAAGGAAGAGAAGAAGTATCATTATCTGCTTGGTTTCCTGAATAATAAGAAGGACAAGCAGAAACTGCTTGAACCTCCGAAAGAGGAAAATCCGCAAAATGAGGAAAAGGCACCGGGTGTCTTTGAATACCGTCCGATCGAGGATGATTATACGGTGATCGAGGAGTCCGAGGACGGGCAGGATGATCAGGACAAGCCGGTTGTGCAGAAGCCGAAGGCGCAGAGGCCGAAACGTCAGAATAAGACGGGCGGCCGGCAGAAGACAGAGAAGAAGGACGAGAATAAGGAAGAGAAGTAAAGGGGAAGGAGAAGGTTATGTCAGAGAAAAGAACAGCCTACAGCAATAAGGAAATGCTTGCCTGGACGGCACATTTCTCGGATATCATGAATACCAGTGCCGAGAAGATCAAGCTGGTGAATATCTGTGGGAAGGAGAAGAATGTGGTTCCCACGATCGAGACGCATAAGAGGGTTATGATCTTCGCGGATTCCACTCATGAGAATCTCTTCTACGAGCTGTGGGAGAAGGGGCTGGGCGAGCACAATGTTTGGTTCGCCGAGGGACTGATCCCGAATGACAACATCAAGCAGGGCAAGATCATGGATTTTGCAACCCGGAAGCTTTCGAATCCTTCCGTCATTTTCATCGTAAATGAGAATACCCGTGAGAGCTATCGCATCGGTATGAAGAACGAATTCTTCAGCAAGGGTACGGTAAAGTATGTGGGAAATGAGATCCGTGCCGTGATCATGAGCATTCTGGGCGTGGATTCCCATGATACCATCGCCATCGTGAGCGGTGAGACCATTGTTATCGAGTCCGCCATCATTGCCAGCGAGGGTCATATCATTGCGGTAGAGCCCAATGATCAGGATCTGAGGACCATGGAGGAGAACCTGGACAAGTTCGGTATCCACAACGTGACCATCATCCCGGATCTTTCGGACGAATCCCTGGAGAAGATCCCTGTACCTCGTCTTTCCTTTATCGTGGCGACCAAGTACCTGGAGAAGGATATCGAACGTCTCCTGAAGAAGAACGAAAAGATGCAGTTCGTGATCTACACCCTGGAGCTGGATGTGCTGTCCGGCATCAAGGCCATCTTCGATAAGTTCAATATCCAGAATATGGAGGTGACCCAGATCACCATCAGCAAGACGGATAAGAACAGTGTCTTCGTGACACAGCCGTCACCCTGGCTGATCACAGGAGAGATCCTGTAACCCATCACAAATGTAAGATATTGTGCATAAAAAGATCGGCGATGCATTTTCATGCATCGCCGATCCTTTATTCTTTACTTGGTTGTCTGATTACGGATTTGTGCAAACACCATTGCTGTTGAAGTTGTAATTTCTTCCGTCGATGGTGTAGCGTCCGCCGTAAACCATGGTTCCACTGGACGGTCTGAAGTAATACCAGTATCCACCGATCTTCTTCCAGCCGTGAGCTTCTGTTCCGTCACTGTTGAAGTAATGCTGGTAACCGTAAACCTTGGTCCAGCCGGTCATCATATGGCCGTCAGAAGCGAAGTAGTAGTAGGAATTTCCGATGCTTCTGTAGCCGGTCATCATGTATCCGCTGTTCGGAGCAAAATAATACCACTGCTTGCCGACCTGTGCCCATCCTGTAGCCATTTCACCGGAGGCCTTGAAGTAGTACCAGTCACCGCTGATCTCCTTCCATCCGGTCTGCATATAACCGCCTGCAGAGAAGAAGTAATACTTGCTGCCGATCTTCTTCTTGCCGCCGGCCAGATAGCTTCCGTATTCATCCATGTACCACCAGCCCTTGGAATCCTTATTCCAGCCGACGGGTGTTACGGAAAGCTTGAAGGAGTAGGTACCGTTGTAAGAGAGGCTGCTTTTGCCTCCTACCGCAACGATATAGTAGGTTCCCTTTGCCAAAGTTACACTGCTGGTTTTTGCGGTTTTGGGAGAGAAGTATCGCATTGTCTTGTCTGAGGAATTTATTACCTTGAAGTCCATGTATTCCCCTTCGGTTTTGCAGGTCACAAATTTGAGAACGGATTTCTTGGTAACGGAGATCTTGAAATAGTCTTCTGTGTCGTTGTATCCCAAATGTCCGCTGTAAACCTTATTTGCCTTGATGGCATGAGCGGTTGCTTTGGAATTGTCTCTTGCTTTTGTGGTCTCAACGAAGGACTGTGTGGAATACTTAGCAGACGGGGTGACGTTGAATCCGCCGCCGCTATAACTATACAAAACAACATAATAGGTTCCGGAAAGAACATTCATACTAACGCTGTCTAAATTGTTTGCAGTGAATTTCTGCGAGGAAACGACATCGTTCTTGTTTGACAGATAAACATAACACCATGCATCCTGCTGTGTCTTGATCTTGAGAGTGAGCTTTCCTGCTGTCTTCATGGTTACCTTAAAGTAGGTACGGGAACCGTTCTGTGCCAGAGTGCCCGAATAGGTCTTGGTGAGTTCAGCCTGCTGAGCGTTGTCAAAGCTGGATCCGCCTGCTGCGTCTGCAGAGAAGGGGATGAACATAACCATCAACCCGATCATAAGCAGAAATGTGAGTAGTTTCTTTTTCATGTTTTTCCTCCTTGAAAAAAATGATGAATTTATCTAACCCCGATTGTAGCACACTCGTTCCGCTGATTAAAGCGGTAGAGTGCCCGAATCGGAAGTTCGTGAATTAGCACAAATCCCATTGTGAAAAAGTACAACGGGATTTTGACCCTTGCGGGGTCTTTTCACCGACGCCGGTGTTTATTTTCCCTGACGGTCCAGGTTCTTCTTGGCGGCAGCCAGCATCAGCTTGATCCGGTTGATCTGATTGACCTCGGAAGCACCCGGGTCAAAGTCGATGGGCACGATGTTGGAGTCCGGATACTCGGCACGCAGCTTCTTGATTACGCCCTTGCCGATGATATGGTTCGGCAGACAGGCGAAGGGCTGTGCACAGATGATGTTCGGTGCGCCGGAGTGGATCAGCTCCACCATCTCGCCGGTCAGGAACCAGCCCTCGCCGGTCTCATTTCCGATGGAAACGATGGGGCGGGCGAAGTCCGCAACCGTATTGATGTCGGTGACGGAATCAAACCGCTTGGAGGCCTTCAGTGCCTTCTTCATGGGCTTTCTCATGTGCTCCAGGTATTTGATGGCCGTATTGTTCAGGATCTGAGAGGACAGCGGCTTGCCCAGGAACTCGTGACGGTATTCTGCATTGTAGAAGCAGTAGGTCAGGAAGTTCATCAGATCCGGCATAACGGCTTCGGCGCCTTCCTGCTCCAGAAGATCTACCAGATGGTTATTGGCGGAGGGCAGGAACTTGACCAGGATCTCGCCTACGATGCCGACCTTCGGCTTCCGTACATTTTCATGAATCGGGATCGCATCGAATTCCTTTACGATGTCGCGGACGATGAAACGGAAGTTTCGGGAACCCCGCTCCAGGTCGCGGATACAGATCTTCTCCCATTTCCGGTGAAGCTTGTTCACGGAGCCCGGAACCTTCTCGTAGGGACGGGTACGGTACACCACGCGCATGAAGAGGTCTCCGTAGAGGACTGCATGCATGGCGCATTTCAGACCCTTGTAGTTGATCTTGAAACCGGAGTTCTTCTCGAAGCCCTGCGCACTGATGGACAGCACGGGGATCTGGTCATAGCCGGCCTTTGCAAGGGCACGGCGGATGAATCCGATATAGTTGGAGGCACGACAGCCGCCACCGGTCTGGGTGATGGCCACGGCCAGATGGTTCAGGTCGTATTTGCCAGAGGTGATGGCCTCCATGATCTGTCCTACAACAATGATGGAGGGGTAGCAGGCGTCGTTATTTACATATTTCAGACCGATATTGATGGTTTCCTTCTCCGCATCCGGGAGCATGACGAAATTCACCTTCGTATGCTTCAGACCTGCCTGCAGCATCTTGAAATGGATCGGGGACATCTGAGGCGTCAGCACGGTGTAGTTGGCATCCCGCATCTGCTTGGTGAACTCCACGCGCTTCAGGGCGGTGGGAACCGGAGCCGGATGGATTCCGTGCTTCTTTCTTGCCTTAACGGCGGAGAGGAGCGAACGGATACGGATCCGGGCAGCACCCAGGTTGCTGACCTCGTCGATCTTCAGTACGGTATAGATCCGGTTGGAGTTGGACAGAATGTCATTCACACAGTCGGTGGTGACGGCATCCAGACCGCAGCCGAAGGAGAAGAGCTGGACAAGCTCCAGTTCCTCGCAGGATTTTACGTAATTTGCCGCCCGGTACAGACGGGAATGATACATCCACTGGTCGGATACGATAAGCGGACGTTCCACCTGGGACAGGTGGGAGATGGAGTCCTCGGAAAGGACTGCCACGCCGTAGGAGTTGATCAGCTCCGGGATACCATGGTTGATCTCCGGATCCACATGGTAGGGACGTCCGGCAAGAACGATGCCCAGCTTTCCGGTCTTCTTCAGGAAGGCGATAGTTTCCTCACCCTTCTTACGGACATCTCTTTTGACCCGTGCTGCCTCCTTATATGCGGCGTCAACGGCGTTACTGATCTCTTCCTTCGTTACATTTGTATACTTCTTGAACTCACGCAGCATCCGGT
Source organism: Lachnospiraceae bacterium AC2029 (assembly GCA_000703065.1). Taxonomy (GTDB): domain Bacteria; phylum Bacillota; class Clostridia; order Lachnospirales; family Lachnospiraceae; genus Eubacterium_Q. The sequence continues at coordinate 89,936 of JNLK01000001.1, read as the reverse complement.
TCTTCAGGGCTTCCCGATTGTCCAGAGCCAGGAAGGGGCGGATGTAGGTAATGCCTTCCGTCAGGATCTCCTCCATGTTGTTCTTGATATTCTCGGAATAGGAAGTAACGATGGGGCAGTTGTAATGATTGACGGCATCCGGAGTTTCGTTCATCTCGTAGGGAACACAGGGGTAGAAGATGGTCTTCACGCCCTGCTTTACCAGCCACATGACATGACCGTGGCTGATCTTGGCCGGATAGCACTCCGTATCACTGGGGATACTCTCGATACCCATGGCATAGATTTCCTTGGAGGACTTGGGGGAAAGCACCACCCGGTAGCCCAGCTTCGTAAGGAAGGTATGCCAGAAGGGATAATTTTCGTACATGTTCAGGACCCGGGGGACACCGATCTCGCCACGGGGAGCCTTCTCAATAGGAAGGGACTTGTAGGAGAAGAGCCGGTTGAACTTATACTCATAGAGGTTGGGCATGTTCTCGGCGTTCTTCTTGCCGCCAAGACCCCGCTCGCAGCGGTTACCGGTGATGAAACGCCGTCCGCCGGAGAACTTGTTGATGGTCAGAAGACAGTTGTTGGTACAGAGACCGCAGCGGGCCATCTGTGTTTCGTAGGTCAGCTCATTTACTTCCTTCTCGGAGATGATGCCGGACACGAAGCCCTCCGTATAGTTGTCCCGCGCAATCAGGGCAGCACCGAAGGCTCCCATGATACCTGCGATATCCGGACGTATGGGTTCCCGGCCGGAGACCAGCTCGAAGGCACGGAGGACCGCATCATTATAGAAGGTTCCTCCCTGAACGACGATCTGCTTGCCCAGCTGCTTCGGATCGGTCAGCTTGATGACCTTCAGAAGCGCATTTTTGATAACGGAATAAGCAAGACCGGCGGAAATGTCCTCGACTGTAGCGCCTTCCTTTTGGGCCTGCTTTACCTTGGAATTCATGAATACGGTACAGCGGGAGCCCAGGTCGATGGGGGTCTTCGCTGTCAGTGCGATCTCTGCGAAATCATGCACCTCAAAATCCAGGGAACGGGCGAAGGTCTCGATGAAGGAGCCACAGCCGGAAGAGCAGGACTCATTCAGCATGACATTGTCAACCACGCCGTTTCGGATCTTGATACATTTCATATCCTGTCCGCCGATATCCAGGATGGTGTCGACCTCAGGATCAAAGAAGGCAGCTGCAGTGAAATGAGCCACCGTCTCCACTTCGCCGTAGTCCAGGTTCATGGCGGACTGAAGCAGGGCCTCACCGTAACCGGTGGAGCAGCTGCCGGCGATGGTGGCAGTTTCAGGCAGGAGAGAGTAGATCTCCTTCAGGGCCCGGATGGTGGTCTTGACAGGACTGCCGTTATTATTGGAATAGAAATCATACAGAAGCTCGCCGCGTTCACCGATCACCGCAAGCTTGGTGGTGGTGGAACCGGCGTCAATGCCCAGGAAGACATTTCCCTTATAGGTCTTAAGGTCTGCCCGGCGTACATGATAGGAATGCTGACGCTCACGGAAATCAGCCAGCTCGGCCTCGTTCCGGAACAGAGGATCCAGACGGTTTACCTCAACCTCGATCTTCAGATCGTCCGTCAGGCGGTTTGCGAGCGCGGTGAGAGAAGTGGTCTTCTCTTCAGTTGCATGCAGTGCGGCGCCGATGGCGGCGAAGAGGTGGGAATTCTCCAGAAGGATCGCATGCTCCTCATCCAGATTCAGAGTGCGGATAAAGCACTCCCTGAGCTGATCCAGGAAATGGAGCGGTCCGCCGAGGAAGGCTACGTGGCCTCTGATCGGCTTGCCACAGGCCAGACCGGAGATGGTCTGATTCACAACAGCCTGGAATATGGATACAGAGAGATTCGGTTTTGTGGCGCCCTCGTTGATGAGCGGCTGGATATCGGTCTTGGCGAAAACTCCGCAGCGGGCCGCGATGGGATAGACCGTGTCATAGGTCCTGGCATATTCATTCAGACCTGAGGCATCCGTCATGAGAAGGGCAGCCATCTGATCGATGAAGGAGCCGGTACCGCCTGCGCAGACGGAGTTCATACGCTGCTCGATGCCGCTCTTGGAGAAGTAGATGATCTTCGCATCCTCACCGCCCAGCTCGATGGCTACATCCGTCTGGGGAGCAGCCTCCTCAAGGGCGCTGGATACACATACCACCTCCTGCTCGAAGGGTACGTCGATCACCTTTGCAAGAGCCAGTCCGCCGGAGCCGGTGATGTCCGGAGCTACCTCGCAGTCACCGATGGTGCTGACGGCCTTCTCCAGAAGCTCGCGAAGGGTCTCCTTGATCCTTGCAAAATGCCGCTGATATTCAGAAAAAAGTAAGTTGTGATCCTCATCGATCACCGCCACCTTTACAGTGGTGGAGCCGATATCAATACCTAACCGTTTCATAATTCTCCTTTGCTTTCCTGAAAACATTCGAAATTACATTATATATGAAACAACGCGTTCTGACAAGACAAGAATCAAAATATACTCGGTTGAGTTTTGGGGTAAAATATTGTATAATACACGACTAGATATGCGCTTCTTTCGGAAACGCGTGAAAATGTGGGAGATGAATATGAACAGAATTGATAAATTTGAACGAAAGTTCGGGAGGTTTGCGATCCCTCGCCTTCCGCTCATCATGACCATATGTTTTATCATCGGGTATCTGTTGACCTTCTTCTTTGAGGATTTCTATATCGCGTTGCTTTTGGATCCGACACAGATCATCGAAAATCATCAGTACTGGAGACTGATCACATGGATCTTTACCAATCCGTTTCATTTAACGGATACGCTGAGCTATCTTCTGGTGCCGATCAGTCTTTATTTCTACTTCTTTGTGGGAAGCGCCCTGGAGAATGTCTGGGGAAAGCTCATGCTGAATGTCTATATCTTCGGCGAGATCATCCTGACGGATATCGCGGTGATCGTTAGCTACCTTGTGACGACCACATCTGCGGAACGTCAGCAGTTTGCCGCGGCGGCCAAGTGGATCGGATACGATAACTATTCCGTGGTGCTTGACTGCACAAGGTATATGCTGCTTTCCATGTTCCTGGCAATGTCGGTCATCTTTAAGGAGCAGGTGGTGTTCTTTGCCCTGGTGATCCCCATGAAGATGAAATGGCTGGCCCTGATCGATGCGGTCTTCATGTTATATGAGTTCATCAAATTCCCGTATCTTTACACAAGGGTCGTGATCATTGTCTGCGTTGTTACCTTCGGCATCTTCTGGCTGATCAACCGGAACAGGGACGGACGAACGTTTAAACAAATGCAGCGAAGTCGACGGTTCAAGAAGGCAGTGCAGCAGGGACGGACGGAGAGTGTTTCCGAGGCGAATGCCTCCGGAAGGGGAAAGGTGATCACACTGAAGCCCCAGACCAGAGGACCGATCCATCAGTGCACCATCTGCGGACGTACCGAGCAGGACAATCCGGATCTGGAATTCCGTTATTGTTCCAAATGTGCGGGCACGCACGAGTATTGCAGTGATCATATATTCAGTCACGTACATATCGAAGAGTAGGGAGAAGAGATCGTGGAGGCAAGACAGATTCAAAGAGACGGAAAGATCCTTATGACGGACCTTTCTGCAGACAAAGGGAAGCATGAGGAGAACCTGACCAGGTATCAGGGGATGCTTGCTGCCGCATTTTCTTCCTATGCACTGATCAAGCTTTCCATGAACTTCTTTACCTTGGGAGAGATGGAACAGGAGCGGCGCGAAGAGGATGAGGAAGGGCCGGGAGAGGATTTCCTCACTGTGAAGAAGGGAATACGGAGTGTGCTTTCCCCGCATCCGGAGAAGGATGAGGAGAGTACCCGGGAATTCCGTGACCGGATCACGGCGCGGATGAAGGTACTCACGGCATATACGGATTTCTTCGAGCTGCACGAGTATATCATGAACCGTAAGGAAGCGGGACTGTTAAATGAGACGGAGAAGCTGTCTCCGGAACAGCTGGCGGAGGAAGCCTTCAAGTATGTATTCTCGGACGGGGATAAAATGGTGATCAACACCCGAATCCAGTCCGTGGTGGAGCAGCTTCCGGTCCGTATGACGAAACAGAGATTTTACGATATCCTTTCGGAGGCCATTGCGCTGTACAAGGGAGGAGAACTGCAGTCTGCCAGGGACTTTATCGAGTCTCTGGGGGATGCGGCGCTTCTTTCCGTTCCGGAAGGCTTTGATACAACATTTCCCGATCTGAAGCAGGTGAAGGATCTTTTTGATTCCGTAGCCTATAAGAATCTGGACAAGGAAGAATATCTGTCCCTGGACAGAGAACTGGGGCAGGTAACAAAGGTCATGGAGGATCTTGCGACCGGGGATCTTCTGCTTCAGGAGATCGTAAATGATATCCTGATCCTTCAGCTCACGGCACCGCTTCTGGATCCGGACTATCTGGATGACAGATACGGTGTGGCAAGGGAGGTCCTGGAGAAGATCGTTTCTTCGGACGGAGAAGATCTTTCGGCTGAACAGTTTGACACCTGGTTTCTTTCTCTGGAGGGAGCCCAGGAGGAGGCGTATGAGACGCTGCTCCTTCTGGAGGGCGGACTGGAATCCTATGCGGACGAGCTGCCAGAGGAAGCAGCAAAGGCACTCCGTACGGCGGATCTTCTGACCTCCACCAGTCTTTTCATGGATCTGGATAAGATCAGCCTCCATGTGGTGGAAGAGAAGGCTGAGGAGGATGAGATCGAAGCACTGAAGAAGGACCTTTTTGCAAAGTTCGATGATGCATTTGCAGGCCTTTCCAGAGAGGAGAAGCGGAGCAGGATGGCCAAGGTGCTTTCCATGGTTCCGGTGTTCTTCAATACAAGAGACGAGATCAAAGAGTATTTTTTATATGCTCTTGAGAATTGCAGGGATGACAGCGAGCTGACGGCGTTCAGCCGCATCCTCCATGAAATGATACAGGGATAGGCTTTCTTTCCTTTTATATTGGACAGGAGGCCGGAGTCGGGAAAAAATATGGTACTGGCAGACAACATTTATACGGATATCGAGAAGAAGAAACAGTTCAGGAAGAAACTGGATCTTATCACAAAGGGGAAGCATTCCGTCCCCTTTTTTGTGGTGACTCTGCCTGTTTTTACCTATGGGATTCTCGAAATCTATGAGTATAATGAGCTGCTGCAGAACTTTTACAGGAAGCTCGACCGGGAGATCGTCGTTGTGGGGGTCTCCAACAGCCGTGACGGCGCCAGACAGCTGGTTGCAGACATTCTGGAGGATCATATAGATCGGGAAGGAGTGTTTGTATGGCCGTAGTACTGACAATACTTAAGATACTGGGCATCATCCTGCTAAGCCTCATAGGGCTGGCGATACTCCTGCTTCTTATGGTACTCTTCATTCCGATCCGGTACTATGCGGAAGGGGAATTCTCAGATGAAAGGCGGGGCGGTATCGTACGTGTCCGGTGGTTCATCTTCAGGTTCCTGGGAGAATATGCGTATAAAAGCGGATTCCACGGGAAGGCGAAGGTTGGCTGGATCACCGTGAAAACAATCAATGGTGATGAGGACGTGGGGCATAAGAAGGAAGAGCCTCCGGAAATACCCACTGGGGATCAGCCGGAAAAGAAGGAAGAAGAAACGGAACCGGCAGCTGAGCCCCTGAATGAAGAAGACAGTCAGACAGCTGATACGGATACTGCAGAGATGACGACCTCCGGAGCTGAAACGGAAGAGCAGGAGGATGCAGAAATCTTCGGGCCGGGAAAGCCTGCTGAGACGAAGCAGGAAGAAAAGGAACGGAAGAAGAGAGAGAAGGCGAAGGCAAAGGCGGAAAAAGCGCAAAGGAAGAAGGAGCCGAAGCCTGAGAAACCGCCTGAGGAACGTATCGGTTATAAGATTGAACAGATAATGAACCGGGTGGAAACGAAATATCGTCATATCCGGCAGTTCCTGGATAAGGATTTCACCAAGAGAACCATTGAACGCGGCAAGAAGTTGATCGTGAAGTTTCTGAAGCATCTGAAACCGAAAAAAGGAGGAATCTTTCTCCGGGTGGGCTTCAGCACCGCGGCAAGCACGGGCATGTTCCTCGGTAAGATTGCATGGCTCTATCCCATCTACGGGAGATGGCTGATCATCGAACCGGATTTTTATAATAAGGTGATAGAGGTGAAGGGAAGTGTTAAGGGACGGATCCGGATCGGATCCCTTGCAATTCCGGCACTTATATTCTACCTCAGGAAAGATACAAGAAGAACGATCAAAATGGCTAAGAAGATATAGGAGGATGAAATACTATGGCAAATCAGGTTACAAAGAATGATTTTAATCAGACAGTAGGTACATTGTTCAAGGGAATGGATGCTTTTCTTTCGTCCAAGACGGTTGTGGGCGAACCGATCCAGATGGGAGATACCACTTTGATCCCGCTGGTGGATGTGAATTTCAGCGTGGGTGCCGGAGCCCTGGGAACCGCAAAGGGAACCAATAATGCGGCCGGAGGTATGGGCGGAAAGCTTTCTCCTTCAGCAGTGATCGTTCTTAAGGATGGTAATGCACGGATCATGCCCATTGCTGAGGAAGGGACATTGTCCAAGGTGCTCGACATGATCCCGGGAGTAACTGCAAAGATCCAGCAGCTCATGGGTAAGACGAACGCATCCCAGGAGGAAGTGAAGGAAGCGGTTGAGACGCTGGAGGATGAGGAATTCTAGATCCGGACAGGAGCTCCGGGTGACGTTATATTCCGGTGCAGGACAGCAGCTCCGGACGGCGCTTTGCGCCATGAAAGATATAAAATGAGATAAGTTAAGATAACAGAAAGAGCGCAACCTTTCGGCTGCGCTCTTTCTGTTATCATATGGAATCGATTACTGCGCTCTCTGTACCTTGTCGGACTTAAGGCAGGATGTGCATACATAGATTCTCTGAGGAGTACCATTTACAACCGCACGTACGCGCTTGATATTGGGTTTCCAGATATGATTGGATCTTCTATGAGAGTGGCTCACATTATTTCCGAAGTGAGCAGACTTATCACAATAAAAACACTTAGCCATGGTTCCGGCACCTCCTTCACGACGTATATTTGCCTGTTCAGGCTCGCAACAAGGGATATAATAACAGATAATACGGAAGTATGCAAGAGGAAATTTGAAAAATTTCAGGATATCCATTTCTCGTGAAACTATTCCATATTCTTTTAAAATAGTATATAATAACTATAACTGTGTCAAGATAAGGGTTTCATATCTTTGACCAAAGGAAGGTTAAGGAACATACGGAGAAGGAGGGCGTTTATGACAGGACTGGTCAAAAACGAGAACGGACAGATCATGATAGATGAGGCCGTGATTGAAGAGTTCGCAGGGCATGCTGCACTGGACTGCTTCGGGATCGTCGGCATGGCTGCGATCAGTGTGCGGGACGGACTTGCAAAGCTCCTGAACGGAAGCTCTGTCAGAAAAGGTGTCAGCGTGGATATCAACAGCGCCGGCGAACTGATCATAGCGTTCCACATTATCGTGGCCTACGGCGTCAGCATTCGAACCGTGGTCAGAAATCTGATCAATACCGTAAAATATCAGGTGGAAGATTATACAAACATGAAGGTGAAGGCGATCAACGTATATGTTGAAGGCGTTCGCGTGATTGACTAGAGGAGGACAGTACCCTTGAACACCATTGACGCTTTGCAGTTCCAGAGGCTTTTCCTGGCGGGTGCAAACAATCTTAGCAATAATAAAGAGTATATCAATGAGTTAAATGTATTTCCGGTTCCGGACGGCGATACGGGAACCAATATGACACTGACGATCATGGCGGCTGCCGCCGACGTGAAGGAACAGGCAGATCCCACCATCGACAGTCTGTCGAAGGCGATCTCCGGCGGCTCGCTTCGCGGGGCCCGGGGGAATTCCGGTGTCATCCTGTCCCAGCTGTTCCGTGGTTTCTGCAAGGATATCCGCGGCAAGAAGGAGCTGACGCTGGTGGATCTGGTGTCCGGCTTCAGTCGGGGCGTGGAGACGGCGTATAAGGCTGTCATGAAGCCGAAGGAAGGCACGATCCTCACGGTAGCCCGCGGGGTTTCGGACAAGGCTGCAGAGCTTCTGATGCAGGATGAGGAGTATCCGCTGATCCAGTTTGCAGAGAAGGTGGTTGCCTACGGTGAGGAGGTTCTGGAGCACACTCCGGAAATGCTTCCCGTGCTTGCCGAGGCAGGAGTTGTGGATTCCGGCGGGCAGGGACTGATAGAGATCCTGCGCGGCGTTCTTATCGCACTGAAGGGCGGAGAGGTATTACTGCAGGATGGCGGACAGCCTGCACGGCTGGCCCGCGGTGCCGGAGTGCTGGAGGATGTGCCGAAGGCCCGGCCGACCTACAATGCGGCCAGCGGTAAGGAGGATATCTCCACGGCGGATATTAAGTTCGGATACTGTACGGAGTTTATCATCCTTCTTGAGAAGGAGCTTCCGGATGAGCAGGTGGAGAAACTCAAGACGTATCTGCTTTCCATCGGTGATTCCCTGGTCTGTGTTGCAGATGAGGAACTGGTTAAGGTTCATGTTCATACCAATCACCCGGGACTTGCCTTTGAGAAGGCGCTGGAATATGGTCAGCTGACCCGGATGAAGATCGATAATATGAGGGAAGAGCATTCCGAACGTGTGGAGCTGGAGCAGCAGAGAGCCGCTGAACAGGAGGCGGCCTTCAAGCAGATCAAGCTGGAACGTAAGGAAGGTGTTAAGGAACCGCAGGAGACGAAGAAGCCTCCGAAGAAGTACGGCTTCATTGCCGTATCCGTCGGGGACGGTCTTGCCGAGATCCTGACGGAGATCGGTGTGGATCACGTTCTGTCCGGCGGCCAGACCATGAATCCCAGCACGGATGATATCCTGAAGGCCGTGGATTCTGTCAATGCGGAGCATGTCTTCGTTCTTCCGAATAACAAGAATATCATTCTGGCGGCAAATCAGGCGTCGGACATCTGTAAAAAGAAGGATGTGATCGTGATTCCTTCCAAGACGATCCCCCAGGGGATCAGTGCCATGATCGCATTTTCGGATGATGCCGAGCCGGCGGAAAACCGGGCAGCCATGATCGCTTCTCTGGAAACTGTAAAGACCGGAGAGGTTACCTTCTCCGTTCGGGATACGTCGGTGGAAGGAAAATCCATCCTGAAGGGTGATATCATGGGGATCGATGATAACGGCATCTCCGTTGTGGGCCCGGATATCGCGGATGTGACCGCGCGGATGATCGACGGTATGGTCGATGAGGATGCGGGGCTGATCACGATCTACTATGGTGAGGATACGACAGAGAAGGATGCGGAGGCTCTGGTGGAGCAGATGCAGGAGAAGTATCCGGATGTGGACCTGGATCTTCACTACGGCGGACAGCCCATTTACTATTATATCGTCTCAGTGGAATAGGAGATCTGTATGCAACTGACCGACCCGGTGACGGCGATCCGGGGGATCGGCGATAAGACGGCGGATTCCTTCCGGAAACTGAATATTCAGACGGTGGGAGACCTGGTGAATACTTATCCCAGACGCTATCTGGGGTATCACGCACCGGTTCCGGTCCGTTCGGCTCCGGAGATGGAGCGCGTGACCATTTCGGCCACGATCAGTACCTATGTTAAGGTACATAAGGGACCCCGATACGTGCTGACGACCCTGTCCGCGGAGGACGGTACCGGCAGCGTGGAAATGGTGTGGTTCAACAGCCCTTATCTCAGGAATACATTTCATAAGGGAGAGACCTACTGCTTTACGGGGATGATCCGGCGGAAGGGAAATCGGCGTGTCATGGAGCATCCGGAATTCTTTACGCCCTATAAATATCAGGAAATGCAGAGCGTCCTTCAGCCAATCTATCCACTCACGGCAGGAGTGACGAATAACCAGCTGAGAAAAGCCATGCACGAGATCCGGCCGGTGATCCGGCAGCTACCGGACCTCTTATCCCCGGAGCTCTGTGCGAAATACGGATTGATCTCCAAAGGACAGGCGGTAGAGAGCATCCATTTCCCGAAGGACGAAGAAACTCTTCAGGAAGCGGTGCGACGCCTGGCCTTTGATGAGTTTTACAGATTCCTTTCGGATGTTAAGACCATGCGGGAGGAAAATGTGAGCCTGACCTCCGATCACGTGCTGACCATGGAGGCGGAGGCAAAGCTCCGGGGATTCCTGGCTGGCCTTCCCTATCAGCTGACGAAGGGGCAGGAGCAGGCTCTTCAGGATGTGGTTCGGGATATGAGCAGCGGAACGGTAATGAACCGGCTGATCCAGGGAGATGTGGGCTGCGGCAAGACAATTGTGGCGGCAGCGGCGCTTTTCGTGACGGTGCTCTCCGGATATCAGGGAGCGCTGATGGTTCCGACCGAGGTTCTGGCCATGCAGCATTTCAAGGATCTGGAACAGCTCTTCCGACCATACAAGCTGCGGGTGGCGCTCCTTACGGGCTCCATGTCCGTGAAGGAGAAGAGGGCCGTATATGAAGGACTGAAGACCGGAGAGATCCATGTGGTGATCGGAACCCATGCACTGATCCAGGAACGGGTGGAATACCGGTCTCTGGGACTTGTGGTGACGGACGAGCAGCACCGGTTCGGAGTACGGCAGCGGGAACGGCTGTCGGAGAAGGGGGATCTTCCCCATGTTCTGGTCATGAGCGCAACGCCCATCCCGAGAACCCTCGCCATCATCCTCTATGCGGATCTTGACATTTCCCTGATCACGGAGCTTCCGGGCGGCCGTAAGAAGATCCTGAACTGTGTGGTTGGTACGGATTATCGTCCGACGGCCTATCAGTTTATCAGGAAGGAAGTGACATCCGGGCATCAGGCCTATGTGATCTGCCCGAAGATCGAGGATTCGGAGGGCGTGGAGCTGGAAGCGGTAAACGCCTATGCTGAGGGGCTGAGGGAGGTATATGGTGCCTCGGTGCGTGTGGCAACGCTGCATGGGAAGATGAAGGAGGCTGAAAAGCAGCAGGTCCTTCAGGATTTTGTGGACCGGAAGACGGATGTACTGGTATCCACAACGGTGGTCGAGGTTGGGATCAATAACCCGAACGCGACCGTGATGATGATCGAAAATGCAGAGCGTTTCGGACTGGCACAGCTGCATCAGCTGCGGGGCAGGGTCGGACGCGGGGACGCACAGTCCTACTGTATTTTTATAAACTGTAATCCCACAGAGGAATCAAAGGAAAGGTTGACTGTGCTGGAGGAGAGCAACGACGGCTTTCATATAGCCGCGGAGGATCTTCGGCTGCGGGGACCGGGAGATTTCTTCGGGGTACGGCAGAGCGGGGATCTGATGTTCCGGCTCGCAGACATTTACCATCATGCTGATATCCTGAAAATGGCACAGGATGCAGTTCTGAACAAAGACAGATAAGAGAGGACGCTATGGGAGCAAACGAGAACAAGGAAGAAAAAGACGTTAAAGATGAAAAGGTGCAGGAGAGCGGACAGCAGACGGCGGATAAAGATACGCCTCTCTCCGAGGAAATGTCCGGAGGAAAGCCGCACCGCACCATGGGGACCGGCCCGAAGATCGCCATCATAGTCCTGGCGGTCCTGGTTGCATTGCTCGTGGCGTATATCGTGACGGATAAGCTGGGCGGAAAGTCCGATGACGGTGATAAGCAGACAACCACTGAGACCGTGACGGAAGCAAAGACGGAAGCGAAGGACGATACCGCCGAGACCACCGTGGATGCGACGGAAGCGAAGACCGAGGCGAAGACGGAGGCAAAGAAGGATGAAAAGGCGGAGACCGCAACGAAGAAGGCTGTCTCGGCGGATGCCAAGATCGCCGCATCCTGGCCTTCAGGAAATACCTTCGTGGTTCAGTACAGCGTGGATGTAAAGAATCTGACCTCCTCCGAAGTGAAGAAGTGGGAGGTGCGGATGCCCGGCTTCAAGGGAGCCAAGGTCGATCAGGGCTGGGGTGCCGAATTCAAGATCGACGGGGATACCCTGATCTCCACTCCGGTAGACTATACGGAGGTGATCGGTTCCAAGACGACTGTGAATTACGGAGTTCAGATCATTTTCGAAAGTGAGTCCGAATCGAAGAAGATCAAGCTGGATCAGGCGATTGTCTATATCGACGGTAAGGAGGTGACCGAGACGGTTGAGGTTCCGGTTGCCGCAAAGGTGGAAAAGAAGAAGGTGACTGAGCCTGAGGACGGAACACCGCTGGAGGTTCACGGGGCGCTTTCCGTAAAGGGAGTTGACCTGGTTGACAAGAACGGTAAGGAGTATCAGCTGAAGGGTGTCAGCACCCATGGTCTTGCCTGGTTCCCGGATTACGTGAATCTGGAATCCTTTAAGACCTTCCGTGACGACTGGGGCGCAAATCTGATCCGTCTGGCCATGTATACCGGTGAGGGCGGAGGATACTGCACCGACGGAGACAAGGACAAACTGAAAAAGCTGGTTGATTCCGGTGTGGACTATGCAAGTCAGCTGGGAATGTATGTGATCATCGACTGGCATATCCTGAGCGACAATAACCCCAAGACCAATCAGGACGAGGCGGTTGCGTTCTTTGACGAAATGTCGAAGAAGTATGCGGACTATGATAATGTACTGTATGAGATCTGTAACGAGCCCAACGGCGGAACCAGCTGGGCGGATATCAAGGAGTATGCGGAGACCGTGATCCCGGTGATCCGGAAGAATGCTCCGAATGCGATCATCATCGTAGGTACGCCTACCTGGTCACAGGATGTGGATCAGGCGGCTGCGGATCCCATCAAGGATGAGAAGAATATCATGTATACGCTGCATTTCTATGCGGCAACCCATAAGGAGAATCTCCGCGATAAACTGAAGAGTGCGAGAGAAGCCGGACTTCCGATCTTCATCTCCGAGTTCAGCATCTGCGATGCATCCGGAAACGGAGGTATCGATTATGATTCCGCGGATGCATGGTTCCAGATGATCAACGACTATAATCTGTCCTATGCGGGCTGGAACATTTCCAACAAGGATGAGTCCTCTGCGCTGATCAAATCCGACTGCAAGAAGACCTCCGGCTGGACAGATGAAGAACTGTCCGAGACGGGGCTTTGGCTCAAAAATACTATGAAGTAAGCCCGAGGCTATGTTCAGAATTGCGAGAGCCGTGAAACGGCGTAGCAATTCGTTACTTCATGTATACCTTTACTTCACGAAATCCAAAGGAGAATAATATGAGAGTAATCGCAGGCACGCGCCGCAGCCTCCCTCTTAAGAGTCTGGAGGGAGACACCACGCGGCCGACCGCCGACCGCTATAAGGAGACCCTGTTCAATGTACTGCAGACAGACATCCCCGGCAGCCGTTTTCTGGATCTGTTCGCCGGGAGCGGTGCCATCGGCATCGAAGCCCTGTCCAGAGGTGCAAGGCATGCGGTGTTCGTGGAGAATAACCGGAAGGCCATGGCGGTCATCAAGGAGAATATTCATTTTACTAAGTTTGAGGATGAGTCGGATCTGATCCTTTCGGATGCGGTATCCTACGTCAGGTCACTGCCGGTGGTGGACTTCGATGTCATTTTCATCGATCCCCCCTACAGCCATCAGCTGGAGGAAGCAGTCCTGCTGGCGCTTGATACAAAGAAATTCAAAAATCCCGAGGCCAGGATCGTGGTGGAGGCAACACTGGAAGAGGACTTCTCCTTCCTGGAGGGAACCTCCTTCCGTATCGAAAAGGTGAAGGCGTATCGCTCGAACAAACATATCTTTATCAGACGCGAGGAAGTATAGTTATGAAGACAGTTGTATATCCGGGAAGCTTTGATCCGGTCACGGTCGGACACATGGATCTTATCCGCCGTGCGGCGGGTCTGTTCGACCATCTGGTGGTGGGAGTTCTCGTAAACTCGGAGAAAAAAACACCATTGTTTTCTTTAGAAGAACGTGTTATTATGTTGAAGGATGCATGTAAGGATATTCCGAATGTATCCGTAGAAAGCTTTGACGGATTATTGGTTGATTTTGTCCGGGCCAAGGGTTCGGATACGATCATACGTGGCCTGCGTGCACTGATGGATTTTGAGATGGAGCTGCAGCTTGCTCAGGTGAACCGGATCGCATCCGATGGGATCGAGACGCTGTTCCTTCCTACAGATCCGCGGTTTTCAAATGTAAGTTCTTCCGTTGTGCGTGAATTTGCAAAATACAGGAAGGCTCTGCCGGAGTTTGTTCCGGAGAATGTTCTTCAGGCCATGGTAGAAAAGGGAATAGTGGAGTCCACAAAACAGGAGGATTGAAAAAATGGGTAAAAAAGGTGTAGAGGAAATGATCAATGAGATCGAGATATTTATCGATAACTGTAAGTATCAGCCGCTCTCATCCAATAAGATCGTTGTTCCGAAGGACGAAATGGAGCGCTTGCTCAGCGAACTGAAGCTGAAGCTTCCCAGCGAGATCGAACGCTGCAAGAAGATCATGCGCAACAAGGAGGCTATCCTTGCATCTGCAAGAACCCGTTCTGATGCTATCATTTCCGAGTCCGTAAATGAGGCAAACCGTCTTGTGGATACCAATCATATCACAGAGCTTGCAAACATCCGTGCCAATGAGATCCTGGATGCTGCAAGACAGGAGGCTGACCGCATCCTTGCAGATGCCAATGCCGAAGCAAATGAGGTTCGTCTGGGAGCTATGTCCTATACGAAGCAGAAGCTGTCCGACATGAGAGACTTCTTCGCAGCTACCCTTGAGGCAGACCGTGAGAACTACAAGAACCTGGTTGACAGCCTGGAGAACAGTGTATTTACACTGGAGACCAATATGAGCGAGGTTGATGCAAGCATCGGACTTCTGACAGGTGTTGCTCCGGTTCAGCCGATCCCCGAGGCACAGCCGAACTATGCGGCACAGAAGATCAATTCCGCAGACATCGATGATGACTTCGATGATGAGGATGATGACTTCGATCCGGATGAGGAAGAGGATGACGATTACGATCCGGACGAGGATGAGGATTTCGATGATGACGATTTCCTGGATGAGTAATCCGGATTTAGGATGAGTCCGATCAGAATCGGATCCAAACAGGATCAAAAAATATGAATGATAAGAGAAGGCCGTCGTTGTGACGGCCTTTTTTGTGAGCGATAAGGGTGGAAGTGAGCTCCTTGCATTCACGATGGCGAATGCTGCAGAATCGTGCGCAGCAGGATTGCATCCTGTTTGATTGTAGCATTGCGTTATGTTGGTTTACATAACAATAGGCGATTGCTGCATTTCTCCGGGAAGAGTGTCCCCGCAGGCATCATGCAGCAGCTGGCTGTACAGTGCCGCTGCACGGCAGTCCAGTTCCCACATTCTCTCTATGTGAGGATCCGCCGGCTGAAACGCTGATTTTTTGGTGATGATGCTTAGCCCGTTCCTGTCCCGGAGGAGAGATGTGCTGTCCTTCCTTCCGGCCAGAAGATTCAGATAGAGAGGAAGTTTCCTGTCTTCCGGGAAGGTGATTCGGTCCTTCTCCCTGATTCCCAGTATGAGATGCAGAAGGCTGCGGGAGATGCGGCCTCTGGTCTCGTTTTTTCTTTTTAATCCGGTCAGTATGGTTTCGTAGTCAGAGGGAAGCGTCAGCCTTCGGAGACGTCGGTACATTTCCGGAGTCATATCCATGGGGAGCTCTTCCTTCGGCAGTTCCTCAGGCAGTTCCAGCATACGGGAAGCCAGATAGGGCATCAGACCCTCGGAGGACAGCAGA
The DNA here is from genome assembly GCA_000703065.1 of Lachnospiraceae bacterium AC2029. Lineage (GTDB taxonomy): Bacteria > Bacillota > Clostridia > Lachnospirales > Lachnospiraceae > Eubacterium_Q. The sequence continues at coordinate 74,238 of JNLK01000001.1, read as the reverse complement.
AATCTGTCCCTGCAGGAATGATAGATATCATAGGAGCCGGAAGGCAGTACCTGCTCCAGATAGCCGGCAGGATCTTCGGTTCCTTCTTCCCGGAGTGCGGTCATGTGATTCCGTACCGCCGTTGCGGAGCCGGCAGGACCGCAGTGGTAATCGGTCGTCCTCTGAATATAGTACGGACGCATGGGGCTGTGCTGCCGTCTGATGGCCGTCACATATTCCAGGGCCAGGATGTTGTTCGGTTCCCGTAGGAAGGGCCGTACCGTATCTCCCAGTATGGAAGCGATCGCAGTTTCACGGGCGGCCGGATAGCTTTCCCCTTTCTTCTGTTCCTCCTTCAGGAGGGTACGGAATTGATCCGGTTCTTCTGCGATAAGATCTGCGATCTCATCGAACAGTGCCGGATCCGGAGTTTCCACCCCGAAGCAGAGGGCATCGGTTCCGAAGGCGGAAAGCAGCGCTACGCCGCCTCCGGCGAAATCCCTTGCGCTTCCGGTGGCGAATAATGTGGGAAGCTCAAATACCAGGTCGATCCCTTCGGCCGCTGCGGCGGAGGCGCGAAGATATTTGTCCCGTATCATGGGAAGCCCCTGCTGGGAGAAACACCCGCTCATCACGGAGACGGAGTGCTCCGCGCCGGTCATTTCCTTTGCCTTCTCCAGAAGAAGAGCATGACCTCTGTGGTAGGGATTATATTCACTTATGATACCGAGAACCGGCATAAATCTTACCTCACGATCACGAAAAATGATTCTGAAAAAGATTATAATAGAGTGGCATTTAAAAAGCAAATGTGTTATAATGTATCGGCAAATCGTCGAAAGAATCATTCTTTCAAAAAGTTCAGTATTATTCTTTTTTTGAACTTTTCTTTTTTTCGGTTGACATTTCCCCGGAATTATTATAGGATAAATGAAGAAAACGAACGTATGTTTGAATCGGGAGGTTGTTATGGCAGATGAGAATAAGATCAGGGCGTTAGATGCTGCACTTGTGCAAATCGAAAAGCAGTTCGGTAAGGGCTCCGTTATGAAGCTCGGAGACCAGAATGCTCATTTGAATATTGATGTGGTTCCCACGGGATCACTGAGTCTGGATATTGCATTGGGGATCGGCGGTATGCCGAGAGGCCGTGTGATCGAGATATACGGACCCGAGTCCAGCGGTAAGACCACCGTGGCTCTTCATGTGGTTTCCGAAGTGCAGAAGATGGGCGGCATTGCAGGATTTATAGATGCCGAGCACGCTCTGGATCCGGTTTATGCCAGAAATATAGGAGTGGATATCGACAATCTGTATATTTCTCAGCCGGATAACGGCGAGCAGGCGCTGGAGATCACGGAGACCATGGTCCGTTCCGGTGCGATGGATGTGGTAGTCATTGACTCGGTTGCGGCGTTGGTTCCGAAGGCGGAGATCGACGGAGAGATGGGTGATTCCCACGTTGGACTCCATGCGCGTCTGATGTCGCAGGCACTCCGAAAGCTGACAGCAGTGATCAATAAGACAAACTGTGTTGTCATCTTTATCAATCAGCTGCGTGAAAAGGTCGGCGTGATGTTCGGAAATCCGGAGACCACTACCGGTGGCCGTGCGTTGAAATTCTATGCATCCGTACGTCTGGATGTGAGAAGAACGGAATCACTGAAGCAGAATGGTGAAGTGATCGGAAACCATGTTCGTGTCAAAGTGGTTAAGAACAAGGTGGCTCCTCCGTTCCGTGAGGCAGAGTTTGATATCATGTTCGGTAAGGGAATCTCACGGGAGGGTGATATCCTGGACCTTGCCGCAAAGTATGATGTGATCGTAAAGTCCGGTGCCTGGTATTCCTATCTGGGAGAGAAGATCGGACAGGGCCGTGAGAACGCAAAGCAGTATCTTGCCGAGAATCCTGATGTCATGAAGGAAGTGGAAGACAAGGTACGAGTGATCGTCGGGGTTGCTGAGGATCCCGAGGCTGAGACACCGGAGGATGAGGTATGATCTCAGCATGGGACAAGTCCCTGGATCTTCTGTCGAGGGCGGAGCATTCTGCTCTTGATCTGAAGAGAAAACTGCGAAATAAGGGCTATGATCAGGAAGAGATCGATGAAGTGATCCGGCGACTGTATTCGGTCGGATACCTTTCGGATGAAAGATATGCAAGGGCGTATCTTCGTAAGTTTCTTCCTGTGAAAAGTGTTCATCTGATCTGCCGGGAACTGGGGCAGAAGGGAATTGCACTGGCTCCGGAGGATCCGCTGGTGAGTGAAGTACTGGAGGAGGAAGGGATCATTGAGGATGAAACGGTTCTTTCTCTGATATCCCGAAAACTCCGGGGGAATGACCAGCCGGATGAGAAGGAACGTCGCAGATTATATGCATATTTACAGAGAAGAGGTTTTTCCTATCATACCATAGAGAAGGCTATGAGCAGTCTCGGAGTGTGATGTTATTTCATTCCGTCATCGCACGGGCGGAGTGGTTTCATTTTCCTATGTGACCGGCCGGTCATCTTTACTTCCGTCACCGATCATGAGATTTTCAGTAAAGGAGATTTTATGAAGGTAGACGAATTTCAGAAACAGGAAAGCATCAGGCGGTTTGCCATGGAGCAGCTGCCGGATATGATCAAAGAACGACTCGCGGATCTTTCCCCGGAGTCTGTGTATGCACGTGAATCCATAAAAAATAACGGAAAGGTTCTTCTGGGTATCACAGTGGTTCCGAAGGATCGGGATATGGCACCCTGCATTTATGTGGAGCGGTACATTCCGCCCGACCCGTCCAGATTTCTTCAGGAAGGGGTATGGGAAAGGATCGCGGATAAGATGGCAGGAGATTTTCGATATGCTCTGAATCTTATGGAACCGGAAGGTGAGAGCCTGTTTCTTCCGGAGGATATTCCGGAGAAGCTGGTTCTGGACGTTGTGAATCTGGAGAAGAACAGGAATTCCATCGGAGACCAGCCTTATCGTGAATATATGGATCTGGCCATCCTGATGCGATGGGAGACAATCTGCGGAGGAAGAACAGGTAAGATCCCCGTAACCCGGGAGATTCTTGAGGAATGGGGACGCTCCTATGATGAACTATATGATATCGCTCTTAAGAACACTGTCAGAAAGTACCCCGGAAGGATCGCTCCGCTTGAGGAGATCCTGAATGAATACTCTCACGGGCTGATCCGTGATCTGGAAAGCCCTTTTTATTACATCGGGAATGAGAGCGGACTTCGCGGAGTTGCGGCAATCCTATATCCCGGGCTCCTCAGATCCCTGTATGACAGGATCGGTGAACCCTATTATGTGATACCATCCAGTATCAATGAGCTTCTGGCTCTCCCTGTCAGTTTTGAACCCGACAGGGAACGGCTGGACGGATTGATCTGGGAAGTGAATACTTATATGCTGGATCGATCAGAGATATTATCAGATTCCCTGTATCAATATCAGCCGGACATCGATCAGCTTGTGATCGCTCGTACATCACGGGGGGTATGATCGTTTTTCATGAAAGTTTCACAAAACTGTATTGTTTGATACACATTTCTGCACAAATTCCCTTGACTCTCCTTGTTAGCGGGTGTATTATGTTAAGGTGACAGATGATGGAAACCAATCCGTCGCATTAAACTAATTTGGAGGGATTTTGAGATGTCAAAGGGAACCGTAAAGTGGTTTAACAATCAGAAAGGCTATGGCTTTATTACAGGAGAGGACGGAAAGGATGTATTCGTACATTTCTCCGGTCTGAACATGGAAGGATTTAAGACTCTTGAAGAGGGTCAGAATGTAGAGTATGAGGTATCTGAGGGTGAAAAGGGACCTCAGGCTACCAATGTAACTGTAATTCAGTAGTCTGAAGCTAGGGACCGGCGATTTCGATCGCCGGTCCTTTTTCTTGTCTGCGTCTGAATGAGCCATGCATAGTCCTGATTGCGTAGCGATCGGAAAGACCGGTATGGCTCTTTTTGAAACTTTCTCGTTGTTATTTTGCATAGATTGATAGTTCTTTTTCGGTAATAATTGACAAATGACCTGATTCCGAATACAATATGATTTGGGGAAGTGTGTTTAAGGGGAAAAGTGTGTCCCGATGTGAAGAAACAAGGGGGAATCAGAATGACAGAGAGTTTTATTTCGACAAAGGATCGAATCATCTCCACTGCCATTGACATCATAAGTGAATCAGGACTATCCAACTTGACAACGAAGACGGTTTCGGCCAAGGCAAATCTTTCCGAACCGTTATTGTATCGGTTTTATGGGGACGTTGATGAATTACTCGTGGATGTGGTTTCATACTATTTCCGTTTTGATAAGGGAATCAGAAAGACCATTCAGTCAAAGGAAGGCACTCATCTGGAGAAGATACGTGCCTATGTAGAGAACTACGCGATCTATTATGAGAATTATTTTTCTCTCTCGACGTTGATGCTACAATACGAAGAGTTATTGCACAATCCGGCAACCCGGGAACCTGTCATGGAGGGGATGCGGGAGAGAAGAAACTATCTTGCAGAACTGTTTCAGGCTGCCATAGACGCCGGTGAAGTAAAGGCGATCATGGATGGTTTCGGGCTGTCTGACAGCGTGCATGGATATTTCCATGCGGCATGCTTATGTCGGCGATGCGGATTCCAGAGAGGGTCCTTCCGAAAGGAAATATTCGGATATATCGATCGAATGATACATTTAATTTCGACAGAAGAAAACGGAGGTACAGTATGAGAGTTTTAGTAGCCGAGGACGATCAGGCAAGTGGAAAGTTTTTATCAAAGCTTCTGTCCCGGTACGGTGAGGTAGTCCTTACGACTGACGGGATCGAGGCAGTGGATACATTTGTGGCTGCAGCATCCGAGAAGAACTTCTTTGATCTGGTATGTCTGGATATAATGATGCCGAAGATTGACGGATACAAGGCGCTTGCTTCTATTCGTGATGCCGAGAGAAAGCTGGGGATCCCCAGGATCTCCCGTTGCAAGGTGGTTATGATCAGTGCTCTGGATGAGGATTTTGATGCTGCCTATGCAAGCGAGGATTATGATGATTATATCTGCAAGCCCATCGATGTGATGAAGTTTGATTCCATCATCAAGAAACTGGGTGTTGTAGAGTAACGGATCTTATACAACCGGTGATACCTTATCGGCCCGGATGTATGGAGAAACCATGAGAAGGATTCGACATGGATTTATTTGACTATATGAGGGAGCAGAGCAAGGATAAGGATGCGCCGCTTGCCAGGAGACTTCGTCCGAAGAAACTGTCGGACGTGGTGGGACAGGAGCACATCCTGGGGCCCGGTAAGCTTCTGACAAGAGCTATCGAAGCAGACCGTCTTTCCTCTGTCATCCTGTATGGTCCCCCGGGAACCGGGAAGACCACACTTGCCTATGTGATCGCAAATACGACCAAGGCGGATTTTAAAGAAATAAATGCGACGACCTCCGGCAAGAAGGATATGGAGGAGGTTGTACGTGAGGCCCGGAACACTCTGGGGATGTACGGCAGGAAAACCATTCTCTTTGTTGACGAGATCCATCGGTTCAACAAAGCGCAACAGGATTTCCTGCTTCCTTATGTTGAGGATGGAACCGTGATCCTGATCGGAGCCACGACGGAGAATCCCTATTTTGAGGTGAACAGCGCGCTCATTTCCAGGTCCACGGTATTTCAGCTGCACCCTCTGACGGAGGAGAATATTCAGACCCTGATACGCCGTGCTGTTTACGACAAGGAGCAGGGAATGGGGATCTACAATGCGGAGATCACCGATGAGGCTGTGGGATTTCTGGCGGATATGGCAGAGGGGGATGCGAGAAATGCACTCAATGCGGTGGAACTGGGGATCCTGACCACGGAGCCGGACAAGGCCGACGGGAAGATCCGCATTACGCTTGAGGTGGCTGAGGAATGTATCCAGCGAAGAAATATCAAGTACGATAAGGACGGAGATAATCATTACGATATCATTTCCGCCTTCATCAAGTCCATGCGGGGATCGGATCCGGATGCGGCGGTTTACTATCTGGCGAAGATGCTGTATGGCGGTGAGAGTGTGACCTTCATAGCAAGAAGGATCATGATCTGCGCCAGCGAGGACGTGGGAATGGCGGATCCTCAGGCGCTGCAGGTGGCTGTAGCGGCAGCGCAGGCGGTGGAACGGGTCGGAATGCCGGAGTCCCAGCTGATCCTTGCGCATGCGGCGGTCTATGTTGCCACTGCACCAAAGAGTAATTCCGTGACCAACGCCATCTATGCGGCCATGGATGCGGTGAAGGAGCATGGGCGTGCCGAGGTGCCCCCTCATCTTCGGGATGCACATTACAGTGGGTCAAAGGATCTGGGGCATACCGGATATAAGTACGCACATGATTATCCGAAGCATTATGTGGAGCAGCAGTATCTGCCTGATGTACTGGTAGGTACCACCTTCTACGAGCCCTCGGAACAGGGCAGGGAAGCCGATATCAGGAAATGGATGGAGTATCTGAAGGGCGATTCCCCTGAGTAGTTCACGCATAGGCCATGGATGGTGAATTACCTTCTTTGGCATCGGATCCGGGAGACAGATATGGATAACGAAGAAAGAATGAATACGGAACAGAGTAATACGGAACAGATGAATACAGAGACGACAGGGGGAGCTTCTGAAGAATCTTCTGAAGGCCGGGAGCCCCGCAGTACGTTTGCCCGGGTGGTGGCGATCATCTGCCTTGTGATCATGGCTGCACTTCTGGTATGGTTTGTAATCTGCCTGGTGACCGGGAGCAGCTACACGCTGGCGGTGCTTTTCCTGCTGATCCTGTATCCGGTCGTCCTGTATCTGCTCGTCTGGCTGAAGAAGGTATTCTCCAGATAGCGGCCGGAGCATACCTACGGAAGCAGATGGCAGCCGGTGGTATTCCGTTGGCGAAAAGGGATAGAAAAGGGATGGAAAAGGCAACGGATAACCCCTTGAAAGAGGAAGGCGGATTTGCTATAATGTGAAGGCTGTGCGACAGCGCGGCCTGATAGATATGCTATAGAAATCTTAGAGAATGAGGAGATATAAAATGGGACTTCTGAAAGATTGGCGTGACCATGCCTATGGATTGGATGAGAGAACACCGGAAGGACAGAAATTCTGGAAGGATTATTTTCTGGTAGAGAAGGGGATTTATGAGCAGATCCTGGAGCATCCGGAGCAGAAGATCGAAGGTACGGTTCAGAGTCTTGCCGAGACCTACGGAACGGATATTGAGACCATGACCGGATTCCTGGATGGAATCAGCGGCAGTCTGGTTGAGGAGAATGATCTGGAGACTATGGAACTGGATACACCGGTTCAGATCCTGATCGATCCGGAGAAGCTGTACATGAACATGGTGCAGTGCAATGCGGAATGGCTGTACACACTTCCCCAGTGGGATGCTATCTTTACAAAGGAGAAGCAGGAAGAGCTTTACAAGAAGGAAAAGTCTTCCCATACCATCGTGAAGCCGCCGAAGGTAGGACGGAATGATCCCTGCCCGTGCGGTTCAGGAAAGAAATATAAGAAATGCTGTGGAGCCAATCTGTAGGATTGTTGTCATCCTGGGCAAAGCAAAGGATCCCGTCATAACATGGACAGGATCCTTCGTTTTCCCCTGGGTGACTCCTTTTGTACGAATGGGAGGATAGGATTCGTATTGGAGTTTAATGAAGAACAGAAACAGGCCATTGCCTGGTATGAGGGACCGCTTCTGGTGCTCGGAACACCGGGATCCGGCAAAACGACCGTGATCCTGCACCGGGTGAAACGACTGGTGAAGGAGCATGGAGTGATCCCCAGGCAGATTCTTGTGATCACATTTACAAGGGCTGCCGCAGAGTCCATGCAGCGGCGATATGAGGCTATGGATGAGGTGTCCGGCGGCGTTCGGTTTTCCACATTTCATGCCTTTTTCTACTGGATCATCCGAACCGCCTATAAGCTTCCGCAGGAAGCGGTGCTCAGGGAGGATGAGCGGCTTGCAATGGTCCGTTCGATCCTGTCGGGCATTTCTCCGGAATACGGGAACAACGAGGAGACCCTGCAGAGTGTCCTCCGCCAGATGGATCTTCTGACAAATGACATGATCCGGCCGGAGGATTACTACAGTACGGATCTTCCCGCGGAGGAATTCCGCCTGCTGCTTCGAAGGTTTCGGGAGCAGAAGCAGAGACAGAACCGTCTGGATTTCAATGACATGATGGAAATGTGCTACGAGCTTCTGAACGAGCGCAGGGATATCCTGGAGCGGATCCGTGAGATGTATCCCTTTATCCTGGTGGATGAATATCAGGATACAAACCGGATCCAATATGAGATCCTGAAGCTTCTCGTTCATCCCAGGGACAATTTCTTTGCGGTGGGAGATGACGATCAGTCCATATATGGCTTCCGGGGAGCCAGACCGGAGATCATGCTGTCCTTTCAGAAGGAATTTCCGCAGGGCAGGAGGATCGCGCTCAGCGTGAACTACCGATGTCCCGCCTACATCACGGATACGGGTGCACGCCTGATCCGTCATAACAAGCACAGATATGAGAAAGCGCTCACTGCAGATAAGCAGGGAAAACCGGGAGACCGGGTGGAGATCCGTGCTCCAAAGACGGACAGGGAGGAACACCGGGAGATCCTGACTGCCATACGGTCTGCCGTAAAACGTGGCGTCCCGTACGATGAGATCGCCGTTCTGTTCCGTACGAACCGTGATCCGAGAGGGATCGGTTTCCTGCTCAGGGATCACCAGATCCCTTATGAAATGAAGGACCGGCTGCCGAATCTGTTCACCCATATGGCAGTACTGCCGGTGATGGATTACCTTCACTTTGCAGCGGGGGAACAGGACCGGGGGAGATTTCTCAGGATCATGAACAAACCGGTGCGGTATATTAAGAGAGACCTTCTTACGGAGGATCCGGTGGATCTGGTGAAGCTGACCGCAAGGGTCCGGGGGCAGGGCTATCTGGAGAAGAATCTGCAGAGCCTGCGGGCACATTTACGGAGGATACGCACACTTCCGCCTGCCGCCGCCATCAGTTATATCCGGAAGGTAGTCCGCTATGAGACGTGGCTTCTTGAGGAGGCGGAGAACCGTTCCCTGGACAGGGAGGAGCTGCTGGATATGCTGGATGAACTGCAGTCCATGGCGGAACCCTATCAGACGGCTGAGGAATTCTTTGAATATGCGGAGGCATATCAGGAACTGCTGAGAGAAGAAAACCGGAAGCGGGAGCATCGGGAATCCGGACAGAAGGGGGTGCAGCTGATGACCCTTCACAGCGCCAAGGGACTGGAGTTCGAAGAGGTCCATATCCTGGACTGCGTTGAGGATACCATTCCTCATAAGAAGGCGAAGACGGAAGCGGCACTGGAAGAGGAACGGCGCATGTTCTATGTGGGGATCACACGGGCAAGCGAGAAGCTGACGATCTACGCACCGAAGATGATCGGAAGGAGAGCCACACGGCCCTCGCAGTTCCTGAAGGAATTGTAGGGTACGTAAACGGACAGATATTGATATAGACAAGATACAGGAGAATGACAATGAGTGAAGAGAAGACCGGGACACTGGAGGAGATCCGTTCCAGGATCGATGAAGTGGATCAGCAGATGAAGGAGCTCTTTCTGCAGAGAATGGAGCTTTCGGATGAGGTGGCAGAACTGAAGGCGAAAAACGGAGGGGCAGTATATCAGCCGGGACGCGAAAAAGCCATGCTGGATCGCCTGGCTGTATCCGTGGAACCGCGGTTCCAGGAGTCCTATATCCGTTTTCTGAAAGGGATTCTTGCCATCAGCAAGGATTATCAGAATGAGAAGTTGAAGAAAATGAAAAACTGAGGATCAGACAGGTGATCGTTTTTTGTGAGCCCGGCTGAATCGTAATCATTTCATGTAAGGGAGTACCGGAAAAGTTATACCGGGCTCACGAGAGTTAGTATAGACTAACCGCTATGAAATGTCAATAGTTTTTTCTATATTTACATGAATGATTCCGTGGCATTTTTCGTTGCCACATTTCCTTTGGTTTGTTATAATCGATTCAACGGTTTTTAGTATTTCGGGGGGCGATCATGCATAATATAAAATCAAATGAGTCCATGGAGAACTATCTTGAAGTGATCCTGATGCTTTCGGAGAAGCTTCCGGTGGTCCGTGCGGTGGATGTGGCAAATGAACTGGACTTTAAAAAATCCAGTGTCAGCATCGCCATGAAGAATCTGCGTGAGAAGAATCTGATCACGGTTACGGATGCCGGCTACATCTATCTGACAGAGGATGGAAAGGAAATAGCAGAAACGATTTATGAACGGCACAAGGTGATCTCGCGGTTCCTGATGGAATTGGGTGTCAGCAAGGAAAATGCGACAGAGGATGCGTGCAGGATGGAGCACGTGATCAGTCATGAGAGCTTTGAAGCACTGAAAAAACACTGCGAGGAGCATTTTGGGGAATCATGAGAGATAACATGGACAACAAGGACAACATCGATAAGAATGACGTATTTGAGATAGTGATCGATGATACTGATGATGAAAATGAAGCTTCCGAGGTCGGAGGAGAGAAGACACGGGTGGAACTTCCGGTGGAAGCGGATGATACCGATGCCGAGGAAGAGGCAGAGTCCGATGTAAGAAGTAGCAGCAGGGAAGCAGCAGACGAGAAGGACGTGATCGGCGAAGCCGACGCGAAGGACAATGCATCTGACGATGTCGGCGCTGAACCGGATGAAGCCGAGGATACGGATAATGACCGCGGGGCATCCGGCAAAGAGAAGAAGCTTCCCCTCTGGGGTAAGATTCTGATCATTGTCGCTGCCGTTCTGGTGGTAGTGGGACTGACCATATGGATCGGGATCAAGATCTATCTGGGACGGATCAACCGGATCGAGGAGACGACCCGTCTTCCCAGAGAGATGGAATCCTTTGAACCCTCTACGGACGAGGGAGTGGATACCATTTCCGCCGATGAAGTGAAATGGGATCAGCTCTATGAAGATGTAAAGAAGGATAAGGAGATCAAGAACATCATTCTGATCGGACAGGACCGTCGTCCTACGGAAACCGAGCCGGCGCGGTCCGACAGTATGATCCTCTGCAGTATCAACAAGCGGACGAACCAGATCACACTGATCTCCTTCATGCGGGATATGTATGTACCGATCCCGGGATACAGTGATAACCGGATCAATGCAGCATATAACTACGGTGGTGCGTCTCTTCTGAAGGAGACCATACAGCAGGATTTCGGTGTGGAGATCGACAACGCCATCGAGGTGGACTTTGAAGGCTTTATCAAGGCCATGACGGCTGTGGGAGATCTGGAGATCGAACTGTCCCAGGAAGAGGCGGATTATCTGAATGAGATCGGTACAGTCATGAACGCCGAGGCCGGACTTACAGGCGGTAACTGGAACCTGCACGCCGGAAAGAACATGCTGAAGCCGGATCAGGCGCTGGCATATTCAAGAACCAGATATGTAGGACGTTCCGACTGGGAGCGTACCGACCGTCAGAGAAGAGTGCTCATGGCTGCCTTCGGTAAGGTTTCCCAGATGAGCGTGTCCGAACAGCTGGATCTGGTGAATGCGGTGATCCCGTACTTTGCAACGGACATGACAGACAACGAGATCCTTGGATATGTGTATTATATCGCCAAGGAGGGGATTCATGTAGGAGAGACCTTCCGTGTTCCCGCGGACGGTGCCTACACCAATGAACGGATCAACAATATGGCCGTCCTGGTTCCGAATCTCCAGAAGAATTCCGATCTGATCAAGGAATCTCTGTATAAGTAGCAGAAAAGGACGCATGGGGAAAGATGCGTATGATATTATCATACTTGGTGCCGGAGTCATGGGGTGCGCGACGGCACGTGAGCTGTCGAGGCTCGAGGCGAAGGTTTTGGTTTCGGAGCAGGAGTAGGATGTCTGCTCCGGAACCTCCAAGGCAAACAGCGCCATCATCCATGCAGGGCACGATGCGGCGAACGGAACCATGAAGGCGGCGATGAATGTAAGAGGCTCTGTTTTGATGGAGGGACTGTCAAAGGAACTTGATTTTCCCTACTGAAGAAACGGTGCCTTTGTTTTTTGTTTTGAAGAATGAAATACATGCTTGGAAGAAGTTATGAAAGTTGCAGCAAGGTATTTAAAGCATTATAAGGTCCAGACGGTGATGGCACCGCTGTTCAAGATGCTCGAGGCGATCTTTGAACTGCTGGTGCCACTTGTCGTTGCGAAAATGATCGACGAAGGCATCGACTCGGGAGATAAGGGTATGATCTACGCCATGGGCGGGATCCTGCTGGGACTTGCCCTCGTGGGCTTCGGATGCGCCGTGACGGCGCAGTATTTCTCGGCGGTAGCCGCCAGCGGCGTGGGGCGGGAGCTTCGCTATGATCTCTTCCGGCATATCAACAGGTTGTCCTACCGGGAACTGGACAAACTGGGAACCTCGACCCTGGTGACCCGTATGACAAGCGATACGAACCAGGTGCAGACCGGAGTCAATATGATCCTCCGTCTCTTTCTCCGTTCCCCCTTCATCGTATTCGGGGCCGTGATCATGGCATTTACGGTGGACGCTAAAATCGCCATGATCTTTCTGATCGTACTCCCCATCCTGATGGTGGTGGTCTTCTCCATCACATTTGCCTCCATTCCCCTTTATAAGAGAGTACAGGACCGGCTGGACCGGGTCACCCTGCTCACCAGAGAGAACATGATCGGGGTCCGGGTGGTGCGGGCTTTTAATCGGCAGGAAGCGGAAATGCAGGAGTATGACGAGACCGGAAAGCGACTGATGAAATCCCAGCTTTTTGTGGGCCGGATCACGGCCTTTATGAATCCCGTCACCTATGTGATCGTAAATGTGGGCATCGCAGCCCTGATCCATTTCGGTGCGATCCGGGTGGATGCGGGAGATCTGACCCAGGGACAGGTGGTGGCGCTGGTAAACTACATGTCCCAGATCCTGGTGGAGCTGATCAAGCTTGCAAATCTGATCATCACCATGACGAAATCCATTGCCGCAGGACGGAGAGTGGCAGAGGTTTTTGCCGTACAGCCGACCATCGGTTATTCCGAAACGGAAGTTACACCGAAGGAAGGACCGAGGATCACCTTCCGGGATGTGAGTATGAGGTATGAGGGCTCCAGAGAGGATGCCATCGGGCATGTGACCTTCAGCGCCCTGCCCGGGGAGACCATCGGCGTGATCGGAGGCACGGGTTCGGGAAAATCAACGTTGGTGAACCTGATCCCCAGATTCTATGAGACAACGGAAGGCTCCATCGAGATCGACGGGGTCGACATTAAGGAGTATCCGAAGAAACAGCTCAGGGACAGTATCGGAGTGGTCCCCCAGAAGGCGATGCTGTTCTCAGGAACCATAGAGGAAAATCTTCGTTGGGGAGATCCTGACGCCCCGGAAGAAACCCTCTGGCAGGCGCTTCGGACAGCGCAGGCAGAGAGCTTTATCCGGGAGAAGGAGGGCGCGCTTCAGTTCCGGCTGAACCAGGGAGGAAGAAACCTGTCCGGCGGTCAGCGACAGCGCCTTACCATAGCGCGTGCGCTGGTGCGGAAGCCGAAGATCCTGATCCTGGACGACAGTGCGTCTGCCCTGGATTTTGCCACGGATGCCGCATTACGACGTGCCATTCGGCAGGATACCGAAGGCATGACCACATTTCTTGTATCCCAGCGTGTTTCCACGGTGAGAGCCGCGGATCGGATCATCGTTCTGGAGGATGGAACGGTTGCGGGGATCGGAACCCATGACGAACTTCTGAACAGCTGCGAGACCTATCAGGAGATCTGCAGGTCCCAGCTTCGGGAAGAGGAAATGAAGTCGGCCGGCAAAGCGGCCCGGAGGGAGACGGAGTTCTCTGCAGGAGATATTCCCGGAGAGGGGGTGCCTGCTCATGAATAGGAAGAAGACGTTGAAGAAGGTGCTCCGGTTCCTTCGCCCTTATCTGCCGTTCCTGATCCTGTCCCTCATTTTCAGTGCGGCCACCGTGGTCCTGCAGCTGTATTCCCCCATTCTGGCGGGACGGGCCATCGACCATATCATTGGACCGGGAAATGTAGCCACGAAGGAACTGGCGAAGATCATTACCTGGTTTCTGGTACTGACGGGAGTTGCATTCCTGACGCAGTGGCTGCAGAGTGCCATCAATAACCGGATCGTTTTTCATGTGGTAAGGGACATCCGTACCAGAGCCTTTGATCATATGCAGAGTCTGCCTCTGGAATATATCGACAAGCAGTCGGCGGGAGATATCGTATCCCGGATGATCGGGGATATCGATCAGTTCTCCGACGGCCTGCTGCTCGGCTTTTCCCAGCTGTTCTCCGGACTGACCACCATCATTCTTACCCTGGTGTTCATGTTCATATTAAACGGCTGGATCGCGGCGCTGGTTGTGGTACTGACGCCGGCATCCCTGTTCCTGGCTTCCTTTATCGCAAGGAAAACCTTCCATCTGTTCCGCAGACAGTCCGTGGAACGCGGGGAGCTGACGGGACTTGTGGAGGAAATGATCGGAAATGAGAAGGTGGTTCAGGCCTTCGGTTATGAGGAGACAGCCACGGAGTGTTTCGAGGAGATCAATGACCGACTGGCGGAAGCCTCGAAGAAGGCGACCTTCTATTCGTCCCTGACTAATCCGGGGACACGGTTTGTTAATAATATCATCTATGCGGGCGTGGGGATCCTGGGATCGGCCTTTGCCATCACCGGACGGCTTACGGTCGGGGAACTGACCTGCTTCCTCAGCTACGCAAATCAGTATACGAAGCCCTTCAATGAGATCTCGGGCGTCATCACCGAGCTTCAGAATTCCCTGGCCTGTGCAGAGCGGCTGTTCGAGCTGCTGGAGGTATCGCCGGAGGTGGCGGAGCCGGAGGATGCGGTGACCCTGGAGAAGGCAGAAGGAAGAGTGGATCTGGAGGGAGTACATTTCTCCTACAATAAGGGGAAGACATTGCTGACGGATCTGAATCTCCATGTGGAACCCGGTAAGCGTGTGGCTATCGTAGGTCCTACGGGCTGCGGAAAATCCACGCTGATCAATCTGCTGATGCGGTTCTATGATGTGGACCGGGGAAGCATTTCCGTGGACGGAACGGATGTGAGAAGCATCCGGAGGAAGAGCCTTCGGGCCAACTACGGAATGGTGCTGCAGGAGACCTGGCTGAAGCAGGGAACCGTCAGGGAGAATATCGCCTACGGAAAGCCGGATGCCACGGATGAGGAGATCATGGAGGCTGCACGGCTGACCCATGCGGACAGGTTCATCCGGAGAATGCCGGATGGCTATGACACTGTCCTGGGTGAGGACGGCGGAAGCCTGTCCCAGGGACAGAAGCAGCTGCTGTGTATCACGCGTGTCATGCTGCGGCTGCCGCCCATGCTGATCCTGGATGAGGCCACGTCCTCCATCGATACCCGGACGGAGCACAGGATCCAGCGCTCCTTCGCGAAAATGATGGAGGGCAGGACCAGCTTCATCGTAGCGCATCGTCTGTCCACCATACAGGAGGCGGATGTGATCCTGGTCATGCGGGACGGAAATATCATAGAGCAGGGAAATCATGAAACGCTGCTGCGGCAGGGTGGATTTTACTCTGAACTGTATAACAGTCAGTTTGAAGCGTCATAATGAGAAAGGAAATAGAAAATGGACATCACAAAGGTAATCGCAAAGGAACTTGAGGTAAAGGACTGGCAGGTAGAGGCTGCCGTGAAGCTGATCGATGAGGGCTGCACCATTCCCTTCATTGCCCGTTATCGTAAGGAGGTTACGGGAACCCTGAACGATGAGCAGCTTCGACTTTTAGGAGAACGTCTCACCTATCTCCGTAATCTGGAGGAGAGGAAGGAAGCGGTTATCGCATCCATCCGGGAGCAGGACAAGCTGACGGAGGAGCTGGAGAAGGCCATCCGTGCAGCGGAAACCCTGGTTGCCGTAGAGGATCTGTATCGTCCCTATAAGCAGAAGAGGAAGACCCGCGCCAGTGTGGCAAAGGAGAAGGGGCTGGAGCCGCTGGCCACGCTGATCCGCCTGGAGCAGGCATCCACGGATGTGGAGGCGGAAGCAAAGAAATACATCTCGGAAGAGAAGGGCGTAAAGGATGAAAAGGAAGCCATCCAGGGCGCTCTGGATATCATCGCGGAGGCAGTCAGCGACGAGGCGGATTTCCGTACCGAGATCCGGAACCGCACCGTTGCGAAGGGACTGATCCGGTCCGTTGCGAAGGATCCCGAAGCGGAGTCCCCCTACGAAACCTATTATGATTTCCAGGAGCCTGTAAAGAAGATCACGGGTTACCGGGTACTGGCGCTGAACCGCGGAGAGTCCGAGAAGGTTCTGACGGTGACCATCGAGGCACCGGAGGAGGAGATCCTTTCCTATCTGAACAGGGAAATGATACACGAACCGAAGAATCCCACTGCGGAATACCTGAGGACTGCCGTGGCAGACGCCTACAGCCGTCTCATCAAGCCGTCCATTGAAAATGAGGTTCGCTCCATGCTGACGGAAACCGCTGAGGATGGCGCCATCACCGTGTTCGGCAAAAACCTTCGTCAGCTTCTGATGCAGCCTCCCATCGCAGGCAAGACCGTGCTGGGCTGGGATCCGGCCTTCCGTACCGGTTGCAAGCTGGCAGTGACCGACCCCACGGGCAAGGTGCTGGATACGGCCGTAGTCTATCCCACAGCCCCCACGAATCCGGTGAAGATCCGTGCGGCGAAGGATACCGTAAAGAAAATGATCCGGAAGTACAATATCGATCTCATTTCCATCGGAAACGGAACTGCATCCCGTGAGTCCGAGCAGATCGTGGCAGAGCTTCTGGAAGAGATCCGGAAGGAAGAGCCCTCGCGGAACATCGCCTATGTGATCACAAATGAGGCAGGGGCGTCCGTTTATTCTGCAAGCAAGCTGGCTACCGAGGAATTCCCGAACTTCGATGTGGGACAGAGAAGCGCCGCATCCATCGCACGCCGTCTTCAGGATCCTCTGGCAGAGCTGGTAAAGATCACACCGGAGTCCATCGGTGTGGGTCAGTATCAGCATGATATGAACCAGAAGAAGCTGAAGGAGGCCCTTGGAGGCGTGGTGGAAGACTGCGTAAACCAGGTGGGCGTAGATCTGAATACCGCATCCGCGTCTCTGCTGGAGTACATTTCCGGGATCAGCAAGCCCATCGCAAAGAATATCGTTACCTATCGTGAGGAGCAGGGTGGCTTCACGGAGAGAAAGCAGCTGCTGAAGGTTCCGAAGCTGGGACCCAAGGCCTATGAGCAGTGCGCCGGATTCCTCAGGATCCGGAACGGAAGCAACCCGCTGGACAATACCGGAGTGCATCCGGAGAGCTATCAGGCGGCAGCGGATCTGATGAAGGTCTGCAACTTCTCGCTTCAGGACGTACGGGAAGGCAAGGCTGTGATCTTCATTAACGACTACAAGCAGACAGCAGCCCAGCTGGGGATCGGTGAGCCCACACTTCGTGATATGGTGGCGGAAATGACACGCCCCGGCCGTGATCCCCGTGCGGACATGCCCCAGCCGGTACTTCGCACTGATGTGCTTGATATGAAGGACCTGACGGAAGGCATGATCCTGAAGGGAACCGTACGAAATGTCATTGATTTCGGAGCCTTCGTGGACATCGGAGTTCATCAGGACGGTCTGGTGCATATCAGCCAGCTGACAAACAAGAAGTTTGTAAAGCATCCGCTGGATGTGGTATCCGTCGGTGATGTGGTCACGGTAAAGGTGATCTCCATTGATATGAAACGTAAGAGGATAGGTCTTTCCATGATAGTTTAGGAGGGATAAAAATGACTTCTATTCGGTCAAAGGTCGCACTTCTGGCAGTGATCGCCATTGTTGTCACCGTAGCGGTCACTTCAGTTCTGAGTGCCGGAACCATCCGGAGGATGGGAGAGAATGATTCGGAACAGCTGCTCCGTCTGCTCTGTGAGACGGGGCAGAAGAACCTGGACTTCTATTTTGAAAGCATCGAGCATTCGGTGGGAATGGTTTCCACCTATGCGGAGACCGATCTGGAAACTCTGCCGGATGAGCAGCTGAAGGAGCACGTAGAACGGGTGCGGCGCATTTTCGATAAAACCGCAACGGAAACCAACGGGGTTCTGACCTACTACTACAGGATCGATCCCTCGGTCACCGTCGAGGAGAAGGGGTTCTGGTACGTGGAGGAGGAAGGAAAGGGCTTTCAGGAGCATGAGGTCACGGATATCTCTCTTTATGAAGGGAAGGATGACCCGGGGATGGTATGGTTTACGGTTCCGAAGACCACCGGGAAGCCTGCATGGCTGAACCCTTATCTCACTGAAAATCTGGGCAGAAGAGTTCTTTCCTACAATGTACCCGTTTTCTGGAAGGACAAATTCTTCGGAGTGATCGGAATTGAGATCGACTACACCACGATCGCCAATCAGGTAGATAATATCAAGCTGTATGAGCATGGTTTTGCATATCTTGATGACTGCGACGGAAATCTGATCTACCACCCGAATATCGATGTACCTTCCCTGACGGATGAGACACGGCCGTCGATCCCGGACGGGATCCTCAGTGATGATATGTATCTTCGCTATACCTTTGAGGGCGTGGAGAAGCAGGCTGTACGGAAGGAACTCAGCAACGGGATGAGGCTGATCGTTGCCGTCCCGGTTGCCGAGATCAGCGGAGACTGGAAGGGACTGGTGAAAACCATACTATGGGTATCAGCCGGTCTGGTGGTGGTATTCATCCTGGCAGCATTCCTGATGGCCGGGCGGATCACAAGACCGATCCGTGAACTGGCCGAGGCGGCTCAAAAGGCAAATGACGGAAACTTCGATTATGTTCCGAAGCGGATCGGGAGAGATGAGGTAGGAACCCTGACTCAGTCCTTTACGGATCTGACGGGTTATCTGAAGACCCATATCCGGGATCTGAACAATATGGCCTATGCGGATGAACTTACTTCCGTCCGAAACAAAGGAGCCTTCCAGGTGTATATCCGGGAAATGCAGGAGAAGATCATGGACAGCGACGAGACTGCAGCCTATGCCATCGCGATTTATGATTGTATCGGTCTTCAGAAGATCAATGACCGGTTCGGAAAGGAGAAGGGAGGCATCTATCTGAAGACGGCCTGCCAGCTGATCTGCAATGTATTTGTACACAGTCCGGTCTTCCGCGTGGGTGATGATGAATTTGCCGTCATTCTGATGAAGGATGACTATCGGAACAGGATAGAACTGACTTCTCTTTTGGAGGAACGGTGCGAAAAGACCCTCTCATCTAAAAAGGAATGGGAGAGGATCAGGCTTTCCGTGGGCGTGGCAGTCTATGATCCTGAAACAGATGCTTCTGTGAAAAATGTAGTCAGCCGTGCCGAGAAGAACGTGCAGGGAAACAGGCAGTACAAGAAGGGGAAGAAGTAAGGCGCGGATGACGGACGTATTTGCGAAGACCGTCGGATCTGTGATATAATAATGTATTCTATGTCGCACGAAAGGGATTCGTGGGATAAAGATAAAACCGGACGAAAGAAGTTATATGTTCGGTATAACTGATTCACGAACACAATCTGCGGATCCACTGATCCGTACATTTTCAAGATCTGAGAAAGGCGGAGGAATATGGAACGAAGGAATGCTTGGAAATCCTATGGTAAAAAAGAGGTCAAAAAACTCGAAGAACTCTGTGAAGGCTACAAGGATTATCTATTCAGGGGCAAGACCGAGCGGGAAGGTACCCGGTATGTGATCGAACAGGCAAAGAAGGCAGGGTATATCTCCCTGGAGGAAGCGATCAAAAAGGGAAAGAAGCTTGTAGCAGGTGATAAGATCTACGCGAACAACATGGGAAAGACCGTGGCGCTGTTCCATATCGGAAAGCAGCCTCTTGAGAAGGGAATGAACATCCTGGGTGCACATCTGGATTCTCCCCGGCTGGACGTAAAGCAGAACCCGCTGTATGAGAAGAGTGATCTTGCTTACCTGGATACACATTATTACGGTGGGATTAAGAAGTATCAGTGGGTGACTCTTCCGCTGGCGATCCACGGTGTGGTTGCGAAGACTGACGGGACCGTTGTGGACGTGGTGATCGGTGAGGATGAAAATGATCCCGTATTCTGCGTAACGGATATCCTGATCCACCTGGCACAGGATCAGATGGCAAAGACTGCGGCTAAGGCTGTGGAAGGCGAAAATCTCGACCTGCTCATTGCCTCCCGTCCCATCAAGCTCAGCAAGGAGGAAAAGGACGGAAAGAAGGAAGATAAGAAGGATCCGGTGAAGCAGCAGGTTCTGGCGCTCCTGAAGGAGAAGTACGACATGGCGGAAGAGGATTTCATGTCCGCCGAGCTGGAGATCGTGCCTGCGGGCAAGCCCAGGGATATGGGAATCGACCGGTCCATGATCCTTGCCTATGGCCAGGATGATAAGGTATGCGCATACACAAGCCTGGTGGCACAGCTGAACCAGAAGGAACTGAACCGTACCGCCTGCACACTGCTGGTGGACAAGGAGGAGATCGGTTCCGTGGGAGCTACCGGTATGCAGTCCCGTTTCTTTGAAAATGTGGTGGCAGAGCTTCTGGCACTTGACGGAAAGGACAGCTCCCTGGCTCTTCGCCGCTGTCTTGCGGCTTCCTGCATGCTGTCCTCGGATGTGAGCGCAGGCTATGATCCGCTCTATGCATCCTGCTTTGAAGAAAAGAACGCTTCCTATCTGGGAAGAGGAATGGTATTCAATAAATTCACCGGAGCACGTGGAAAGTCCGGCTCCAATGATGCCAACGCCGAGTATATCGGACGGATCCGCGGTATCCTTGAGAAGGAGAAGGTTCATTATCAGACCGCGGAACTGGGAAAGGTTGATATGGGCGGCGGCGGAACCATTGCCTATATCCTGTCACTGTATGACATGGAGGTCATTGACTGCGGCGTTGCGGTCCTGAACATGCATGCTCCCTGGGAGGTAACCTCCAAGGCGGATATCTATGAGACCGAGAAGGGCTACGAAGCATTTCTTCGTGAGGCATAATGCGGCAGAAAGCAGAAGAATGAAGCATATGACGCATGAATTCCGAAAAATGGGAAGATGACGCATGATCGTTTTCAGAATGCTTCGCAATGAAACAAAAGGAGCTTTTTTTGAAAAGAAGTAAGAGAGTCAGATTCATAACATGGATACTCTCGGCATGTCTTATGGCATGCCTTCTTTTCGTTCCATTCATCTCCGATGTCCCTGCGGAGGCGGCGGCCAAGGATGTGCTCCTGTCTCTTTACAAGCAGACGGTCTACAACCAGGAGAGCGGTCTTGGCAGCGCCGAGGTAAACTGCGTCTACCAGACACAGTCCGGCTATATCTGGGTCGGTACCGACGGCGGTCTGTACCGTTACAACGGCAAGGAGTTCAAGATCTACAATCTGTGGGATACGGACAAGGATGATGTCTATCTGATCAATCAGCTGTTCCAGGACAGCTCCGGGCGTCTCTGGATCGCGACGAACAATTACGGGCTGTTCTATATCAAGGGAAGCTCGGTGGAACATTTTTCCACGGATTATTATCATGGAGTAAAATGTATCAACGACGTATGTGAGGACAGTAAGGGTACCATTTATGTGGCTACGGCTTACGGCCTTTATACGGCAGATTCCCAGAATAACAATCTGAATCTTCTGACGGATACCACGAGTCATAATGTGAAGGAGATCACACTTGCGGAGAATGATATCTGGGGTTTGGAGAACGGCGGACGTTTCTTCCGTCTCAATGAGGACGGGCAGGTGCTCTACTACAATGCCGCGGACTATACGAGTGATGAACTGTCCTGCATCCTTGGCATGGCAGACGGATCGGTGTACCTCGGAACTGTAGGAACGGAAGTCCTCCATATGCAGAAGAACCTTCATTATGATACCCTGAAGTCCGGCCGAGAGGGTATCAACTCCCTTTACGATGACGGAAACAACCATCTGTTTGTATGCGCCGAAAGCGGGATCGGGTATTTCAATCAGAAGGGTACATTTACGGCGATCTATGATACGGCGATCAGCAAGTATTTTGCCTCCATGATCATGGATTACGAGGGGAATTACTGGTTCGCATCCAGTCGGATGGGTATCCTGCTGCTGGGTAACAGTAAGTTCCGTAACTTCAATCAGAGATACGGGATCGACAGCTCAGGAACCAACTGCATCATGACCTATGACGGTATGAAGTATATCGGAACCGATGACGGTCTTATGATCCTGGACAGTAAGCAGAAGCCGGTGGAGAATAAGCTGACCGAATACCTGTCAGGCGCCGGCGTAAGAGATGTGATGAAGGATTCCAGAGGCAATATCTGGGTATCCACCTCCAGGAAATACGGTGTCATCTGTTATACACCAAAGAATGAGATCCATGTGTTCGGACGTTCAGGAGCCCTTCTTACCAATCAGATCAACTGCACCATGGAGCTGGAGGACCATAGCGTTGCGGTTGCCACCGAGGAGGGGATCAGTATCATCGGTACGGATGACAAGCTGGTCCGGAACTATTCCACGGAAAACGGAATGGAGAACGCCAATATCCTTTGTCTGTATCAGGATGAGGAAGGGCGTATCTATGCCGGTTCCGACGGCAGCGGAATGTATGTGATCCGCGGAGACAGCATCCGTCATTATACGGAGGATGACGGATTGACTTCCAATGTGGTGACCTGCTTTGCGCCGGGAGAGGAGGGACTTTGGATCGGTACGGATAACGGTCTGTCCCTTTTCAATGAGAGTATCCGTCCCATCAACAATATCGATTTCTCGAATAATATCTATGACATTGTAAAAGAGAATACGGAACAGGGAATGTATCTCTGGATCACCGGTTCCAAGGGTGTTCTTCGTACTACGGAGAAGGAGCTTCTGGGAACGGAGGAAATGAAGAGCCGGTATTATGCGCAGGGCGACGGGCTGTCAAGTCCGCTGACACTGTACTCCAATGCACTGATTCTTAATCATGTATTGTACGTGTGCAGCAATCAGGGTATTTATACCATGAGTACGGAGGGGATCCGTACCAACGAGGTGGCACCGAAGCTGACGGTTTCCGAGATCAATGTGGATGATCAGGTCTATCATTTTGACCAGATCGGCGGAAGCCTGACCGTGCCGTCCAAAACGCAGAGAGTATCCATTTCCTTTGCGGTCCTCAGCTTTATCAACCGGGAGAATATCCAGGTGGAGTATCAGCTGCAGGGCTTTGACAGTGCGCCTATTACCATCAGTCCCTCGGATACCATGCAGGCGGTCTACACCAACCTGGAGGGAGGCAATTACACCTTTACGGTGCGTGCCATGAACGGTGACGGCGTGCAGAGTACACAGGATATTACATTTACCATATTCAAGGAATACGGCTTCTTTGAGAAGAGAGCGGTCAGGATCGGTCTTCTGGTGGCGCTTGCACTTCTCGTTTTCCTTGTGGTCTTCGGTATGATCCGTTTCCGTAAGCAGGTTTTGGGTCAGAACAGGGAGATCGAGAAGCTGGAGAAGGAGCACGAGGTGGCGGTGAAGTCCAGTACCGCAAAAACGGACTTCCTGGCTCATATGAGTAATGAGATCAAGACACCGGTAAATGCGATCATCAGTCTTGCAGAGTCCATGCAGAGAGAACCGGATCCCGAGATCCAGAGGAACAGTCTGAATGCGATCGTGGAGTCCGGACAGGACATTCTCGGAAAGGTGGACGAGACCATTCAGCTTGCCCGCCTGGAGGCAGGAAAGGAAACCGTGGTGGAAGCTCCGTATTCCATTACGACCCTTGTGTGTGACATTTCAGATCAGATCATCAATACCCTGGATCAGCGTCCGGTGCGCTTCCTTGTGGATCTGGGAGAGAATATCCCGGATGTCATGATCGGTGATTATGAGAAGATCAAGCGTGTGCTGGAGATCCTGCTGGATAATGCACAGAAATATACGAAGGAGGGTACGATCACCCTCTACGTGGACTGCTATGAGAATCAGGATCCGAAGGGAAAGGATCGTCTGCTCTTTAGCATTTCTGATACGGGTGTGGGTATCCGTAAGGAGCGCCTGCAGCATCTTTTTGAAGTATATAATATCGCCGACAATAAGAAGCAGACCGGATATTCCGGCAGCGGTATCAGTCTGGCCATCGCGAAGAAACTGGTAGAGATCATGGAAGGTGAGCTGGAGGTGGAGAGTACCTACGGTGCTGGCTCCTCCTTCACGGTATCCCTGAGGCAGATGCGTCCGTCAGAGGATTCGGTGGCACTTGCTCCGGGACCGGAGACACTGGACCGCGTCACAAAGGAAGAGGCAGAGCGGATGCTGATGCCTGAGGTAAATGTACTGCTGGTAGATGACATGGAGATCAGCCGGACCGTTGCAGTCGGCGTGATGAAGCAGATGGAGATCCGGTCGGACGTGGCCGCTTCGGGCGTCAGTGCCATCGATATGGTCATGAACCAGGATTATGATATGGTCTTCATGGATCTGTCCATGCCGGTCATGAACGGAACCGATGCCATGCATGAGATACGGGAGCTGGCAAGAGAGGGTGTGGATACCATGCCGATCATTGCCATGACGGAGGATGCGATCAGGGAGGATTCCGAGAATCTCATCGCCACGGGATTTACGGATGTGATCGTAAAACCGCTGGATCTGATCTCGCTTGCCTCCATGGCCACAAAGTATCTTCCCCAGGAGAAGATTCATTTCCGGTCGGGAGATCTTGCCAAGTATATCAGTGAATCCCGGTTCCGGGAGGGGCTGCTGGAGCTTCAGAGATATCTTGATGTGGCCGGCACCCTGGAGAGGATCGGCGGAAGCATCGAGGTTTATAACAGGATCCTCAGTACATTTTATAATCAGAACCAGAATACACCGGAGGACCTTAGGAACAAATTCGCCAAGAATTACCGAACCTTCCGGGCAAGGCTGCACAATGTGAAGAACGGTGCCCAGAATATCGGTGCCACGGAGCTGATCAACCGTATCTCCAAGATCGATGCGGCCATCAATATCGGCAATAAAGCCTATGTACGTGACAACCTTCCCGCCATCCTGGGAATGCTGGATGAGGTGCTGGATGTGGTCGCGGTCTACCTGGATTTCGCAGCCGGACAGCAGGGACTGACGGATGAGGAGTATGCAGCGAAGGCTTCCGAGAAAGCGCCTGAGAAGACTGCGCCTCAGGAGGAGGTACAGGAGCCTGTTCAGGAGCCGGTACTGAAGGAGGAGATCGATTCTACGGCCCTTGTACGGATGCTTCAGGCTGCAAAGACCGAGGATACGGACGGGCTCAGAAGAGAACTTCACAGGCTTCGTAAGGACCGCTACGGAACAGAGGACACCGAGTTCCTGCAGGCCCTGGAGGAGCAGATCAGCGAGAATAACATGGAGGCGATCCTGGATATGATCGCGACTTATGTGGAGTTGAAGAAGAAGTAGGGACGAAGTTGTTTTGTGAACGATCATCCTGAACAAGGATAACAAAGAGAGTGCAGGAATGAATACTACCAAGGAGGGATGCAAATGAAGCTTAGAAGGTTATTGATCATGTTGTTGCTGGCGGCTATGCTGATTCCGGCTGTATCGATGCCGGCTGAGGCAAAGACAGAGTCTGAGACAGTTGTGCTTGCAGCCACAAAGAGTGGATGGAAGAAGATTTCCGGTAAGTGGTATTTCTATTCAAACGGCAAGAAGGTTACCGGATGGAGAAAGATCTCCGGCAAGTGGTATTTCTTTAACTCCGATGGATCCATGAAGGTTGGATGGAAGAAGTATTCCGGTAAGTGGTATTATTTTGACAGCAAAGACGGATACATGGTGACGGGAAAAAGAACGATCGGTGGTATTTCCTGTAATTTCAGATCATCGGGTGAATTGATACAGACACTGAACAAGGAACTGAGTATTTATATGAATAAGAATCTGGATGTGTTCGTTCGACATACAACGAACCTGAAGGATGTGGGAGCCACTTCAGCGAACGAGTATCAGAACAATAATCTGATCATTTCCGATGAATACTTCAATAAGAAAATCAGTTTTATCTGGATTCGGAATAAGAGTAAACATACGATCAAAGGAATCGCTCTCGGAATGACACGTTCACAGGCTGATGCCAAATTGAGGGCGATTTCTGCAAGACTGACTGATTCATCGGCAACGTCCGGATGGTATTCGTTGAGTAATGGTGGTTCATTAGGACTTTACTATTCCAAAGGGGTTGTTTCGGATGTGAGAATTTGGGCTCCGGATAGTTATTAGGCGAGATTGTCAGAAAAGTAGAATTAGTTGACATAATATAGATTACCTATGTTGATGTGATCAGGACCCGGTTATCCGGGCCCTGATTTTTGTTTGCGCGACACGGTCGGTAAGTGGGCGTGCATGAACAAATGTCCCCCCCCCTAAATTCTCCTTGTGGATTCTATGTTACAGTACAGATGATCGGAGCGGAACATGATATCTGCCACACGAAACAGTGCCCGGTCAGTCAGAAGGAAAGGAGTAGACAAATAACATAAGGAAAGGAGAATGCATATGAAAAAAGCAAAGTGTTTAAAAAGATTATGGACCGGAGTGCTGGCAGCGGCCATGATCGTAGCAATGGTGCCCAACATGGGAGCGACGCAGGCGGAAGCGGCAGGTTTCACTCCGCGACTTTCGGCTCCGAGTGGGAGCGAGCCTTACTATTCAAGTCTGAATCCGTTCAGTAACGGAGGCGGTACAGGAAACTGTACGTGGTATGCATATGGTCGGGCGTACGAAATACTTGGTTCAGAACCGGATCTGCCACTTAAAAATGCAGTTTATTTCTGGTATGAGACCGGATACCCCAAGGATCAGACCCCTCAGTTGGGAGACATCGCTGTGTGGGACGGGGAAGAAGGACATGTAGCTGTTGTGGAGAAGATTGAAGGAAATAAGATCACAACCTCCCAGTCAGCATGGGGTGGTCCATATTTTGACACTTCAGAATGGGACCTTTCGAATATGGGATATTACAGTACCTACTTGGGATATCGAAGGAATTTCCTTGGTTTTGTTCATATCCGTAACACAGAACCGATTGGATGGGAACAACTGAATCTTGGGGACAGCTTCAGAGCCCAGATCATACATGATAACGGATGGTACATCAAGGACAGGGACTGCAATATCGTCTGTGAGACAGGAAGTTCCAGTGACCGAAGCTCCTGGTGGGAGTTCACAAGGAATGCAAACGGGTCCTATCGGATCAAGAACTGTCAGAACTGGAGATATATCGATGACTACGGCGCAGGATCTTCCAACGGCAACAACATTGTCAGCTGGGAAGGAAACGGAACCGGAGCACAGAACTGGTTCATCAAGAGAGCGCCCAACGGGAAGGTTCTTTTCGAGTCAGAATGTGCAACCAGAATGACCATGGATATGGGCGGTGATCCGACAGCAAACGGTGCGGACGTGCATCTCTGGGTATGGTCGGATGACAATACCAATCAGTGGTTCACTCTGAAATATGATAAGGAAAAGCCGGTGATCAAAAATGTGAAGGTCACCGAGGTAACAAAGAATGGTTACAAGGTTGAATGCGATGTAAGTGATAATATGGGTATCGCCTATGTGGAAATGCCCACATGGACCACGTATAATGGTCAGGATGATCTGGCAAAGAACTGGCCGAAGGCAACGGTTTCGAACGGTCACGCAACCTTCTATGTATCGGCAGCAGATCATAACAACGAAACCGGAACCTATATCACACACATCTACGCATATGATTATGCAGGACAGTTCTCCAGTGTATCGGCCGGGGATATCAAGGTATCAGCCTGTGATCCGCATGCCTGGGATGACGGAAAGGTAACGAAGGAGGCAACCTGTACAGAGAACGGTGAAAAGACCTATACCTGTGCTGCCTGCGGTGAAAAGAAGACGGAAACGATCAAGGCTCTCGGACATGAGTTTGATGAGGGTAAGGTCACAAAAGAAGCAACGAGATATGAAGATGGTGTCCGTACATTTACCTGTGTACATGGATGCGGAGAAACAAAGACAGAGGCGATTCCGGCAGACAGCATTAAATGGGCAGAGAAGATCAGTCTCAGTGACACGGAACTGACCGTGGAATCCGGAAAAACCGCAAACCTTCAGGTGACAGTATCACCGGAGGATGCAGTCCTGACAGATGTGATCTGGACTTCCTCCAATGAAGAAGTGGCAACCGTTGATGAAGCTGGAACTATTACAGCTGTCAACCCGGGTGAAACCGTGATCAAAGCTGCTGCAGCCGATTCTGTAGCTCCGACTACGGAGTATCGTTACAGAACGGTAGAATCCTACGAGACAAAGACAACACAGACCAAGGGATCCCTTGGCGAAGGCTGGGAGTATGTAAGCGAGAAGAAGGACACGGTCTATGGTTCATGGGGCACCTGGAGTGACTGGTCCAGGACAGAGTATCAGAAGTCGGATACCAGAGATGTTGAATCCAGATACGTTCCGGAGTATAAGACACAGTATAACTACAGCAAGTACGCACAGTATTCAAGTGGCGGAGGATGGAGCGGTCCTTATGAAGGATATTGGAGCGGCATCTACTGCGGATATCGTATTGATCGCGGCTGGAGTGATTCACCGCTTTCAGCATACGACAGCGACGGTTCCATCGTCCTTTTCGGAAGATCAGGGGACACCTGGTATAATCAGACCACCCAGCAGGTACAGTGCGGAGGACATTATGAATATCGTCATCGTGACAGAAGCAAGACGGAAGTGATCACCTATACCTACCGTCGGCCTGTATGGGGTGAATGGTCATCATGGTCGGCAACACCTGTTGAGGCTGCTGACGGGAAAGAGATCGAGACACGTCAGGTTGAAGGCGCCGGTGAAGCTACGGTTACTGCTGAATGCAGGGTGACAGTGGTTCCCGTAAAGAAGGCAGGCTGGTATACGGATGAGTCAGGCTATGTATTCTGTTACAACAAGCAGGGTGAGAAGCAGACCGGATGGTTCAAGATCAAGAGTTACTGGTATTACTGTGATGCTGCTACAGGTCGCGCAACCGGTCTGAAGCAGATCAACGGCAAGACCTATTACTTCAGCTCCAAGGGAGTGATGAAGACAGGCTGGTACAAGAAGAGCGGAAAGTGGTATTACTTTGGCACTAACGGAGCCATGGTAACCGGATGGAAGAAGATCGGCGGTTCCTACTACAGATTCACGGCCAAGGGCGTAATGCAGACCGGTTGGACGAAGTATAAGGGGAACTGGTATTACCTGAAGAGTGACGGAAAGATGGCTCAGAACTGTTCCATCGCATTCGGTCCGACAATCTACAATTTTGATACGAACGGTATCTGTACAAACCCGTAAATCTGACTGGAAGTAAAGTGAGAAGAGGAGGTGATGAAGAGGAGTGGTCCCTATGCGTTTTCGTTGACGAAACGAGTGTTCTGAAGTAAAATAATATCAAGCACATAATTGGCAAAACAAGAGAAATCTTGTGACGCAAAGCTATAGGGCCTAAGAACATTGTTTATCCGGTAGCCAGTTGTTAGATGAGGATCCTCCTTTGGTTATGTAGGATGTGAGTAGTACATGTACCAAAGGAGGATTTTGATTTTTGGTTGGAGAATGATATGGGATTTGTTATTTTGACGATCATCATCGTCGTGGTGATCGCATTTGGAATAAAAATGGTAATGGACAGATCACGGGAAAAGGATGCTTCCGGTGATAAAGTCGAAAAATATGATGAATCCTGGAGACGGGAAAGGTTTTCATCCACCATGCCGACACGCGATGATAGTGATGGTGATGATGACGATGAGGATGAGGAAGAAGATAAGAAAAAGAAAGAGCCGGATGAGGTCGTGGTCTTCTTTAAAGAAACCTTTCAGGGGAAAAGATGGGTCTGCAGGAAATGTGCCACCGAGAATTATATCAATGTAATGAATTGCTGTGTTTGCAATGAAAAATGGATGAGATAGACAGGGGGATCAGTCATGTTCTGTAAAAAATGCGGATATAAAATTATCGGGAAAGAAGGGAAATGTACCAATTGTGGAGCCGTAGTGAATACAGAAGCCTGCGGCGGCTTTTGGGGACTGACAGGTGAAGCGCCGGAGGAAGGAAAGACCGACATTATCAGGTCCGATCCGGGTATCGGCGGAGCTCCTTTCGGAAACGGCGGAGGCAGTCCCATGCCCTCCGGTGGTCCCATGCCACCCGGCGGTCCGATGATACAACCCCCCTCGCAAAAACCACCTGTGAAAAAGAGCAGAATTAAATGGGAACGGGTTGTAATGGTGCTGAGTATTCTGGTTGCTGTCTGTGCAGTGGTTTGGGCCATTCATCTGAACAATCAGAATAAAAAACTGAAGGACCGGTGGCTCGATGATAACCAGCAGAAGAACAGTACACTGTCCGCTGATATCACCACTGAACAGACCGGGGTAACGACTGAATATGACAGTACAGAGGCTGTGACCGATGCGACAACAGACGCTTCAACGGATGCATCAACAGACGCATCAACGGACGAATCGACAGACGCATCAACAGACGCATCAACGGAGGCTGCAACAGAGGCGACAACAGAAGGAAATCCATGGGGAATGTCAGAAGGAACCCCAGAAGAGCCGTCAGATGAGAAAGTCACTTCAAGACAGGAACCTATCAAACTGACTGATGAAGAAGTAAAAGAATTTCAGAAAATATATTCCGATGCAAGCGATGAAATTGTTAAGTACCAGAATGAGGATGACGAATTATCAAAAGTACAATGTGCGCGAAAAATACAATCCTATTTATATGAACTACATACTTTTCTAGTGGATCACAATATTGACAGTGAATCTGGAAGATGGTTTTCATTTAATAGATTGGAACAACGTGTAAAGGAAATGGGCATTGACATTGACAACGAGAATAACGAAGAATAAAGATTTATAATACAATAAGGGAGGAGTTTAGTATGGGCAGCAATTACAAAATGGATTATGGAGTTGACATTGTTTTCGTGATCGACGTTACGATGAGTATGAGACCGTTGTTGGATACGGTGAAAGAGAATGTCCTTCATTTCTATGAGGATTTCGTTCAGAAGATGAATGAGAAGAAGAAGATCGTTTCGAAGCTTCGTGTACGTGTGGTAGCCTTCAGAGATTACTATTATGACAGAGAGAATGCGATGCTCCTGACGAATTTCTTCGAGCTTCCGCAGGATGCCCAGAAGCTGGAAGCAGCAGTGAAGAGTCTTCAGCCGGATGGTGGAGGAGATGATCCGGAGGACGGACTGGAGGCGCTTGCATTTGCCATGAAATCGGACTGGAATATGGATGCTCCCAAGAAGAGACATGTTATCGTAGTCTGGACGGATGACGGTACCCATGATCTGGGCTTTGGCCGTACGGCTCCCAACTATCCCAAGGGCATGCCGAAGAACTTCAACGAGCTGACGGAGTGGTGGGGAACCAGAAATTCCGTAAATCCGGTTATGAACAATGAGGCGAAGCGTCTGCTTCTCTTTACTCCGGATAAGGAAAGCTGGGATCTGATCCGTGACAATTGGGGAAATGTGGTTCAGTTTGTTTCAGAAGCCGGAAACGGTCTGGAGCATGAGACCTATGAGCATATTCTGAATGCGATCGCAGGATCGATTTAAGGAGACGATATGGCCGTTCAAAGAATCATGGACAAACTGGATTTTTCGTTTGTGATAGCAGAGGGAATGATTGCCGAGGGGGGAGAGGACAGCTTCTGCTGTTCCTGTCTGCCTGCCGGAGATTCGGCGATGATAGGCGCCTTCGACGGCTGCGGCGGTGCAGGGTCCCAAAGCTATAAAAGCCTGAGCGGAAAGACGGGCGCATATATCGGATCGAGGATCGTAAGCGGAGCTGTCTATGACTGGTTCCAGGAGCAGTATATCGCCGCAGGCGGAGATACGGAACGGATGGCAGCCGGGATCGGTGATCGTATCGATAGAGGGCTGAAGATTTGCAAGCCATACCTGAAGGGCGATTCCAGACTGGCCGGATCCATCGTACGTGCGGCACCCACCACGGCTTCAATCTGTATCGCACAGAATTCTTCTCAGGGAATGATACTTCATCTTATCTGGGCGGGAGATTCGAGAGTCTATCTGCTGGATGAGGATGGACTCGCCCAGCTGACAGAGGATGATGTGGAAGGGCAGGATGCATTTTCGAATCTGTCCAATGACGGACGGCTTACAAATGTGATCGATGCGAATTCCCAGTATGAGCTTCATACAAGACGGATTGCGATCACGAAGCCGACCCTGGTTTTTGCTTCAACGGACGGATGCTTCGGCTATGTTCCGTCTCCCATGCAGTTTGAGGACCTTCTGCTCCAGGAGATCCTTATGGCATCCAGTGTGGAGGGCCTGGAAGAAGGGCTCAGGAATACATTTTCGGAAAATGCCTCCGATGATTTCACCTTTGTCTGTATGGGGTTCTATTTTGATTCCTTTTTGAACCTTCAGGATATGGCGGCGCAAAGAAGTGATGTGCTGAACAGGGAGTATATCGATCAGATACCTCCCGAAAGTGATATGGATGTATTGCAGCAGCTTTGGGAGAAATACAGATACACCTATTGCAGATTTCTTCAATAGGTGAGATTGATACTTCGAGGTAGAAGGGATTCACGGTAAATGGGTGAGAAGAAAACGATAATCAATCAATATGTTCTGGATGAACCGTTTCAGACGGAGGATGCGGGCACATCCCGCTGGACCTTCGCGCAGAAAAACGGTGACGCCTGTTTTATCAAAGAGTTTTTCGATCCGGTTTATCCGATGAACCCTGAAAAGCTGTCTCCGAAGCTTGTCAATGACAAGGTTGCCTTCTGCCGGGTATTTGAGCAGAAGAAGGCAAGACTTTATAAGATGGTCAACGAAGTGTCCGACGGACATCTGGTCCGGATAAAGGAATTCTTTCGAAATAATTCGCATTACTATATCACAACCGAGAAAATTGAATCAAATGGGATCACGATGGAACAGATCAGACAGCTCCAGCCGGAAAGTATTCTCTGTCTTTGCAGAGGGATCGCACATGGATTGATGATGCTTCACACCGGAAAGATAGTTCATGCGGATATCAAGGAATCGAATGTCCTGATCAAGAAGCTGGAAAACGGACAGTATACCGGAAAGATCATTGATTTTGACAGCGCTTTCTTTGAAGGCGACAGGCTGGGTGAGGATGATCTCGGCGGTGATTTCGTATATCTTTCGCCGGAAGGCTGCAGGTTTATGTTTGGTGAGGAGGTGAAACTCACCTGTAAGATGGACGTATTTGCGCTTGGGCTTCTCTTTCATCAGTATTTTTCAGGGGATCTTCCGGAATTCGATCATAGTGAATATGATTATGCGTACGAAGCGGTTCTGGATGATGCGAAGTTGAAACTGTCCGAAACTATACCGGATGGCGTCCGAAGTCTTATCGAGCTGATGCTGAAAAAGGATCCCGGAGAACGATGTGACATGGTGTATGTCTATGACGTGTTGGGACAACTCATGTCGCCGGTTCCGGAGGCGGATGATACAGTTACCCTGGAAGCAAGACCGGGAGAGACGCCGTACGTCAAGAAAGAACGGGTGACTCCGCCAGTTCAGCCTAAGATTTCTCAGAGACTCTACATCGCGGCCAACCTGATGAAGGAAGCAGATATCCCATCCGGTGAGGAGGATGCAAAGGCGAACATAAAGGGGATCGTGACACTGTATGTCAACTATGATAGGAAGGAATCCTATACCCTGAGATCTTTGGAATGGACGAGCGTAGGGCGTGGGGCTCAGGAATGTCAGATCGTTACGCCGGACAATGTGAAGGGTGTCAGCAGAATTCACTGTCAGATCTACTACGATGACGGAAAAAAGGTTTACTATGTGGTGGATCAGTCGACGAACGGGACATATCTGAGAGGTAATAAAAGACTGCCAAAGGGCGTACAGGTTGAGGTGCAGGGAAACAGCATTCTTGAATTGGGTGATTCCAGATGCAAGCTGTATCTGGATTGTTGAAATAAATGACCATGTCGGGTGAATTATATGAATAGATATATCTGTATTAACGGCCATGTTTATATTGGTGAATGGAGACCCGTCTGTCCGTTTTGCGGGGCGCAGATGAATCAGGCGGATGAGTTCCGGACTACCCCGGAGCCTCATCAGAGTGGGCAGGAAGCCTATCAGAGCGGGCAGGAAGCCTATCAGAGCGGGCAGGAAGCCTATCAGAGCGGGCAGGAAGCCTATCAGAGCGGGCAGGAAGCCTATCAGAGCGGGCAGGAAGCCTACCAGAGCGGGCAGGAAGCCTACCAGAGCGGGCAGGAAGCCTACCAGAGCGGGCAGGAAGTCTATCAGAATGGCTTCGTAAAAACCGGGGATTATCCGCCGGTGAGCAACGAGCCTGTAATCAAGAAGACTTCCGGGAAAAACGGGAATTCCCAGGCGCTCATCTGGGTCGCATTTCTTCTTTCGCTGGCAATTCTTATTGTGGGGATTGTCTTCTTTGTGGTATCCATGAACCGGGTCAGGGAGTATAAGGAAACTATAGAAAAACAGGTGGATGAAATGAAGTCCGGCTCCGGTGGCACCTATGATGGGAATGGTTCTGTTCAGGTTGTTGCGAGAACAAAAGCTTCCAAAGAAGGATTTACAAGAGAATATATGGTTAAAGACGGTGAGAAGATCACCGGACGTCCAACCGGCATTTTTGAAATGGAGGTGAGGATGGACCCCGAAGGGACCAAGCTGGAGGGGATAACATGGAGTTCCTCCGATACAGAACGGGTTAAAGTGGATGGGAATAAACTTGAAATCCTAAAAGGTGCTGACGAGAAGAAGGAAGATGAAAATGGAAATGTAAACAATGTGGTGACGATTGAGGGGACATCGCAGGACGGGAAGTTCACCTTCAGCTTCAGTTTCAGGATTTTGCATGCAGGATGGATAAAGAATAACCGGGGACATTGGTATTTCATTACCGGATCAAATTATATTGTTAAGGATGATTGGAGAGTAAAAAAGGAAAACGGAGAATCTGTATATAGATATCTGACTGAGGAAGGCCTCATGGATTTTGGCTGGATACAGAAGAAGGAAAGTGCAGGTGAAAGAGCATATTGTGTTGATGTTAAGGGGGATATGTGTAAGAATAAAACACTTACACTCCAGTCAAATAAATGTAATTTTGCGGAAGACGGTCACTTATACAGCAGTTGGCTGATCATGAATGATAAAAAATACTATTATGATGAGAACGGAATAATGGTTAAGGACAATACGATAACCATAGACGGCAAATCTTACACCTTTGATAAGGAAGGCCTTTTGAAGGAGCAGTAAATGAAAGGAGTCGCGGGATGAGTGAGAACATGGAAAAGAGCGAAAAGGGATTATCAAAACTCCAATTAGTATTAATAGTTTTATCTGTGGTTTTTACTCTGACCGGATGTGGACTGTATGTGATAGGCGCTGTTATGGCGGAAAATGAGATGGAAGAATTGGCTCTTTATACAGAAGATATAAACTGAATGCTCATTTTTGCCGAGCGGAAATGATGACGGATCGACAAATAGTACTAAGCGGATAGGATGCTTACTTACATAACATTAGGGTATAGCCTGAGGAGGTTTACAATGATCTGTAAAAAGTGTGGATGCGGGTTTAGAGGAAGAGCTAAGTTTTGTAAAATCTGCGGGGCTCCGCTGCCAAGGGAGACCGGTCCGACAGGTCCGGCCGGAGCAGGAGGCGCTGCCGCTCCGGTGAATCCCACAAGTACATCCGGCCCTGTGAATCCCACAGGTGCTGCCGTCCCGGTTAACCCACCGGGAACTGCTGTCCCGGTTAACCCAACAGAAACTGCAGGTCCGGGCGGGTATTCCGGTTCCACCGGGGCAAACCCCGGAACCGGCGGAGGATTTCGGAAGGGTGACACGGAGAAGCTGGTAAGCTGGTGACCTGGGATAAGAAGCCTTCATGACGGTCGGGCGGATCGTTTATCATCCGGCCTTATTTTGAACTGAGTGTAATAGTAAGCGCTCCAACCTTCAGGGTTGGGGTGCTTCTTTTTTTGCCTCCCCCCTAAATTCCGACTCCGGATTCTATGCTACAGTTTAAGTGATCAGGGGATTGCTGGACTCCGGAGCATGAATCCCATGATCGGAGGAACAGGTTGATTCAGTATAGGAAAGGAGAGCAATATGGAAAGAGCAAGGAAGAAGCGGACGACAGCCTTGATGATCGCCGTCATGATGATACTGGCGCTGGTCCCGAATCTGAACGTGATGATGGCCAGAGCTGCCGGTTTTACGGCCGACGATGCAATCCGGATAGCCGAGGGAGAGCTGGGGTATCACGGCAAATCAAGTAATGCGAATGTGTATGAATTTGACTCGTATAACAATTGTACCAGCGAGTCTCAGACCCCGTATAACAAATATGCACAGGATATAACAGGATCGGCTTATGGCGACTACTGTGTATACTTTGTAAACTGGTGTCTGATGAAAGCAGGTGCCTCTTCGGATCAGTATACGACTCTGGGCTACTACTCAGGAATGAGGCAGTGGGCCAAGAACAGAGGAATCTGGCATGATGCCGGCGGATACACACCGAAGAAGGGTGATGTGATCTTCTACAGCTGGGGACATGTAGGTCTGGTATCCGAGGACTCCGTGAACGGAAATGTGTATACCATTGAAGGTAATACCGGCAGCGGATCGGATTCGGCCATGGTCAAGCGATGCGATGCCTCTCCGGGAACCTACAGAGGGAACCGGATCGAGGGTTATGCTGCGATTGATTATACCGGACCGGTTGTGATCCCCTGGGAACAGCTGAATCTGGGGGACAGCTTCAGAGCCCAGATCATACATGCTAACGGGTGGTACATCAAGGACAGGGACTGCAATATCGTCTGTGAGACAGGAAGTGCCAGCGACCGAAGCTCCTGGTGGGAGTTTACAAGGAATTCAAACGGTTCCTACCGGATCAAGAACTGCCAGAACTGGAGATATATCGATGACGCCGGTGCCGGAGTTTCCAAGGGCAACAACATTGTCAGCTGGGAAGGTAACGGAACCGCAGCACAGAACTGGATCATCAGGAGAGCTCCCGGAGGAAAGGTACTTTTTGAGGCGGAATGTGCTACAGGAATGACCATGGATATGGGTGGTGATCCGACAGCAAACGGTGAAGACGTGCATCTCTGGGTATGGTCGGACGACAATACCAATCAGTGGTACACCCTGAACTATGATAAGGAAAAGCCGGTGATCAAAAATGTGAAGGTCACCGAGGTGACAAAGAACGGTTACAAGGTGGAATGCGATGTAAGTGATAATATCGGTATCGCCTATGTGGAAATGCCCACATGGACCAGCTATAACGGTCAGGATGATCTGGCGAAGAGCTGGCCGAAGGCAACGGTTTCGAACGGTCACGCAACCTTCTATGTATCGGCAGCAGATCATAACAACGAAACCGGAACCTATATCACACACATCTATGCATATGATTATGCAGGACAGTTCTCCAGTGTATCGGCCGGGGAGATCAAGGTATCAGCCTGCGATCCGCATGCCTGGGACAGCGGAAAGGTTACAAAAGAGGCGACCTGTACAGAAAACGGTGAAATGACCTATACCTGTGCTGCCTGCGGTGAGAAAAAGACGGAAACGATCAAGGCTCTCGGACATGAGTTTGATGAGGGCAAGGTCACAAAAGAAGCAACAAGATATGAAGACGGTGTCCGTACATTTACCTGTGTACACGGATGCGGAGAAACAAAGACAGAGGTGATCCCGGCGGACAGCATCAGCTGGGCAACATCCATCGAACTTGATAAGACAGAGCTGACACTGGAGGTTGGAAAGACGGATGCTGTAAAAGTAACATTGGTTCCTGCCGATGCAGCATCGACAGATGTGATCTGGACTTCCTCCAATGAAGAAGTGGCAAACGTTGATGAGGCTGGAAACATTACAGCCATTAGCCCGGGTGAAACCGTGATCAGAGCGGCTGTAGCCGATTCTGTAGCTCCGACTACGGAGTATCGTTACAGAACGGTAGAATCCTATGAGACAAAGACCACCCAGACCAAGGGATCCCTTGGCGAAGGCTGGGAGTATGTAAGCGAGAAGAAGGATACGGTCTATGGTTCATGGGGTACCTGGAGTGACTGGTCCAGGACAGAGTATCAGAAGTCGGATACCAGAGATGTTGAATCCAGGTATGTGCCGGATTATAAGACACAGTATAACTACAGCAAGTACGCACAGTATTCAAGTGGCGGAGGATGGAGTGGTCCTTATGAGGGCTACTGGAGTGGCATCTACTGCGCATATCGTATTGAACGTGGCTGGAGTGATTCACCGCTTTCAGCATATGACAGCGACGGTTCCATCATCCTTTACGGAAGATCCGGAGATACCTGGTATAATCAGACCACCCAGCAGGTACAGTGCGGAGGACATAACGAGTATCGTCATCGTGACAGAAGCAAGACGGAAGTGATCACCTATACCTACCGTCGTCCTGTATGGGGTGAATGGTCATCCTGGTCGGCAACACCTGTTGAGGCTGCTGACGGGAAAGAGATCGATACACGTCAGGTTGAAGGCGCCGGTGAAGCTACGGTTACTGCTGAATGCAGGGTGACAGTGGTTCCCGTAAAGAAGGCAGGCTGGTATACGGATGAGTCAGGCTATGTATTCTATTACAACAAGCTGGGTGAGAAGCAGACCGGATGGTTCAAGATCAAGACGAACTGGTATTACTGCGATGCTGTGACAGGTCGCGCGACCGGTGTGAAGCAGATCAACGGCAAGACTTATTACTTCAGTTCCAAGGGAGTGATGAAGACAGGCTGGATCAAGAAGAGTGGAAAGTGGTATTACTTTGGAACTAACGGAGCCATGGTAACCGGATGGAAGAAGATCGGCGGTTCCTACTACAGATTCACGGCCAAGGGCGTAATGCAGACCGGTTGGACGAAGTATAAGGGATACTGGTATTATCTGATGGATGACGGAAGAATGGCGAAGAACTGTTCCGTCACCGTAGGCCCGAAGACATACGAATTCGACAGGAACGGAGTATGTACAAATCCGTGATCCGGAGGATGACAGATGAAGGAAAATCATGATCATGGAGTGATTCATGATCATGATGATCCGGTGAAATGAATTGTACTGAATTTTATACAATTTATTTCATGAAAAAATATTTACAAGAAGGGTACAGTTTCGTATACTCTCCATGGATGGTATTCGAAAGAAACTGTACCCTTTATAATTTCACAGACGCACAGCATCCATGATCATGCACACCTGGTTTATGCAAGGAGGTGATCATATGAAGATTGGATTTTATGGTGCCGGCCGTGTCGGCTGTACGCTGGGACGGTACTTCAAGGACCACGGACTTCCGGTTGCGGGATATTACAACCGAACGAAGGAACGGGCGGAGGAAGCGGCACGATGGACCGGTACTTTATGCTTTGAGACACTCAGTTCCCTGTTGGATGTATGCGATGTTGTGTTTCTTACAGTCAGTGATCAGGCGATCGCTCCCGTCGTTACGGAGCTGCAGAGATCAGGATCACTGGAGGGTAAGCTCCTGTGCCACTGCAGTGGTGCACTTTCTTCCGAAGTCTTTAACGGAACCGGAGCCTACGGTTATTCAATCCATCCCCTGTATGCTATATCAGATCGAAATACTGCTTATCAGACGCTGGACCGCGCTTTCTTTACCGTGGAGGGTGCATCGGAGTATCTGGAAATGTGGCTGAATCTTTTATCGGAGACCGGCCTTCGCTGCAAGGCGATCCGCGCGGATGAAAAGGTCCGTTACCATGCATCTGCGGTCATGGCCAGCAATCTGGTCTGTGGACTCTATGAAACGGCAGCGAAGGAGCTTTCCGCCTGTGGATTCACGGAAGAGGAGGCCGAGGAAGCCCTTGCGGGACTGTTCCTGGACAATGCGAAGGGAATCGCCGGGAAGGGACTTGCGGCACAGCTGACCGGCCCCGTGGAACGGGGTGACAGCGGCACAGTCGAGAAACATCTGAAGGTGCTGGACGAAGAGAGCAGGGAGATCTACATGGCACTTTCGAGAAAAGTACTGCAGGTGGCAGAACGTAAGAACCCGGAAAGAGATTACGGCGAAATAAGATCGATACTTTATGATCGGAAGACAACCAAAGGCGAGGACACGGAAGGAGGTACGATATGAAAAATACGGTTGTAACCTTTCAGCAGATGAAGGAAAGAGGAGAGAAGATCTCCATGCTGACAGCTTATGATTATTCCACTGCCAAGCTGCAGGACAGCGCAGGGATTAATGCAATCCTGGTAGGGGATTCCCTCGGAAATGTGGTACTGGGTTATCCGGACACCATTTCCGTTACCATGGAGGATATGATCCATCATGGTGCTGCGGTATCACGCGGGGCACAAAATGCACTGGTGGTGATCGATATGCCCTTCATGTCCTACCAGACCTCCGTGTATGATGCGGTAGTCAATGCAGGGCGCCTCATGAAGGAGGGACGCGGACAGGCTGTGAAGCTGGAGGGCGGAGAAGAAGTATGCCCTCAGATCAAGGCCATCACACAGACCGGTATCCCGGTTATGGCGCATCTGGGTCTGACACCCCAGTCCATCAATGCGTTCGGCGGCTTTGTATCTCAGGCGAAGGAACTGGAGCCCGCAAAGAAGCTGATCCGTGATGCTCTTGCGGTTCAGGAGGCAGGGGCCTTCGCGGTAACGCTGGAATGCGTTCCCGCGTGCCTGGCAGAGATCGTTACAAAGCTCCTTCGTATCCCCACCATCGGGATCGGAGCCGGTGCAGGCTGTGACGGACAGGTTCTGGTTTATGCGGACATGCTTGCCATGTTCAATGAC
This sequence comes from Lachnospiraceae bacterium AC2029, assembly GCA_000703065.1. GTDB lineage: Bacteria > Bacillota > Clostridia > Lachnospirales > Lachnospiraceae > Eubacterium_Q. The sequence goes on along the minus strand of JNLK01000001.1, from coordinate 33,275 downwards.
TTCCGCCCGAAGTTCGTGAAGGCCTTCTCAAATGTAGGAGAGCATATGAGGGCCGGATTCAGAGCCTATGATGAGGAAGTGAAGGCAGGAACCTATCCGGCAGAGGAACACACTTATGCCATGCAGGACGAAGTATATGATGCGATCCGTGCCTATGCCGACGAGCTCACACAGTGACCATTCAATTCATCGCGAATGCCGGTGCCGTAGGCACGACATACTCGCGAAGTGCTGAAGGATCGTGATCGAAGGTCAGGGACGTAAATAGAAAATATACTGTTAATATATAGAAACATGTTATCGTAAGGAGAATACTATGAAAATCGCAACCACAGTAGCAGAGGTAAGAGAAATTGTAAAGGGCTGGAGAGCCGCAGGAGAGACGGTAGGTCTGGTTCCCACCATGGGATACCTGCATGCAGGACATCAGAGTCTGATCGCAGCCAGCGTGAAGGGAAATGACCATACCGTAGTCAGTGTCTTCGTGAATCCGACCCAGTTCGGTCCGAATGAGGATCTGGCAAGCTACCCGAGAGATCTGGATCGCGATGCCGCTCTCTGTGAGAGTACCGGAGCGGATCTGATCTTCCATCCGGAACCGGCGGAAATGTATCCCGAGGGCTTTGTATCCTTCGTGGATATGAACGGACTGACAAATCACCTGTGCGGACTGTCCCGGCCGGTACATTTCCGTGGAGTGTGCACTGTAGTGTCCAAGCTCTTCAACATCGTTCAGCCGGATCATGCATACTTCGGACAGAAGGATGCACAGCAGCTGGCAGTGGTTAAGCGCATGGTAAGGGATCTGAACATGCCGCTGGAGATCGTCGGATGCCCCATCGTACGTGAAGCAGACGGTCTGGCCATGAGCTCCCGGAACACCTACATGAACGAAGAGGAAAGAAAGGCAGCACTGATCCTGTCCCAGTCCATCCGTCTTGGGGAGCAGATGGTGAAGGACGGAGAGAGAGATGCGGCTGCGATCCGGAACGCCATGATCTCCCTGATCGAATCTGAGCCCATGGCAGAGATCGATTACGTTGAGATCGTGGACAATCTGACGATGGAGTCCATCGATACACTGAAGGGTGATATCCTCTGTGCCATCGCCGTTAAGATCAACGGAAAGGTACGTCTGATTGATAACTTCCTGGCAACCGTTTAAGGAAACGATATATACCGGTAACGAAGGATCAATATAAAAAGGAGAATTCCATGCTGATCAATGTATTAAAAAGTAAGATTCACAGAGCAACCGTAACACAGGCAGAGCTGAACTATGTGGGAAGCATTACCATCGATCAGCAGCTGATGGATGCGGCAGGGCTGATCGAGTATGAGAAGGTTCAGATCGCGGATGTGGATAACGGCTCCCGACTGGAAACCTATGTGATCGCAGGTGAGGCAGGATCCGGCGTGATCTGTCTGAACGGCGCCGCAGCGCGCTGTGTATCTACCGGCGACCGGGTGATCATCATGAATTATGCCATGATGACTCCGGAGGAATTTGCCGAGAATCCCCCGCGGGTGATCTTCGTGGACTGTGAGAACCACATCACCCGTGCGACCCGCTATGAAAAGCACGGATTACTGGAGGATATGCCTGAGGACGAGGACGGAGCTGACGGAGCCGAGGAGTAGGAACGAATTCTTCCTCAGAAGGACCTGGTTCGTTCAGCCCGCGCGCCGGCGGCGTGTGCCCCGTGAAGGGGCGGTTCATCCTGTGAGACGGAGGTACATCATATGTTAGAAGGAAAGAAGATCCTGCTGGGAGTATCCGGCGGAATCGCAGCCTATAAGATGGCAAATGTGGCAAGTATGCTGGTCAAGCTGCATGCGGACGTTCATGTGGTGATGACGAAGAATGCGACACATTTTATCACGGCACAGACCTTTGAGGTGCTGACCAAGAATAAGGTTTATCTGGATACCTTTGACGAGACTCCCGATGATAAGGTACATGTTCCCCATATTTCCCTGGGAACGGGAGTGGACTGCATCCTGATCGCGCCGGCCACCGCAAATGTGATCGGCAAGATTGCAAACGGGATCGCGGACGATATGCTGACCACTACGGTGCTTCCCGCACGCTGCCCCATCCTGATCTGCCCGTCCATGAACGGCTACATGCTGGAAAACCCTATCGTTCAGGATAATATCGCCAAGCTGAAGAGGTTCGGGTATCAGATCATCGAGCCCTCGGAGGGGTATCTTGCCTGCGGTTATGAGGGCAAGGGCAAGCTTCCGAAGGAGGAGATCCTGGTGGAAGAGATCCTGCTTCGTGTAGCACATGAGCATGATCTGGAGGGACGTCATGTGGTGGTTTCTGCAGGCCCCACCGAGGAACCCCTGGATCCCATCCGTGTCATCACGAATCATTCCTCCGGAAAGATGGGTTATGCGCTGGCAAAGGCTGCTGCCTACCGGGGAGCGAAGGTGACGCTGGTTTCCGGTCCAACTTCCCTTGAACCGCCTCTTGGTGTCGAGCTGAAGAAGATCCATACGGCGGAGGAAATGTATCAGCAGGTGACATCGGCGGCGGAAACAGCGGATATCGTGGTCATGGCAGCGGCGGTGGCGGACTACACCCCGGCAACCGTGGCTGACCAGAAGATAAAGAAGAAGGACGGGGATATGTCCATTCCCCTGAAGCGGACAAAGGACATCCTTCTTTCTCTGGGAGAGAAGAAGCGTCCCGGACAGGTGATCTGCGGCTTCTCCATGGAGACGGAGAAGCTTCTGGAGAATTCCGCGGCAAAGCTGGAGAAGAAGAATGCGGATATGATCTGCGCCAATTCACTGACCCAGGAGGGGGCCGGATATCAGGTGGATACAAATATCCTGACCCTGATCACCCGGGATGGTACGGAGCAGCTTCCGATGATGTCCAAGCTGGAAGCATCCCATCGCATTTTTGATAAAATACTGCAGCTGAATGTGTAAACTGACTGCTGATGACGGTATCGGTATCGGCATACGGATCGACAGACAGAACATCGTTTCCCGATTGATTCGGAGGCGGATTTATGGTAGAATATGGCATGTGCCCTGTGGGTACATGCCATATATCATATGATGCCACGGCATGCACACATCGTGTACAACGTGATGCTCGATCATCATATGGGAGTTCAGGATGGTTAAGGAGGAAATATGGAAGCATACAAGCAGGAATTTATCGAGTTTATGATCGATTGTCAGGTCCTGAAGTTCGGGGATTTCGTGACAAAGAGCGGAAGGAAGACCCCTTTCTTCGTCAATACCGGATTTTATCGGACGGGAAGCCAGCTGAAACGGCTGGGAACATACTATGCAAAGGCGATAAAGGATGCTTTCGGAACGGATTTTGATGTTCTGTTCGGACCTGCATATAAAGGAATTCCGCTTTCCGTGACTACCTCCATGGCGCTTTCCGAGGAGTTCGGTGCAGAGGTTCGCTACTGCTCGAACCGGAAGGAGATCAAGGACCACGGAGATACCGGTATCCTGCTGGGCGGTCCCATTTATGACGGAGATAAGGTCGTGATCATTGAAGATGTGACCACAGCCGGAACCTCGATCCGCGAAACGCTTCCCATTGTGAATTCCATCGGAAATGTGGAGGTTCTTGGGTTGGTGGTTTCCGTGGACCGTATGGAGCAGGGACAGTCTCCGGACAAGTCGGCGCTTCAGGAGATCCAGGAGAACTTCGGCCTTTCCACAACAGCCATCGTTACCATGGCAGAGGTGGTGGAACATTTGTACAATAAGCCCTATAAGGGACAGGTGATCATCGACGATGCCATGAAGGCAAGGATCGATCAGTATTATGAACAGTACGGCTTAAAGGCCTGAGATTAGGAGGAAGGATATGGAACGCGTATACAAGCAGATGAAGAAAGCCGGAGGAGCGAACATCGCTATCGGCGTGCTCCTGATCGTATTTGGAATCACAGTGGGTGTTCTGAATATTGTTTCGGGCGGAAAGCTTCTGAAGAGCAGAAAAGAGATCTTATTCTAGAAAATGAGGCAGAAGGTGGGTCCTTCTGCCTGTTTCATACAAGGGGGAAATAGTATGGACAGTATTGATATGAGGATACTGCAGTGTCTCAGTAAGAATGCGAGACTGCCGGCTTCGGCTATCAGTGAGGAGATCAGCCTTTCCGTTTCGGCAGTGATCGAACGGATCCGGAAACTGGAATCCTCGGGCCTGATCAAGGGTTACACGATCCAGATCGATCAGGAGATCCTTGGAAACAGTATGGTGGCGCTGATGGATGTATCGCTGAAGCATCCGGATTATTATGAGGGCTTTGTATCTCTTGTGAAGGAGAACAACAGTATCGCGTCCTGCTACTATCAGACAGGCGAATTTGATTTTGTGCTCCGGATCGTGACGGATACGACCGACAGTCTGGATCAGGTCTATAAGGTGATCAAGGGCTATGAGGGCGTAGAGAAGACGGAGACACACATCGTGCTGCGTACCATCAAGGAAGAGACAGCGCTCCTTCCGGATGGCGGTCAGATAGAAGGATAAGCGGCATTTTCAGGAGATAAAGGGGTACACAGGAATGACTAATATGGAAAACCGCCTCGGACTCGTGCTGGAGGGCGGTGGAATGAGAGGAATCTATACCGCAGGTGTTCTGGATGAATTCATGATCCACGGAATAAAGGTGGATGGTCTGGTGGGAGTATCCGCCGGCATTCTGCACGGCATTTCCTACATTTCCGAACAGATGGGAAGAAATATCCGTTACTGCGTGAAGTACAGGAAGGATAAACGCTTCATGAGCATGCAGTCCCTGATCAGGACCGGGAATTACTGCGAGGAGGAATTCTGCTATCACGAGATTCCGGATAAGCTGAATCCTTTTGATTATGAGACCTTCCGGAAGAACGCGAAGGATATTGAGGTGTATTCCTGCGCTACGAACCTGGAAACGGGAAAGGGAGAGTACATCAGGCTCTATGATGTGAAGTCCCAGATCGATGCTGTACGGGCATCCGCATCCCTTCCGCTGGTGTCGGAGAATGTGGAGTATGAGGGAATGAAGCTTCTGGACGGAGGAACGGCTGACAGTATCCCGATCGACTTTATGCGTGAGAAGGGATTCGGAAGGAATATCGTTATTCTGACCCGACCGGCCGGCTATCAGAAGGGGCCGGACCGCACCATGCCTCTGATGAAGCTCAAGTATAAGGAGTTCCCGAGGTATGTCAGGGCCGCTGCGGAAAGACAGGATTCCTACAATAAGACACTTGAACGGCTGAAAGAGTACGAAGCACAGGGAGAGGCCCTGATCCTTTGCCCCAGCAGGGATCTTAAGGTGGGAAGGACAGAAAAGAATATCGATAACGTAAAGAGAATGTATAAACTCGGGCGCTTTGATGCCCAGAACAGGATGGATGAGATACTTGCCTATGTTAAAGGATAAGGTTTTACACGTTCTTGAATCCGAGCGCCCACGGGTCGTGTCCGGACAGACATTGGCCGATCAGTTCGGCGTGTCCCGGAATGCGATCTGGAAGGTGATCAACCAGCTGAAGGAGGAAGGTCATCTGGTGGTTTCGGACGGAAATAAAGGGTATCGACTGGAGCCGGACTCGGATGTTCTGTCGGAGGCAGGGATCCGTTGCTATTTTAATGAAAATTCGCCGATGAAGGTATCGGTCTATGATGTGATCGATTCCACGAATAATGAAGCAAAACGACGTCTTGCGGCAGGAGACCACAGCAGTGCCCTGATCGTTGCCGATTCCCAGGAGGCAGGCAGAGGCCGTCTGGGGCATGATTTCTTCTCTCCGAAGGGAACGGGAATCTATATGACGATCGGAGGCCCGCTCAGCCGCCCGCTTTACCATGCGGAGAGGATCACCCTGGCGGCGGCCGTGGCGGTAGTTCGCGTGCTGCAGCCCCTGCTGCCCGAAGAACTGAAGTTGAAATGGGTGAATGACATTTTCTATCAGGGAAAGAAGGTCTGCGGGATCCTCAGTGAGGGGATGACGGATCTGGAGACAGGTCTGATCCAGCATGTAAATGTAGGGATCGGGATCAACATACGTCCGATGCAGTTCCCGGAGGAACTTGCCGACATCGCAGGGAGTCTGAATCTGTTGAAGCCCACAAGAAATGAGATTGCAGCGCGAATTGCAAATGAAGCTTTACAACTTAGCAGAGATTTTGAATCCAATGAATATCTGGATGAGTATCTTGCCCATGCGATCGATCCGGACCAGGTGAGAAAAAAAATAAATCTGACTTAAATTTACGGTTGACAGATACGAAACCATATGATAATATACATCTTGTTGCTGACACAGCAACAGGATATGCGCGAGTGGCTCAGCGGTGGAGCATCTCCTTGCCAAGGAGAGGGTCGCGGGTTCGATTCCCGTCTCGCGCTCGAAGGGATTCGATTTCGGATCCCTTTTTTTTGCGCGTAAATGAGCCATGCACATACGCGAGTCATGTTTTGCGTAAGCTTGCTTACAGGCAAAACAATGACGTGGCGGATGTATACGGCGAAGCCGCGACATCGACGGACGCTGCAGCACGGTGTGCTGCGTTAAGCGTCGAATCGACCAAGCCGGCAGGCGCGACCACGAAGTGACCGGAGATGCCGGCATGGCTCACTCAGAGTAGCGCCTTTTTTGTCAGATTCAGGTAAAAAATATCAATATCATGAACCGCTGTAAAATGCCGAAAAATCGTACAAATGTAAAGGGGATTTTCGGCATTTTTTCATAGCCAAATTCGGTTGACACCGCATGACAACTCTGATAGCATAACTAGTAATTACACAAAAGGGAAATATGGGAATTTCAAAGAAGGAGAGTGGAAGATGAGCGAGATTATTGGCGAAGGCATTACATTTGACGACGTGTTACTGATCCCGGGATACTCCGAGGTGCTTCCGAATGAGGTGGATCTTTCTACGCAGTTAACGAAGAAGATCAGACTGAACATACCGCTGATGAGTGCAGGTATGGACACTGTCACCGAGCACAGAATGGCGATCGCCATGGCCCGTCAGGGTGGAATCGGCGTCATCCACAAGAATATGAGCATCGAAGCGCAGGCCGAAGAGGTTGACATGGTAAAGCGTTCCGAGAACGGCGTTATCACGGATCCCTTCTCACTGTCTGCAGAGCACACACTGAAGGATGCGGATGACCTGATGGCCAAGTTCCGGATCTCCGGTGTGCCGATCGTTGCAGAAGGTGGCAAGCTGGTGGGTATCATCACAAACCGCGACCTGAAATTTGAAACCGATTATTCCAAGAAGATCAAGGACGTTATGACCTCTCAGGGACTGATCACCGCAAGAGAGGGCGTGACCCTGGATGAAGCAAAGAGCATCCTTGGCGCTGCCCGTAAGGAGAAGCTGCCGATCGTTGATGAGAACGGCGTTCTGAAGGGACTTATCACCATCAAGGATATCGAGAAGGCTATCAAGTATCCGCAGGCTGCAAAGGATGCACACGGACGTCTGCTGTGTGCTGCGGCAGTTGGTGTAACCAAGGACGTAACCGACCGTATCGATGAGCTTGTAAAGTCTCATGTGGATGCAGTCGTTATCGATACCGCACATGGTCATTCCGCAAATGTACTCCGTACCTTTGCCATGATCAAGGAGAAGTATCCGGACCTGGATGTCATTGCCGGAAATGTGGCAACCCGTGAGGGTACCGAGGCTATGATCAAGGCCGGTGTAGACGCTGTAAAGATCGGTATCGGACCCGGATCCATCTGTACCACACGTGTGGTTGCAGGTATCGGTGTTCCGCAGATCACAGCAGTTATGAACGCATACGCTGCAGCAAAGGAAGCAGGTATCCCGGTTATCGCCGATGGCGGTATCAAGTACTCCGGTGATGTGACCAAGGCTCTGGCTGCCGGCGGAAATGTCTGCATGATGGGCTCCATTTTCGCAGGAACCGACGAGGCTCCGGGCGAATTCGAGCTGTATCAGGGACGTAAATATAAGGTATATCGTGGTATGGGTTCTCTGTCCGCTATGGAGGCAGGCTCCAAGGACCGTTATTTCCAGGCAAATGCGAAGAAACTGGTACCGGAGGGCGTCGAGGGACGTGTTGCCTACAAGGGAAGCGTAGAGGATACCGTATTCCAGCTGATCGGCGGACTCCGTTCCGGCATGGGATATGTAGGTGCGGCTACCATCGAGGAGCTGCATGAGAAGGCAAAGTTTGTGAAGATCACATCCGCAGGTCTTCGTGAGAGCCATCCGCATGATATTCAGATCACCAAGGAAGCTCCGAATTATTCAACAGGAGATCAGTAAATCATTTTAAAGCACATGACGGCGCGGGTGGACGCTCCGGGTTTGTGTAACGAACGGCTGAATGAAGAAGGTCCGTCCGATGCACGCCCATTGCAGCCCGCGCCCGCTTTTGTGTAATAATGTGTCTGTTTTTTTGGGGAAAACCCCGTTGACGTGCGCGGTAGTTTGGCCGGCTTGTTTGCCCGGCTCAATGCCCGCGGAAATAAAATAAGGATTAGGAAGACGGAAATGAAAAGAGATGACATCAGAAATGTGGCGATCATCGCCCATGTAGACCATGGTAAAACAACACTGGTAGACGGACTGCTGCAGCAGAGTGGTATCTTCCGGGAGAATCAGGAAGTGACCGAGCGTGTCATGGACTCGAATGATATCGAGCGTGAGCGTGGGATCACCATTCTTTCCAAGAATACGGCAGTTACCTACAACGGAGTGAAGATCAATATCATTGATACTCCGGGCCATGCGGATTTCGGTGGTGAGGTAGAGCGTGTCCTGAAGATGGTAAACGGTGTTATCCTGGTGGTGGATGCCTTTGAAGGACCCATGCCCCAGACCCGTTTCGTGCTTCAGAAGGCTCTGTCCCTGAATCTGTCAGTCATTGTCTGCGTAAATAAGATCGACCGTCCGGATGCGCGTCCGGCAGAGGTTGAGGAAGAGGTGCTGGAGCTTCTGATGGATCTGGACGCTACGGATGAACAGCTGGACTGCCCCTTCGTTTATGCATCGGCAAGAGAAGGTGTGGCTTCCTACAGTGCAGACGAACGGGGAACGGACATGAAGCCCCTGTTTGAGACCATCCTGTCCCATATTCCCGCACCGGAGGGAGATCCTGAAGCCGGTCTGCAGATCCTGATCAGTACCATTGATTACAATGAATATGTCGGCCGGATCGGTGTCGGCAAGATCGATAACGGAACCATCCGTCTGAACCAGGATGCCCTGATCGTGAATCACCATGACAAGGACCGCTCCGAAAAGGTGAAGATCGGTAAGCTTTATGAATATGAAGGCCTTGGCCGTGTAGATGTAAATGAGGCAACCATCGGCTCCATCGTAGCGGTATCCGGTATCGCGGATCTGAAGATCGGTGATACGATCTGTTCTCCGGATAAGCCGGATGCGATCCCGTTCCAGAAGATCACGGAGCCCACCATTTCCATGCAGTTCATGGTAAATGATTCGCCTATGGCCGGTAAGGAGGGTAAGTTCGTAACCTCCAGACATCTGAGGGACCGTCTTTATAAGGAATTGAATACGGATGTCAGCCTTCGTGTGGAGGATACGGATTCCACGGATTGCTTCAAGGTATCCGGACGTGGTGAGCTGCATCTGTCCGTACTGATCGAGAATATGCGCCGTGAGGGCTACGAATTTGCAGTCAGCAAGGCGGAGGTTATCTATAAATACGATGAGCGGAACAAGCGTACCGAACCCTATGAGATCGCAGTCGTAGACGTTCCGGATGAATTCTCCGGTACCGTCATCAATATGATGAGCGTACGGAAGGGTGAGCTGTCCGGCATGTCTCCTTCCGAGAGCGGAACCACACGTCTGGAATTCCGGATCCCGTCCCGCGGACTGATCGGATTCCGTGGTCCCTTCATGACGGCAACCAAGGGAAATGGCGTCATCAACACCATTTTCGATGGTTATGATGATTACAAGGGTGATATGAACTACCGTTCCAACGGTTCTCTGATCGCATTCGAGGCAGGAACCTCCATCACCTACGGACTTTTCAATGCGCAGGAGAGAGGAACCCTCTTTATCGGCGCGGGCGTTGAGGTATATGCCGGAATGGTAGTCGGCGAGACAGGACGTGCAGAGGATATCGAGGTAAATGTCTGCAAGACCAAGCATCTGACGAATACCCGTTCCTCCGGTTCGGATGAAGCGCTGAAGCTGGTTCCGCCGAAGCAGCTTTCCCTGGAGCAGGCGCTTGACTTCCTGGATACGGACGAGATCCTGGAGATCACACCGAAGAACCTTCGGATCAGAAAGAAAATTCTGGATTCCCGGCTGAGACTGCGCGAGAACCGTAAGAACCAAAGTTAAGGATATTTGAAGAAACCGGAAAGAACTATATTGGGGTTACAGGAGAGGAGATCAAGATGAGAAATCTTACGATGTTAATGGATTACTACGAGCTGACCATGGCAAACGGTTACTTCGTAACAGGAAACAAGGACAAGGTTGCGGTATTTGACATGTTCTACCGCAAGAACCCTGACGGCGGCGGATTTGTAGTCAGTGCCGGACTGGGAATGCTGATCGACTACGTGAAGGGACTTCATTTCACGGATGAGGACATTGCATACCTCCGTGGTCGCAACATGTTTGATGAAGGCTTCCTTGACTATCTGAAGGACTTCAAATTTACGGGAACCATCGAGGCGGTTCCGGAAGGTACCATCGTTTATCCGAATACACCGATCGTAACCGTAACGGCTCCGATCATCGAGGCCCAGATCCTGGAAACCATGCTTCTGATCTGCATTAACTTCCAGTCGCTGATCGCAACCAAGGCAAACCGGATCGCAAGAGCGGCAGGTGCAGGAAATGCCATCGTTATGGAGTTCGGTGCACGTCGTGCCCAGGGCCCGGATGCGGCTGTCTGGGGAACCAGAGCCTGCTTCATCGGCGGGGTAAATACCACTGCAACAGTGCTTGCTGATCAGCAGTTCGGTATCAAGGCGGTAGGAACCATGGCACATAGCTGGATCGAGTTCTTCCCGTCGGAATTTGATGCATTTAAGGCATATGCAGAGGTTTATCCCGATGCATGTGTGCTTCTTATCGATACCTACGACATTTTAAAGAGCGGTCTTCCGAATGCCATCCGTGTGGCACATGAGGTGCTGGAACCCATGGGCAAGCGTCTTCAGGGAATTCGCATTGACAGCGGTGACCTTGCATATTTCTCCAAGAAGATCCGTAAGATCCTGGATGCGGAGGGGCTGCAGGATTGCTCCATCGTTGTATCCAACAGTGTGGATGAGTACCTGATCGACTCTCTGAACAAGCAGGGTGCTAAGATCAACTCCTATGGCGTGGGCGAGCGTATGATCACCTCCAAGTCCGATCCTGTGTTCGGAGGCGTCTATAAGCTGGTAGCTGTTAAGGAGGGCGATGAGTTCGTTCCGAAGATCAAGGTATCCGAAAATGTGGAGAAGATCACCAACCCCGGAAAGAAGACCCTGTGGAGGATCTTCAGCAATGAGACCGGATATGGTTATGCGGATCTGCTGGCACTGGACGGCGAGGATGTGGATGTAACGGAGCCCTACAGATTCATCGATCCCACACGTCCCTGGAAGAAGATGCATTTCAAGAACAGCACGGCGCGTCCGCTGCAGGTGACCATCTTCAAGGACGGCGAGCTGGTCTATGAGCAGCCGTCACTTCAGGAGATCCAGGACTATGTGAAGAAGCAGCTGAAGGATGAGGTATGGGAGGAAGAGCAGCGTTTTGCAAATCCCCATATCCACTATCTGGATCTGTCCAGAAAGCTGTATGAGACCAAGGAGAAGCTCCTTTCCGAGGCTACCAATATTGAGGGATAATAACCTTCGGAACCACTGACAAAGAGGGGACGGTTCTGGATGATCATGAAATACTGATCATCCAGAACCGTCCCCGGCTTACGCACTGATCATCCAGAACCGTCCCTCTGTCGTGCCTTCCCTCCTCTAACATGCCTTTTTTGTTTGTTACATTTTCACACAAGAATTCTGTAATCTTGAATACAAGAATTGATTGAAGAACAGACCGAAAAATGGTATGATAAAGAGGAATATGGGGAGGTATTAAAAATGGCAGAAACTAACACAAGCTACGATGAATTTACACTGAATTTCCGACTTGAAGAGGACGTTCCTGTTGATCAGAGAGAGCTTACGATCTTCAACTATGAGTTCGTGGGCAATCACACCACCTGCAGCGTTGTTGCAGTAGATGAGCAGAGAGCATTGCAGTTCAAGATCCCTGCAACCCTGCCGCTGGAGCAGTTCCTTCGGAAGCAGTTATATAAGGGAGAATTCCTTTCGATTCTCTCAAATATCCTGAATCAGCTGATCTATTTTGAAGAGAATCAGATGTCCTTCAACAAGCTCCTTCTGAACGTACATTATATGTACATCGAGCTTTCATCCCTGGATATCCAGTTGATCTTCATGCCGGTTACAAAGAAGTTTGCTGACTGCAATGTGACGGAGTTCATCCAGACATTCATCAGCAAGGTTCGTTTTGCCAACATGGCCTGCGTAGAGTGCGTAGAGAAGCTTCTGAAGTATCTCGACAGCAAGCTGATGTTCGATCTGAGTGATTTCTATCACTATGTCCTGTCTCTGGAGGAGGAGACCATCCTTGAGGATTCCATGGATAAGAGTTCCTCCGAGGCGGAGACCACCGTGCTCAGCCCGACATCCTCCGATTACAACAATCCGATCCCGTATCTGGTACGGATCAAGACAAATGAGCTGATCCCGATCATCAAGGCAGAGTTCCTGATCGGAAAGTCCCCGGATGCAGACTATCAGATCACAGATAACCGGAGAGTCAGCCGGAAGCATGCAACCTTCCGGATCAGCAACGGAGAGTGCTATGTTCGTGATCATAACTCCACGAACCACACCTTCATCAACGGAAAACTGATCCAGCCGGAATTCGAGATCATGCTTGCGAATAATGATTATATTAGATTGGGAGATGAAGAGTTTAAGTACTGGGTAAGATAGAGTAAGTATTTGCAGCATAATGAAAAGAGATGGCAGTTGCACGCTTGCGTGCTGAACTGCCATCTCTTTTTGTTATGTACTGCGAAGCAGGAACCGCCCCTCCCACCACAGCCGTGAGTCACGAAGTGACGGCGGACGTGCAAAGCACGGACGGGCTGTGGTCGGGTGGAGCGGCTGCAAATACGAAATGCACACCAAGCCCTGCGAAGCAGGAACCGCCCCTCCCACCACAGCCGTGAGTCACAAAGTGACGGCGGACGCGCAAAGCGCGGACGGGCTGTGGTCGGGTGGAGCGGCTGCAAATACTAACGCCAATACGGCCTTTAGTTATCCAACCCCAACATAGCCCTCTTATCCTGAATCTCATCCCGCAGCTCAAACTGCAGTTTCTTCACTTCTTCCTCGGAAAGTCCGCTCATTGCGACAACCTCCTCAACGGGGATATTCCCTTTCAGCATACGTGCTGCCAGATCATATTTTGCTTTTGTTGTGTTATTCATTCTGATTCTCCTTTCTGTATGACAGTGAACCTGTCCCCATGCCATATGACAGTGTACCTGTCCCCGTGTCACATTACGCCGGATCTACGGTAAGTGCCGCAAGGTAAGCGGCGTTCTTCTCAAGCACGGCCTTCATGGGCTGCGGTCCCGGAGCTCCGATGGTATTTCGTGCGTTGACACAGGTTTCGAGAGAGATGGCATCGAACACATCCTGCTCAAAATGCGGGTCGATATTCTTCAGTTCTTCCAGAGAGAGATCGTCGATGGCCGCATCCTTCTCCAGACAGTAGAGCACCAGACGGCCGATGATCCCGTGTGCGTCACGGAAGGGAACACCCTTCTTTACAAGGTAGTCAGCGGCATCCGTGGCATTTGTAAAGCCCTTCATGGCACTGACAGCCATGGTGTCTTTGTGCAGCTGCATGGTGGCGATCATTCCGTTAAAGAGGGTAAGACAACCCTTGGTGGTATCGATCGCATCGAAGGTCATTTCCTTGTCCTCCTGCATATCCTTGTTGTATGCAAGGGGGATGCCCTTCATGGTGGTGAGAAGAGAGGTGAGTGCACCGTACACCCGGCCGGTCTTTCCACGCACCAGCTCGGCAATATCCGGGTTCTTCTTCTGGGGCATGATGGAGCTTCCGGTGCTGTAGGCATCGTCCAGCTCGATAAATCCGTATTCGTTCGAATTCCAGAGGATGATCTCCTCGGAGAAACGGGAAAGGTGCATCATCATGGTGGCACAGGCGGAGAGCAGTTCGATACAGTAATCCCGGTCGGATACGGAATCCATGGAATTCAGGGTCGGACCCTCGAAGCCGAGAAGCTTCGCCGTCATGTCACGGTCCAGCGGATACGTGGTGCCTGCCAGGGCTCCTGCGCCGAGAGGGCAGAAGTTCAGTCTCCTGTAAATGTCGGTCAGGCGGCTGAAGTCCCGCTTGAACATTTCCATATAAGCTCCGATGTGATGGGAGAAGCTGACGGGCTGTGCCTTCTGCAAATGTGTGAAGCCCGGCATATAGGTATCCAGGTTTTCTTCCATCAGGTGCTGCAGAGTCTGCATCAGAGTGAGAACCCGCTCCTCCAGATCGGAGACCTCGCCGCGGATATAAAGCCGCATGTCCAGGGCCACCTGGTCATTTCTGCTTCGTCCCGTATGGAGCTTCTTTCCGGCATCACCGATCCGGTCGATCAGATTTGCCTCCACGAAGCTGTGTACATCCTCGTATGCCGTGGTGATCTCCAGAGCACCGGATTCTGCGTCCGCAAGGATGCCGTCCAGGCCGGAGAGGATCGCATCCCGTTCCTCCTCCGTGATCACGCCGACTGCCGCCAGCATGGTCGCATGTGCCTTGCTGCCCCGGATATCCTGAGGAAGCAGACGCTTGTCAAAGGTGATGGATGCATTAAAATCGTATACCAGCTGATCGGTTGCCTTTGTGAACCGACCGCCCCAAAGCTGTGCCATAAAAAGCCTCATTTCCGCGGATCGTAACCCGCTTTTTGTGATATAAAAATGTTGGGCTCAAAGCCCGAAACGGCCTGAAACCTCACGGAATGATTATAAATCAAAAGAGACTATGGGGCAAGGGTGGAAATATTCCGAAAAAGGGAGTAGAATGGAATGCATGAAGAAATGGCAGAAAATCTTAATCGAAATTGCGGGCGCGGTCGTATTCCTCTTGATCGCGCTGAAGGTCGTGGAATTTATCACCGGGGTGAATCCGCTGGATAATCTGTCACACAAGAAGGATGCGCTTGAAAATATCAATGAGGTGGCGGCCGCTCTGACTCAGGAAATGGCGGAAGGGAAGGAAGGCGAGGTGGTCCTTTTCGTTGAAGATATCCCGGAGAAGGATCTGCTGAACATCAACTATATCATGAGCAATCTGAACGGAAGCGTGGATTCCTTCCAGATCCATCCGAAGATCTTCGGCATTCGCAGGATCGATTTCCAGATCATACGGTCCGATAACAGTTACGTCATAGACAGATATAAAAATGGAACGCCGATTCCCGAGGGACATCCGGAGGCAAAGGTGCTGTATGAGGTCGTGACAAAGATCATTGACCGTGAGATCGGAGATCAGGCCATGACGGAGTTTCAGAAGGAGCTGAAGCTTCATGATTATCTGGTGGAGCACTGCAGGTACAGCTATGGAAGTGATTCGAATGATAATGAGTTCCGTGCCTACGGAGCGCTGATCGAAGGAGAGGCGGTCTGCAACGGCTATGCGGAGGCCATGGCGCTGCTCCTTTCCTGTGCAGGTGTGGAGAACCAGTATGTGGTCGGAACCGCAACCTCCGGAAGCAGAGCGGCTCAGGCTGCAGAGGCAGGGGAGAGTGAAGTACAGGAGAAGGCGGAGAACCATGCCTGGAATCTGGTGAAGCTGAACGGAACCTGGTATCACCTGGATACTACATGGGACGATCCCATCGGAGATAAGGATATCGTGTCCCATGCGTATTTCAATATGAGTGATGAACTGATGGAGCGGGATCATACCTGGGATCATGAGAAGTATGAGACCTGTCCGGATATGTCCTGGAATTATTTCGTCAGAAGCAAGAAATTCTTTGAGGACTCCGGTTCTCTGGATTCGTATGTGACGTTGTCGGTAACGGCTCATCCCTACGGCACGCTGGAATTTGCCTATGCGAATTTTGAGATGACGAATACCACACTGCAGGGGCTTTCAACGGTTGACGGGCTGCAATCCGCCTATTATTCCACGGTGGGATCCTTCCAGTTTTCGGTGCTGACTCTGTATATTAACCAATGATTTTCGGGGGCGTTCATACTTTTTTCAAAACCCTTGTGAAAATTAACGATTGGAATAAGGATTAGAGGGAATTGTCTGACAAATCTTTGTGCACTTTTTATTAAAATAATTGTTGATTTTAACGAACAGATATGTTATATTTGTTACAGAAATATTAAGAAAAACCATCCTTTACCAAATGAGATGCCGGATCCCCCAAAATCCGGCATCTTTGATTTTGTCTCAAAAAGCATATCCGAATGTTCGGGAAGGCTTGATTTCTATGGGAATCCGGCTGTTCGGCAGGGCCGGATATGGTCTGATTAGCACTCTGATTTGGTGAGTGCTAAAAATAACTTGACTTTTTAATTCCCGAGTCCTAATATATTACTTGATCATTTTTTATTATAGATATACGGAGGCGACGTAAATCATGGCAGCAAAGAAAAACAAAGGAAGTTTAACGATCAACAGCGAGAACATTTTTCCTATCATAAAGAAGTGGCTGTATTCCGATCACGATATCTTCATCCGTGAACTGATATCGAACGGAGTAGATGCAGTCACGAAAATGAAGCGTCTGACATCTCTCGGAGAAGCAAGCGTTCCGGAGGGAGAACAGTATCGTGTGACCGTATATGCATCCCCGAAGGATAAGACTCTGACCTTTGAGGATAACGGAATCGGAATGACTGCAGAAGAGGTGGATAAATATATTAACCAGATCGCTTTCTCAGGAGCGACCGATTTCCTGGAAAAGTATAAGGATAAGGACAGCAAGGATCAGATCATCGGACATTTCGGTCTGGGCTTCTACAGTGCCTTCATGGTTGCAGATAAGGTTGTGATCGAGACCATGTCCTACCAGGAGGGGGCCAAGGGCGTTCGCTGGGAATGTGACGGAGGAACCGAGTTCACCATGTCAGAGGTATCCGGTCTTTCCAGAGGTACCAGGATCACGCTTTATATGTCCGAGGACAGTCTGGAGTTTTGCAATGAGTATAAGTGCCGCGAGGTGATCGGAAAGTACTGTTCCTTTATGCCGGTTGAGATATATTTTGTCAACGAGGACAAGGCAAAGGAGAAGGCCGAGGCACCGGAGAAAAAGGCAAAGAAGGCTGCAGCAAAGGCCGCTGCCGCAAAGAAGGATGAGGATGATCTGATCGGTGATACTCCTTCGGATGAGAAGAAGGAAGATGTCGTCGAGACCGATGATGTTGAGGAGGAAGAAGAGAAGGAGGAGCCCATCAACGATACGCATCCGCTTTGGATGAAGACTCCCGGCGACTGCAAGGATGAGGAGTATAAGGACTTTTATCAGAAGGTATTCTATGACTTCAAGGAGCCTCTCTTCTGGATCCATCTGAACATGGACTACCCGTTTAACCTGAAGGGAATCCTCTACTTCCCGCGTCTGAACCCGAATGTGGATCAGCTGGAGGGCAAGGTAAAGCTTTACAACAACCAGGTATTTGTTGCCGATAATATCAAGGAGGTCATTCCCGAATTCCTTCTGGTACTGAAGGGAGTGATCGACTGTCCGGACCTTCCGCTGAATGTATCCAGAAGTGCGCTGCAGAATGACGGATTTGTAAGGAAGATATCCGATCATATCACCAAGAAGGTGGCTGATAAGCTGATCGGTATGTGCAAGAACCACAGAGAGGACTATGAGAAATTGTGGGAGGATCTGTCTCCCTTCGTGAAGTTCGGTTGCCTCAGGGATGAGAAGTTCAACGATAAGATGAAGGATTACATCATCTTTAAGAACCTTGAGGGTAAATATATCTCACTGGCGGAGTATCTGGAGGCAGCTAAGGAGAAGCATGAGAATCAGGTGTTCTATGTAACTGACGAGCAGCTGCAGGCTCAATATATCGAACTCTTCAAGTCACAGGGAATCGATGCGGTCTATATGACCCACACCATCGACAATCCGTTCATTACAAGTCTGGAAGCACGGGATGATAAGGTGAAGTTCCGCCGGATCGATGCGGATGTGAATGAGAGTCTGAAGGGTGAGAAGCTCTCCGAGGAGGATGCAAAGGCATATACCGACAAGCTGACGGAGGTGTTCCGTAAGGCGCTGGGAAATGACAAGCTGAAGGTGCAGGTGGACAGCCTGAAGGACGAGAACATTTCCAGTATGCTTCTGCAGTCCGAGGAATCCCGCCGTATGGCCGAGATGATGAAAATGTACAGCATGGCCGGCATGGGTATGGGTGACATGGGTAAGGCAGAGGAGATCCTGGTTCTGAATGCAAATAACAGCCTGGTGAAGTATGTCTTTGAAAATACTGAGGGAGAGCTGACGGATACCGTCTGCTGCCAGCTCTATGATCTGGCGGTTCTGGCAAACCGTCCGCTGACTGCCGAGGAACTGACACGATTCGTGCAGAGAAGCAATGACATCCTGAAGAAGCTTACGAAATAAGGAAGCATACGAAATAAAGAAGCCTATGAAATAAGCTATCCTGCGATATGCAGGCTTAGTGAATGAAGGAAGGACCGTTCCCCGGAATGGTCCTTCTTTCATATTGACCCGGAAATGGATAGTTGCTAAGATGAAGATGGTATCTGTGAAATATGGGACTTAAGAGGATCGCGAGGGGGTAGTATTCATGAAAGAAAGACGACGGAGAAGGTGGATGCTTATATTTATCTTTTCCTTTTCGGCATTCCTCCTGACCGGGATGATATCGTCACCATCCTATGCTGCGGAGAAGGAAACCTACTCTGAAATGCAGCGAATATCCAGGACGGTAAACGGAGTTACGCTGAACTACTATCTGGTGGAACCGGATCCGGCGGGGACGTATCCCGTGGTCATTCTGTTCTGCGGCATGGGAGGCATCAGTAAGTATGAAGATAATCTCCTGAATTATGCCAATAAATGGATGAAGTCAAAATATCTGGAGCCTGTGGTATTCATCGCAGTGATCCTTCCCGCATACAGCGGAGATATCTACTGGAAGGATTTCATAGACCGGAAGGAAAAAGGAAAATCAAAAATGGAATACCTTCTGGACGGGATCAGTGACGGAAGTGTAAGCAGCAAGATCGACCGGAACGCAGGGGTCAGTGTGACCGGATATTCCATGGGCGGATGCGGGGCGCTCTATACCGGAGTCCTTTTCAGAGACAGGGTGATCAATGTAGGCTGTCTCAGTCCCTCCTATATGTTTTACGATGACAGTCCCAGCTACGGATGGTTCCGCCGTGGAGAAGAGGATCAGATGATCTTCACCGACAGCCCGGACAGGCACCTCTTCATGGCGGCCAGCAAGGTTGAAAATGACGGCGGGTGTTATGCGAAAATGAACCTTCTGCTGGGTGCGATAGAGGCTCCCTTTGAGACAAAGGTGTATGAGACCGGGGCACATTCCTCCCCGCTGTTCTTTAAGGAGATATTCAATTTCCTTTACTATGTGCAGGAGGATGAGTTGCCGGGGCAGGATATCGTGACCGCAGCCATGAAGGGAGTACCAAAGAAATCTGAAGAACCTGTAAAGCCGGTGATACGACAGGGTTGGTTGAAGAACGGACAGAGCTGGTCCTTCCGCGACAAGGATGGAAAGCTCCTTACTCAAAAGTGGCTGAAATGGAATGGAAAGTGGTATTTCTTCAACAAGAAGGGGATCATGCAGACCGGCTGGCTACCGGATCAGGGGAAGTGGTATTATCTGTCATCTACCGGAGCCATGCGGACCGGCTGGCTGGAATATAAGGGCGACTGGTATTTCTTCGGGACGAACGGAGTGATGTGCAGTGGCTGGAAGCAGATCGGAAGCAGGTGGTATTTCTTAAAATCAGGTGTCATGCAGACCGGCTGGCAGAAGCTTGGGGGTAAGTGGTACTTCTTCGGAGAGGACGGAGTCATGCAGACCGGATGGCAGAAGCTTGGCGGTAAATGGTACTTCTTCGGAGAGGACGGAGTATATCTATATTCCTGATCTCTTATACATTGGGAAGCCGGAGAACGAAGAGGATCGTGATCGGTGTGGTTGTTGCTGCAGTGCTCATAGCCGGAGGAATCTGGTTCAAGGAGAAGATCTATCCTGAGTATTTCATCCTCCGCCCGGCCTATGACAAGGGGATCGAACTGATGGCTTCCGGAGAGTACGAGGAGGCCATCAAGCAGTTTGAATCCTGCGGTGAGGATTACAGAGACTGTAAGAATCAGATCCGTGCCTGCCGTCTGGAAATGGTCCGGGAGGGATACGAGGCCGATGCCAGGGAGAAGGTGGAGGCATGGAAGAGCATGCCCCAGACCGGAAAGGAGATCGACGCCCTGAATGCCTGTTTAAAGCTGCAGAGTGAAAGACTGGACAATGGTGAAAAACTGGAAGCCTTTGGGAAGATGCTCCTGGAAGAATCGAAGAAGGAGATCTCAGGGGATAAGGCCGTGGGTACGGTAAGTATGTTCATCACGGTCGCAAAGACGCTGAAGGGAAAGCCGGCTCCGATCCTTGTCATCCGTAACAGGATCCTGGAAGAGTATAAGACTCAATTGGATAATGCAAAGGCATATGGTGTTTTATCCGGCTTCTATACATCACTTTCAGAGATTGATTCCGCTGATTATTCCGAAGAGATCAACGAATGCACCTATCTGCAGGGACTGGAATACCTGAACAACGGCGCATATCAAAAGGCGGCAGATGAATTTCTCTCGATCTACGGATACAAGGATGCGGAGACAATGAAGTTAAAGAGCAAATACCTGCTGGGAAAGGAATACATGGGAGAGGCAAAATATGTAAATGCAGTGAAGGAATTTCTGTTGTCGGACGGCTATGAGGATGCGGAGAGTCTGTCAAATACCTGCAAGTATTATTATTGTAATGACCATCAGGCTGATCCCGATGAACAGACCCGAATTTATATGGATGATCTGAAGAAGATCAACTATCCCGGCATTTCCAATCTGACCCGTGCTGTTGAAGCATGGAAGGTAAGCTTTGAGGCGGGAACGTCGAATGAATATGAATTCGAAGTAAACCTAACCTTTATCGGAGGTCCGAGGGATGGGATGAAGGGCTACAAAGCGATCGCATATGAGAAGAACGGAAATGCTCTGACTTACGTAAGCTCGCGGGCTGTCAAATCAGGCTTTACAGATATCCTGTCCTACAAAAACAACTCCGGCGGCTCTTCGGCCAGGGGGAAACTGAAGAGGATCGACGTATATGATAACAGCGGAAATCTGATCGGGTCTTTCAATCCTTAAGATGTGATCAAGACCGTGGAGAATGAACCTGAAGAGAGGATGGTGACCGACCCTTGGATAAAGAGAGTATATTTGAACGCTTTCTGGCTATAAGCATCGAACTGACTTCAGAACGTGATCGTCATGTTTTGCTTTCGCGGATCCTGGACTGTGCGATGGATGCTGCAAATTGTGATGCAGGGACCTTGTATCTGCTTCAGGAAGACGGATTACATTTTCGGCGTATGGTTACCCGCTCGCAGAATGTGAGACGGGGTGGACATGACGCCCCCATCGACCTGCCTCCGGTGCCGTTGGATCCGAAATATGTGTGCGCATGGGTGGCGCTTAACAATAAGACGATCAATGTACCGGATGTCCGGGAAAATACGACCTTTGATTTTACCGGTTCGGAACATTATGATGAGATGACCGGTTATCGCACCACGAGCATGCTGGTGATTCCGATGACGAATGACGAAGGAGAACTGATCGGAGTAACACAGCTTATAAATGCGAAGAATGAAGCCGGTGAGACAGTGCCCTTCGATCCCGGGGTTGAGCAGCTGGTTTCAGCCATTTCCTCACAGGCGGCGATCAGTATTGCCAATATGTACTACATGGAAAACCTGAAACGGATCACTGCCGAAAAGGAACGGATCAACGCGGAGCTGAGCATAGCGGCGAGTATACAGCAGAATATGATGCCGACTGCATTTCCGGCATTTCCGGATCGGGACGAGTTTGACATCTATGCCCGTATGGAGCCGGCAAAGGAAGTGGGCGGTGATTTTTATGATTTCTTCATGATCGATGAGCGGCATCTGGCCATGGTTGTTGCGGATGTGTCCGGTAAGGGAATTCCGGCGGCTCTGTTTATGATGACGGCGAAAACCATGATCAAGACACAGACCCGCATGCAGCCGGATCCGATGCAGGTCCTGAGGGATGTAAATGATATGCTGTTTGAGAATAATGCCGACCACATGTTTGTAACAGTATGGCTGGGTATATTGGATATTCAGACAGGGCTTTTAACCTACTCTGATGCCGGACATGAAAGATTATTCCTGTATCGTGAGGGTAAATGGACGGCGATGCCGAAGGAGGCGGGTATGGCCCTTGCAATTTTCCATACATCTGAATTTGTCGGCAGGACCGCGAAGCGTGCTTTCAGGAATTGCACACTCCAGCTTAATCCCGGGGACGCGATCTTCCAGTATTCCGACGGCGTGACTGAGGCGACAAATGTGGAGAAGAGAATGTTTGGTGAGGATCGATTACTTGAGACTGTAAATGCTACGTCCTTCACGAACCCTAAGGAGCTGCTGACGCATGTGCATGATGTGATCGATGGCTTTGTAGGCGATGCACCGCAGTTTGATGATATGACGATGCTGTGCATGAGTATGAAATAAGAAGCAGTATGGGAGAGTAACACAATGATCAACAGAGAAGATATGTTGGAGCTGACCCGGAGGATGACGCCGGCAAGAAATTGCTTCAGCCGCATCGCGGGTGCATATATGGATGAGGAGGGATATGATCACAGCACCTTCAATCTGCATTTTCGGAAGCTTTCCGTTGCGGAGCA
Source organism: Lachnospiraceae bacterium AC2029 (assembly GCA_000703065.1). GTDB lineage: Bacteria > Bacillota > Clostridia > Lachnospirales > Lachnospiraceae > Eubacterium_Q. Next base: position 10,183 of record JNLK01000001.1, on the reverse strand, counting down.
GAAGAGGAATCTGGATATGGCAAAAACGATCCCTATCTCGCGGACAAATGAGCAGCTGAAGGAGTATGCCTTTCCGGAAGGCGAAGCAAGAAGAAACGGTATGTGGCCGCTTCTTTCAGCTATCAAAAAGGACGGGATGAAGGATGATGCTTTACTGAGTGTATTTTATGAGATCATGGGTGAGAGCTACCGGACGGATACACTGTACTGCATTTTCATGTTCTATGGCTCATATGATGTTCCGGTAAAAGGAACCGACAATGAGTGGATGGAGGGCTCGGAGGAGGTATATGATTTCCTTGTCTGTGCGGTAGCACCGACAGATGAAGAGTATGAACCGGGAGAACCGGAGTTTGGCTTCCTGTTCCCGGCCTTCAAGGACAGAAGCAGAGACACGGACCGGATCAATATCTTTCATGCAGACCCGGAACGGGAACAAACGGCGGTTGTAAGTAAGATCCTGGGCAGATGACACTTTGTTTGTTTTATCCCGCATGGTTGTCAATCTGCGTTTTTGATGGTGGGTTGATATAAGCCGGTTTGGTGCGGTTTATTTTACGAGGAGGTAATTTGTATGAGGTTTCTTCACTTGGGTGACCTTCACCTTGGAAAATCATTGGGTGACTTTGACCTGATCGAGGACCAGAAGTATATCCTTGATCAGATCATGGACATTGCAAAGAATGAATCTGTGGATGCGATGCTGATCGCGGGAGATGTTTATGATAAGGCTATCCCCAGCGAGGCAGCCACAAGGCTTCTCGATTCCTTTTTAAGCAGACTTGCGAAGGAGGGGATCACTGTATTCATGATCAGCGGAAACCATGATTCCGATGACCGCCTGAATTACGGAAGCCGTCTGTTTGAATCCAACCGGGTTTTTGTTTCCGCAAAGTATCAGGGGGAGCTATATAAGAAGACTGTCGGTGATGGGGAGGATGCGGTGGATGTATATCTGCTGCCCTTCGTAAAGGCATCACAGGTACGGCATTTCCATCCGGATGCGAAGATCGAGTCATATGATGATGCGGTGCGGACGGTTCTGGAGTCTGCAGAGATTGACGGGAATCGCCCGAACATCCTCGTGGCACATCAGTTTGTTACAGGAAGCGGTGATGACCCGGTGCTTGGTGGTTCGGAGGGCGTCGGAACCCAAAGCGTAGGCCTGGTGGAAAAGATCGGTTATGACTGCTTCGATGATTTCTCGTATGTGGCCCTTGGACACATCCATTCACCCCAGCAGGTGGGACGGAAGGAGGTCCGGTATTCGGGTTCTCCGCTGAAATATTCACTTAGTGAAGTGCAGAATGAGAAGTCCGTTCCGCTTATCACATTTGATAAAGGGAATGTGGATGTTCGGCTGATCCCTCTGAAACCCATGCGGGATATGCGCCATCTGAAGGGCAAGCTGAGAGATCTTTTGGATCAGTCAAATGTTTCTATGCCGGAGGACTTTATCTATGCAACACTTACGGACGAAGAGCCGGTGACGAATGCCATGGGTATATTCCAGCAGTATTATCCAAATACGGTTAAGATAGATTACGATAATTCCCATACCAGAGAATTGGAACAGGTTGACATATCCAGGATCACGAAGGACCGGAGCTATGATGATCTGATCAGTGTTTTTTACAGGCAGATATATGGCTGTGAGATCAGTGAGGAAGAGATGGATATCATGAAGGCAGTTGCCAGAGAGGCAGGTGTGTTATATGAAGCCGATTAAACTTATCATGAGTGCTTTCGGGCCCTATGCAGATCTGGCCCCGGAGATAGATTTTACGAAGTTTGAGGAGAAGGGACTTTTCCTGATCTCGGGAGATACCGGGGCCGGAAAGACCACCATTTTTGATGCGATCTGCTTTGCGCTTTACGGAACGACCAGCGGATCCTACCGTGATACCAAAAACTTAAGAAGTGAATATGCAAAGGACTCGGTGGAGACCTTTGTAGAGCTTACCTTTTCTCATCAGGGAAAGAATTACCGCATTCAGAGGAAACCGGAATATATGAGAAAGAAGCTTCGGGGAGAAGGCTTTACGAAGGAGGATGCTAAGGCGATTCTTCAATGTGAGGACGATACGCCGATTGAAGGACTCAGTAAAGTGGACGAAGCTGTTAAAGAGCTGCTTCATATCGATGAGAAGCAGTTTAAGCAGATTGCCATGATCGCACAGGGAGAGTTCTGGAGTCTTCTGAATGCAAAGACGGATGAACGTACGAAAATCCTTCGTACCATCTTTGATACAAAAGGGTACAACAGCATCGAGTCCATATTGAAGGAACGGATGGATGCTGCATTTAAAGAGAAGGATACAAGAGAGAAAAGTATCGTTCAGTATTTTCATGATGTCACAACGGATCCGGAGGACGAACTCCATTCAGAACTGCAGGAGCTTCAGGAGCGTGCCGGGAACTCGAAGAGTGCCTGGAATATAGATGAACTGTTGAGTGTCATTGCGAAGCTGATCGCATCGGATACGGAACGGGTCGGGGTAACGGCGAAGAAGCTGGAGAAGGTTGAGGCGGCATATCAGAAGAAGCTTGCGGAAGTAGCTACTGCGGAAGAGAATAACAAGATCCTGAAACGGCTGGATGACCTCAGCGAGGATAAGGAACGGCTGGAGGCAGAAAAGAAGAGTATAGAAGAGAAAGCAGAGCTTCTGAAACGGCAGAAGACGGCAACTCATGATATTGCTCCTTCCTACAATGCATGGAAGGAGCAGGAGAAAACAGTTGCAGAAGTCCTGAAAAAATTCGAAGCAGCAAAGACCGGACTGGAGACCGCCCGAAAGAATGTGGAACAAGCCGCAAAGAACCTGGAGGAGGCAAAAAAGCAGGAAGGGAAAGAGGAAGATCTAAAGCGTCTTGTGGATAAGATCAATGGAGAAGAAAAGAAATATATAGAAAGAGAAGAAAGTGCGAAAGCGGCAGAGGAACAGCAAAAGCAAAAGAAAAAGCTGGAAAAGACAGGGAAAGACCTGGAAGAAAGAGAGACGGCACTGAAAAAAAGAATCACTTCATTTCAGGCGACTGTAGAGGAGCTGAAGGACAGGCCGGCGAAGCTGTCGGAGCTGGGTGCCGAAGAGAGAGAACTGACGGATCTGGCAGAGAAGATCCTTAATATCACGGAGAAAAGTATCCCGAACCGAAGCCGCGCCGGGAAGGAACTGTCCGAGGCTCAGGAAGCTTACCGGAAGGATATGGAGTCTTATAAGGAGGCTGTTGAAAAACGTATTCATGCAGAGGACGTGCTGGATGGCTGCAGGGCCGGTATTCTTGCTGCATCCTTGCAGGATGGACAGAAATGTCCGGTTTGCGGATCGGTACATCATCCAGAGCCGGCACATTTGCCGGAGGAATCCGTGACGGAAGAGGAGTTTAAACGACTTAAGGATGAAGAGAATAGGTGTCAGGACAGGAAGTCAAAATCCAATACAAAGGCAGAAAGGAAAAAAACCGAACTGGAGCAGGAAGAGGCTCATCTTGCAGAAGCAATACGCGAGTGTCTGAAGCACCGTATCCTCGGAATCAATCCCGGCGAAGCGGATCCGGACGGACTGATCCTCATGATCAGGGATGCGAAGAAAACTGTGGAACAAAAGCAAAATAAAAATGCGGAACTGAAGGAAAAGGTGAACGAGGAATGTGAGGAATTGCATAAGGCCGAGGAAGGTCTGCGCAAGGCTCAGGGGGAAGATACAGAACAACTGAGATCAGCAAAGGACGAACTGGTGAAAGCCCAAAATGAGAATGCAGCTAAGCTTTCCGCTGCGGAGGCAACTCTGAAGGGGCTGGTTGAACTTAGCTTTCCGGATTGGACATCTGCCAAAGAAAAGCGGGATCAGGCAGAGAAGGAAGCAAATGAAATCCGCGGGGCTATTGAGGCGGCAACGGAAGACGAGAAGAAGGCAAATGAAGCTCTTGCGGCAGCAGAGTCAGGATTGAATACGCTGACGACCCAGCTGGATGAAGACAGGAAGAAGGGGGCGGAGGCACGGGACCGTTTGGATGAATTGATGCAGAATTACGGCTTTGCTTCGGTGGAGGAGCTTCTGACCTTCATTGTCTCCTCAAAAATACTGAATGCTGCGGATGCAGAGCTGCGTGAGTACAGTGAGAAGGTCAGATCCAACCGGGATCAGCTGGATCAGGCACAAAAGGATGCAGAGGGGAGAAAGAGGATTGACCTTGCTGAGCTTTCAATGCAGAGGGAGGAGCTTTCAAAAGAAACGACGCATGTCCGGGAAGAAAAGAATATGATTGAAAACCGCCTTGCGACTAATCGCGAAAAACAGCGAAATATAGAAATGCAGCAGGAGGATATGAAGAAGGCCGCACATGGATACCAGCTTTACAACCGGCTGTATTCCCTTGTAAGGGGTACCACGGGCAACGGAAAGATCACATTGGAGCAGTACATTCAGGCGACCGGTTTTGACGGGATCATTGCTGCGGCAAACCGACGTCTTCTCCCTATGAGTGACGGTCAGTTTGAGCTGTTCCGCAAGGATTCCCTTGGGAAGCAGAGCAGTACCTTCCTTGACCTGGAGGTCCTGGATAATTATACCAACCGCAGAAGACCTGTGGGAAATCTTTCCGGTGGAGAAAGCTTCAAGGCGTCCCTGTCTCTGGCATTGGGTCTTTCGGATACCGTATCCATGAACCAGGGCGGCGTTCAGATGGATGCGCTCTTTGTGGATGAAGGCTTCGGAACCCTGGATCGTAAATCCATCGAAAGTGCCATGGACATTTTGGTGGGACTCTCGGGAGCAAATAAACTCGTCGGTGTGATCAGTCACAGGGAAGAACTGATGGAGAATATTCCCCAGCAGATCCGCGTCCGAAAAACCAGAGAAGGAAGTGTGCTGGAATATGAAACCGGTGCATAAACTCGTCCGGACATGTGCCGGATACTATATGACGGATCACTGAGGGATGATCGGTTTTCATGTTCATAAGCTATGATTGTAAAAATTAAGAAGAATTATTTGATATAATGGCGGAAATTGTGTAAAATAAAAGTGATGCGTTCAAGTAAGGTGAGTGTTCGCATTAAAAAAAAGTGGAGGAAGAGAGGAATGAGAGAACGAAGAACTATGAAAAAGAAGCTGATCGCTTTCTTGCTTGTTCTGGCTTTGATCGTATCCTACACCAAACCGGAAGCTATTTTCGCGTCGGTTGAAGCCGCGGGAGACGGTGGGACGGTTGCGGATACGGATATGTCAGAACCGGCAAGTGAAGAGGTATCACTGTCTGCTGAAAGTGCAGATACTGCTGATACCGATGGATCACAACTATCGGAGAATGCCGTGAATGATGATAAGGTTACGGCAGATTCCATGGAGGATGCTGCTTTAACGAACAGTGAAGAGGATGCATCGGCTATCGATGCAGGAGAGGCAGATCCCTCAGAGAGTGAGACATCTTCGGATGTGGAGGTGTCAAATGACGGAGACGGAAGGAAGGCTGAGAATGCCGGAACTACCGTTTCAACTGACGTGAGTGAGGCCCCGGCCGGAGCTGACGTTGAAGAATCCGATTCTGTAGGATCAAACGACGTGGCTGCAGACGCTGAAGAGCAGAAGGCTGTCAATTCCGACGTTGTTCTTTCTACACATGTCAAGGACAGCAAATGTACGGTGACGATCACTGCTCCTTATGAGAGCCTTCCTTATCCGAAGGAGGAACTGGGTCTCTTTATCAAGGAGCTTCTTCCGGATACGGATGACTATGCTTCCTACCTTAAGGAAACAGAGAAAGCTCTTAAAAAGGGTGATTCGGAAGAGATCACATTTGCACGTTTCTTTGATATCGATATCATCCGGTTCGGAGAGAAGATCGAACCGAAAGCCCCGGTTGAAGTGAAGATCGAATATGATGAGGCACCCGAGATTCCCGAGGGGGCTGAGCTTTCCGTTGTCCATTTTGCGGAGGAAGGAACAGAAGTGATCGAAGACGTCGAGGTCAATTCCGATGCGACCGAGATCGTCTACGAGCAGGAGAGCTTCTCTGTAACGGCGACGGTTTATACAACGGCACCGTCTGTTCCTGACAGAGATGGTGGTTTACCTTACGCTCTTGTTGCGAAGGTTGGAGATGATGTATATCTGGTGCAGAGAGATGGTTCTTTAGCACCGGTGAAATCGTATACAACAAAGGGTGACGGAAGTATTGATGTAGTAGACTCAGAAGCTGTTATGCTTTGGACGTATCTGAAGATTGATACTAAATCATATCTCAGACATGTTTCTGAGGGATATGATTTTGGTGACGATAAGCAGGCTACCACGTACGCATATAGTTATATCAATCCGAATGATCCCAAGGGTATTACTCCGGAAGTACCGAAAAAAGATGAAGAGGGGCATGATGTCGTAGTCGGCGGAAAGACGCAGCTTGTCAGCCCTGTGGGTGAATGTTCTGTTACGTTTGACGGAACCCGGATAAAACTGACGGACGGCGATAAGTATATCGGCGTAGCTGATGGGAAGATCATCGGTGATTGCGCTTTGTCTGATGAAGCTGTTACGGGAGTGGATTTTTATCTTGCAAAGACAAATAGCATTCCTTCAGATGCATATCCCTGGGAGTATAACAGACTTCATATAGTGAATCATATCGATATCTCTATTGAGGATGATGTTGAAACATACATACCCCTGGCCTATGGATCATATTACGACAAGGACGGGAATAAACTCTTTACTATTGATAAGAACAGCACAACAGAAGAAAAAAATATCAAGGTTAAGAAGAGAGTCGGCGTCGATGCGGAGCATTTAAAACAGGCAGTAATAAAAGCCAAGTATCGAGGCCAGTATATTGATGATGCTTATTACGTTTCCGGTTTTTCCGCAAATTCGGAAACCGGTATCAGTACCGCACAGGTCAGAATAGAAGGAATCTATAAGGTTGCTATTCTTCCGAGATTTGACGGTGAAAAGTATATAGGCGGACAGTATGATAATGGTCCGACAGAGGAGTATAAGCAGGTCTGGGCACAGAGGATCGATCCGAATAATCAGGTTCGCTATGAAGTGACGGCGACACAGCCCAATGTCGAATTCAAGTATGTACATCCTCAGTATGGCCAGTTGTATGATTCAAAAGGAAAAGAACTGGTCATTGAAGGTGATGTTACGATCACTGCTGATTTTGGTTATTGGGATGAAATGGTAAAGAACGGGGATGAAGTGATCAAACCTGGAAATGAATGCCCTCCGATCCAGCCTGACTTCTGGGGCACGGATAAATTTTATAACGAATGGAAACAGGGAGAGATCTGGAATAACGGCGGAAGCGGCATGGATTTCAAATTGTTGGGAGAATCAACCGTGGTTCTGGATCCTGTTGCAATTGAGATCAAAAAAAATATAGTAGATGATAAGGGACAGGCTATCCAAATGGCGGATGACCTCCCGCAGTTTAAGTTTGATATTTATCAGAATGCCGGTGGGTCTGCGGATGATGTAAAGGATCTTGATGTAGGGGAATACGATACCCCGGCAAACTATGATGGGTATGTACTGACAGATGATGTTGCCATAGCGGTTGATAAGAACACCGGTGTGGGACTTGAGCATGCTCATCAGGCTGAGCAGGGAATGATCTATATAACTGAAGATAAATCAACAATTCCCAATCAGATCACGGATAAGAACGGGCAGATATGGGTATATAAGGGGACATATTTTGAGACGGAGTATGCTTGGAGACAAAACGGAGATGAAGGTAAGAAGCATGTGAGCGACATGTATACCATAGATGATTCGGAGTTTGCAAGTATTCCGGAAGTCCTTGGAAGTTACGGAGAACCGGATGAAAAGGGAAAAAGGCCGTTTAACCGTTTCCTGGAATTTGACGCGTATAATGTATACGAAAAACCGGTACCTGAAAAAACGGAAGTTGCACCCTATGAAGGAAAGGGAGTTCTTGGGGGCGTCAAAGTCGGTGATGAGATCACCTACAGGATCAAGTATAAGAACTATAAAGATCAGAAAGCCGATGTTGCGATCGAGGATGTCCTGGATGGAAATGTAGAGTATGTGGAATCCACCTCGAACGGTGCATACACAGAGCCTGCTGCGGGTGACACGAATGGCGGGAAGGTTACATGGCTTATTGAGGATGTACCACCATACACGGAAGGTACAGTGGAACTTAAAGTAAAGGTCCTTGAGGGAGCGCTTACGTCTAAAGGCGGTCTCGGCGAGGTGGTTAATGGTGGAGATACAGCAAAGGTCAAGGTTGGTAATGACCCTGAGCAGACACTGAATACAATAACAAATCCCGTACCGGAGGTACCTGCCAAGAAGGAAACGGCTCCGTATGAGGGTACAGGTGTTCTTGGTGCGGTCAAGGTAGGGGACGAGATCACCTACGAGATCAGCTACAAGAACTACAAGACAGAAGCAGCAAATGTTGTCATCAAGGATACCCTGGATCCGAATGTAGAGTTTGTCAGCGCATCCAACCCGGGTACTTTGGCAAATGGAGTAGTAACCTGGACGATTATCGATGTGCCGGCGGGAGAAGAAGGGAAAGTATCCCTTACGGTAAAGGTGCTGGAAAGTGCGCTCGGAACGCAGCAAAAAACCGGCAAGGTTGTGAACGGTGGAGACACCACAATGGTTAAGGTTGGTAACGACCATGAGTTCACCCTGAATACGGTAGAGAACCCCGTGCCTGAGAATCCTTCCAAGAGTGAAACTGCCCCGTATCAGGGTACAGGTACACTTGGTGCGGTCAAGGTAGGGGATGAGATCACCTACCAGATCAGCTACAAGAACTACAAGGCAGAAGCAGCAAATGTTGTCATCAAGGATACCCTGGATCCGAATGTAGAGTTTGTCAGTGCATCCAACCCGGGTACTTTGGCGAATGGGGTAGTAACCTGGACGCTTGCCGATGTACCGGCAGGAGAGGCCGGAACCGTTTCGCTGACCGTAAAGGTACTGGAAAGCGCAAAGACAACTCAGGACAGAATGGTCGTAAACGGCGGGGATACTTCCACAGTTAAGGTAGGTAATGACAAAGAGTACGCGCTGAATACAGTAAAGAATCCCGTACCGGATGAGCCGGAGAAGATGGAAACGGATCCTTATCAGGGAACCGGAGTTCTGGGACCTGTAAAGGTCGGAGACCTGATCACATATGCGATTTCTTATAAGAACTACAAGAATGAAGCGGCAACTATCGTGATCAAGGATAAGCTGGATGATAACGTTTCATTTGACAGTGTAACCGGTGGCGGATCTTACGATGTTAATGACAGAGTTGTGACCTGGACACTTACCGATGTACCGGCCGGGGAACCGGGAACCGTAACAGTAACCGTGAAGGTACTGAAAGGTGCGCTGGAATCCCAGAGCGGCCCGGGCAAGGTAGTGAACGGCGGAGATACCGCAACCGTGAAGGTAGGTAACGATGCCGAATATAAACTGGATATTGTAGAGAATCCTGTACCGGATGATCCGGTGAAGCAGGAAGTTACACCTCAGCAGGGAACCGGTGTCCTTGGGCCCGTAAAGGTCGGCGATGAGATCACTTATTCGATCTCCTACAAGAACTACAAGAACACAGCGGCCGATGTTGTCATTTCCGACAAGCTGGATGCAAACGTAGAGTTCGTAGATGCATCCCGTCCGGGTGCAGAGGCAAACGGAGTAGTAACCTGGAATCTCACCAATGTACCGGCCGGAGAATCCGGAACCGTGACAGTAACCGTGAAGGTACTGGAGGGTGCACTTATATCCGAAGGCGGAGAAGGCAAGGTAGTAAACGGCGGAGATACCGCGAGCGTTAAGGTTGGTAACGATGCCGAGGTTAAACTGAACACTGTAGAGAACCCTGTACCGGATGAACCGGTGAAGCAGGAGGTTACACCTTATCAGGGAACAGGACTTCTGGGCGCTGTAAAGGTTGGTGATGAGATCACTTATGAGATTTCTTACAAGAACTACAGGAACACAGCAGCTGATGTTGTTATTTCTGATAAGTTGGATGCAAACGTAGAGTTCGTGGATGCTTCCGATCCGGGAACAGAGTCGAACGGAGTTGTAACCTGGAATCTCGAAGATGTTCCTGCAGGACAGGCAGGATCCGTAACATTGACCGTGAAGGTACTGGAAGGTGCGCTTGTATCCGAAGGCGGAGAAGGCAAGGTTGTAAACGGCGG